>NZ_MVHC01000005.1 GCF_002086455.1 Mycolicibacter algericus DSM 45454
AAAAAGATCTGGTCGACCAACCCGTTGGAGCGTCTCAACCGCGAGATCAAGCGCCGAACCGACGTCGTCGGGGTCTTCCCGAATCCGGCCGCACTGCTGCGGCTGGCCGGCTCGGTGCTCGTCGAAGCCCACGACGAATGGCAAGTCGCCGACAAGCGGTACCTATCCGAAGCCACCCTGGCCCTGCTCAAAACCAACGGCCCCGGCAACAAACCCACCGAAAGCGTTGCCCCCACAGCGGCTCTCACGGCATAGTGAAAACCACAGAGCCTCACGCGGAAACGCTGGCCCTACTTACACCACCCCACGGGGCGCGACCTCCTGAAATAGTGTTGATGTGGCCGTCAACCGGATGAACCGTGAACAGTTCTTTTCAGCCATGTCTGGGCATGACGACGCGGCGCTGCGCAAGGCGCTGTGGAACCTGTACTGGCGCGGCACCGCGGACGTGCGGCGGCGCATCGAAACTGAACTGGCCGGCGACATCCGCCCGGCTGCCAAGTCGGAGCCGCTCGACCCGCAGACGGTGCACGACGAGGTGGTCCAGTTCGTGGAACTCGCTCGCTCGGGGGCGTATCTGGGGCGGGATCGCCGGGTGTCGCCGAAGGAGCGCACCCGCTGGCGGTTCACCTTCAAGCAGCTGGCCACTGCCGCCGTGGAGGCCCTGCACGCCGGCGAGCCCACACCGGCGATCACGGCCTTGACGCGGCTGATCGATCTGATTGTCGACGCCCGCGATACCTACTACTTCCGCAGCGAGGATCCGGTGTCGGCGGCCGGCTTCGTCGTCTCCGATGCCGCCGCCGCGTTGTGGACCGCGACGTGGCGGCGGCACGGATTCCAGCGGTTCGCTGAAACCGCTGCGCCGCAACTGATTCGCTGGGAGTCCACACACGGCTGGACTCGCTACGGTGACGGACCGATCGCCGCGAAGGAGACCACGCTCGCGGTTGTGCTGGCCGGCATGCTGACGGTCCCGGACGCTTGGGAGGGCTTCGCTGAGCAATACCGCAAGGCGCTGGGTAAACGCCGCGTCGGCAGCGGCGCACTGGCGGAGTTCGATCGGCTGATTCGGGAGAAACTCGCTGAGGGCTGGAGCGAGAGCTGATCCCTCCAGCCTCGGTGCCGGGCTGGGCGGCGCGCTGGACGGGTGTTAACGCGCTGCAACCGAAGAACTACGACTACCTGCGAGGTGATGACTATGGCGTCCAGGATCGACAAAACCATTGGATCGACCAGCTCGATACCACGGATCCATCGGTGACGGTGCGCGATGAAAGGCCCTGCCGTTCACAGCCAACGCACCGGCGGCCTCACTGGTTGGCGAAAAACTCCGCCAACACATCGATGCCCGGCAGCAGCGACCGGGCGGACGGGCCGACGGCCCAGACCCTCCAATCACTGGTATCGATCAGATCCAGCCCGGACATAATTGCGCACTGCGAATAGATCTGCCTGCGCACGTCGTCGATGGTCAGCGGGTTCCCACCTATCCGCCAGCGGTGACCGAGCAGTGGATGCACCTCGGTGGCGAGTTGGCCGACCGAAACTGCACCGCGGGCGGCCAGCAGCCCGGCGGTCAACTCGATCAGCTGGGTCTCGAGGGCCCCGGCTCGAATGCCGCCCGAATCCGGCGCACCATGTTCAGATCATCGGCGGCGGCCGCGGCCAGCGACACTTCGATGCATTGCACTTATAAGTGAAACTGTCTATTCTGGCGGGAGCATGCAGTCGGAGGCGGGGAGAAGATGGGCGTTGCACAGGAGCAGGCCTGCCGGACGAGCCTGACCATCGACGAGGCGGAGATCGCCGAAGCGCGCACCGTGTGCAGTTCGGTTGCCAAAGCGGGATCGGCCGCCACCGAGATCGAGTTTGCGGTCGGACCCGCCGGCGGGCAGTTGATGCCGATGCCGACAGCGCTTGCCGGACTCATGCGCGACATCCTTGGCGGGCTGAGTCGCGGCTCCACGATCACCATCCAACCGTTGCCACGGGAGTTGACCACCACCACAGCTGCCAAGATGCTCGGCATCTCCAGGCCGACTCTGATGAAATTGGTCGCCGAGCAGAAGCTGCCGGCTCACAAGGTCGGCTCGCATACCCGGCTGTCGGCCACCGATGTGCTGGCCTTCCGGAGGGACCGTCACGACGAACAGCGGCGCGCGTTCGATGAGCTGCGGAAACTGGATGAGGAGATCGGCATTGAGCCGTAGCGTCCCACCGATGGATGTCTGCCCCATCGGCTACCCTGCCGGCCATGGACCCCGGCGTCTACGAATCCCTACTCACCGAGCACCTGCACGCCCAGCTGGCCCGTCACGCCGACCTGCGCCCCGACTTCGCTACGGTCGATGACGCCGAGCAGGCGCTGACGATCACCCGCTACTTGGCGCCGATCATCGAGCGGTCGTTGCGCTCGGCCCGCACCGTCGAAGACCGCGTCGACTTGACCCATCGCATCCTGGAGCTGCTACCGGATACCGTCACCGACGGCGCCGCCCTGCGCACGGACGACCCTGGCAAGATCACCCGCCTCGACGAGGTGCGTCGCGCTAAGGCCCTGGCCGACAACAGACTCCCTCGCCCGGCCACCCCGTTCTCGGATGCCGCGCTGATGACCAATGGCCGTGGTGAGCCGACCTTGGCGGCCGAATTGCGCGCCGAGCTGGCCAGCGCGGATCGGGTGGATCTGCTGTGCGCGTTCGTCAAATGGCAGGGCCTGCGGCTGTTCGAAAAGGAACTCACCGAGCTGCGTGAACGCGACATTCCGTTGCGGGTCATCACCACCACCTACCTCGGCGCCACCGACGCTCGTGCGCTGGATGCCCTGGTGAACGAGTTCGGCGCCGAGGTGCGGGTCAACTACGACACCACCATCACCCGCCTGCACGCCAAGGCGTGGCTGCTGCGCCGCAACACCGGCTATCACACCGCCTACGTCGGCTCCAGCAACCTGTCGCACGCCGCCCTGGTCGACGGCTTGGAATGGAACGTGCGGCTGTCGGCGATCGGCACGCCACACCTGCTGGAGAAATTCCGGGCGACGTTCGATTCCTACTGGGAAAACCGTGATTTCGAGCCGTACCGTCCCGACCAGGACGGTGAACGGCTCCGCCAAGCCCTGCAGAACGCATCCGGGCAGCGCAAACGTGACTCACTGGCCGTCACTTTGTCCGGTCTGGAAGTACGCCCCAAACCGTTTCAAGCCGAGATGCTGGAACAACTCGACGCCGAACGCACCTTGCACGATCGGCACCGCAACCTGATCGTCGCCGCCACCGGCACCGGCAAGACCGTGATGGCCGCCCTGGACTACCGCCGGCTGGCCCGCGAGGTCCACGGCCGCGACCTCACCTTGTTGTTTGTCGCGCACCGCAAGGAGATCCTCGGCCAAGCCCAACGCATGTACCGGGAGGCCCTCACCGACGCCACCTTCGGTGAACTGCTCGTCGACGGCCAACAGCCGACCAAGTGGCGACACGTGTTCGCCAGCATCCAATCGCTGTCGGCGAACCGGCGGGCCGACATCGCCCCCGACCACTTCGACGTCGTCGTAGTCGACGAGTTCCACCACGCCGAAGCCGCCTCCTATCGTCGACTGCTCGGCCATGTACAACCGATTGAGTTGCTTGGGCTCACCGCCACCCCCGAACGCGCCGACGGTATCGACGTGCGGGCGTTCTTCGAGGGCCGCATCGCCGCCGAACTACGGCTCTGGGAAGCCCTGGAACAAAACCTGCTGTGTCCGTTCCACTATTTCGGCATCCACGACGACACCGACCTCGAAGCGGTGCAGTGGAAGCGTGGCGGGTACGACCTGGCTGCCCTCAGCGGGATCTACACCGGAAACGACGCCCGCACCCGCATCGTGCTCAAACAACTGCGCGACAAAGTCGGTGACGTTGCGGCCATGCGCGCGTTGGGATTCTGCGTCAGCGTCGACCACGCCCGCTACATGGCCGACAGCTTCAACGACGCGGGCATTCCTGCGCTGGCGGTCTCAGCCGAGACGCCCGCCGACGAGCGTCGCTCCGCCCTTGCGGCGCTGCGCAACCGCGGCATCAACATCATTTTTGCCGTCGACCTGTTCAATGAGGGCCTGGATATTCCCGAGGTCGACACCGTGCTGTTCTTGCGGCCCACTGAAAGTGCCACCGTCTTTCTGCAGCAGCTTGGACGCGGGCTGCGACTCACCCATGGCAAGACCGTGCTGACGGCACTGGACTTCGTCGGCCATCAGCGCCGCGAGTTCCGCTTCGACCAACGCTTCCGGGCGCTGACCGGAACCGGCGGCAAAGCACTGCAGCGCCAAGTGGAGCAGGGCTTTCCGTTCCTGCCGTCGGGCAGTCAGATCGTGCTCGACCGCGTCGCGCAGAAACTGGTGCTCGACAACATCAAACAGCAAGTGGCGCCCCGCTGGGCGGCACTGGTCTCCGAAGTGCGAGCCCACCCCGGTGACCGGCTGGCCGGTTACCTTGGCGCTTACGGCCGCGAGCTTGCCGACATCCTGAAGAACAACCGGTCCTGGACCACACTGTGTCGCGAGACCGGCAAACAGGCCGCTGCTCCCGGCCCCCGCGAAACCGATCTGGTCAAACGCGTCCGCGCCCTGGCCCACGTCGACGACCGGCTGCGCTGGCAGACGTACCGGGCCATCCTCGACGGGCGCGTCGACCTGGCCAGCCCGGCCGAACATCGGCTGGCCGCGATGCTGTTCTATTCGCTGTTCCCCAACGGCGGCGGATTCCCCGATGTTGCAGCTGGACTCGACGCCTTGGGGGGCGAGCCCGTGACCGACGAGATGCGCCAGGTGATCGATATCGCCTTCGACGCCGCCCGCCGCAGCACCTACGATTTGGGCCGCTTCGTCCCGTCCTTGGCGGCGGTCCCACTGCAGGTGCACGCCACCTACTCGCGTGAAGAGATCCTCGCTGCGCTGGACTACGCCGCCCAGAACCGCACTCCGAGCACCATGCGCGAAGGAGTCGTGTGGCGCCCCGACCTCAACACCGACGCATTCCTGATCACGCTGAAGAAATCCGAGACCGACTACTCACCGACCACCATGTACCGCGACTTCGCGCTCAGCGACCGGCTGTTCCACTGGGAGTCGCAATCTACCACTTCGGAGAACTCGCCAACCGGGCAGCGCTACATCCACCACCGCGAAAACGGCTCGCACATCCTGCTGTTCGTGCGCGCCGCCAAAACCAATGCACTCGGTGCCGCGCCGTATGTGTTTCTGGGCCCGGCCGACTACGTCTCGCATGAGGGCGAGAAGCCGATGGCGATCACCTGGCGACTGCACCAGCCGATGCCGGCGGAGGTATTCCAGGCCTCGAGTGTGGCGGTGGCGTAGTGGGAAGGGGTCAGCCCTTCCCAAACCGCTGGTAGGCAGCCTGGCGGCTGGTGCCGAGCGCAGCGCCGATCGCGTCCCACGTGTCGCCGGCTGCCCGGGCAGCCGGCGACGGCAGCGCGCAGGCCGGCATCGGCGGTGTCTACTGCTTCGACCATCGTGATGAGTCCTCCACGGTCTGCTCATCTTTCACTTTCGCCATGGTGATCTGGCGGAGATTCCCAGCGGGGCGCCGGTGATCTTCATCGTGGACTCCAGCGGAGCAGATTCAGGCCCATCGCTGCGCGATCGCTTGCATCGACGGGTCCACGCCGCCGTAGCTGACGAGCCGGACATCCAGACCGGCCCGCTCCACAATCCGCAGGGCCCGCTCGATGGCGGCGTCGATCCATTCAGCGGCGTTAGCGAATGCACCGCCCCCGACTCGTGTGAGTAGCACCGTGCTCGAGCCGCCCGCGGTGGCCTGCTCGGCCGCGGACAGCAGCGTTGCCTCGTAGGCGGCCTCCAGCACCAGCTGGGCGAACGGCCCCCACTGCGCGCTCGGGATGCGGCTGTAGGCCACCGGCAGCGCCGAGCAGTAGGCCTGTGAGACCGAGCGACGGGGATCGCCTGTCGCATCGGTGACTTCAACGTTGCGGTGCAGTCCGATCGCCAACTCGCCGCGCAAAGCATCGCGCTGATCAGCGCCGGCCTGATCCAGCAGAGCAGCGATGGCGCGCAGGCCCTCGACGGTGCACAGCGCGTAGCCGTTGCGCATCTCCCACAGCTCGGTCACCGGCCGCGACAGCAACTCGGACAGTGCGACGCCGACATCAGCCAGCGTGTCGAGCTGCCGGTCCCGCGCCTGGCCGATCTCGTCGCCGATTGGCACCAGATAGTTGCGGTAGATGGTGCCGGCGCCGGCGGCGACCGCACACGCCGGGCCCTGGGTGGGATCGTCGAGGTACCGCGTCACGCCCTGCTCGGGGGTGACATGCTGGGAAACCATCTCTAGCAGATTGAACTGCGAGGCAACCTGAAACAGTGCGTCGGCAAATTCCGGATCCGCGTGCAGCGCGCGGGAATCACCGACCAGGCAGCGGACGGTGTTGCGACCGGCGTCACCCATTCTTACCCGCTCTCGTAGGTCGGCCAACGTCGGTAGCGACAGCTCGCCGATGCCATACCGTTTGCCGTTGACGGAGGAGACGAGCTCGTCACCGTCGACGGACAGTCGGGCCTGGGTGGACTCGTAATCGCCTTCGGCGAAACCGGTCAGGCTCGCAAACCAGTCACGGGAGGTCATCTTCAAATATTCGCACCTCGCAACTGATTCGGTATCCGCCTTCGACCGCGCCACGTCGGCCGACCAGTGTGGCAGTCGCTTGGCCGTGCGGTACTGCGGTAACGGTCCCGGCCAGCTCCTCGATGAGCAGCTGGCCAGCGCCGTCGTCGACGACGAACTGTCACTGGCCGCGGCCGACGAGAACGCCGGTCATCGGCGGCTTCGGCGCTTTCATAGCCGAGCAACGCGGAGGCGAGGGCCGCTGCACCGCGACGTTGGCCCAGTTCGACATCGAATACGAGGTCGCCTACCGCGGTATCGACCTCGAGCAGGTGCCGCCGCTGACGCTGCAGCCGCGTGGTAGCACCGACACCGGCACTGAAATCCCTACATGCCGCTGAGCGTGGCGAGGCAGATGTGGCGGGCCGGGGCCAGGTATTCCCGCGACTCCGCCTCCTAACACGACATAACGTGCGTTGTCGCGCGAAGCCGGGCAACAACGACATATGTCCGACGCCCGGTGTCACACCCCACTCGTAGCGTGCCTGTCATGAACGCGTTGGTAACCCGCGCCCGCACGGCACTGCGGTCCGGCGCCGGACCCGTCGCCGCCTCGGTGTTCGTCGTCGGGCTGGCCGGATCGACCGGGTGGGCCATCACCGTCGCCGTCCTGGCCGCGCTGGCCTTCGCCGGCTACGTCGCGGCGCCGTGGCTCGAGGAGCAACGGGGCACCGCCGCGCGGCGCCGCGAGGCGATCCGGGAACGCGCCGACCGGCAGCACCGCTGGGCGCTGCGCGGCGACAACAGAGGCTTCTACGGCGCCGAAGGCGCGGAGTTGATGCGCCGCATCGCCGACGAACCGGACCCGGGCGAGATCGGCGACCCGGCCGACGTTGCCGCCGTGGCCTACACGGCCGACGGTCTGACCACGCTGCTGGCCGAACGGCCGGCCTGCTGGCGCTACGCGGTCTTCGTCTCGGTGCTGGTGCAGCGGTACGCGGTGTTACAACCGCGGCTACGCGACCAGCAGCTCGGCTACGCCCCACCCAAAGGCGCCCGCAGGTACAGCGGATTTGCGCTGGGGCAGTATCTGTTTGGTCTCCTCGAGCAGATGTCGGCGCTGCTGAGACAGATCGAGGACCTGATGCTCAGCCCGGCCTTCCGGCGGATGTTCGGAGACCCCACCGACGAGCGCAGCGCCGATGCCGACGCCATCATGCACGCGGCGCACCGGCTGATGGACCTACACGAGCGGCTGCTGGAGTTGGCCGAAAGCTGCCGCAGCACAAATACCCCGGTGGAGTACGCCGACGTCGTGCGCGACTGCGCCCGCGTCTTCGACGTTCCGCTGGAGGGCTACCGCAGGTTCATCGACGAGTTCGTGGGCCGCGTCGCCGAACTGCGCGACGTGCTGCCCTATGCGCGCGGCACCATCGAGATGGACCCGGTCCTGCTGGAAATAGATGACAACGACGAACTTCTCGACAAGGCGTTCGCGGCAATCAGCAAGCTGGTACCCGGTGCTCGGTGACCGCCCGCACGTAGCGTCTCAGGCCGTGGCTGCGCCGCCTTGCCTGTCGATGACCTGCTGGATCAGCTCGGCGATGTGCTGTTGCCCTGCGGCGGTCAGGTCGAACTTGGCCCGAATCTCGGCGAAGCCGGTGGCCACGTCGCTGAAGCCGCCGGTCAGCTCCTGCCTCATATCGAGCATGTCTTCGCGCAGTGCGTTGAAACTGGTATTTGTGGCCTGGCGGAAGTCCCGGAGTTCGTCGCCAAGCTCCCCGACGTCGCGATCAGCCCCGCCGGCCAGCACGCGCGCTGCCGCCGCGTCCTGCTCGCTGGCCCGCACCCGGTCGCGCAGCTCGCGCACCTGCTCCTCGAGCGCGGCGACCCGCGGCTCCAGACCCTCGTCCTGCATGCTCGCAGCGTACGCCAGTGGCCCAAGCCGGCAAGTCACCCGCGGGGACGTCGGGCACCACCGTCGTCGGCGTGGCGAATTCCCGAACAGCGGCCACATCGACCCTGATGGCCCGGGCCGCAGGTCAGTCGGCCCGGGCTGTCCCCAACGGATCCCCGTACTCGTCGTCCAGCTCCGACGGTGCGAGCCATCGGCTCAGAAAGCCGACCAGCTCCACCGGATCGGGCTCGTCGTCAAGCAGTGTGAGCAGCTCATCGCGCTCATCGGGCTCAACCGGGTCAATTCCGCCGAAGAACGCGAAACCCTCGACGGTCGGCAGCACCCGCGAGCAGATCAGCTGCCCGGGATCCAGCGCGCGGCCCCGCTCGGTGACCTCGAGACTCTCGCCGGTGCGCACGTCGCGCACGGTGACGCTGTGGCCGGGGCGGGCCTGCTCGACTTCGAACACCGAGCGCGGCACCCCCAGCCATTGCTCGGCCAGCTGCCGTTCGTCCTCGGGCAGCAATTCACCACGTAACTGCAGGAATTCGGCGAACGCCCCGCCCTCGAACAGCACCGTGTCGATCGCCAGCGGGTCGGTCTTGGCCGCCGCCACCAGATCATCGATCTCATCCTCGACGTAGCGGATGCGTTCGTAACCGGCCAGCAGCAACAACTCGCCCCACTCGCCGCCGAGCACCTGTTGGTGGGCCTTGGCGTAGAGCCAGCGCACCCGCTCGGCCAGCGACAGCTGCTCATTGCCCAGGTGGCACTTCTTGTACTTGCGGCCCGACCCGCACCAGCACGGCTCGTTTCGGCCGACGTCGGTACGCGGCTGTGCCCGATGCTGTTCCAGCAGACGCACCAGCGGGTGATCGGCTCCGACGCCGGCGCGCCGCAGCAGCCCCAAACCCGCCTCGGCGTCGCCGCGGTCGGAGGCGATCCGGGCCAGCGTCAGCAACGTCAGTGGCCAGTCCGGGTCCAATGATTCGGCGGCCAACAGCTCGCGTTCGCACCCGGCGACATCGCCCAGCCCCTCGCACGCCATCGCCTGCAGCCAGTGCGTCGCCACCCGCGCCGAGCGCGGCACCTTGGACTGCAGCGACTCGGCGAGGATGCCCAGCGCGGCGGCACCCCGCCGGCCGGCGCTGGTCGCTTCCTCCATCAAGGACAGCGCCAGCACCGGATTGGCCAGTGCCGCACCCAGTTCGCCGAGAACCTCCGCGTAGTGTCCGTCGGCGGGCTCGGTGTCGGCGGGGGCGTCGACGGTGGCCTCCTCCTCGTCTTCTGCGTCGATTGCGAGGTCGAGCACCTGCGCCATCTGAGCGTGCATCTCGACCAGCGTGGTCAGCACGAAGGCATCGTCGTCATCGAGGCCGTACTGGTCGGCCAGCCGCGCGCACTTGCGCTCGAAGCGCCACCGCTGGAAGTCGAAGCCGGCCGGTGCCAGCCAGCCGCCGCTGCGGGCCAGCCCGTGCTGGTCGGCGATCTCGCTGAGCGGGGCGGCCGGGGCGGTGAACAGTGCGGGGTCGGTCGCGCAGGCCGCCCACACCACCGAGGCGAAATGCGACGGGGATTCATCGGCGTCGAGCTGAGCCGCCAGCCGACCGCCGAGCGTCGGGTCGGTGGTCGCGGCGACCGGCTCCAAACCGATTCCCTTGTTGGTCAACCGCATTCCGAGCAGATCGCCGGCGGCCACCCCCAGGCCGGCCAGCGTGCCCGGGCTCAGCAGCAGGGCGCCGGGCTCGTCGACCAGCTCGAGCGGGATGCCGCGCTCCTCCAGCAGTTCGTCGTCGTAGCCGGGCACTACGACCGACACCGGGGAGCCGTCGGCGAGCTCGGCATAGTCGTCGTCGCACAGTTCGGTGATCGGGTCCAGGTCCGGGCCGGTCGCCAGCAAGTCATGGGTGAGCTCCTCGGCGGTGAGCCGGTGGGTGAAGACCCGCCCGGCCAGCAGTGCCGGCAACCACACCCACCGGCCGTCGGGCAGCGGGCGGGCCGGGCAGCTGAACTCATTGAGCAACTCGTCGATGACGGCGTCTGGGTCGGCGATCCCGGCCTCGTGCAGCCGGTCGGCGATGTCGTCCTTGGACGCCGGCCCGTGCTCGGTCAGGATCGCCGCAAGTGTCGGTACCGCGTCGGAGGGTTCGGTCACGGTTGACACCTTAAGGTCGGTGGGCCAGCGGCGCAGCCATCCGGATGTCGGAGTCCACTGAGACAATGGAACTACCAGGAGATTGGAGGGCCCCGATGGCAGCGTCCACGGTGCACGGGTACGACATCATCGGCGACGTCCACGGCTGCGCCGACCAATTGGAGGCGTTACTGGCCAAGCTCGGCTACGAAACCACCGGTGGTGCAGCGGAATACCGTCACCCGGATCGGCAAGTGGTGTTCGTCGGCGATTTGATCGACCGCGGCCCAGGGCAACTGCGGGTGCTGGCAGTAGCCAAGGCCATGGTCGACGCGGGCAGCGCCCAGATCGTCATGGGCAACCACGAATTCAACGCGCTGGGCTACCACCACGAACATCCGGCGGGCAGCGGGAAATACCTGCGCCCACATGGTGGCTCGGACGGCCCGTGGTCGGGCAAGAACACCAAGCAGCACTGGGACTTTCTGGACCAGGTGACCGGCGAAGACCGGCGCCACTACCTGGAGTGGTTCGCCACCCTGCCGTTGTGGCTGGACCTGGGCGTGCTGCGCGTCGTGCACGCCTGCTGGCACCAGGAATCGATGGCAGCGGTTCAAGAGCACTGCAAAACCAACGCCCCCTTTGCCGATGCGGGTCATCTGGTGGCGGCACACGACAAGGAGCACGCGCTCTACGACGCGATCGAGATCCTGCTCAAGGGCCCCGAGATCAGCCTGGTCGAGCGCGGCCAGCTCAAGTACAAGGACAAGGACGGCAACGACCGCGAGAAAGCCCGCATGCGCTGGTGGGACAGCGGCGCGCGCACCCTGCGCGACGTCGCGGTAATGAGCAGTAGCTACACCACCACGGAGGGAGAGCCTTACCCGCCGCTGCCGGAGCTGCCACTGCTGGACGGCACCGAGTCGTTCGTTTATACCGGCGACGTCCCGGTGTTCTACGGCCACTACTGGCGGCAGGGCTCGCCCGCGCTCGGTGAGGACTTCACCGAGCGCACCGCGTGCGTGGACTTCAGCGCCGTCAAAGACGACGGGACGCTGACCGCCTACCGCTGGTCAGGGGAGCGCCGGATCCGGCCCGAGAACTACGTGCAGGTCGGGTGACGGGCGATAGCGCCGGCGCTATCCGATTGGAAACTGCCCACACCGTTCGTCGAGGGCGGCCGGCGCAACACGCTGGTACCATCAAGACGGTAGGAAGGTACCAGTCATGGCGTTGAACATCAAAGATCCGTCGGTTCATGAAGCGGTCAAAGAGATCGCCAGGATCACCGGTGAATCCCAGGCGCAGGCCGTCGCGGCCGCAGTGCGGGACCGGCTGGCTCGCCTGCAGGCGGATGACGTCACTGACCGGCTGCTTGCTATCGGTCGCCGGACCGCGGCTCGCATGAGCCCGGAGGCGAAGCGAGTCGACCATGGCGCGCTGCTTTACGACGAGCGCGGCCTGCCCGCATGATCGCCGACACCTCGGCAATCATCGCGATCCTCCGAGATGAAGCGGACGCGGATCGCTATGCCCGGGCGATCGCCCGGGCGCAGACCCGTCGACTGTCCGCGGCGTCCTATCTCGAATGTGGGATCGTCTTGGACTCCCAGCGCGATCCGATCATCAGCAGAGCGTTGGATGAATTCCTCGACGAGGCCGGCTTTGTGGTCGAGCCGGTAACCGAGCGGCAGGCTCGGCTGGCCCGACAGGCCTACATCGACTTCGGGAAGGGCAGCGGGCATCCAGCGAGTTTGAACTTCGGGGACTGCCTCTCCTACGCCCTGGCGACTGACCTTCGTGAACCACTGCTGTGGAAGGGCGACGACTTCGGCCACACCGGAATTCACTCCGCTGTCGACGAATAGCCCGCTACCCTGAGGCACACATGACCCAGCCCGTACGCTATCGACCCGGCGACGCGCTGGCCGCGCTGCATCGGCGTCGCGGCCCGATCGTCGACGCCGGGATCGGCCGCCACGGCTACGTGTATGTGTTCGGCGCCGAGGCCAACAAGTTCGTCTTCGCCAACTCCGACGCCTTCAGCTGGTGGGACGCCTTCCAGGTGCTGGTGCCCGTCGACGGGCCCACCGCCCTGATCGTCAGCGACGGGGCCGATCACCGTCGCCGCCGCAGCCTGGTCCAACCGGCATTTCACCAGCGGCACGTCGGCGGCTACCTGCAGATCATGGCGGCCAACGCCGACGCCGTCATCGACAGCTGGCGACCCGGTGACACGATCGACATCTTCGCGCAGCTGCGCTCGGCGATCCGGCGCAGCGCCATCGAAGCACTGTTCGGCCAGGCGATGGCCGGCCACGCCGACTTCCTGGGCGAACAGTTGCAGCCGCTGATGGACCTTACCCACCGGCTGCCCCAGGTGCTCAAGGTCGAAGCCCGGCTGAAGACTCCGGCCTGGCGGCGTGCGATGGCCGCCCGGACCCGCGTCGACGAGCTGATCTACGCCGAGATCGCCCGCGCCCGAACCCATCCCAGCGTCGATGACAACGTGCTGGCCACCTTGATCACCGGCCGCACCGAGGCCGGCGAGGCGCTGCGCGACGACGAGATCCGCGACCAGATCGTCTCGCTGATCGCCGCCGGGTACGAAACCACCAGTGCGGCAATGGGATGGGCGGTCTACGCGCTGCTCAGCACCCCCGAGGTGTGGCAGACCGCCGCCGCCGAAGTCCGTGACGTCACCGGCGGCCGCGCCCCCGACGCCGGCGACCTGAAGAACCTGACCTACCTCAACGGCGTCGTGCACGAGACGCTGCGGCTCTACCCGCCGGCGGTGATCTCCGCGCGCAAGGTCGCCCGCGAGCTGTCGTTTCACGGCCGGCGCATCCGCGCTGGGCGCACCCTGGTGTTCAGCCCGTACGTCACCCACCGGCTGCCGGAGCTGTGGGCCGATCCGCTGCGCTTCGAGCCGCGCCGCTGGGACCCCGCCTCCCCGGGGTATCGCCGGGCCGCCCCGTATGAGTTCCTGCCGTTCGGCGGTGGAACGCATCGCTGCATCGGGTCGAGTTTCGCCACCGCCGAGCTGACGGTGATGCTGGCGCGACTGCTGGCCAGAACCCGGCTGCACCCTCCTGACCAGCGCATACGCGCCGGGGGATACGCGGCCCTACAGCCCCGTCCGGGCCTGACCGTGCAGGTCGGCGAGCCGCATAAAGTTTCGGCGCCTTTTCGGTGAATGCGACGGGACTGGCATTTTCCTTAGAGGTATGATGTGGTGTAGACCACGATAAAAAATGGTTGTGATCTAAACCACAGGAGATGATGGCCATGACGACTTTCTTGAGCGGTCTGGGCGTCACCGCTGCCACTGCCACCGTTGGAGCCAGCCTCATGGGGCAAACGACGGTGGCGTTGTGCGTCGGTCTGGTATCGGCGGCATTCTTCGCCGGCCGGGTCTGCTGATTCGCCCCAACCACAGCAGCCGTAGTCCCCGAACGTGGCACGCTCATCGGCGTGCCCGTTTCACTGCCGGAAAACCCGAGGTTCGCCAACTCCTCCGAGCGCCACGTCTACCAGGCGCTGATCGAGCAACTCCAGGACGGTGACGTCGTGGTCGCGGGCCAGCGCGTCACCGACCACCTCAAAGACCACGAAATCGACTTCGTCGTCGCGATCGAGGGCGCCGGCGTCATCTGCATCGAGGTCAAAGGCGGCGAAGTCTGGCACGACGGGTCCGGGTGGCGTCAGATGCGCGGCGGCAAGAAGTGTCGGATCGAACCCGTGCGCCAGGCCCGCGAGGCCTGTTATGCGCTGCGGGACTACATCGAAAACGACAGGCGCTGGACGCAGGACCGGCTGCGTTGGGATCACGTCGTGGCGTTGCCGCACACCGAGCTGCCGGCCGACTTCGAACTCCCGGACTGCCCGCGCTGGAAGGTGATCGACCGCAACGACCTGCCGCAACTGGTGTCTCGGCTGCGCCACGTGCTGATCCGCCAGGAGCTGGACCGGCCGCTGCTGACCGCCGAAGGCATCGAGCAGTTCCGCACCGCGCTCGGCGGGCGTGGGTTGCCGCAGCGTGATGTCGTCGCCCGAGCGTTGGCCAACGACAGTGCCGCTGACGCTCTCACCGAACAGCAGGCCGTGATCCTGGAGGCTATCCGGCTGCTCAACCGGGTACAGGTGCGCGGCAGTGCCGGCAGCGGGAAGACCTACCTGGCCGTGGAACAGGCGCGCCGGCTGTCGGCTGATGGGAAACGTGTTGCACTGCTGTGCTATTCGCACGGCTTGGCGTCCTACCTCAAGCGGCTCACCGGGACCTGGCAGCGCCGCCAGCAGCCGGCCTACGTCGGCGAATTCCATTCCCTGGGTGTGGAATGGGGCGCCCCCGGCGGCCCGACGCACCCGGAGGAGTCGGTGCGCTTCTGGGAGGAGCAGCTGCCGCAGCAGATGCTCGAGTTGGCGCAAAACATCGACGACGGGCAACGGTTCGACGCGGTGGTGGTCGACGAGGCCCAGGACTTCGCCGACGCCTGGTGGGATCCGGTGCTGGCGTCACTGCGTGACGACGAAGAGGGCGGGCTGTTCGTGTTCAGCGATGAGGGCCAGCGAGTCTTCGACCGGCAGGGCACCCCGCCGGTGCCGCTGGTCCCACTCGTGCTGGACCGCAACCTGCGCAACACCCGCCAGATCGCCACCACGTTCCAGCCGCTGGTGGATCACCCGATCCGCTACCTGGGCGCCGACGGGCCCGAGGTCCACTTCGTGCCGTGCAGCCGGGCTGACGCGGCGGACAACGGCGACGATCAGGTCGAGAAGCTGCTCGATGACGGCTGGCGTCCCGAAGACGTGGCCTTGCTGACCACCGGCAGCCGCCACCCCGAGCAGGTGGCCCGCCAGGAACGGGGCAATCAGGCCTACTGGGACAGCTTTTGGGATGCCGATCAGGTCTTCTATGGACATGTGCTGGGGTTCAAGGGATTAGAGCGGCGCGCCGTCGTGCTGGTGGTCGACGCCGCCGGGCCGGTCGAGCGGGCCAGAGAACGGCTTTACGTCGGAATGTCGCGGGCCCGGGACCAACTCGTGGTCTGCGGGGACCCGGATTTCATCGCCCAGGTGGGCGGGTCGGACTTGGCGCGCAAGCTGGGGATCGAGTAGCGGTCACTCCCACGAGGGCGGGAAGGCGATGTCGAGCCGCGTCGTCTGCTTGTAGCCCGACCAGGTCGGCACCCCGGCCGGTTGCATCCGATAAACCCCGACGGCGGCGGCCACCACGCGGTCGCGTTGCGTCGGCCACCCGATTTCGGCGGCGATCTGCTCTAGTACGCCTTGATCCCGGTCAAGCACCTGGTCGATGATCGGCACCGCCGGCAAAGCGTTGCTCTTGTCGCCATTGCAGCGAGTGCAGGCCAGCACCAGGTTGGCCAGGCCGTCGATGCCGACCAGCGACCACGGCAGCACATGATCGATCGGATTGCCGGCCGGCAGATGCGTCGAACAGTAGAAGCAATGCGGCCCGAATGCGTCCTTTAACGGCTCGCGGACCTTCTCCAGCGCGGTTCGCTCCCGGCCGAACAAGTGGCCGGCGACGTCTGGAACGTCGGCATGCAGAAACTTGTTCATCCGGCGAACATCGTCGACCCACATGATCTCCAGGGCAGGCTTCAGCAGTCCGGCTAATCGGGCGAGGCCATGGGCTACGCCAGGTTTCAGTTCGATCGAGTAGCCGCGGACCCGTTTGGCGGAGCTGCTCGGCTTCTGCAGGAATGCATCGTCGTAAAGAAAGGGATCGCTTTCAGCTGCACCGCCAAAGCGCTGGAGGCGACGAAGTGGTTCGCCGGCCAGACACACGCTGACCTCGTCTAGCGCTGTTTCGTAGGCATGAGGGACCCGGCTGACCGCGACATCGAGCGGCACCCTGCTGTTGGCGACGTGTGCCGCAGCGCGCAACCGTCGCGCGGCGTTGGGGATCACCCCCTTCGGCCCGCCTGTCATCTGCGACAGAACTTGGCCCTCGAACGGACGCACTTGCAACCAATAGATTTCCAGCACCCGGTGGGCCAACGCCGGAATCGAGACCTCGAGAACGTCATCGGGACTCGCCGGAACGTTTTCGATGCAGTGGTCGATCAAGGCCATCAACGTGGCGAGCTTGTAGGTCGCCGTGCGCAGGCCGGTCTCCAGGATGGCCACCACCCGCTGCCCGAGCAACAGGGGATCACCGTCGGTGTGGCGCACCTTTGAATTATGGCTGGACGGGAGCGGATGTGAGTTGTCCACAGGCGAACTCAAAGATGACTACCCGTGCCCGAACGCGCGCGCCAGGTTTGTCGCCAACCGAATGGAGGCAGGGGTATGGGAAACCGAGCGAACTTCGTCGTCGTCGAAAACGCCGACTGGCGACCGCCAGATGCCACGCATCCATTGCACGTAGTGCGTGCGCGCGAACGAGCGCCGGGTCGCCGAACTGCTCGGCTTCGTCGCGATCTGAGCGGAATCATTCAGAGCTGAATGACGGTGACTCCAGGCATCCCCGAGTAATCATTGTCCTGGGTCACCACCGGAATGTCGTGTGTCAGAGCGGTTGCCGCAATCCAACTGTCGTTGATCGGTACCCGTCGGCCGGTGGCGCGTAGCTGGGACACCAATAACGCCCACGCTTCCGAGACTCGCTCGTCGACGCTTAACGGCTCGAAGCGTTGTGCGATTTGGTAGGTGGATAGCCGCCGCGATGCGGCTTCGGGAGTGGAAGCTCGCAACACTCCGAGCCGGAGTTCCCCGAGCGTGATGGTCGAGACGCCCCATTCGAACGGTGCGAACTTGTCTGCGTCGATGCGTTGCGTTTCGATCCCGATAAACACCGACGTGTCCGCCAATGCCCGTTGAAGACTCATGACTGCTCAGTCGGCCAGGTCGTCGGTGGTCTGCGTCAGGGTTTCGCGCAGCTCTTGACGCAAACCGGTGCTATCCGGGCCCAGTCGCACCAGTTCGCCAATCACTTCGGCGGCCGGCCGCCACTGGCGTCGCCGTGAAACCGGGCTGATGAGCGCCACCGGACGGTTGTCCTTGAGAACCTCGATCTCTTCACCGGCAGCCACCCGCCGCAGGATCTCCGCGGTGTGATTGCGGAGGTCGCGAGCAGGGATCGTAGCAGCCATGCTACGAGTGTAGCTGCCCAGGCTCACCCCGTCCTCGGAACATGCGTCCAGCACGAATGCGACCGCCGACAACTATCGTCGAGACGATGACCGTCGAACAGCGACTGGAAGCCCTCGAACAGATCGAGGCGATCAAGGCCCTCAAACACCGCTACTTCCGCGCCTGCGACGCCAAGGATCCCGACACCTTCCGCGCCTGCTTCATCGCCGAGGGTGCCGACCTCGACTACGGCCCGCTGGGCGGTTTCACCGACGCCGATCAGATGGCCGAGGTATTCCGCCGCATCGCGCTGCACACCGTCGACGGCAAACACGTCATCTTCGACATGCACCACGGGATGCACCCGGATATCACCATCACCGGGCCCGGCCGGGCAACCGGACGCTGGACGCTGAAGTTCCGCCAGCTCAACCTGATCGAGCGCACCGAGCGGCTGCTCACCGGCGAGTACGACGACGCCTACGTCATCGAGAACGGGAACTGGAAGATGTCACGCAGCCACTTCCGCCAGCTGTGGTCGCTGGTGCGCCCCCTCGGTGACGCCGTGGTGGAGGCCGCCAGATGAGCGACGCAGGCATCGCCCTGGTCACCGGCGCAAGCCGCAGCGTCGGCAAGGGCGTCGCGCTGGCCCTGGGCTCGCGGGGCTGGACGGTCTATGTCACCGCCCGCAGGGAGGGCCCGCTGGCGGAGACCGCCGCCGGTGTCACCGAGCGCGGCGGGCACGGCATCGCGGTGCAGTGCGACCACCGCGACGACGCCCAGATCGCCGCGCTGTTCGACCGCATCGCCGACGAGCAGCACGGCCGACTGGACCTTTTGGTCAACAACGTATGGGCGGCACCCAAGGGATTCGCCGGGTTCACCGAGAAGTTCTGGCAGCGCCCGCTTTCGGACTGGGACACCCTGATCGGGGTCGGGCTGCGCGCCCACTACGTCGCCTCGGTGCACGCCGCACAGCTCATGGTGGCGCGCGGATCGGGCCTGATCGTCAACATCTCCTCGTTCGGCACCCGCGGGCACCTGCACTCGGTGCTCTACGGCATGTCCAAAGCCGGACTGGACAAGATGGCCGCCGATATGGCGGTGGAGCTCAACGAAACCGGGGTGAGCGCGGTGTCGCTGTGGCCGGGCCTGGTGAAAAACGAAGTCATGCAAGGCCTCATCGACCGCGGCCTGGACAACTTCCAGGGCTTCGGCCTGGCCAACGCCGAAACGCCGGAGTTCATCGGCCGAGTGGTCGCCGCCTTGGCGAGTGATCCCGACATCGCCGTCCGCAGCGGCCACACCCTGATCAGCGCCGAGACCGCACTGGACTACGGCATCACCGACGTCGACGGCAACCAGCCCGACTCGCACCGGGAACTGTTCGGCGGCGGGCCGCTGTACTGACCGGCGTCAACCGTGCCCGATTATTGATCTGCCTGCCACCGCCCATACACTTTCTGCCGCCATGACCGACAACGCCGTGCACTCCGAAGCCAGCCGCCGCAGAACCTTCGCCGTCATCAGCCACCCCGACGCCGGCAAATCCACCCTGACCGAGGCGCTGGTGCTGCACGCCAAGGCCATCACCGAAGCCGGCGCGGTACACGGCAAATCCGGCCGCCGCGCCACCGTGTCGGACTGGATGGAGATGGAGAAGGCCCGCGGCATCTCCATCACGTCGACCGCCCTGCAGTTCGGGTACCGCACCGCACGGGGACAGGATTGCGTCATCAACCTGCTCGACACCCCCGGCCACGCCGACTTCTCCGAAGACACCTACCGGGTGCTGACCGCCGTCGACTCCGCGGTCATGCTCATCGACGCCGCGAAAGGCCTTGAGCCACAAACTCTCAAACTGTTCCAGGTGTGCCGTCACCGCCGGATCCCGATCATCACCGTGATCAACAAGTGGGACCGCCCCGGCCGGCACGCCCTGGAACTGATGGACGAGATCGCGACCCGGATCGGGCTGCGCCCCACCCCGTTGACCTGGCCGGTCGGCATCGCCGGAGACTTCCAGGGGGTGCTCGACCGCCGGTCCGGGAACTTCATTCGGTTCACCCGGACCGCCGGCGGCGCCACCGCGGCACCCGAGGAACACATCGCCGCCGAGGACGCGCATGGCGCGGCCGGTGTCGACTGGGACACCGCGGTCGAGGAATGCGAGCTGCTGAGCGCCGATGGTTCCGACTTCGACCGCGAGGCGTTCCTGGACTGCACGGCATCACCGGTGCTGTTCACCTCGGCGGCGCTGAACTTCGGGGTGAATCAGCTGCTCGACGTGCTCACCGAGCTGGCGCCGCCGCCCGGCGGAGCGCTCGATGTGGACGGCAACCGGCGGGCCACCGACGCGCCGTTCAGCGCCTTCGTCTTCAAGGTGCAGGCCGGCATGGACTCCGCACACCGCGATCGCATCGCCTTCGCGCGGGTGTACTCGGGAACCTTCGAACGCGGCGACGTCCTCACCCACGCCGTGACCGGCAAACCGTTTGTGACCAAGTACGCCCAGTCGGTGTTCGGCCAGCAGCGTGCCACCCTGGACACCGCCTGGCCCGGCGACGTGATCGGGCTGGCCAACGCCGCGGCCCTGCGCCCGGGCGACACGCTGTATTGCGATGTGCCCGTACAGTACCCGCCGATACCGAGCTTCTCACCCGAGCATTTCGCGGTGGCCCGCAACGCCGACCCCAGCAAGCACAAGCAGTTCCGTCGCGGCATCGAGCAGCTGGACCAGGAGGGCGTCGTTCAGGTGCTGCGCTCCGATCGCCGGGGCGACCAGGCGCCGGTGCTCGCCGCGGTCGGCCCGATGCAGTTCGAGGTGGCGGCACACCGGATGGCCACCGAGATCGGTGCGCCGATCACGCTGGAGTCGCTGGCCTACCAGGTCGCGCGGATCGTAGACCCCGGCGACGTCGACTTCGTCGACAGGCAGTCGCTGACGGAGGTCATGACCCGCACCGACGGGGTGCACCTGGCGTTGTTCTCCAATAGCTGGCGACTGCAAGGATTCCAACGCGACAACCCCGATATACAGCTGCGGTCCTTGGTGGCGGCCGAAGGGTAGCGCGTCGGGCTGGATCAGTTGCGCAGCCGCACCATCCGCGTCGTCGAACTCTCATCGAGCTCGACCAGGTCGGAGTAGGACCGCAGGAAGTCGCTGAAAGACTTGTAGCCCAACTCCTTCTCGCTGAACGACGGATCCATCCGCTTCATCTGCGCCTTGACCGCCGAGTTGTGCAACCACTCGACGTCGTCCTTCTCCAGGCCGATCTGCAGGGCGCGGGTGAGCAGCGCGGTGGCGGTGTCCACCGGATCCGGCGCCGGCGGTTCTTCGGGCTGCTGCTTGGGCGCGCGGGTGCGCCGCTTCGGTTCGGCGTCGGCGTCGGCCGGTGCGGGCTCGAACACCGGTACCCCGGGCAGCGCGTCGTAGCTGACGAAGTCGTCGCAGGCGGCGGCCAGCGCCCGGCTGGTCGACCCGGCCACCCCGATACCGACCACATAGCGGCCCAACCGTTTACAGCGCTGCGCCAGCGGGATGTAGTCGGAGTCGCCGGCCACGATCACCACATGGGTCAGATCCGGCAGCCGGAACATGTCCTCGACCGCATCGACGGCCAACCGGATGTCCGCACCGTTCTTGCCGTAGGCCGCCGCCGGGAACAACTGCACCAGATCGACCGCGCGGGCCACCAATTGTTGGCGGTAGCCGGTGTTGACCTCGGCCGACCAGTCGGCGTAGGCGCGGGTGAGCACCAGCGTGCCGAACGACGACGCGAAGTCGATGATCGCCCCGACGTCGACGGTGGCCCGCGCCAGCCGATCCGGGTGTTTGGCCAGGCCCTTGGCCTTGTCCTTCTGGAACGAGCTGCGTCCATTGACCTGGTCATAGCGGGAGATCACGATGTTGTCGAAGTCGAGGTAGACCGCGACCCTGGTATCGCCGGATTCCGTCATGGTGACAGTGTGGCACCACCGGCCCCATCCGTAGCGGCTTGGCGGGGATGAGGGAGTTGCCCGGCTCTCAGCGACAACTTCTGACGCGGGGTGGGCCCGATGGGACGTGTCGCTGAGAGGCGGGCAACTATCCGCATGGTCCCGGGCCGCCGGCACCGTCAACCCGGTACCACCGCGGAATCAATTCCGGGTCCGGCAGCGGGTACCGGCCGTAGAACCCCTGCGGGTCACCGCGCAGCACCTGGGCGTTCTGGATCTCGGCGCGGTGCCGGATCGCCTGCAGCCGGGCCAGTTCGGCGGCGCGGTGCTCGGCGTAGCTGCGCAGCAGCCAGCGTGCGACGATGACCGCCAGGGTGATCACGACTCCGGCCAGGATGACCCAGCGCAACCACCACAGCAGCGCGAGAACCAGGATGACGGCGAACACCGATCGGCCGCTCTGCGATCCGCTGCTCGTGCTCATGGTCCTCACGGTAGAGCGGGGGACCGACAGCCCGTCAGGCCTCACGCAACCGCAGCGCCAGCCCGGACGCCCGCACCGCCCGCCGATCCAGCGCGGCACGGATCTCGTCCTCGGAGCCGATCACCCGCACCTGGTGTTTGGCGCGGGTCACCGCGGTGTAGAACAGCTCGCGGGTCAGCAGCCGCGACTCCACCGGGGGCATCAGCACGGTCACCACATCGGCTTCGCTGCCCTGGCTCTTGTGAATGGTCATCGCGTACATGCTGTCGACGTCGGAGAGCCGGCCGGTGGCGAAATCCACCGCACCGGACGCCGTCGCGATCACCGCCCGCAGCCCGTCGGCGCGGGCCACGACCACCCCGGTGTCGCCGTTGCGCACGCCCAGCCCGTAATCGTTGGCGGTGACCAGCAGCGGCCGCCCGGCATACCAGTCCGCCCACACCGGATCCCCGGTCTGCTCGGACACCCACCGCCGAATCTGATGGTTCCAGTGGTTGGCCCCGTGCGGGCCGTCGCGGTGCGCGCACAACAGCCGGTGCTCGTCGAGGTTGCGCAACGCCTCGCCGGCATCGCCGAGCAGCGCCGCCTGGCGCACCCGCAACGCGTGCGGCACCGCGATCGCCGCCAGCTGGTCGCCCAGCGCGGCCGGGGTCGACGCGTCGAGCCATTCCCGGTGCTCGTCGCCGGAGCGCAGCAGCTCGATCACGGTGTCGCCGTCGCCGGCGCGGATCGCCGCGGCCAGCTCACCGATCGCCTTCTTGTAGCGGTGCGCGGTCACCAGCGTCGCCACCCGGGTGCCCGGGCGGGCGGCCAAGCCGTCCACCAGGTCGGCCAGCACCGCACCGGCCTCCACCGACGCCAACTGGTCGGGGTCGCCCACCAGGATCAGCCGGGCGGTGGGCCGCACCGCCTCCAACAGCCGGGCCATCAGCGTCAGCGACACCATCGACGTCTCGTCGACCACGATCACGTCGTGCGGCAGCCGGTTGCCGCGATTGTGCTTGAACCGCGCCGAATTTCCCGGTCGCGAACCCAGCAGCGAGTGCAACGTGCTGGCCTGCAGCCCGGCCAGTCGGGCCTGATCCTTCGGCTCGAGCCCGGCCACCACCCCGGCGACCGCCTCGGTCAGCCGGGCCGCGGCCTTGCCGGTCGGCGCGGCCAGCGCAATCCGCAACGGTCGCCGCCCGGACGCCGCGGCCTGTTCGGCCAGCAGTGCCAGCAACCGGGCCACCGTGGTGGTCTTGCCGGTCCCCGGGCCGCCGGTGAGCACCGTGACCGCCTGCGTCAACGCGATCTCGGCGGCGGCGCGCTGGTCGTCGTGGTCCGGCGGGAACAGCCGCTCGAGCCCGGGCAGCTCGACCGGCCCGTCCTGCGGCATCGACAGCGCCAGCAGGTCCGCGCAGACCTGCTCCTCCTCACGCCAATAGCGGTCCAGATACAGCAGCCCGCCCGAATCGTTGTCGTAGATGCGCAACACCTGCTTTGCGACCAGCGAGCTGGCGCGCACCGCAGCCAGCCAGGCCGCCGGCTCCGGCCAACTCAGCTCGGGAGACTCGGTGCCGTCGGCCACGGTGGCCAGCTCCACGCAGACCGACCCGGTGCGCAACGCCCGCACCGCCAGCGCCACCGCCAACGCCACCGTCTCGTCAGATTCGGCGCCCAGCGCGCAGAGCCGTTGGGCGGTATGCACATCCGCGGCTTCCAGCACGCCGGCCTCGTTGAACTCGCGCAGCACGCCGGTGGCGCCGCGCGCCACCCGCCACGACAGCGGATCAAGCTCGGTGTTCATGCCGCCACCCCCTGCTGCAGCAGATCCGACAGCGCCACCACCAGCGCCGCCGGCGGCCGCCAGCTGAACACCCCGGCCGGATACCCACCGAGAATCGGGGTGTCCGGCCCGCACATGCCGCGCACGAACAGATACAGCACCCCGCCCAGGTGCCGGTCCGGGTCATAGTCCGGTTGGCGCCAGCGCAGGAACCGGTGCAACACCGCGGTGTACAGCAGCGCCTGCAGCGGGTAATCCGAGTGCAGCATGGCCTCGGTCATCCGCGGTGGGCTGTAGTCGGCGGCGGTCTCGCCGAGGTTGTTGGTCTTGTAGTCGACGACCAGATACCGCTGATCGGGCAACCGCAACACCACGTCCAACGAGCCGGACAGATAGCCGCGCAGCGACTGGCCGCCGAGCGTCTCGGACAGCAACCGGTCGGCGTAGACCGCGAACGGATCCTCGGGCGCCAGGTGCTCACGCAGCAGTGCGCCCACGTCGGCGACCCGCAGCTGCGTCGCGGCGCCGGCGGTGTCGCCGCCGGCCAGTGGAATCTCGAAGTCCAACTCCCGCAACCGGTCCGGTAAGCCGATCCGCCGCAACGTCAACCCGTCGGCCAGCGGGCCCAGCGGGGTGTCGTGCATCGGCACCAGCGCCGCGGCCAGCGTCTCGGCGTCGACGCCGATCGGCCACCAGGGTTCGTGCACCCGCACCTGCTCGGTCAGTTCGGCGGCCAGGTTCGCGGCGAACGGGTCGGCGGTCTCCAACACCCCGTGCACCAGCGACCCGAACGTCTTGCCGCCCGGCAGGTCCGCCATCGGCGACCGCACCTCGACGCCGTCGGCGGCGGCCGCCCGGGTGACGGTGACGTCCTCGGACTCGTCGTCACGGGTGTGGGCATCGGGTTCGGAGTGCACCCCGCTCTCCGCCTGCTCCTGTGCGCCGCGGAGCAGCGCCGAATAGGAGGTGCGCCGCCAGCCGGCATCGATGTGGCGGTGGAAGTGACGCACCGCCAGCTCGCCGGGCGCCTCGCGCCGAACCGGCGCCGTCGGCGGACCGATTACCGACTCCTCGACCACCGGGCCGCCCCGGTCCTGCCACGCGGTGAACACCGCCCAGGCGTCGTCGTCGGAGATCCGCGACTCACACCGGTCGGGCACCTCGGCCTGCCCGGGCGGCCGGCCACGCAGCAGCCGCGACAGCCCGCCGTTGACCTCGTCGCCGGCCGGCGCCCACCAGGCGATCACCTGCGACTGCGCCCGGGTCAGTGCGACATAGGTGATGCGGATGTGGTCGAGCGCTTCCTCCCGCCGGTGCAACTCCTTGACCGCCGCCATCCCGGGGCTGCGGGACCCGCCGATGTGCAGGCAGCGGACCTCGGCACCGTCGGTGCCCGTCTCGTGGTAGAGCAGGTTGCCCTCGGCGGCGATATAACGGCGAAACATGAAGGGCAGGTACACGATCGGGAACTGCAGGCCCTTGGCAGCGAACACCGTCATGATCTGCACGGCACCGGCGTCACTGTCCAGCCGGCGGTTGCGCTCCACTGCACCGGTGCGGTCCTCACGTTGGCGGCGCAACCAGTCCCGCAGCGCCGGCAGGCCGAGCCGGTCGGCGTGCGCGGCCTCATGCAGCAGCTCACCGATGTGGGCCAGGTCGGTCAGGTGCCGCTCGCCGCCGCGTTGGCTCAGCACCCGCCGCCCCATCCCGGCGAGCTGCGCGGCCTCCAACACCGCCGCGACGCCGCGCAACCGGACATGGTCGGCCCACTCGCGCAGCGTCTCGGTGACCCGGTCGGTGAGCGAGTCGCCTTCGCGGGCCAGCGATTCCGCGGACTCGCCGAAGAACATCGTGCAGGCCGCCGCGCGCACCAGCCCGGTGCGGCCCGGCTGGTCGAGGGCCTCCAACAGGCACAGCCAGTCCTCGGCGGCCCGGGAGGCGAACACGTCGGTGTCGCCGGTGTAGACCACCGGGATGCCCAGTTTGGTCAGCGCGTCCCGGCACAACGCCGCATCCTGGTGCTGCTCGACCAGGATCGCGATGTCACCGGCGCACAGCGCCCGGTCGCCGTAGCGGGCGCCGGAGTTGAGCAGGGCGCCGACGTCGGCCGCCAGGTCAGCCGGAATGTGTTCGCGCAGTGGGCCGATCAGCAGGCTGTCGAGACCGTCTTTGCCCAGCGTGGGCCGTTTGACGACCCGCAGCCGGAACGGGGCGTTGTGCGGCGCCCCGCTGAGCCGATAGCCGGTGTGGTGGGCCTCGATGGGTGGCACAACGATCTCCGGGTGGCCCAGCTGGGCGCCGCCGAGCACGGTCTGCAGGCTGTCGACCAGCGCCTTGTCGCTGCGGTAGTTGGTGGCCAGGGTGCGCCGGTCGCCGGCGGCGCGGACCGCGGCCAGGTAGGTGTAGATGTCGCCGCCGCGGAAACCGTAGATCGCCTGCTTGGGGTCACCGATGAGCACCAGCGTGGACTGCCCGCCGAAGGCGCGGTCGATCACCTCCCACTGCACCGGGTCGGTGTCCTGGAATTCGTCGACCATCACGATCGGCCATCGCCGGCGCATCCGTTCCGCGGCGTCGGATCCGCTGCGCCGCAGGGCTTCGGCCAGCCGGGTCAGCAGGTCGTTGTAACCGAGCACCCCGAGCCGGCGTTTGCGGTGCTCGAGCTCGTCGAGCACCGCCTCGGCGAACGCCCGTCGCACTCCCGCCTCGGATTCGGGGTCGGGATGCTGCGGGCGCAGCTGCGCGGCCGGGTCTTCCACGACCCTGCCGGCCAACTCGAGCGCTTCTTTGCGCGTCATCGGCGGCTTGTTCTCGTCGTTGCCGAAATGCGCCAGGTAGTGGTCGTCGACGATCTCGGTGACCAGATCGGTCAGGCTTTCCAGCAGGGTCGCGGTCGAAGCCGTATCACCGGCCACGCCAAGTGATTTCAGCACCATGGCGCAGAATTGGTGAATGGTGACGATCGTCGCGGCGTCGAAGTCGGTCAGCGCATTGCGCAGCCGGGCGCACGCCTCCCCGGCCTCGCCGGTGGTGAGCAGATGGTGCTCCAGATCGTTGGCGGGCTCCCGGCGGCCCTCCAGCACCGCCAGCGCGTCACCGATCTGGCCGCGCACCCGTTCCCGCAGCTCCCGGCTGGCCACCCGGCCGAAGGTGATCAGCAGCAGCTGGTCGACACGGGCGACCCCGTCAGCCAGATAGCGGGTCACCAGACCGGCCAGCGTGAAGGTCTTACCGGTGCCGGCGCTGGCCTCCAGCACCACGGTGGACCGCTCGGCGGGCAGCGGACCGAGCAGATCGAAGCGATGTGTCACGAGAGCACCTCCGCGCTCAGCAGCGGTGCCCACAGCCGCACCGCCAGCGCCCCCAGCCGGGTGCCCTCGCCGGTGACCTCCTCGCCGGGACGCGGGACGTCCAGCAGAGTGTCCAGCGGGGCGTGCTGTCCCCACACCTTGATGTGGGCGGCGTCGGTGGACTCGCCGAACTTGCCGCCCCAGGCGCCCCGGGCGGCGCCGACCGGGTCCTCCTTCTCGCGGCGGGCCGCAGCCCAGGCACACGACGTCGCCAGCGGCAGCGGCAGCGGCTCACGCCGGCCCGCGTCGTAGATCGCCACCAGGTCACCGAGCACCGCCACCGGGTCCGGTGGCGGCACGAAATGTCGCTGCCGGATATGGCTGCGGCCCACGCCCCGCCCGATGCACAGCGCGCTCCACTGGGTGTCCGGGTATTGGGCCGCCAACGCCAGCAATGGAATCCAGGATGCCAGCACATGCTTGGGCGCCAGCCGCGAGTAGACCACCGACACGGTGCGGCTGCCGTACACCCCGGACACCGTGCCGGTGAGCCGGCGCCCTCGCAGATCGACGTCGATGTCGTAGGCGTCCGGGTCCCCGACCCGGTGGGCGAACGCGGCCTCGGCCAATGCCCGGGACAGGTCGCGGATCTCGCAGGCGGTGCGCATGCCGAGCCGCCCCGGCGGCAGGGTGCCGCGGCGCCACTCGGCGTTCGCGGCGTCGTCGGGGTGCATGCCGGCGAGCATGTCGGAGAGCATCCGATCACCGACCGCCCACTGCGCCAGGCCCTCGATCTCGACGGGCATGGCGTCCTGGACGCCCTCGACGTCCCAGGGCAGCGTGTA
Source organism: Mycolicibacter algericus DSM 45454 (assembly GCF_002086455.1). GTDB lineage: Bacteria > Actinomycetota > Actinomycetes > Mycobacteriales > Mycobacteriaceae > Mycobacterium > Mycobacterium algericum. Next base: position 28,076 of record NZ_MVHC01000005.1, read on the forward strand.
ATCCAGTGCCCGGAAATACCCCTTGACCGGATCCTTGAAGAATCGGGTCAGCTCTTCGAGTTCCACGTCGGTGACCGGTGGCGGCGGCAACAACGCGGCGAAAGTGTCGGTCGGTTCGGTGCGTTTCCCGGCGGCGGCCTCGGCGGCGGTCAGCGCCGTCGGGTCGAAGGTGAACGGCCGGCCCGGCACCCCCAGTGCGCCCGGCTCGACATTGCGGATGTCGAAGGGCTGCAACGGGTGCCGCACCACGACGTGGCCGCGGACCGGCGCCTCGGTGGCGATGTCGAGCGCGTCGAGCAGCTCGGCGAGCGGCACCGCCGGCGGGCGCAGCTTGCCGGTGCTCTCATCGGCGCCGGCGTAGGTGATCACCAGCGTCTCGGTGGCCGCGCACACCGCATCCAGCAGCAGCTGCCGGTCCTCGGACCGCACGTCGCGTTCCCCGGTCAACGGGCGCCGGCACAACACGTCGTCGCCGTCGATGTGATCCGCCCGCGGGAACACCCCGTCGTCGAGGCCGACCAGACACACCACCCGGTGCGGCACCGATCGCATCGGCACCATGGTGCACACCGTCAGGCCGCCGGTGCGGAAGTTGGCACGGGTGGGCCGCCCGGCCAGGTGCCCGGCCAGCAGGGCACGCACGTCGGAGAGTTGCAGCGCGGTCTGGGCGTGCGAACCGGCCTGCACCACCACATCGGCCAGTTCGCGCTGCAACTGGCCGGTCTGCCAACCGTCGTCGATCGAGACCCGGGTCAGCGCGGTCACGCCGTCGATCAACGCGGCGATCCACTCGCTGAGCGGCCGTGACCCGGTGAGCGCATCGGCGGCGGTCTGCAGCCGTGCCACGAACTCGGCCAGCCGCCCGGCCAGCTCCACCCGGTTGCTGCCGACGTCGTCGAGCGGCAGCGCGGTGCCCAGCCAGGCCCGGGAATCCTCCGACATCGCCACCCCGGTCAGGATCCGGTCCAGCCCGAACCGCCAGGTGTTGTGCTGAATGGTCTTGAGCCCGTACGGCTCCCGATGCGCGGCGTCGAAGCTCCACCGGACGTTGGCCTGCTGCACCCAGGAGGTGATGTCCTCCAGGTCGTCGTCGGTGAACGTGAACCGGGCCCGCACCGGTGCCGCCTGCGCCAGGTTGAGCACCGCACTGGCGGTGGCGCGGCTGTCGGCGATACCCAACAGTTGCTCGGCCACCCCCAGCAGCGGGTTGGTCTGGGTCAGCGCCCGGTCGGCCAGCTGCACCCGCAGTGAGTGCGCGGGATGGCTCTCGCCGGCCAGCTCACCGAGCCCGAAGCCGGCGACGATCAGCGGCGCATAGGTCTCGATGTCCGGGCACATCACCACGATGTCGCGCGGCTGCAGCGTCGGGTCGTCTTCGAGCAGGCCGAGCAACACCTCGCGCAGCACGTCGACCTGGCGGGCCGGGCCGTGGCAGGCGTGCACCTGCACCGAACGGTCCGCCGGTGTGGCGCAACGCCCGTCGGGCCGCACCGCATTGGCGGCGATGTCGGCCTGCAGCCAGCCCAGCAGGGTGCCCGGTTGGGCCGCGGCGCCGAGGTAGTCATCGCCGGCCGGCGTCGCGGGCAGGGCGCGCTGCAGTTCCCGCAGATCTCGGCCCAGGGTCTGCAGCAGCGGATGCGTAGCGCGGTCGCGGCTGTCGTCGTCGGTGCGCGGCACCGCCCCGTGCACGCCGCGCAGCGCCTGCCACAGCGCATCGGAGGGGTGCGGCAGCCACAGGTGCAGCTCGTGGTGGGTGGCCAGGGCGTCGAGCAACTCGATGTCGGTGCACGACAGCCGGGTATGCCCGAACAGGCTCAGCCGGGCCGGCAGCGTGTCGGCGGGTGCGCCGCGCAGCCGGTCGACGGCGCGGCGGTGCCGAACGTGTGGGGGATCAGCCGGAATGGCCGCGGCCAGCGCCCGCCACAGCGGCGGCTGCCAGGCCAGGTCGTGATCCAACTGCCCACCCGCGCCGTCGCCGCGCCCGCCGTCGAGCCAGTCCGCCAGCATCTCAGGCCGCTGCCGGGCGTAGGAGGCGAACAGCCCGGCCAGCCGCCGCGCCACCGCGTAGCGCCGGCCACGTCGCACCTGCGCGTCGTCACCGTCGTGAAAATGGCCCAAATGCGTTGCCAACGTGCGGCACCAGTCCTCGTCGAGGCTGGTGTCGATCACCGACAGCAGCGGCCAGCTCATCGCGTCCGGCGACCACGGGTCCTCATCGGCGATCCCGGTGATCTCGGCGATCAGCGACGCCGGATTGCGAAACTCCACCCCCGCGCACACCCCGTCGCCCCCCGAACCGGCGCCGAGCACATGCGACAGCCGCTGGGACAGCCAGCGCTCCACGCCACGGGCCGGGACCAGCACCAGGTCCAGCGCGAACGGGTCAGCCGGCGGTGTCGCCAGCAACGCGCCCAGCCCGTCGACGAGGGCGTCGGTGCGTTCGGCGCGGTGCAGCTGCAGTCCCATCGCGGCCACCATAAACCGCGCCACCGACAGGGGTGCCTCGTAGGCTGGGTCGCGTGAAAGCGGTCAGCTGCAGTAATGCCCAACTTGACGTCATCGACCTGCCGACACCGGCGCCCGCCAAAGGCCAACTGCTGCTCGGGGTGCTGCGCTCCGGGATCTGCGGGTCGGACCTGCACGCCCGCCACCACTGCGACGAGGTGGCCGAGGCGGCGGCCGAGACTGGCTACGACGGTTTCATGCGCTCGCACCAGCAGGTGGTGCTCGGCCACGAATTCTGCGGCGAGGTGCTCGACTACGGCCCCCGCACCCGCAAGGCGCCCCGCGCCGGCACCCGGGTGGTCTCGGTGCCGCTGGTACGGCGCGCCGACGGCATCCACCCCGTCGGGCTGTCGGCGGCGGCGCCGGGGTCCTACGCCGAACAACTGGTGGTCGAGCAGTCGCTGACGTTGCCGGTCCCCAACGGGCTGTCGGCGGAGGCGGCGGCGCTGACCGAGCCGATGGCGGTCGCCTGGCACGCCGTCCGGCGCGGTGAGGTGCGCAAACGTGACGTGGCGATCGTGATCGGCTGCGGGCCGATCGGCCTGGCGGTGGTGTGCATGCTCAAGGCGAGCGGGGTGCGCACGGTGATCGCCAGCGACTTCTCGCCCGGCCGGCGCGCGCTGGCCACCCGTTGCGGCGCCGATGTCGTCGTCGACCCGGCGCAGGGCTCGCCGTACGACGCGGCCGCCGGGCACGGTCATCTCACGGGATCCGCGGATGCGTTCGGGGTCGCGGTGGGCACCGTGGAGAAGCTCTACAAGGCGCGGCTGCCCTGGTGGCATGTCTGGCGGGCCGCCGAGGCCGTCGGCGCCGCCACCCCCAAACGCCCGGTGATCTTCGAGTGCGTCGGCGTCCCGGGAGTGATCGACGGGATCATCGCCGGCGCCCCGCTGTTCTCCCGGGTCGTGGTGGTCGGGGTATGCATGGGCAATGACACCATCCGCCCGGCGATGGCGATCAACAAGGAGACCGACCTGCGGTTCGTGTTCGGTTACACCCCAATGGAATTCCGGGACACGCTGCACATGATCGCCGAGGGCAAGGTCGATGTCACACCGCTGATCACCGGTACCGTCGGGCTCGGCGGGGTGGCGAACGCCTTCGACGCCCTGGGCGACCCGGCGCGGCATGCCAAGATCCTGATCGATCCGCAGAGCCCGTTGCAGGAGGTGTCATGACCTCAGGGATCAAACGCGTCGCGATCAACACCGGCGGCGGCGACGCCCCCGGCCTCAACGCCGTCATCTACGCCGCCACGCTGGCCGCCGGCAACCGCGGTTGGGAGGTCGTCGGGATCCGCGACGGCTTCAACGGGATGCTGTTCGGTGACGACTACCCCGACGGCGGTTTGATCGAGCTGACCCGCAACCGGGTGCGCGGCATCATCCACCAGGGCGGCACCATCCTGGGCAGCACCAACCGTGGCAACCCGATCGCCTACCCGGTGCAGCAGCCCGACGGCAGCTGGATCGAGGTCGACCGCACCGACGAGCTGCTCGGGCGGTTCGCCGAGCGGGGGATCGATGCGCTGATCACCGTCGGCGGGGACGGCTCCCTGACGATCGGCAACCAGCTGCACAACGCCGGGCTGCCGCTGGTCGGGGTGCCCAAGACCATCGACAACGACTTGGACCGCACCGCCTCGACGTTCGGTTTCGACAGTGCCGTCGGGTTCGCCTCCGAGTGCATCGACCGGCTGTTCTCCACCGCGACCTCGCACAGCCGGATCATCGTGGTGGAGGTGATGGGCCGCTATGCCGGCTGGATCGCACTGCACGCCGGCATGGCCTCGGGAGTGCACGCCATCCTGATCCCGGAGATCCCCTACCGGTTGGAGCCCGTCGCCGAGCTGATTCGTGAACGCGCCCAACGGGGTTCGACCTACTCGATCGTCTGCGTGGCCGAAGGCGCCAAGCCGGTGGGCGGCGAGCACACGGTGGCCGCCAAGGCGGTGGGCCAGGCCGAACGGCTGGGCGGCATCGGCCACAAGGTGGCCACCGAGCTCGAGGCGATGACCGGCCGCGAGTCGCGGGCCGTGGTGCTCGGCCACCTGCTGCGCGGCGGCTCGCCGACGGCGCTGGACCGGCTGCTGGGATTGCGGTTCGGGGCGGCGGCGGTGCGGGCCCTCGACGAGGGCCGCCGCGGGGTGATGGTGGCGCTCAACCCGCCGACGGTGGACTACGTGCCGCTGGCCGAGGCCACCAGCCGGCAGAAAACCGTTCCGCCGGACTGCGATGCGATCCAGACCGCCCGGGACATGGGCATCCGGTTCGGCGATGAAAGCCTCGCCGATGGCTGAGCGGGAACCGCGTCGCGGCGACTACGGCGTCGACGGGTCGTTCAAGCGGGTGCCGCTCGGCGGGCAGGTCGCCGCGCTGGCACTCGGGTGCAGCGCGCTGGCGATCTACGCCGGCATCGCCTTGGCCCGGGGACCGGTCTGGGCCGGCGTGGTGGCGTTGTTGCTCGACGCCGGCATCCTCGCCCAGGTCGGGCTGTACTGGCACGCCACCCGGACCGGAAAGTTCACGGTGTGGGAACGCATCCTCGAAGGCCTGCGGCTGCGCGGCGACGAAACGGTGCTGGATATGGGCTGCGGGCGCGGTGCGGTGCTCTGCGCCGCGGCCACGCGGCTGCCGACGGGCCGGGCGATCGGCGTCGACCTGTGGCACGCCGACCAGACCGGCAACTCCGCGGACGCCACCCTGGCCAACGCCGCACTGGAGGGGGTCGCCGAGCGGGTCGAGGTGCGCACCGGTGACATGACCGCGCTGCCGCTGGCCGACGCCAGTGTCGACGTGGTGGTGTCCAACCTGGCGATCCACAACATCCCGAGCCGCGATGGCCGTCGGCGCGCATTGGCCGAGGCGGCCCGCGTGCTGCGGCCCGGCGGCCGGCTGGCGATCGCCGACCTGTGGGAGGTGCGTGCGCACGCCGCCCAACTGCGTGAAATCGGTTGGGGCGACGTGCGCTGGCGCAACCTGGGGTGGCGGATGTGGTACGGCGGGCCGTGGGCCGCAACCCGGCTGGTGACCGCGACGAAGCCTGGCTGAGCTGCGCACCGGAGCTGCGCGCATTCTTCCCGCGTGGGCCCGACTCTCGTTGCCGGCGTCACGGGGACGTCGGCCTAGGGTATGCGCCCGCCTCCGAGCGACAACCAACGTTATGTCAGGCGCGCGGGCCGGGTGCGCGGGCCGTTGTCGCTCGGAGCCGGGCAACAGCCACATTCCCCTGCCGCCGCAACGGGTGGGGCCGATGGTGCCGTTGGAGAATGAGCCGGGTGAGAAGGCGTCAATACCCGAGAGTGAACCCGTGTCGCAGCACCAGATCCGCGGTCACCTCGGGACGCTCCGACAGCGGCCACGCCTGCACCTCGAACGCCTCGACGGCGAAGAACGCGTAGTTGACCGAGGTCTCCGGGGTGGTGCGCGACCGGTAGACGATGGCGTCCGGGCACTCCTCGGGCTCGGGCCACCAGCGCCGCACCGCGTCGGCCAGGCACTGGCAGGTGGCCCACACCGCGTCGTGCTGACCGGTGCTGATCTGGTCATCGACCCCCAAGGCGTCCAGATTGCGTTCGGTGCGCAGATCCAGCACCCGCAGATGCCTCGCGGCGGTCAGCCGCACCAGGTGGTGGCCGGCGTGGTCGGCCGGGATCATCAGCCCAGTCAGCCGGTAGCGTTCCCGAAACGCCCCGAGCAGATCGGTTGCGCCGTAACGGGTGCGAAACGCCCCCGACGGCGGGTCGAAACGATAGCGCGGCTCGCGAAAGCCCGCCCACGTCCAGGAATCCGGTTGCTCGGCGTCCAGGCGCCACAGCTGCGTCCCGGCGGTGATCCGGCGGCGGCGCAGCCCGATCGGCCGGGCCTGCGGCAGCGCGGCCCGGTAGCCGACGGGAAGCTCAGGCACCGAGCGAGGTCAGCATCCGCCGGGCGGCCGGCGCGGTCTCCGGGTGGCGCAGCGCCTCGGCGATCGAGACGCCGTCCAACTCGTCGTGGGTGAGCCGCATGATGCGGTCGGCGGCCAGCGGATCGGAGGTGAACCGCCCCAGCAGCTCCAGGATCTCGGGCAGATCGGCGCGCACCCGCGCGTCGTCGAATTGCCAAGCCGGGAACCAGGTCTGGTTGCCCACGGCCGCTCCGGTCAGCTTGCCCCGGCTCCGTAGCCGGTGCACCGCCTGCGGCGTGCCGAGCCGCAGCAACTCCTGGACCTTGGGGGTGGGCAGTGCGCCGGCGACGAAGTCGTCGATGAGCGCGGCGCGGCGCTGGTCGTTCAGCGCGTGGGCGGCGATGCGCTCCAAGGTGCCCTGCGGAGCCGTCGGCGCCTCCAGCAGGACATCGAGCACCTGGGCGAACCCGGCATCGGTGCGGGCGCGCTCGGCGACCTGGCGGGCGATCGGTGCGAGGGTGGTGGGCATGGGCCCATGCTACCTGCGGATGCGTCTAATTGAAACAATCGAAACCAACACAAGTGCAAGGGCCGCACCCAGCAGCGGCCAGACGCCCAGCGCGTCGACCCGATCCGCCAGCCAGGACTGCACAGCGCCGGCCGCGTGGATCACCGGATCGTCGGCTTCGGCACTGGAGCCACCGGCGAAGTACAGCCGGATCTCGTAGTAGCCGTAGTAGGTGACATACAGCCCGGTCACCAACACGATCACCCCGGCGATCCGGCCCACATACGGCAGCACCCGCCGCAGCGCCGAGGTGGCCGAGGACCCGGCCAGCGCCACCGCCAGCGCCGCCACCCCGACGGTGATACTCATGCCCGCGGCATAGGCCACGAACGCCAGCACGCCCGCCAGCGCCGAACCCTGCTGGAAGGTGGTGCTGATCACCGCGAGAAACGGTGCGATCGTGCACGACAGCGACGCGACCGCATAGCCCACGCCGTAGCCGTACATCGACGCCAGCCGTGCGGTCGGCGTTCCGCCCGCCGCAGGCAGCAGCACCGCGATGTCCCGGCCGGACAGCAGCCAGGCGCCCATCGCCAGCAGCAGCACGCCGATGACCACGGTGGCGAACGGCAGATACCGCTGCGCCGAGGCGATCAACGGCGACACCGCCAGGCCGAAGATCCCGAACACCGTCAGGAACCCGGCCGACATCGCCACCGTCGCCGCGCCGGCCCGGGCCAGCGCGGCCGGGCGCGACGTGTCCCGGCTGCCGGCGATCACCAGCCCCAGATACCCCGGCAGAAACGCGAACCCGCACGGGTTAAGCGCCGCAACCAGTCCCGCGCCCAGCGCGAAACTCAGTGTGGCGCTGTCGATCACGAATTCTTCAGCGCCTGCACCCGCGCACTCAGCTCGGCCTCGGGCAACGAGCCCTTCACCACCTCGACTTCGCCGCCCGGGCTGATGAAGGCGAACGCCGGCTGGCGGGTCACCCCGAAGCGGGCCCACACCGCCGCGTCGGTGTCCGCCAGCTCAGTGAAGCCGTCGACGCCGTACTTGGCGGTGAACTCCCGCAGCGCATCGGGCTGATCACGGGCGCCCACCCCGACGAACGTCACCGCCGGGTTCGCCGCGGCCACCCGCGCGACCAGCGGTGCATCCTTCTGGCACGTGGGACACCACGGCGCCCAGAACCACAGCACCGCCGGTCTGCCGGCCAGGCTCGCTCCGGAGAACGGCCGACCGTCGAGCGTCTGCGCGGTGAAGTCCAGCTGGGTGCCCTCGGCCGGCGTCCGCGAACCGCAGCCGGCAACCAGCAGCACCGCCAACAGCAAGACCGTGAGCAGGCGAAGTTCAGGAGTCTTCTGAGCGGGCATGTCGCCGAGTATGCCATCGGGTCCTGCCGGACTAAGGTCGCTTGCATGGCCCGCGGACGCCTGGAACACACCGCCGACATCGCCGCGCCACCCGAGGCCGTCGCCGCGTTCCTGGCCGACCTCGTCAACTACGAAGCCCTGCATCCGATGCTGGTGAACGTCCGCCGGGTTCCCGGTGGCACCGACGGGGCCACCCGCTACCTGGCCCCGCACCGCATGCGCCGCTGCGGCATGCCGATCCGCTTCACCTGCCGGGTGGAGCTGCGCACCGACGGCCCCGGCGACATCGTGAGCCACACCCGGCAGCGGCCCGGCATCGAGATGTGGTCCACGGTGACGGTGCGCCCGCACGGCGCCGGCAGCCGGTTGCGCGAACACGTCGACATCACCGCGCCCCGGCTGTTGATGAACACCGTGCTGCGCGACGGCGGCGCCTCGCATGCCGCGATGTGGGAGAACCTGCGCCGCCATTTCGAAGACTGAGCGACCCGGGCATGCTGGAAGCCATGAACCGAAGCGAGATCACCGAGCAGATCGTGGCCGCCCGGCTGGCCAAGGGCCTGAGCTGGCAGGAGCTGGCCGACGCGATCAAACGGCCGGTCGTGTGGACGACGTCGGCGCTGCTGGGCCAACAGCCCATCCCCGCCGAGCTGGGCGAGATCCTGGTCGGCCTGCTGGGATTGGATCGCTCCGTGGTGCCGGTGCTGGCCGCGGTGCCGATGCGCGGCGCGTCGCCCGGCGCGGTCCCTACCGACCCGACCATCTACCGGCTGCACGAGGCGGTGAGCGTCTACGGCCCGGCGATCAAGGAACTGATCCACGAGCAGTTCGGCGACGGCATCATGAGCGCGATCAATTTCAGCGTGGACATCGACAAGAAGCAGCACCCCGGCGGTGACCGGGTGGTCATCACTCTCGATGGCAAATTCCTGCCCTACGAGTGGAATTCAGCGGACTGAGTCCGATGGCCGCCCGCCGATCCGGCACGACCCAGCCGCTGACCGCCGACCTGGTGCTGTCCGGCGGGGGAGTGCGGTTCATCGGGCTGGTTGGGGCGGTGGTCGCGCTGATGGACGCCGGCTACTCGGTGCAGCGCATCTCCGGGGTGTCCGGCGGCTCGGTGGTCGGCACCATCCTGGCCGCGGCCGCGCAAGGCGATCAGCTGACCGCGGCGCAGGTCAAGGAGCTGGCGCTGTCGGTGCCGCTGGACACCTGGCGTGACACGGACCTACCGGTGCCGCTGTTGGGGGCCGCCTACGGGTTCCTGCGCGACAGCGGCCTGTACCGCGGCGACGTCGCCCACGACTGGATCCGCGGTGAGCTGGCGAACCTGGGCGTGCGCACCTGGGGTGACCTGGCCTACGACCATGACAACCTGCTGGCCGAGCGGCGCTACCGGGCGGTGGTCACGGTGACCGACGTGACCACCGGCCAGCTGGTCCGGCTGCCGTGGGACTACCGGCGGGTCTACGGACTCGATCCCGACGAGCAGTCCGTCGCCGACGCGGTCCGCGCCTCGATGTCGGTGCCGTTCTTCTACCGCCCGATGACGCTGACCAGCGCCGGCGGGCGACGCTCCACCCTGGTCGACGGCGGAGTGCTGTCGAACTTTCCGATCTACACCTTCGACCGGCTCGACGGCCGGGTACCGCTGTGGCCCACCTTCGGGGTGACGGTGGTGCCCGAGCTGTCCGGCGGCGACATCGGCGACATGGTTCCCGGCCTGCGCCCGCTGCGCATGTTCGGGCAGTCGCGGCTGCTGGAGAACCTGATCAGCACACTGCTGATCGGCCACGACCAGACCTACCTGAACCAACCGTGGGTCAGCGTGCGCGCCATCAAGGTCAACCCGACCGACGTCGGCGTGCTGGACTTCGGGATCTCCCGCGACCGGCTCGAAGAGCTCTTCAACAACGGCTACACCGCGACGCGGGAATTCCTGGCGACCTGGGACTGGCCGGCCTATCTGGAGCAGTTCCGGGTCACGCATTACCCCGGCGGCGGTCCGGCCCGCCCGGAGTGAGGCAGCCTCAGTGGCGGTGCTTGCCCAGCTCGGCGCTGGCGTCACCGAGCCGCACCGTGATGTCGGTGTTGCCGGCGCTGTCCAGCTGCTCGCGGCCCCGCAGCCGGTCCTGGATCTCGCGGGCCGCCCCGTTGATCCGCTCGATCTCGGCTCGGAACACGTCCGGCCGGGTCTCCTTGGACGCGTAGTGGAAGTAGCTGAGCAGGCTGCGCAGCAACTCCAGCTTCTGCTTCTCCCGCTTGGCCAGGTCATGCGTCGTCATCAACTCGACCCGTCGCACCGGAGGCAGATCGCCCCAGTCGAGCGTCACCTTGTTCTCGTAACGGGTGCGCTTGCCCCGCCCGAACCAGCCCTTGGGCTCCTCGGGGGTGTCGTAATAGCTGACCGTCCCGGTGAACCGCGACTCGATGCCCTCACCGAGTTCGGCCCGGTCGATCGCCGAGTCCCACACCGTGCGCCACTCCTGGTTGGGCGCCAGCACCGTCAGCTCCTCGGGCAACTGCAAGGCCACCACGTCAGCGTAGCCGTCCGAGGCCGTCTCGTAGCGCGCCACCGTGGGCGGCTGGGCGAACGAGAACCCGATGTCGTAGGCGGCGGTCTTGCCGAAGTTGCGCACCACCAGCTCGATGACGTGCCAGTCCGCGGCGTGCGGCTCCATGAACATCGCCACGTGCGGGCGGGTCTGCTCGGCGGCCGCCCGCCGGTTGCGCTGCAGCTGCCGGTTCAGGTAGATCAGCGCCAGCACGGTGATCCCGATCGCCAGCCACGCGGCGCATGCCAGCCACGCCTCCGGCCCGGCGTGCGTGATGTCGTACCAGCGATCCTCTACTGATCCCATCGGCTATCCCCTCATCCGCCCATCAGCATGCGCCACCGGTCCAGGCTGTCGGCGCGAAACACGTAGTTGGATCGCTTGACTTCGGAGAGCGCGGCACTCGGGTCGGCGGAATACCAATGGCCGGGAAACACCGTCGGGTCGCCGGGCAGGGCGGCCAGCTGCTGCAGGCTGCGATACATCTCATCGGAGTCCCCGCCCGGGAAATCGGTGCGCCCGCAGCCGTCCAGGAACAACGTGTCCCCGGCGACCAGCCGGCCGTCCAGCAGGAAGCACTGACTGCCCGGGGTGTGCCCGGGGGTGTGCAGCAGCTCGATCTCGATGTCGCCGATGCTGACCTTGTCGCCGTGCTCATGGGCGGTCAGGTCCGTCATCGCAATCCCGGTGATCCGCGAAACCCACTGTGCCTCATGGGTGTTCACATGAACCGGGACGCTGACCCGCTCCAGCAGCTCGGCCAGGCCCTTGAGTTCGAAGCCCATCATCTTCCCGCCTACGTGGTCGGGGTGGTGATGGGTGACCAGTACGCCGGACAGGTGCATGCCGTCGGCTTCGAGCGCGTCGAGCAGATCACCGGCCGCATAGGCCGGGTCGACCACCACCGCGTCGCCGGTCTGCCGGTCACCGATCAGGTACGCGAAATTGCGCATCTGGGCGGCCGTCGGGTCCCCGACCGCGAAATCGCGTCCGGAGAGCAACTGGCGGAAATACAGCCTGTCGGATTCGGGCACGCCCTCCACCCTAAAGCAGTCGATTGCAAGTGCGGCGGAGCCGTGCGCAGGGGCTACCGGCCACTGCGGTTTGGTGACCTCATGGCCGAGGTTGTAACCTTCTACAGGCTTACGGCGCCGCAACGGCCGCCGTGGGCGAGGCCCCCTTAGCTCAGTCGGCAGAGCGTTTCCATGGTAAGGAAAAGGTCAACGGTTCGATTCCGTTAGGGGGCTCGGTGGACGCCGGGCCTGCTGGCAGGTGTATTACCCGCGGCGATGTAGCTCAGTTGGTTAGAGCGAACGACTCATAATCGTTAGGTCGCCGGTTCAAGTCCGGCCATCGCTACAACGACAACCAGCGCAACAACAGACGAAAGAGGGCAGCTGACGTGGCCTCCAGCACCGATGTGCGGCCGAAGATCACCTTGGCCTGTGAGGTGTGCAAGCACCGCAACTACATCACCAAGAAGAACCGCCGGAATGACCCCGACCGGCTGGAGCTGAAGAAGTTCTGCCCCAACTGCGGCAAGCACCAGTCTCACCGCGAATCCCGCTAGGTAGCGCGAACCGTGTCGTTGGCCGAGCGCCTCGCCGGGGCGCATTACCGATACCCCGACCACTATGAGGTGGAGCGGGAGAAGATCCGCGAATACGCCCGCGCCGTCAAGGCCGTGGACCCGGCCAGTTTCCACCTGCGGGCCGCGGCCGGGCTCGGGTATGACGGTCTGCTGGCTCCGCTGACCTACATCTCGGTGTTCGGCCACAAGGCGATTTCGGCGTTCTTCGAGCACGTCGGTGTCGCCGTCGATGACGCCCAGATTGTCCAGGTCGACCAGAAGCTGGAGTTTCACCAGCCGATCAAGGAAGGCGACCGGCTGTACTGCGACGTCTCGGTCGAGTCGGTTCGCCGCGCACACGGCACCGACATCATCATGACCAGGCAGGTCGTCACCAACGCTGCCGGTGAGATCGTGCAGGAGACATACACGACGCTGGCGGGCCGCGCCGGCGAGGGAGATAAGGGTTTTACCGATGGCGTTGCGTGAGTTCAGTTCGGTCAAGGTCGGCGATCAGCTGCCGGAACGGGTCATCCCGCTCACCCGGCAGGACCTGGTGAACTACGCCGGCGTGTCCGGCGACCTGAACCCGATCCACTGGGACGACGAGATCGCGCAGCAGGTCGGTCTGGACACCGCGATCGCCCACGGCATGCTGACCATGGGGCTCGGCGGCGGCTACGTCACCGCCTGGGTGGGCGACCCGGGCGCGGTCACCGAGTACAACGTCCGCTTCACCTCCGTGGTGCCGGTGCCCAACGACGGCAAGGGCGCTGAGATCACCTTCAGCGGCCGGGTGAAGTCCGTCGACCCCGAAACGAAGTCGGTGACGGTTGCGCTCACCGCCACCGCCAGCACCAACGCGGACAAGAAGATCTTCGGACGGGCGGTCGCCTCGGCGAAGCTCGCCTAGGGGAAACGATGGCGATCAAAACCGACATCCGGGGGCTGATCTGGCGCTACCCCGAGCCGTTCGTGGTGGGCCGCGAGAAGATCCGCGAGTTCGCCAACGCCGTCAAGGCCGAGGACCCCGCCTGCTACGACGAGAAGGCGGCGGCCGAACTGGGCTACGACGGGCTGCTGGCGCCGCTGACCTATGTGGCGATCCTGGCCAAGCTGGTGCAGTCGGACTTCTTCCGCAACGTCGACACCGGCTACACCACCATGCAGATGGTGCAGGTCGACCAGGGGTTCACCTTCCACCGGCCGATCAAGGCCGGCGACATCCTCTACGCCCGGATGGAGATCGCGTCGGTCAACGAGCGCTTCGGCGCCGACATCGTCACCACCCGCAACATCTTGACCGACCCCGACGGCGACGTCGTGTTGGAGGCGTTCACCACGATGATGGGCCATGAGGGCGACGATTCGGTCAGCCTCAAGTGGGACGCCGAATCCGGTCAAGTCATCCGAACAGCCTGAGTCGTAGGGCTGTCCCGGTTTGCGCTCGCCTCCGCCGTCCCTGCGGGCCGACTCCGGTGAGCGTCGCCGAACAGCCTGATTCGTAGGGCTGTCCCGGTTTCCGCTCGCCTCCGCCGTCCCTGCGGGCCGACTCCGGTGAGCGTCGCCGAACAGCCTGATTAGTAACTGGCCCGGGCGGCGAGGTACACTCGAACCTCGGGGTTTTCCCAGCACTAGCGCGCTTTCCGTGGATCCGGGGAGCGCGCGAATTGTGTGGGCCGGAGACGGTGCACTGGTGAAACCCCGGAACGCGCAGGTTGGTCTGCCAACCGCGAAGGGGCGTAGCTCAACTGGCAGAGCAGCGGTCTCCAAAACCGCAGGTTGCAGGTTCAAGTCCTGTCGCCCCTGCTGACGTGCCATGGTGGACAGTGGACACTGGACACTGCCGGGCACGGTACGGCAATACGTAAGCGAGAAGAACGAAGGAGCATGCGGTGACCGACGAGCTCGACCGTCCCGACGCCGCAGCCGGCGGCGACAGCGAGGCCGACTCCACCGGCCACGGCCGCACGGCGGTGGCGAGCATGCAGGTCGGCGCGCCGCTGCGGCCCACCGGCAAGCGCTCCCGGCGGCGTGGGGCCGCCGATGACGACGTTGCCGAGTTGGAGTCCACGGCGACGGAGCTGGGCGGGGACGACGCCGGCGTCAAGAAGGCCAAGAAGGCCAAGAAGAAGTCGGACGGGCCGTCGCGCAATCCGTTCGTTTTCGTTTTGAACTATCTCAAGCAGGTCGTCGGCGAGCTTCGCAAGGTGATCTGGCCGAACCGCAAGCAGATGGTCACCTACACCGCGGTGGTGCTGGCGTTCCTGGTCTTCATGGTGGCTCTGGTCGCCGGAGCGGACTACGGCTTCGCCAAGCTGATCCTGCTGGTGTTCGGCGAGTGAAGTAATTAGGGAAGGACTGACAACCGTGACTACCTTCGACGGCGATACGCCCGCGGGCGAGCCGGTCGACGTGGCGGAGACCACCGAGGCGCCTGCCGAGGCCCCGGCTGACGAGACCCTTGCGGCTGCTGAGGCCGCGGAGGGCGCTGAGACCGCGGAGGGCACCGAGGCGGCCGAAGCCGAGCCGGCCGAGGAGCTCGACCCCGCGGCGACGCTGAAGGCGGAGCTGCGCACCAAGCCGGGCGACTGGTACGTCATCCACTCCTACGCCGGCTACGAGAACAAGGTGAAGGCCAACCTCGAGACCCGCGTGCAGAACCTCGACGTCGGCGACTACATCTTCCAGGTGGAGGTGCCCACCGAAGAGGTCACCGAGATCAAGAACGGCCAGCGCAAGCAGGTCAACCGCAAGGTGCTGCCGGGCTACATCCTGGTGCGGATGGACCTGACCGACGACTCCTGGTCGGCGGTGCGCAACACCCCGGGTGTCACCGGATTCGTCGGCGCCACCTCGCGGCCGACCTCGCTGCCGCTGGACGACGTGGTCAAGTTCCTGCTGCCGCAGGGCGCGGCCAAGAAGCAGGGGCGCGGCGCGGCGGCGACCGCGGCGACCACGCACGATGGTGGCCTGGAGCGGCCGGTCATCGAGGTCGACTACGAGGTCGGCGAGTCGGTCACCGTCATGGACGGCCCGTTCGCGACGTTGCCCGCCTCGATTTCCGAGGTCAACGCCGAGCAGCAGAAGCTCAAGGTGCTGGTGTCCATCTTCGGTCGCGAGACACCTGTGGAACTGACCTTCAACCAGGTCTCCAAGATCTAAGTAGTAGCGAAAGGAACACCAACACTCATGGCCCCGAAGAAGAAGGTCGCCGGTCTGATCAAGCTGCAGATCGAAGCCGGCCAGGCCAATCCCGCGCCGCCGGTGGGACCCGCGCTGGGTCAGCACGGCGTCAACATCATGGAGTTCTGCAAGGCGTACAACGCCGCCACGGAGAACCAGCGCGGCAATGTCGTCCCGGTGGAGATCACGGTCTATGAGGACCGCAGCTTCACCTTCGCGCTCAAGACCCCGCCGGCCGCCCGGTTGCTGCTCAAGGCAGCCGGCATCGCCAAGGGTTCGGCCGAGCCGCACAAGGCGAAGGTCGCCAAGGTGAGCTGGGACCAGATCCGCGAGATCGCCGAGACCAAGAAGGCCGACCTCAACGCCAACGACGTCGAGGCCGGAGCCAAGATCATCGCCGGCACCGCCCGCTCCATGGGCATCACCGTCGAATAAGCCCTCGTTGACTCTGCGCTGACGGTGCAAAAGTGCGAGTAAGCACCACCGTGAACGCAGAGTCAACGCAAGGAAAGCGTGGGAGGGCCAGCTTCGGCCCGCAAACCACAACCAACCACGAGATTGGATAACCGATGAGCAAGAACAGCAAGGCCTACCGCGCCGCCGCCGAGAAGGTGGACCGCGACAACCTTTACTCCCCGTTGCAGGCCGCCAAGCTGGCCAAGGAGACGTCGTCGACCAAGCAGGACGCCACCGTCGAGGTGGCCATCCGGCTCGGCGTGGACCCCCGTAAGGCCGACCAGATGGTCCGCGGCACCGTGAACCTGCCGCACGGCACCGGTAAGACCGCCCGGGTCGCGGTGTTCGCGGTCGGGGAGAAGGCCGAGCAGGCCACCGCCGCCGGCGCCGACGTGGTCGGCAGCGACGACCTGATCGAGAAGATCCAGGGCGGGTTTCTAGACTTCGACGCCGCGATCGCCACCCCCGACCAGATGGCCAAGGTCGGTCGCATCGCCCGCGTGCTGGGCCCGCGCGGCCTGATGCCCAACCCCAAGACCGGCACCGTTACCCCCGACGTCGCCAAGGCCGTCTCCGACATCAAGGGCGGCAAGATCAACTTCCGGGTGGACAAGCAGGCCAACCTGCACTTCGTCATCGGCAAGGCCTCGTTCGACGAGTCCAAGCTGGCGGAGAACTACGGCGCCGCCCTCGACGAGGTGTTGCGGCTCAAGCCGTCGTCGTCGAAGGGCCGTTACCTCAAGAAGATCGTCATCTCGACGACGACCGGCCCCGGCATTCCGGTGGACCCGACCGTCACCCGTAACTTCGTGGCCGAATAGCCCCCACGACCAGTCGCGAAAGCCCCCTTTTCCGTACCGGAGAGGGGGCTTTTGCGACTGGTCGGCGGTTAGCTCTTGACGTAGGTGACCAGGCTGACGTCCAGGGCCTCGTCGGTGAAGTAGTACTCGCAACCGCGCAGGTACTTCATGTAGCGCTGGTAGACCTCTTCGGACTGGATCGCGACGGCCTCGTCGTGGTGCGCCTCCAGCGCGTCACCCCAGATCCGGAGGGTCTTGATGTAGTGCGACCGCAGTGAAAGCGCCTCCGGCACAGTGAAACCGGCCTTCTCGCCGTGCTCCACCATCATGTCGGTGGTGGGCAGCCGCCCGCCCGGGAAGATCTCGGTGAGGATGAACTTGATGAACCGGGCCGTCTCGAACGTCAGCTTCTTGCCGCGCGCGTTCAGGTCATACGGATGGAAGCTGACACTGCTCTGGATGGCCATCCGGCCGTCGGCCGGCATGATCTCGAAACAGTTCTTGAAGAAGTCATCGTAGTTCTCGAAGCCGAAGTGCTCGAACGCCTCGATCGAGACGATCCGGTCCACCGGCTCGTTGAACTCCTCCCAGCCCTGCAGCAGCACCCGCCGTGTTCGCTCGGTGTCGATCTCGTCGAGCAGGCTCTGGGAGTAGGCGTGCTGGTTCTTGCTCAGCGTCAGCCCGATCACGTTGACGTCGTACTTCTCGACGGCGCGCTTCATGGTCCCGCCCCAGCCGCAGCCGATGTCGAGCAGCGTCATCCCGGGCCGCAGGTTCAGCTTGTCCAGGTTCAGGTCGACCTTGGCGATCTGCGCCTCTTCCAGCGAGATGTCCGGCGGCTCGAAGTACGCGCAGCTGTAGGTCCGGCTCGGGTCCTGGAACAGCGCGAAGAAGTCGTCGGACAGGTCGTAGTGGGCCTGGATGTTCTCGAACTTCGGACGCATCCCCTCGGCGCGTGTGGCCTTTTCCACCATCTGTTTGTCCACCATTTGTGACTGGTTGCCTTCCTGATGTAACCCGTCGTGACCGAACCTGGCGGTTGCCGTCTGGTCCGTGCCGGTCAACTGTTGCAGCTTAGCGGGTCGAGGGTGAATCGGTTGACGTGAAATATAGCCAAGCCGTAGCCCCACGGCAGGCCGGTCCCCGGCTACTTTTGCAGCGTGTACTGATGGACCGTGTTGTACCCGTCGCGGAACAGCTTTACGCAGCCGTTGAGGTACTTGTCGAAGCGGTCGTACGCCTCCTGACCTTGTACTTCGATCGCCCGCTCCTTGTTGGCCGCCAGCATCGCCGCCCAGTCTTCCAGGGTGCGCGCGTAGTGCGGCCCGATCTCGTCGTCCCGGGTCACGGTGAAGCCGGCCTCGGCGGCATACTTGCGGGGCAACCAGGCTGAGGGCAGCTGACCGCCGGGGAAGATCTCCTTCATGATGAACAAGGTGAACTTCGCCAGGTCCATCGTGAGCGGCAGGCCCCTGGCCTGCGCGTCCTCCGACCCCGCGATCGCGGTGATGGTGTGCAGCAGCATCCGCCCGTCGTCGGGCAACGCCTGGTAGGTGATCCGGAAGAAGTCCTCCCAGCGATCCCGGCCGAAGTGCTCGAACGCGCCGATCGAGACGATCCGGTCCACCTTGTCGGTGAACTCCTCCCAGCCCTGCAGTCGCACCTCGACCTGACGGTTGGTCTTGACCTTGGACAGTTTCTCGATCGCGTACTCGCGCTGCTCGCCGCTCAGGGTGAGACCGATGACGTTGACGTCGTAGGTCTCGATCGCTCGTTGCATGCAGGCCCCCCAGCCGCAGCCGATGTCGAGCAGTGTCATCCCGGGCTGCAGGCCCAGCTTGCCCAGCGCCAGGTCGAACTTGGCGATCTGGGCCTCATCGCAGGTGGTGTCCTTGTCGGGGTAGAACCCGCAGGTGTAGCCCATCGTGGGGCCGAGGAACAGCTCGTAGAACTCATTGGAGATGTCGTAGATCGACTGCAGTTCTTCGTACTTGGGTTCCAATTTCGGCATGGCTCGGTTTACTCACGATCTTCGGGGGGACAGGAAGAGGCCCCGACATCGTACCGTCTGCTGTTAGCCGGATAACAATTAGCTAGTGGCCGGCAGCAAACGTCGTGGTCAACTCGGTGATCACCGGATCCCACAGCTCCTCGGGAAGGTCATGGCCCATGCCCTCGAACAGCACCAGCCGGGCCCGGTCGATGGCATCGGCGATCGCCCGCCCGCCCGACGGCCGCATCAACTTGTCGGCCAGGCCGTGGATGACCACCGTCGGTGCGGTGATCAGTTGGTCGTAGGCGGCCAGGCTCCCGCTGGCCAGGATGGCGCCGAATTGGCGGGCGATGCCCCACGGGTAGTAGCTGCGTTCGTAGGCTTCGATGACGTTGGCCCGCAGCTGCTCCTCCGGTGTCGGGTAGCCGGGGCTGCCGATGATCCGGCTGGCCCGCACCGCGTTGTTGATGATCACCTCACGCGGCGAGTCCGGCGGCGGCCCGGACAGCAGCGCCAGCAGCGCGCGCGGCGCCGGCGGGGGCAGGAACCGGCGGTTGTTGCTGGAGAAGATCACCCCCAGCGACCGGGTCCGCTCGGCGAACCGGGCCGCGAACACCTGCGCGATCATGCCGCCCATCGAGGCGCCGACCACGTGGGCCCTGTCGATGTCCAGGTGATCCAGCAGCGCGGCGGCGTCGTCGGCCATGTCCTCCAGGGTGTAGACCGCTGAGCTGGGCTTGCCCAGCCAGAACCGCGCCATCCGGGGTACCAGTGCGCCGCGGGCATGTTTGCGGCCCAACTTGGTGGACAAACCCACATCCCGGTTGTCGTAGCGGATCACCCGCAGCCCCTGGGCGACCAGCTTCTCGCAGAAGCCGGTGCGCCACAGCAGCAGCTGGGCCCCCAGCCCCATCACCAGCAGGACCGGCGGGTCGTCCGGGCTGCCCAGGTCCTCGTAGAAGATCTCCAGCTCGCCGGAGCGAGCGGTACCGCTGCGCACCTCCACGGCTACACCTCCGGTGCTTGGTTGTGTTCACGGCTGACGTCGACCATGAAGTTGGCGAAGTAACCGGTCAGTTGCGGGTCGGACATCATCTGCCAGCGCGGCGCCAGCAGCTTCATGTAGCGCTCCACATAGAGGAACTGTTTGCCGATCAGCACCAGCTCGCGGGGCAGCTTGACGTCGTAGGCGTCGGCCAGCGCGCCGAGCTGCCGGCCGATCTCGGCGTAAGACAGATCGCCGAGGGTCTTCATCGTCAACGGGGTGGAGAACGCCTCCAGATCCTTGGCGGCCTGCGCCTCGGGTTTCATCGTGCCGACCGCGCCCATCAGCACCACGATCTTGCCGGCGGCGGCGTGGTCCTTCTTGACCAGCAGCGCATACACCAGCTCCCGCAGCAGCCACCGGGTGCGCGGGTCGATGCGGCCCATGATCCCGAAGTCCAGGAACACCACCCGCCCCTGGTCGTCGACCAGCAGGTTGCCGGCATGCAGGTCGCCGTGGAACAGGCCGTGCCGCAGCCCGCCCTCGAAGGTGGAGAACAGCAGCGCCTTGACCAACTCCACGCCGTCGAAGCCGGCCTTGCGGATGGCCGGGGCGTCGTCGATGCGCAGCCCCGCGACCCGCTCCATGGTGAGCACCCGCTCGCTGGTGAAGTCCCAGTGCACGTCGGGCACCTTGATGTTGCGGCCCAGCGGTGAGGCGTGCAGGTGCGACACCCAGGTCTGCATCGACTGCGCCTCGATGCGGAAGTCCAGCTCCTCGGCGAGGTTGTCGGAGAAGTCGGCGACGACGTCCTGCGCCGACAGTCGGCGGCCCAGCTTGGCCACCTCGACCAGTTGCGCGAACCGTTTGAGGATCTGCAGGTCGGCGGCCACCCGGCGGCGGATGCCCGGGCGCTGGATCTTGACGACGACGTCTTCGCCGCTGTGCAGCGTGGCGAAGTGGACCTGGGCGATGGACGCCGACGCGATCGGGGTCTCGTCGAACTTCGCGAACAGCTGCTGCGGTTCGGCGCCCAGCTCCTCGACGAACAGTTTGTGCACCGCTTCCGGGTCGGCCGGCGGAACCGAGTCCAGCAGGCCGCGGAACTCCCGCGACAGCGGCTCGCCGAACGCGCCGGGGCTCGAGGCGATGATCTGGCCGAACTTGACGTAGGTGGGGCCCAGGTCGGCGAATGTCTGCGGCAGCTCCCGGATCACCTTCTGCTGGACCGGGCCCGGCCCGAGCAGCCGCGTGAAGACGCGGCTGGCGGCGCGGGTGAGCTGCCAGCCCGTGGCGCCGATGCGAGCGGCCTCGACCGGCAGCGGCACCCGGTCCAGCCGGGCCACCTGGCGTGGTGGGGTCGAACTCATTGCTGCAGTCTGCCAAATCAACGCCGGAAGTGCTCTGTCAATGCCTGGCTGACCGGTCCCCACAGGCGTGGCGGCACATCATGCCCCATGCCCTTGACCAGCACGAATCGGGATGGCGGCGGCCACCGCACGGCCATGCATCGGCCCACTAGGCCGTTCCATCGGCTCGGTGGGCGTCTCGGTGGGCGTACAGATCGCGCAGGCAAGCGATCTCGGCCCCGTGGTGGATGGTCTCGCGGTTGATGTGCAAGACCAGTTCCGCCATGGTGCGGTCGGCCCACGGGCCCTCCGCGGGGCCGACCGGCCGGTTCAACGCGGCCTCGTCCAGACCGCGCACCCCGCCGATCCACCGGGCGTAGGCGTCGTCGAGCTGCTCCAGCGCGGTGGCGGCGTGCAGCGCATACGGCCAGCTCTGGTAGTCGGCCGGTGGCCCACCGAAATGGTGATGGTTACGCATCGCGAAGACTCCGACGGTGACGTGCGCCATCCGCCAGGCGATGGTGGTGAACGGCGCGGGCACCGGTGGCGGGAGCTCGAAGTCGATGCTGTCGCGGCGCACCGTCCAGCAGCCCGGCGCCGGCTCCCACAGGTACTCGGCGTCGGTGAGACCGTCCAACCGCGGGCGCAGCAGGTGCTGCCAGTGCCAGTCGAGTTGGTCGGCCAGTACCTCGCTGGAGACGGGCATGCCCCGAGCCTGCCACGCGTGCCCGGTCGCCGAAAGAAGCCATGCGGCCGGCGCACATCCGTAGGTTTGTGCCATGCAGGTGATCTCCGCCGAATCGACCGAGAAGTTCGTCGGGCCGGCCGACGCGCCGCTGCAGCTGGTCCGGGTCGAGTACGCCGGGGCCACCGCGCCGACACCGGTGCGGGTGGACGGTGACGGCCTGGCCGGGGAAGCCGTGGCCGAGCCGGGCAGCGGCGTCGTCGAGGTGCCGGTGACCGTCGCAGACCCGGTTCCGGGCCGGCAGCGCGCCGCGCGGGCCAACGGCACGGGTTTCAGCTTCACCGTGGCCGAGCCGGGCTGGACGATGTTCATGGTCGGGCACTTCCACTACGACCCGGTGTGGTGGAACACCCAGGCCAACTACACCAGTGCGTGGAGCGAGTACCCGCTCGGCGCGTGCCGGCAGACCAACGGCATCAACCTGGTGCGCGGCCACCTGGACTGGGCGAGCGAGCACCCCGAGTACAAGTTCGTCATGGCCGAGGTCGACTACCTCAAGCCGTACTGGGACACCCATCCGCAGGACCGCGCCGAACTGCGCCGGCTGCTGGCCCAGGGCCGTGTCGAGGTGATGGGCGGCACCTACAACGAGCCGTCGACCAACCTCACCGATGCCGAGACGACGATCCGGAACCTGGTGGCGGGCATGGGTTTTCAGCGCGACATCATGGGTGCTGATCCGGCTGGGCCCGCTACGGCCTGGCAGCTCGACGTGTTCGGCCACGACCCGCAATTCCCCGGGATGGCCGCCGACGCCGGGCTGACCTCCAGTGCGTGGGCGCGCGGGCCGTTTCACCAGTGGGGGCCGATGGCCCCCCAAAACGGGGTGGCCGGTGATCCGCACCGGATGCAGTTCGCCTCCGAGTTCGAATGGATCTCACCGTCGGGACGCGGCCTGCTGACCCACTACATGCCCGCCCACTACGCCGCCGGCTGGTGGATGGACGCTCGGGAGACGCTGGCCGACGCCGAGGACGAGGTGTACCAGCTGTTCGTCGAGATGAAGAAGGTCGCCGCCACCCGCAACGTGCTGCTGCCGGTGGGGACCGACTTCACCCCGCCCAACCGCTGGGTGGTGCAGATCCACCGGGACTGGAACGCCCGCTACACCTGGCCGAAGTTCGTCTGCGGGCTGCCGCGCGAGTTCTTCGCCGCGGTACGCGCCGAACTGGCCGAGCGCGGCGAGAGCCCATCCCCGCAGACCCGCGACATGAACCCGATCTACACCGGCTGCCACGTCTCCTACATCGACACCAAGCAGGCCAACCGGGCGGCCGAGCGGGCGCTGCTGGCCGCGGAGGGCTTCGGCGTGTTCGCCTCGGCGCTGACCGGGACCGGCTACCCGGAGGCGGCGCTGGCCAAGGCGTGGGCGCAGCTGTGCTACGGCGCCCACCACGACGCGATCACCGGGTCGGAGGCCGACCAGGTGTACCTGGATCTGCTGACCGGCTGGCGCGACGCCTGGCAGTTGGGCGTCGATGCCCGCGACGCCGCGCTGGCGGTGCTGTCGGGTCTGGTCGAGGCCGGTTCCGGGCCCGGCCAGACCACGGTGGTGTGGAATCCGGTGGCCGCCGACCGCACCGATGTGGTCACCGTGCGGCTGGACCCGCCGGCCGCGGCCGGGGTGCGGGTGTTCGATTCCGACGGCACCGAGTTGCCCGCCCACGTCGAGCACGGCGGCCGATCCGTGAGCTGGCTGGCCCGCGACGTGCCGTCGCTGGGCTGGCGGGCCTATCGGCTGACCCCAGACGCGGACCCCCAGGGCTGGGCCCCGATACCCGGCAGCCGGATCTCCAACGGGCACCACCGGCTGACCGCCGACCCCGACCGCGGCGGCGGCATCACCTCGTGGCGCTGCGACGGGCGCGAAATGATCAGCGAAGGCGGGCTGGGCAACCAGCTGGCGGTCTACGACGAATACCCCAAACACCCCCAGTCCGGGGAGGGGCCGTGGCATCTGGTGCCCAGCGGCAACCTGTTCACCTCGGCGGTGGCCACCGCCGTCACGGTGCAGGCCTACCGCGGCCCGCTGGGGGAGCGGCTGGTGGTCTCGGGGCGGATCCGGGGCGTGCTGGCCTACACCCAGACCCTGACGCTGTGGCACGGCATCGACCGGGTGGACTGCTCCACCACCGTCGACGAGTTCACCGGCGCCGATCACCTGCTGCGGTTGCGCTGGCCGTGCCCGGTTCCCGGGGCACTGCCGGTCGCCGAGGTGGCCGACGCGGTGATCGGCCGCGGCTTCGCGCTGTTGCACGAGCCCACCGGACGCTCGGTGGACACCGCGCAGTTCCCGTGGACCCTCGACACCCCCGCCCACCGCTGGTTCGGGCTGTCGGCAACCGCGCGGATCAACGTGGGCGACGGCAGCCGGCCGGTCTCGGTGGCCGAGATAGTCACAGCGATTGCCCCGTCCGCACGGGAGTTGATGGTCGCGCTGGTGCGTGCCGGGGTCACCGCCAGCTGTTCGGACGCCGACGGGCCCCGCTACGGCAACCTCGACGTCGACTCCAACCTGCCCGACGTCCGGATCACCCTCGGGGGGCCGGACCGCAACGCCTTCACCCGCACGGTGCTGGATGCCGCCGATCCCGCCTACACCGCCGAACTGGACCGCCAGCTCGAGCAGCACGGCCGGGCCCGGGTCTGGGTGCCCGCGGCGAAACCGCTCGCGGAGGTTTGGGTGCCCGGAGCCGACCTGAGCGGTCCGCGTGCCCTGCCGGTACTGGTGATCGCCGCCGATGACGATGCCGCGCTGGCCGCGGAGATCGCCCGGGTCACCGAGGAGCTGGCCGGCAACGAGATCAGCGTCGAACAGACCGCCCGCGCTGACCTGGAGCCGTTCGAGGCGCGCACCGTCGCGCTGATCAACCGCGGCGTGCCCAGCTTCGCCGTCGACACCGCCGGCACGCTGCACACCGCGCTGCTGCGATCCTGCACCAGCTGGCCGTCGGCGGCCTGGGAAGACGAGCCGCGCCGTACCGCACCCGACGGCAGCGCCTTCCAGCTGATGCACTGGACGCACACCTTCGATTACGCCCTGGTGGCCGGTGACGGTGACTGGCGCCAAGCGGGTATCCCGGCGCGCAGCGCGGAGTTCGCCGACCCGCTGCAGGCGGTCCCGGTGACCGACGGTTCCGGGGCGCTACCGGTGACCGGCTCGCTGTTGCGCATCGACGCCGCCGGCGCGGTCGGCCTGGGCGCGCTCAAGGCCGCCGGCAACCCGACCGCGCGGGCCAGCGCACAACCCGTCGATGCCAGGACCGTCACGCTGCGGCTGGTGGAGACGCGCGGCGCCGACGCCGTCGTGACGCTGCGCAGCGACGTCGGGACGGTGAGCGTGCTGGGCCGCGCCGACCTGCTGGAGCAGGCCCGCGAGCACCCGGACCCGCGGCGGCTGCACGGCTACGAGATCGCCACCGTCACCGCCCGACTCGACGTCGAACGCCTGGGTGCCGCCGGTCCGTTGGCGCCCGAGGCCGAGACCGCCCAGCCGCTGTATGCCCGCTACTGGCTGCACAACCGCGGGCCGGCGCCGCTGGGCGGCATGCCGGTGACCCCGGCCCTGCATCCACACCGGCTCGACGCCGACCCGGGTGCGCTGTTGAGCCTGGATCTCACCGTGGCCAGCGACAGCATCGACGCGGACCTGGCCGGCGCGGTGACGCTGGCGTGTCCGGCCGGCTGGAACGCAGCGCCGGCCGAGCATCCGGTGCGGTTGGCCGCCGGCGAGCACGTCCGCACGCCGGTGGCGGTGACGGTGCCGGCCGACGCCGCGCCGGGGCTCTACCCGATCCGCGCCCGCCTCGACGTCACCGGTGACGTCCCGCCGTCCTGGCGACAGCCGGTCGAAGACATCGCGGTGGTGCGCGTCGGCGATCCGGGCGCCGACCGGCTGCTCTACGTCGACGGCCCCGGTGCGGTCGAGGTCACCGCCGGGCAATCCGCGCGACTGCGTGTCACCGTCGGCACCGACGCGCACGCCGACCTGGCAGTCGAGGCGCATCTGATCAGTCCCTGGGGCACCTGGGAATGGTCGGGGCCGGCCGCGCTGGGTGCGGTGGTCCCGGCGCGGAGCAGCGTCGAACTCGAGTTCACGCTGCGCCCGCCGGTATGGGCGTCGCCCGGTACCTGGTGGGCGCTGGTGCGGGTCGGCGGGGCGGGCGCGCTGGTGTACTCACCCGCGGTGCGGCTGGCGGTGCTGCCGTCCGGCACGAGCGGGCTCGACTGATGCCCGTGCTCGCGCTCGACGTCGGCGGCACCAAGATCGCCGCCGGCCTGGTCGAGACCGACGGAGCCCTGACCTACACGGCGGTTCGGCCCACCCGCGGCGATCAGGGCGCCGAGGTGGTGTGGGCGGTGGTGGCCGAGTTGCTCGACGACGTCCTGGCGAGAGCCGGCGGGCGGGTCCGCGCGGTCGGGGTCGGCTCGGCCGGACCCGTCGACGTGAACGCCGGCACGGTCAGCCCTATCAACATCCCCGGCTGGCATGGGTTCGGGTTGCGTGACCGGGTGGCCGCCGCGGTGCCCGGGGTGCCGGTCACCTTGGGCGGTGACGGCGTCTGCATGGCGCTGGGCGAACACCGGCACGGCGCCGGGCGCGGCACGCGGTCGATGCTCGGCATGGTGGTCTCCACCGGGGTGGGCGGCGGTCTGGTGCTCGACGGCGCGCCGTTTCACGGCCGCACCGGCAACGCCGGGCACGTCGGCCACGTCGTCGTCGACCCCGGCGGCCAGCCGTGCCGGTGCGGCGGGCGCGGCTGCGTGGAGACCGTCTCCTCCGGGCCGTCGATGGTGCGCTGGGCGCTGGCCAACGGATGGGGCCCGGACGGTGTGGACGGGTCAGCCGCGGACGCCAAGGCGCTCGGTGCGGCCGCCGAGGCCGGTGACCCGGTGGCGCTGCGCGCATTCCGGCGCGGCACCGATGCGCTGGCGGCGATGATCGCCTCGGTGGCCGCGGTCTGCGATCTGGATCTGGTGGTAATCGGCGGCGGCGTCGCGAAATCTGGTGCGCTGCTGTTCGATCCGCTGCGGGCCGCGCTGGCCGAGCACGCCGGGCTGGAGTTTCTCAGCGGGCTGCGAGTGGTGCCCGCCGAACTGGGTGGCGACGCCGGGCTGGTGGGCGCCGCGGCGCTAGTCGAGTCCCAGCACCGCCACTAGCGCGGTGTCGATCGCGGCCAGCTCGGATCCGGTCAGTCGGCCGACGAACTCGCCGAGCCGGCGCTGCGGATCGATGACCGTGAGCTGCTCCACCAGTACCCGCGTCTTGGTGCCGGCGATGTCGATCTCCGGTCGGAATGACGCGGCACGACGACCGGTCGAGGTGGGCGCGATGATCCAGGTGGACAGCGGTAGGTCATCAGATTGCACCACGACGGCGTAGTGCCCGCCCGGTTGTTCGTGACCGCGAGCGTCCGTCGGCGCCTTGAACCGATACAGGTCACCACGCACGGACCGCGTCCATCTCCGCGGCCAGTTCGCGCGAGGCGGCGACGTCGGCGGGGTCGTCCCGCAGCTGCTCGGCCTCGGCCCGCAGCCGGGCCCGGCGCAATGCCCGTTCAGCGTCCAAGATCGCCGACCGGGCGACCTCCGAGCGACAGATTGTACGACGAATCGCAGTATCAGCTGGTAGATCCGCGGGTGATATGTGTACGCCCCCAGTCGCAGAGCGCTTGCAGCACCGGTGCCAGCGTCGCGCCGTAGTCGGAGATCGAATAGTGCACGCACGGCGGCACCGTGCCGGCGTCGTGACGGTCAATGATGCCGTCGTCCACCAGCTCGTGCAGGTGGCGGATGAGCATCCGCTCGGTGATGCCCGGAATGCTGCGCCGCAACTCGGCGGTGCGCATCGGCCCGTCGGCCAGCCGCCACAGGATGGTGCCCTTCCAGCGGCCGTCGACGACCGACAGTGCGGCGTCGATCGGGCACTCGCCGACTTCTTTCTTCGATACCGCCACCAGCGTCTCCTATACTGACTAATTCGTCAGTACCTTGTTTTTTGTCAGCGTACCCACCATAGTCGATGCGATGATGCTCGGAGTAGTGGCGATAGCGGTAGTCGGTGCCCTGGTGGGCTCGGAGTTCGCGGTGGCGGCGTTCTTCAACCCGATCGTCGGGCGGCTGCCCGATGAGGCGTTTCGGCTCGCCCGCAGCGAGGGAGCCCGGTTGCTCGGGCGGGTGATGCCGTTCTGGTACCTGGGCTCACTGGCGCTGCTGGTGGTGGCCGCCGTCGTCGGTGCCGGTCCGCAGCGCTGGTTCATCGGGGCCGGGGCGGCCCTCATGACGGTCGTCGCACTGCTGTCGGTGACGATGCTGGTGCCGGTCAACAACCGCATAGCCGCCGGCGAGGTGCCCCGGCCGCTTGCGGCGCGCTGGGACCGGTTGCATTGGGTGCGGGTGGCGCTGCTGGGGGCAGTGCTCGTGCTGTTGGTCGTCGCGAGCGCGTAGCCGGCGGTTGGCCGTTTTGGCTGATCGCCACCGGTCGCGCTATGGTGTGTGCCGATCCACCGAAGACCGTCGGTCACCGAGCAATCGGTTGAAGGTCCGGGAACATCCCGGCGGCCCACGCAGGAGGACGAGGCACCGGCCCCGCCGGCACGTACTTGTGACGCCCCGACCGCTTCCTGCGTCGGGGCGTTCGTTGTCTCCGAGGCGGATCGCACGGACACCCACAGCGACCCCGAGGAGGTATGCATGGCGCGGGCTGACAAGACCGCCGCCGTCGCGGACATCGTCGAGCAGTTCAACGACTCGACCGCCACCGTGATCACCGAGTACCGCGGTCTGACCGTTGCGAACCTGGCGGAACTGCGGCGTTCACTCGGCGGCTCGGCCACCTACACGGTGGCGAAGAACACGCTGGTCAAGCGGGCCGCGTCCGAGGCCGGGATCGAGGGTCTCGACGAGCTGTTCGCCGGGCCCACGGCGATCGCGTTCGTCCGGGGCGAGCCGGTCGACGCCGCCAAGGCCATCAAGAAGTTCGCCAAGGACCACAAGGCGCTGGTCATCAAGGGCGGCTACATGGACGGCCACGCGCTGACCGTGGCCGAGGTGGAGCGCATCGCCGATCTGGAGTCGCGCGAGGTGCTGCTGGCCAAGCTGGCGGGTGCCATGAAGGGCAACCTGTCCAAGGCGGCCGGCCTGTTCGCCGCTCCGGCCTCGCAGATGGCCCGCCTGGCCGCTGCGCTGCAGGAAAAGAAACCCGCCGAGGCTCCCGCCGACACCGCCGAGGCTCCGGCCGACACCGCCGAGGCTCCGGCCGACACCGCCGAGGCTCCGGCCGAGGCTGCCGAATAACCAGGCATAACCCCAACCCCGACTTCCTTAACCGGAATCAGAAAGGACCGAAATCATGGCCAAAATGTCCACCGAAGAGCTGCTCGACGTCTTCAAAGAGATGACCCTGCTGGAGCTGTCGGAGTTCGTGAAGCAGTTCGAGGAGACCTTCGAGGTCACCGCTGCCGCTCCGGTCGCCGTCGCCGCTGCCGGTGGCGCTGCCCCGGCTGCCGCCGAGGCCGCCGAGGAGCAGTCGGAGTTCGACGTCATCCTGGAGTCGGCCGGCGACAAGAAGATCGGCGTCATCAAGGTGGTGCGCGAGGTCGTCTCCGGCCTGGGTCTCAAGGAGGCCAAGGACCTGGTCGACGGCGCTCCCAAGCCGCTGCTGGAGAAGGTCGCCAAGGAGGCTGCCGAGGAGGCAAAGGCCAAGCTCGAGGCTGCCGGCGCCACCGTCACCGTCAAGTAGTTCGCACTACAGCCCAAACCCCCGGAACCCGCGAGGTCCGGGGGTTTCGGCTGTTCAGGGCCGGTCGGTCACCGCAGCCAGTGACTGCGCCACCCGCTCGGGGGTGTCGCCGAGGGCGATCAGCAGGCCGGTGGCCATGGGTTTGAGTACCGGTCCCGCCGCGGCCACCGACGCGCCCGTCCCGCCGAAGAACCCGGCCAGCTCCAACATCACGAAGCCGTGCATCACCGTCCAGAACTGCGCCGCGGTCGCCACCACCTGAGCATCCGAGCCGTCGGAGTCCGTGTCGTTCGAGCCCGCCGCGATCCGGCCGGCCTGCATCGACCGGTGTACGCCGCGCACCAGGTGGGCGAAGCTGGGGAAGCGCACGTCGATCTCGGCCAGGCCCAACGTGAGCATGTTCTGCGTCGGCGCGTTGATGCCGTGTGCGCTGGTGCTGCCGAACATCAGTCGGTACAGGTGCGGCCGGCCGATCGCGAAGTCCCGGTAAGCGACGCCGGTGGCCAGCAGGTCCGCCACCGGATCGTCGGTCTCCGGGATGCTCAGCGCCGCGTCGAACCGGCGCAGCCCCTCCTCGGCGATCGCCGCGATCAGTTGGGCCATACCGCCGAAGTGGGTGTAGACCGCCATCGTCGACGTGCCTGCCGCGGCCGCGATCTTGCGGGTCTGCAGCGCGTCGGGCCCATGCTCGTCGAGCAGTCCCAGCGCGGCGTTCAGCAGGTCGTCGCGCACGGTGTGATCGGGCTGCGAAGTCACGGTTGTCATCGTCGCACAGCTGGCGTACGGTACCTATAACGCTGAAATAACAATGTTATAGGAGTCTTCATGGTCATCAAATCCACCGGCGAGGCGGTGCCGTCGACGAACCCGTACCTGGAAGGCTTTCTGGCGCCGGTGCACACCGAGACGACCACGACCGACCTGCGGGTCACCGGGCAGATCCCCGACTACCTCGACGGCCGCTATCTGCGCAACGGGCCCAATCCCGTCGCCGACGTCGATCCGGCGACCTACCACTGGTTCACCGGCGACCCGATGGTGCACGGCGTGGCGTTGGGCGGCGGCCGGGCCCACTGGTACCGCAACCGCTGGGTACGCACCCCGGCGGTCTGCGCAGCGCTGGGCGAACCGTTGCCGGCGCGGATCGACGTCCGGGCCGGGATGCAGTCCGTCGGGCCCAACACCAACGTGCTCGGCCATGCCGGCAAGACCCTGGCGCTGGTGGAAGGCGGCGTCGCCAACTACGAACTCACCGACGACCTCGACACAGTGGGCACCTGCGACTTCGACGGCACGCTGGCCGGCGGCTACACCGCGCACCCGCACCGCGATCCGGCCACCGGCGAACTGCACGCCGTGTCGTACTCGTTCGCCCGGGGCAACCGCGTCCAGTACTCGGTGATCGACAACGCCGGGCGGGCGCGGCGCACCGTCGACATCGAGGTGACCGGTGCGCCGATGATGCACGACTTCTCGCTGACCGAGAAGTATGTGGTGGTCTACGACCTGCCGGTCACCTTCGACCCGATCCAGGTGCTGCCGATGAACCTGCCCCGCTGGCTCAGCGCGCCGGCCCGCTTGGTGCTGAACAGCCTGGTGGGCAAGGTCCGGATGCCGAGTCCCCTCACCGCGATGGTCAACCGCGACAGCCGGCCCCCGGCCGGGCTGCCCTACGCCTGGAACCCCGGCTACCCGGCGCGCATCGGGGTGATGCGGCGCGAGGGCGAGCCGACGGTGCGCTGGTTCGACATCGAACCGTGCTACGTCTTCCACCCGCTGAACGCCTACACCGAGATCTCGCCGACCGGCCAGGAACTGCTGGTGCTCGACGTGGTGCGTTACGCGAAGGTCTTCGACGCCGACCGGCGCGGGCCCGGTGACGCCCCGCCGGTCCTGCACCGGTGGACGCTCAACCTGGACACCGGTGCGGTGAGCACCGAGGCCCGCGACGACCGCCCGCAGGAGTTCCCCCGGATCAACGAGGCGCTGCTGGGCGCCAAACACCGCTTCGGCTACACCGTCGGGATCGACGGCGGGTTCGTCGGCGGCAGCCGGTCGGAGATGTCGACCACGCTGTACAAACAGGACTACGCCACCGGCTCGAGCATCACCGCGCCGCTCGACCCGCAGCTGGTGCTCGGCGAGATGTCGTTCGTGCCGCGCCCCGGCGGTCGCGACGAGGACGACGGCATCCTGATCGGGATGGGCCACCATCGCGGCGCTGACGAGGGCCAACTCCTGATCCTGGACGCTGCAACCTGTGAGCAGGTGGCCACCGTGCACTTGCCGCAGCGGGTGCCGATGGGTTTCCACGGTAATTGGACACCCGCGGAGTGAGGCGGACCGGCGTTGCGGGCCGCACCGGTGCGCTACAGTGGCCCAAGCCACAGAGGAGACGTGGCTATGACCAGACGTTGCGGAAGGACCACCAATGGGTGTCGCCATCGAGGTGCAGGATCTGACGAAGTCCTTCGGATCGGCACGAATCTGGGAAGACGTCTCGCTGACCATTCCCGCCGGAGAGGTCAGCGTCATGCTGGGCCCGTCGGGTACCGGCAAGTCGGTGTTCCTGAAGTCGCTGATCGGCCTGCTGCGGCCGGAGCGCGGTTCGATCGTCATCGACGGCACCGACATCCTGCAGTGTTCGGCCAAGGAGCTCTACGAGATCCGCACGCTGTTCGGGGTACTGTTCCAGGACGGCGCGCTGTTCGGGTCGATGAACATCTACGACAACACCGCCTTCCCGCTGCGTGAGCACACCAAGAAATCCGAGAGCGAGATCCGTGACATCGTCATGGAGAAGCTCGACCTGGTCGGTATGCCCAACGACGGCTACAAGTTCCCCGGTGAGATCTCCGGCGGTATGCGCAAGCGTGCCGGTCTGGCCCGCGCGCTGGTGCTCGACCCCAAGATCATCCTGGTCGACGAGCCGGACTCGGGTCTGGACCCGGTCCGCACCGCGTATCTGAGCCAGTTGCTCATCGACATCAACGCACAGATCGACGCCACCATCCTGATCGTCACGCACAACATCAACGTGGTGCGCACCGTGCCGGATAACATCGGGATGCTCTACCGCAAGAAGCTGGTGATGTTCGGGCCGCGTGAGGTGCTGCTGACCAGCGAGGAGCCGGCCGTCAAGCAGTTCCTCAACGGTCGCCGGATCGGCCCGATCGGCATGTCCGAGGAGAAGGACCAGGCCACCGCCGCCGCCGAGCAGGCCGCCATCGACGCCGGGCACGCCGACGGCGGTGTCGACGACGTGGAAGGGGTGCCGCCGCAGATCGTGGCCAGCCCCGGCATGCCCGAGCGTCAGGCCGTGGCCCGCCGGCAGGCCCGGGTGCGCGAGATCCTGCACACCCTGCCTCCCAACGCTCAGGCGGCCATCCGGGATGACCTCGACGGCACCCACAAGTACGCGGTACGCGACTACCCGGCCGACGACGACGCCCCCACCGCGTCGATCCGGGCACAGTAGGGCTGCGGCCCTCGCCGCCGCCCGCACCGTGTCAGCTCTTGACGGACGGACGTAAACGGTCCAATCTGTTCCCAGCGTTTGTGTGGAGGCTCCGGCGGAGGCCAGCCAGCACCGATAGGGCCCCGGGACGCGGCAGTTGAGGATTGCGTGAGCCTGCGCTATTGTTGGACGTTGCGCTGGCTTCCTCCTGCCCACCCTTACCCGCACCCGAACCCGCAGTACCAGCCTTGAGTCGCGTCGGTCGGCTCGTTTAAGGCTCGTGACCTCATGGTTTGGCTGTGCGTGAGACCGGACAGAGCGTCCGCCAGCCGACCCAACGGTTGATATTCGCAGCGAACGGGGTCTGGTGAGAGCCGGGACCCGCTGGCCGCATTAGGTGCTGGAAGGATGCATCTTGGCAGTCTCCCGCCAGAGCAAGAAGAACGCCTCAGGTACTACCACCCAAAATTCTCCGAATAGTTCCGTGCCCGGAGCTCCCAACCGGATCTCCTTCGCCAAGCTGCGCGAACCGCTCGAGGTTCCGGGTCTGCTCGACGTGCAGACCGACTCGTTCCAGTGGCTGATCGGGGCGCCGGAGTGGCGCGAGAAGATGGAGAACCTGACCGGCACCGCGCCCAGGGGCGGCCTCGAGGAAGTGCTCGAGGAGCTCTCCCCGATCGAGGACTTCTCCGGCTCGATGTCGCTGTCGTTCTCCGACCCGCGGTTCGACGACGTCAAGGCCCCGGTCGAGGAGTGCCGCGACAAGGACATGACCTACGCGGCGCCGCTGTTCGTCACCGCGGAGTTCATCAACAACAACACCGGTGAGATCAAGAGCCAGACGGTGTTCATGGGCGACTTCCCGATGATGACCGAGAAGGGCACCTTCATCATCAACGGCACCGAGCGTGTCGTCGTCTCCCAGCTGGTGCGCTCCCCGGGTGTGTACTTCGACGCCAACATCGACAAGTCCACCGAGAAGACGCTGCACTCGGTCAAGGTGATCCCGGGCCGCGGCGCCTGGCTGGAGTTCGACGTCGACAAGCGCGACCTGGTCGGCGTCCGGATCGACCGCAAGCGCCGTCAGCCGGTCACCGTGCTGCTCAAGGCGCTGGGCTGGACCAGCGAGGCGATCCGGGAGCGGTTCGGCTTCTCCGAGATCATGATGTCGACGCTGGAGAAGGACAACGCCGCCAACACCGACGAGGCGCTGCTGGACATCTACCGCAAGCTGCGTCCGGGCGAACCCCCCACCAAGGAGTCCGCGCAGACCCTGCTGGAGAACCTGTTCTTCAAGGAGAAGCGCTACGACCTGGCCCGGGTGGGCCGCTACAAGATCAACAAGAAGCTGGGCCTGCCGGCCGCGCCGGCGGCCGTCGGAGCGGCGCCGACCACGCTGACCGAAGAGGACATCGTGGCCACCATCGAGTACCTGGTGCGGCTGCACCAGGCCGCTCAGGACGGGGTGTCCGGCACCATGACGGTGCCCGGCGGCGTCGAGGTGCCCGTCGAGGTCGACGACATCGACCACTTCGGCAACCGGCGGCTGCGCACCGTCGGCGAGCTGATCCAGAACCAGATCCGGGTCGGGCTCTCGCGCATGGAGCGCGTGGTCCGCGAGCGGATGACCACCCAGGACGTCGAGGCCATCACGCCGCAGACGCTGATCAACATCCGCCCGGTGGTCGCCGCGATCAAGGAGTTCTTCGGCACCAGCCAGCTCTCGCAGTTCATGGACCAGAACAACCCGCTGTCGGGGCTGACCCACAAGCGCCGGCTGTCGGCGCTGGGGCCGGGCGGTCTGTCGCGTGAGCGGGCCGGCCTGGAAGTTCGTGACGTGCACCCGTCCCACTACGGCCGGATGTGCCCGATCGAGACCCCGGAAGGCCCCAACATCGGCCTGATCGGTTCGCTGTCGGTGTACGCGCGGGTCAACCCGTTCGGCTTCATCGAGACGCCGTACCGCAAGGTCAACGACGGTGTGGTCAGCGACGACATCGAATACCTGACCGCCGACGAGGAGGACCGCCACGTCGTGGCGCAGGCCAACTCGCCGCTGGAGGACGACGGCCGCTTCACCGAGGAGCGCGTGCTGGTCCGCCGTAAGGGCGGCGAGGTCGAGTACGTGTCGTCGGCCGAGGTCGACTACATGGACGTCTCGCCGCGCCAGATGGTGTCGGTGGCCACCGCCATGATCCCGTTCCTCGAGCACGACGACGCCAACCGTGCCCTGATGGGTGCCAACATGCAGCGCCAGGCGGTGCCGTTGGTGCGCAGCGAGGCGCCGCTGGTGGGCACCGGCATGGAGTTGCGGGCCGCGATCGACGCCGGTGACGTGATCGTCGCCGACAAGGCCGGTGTCATCGAGGAGGTCTCCGCCGACTACATCACGGTGATGGCCGACGACGGCACCCGGGCGACCTACCGGATGCGCAAGTTCAACCGGTCCAACCACGGCACCTGCGCCAACCAGCGGCCGATCGTCGACGCCGGTCAGCGTGTCGAGGCCGGCCAAGTGGTCGCGGACGGCCCCTGCACCGACAACGGCGAGATGGCCCTGGGCAAGAACCTGCTCGTGGCGATCATGCCGTGGGAGGGCCACAACTACGAGGACGCGATCATCCTGTCCAACAGGCTGGTCGAGGAGGACACGCTGACCTCGATCCACATCGAGGAGCACGAGATCGACGCCCGCGACACCAAGCTGGGCGCCGAGGAGATCACCCGGGACATCCCGAACGTCTCCGATGAGGTGCTGGCAGACCTCGACGAGCGCGGCATCGTCCGCATCGGCGCCGAGGTCCGCGACGGCGACATCCTGGTCGGCAAGGTCACTCCCAAGGGCGAGACCGAGCTGACCCCCGAGGAGCGGCTGCTGCGTGCCATCTTCGGTGAGAAGGCCCGCGAAGTCCGCGACACCTCGCTGAAGGTGCCGCACGGCGAGTCCGGCAAGGTCATCGGCATCCGGGTGTTCTCCCGCGAGGACGACGACGAGCTGCCCGCCGGGGTCAACGAGCTGGTGCGCGTCTACGTCGCGCAGAAGCGCAAGATCTCCGACGGTGACAAGCTGGCCGGACGCCACGGCAACAAGGGCGTCATCGGCAAGATCCTGCCGGCTGAGGACATGCCGTTCCTGCCGGACGGCACCCCGGTCGACATCATCTTGAACACCCACGGTGTGCCCCGTCGTATGAACATCGGTCAGATCCTGGAAACCCACCTGGGCTGGATCGCCAAGACCGGCTGGAACATCGATGTTGCTGCCGGCGTGCCCGACTGGGCGGAGAAGCTCCCCGAGGAGCTGTACTCCGCCGACCCGGACACCCGCACCGCGACCCCGGTGTTCGACGGCGCCCAGGAGAACGAGCTGCAGGGCCTGCTCTCCTCGACGCTGGCCAACCGCGACGGCGAGATCATGGTCAACGGCGACGGCAAGGCGAAGCTGTTCGACGGCCGCTCCGGTGAGCCGTTCCCGTACCCGGTGACCGTCGGCTACATGTACATCATGAAGCTGCACCACCTGGTGGATGACAAGATCCACGCCCGCTCCACCGGTCCGTACTCGATGATCACCCAGCAGCCGCTGGGCGGTAAGGCGCAGTTCGGTGGTCAGCGCTTCGGCGAGATGGAGTGCTGGGCCATGCAGGCCTACGGCGCGGCGTACACGCTGCAGGAACTGTTGACGATCAAGTCCGACGACACCGTCGGTCGCGTCAAGGTCTACGAGGCGATCGTCAAGGGCGAGAACATCCCCGAACCCGGTATTCCGGAGTCCTTCAAGGTGCTGCTCAAAGAGCTGCAGTCACTGTGCCTCAACGTCGAGGTGCTTGCGAAGGACGGCGCGGCGATCGAGCTGCGCGAAGGCGAGGACGAGGACCTGGAGCGGGCAGCCGCCAACCTGGGAATCAACCTGTCCCGCAACGAATCCGCGTCCGTCGAGGATCTTGCGTAGATCTGTCCGTTTTCACTAAACCCGCAAGGGGAAAGGGAGTTACGTGCTCGACGTCAACTTCTTCGATGAGCTCCGCATCGGCTTGGCGACCGCGGAGGACATCCGGCAATGGTCCTACGGCGAGGTCAAGAAGCCGGAGACCATCAACTACCGCACGCTCAAGCCCGAGAAGGACGGCCTGTTCTGCGAGAAGATCTTCGGACCGACTCGCGACTGGGAGTGCTACTGCGGCAAATACAAGCGCGTGCGCTTCAAGGGCATCATCTGTGAGCGCTGTGGCGTCGAGGTGACCCGTGCCAAGGTGCGCCGTGAGCGGATGGGCCACATCGAACTGGCCGCGCCGGTCACTCACATCTGGTACTTCAAGGGCGTGCCATCCCGGTTGGGCTACCTGCTCGACCTGGCGCCCAAGGACCTCGAGAAGATCATCTACTTCGCCGCCTACGTCATCACCAGCGTCGACACCGAGATGCGTCACAACGAGCTGTCCACGCTGGAAGCCGAGATGGTCGTCGAGAAGAAGGCCGTCGAGGACCAGCGCGACGCCGACCTGGAGGCCCGTGCCCAGAAGCTGGAGGCCGACCTGGCCGAGCTGGAGGCCGAGGGTGCGAAAGCCGATGTGCGGCGCAAGGTTCGCGACGGCGGCGAGCGCGAGATGCGTCAGCTGCGCGACCGCGCCCAGCGTGAGCTGGACCGGCTCGACAACATCTGGGACACCTTCGTCAAGCTGGCTCCCAAGCAGCTGATCGTCGATGAGACCGTCTACCGGGAGCTGGTCGACCGCTACGGCGAGTACTTCA
Organism: Mycolicibacter algericus DSM 45454; assembly: GCF_002086455.1. Classification (GTDB taxonomy): domain Bacteria; phylum Actinomycetota; class Actinomycetes; order Mycobacteriales; family Mycobacteriaceae; genus Mycobacterium; species Mycobacterium algericum. The sequence continues at coordinate 65,939 of NZ_MVHC01000005.1, forward strand.
CCGGTGCGATGGGTGCCGAGTCGATCCAGAAGCTCATCGAGACCTTCGACATCGACGCCGAGGCCGAGTCGCTGCGCGACACCATCAAGAACGGCAAGGGGCAGAAGAAGCTTCGCGCCCTCAAGCGGCTCAAGGTGGTCGCCGCCTTCCAGCAGTCGGGCAACTCCCCGATGGGCATGGTGCTCGACGCGGTGCCGGTGATCCCGCCGGAGCTGCGCCCGATGGTGCAGCTCGACGGTGGCCGGTTCGCCACGTCCGACCTCAACGACCTGTACCGCCGGGTCATCAACCGCAACAACCGGTTGAAGCGGCTGATCGACCTCGGCGCTCCCGAGATCATCGTCAACAACGAGAAGCGGATGCTGCAGGAGTCCGTCGACGCGTTGTTTGACAACGGCCGTCGCGGCCGGCCCGTCACCGGGCCCGGCAACCGCCCGCTGAAGTCGCTGTCGGATCTGCTCAAGGGCAAGCAGGGCCGGTTCCGGCAGAACCTGCTCGGCAAGCGTGTCGACTACTCGGGCCGTTCGGTCATCGTGGTCGGCCCGCAGCTCAAGCTGCACCAGTGCGGTCTGCCCAAGCTGATGGCCCTCGAGCTGTTCAAGCCGTTCGTGATGAAGCGGCTGGTGGACCTCAACCACGCGCAGAACATCAAGAGCGCCAAGCGGATGGTGGAGCGGCAGCGCCCCCAGGTGTGGGACGTCCTCGAAGAGGTCATCGCCGAGCACCCGGTGCTGCTCAACCGTGCCCCCACGCTGCACCGCCTGGGTATCCAGGCCTTCGAGCCGCAACTGGTGGAGGGCAAGGCCATTCAGCTGCACCCGCTGGTGTGTGAGGCCTTCAACGCCGACTTCGACGGTGACCAGATGGCGGTGCACCTGCCGTTGAGCGCCGAGGCGCAGGCCGAAGCCCGCATCCTGATGCTGTCGTCCAACAACATCCTGTCGCCGGCTTCGGGTCGTCCGCTGGCCATGCCGCGACTGGACATGGTGACCGGACTGTACTTCCTGACCACCGAGATCGAAGGTGACACAGGCGAATACACCCCGGCAGCCAAGGACCGTCCGGAGAGCGGCGTCTACTCCTCGCCCGCCGAGGCGATCATGGCCGTCGACCGCGGTGCACTCTCGGTGCGCGCCAAGATCAAGGTGCGCCTGGACCAGCTGCGGCCGCCGGCCGAGGTGGAGACCGAGCTGTTCGGCGAGAACGGCTGGCGTCCCGGTGACGCCTGGATGACCGAGACCACGCTGGGCCGGGTGATGTTCAACGAGCTGCTGCCCGTGGGCTACCCGTTCGTGAACAAGCAGATGCACAAGAAGGTTCAGGCCGTCATCATCAACGACCTGGCCGAGCGCTACCCGATGATCGTGGTCGCCCAGACCGTGGACAAGCTCAAGGACGCCGGCTTCTACTGGGCCACCCGTTCGGGGGTCACGGTCTCGATGGCCGACGTGCTGGTGCCGCCGCGCAAGAAGGAGATCCTGGACTCCTACGAGGAGCGCGCCGACAAGGTCGAAAAGCAGTTCCAGCGTGGCGCTCTCAACCACGACGAGCGCAACGAGGCGCTGGTGGAGATCTGGAAGGAAGCCACCGAGGAGGTGGGTCAGGCGCTGCGTGACCACTACCCGGCCGACAACCCGATCATCACCATCGTCGACTCCGGCGCGACGGGTAACTTCACCCAGACCCGGACGCTGGCCGGCATGAAGGGTCTGGTCACCAACCCCAAGGGTGAGTTCATCCCGCGGCCGATCAAGTCCAGCTTCCGCGAGGGCCTGACGGTGCTGGAGTACTTCATCAACACCCACGGCGCCCGAAAGGGTTTGGCGGACACCGCGTTGCGTACCGCCGACTCGGGCTACCTGACCCGTCGTCTGGTGGACGTCTCGCAGGACGTGATCGTGCGCGAGCACGACTGCGGCACCGAACGCGGCATCCTGGTGGAACTGGCCGAGGTGGCTGCCGACGGTTCGCTGATCCGCGACCCGTTCATCGAGACCTCGGCGTACGCCCGCACGTTGGCGGTCGACGCCGTCGACGAGAAGGGCAACGTTGTCATCGAGCGCGGCCACGACCTCGGCGACCCGTCGATCGAGGCACTGCTGGGTGCGGGTATCTCGCAGGTGAAGGTGCGTTCGGTGCTGACCTGTGCCACCGGAACCGGCGTCTGCGCGACCTGCTACGGCCGGTCGATGGCGACCGGCAAGCTGGTCGACATCGGCGAGGCCGTCGGCATCGTCGCGGCGCAGTCCATCGGTGAGCCCGGTACCCAGCTGACCATGCGCACCTTCCACCAGGGTGGCGTCGGTGAGGACATCACCGGTGGTCTGCCCCGGGTGCAGGAGCTGTTCGAGGCGCGGATCCCGCGCGGCAAGGCGCCGATCGCCGACGTCGCCGGACGGGTGCAACTCGAGGAGGGCGACAAGTTCTACAAGATCACGATCGTGCCGGACGACGGTGGCGAGGAAGTGGTCTACGACAAGTTGCCCAAGCGCCAGCGGCTGCGGGTGTTCAAGCACGAAGACGGTTCCGAGCGGTTGCTGGCCGACGGTGACCACGTCGAGGTCGGACAGCAGCTCATGGAGGGCTCGGCCGACCCGCACGAGGTGCTGCGCGTGCAGGGCCCGCGCGAGGTGCAGATCCACCTCGTCAAGGAGGTCCAGCAGGTCTACCGGGCCCAGGGTGTGTCGATCCACGACAAGCACATCGAGGTGATCGTCCGGCAGATGCTGCGCCGGGTGACCATCATCGACTCGGGCGCCACGGAGTTCCTGCCCGGTTCGCTGACCGAGCGCGCCGAGTTCGAGACCGAGAACCGTCGGGTGGTGGCCGAGGGCGGCGAGCCCGCGGCCGGGCGTCCGGTGCTGATGGGGATCACCAAGGCGTCGCTGGCCACCGATTCGTGGCTCTCGGCGGCGTCGTTCCAGGAGACCACCCGCGTGCTGACCGATGCGGCGATCAACTGCCGCAGCGACAAGCTGCAGGGTCTGAAGGAGAACGTGATCATCGGCAAGCTGATCCCGGCCGGCACCGGGATCAACCGCTACCGCAACATCGCGGTGCAGCCGACCGAGGAGGCCCGGGCCGCCGCGTACACGATCCCGTCCTACGAGGATCAGTACTACAGCCCGGACTTCGGCGCCGCCACCGGTGCCGCGGTTCCGCTGGACGACTACGGGTACAGCGACTACCGGTAGGTCTACGACGAGGAGAGCCCCGGGTGCGCCCGGGGCTTTTCTCGTTCCTGCTGCCGAGTGGGAATCTAGCGACAGCTTCGTGGCGCGTCGCGTCGCCAGATTCCCACTCGGCGCACATCCAGGTTGCGGCCCCCGCGTAGGCCAGGTTGCATCGTGGGTATGGGGGACGAGGTCAACCGCACCGGCTACGGCCGCACCCAACGTCAGCTCTACCGGCGCAAGATCCAGCAGTGCCTCGACGTCTTCGAGGCGATGCTGGCGCAGTCCGACTTCGACTGCGCGCAGCCGCTGACCGGCATGGAGATCGAGGGGAACCTGATCGACGGTGACTACCGGCCGGCGATGTCGAACTCCGATGTGCTCGCCACCATCGACGATCCGGCATATCAACGCGAACTGGGCGCCTACAACATCGAATTCAACGTCCCGCCGCGGCCGCTCTGCGGACGGTCGGGGCTGGAGTGGGAAGCCGAGGTGCGCTCGAGCCTCAACGCCGCCGAGGCCAAGGCCCGCGCCGACGGTGCACGCATCGTGATGATCGGCATCTTGCCCACGCTGATGCCCGAGCACCTGGCCAAGGACTGGATGAGCGACTCGGCCAGGTATGCGGCGCTCAACGACTCGATCTTCGCCGCACGCGGTGAGGAGCTCGCGATCGAGATCGACGGGCCGGAACCGCTGAGCCTCTACGCGGCGACGATCGCGCCGGAGTCGGCGTGCACCAGCATGCAGTTGCACCTGCAGGTGTCGCCGGCGCAGTTCGCCGACCACTGGAACGCCGCGCAGGTGCTGGCCGGCCCGCAATTGGCGTTGGGCGCCAACTCCCCGTACGTCTTCGGCCACCGGCTGTGGTCGGAGACCCGGGTCGAGTTGTTCGCCCAATCCACCGACACCCGCCCCGACGAACTGAAGAACCAGGGCGTACGGCCGCGAGTATGGTTCGGCGAGCGGTGGATCACCTCGATCTTCGACCTGTTCGAGGAGAACGTGCGCTACTTCCCATCGCTGCTGCCGGAGGTGTCCGACGAGGATCCGGCCGCCGAGCTGGCGCAGGGCCGCACCCCACAGCTCGCCGAGCTGCGCCTGCACAACGGGACGGTCTACCGGTGGAATCGGCCGGTCTACGACGTCGTCGACGGACGGCCCCACCTGCGCGTGGAGAACCGGGTGTTGCCGTCCGGTCCGACGGTCGCCGACATGCTGGCCAACGCGGTCTTCTACTACGGTCTGCTGCGCAGCCTGGCGCACCAGCGGCGACCGCTGTGGTCCCAGATGAGCTTCGCCGCCGCCCACGCCAACTTCCGGGCGGCCGCCCGCCACGGCATCGACGCCCGGCTGTACTGGCCCGAGCTGGGGGAGGTGAGCGTGGCGGAGCTGACCCGGCGCGAACTGCTGCCGATGGCCCGTCGGGGCCTCGACGAATGGGGGGTGGCCGCCGAAGTGTCCGACCGCTTCCTCGGCATCATCGAGGGCCGGGTCGCCGCCGGGCGCAACGGCGCCACCTGGCAGGTGTCGACGGTCCGGGCGCTGCAGGCACAGGGGATGAGCCCGCCCGACGCGCTCACCGAGATGCTGCGGCGTTACTGCGCGCAGATGCACACCAACCAGCCGGTGCACACCTGGCAACTAAGCTGACCGCCGTGTTGATCGGATCCCATGTGCGCCCGCAGAATCCGTTGGCGGCTGCGGCAGCCGACGGCGCCGACACGGTGCAGATCTTCCTCGGCAACCCGCAGAGCTGGAAGGCCCCCAAACCGCGCGAGGACGCAGCACAGCTGCGGGAGGCCGCGTTGCCGATCTACGTGCACGCGCCGTATCTGATCAACGTCGCCTCCCCGAACAACCGGGTGCGCATCCCCTCGCGCAAGGTCTTGCAGCAGACCTGCGACGCCGCCGCCGACATCGGCGCGGTCGCGGTGATCGTCCACGGCGGGCACGTCACCGCCGACGACGATGATCCACTGGCCGGCTTCGTCCGCTGGCGCAAGGCGCTCGACCAGCTCGAGACGACCGTCCCGGTCTACCTGGAGAACACCGCCGGCGGGGACCACGCGATGGCCCGCCGCTTCGACACCATCGCCAGGCTGTGGGATCACATCGGCGACACCGGGGTCGGGTTCTGCCTGGACACCTGCCACACCTGGGCGGCCGGGGAGTCCCTGCCCGACGCGGTGGAGCGGATCAAGGCCATCACCGGGCGCATCGACCTGGTGCATTGCAACGACTCCAAGGATGCCGCCGGCTCCGGCCGGGACCGCCATGCCAACTTCGGCACCGGACAGATCGATCCGGACCTGTTGCTCGCCGTCGTCCAGGCCGCCGGCGCCCCGGTCATCTGCGAGACCGCCGAAGAGGGCCGCAAGGCCGACATCGCCTTCCTGCGGGAACGTCTCGGCTGACCGCGGCGGCGGGAATACCGCGCGCCCTATCCAGGCCGAGAAACATTCGTATTGACTGATTGTCCTAAAGGACTATGACAAGCGGTTGGTAATGTGCTATTAATTTGCTAGGCCCCGTCAGTAAGGGTGGCTTACACGGTCTCTTTCGCTGGGAGGATCCCATGGCTGGGCGGCGCGGCTGCGGTGCGGCAGGGGTGAGCAGCACTTAGCGCGGCGCCCCATAGACGCGGCGATCACGGCCCGGAACCTCCCGACCTCGGGCCGTGATCGCCGTTTGTTTGCGGGCCATAAGTCGGATTACATCCGTTGTGCAAACGTCGAAAAACTGTAATACTCGATCATGGCCGATACGCACATAGTAACCAACCAGGTTCCACCCTTACAGGGCTACAATCCGGCCTCCTCACCGGTCCTCATCGAGGCGCTGATCCGTGAGGGCGGCCGGTGGGGCGTCGACGAAGTCACCGACCTCGGCGCCCTCTCCGGCTCCCGGCAAGTGCAGCGCTGGGGTGAGCTCGCCGATCGCAACCGCCCGGTTCTGCATACCCACGACGTGGTCGGCAACCGCATCGACGAAGTCGAATACGACCCCGCCTACCACGAGTTGATGCGCACCGCGATCGCCCACGGCCTGCACGCCGCCCCGTGGGCCGACCCGCGGCCGGGCGCCCACGTGGTGCGCGCGGCCCAGACCGGGGTATGGACGGCCGAGCCCGGCCACCTCTGTCCCATCTCGATGACCTACGCGATCATCCCGGCGCTGCGCTACAACCAGGAACTGTCGAAGACCTACGAGCCGCTGTTGACCAGTCGGGTCTATGACCCGGTGCTCGAGGTGCCCGCGACCAAGGCCGGCATCACCGCGGGAATGTCGATGACCGAGAAACAGGGCGGCTCCGATGTGCGCGCCGGCACCACCCAGGCGGCGCCGAACGCGGACGGCAGCTACACCCTGACCGGCCACAAGTGGTTCACCTCCGCGCCGATGTGCGACGTGTTCCTGGTGCTCGCCCAGGCGCCCGGCGGCCTGAGTTGTTTTTTCCTGCCGCGGGTACTGCCCGACGGAACGCGCAACCGGATGCGGCTGCAACGGCTCAAGGACAAGCTCGGAAATCACGCCAACGCCTCCAGCGAGATCGAGTACGACGGCGCCACCGCGTGGCTGGTCGGTGAGGAGGGGCGCGGCGTCTCGGTCATCATCGAGATGGTCAACCTGACCCGGTTGGACTGCGCGCTGGGCAGCGCCACCAGCATGCGGATGGGGCTGGCTCGCGCCATCTATCACGCGCAGCACCGAAAGGCGTTCGGCGACTACCTGATCGACCAGCCGCTGATGCGCAACGTGCTGGCCGACCTGGCGGTGGAGGCCGAGGCGGCCACCATGGTGACCATGCGGATGGCCGGCGCCACCGACAAGGCGATCCAGGGCGACGACCGCGAGGCGCTGCTGCGCAGGATCGGCCTGGCGGCCACCAAGTACTGGGTGTGCAAGCGCGCCACCGGCCACGCCGCCGAGGCGATGGAGTGCCTGGGTGGCAACGGCTACATCGAGGACTCGCTGATGCCGCGGCTGTACCGGGAGGCGCCGCTGATGGGCATCTGGGAGGGGTCGGGCAACGTCAGCGCGCTGGACACGCTGCGCGCGTTGGCCACTCAGCCCGACTCGGTGGCCGTGCTCTTCGACGAGTTGGCCGCCTCGGCCGGTCAGGATCGCCGGCTCGACGCGCACATCGATGCCCTCAAGACTCAACTGGGCGACCTGGGCGGTGATCTTCAGGCCGCCCAGTATCGGGCCCGCAAGATCGCCGAGGACATCTGCCTGGCGTTGCAGGGTGCGCTGCTGGTGCGTCACGGCCACCCGGCCGTCGCCGAGGCGTTCCTGACGACCCGCCTCGACGGGCAGTGGGGCGGGGCGTTCGGCACTCTGCCGGCCGGCCTGGAGCTGGGGCCGATCCTCGAGCGGTCCTTGGTGAAAGACTGAGGGTCAGGCGAATTCATGCGGCATCACATCGCCCCAGTGGAGTACGACAACCTGCGGACGATGACCTACGAGGTCACCGACCGCGTCGCCCGGATCACCTTCGACCGCCCGGAGAAGGGCAACGCGATCACCGCCGACACCCCGCTGGAACTGTCGGCCCTGGTGGAGCGGGCCGACCTGGATCCGAACGTGCACGTGATCCTGGTGTCCGGTCGCGGCGAGGGCTTCTGCGCCGGTTTCGACCTGAGTGCCTACGCCGAAGGGTCGTCGTCGGCGGGCGGCGAGGGCTACCGGGGCAGCGTGCTCGACGGCAAGGTGCAGGCGACCAACCACCGTGCCGATCAGCCGTGGGATCCGATGGTCGACTACCAGATGATGAGCCGGTTCGTTCGCGGCTTCGCCTCGCTGATGTACGCCGACAAACCGACCGTGGTCAAGATCCACGGCTACTGCGTGGCCGGCGGCACCGATATCGCCCTGCACGCCGACCAGGTGATCGCGGCGTCCGACGCCAAGATCGGCTACCCGCCGACCCGGGTGTGGGGGGTGCCGGCGGCCGGGCTGTGGGCACACCGGCTCGGCGACCAGCGTGCCAAACGCCTACTGCTGACCGGGGATTGCATCACCGGCGCCCAAGCCGCCGAATGGGGCCTGGCCATCGAGGCCCCGGATCCGGCGGATCTCGACGAGCGCACCGAACGCCTGGTCGCGCGTATCGCCGCGATGCCGGTCAATCAGCTGATCATGGCCAAGCTCGCGCTCAACACCGCGCTGCAGCAACAAGGCGTGGCGACCAGCCGGATGGTCAGCACCGTCTTCGACGGGGTGGCGCGGCACACTCCCGAGGGGCACGCGTTTGTCGCCGACGCGGTGGCACACGGGTTTCGCGAGGCGGTGCGTCACCGCGACGAGCCGTTCGGCGATCACGGCCGGCGAGCCTCGGGTGTGTAGCGGCCATGGCTGACGCACCCGTCCGCATGACGGCCCGCTCGGTGGTGCTGTCGGTGCTGCTGGGGGCGCACCCCGCCTCGGCCACATCTGCCGAACTGCTCAATCTCACAGCGGGTTTCGGCATCAAAGAGACCGCCATGCGGGTGGCGCTCACCCGGTTGGTCGCCGCCGGGGACCTGGTCCGCTCCGCCGGGGGCTATGGGCTTTCCGAACGCCTGCTCGAGCGCCAGCGCCGGCAGGACGAGGCGCTGAATCCGCAGACCCGGCGCTGGGGCGGCGACTGGCTCGCCGTGGTGATCACCAGCATCGGCTGCGACGCCCGAACCCGGGCCGCCTTGCGGTCCCGTCTGACCGAGCGGCGATTCGCCGAACTGCGCGAAGGGATTTGGATGCGCCCCGACAATATCGCCGTCGACCTGGGCGCTGAGCTGACCCCGCACACCCGACTGCTCATCGCGCGTGATGATCAACCGGCCGAACTCGCCGGCAGGCTGTGGGATCTGACCGGCTGGGCGGCAACCGGCAACGAACTGCTCGCCGGGATCGCGGCTGCCCCCGACGTGCCCGGCCGCTTCATCGTCGCCGCTGCCATGGTCCGCCATCTGCGCCGCGATCCGGTACTGCCCACCGAACTGCTCCCGCCGGACTGGCCGGGGGACCGGATCCGCAGCCGTTACGCGGAGTTCGTCGACGAGGTGGCCGCGCAGCGCGACGCCGGCCGAACAGTGGAGGTGCCATGAACGTGCGAGTGGAGCGCAGCGGCGCGGTGACCACAGTGATCCTGGACCGGCCGGAGGCGCGCAACGCCGTCGACGGACCGACCGCCGCCGCGTTGTATCAGGCCTTCGCCGAATTCGACCGCGACGACTCGGCAGCCGTGGCGGTGCTGTGGGGCGACCACGGAACCTTCTGCGCCGGAGCCGATCTCAAGGCGTTCGGCACCGAGAAGACCAATCAGACCCACCGCAGCGGGCCGGGGCCGATGGGGCCGACCCGGATGACGCTGACCAAGCCGGTGATCGCCGCGGTGAGCGGCTACGCCGTGGCCGGTGGCCTGGAACTGGCACTCTGGTGCGACCTGCGGGTCGCCGAGGCCGACGCGGTGTTCGGAGTGTTCTGCCGGCGTTGGGGGGTACCGCTCATCGACGGTGGCACCGTTCGGTTGCCCCGGCTGATCGGCCACAGCCGGGCCATGGACATGATCCTCACCGGGCGGGCCGTGGACGCCGCCGAGGCGCACGCGATCGGGCTGGCCAACCGGGTGGTGCCCACCGGGCAGGCCCGCGCCGCCGCCGAGCAATTGGCCGGCGAACTGGCCGAGTTGCCGCAGCGCTGCCTGCGCTCGGATCGGCTGTCGGTCCTGCACCAGTGGGGCATGACCGAACCGCATGCGATGGATGTGGAGTTCGGCAGCCTTGCGCGGGTGGCCGACGAGGCGCGGCGGGGGGCGGGCCGGTTCGCCGGTGGCGCCGGCCGGCACGGCGCCAAGGCCTGAGCGCCGCAACCCCGGACCGGGTGCGGTCAGCGGCTGCCGGCGATGGTGTTGCCCGATCCGCGGTCGTCCACGCTCGGCTCGCCGGCGCGGTAGGTGACCGAGTTGTTGAGCCCGGTGATCGTCAGTGACTTGTCGACCCGCTCGACGGTGATCCGGTTGTCCGCCCCTGCGACGTTCACCGCCTCGCAGCGGCCCCGGACCGTCAACCGGTTGTTGGACCCGGCCACATTGAGCGACTTGCCGTCGGCACAGTCCACCGCCGAGGTGGTCCCGAACGAGCCGTAATCGATGGTGTCGATACTCGAGCTCATCGACAGCCGCTTGGCCGGGGCCGCATCGGTGGCATCGTCGCAGCCGGCCAGACCGAGAACCAGACCGAGCATCAATGTGGTGATCGCGGCGCAGCGAAGCGGCGGCGACCCGCGGGTCACGCCGCTACGCGTTGGAGCCGGTTGGTCATTCCCAGCTCACGTCCGCGGTCGAACAGCAGCGGGTCGCCGTTGTGGTAGTACACGGTCTGGTCGTAGCCGTAAACGGTGACGTCGTTGATGATGGTCTCTGCGATGACGGTGTTCTGCGAGCCCTGCAAGGTCACCGCCCAGCAGTTGCCCATCGCGTGGACGGTGTTGTTGACCCCGTTGATGAACAGCGTGCCGCCGTTGCAGTCCAGCGTGCGCGTCTCGTGCACCCCGTAGACGTGGATGTCGCCGGGCACGGCGTGCGCGCTAGGGGTGCCGCCCGCCAAGCCGCCCGCCAAGCCGCCCGCGACGCACAGCAGCGCAGCACCCAGCGTGGTCCATTTCATCTGCGTGCCCCTCTCGACGGACGCGATCCCGGCAAAGCTTACGTCGCGCCGGCTCGGCCGTAGGCGAGTTCCCCCAACTAGCCGTCGATTAGAGTTTTGTGCTGTTCTCGCGGCCGTCTCCCGTCCGGCACCCGCGCTACGAAGGGCGAACACCATGTCAGCTCGGCCAGACCCGCCGTCGGCGGGTGGTCGCTCGCGCGGCAACGGCAGATCGGGGGCGCGCCCGGTCAAGCTGAGCCGGGATGTGATCGTCAACGCCGCATTGAACTTCCTGGACCGCGAGGGCTGGGACGCCCTGACCATCAACGCGCTGGCCACCCAGCTGGGCACCAAGGGCCCGTCGCTGTACAACCACGTACACAGCCTGGGTGACCTGCGCCGCGCGATGCGGATGCGTGTCATCGACGACATCCTCGAGATGCTGACCCAGGTCGGTCAGGGCCGCGCCCGTGACGACGCGGTGCTGGTGATGGCCGGCGCCTACCGCAGCTACGCCCACCACCACCCGGGCCGCTACTCGGCTTTCACCCGGATGCCGCTGGGCGGTGATGACCCGGAGTACACCGCGGCGGCCACCCGCGCCGCGGCCCCGGTGATCGAGGTGTTGGCGTCCTACGGGCTCGACGGCGACCGGGCGTTTCACGCCGCCCTGGAGTTCTGGGCGGCCATGCACGGTTTCGTGCTGCTGGAGATGACCGGGGTGATGGACAATGTCGACACCGACGCGGTCTTCGCCGACATGGTGCGCCGGTTGGCCGCGGGGATGGACAGCCGCACCGGGTAGCCGCGGCGGGGGCTGGGGGGCTGCAGGGAATGCTGGGGACGCGCTTTGACCTGCCGGAGTGCTGGCGGGTATTGTGGTAGCTCGTGCCTGGCCACCGAGGCGCGTTTGGTGACATAACGCGCGCGCCTGGCCCAATTCGCATGTCCATTATGCATCGGAGAAATCCGAGGCCGGCCCATGCGACACGCCCGACCGCGGGGTAGCGGTGGGGCGCAGGACAGCAGGATTTACAGAGTTTTGAACAGCGATACAGGAAGCCGGTAGATGCCAACCATTCAGCAGCTGGTCCGCAAAGGCCGCCGCGACAAGATCGGCAAGGTCAAGACCGCGGCCCTCAAGGGCAGCCCGCAGCGGCGTGGCGTGTGCACTCGCGTGTACACCACCACCCCGAAGAAGCCGAACTCGGCGCTTCGCAAGGTGGCCCGCGTCAGGCTGACCAGCCAGGTCGAGGTGACCGCCTACATCCCGGGCGAGGGCCACAACCTGCAAGAGCACTCGATGGTGCTGGTGCGTGGTGGCCGGGTGAAGGACCTGCCGGGTGTGCGCTACAAGATCATCCGCGGCTCGCTGGACACCCAGGGGGTCAAGAACCGCAAGCAGGCCCGCAGCCGCTACGGCGCCAAGAAGGAGAAGAGCTGATGCCGCGCAAGGGTCCCGCTCCCAAGCGTCCGCTGGTTTCCGACCCGGTCTACGGGTCCCAGCTGGTCACCCAGTTGGTCAACAAGGTGCTGATGGCCGGCAAGAAGTCACTGGCCGAGCGCATCGTCTACGGCGCGCTGGAGCAGGCGCGTGACAAGACCGGCACCGACCCGGTGGTCACGCTCAAGCGCGCACTGGACAACGTCAAGCCGGCCCTCGAGGTGCGCAGCCGCCGCGTCGGTGGCGCCACCTACCAGGTGCCGGTCGAGGTCCGGGCCGAGCGCTCCACCACGCTGGCGCTGCGCTGGCTGGTGAGTTTCTCGCGGCAGCGCCGGGAGAAGACGATGGTCGAGCGGCTGGCCAACGAGATCCTCGACGCCAGCAACGGGCTCGGCGCTTCGGTCAAGCGCCGGGAGGACACCCACAAGATGGCCGAGGCAAACCGGGCCTTCGCGCACTACCGCTGGTAGACGGCGGCCGGCACCCCGATTCACGGGGCAGGCCCGGCGACAACAAGCAATAGAAGTTATCGAAAGAGTGGGAAGACTGCTGTGGCACAGGACGTGCTCACCGACCTGAACAAGGTCCGCAACATCGGCATCATGGCGCACATCGATGCCGGCAAGACGACGACGACCGAGCGGATCCTGTACTACACCGGTGTCAACTACAAGATCGGTGAGACGCACGACGGCGCCTCCACCACCGACTGGATGGAGCAGGAGCAGGAGCGCGGCATCACCATCACCTCGGCCGCGGTGACCTGCTTCTGGAACCAGAACCAGATCAACATCATCGACACCCCGGGCCACGTCGACTTCACCGTCGAGGTGGAGCGGTCGCTGCGCGTCCTTGACGGCGCCGTTGCGGTCTTCGACGGCAAGGAAGGTGTGGAGCCGCAGTCCGAGCAGGTGTGGCGGCAGGCCGACAAGTACGACGTGCCGCGGATCTGCTTCGTCAACAAGATGGACAAGCTGGGCGCGGACTTCTACTTCACCGTGCGCACCATCAAGGAGCGCCTCGGCGCGACTCCCTTGGTGATCCAGCTGCCGATCGGCGCGGAGAACGACTTCGAGGGCATCGTCGACCTGGTCGAGATGAACGCCAAGGTGTGGCGCGGTGAGACGAAGCTCGGCGAGACCTACGAGACCGTCGAGATCCCGGCCGACCTGGCCGACAAGGCCGACGAGTACCGGACCGCGCTGCTGGAGGCCGTCGCCGAGACCGACGAGGCGCTGCTGGAGAAGTACCTCGGCGGTGAGGAGCTCTCGGTCGAGGAGATCAAGGGCGGCATCCGCAAGCTGACGGTTTCCTCGGAGCTCTACCCGGTGCTGTGCGGCAGCGCGTTCAAGAACAAGGGCGTCCAGCCGATGCTGGACGCGGTGATCGACTACCTGCCGTCGCCGCTGGACGTCGAGTCGGTGCAGGGTCACGTGCCCGGCAAGGAAGACGAGGTCATCAGCCGCAAGCCCAGCATCGACGAGCCGTTCTCGGCGCTGGCGTTCAAGATCGCGGTGCACCCGTTCTTCGGCAAGCTGACCTACGTGCGGGTGTACTCCGGCAAGGTGGAGTCCGGCGCCCAGGTGATCAACTCGACCAAGGGCAAGAAGGAGCGGCTGGGCAAGCTGTTCCAGATGCACTCCAACAAGGAGAACCCGGTCGACTCGGTTTCGGCCGGCCACATCTACGCGGTGATCGGGCTGAAGGACACCACCACCGGCGACACGCTGTGCGACTCGAACAACCAGATCGTGCTGGAGTCGATGACGTTCCCGGCCCCGGTCATCGAGGTCGCCATCGAGCCCAAGACCAAGAGCGACCAGGAGAAGTTGGGCCTGGCGATCCAGAAGCTGGCCGAAGAGGACCCGACCTTCAAGGTGCACCTCGACCAGGAGACCGGTCAGACCGTGATCGGCGGCATGGGCGAGCTGCACCTGGACATCCTGGTGGACCGGATGCGCCGCGAGTTCAAGGTCGAGGCCAACGTCGGCAAGCCGCAGGTGGCCTACAAGGAGACCATCCGCCGCAAGGTGGAGAAGGTCGAGTACACCCACAAGAAGCAGACGGGTGGGTCGGGCCAGTTCGCGAAGGTCATCATCGACCTCGAGCCGTTCACCGGCGAAGACGGTGCGACCTACGAGTTCGAGAACAAGGTCACCGGTGGCCGCGTCCCGCGCGAGTACATCCCCGCGGTCGACGCCGGCGCCCAGGACGCCATGCAGTACGGCGTGCTGGCCGGCTACCCGCTGGTCAACCTGAAGGTCACGCTGCTCGACGGTCAGTACCACGACGTCGACTCATCCGAGATGGCCTTCAAGGTGGCCGGCTCGCAGGCGCTGAAAAAGGCTGCCGCAGCGGCGCAGCCGGTGATCCTGGAACCGATCATGGCCGTCGAGGTCACCACGCCCGAGGACTACATGGGCGATGTGATCGGCGACCTGAACTCCCGCCGTGGTCAGATCCAGGCCATGGAGGAGCGCAGCGGTGCGCGTGTCGTCAAGGCGCAGGTGCCGTTGTCGGAGATGTTCGGCTACGTCGGAGACCTCCGGTCGAAGACCCAGGGCCGGGCGAACTACTCCATGGTGTTCGACTCCTACGCCGAAGTGCCGGCGCAGGTGGCGAAGGAGATTATCGCCAAGGCGACGGGCGAATAAACACCATCCGCCCGTGCCGCTACGGTGGCACAAACTAGAAAAGATCAAACCTGCTGTAACCCAGCACCAACAAGTCCAGGAGGACATGAAGTGGCGAAGGCGAAGTTCGAGCGGACGAAGCCGCACGTCAACATCGGGACCATCGGTCACGTTGACCACGGCAAGACCACGCTGACCGCGGCTATCACCAAGGTTCTGCACGACAAGTACCCGGAACTGAACGAGTCGCGTGCGTTCGACCAGATCGACAACGCTCCCGAGGAGCGGCAGCGCGGCATCACGATCAACATCTCCCACGTGGAGTACCAGACCGAGAAGCGGCACTACGCCCACGTCGACGCCCCGGGCCACGCCGACTACATCAAGAACATGATCACCGGTGCCGCCCAGATGGACGGCGCGATCCTGGTGGTCGCGGCCACCGACGGCCCGATGCCGCAGACCCGCGAGCACGTGCTGCTGGCCCGTCAGGTCGGTGTGCCCTACATCCTGGTGGCGCTGAACAAGTCCGACATGGTCGACGACGAGGAGCTGCTCGAGCTCGTCGAGATGGAGGTCCGCGAACTGCTGGCCGCCCAGGAGTTCGACGAGGAGGCCCCGGTGGTCCGCGTCTCGGCGCTCAAGGCGCTCGAGGGCGACGAGAAGTGGGTCAAGTCCGTCCAGGACCTGATGGAGGCCGTCGACGAGTCCATCCCGGACCCGGTCCGCGACACCGACAAGCCGTTCCTGATGCCCGTTGAGGACGTCTTCACCATCACCGGTCGTGGCACGGTGGTCACCGGTCGTGTCGAGCGCGGCGTGATCAACGTCAACGAGGAAGTCGAGATCGTCGGTATCCGTCCGGACACCACCAAGACCACCGTCACCGGTGTGGAGATGTTCCGCAAGCTGCTGGACCAGGGTCAGGCCGGCGACAACGTCGGTCTGCTGATCCGGGGTATCAAGCGTGAGGACGTCGAGCGTGGCCAGGTTGTGGTCAAGCCCGGCACCACCACCCCGCACACCGAGTTCGAGGGCCAGGCCTACATCCTGTCCAAGGACGAGGGCGGTCGGCACACGCCGTTCTTCACCAACTACCGTCCGCAGTTCTACTTCCGCACCACCGACGTGACCGGTGTGGTGAGCCTGCCGGAGGGCACCGAGATGGTGATGCCCGGTGACAACACCGAGATGAGCGTGAAGCTGATCCAGCCCGTCGCGATGGACGAGGGTCTGCGGTTCGCCATCCGTGAGGGTGGCCGCACCGTCGGCGCCGGCCGGGTCACCAAGATCATCAAGTAGTTCATCCTGCGCGAGCAGACGTAAAGGCCCCCTTTTCCCGCGTGGAAAGGGGGTTTTTGCTGGGGGCACCTCCCGCTTGCGGGGGACTGCTCGCCGTGGTGGCCGGCCGGCGCTACTGTGACGCTCATGTTGTGGCGCTATGTGAAGGCGCAGGCCGCGGTGCTGTTGTGCGGGGGACTGGTGGGCCCGATCTTCCTCGCGGTCTTTTTCGCGACCGGACGACAGGCCGATCTGAAGTGGATGTTCTACACCGGGTTGCTGGTCAGCTTCGCCGACGTGCTCGTCGCACTGGCGCTGACCTCCTACGGCGCGAAGTCGGGCGCCACGAGCCATTTCCTGGAGCAGCACGGTGTGCTCGCCCTGGCGCAGGTGACCGGCGTGCACGAGACCGGGACGCGGATCAACGAGCAACCGCTGGTCAAACTCGACCTGCACATCGAGGGGCCCGGGCTGAGCCCGTTCGACGCCCAGGACCGGGTGCTGGCGTCGGTGACGCGGCTGCCCATGATCTCCAGCCGCACACTGGCGGTGCTTGTCGACCCGGCCACCCGCGACTACCGAATCGACTGGCAGCGCAGCGCGTTGCTCTCCGGTGCGGTCCCGGCCCGATTCACCGTGGCCGAGGACGACACGACCTACGACCTCACCGGTCAGGCCGGGCCGCTGATGGAGATCCTGCAGCTCCTGCGTGCCAACGGCGTCGAGGCCCGGGGTATGACCGACATCCGGTCGAACCCGGTGCTGCGTCAACAGGTGTCGGCCGTGGTCAGGCGGGCCGCTGCGCAGCGGTCGGGGCCGGCCGCCCCGGAGCAGCGGTCAGCGTCCGAACGGCTACTGGAACTGGACGCGCTGCGGCGCACGGGCGCGGTGACCGACGACGAATACGCACAGAAGCGCCGACAGATCATCGCCGAACTGTGAGGTCCGCAGACGGTAGAACACGTTCTAATTGCTGCTAGCCTGAAGCCCGTGAACGCTAACGGGACTTTGCAGGGCAAGGTGGCATTGGTCACCGGCGCGGCGCGCGGTCAGGGCCGGGCGCACGCGATCCGGTTGGCGGCCGAGGGTGCCGACATCATCGCCGCGGACATCTGCGCGCCGGCATCGGAGTGCATCACCTATCCGGCCGCCACGCCCGACGACCTCGCCGAGATGGTCCGCGGGGTCGAAGCGCAGGGCCGCAAGGTGCTGGCCCGCTCGCTCGACGTCCGCGACGACGGCGCGCTGCGTGCCCTGGTCGCCGACGGGGTGGAGCAGTTCGGCCGGCTCGACGTCGTGGTGGCCAACGCCGGGGTGTTGAGCTGGGGCCGGCTCTGGGAGCTCACCGACGAGCAGTGGAACACCGTCATCGACGTCAACCTGACCGGCACCTGGCGCACCATCCGCGCCGCGGTGCCGGCGATGATCGAGGCCGGCAACGGCGGGTCGATCGTGATCGTCAGCTCCTCGGCCGGATTGAAGGCCACGCCCGGCAACGGCCACTACGCGGCGTCCAAGTACGGCCTGGTGGCTTTGACCAACACCCTGGCGCTGGAGGTCGGCGAGCACGGGATCCGGGTCAACTCCATTCACCCCTACTCGGTGGACACCCCGATGATCGAGCCGCAGGTGATGGCCAAGATCTTCGGCGAGCACCCCGACTTCCTGCACGCCTTCCCCCCGATGCCGTTGCGTCCCAACGGTTTCATGAGCTCCGAAGAGGTCGCCGAGGTGGTCGTCTGGCTGGCCGGTGAGGGTTCGGGAGTCCTGACGGGTGTGCAGATCCCGGTCGACAAGGGCGCTTTGAAATACTGAGCGCTCTGCTGGGACCACAACTAGGGGGATCGACGTGCCCGAACACGGGATCGTCATCGTCGGCGGCGGCCTGGCCGCCGTGCGTACCGCCGAGGAGCTCCGACGCGAGGAGTACACCGGGCCGATCACGATCGTCTCCGATGAGACCCGATTGCCGTATGACCGGCCGCCGCTGACCAAGGAGGTGCTGCGCGGCGAACGCGAGGACACCACCTTGGAGCCGGCGGAGTTCTACGCCGGCCACGACATCGACCTGCGGCTGGGCTGCGGCGCACGCAGCGTCGACACCGCGAACCAGACGGTGACGCTGGCCGATGGCACCGTGCTGAGCTACGACCAGCTCGTCATCGCCACCGGACTGGTGCCGCGCCGCATCGCGAGCTTCCGCGACCTGGACGGCATCCGGGTGGTCCGCTCCTTCGAAGACAGCCTGGCGCTGCGCGGCGACGCGGCCGCTGCCCGGCGCGCGGTGGTGATCGGCGCGGGATTCATCGGCTGCGAGGCGGCGGCGAGCCTGCGCAAGCTGGGAGTCGACGTGGTGCTCGTCGAGCCGCAACCCTCCCCGCTGGCCACGGTGCTCGGTGAGCAGATCGGCGAACTGGTGGCGCGGCTGCACCGGGCCAACGGCGTCGACGTCCGCAGCGGTATCGGCGTTGCCGAGGTTCGCGGCGACGGGCGGGTCGAGACCGTCGTGCTCGCCGACGGCACCGAACTGCCGGCCGACCTGGTGGTGCTCGGTGTCGGCTCGCTTCCGGCGACCGGGTGGCTGGACGGCTGTGGTGTCGACGTCGAAAACGGGGTGCTGTGCGACCGGACCGGGCGCACCAGCGCGCCCAACGTGTGGGCCGTGGGCGACGTCGCGTTCTGGCGGGGCCGCGACGGGCATGAGGTGCGGGTGGAGCACTGGAGCAACGTCGTCACCCAGGTGCGGGTGATGGTGCCGACGATGCTGGGCCGCGAGTCGCTGCACGACGTGACGGTGCCGCCGTACTTCTGGAGCGACCAGTACGACGTCAAGATCCAGTGTCTGGGCGAACCGGCGGCCACCGACACCGTGCACCTGGTCGAGGACGACGGCCACAAGTTCCTGGCCTACTACGAGCGCGACGGCGCGGTCTCGGGTGTCGTCGGGGCCGGCCGACCGGGCAAGGTGATGGGAGCGCGGGCCAAGATCGCCGCCGGTGCCCCGATCGCCGAGCTGCTCAACTCCTGACCGCAGCAGCAGTCCCCGCGCAATCGCGGGCAGCCCTTCCGTTTTCCGCGGAGAACGGTATTCTCCATTTGGAGATTGAAAGGTGCGGCCGATGGATGCTGGACAAGGAACCCTGCTCGACGCGGTGGCGCTGGGCCGCTGGCTCGACGCCAACGGTGCCCCCGGAGATGGCGAGACCCCGACGCTGGAACCGCTGACCGGCGGCTCGCAGAACACCCTCTACCGGCTGCGACGGGCCGATGCCACGATGGTGCTGCGGATGCCGGGGGCGCGGGCCGACACCGCCCGCATCGACGGTCTGCGGCGCGAGATCCGGCTGGTGCGCGCGCTGGCGGGCACCGATGTGCCGCACGCGCAGCTGATCGCCGCCGACGAGGTCGGTGAGTTGCTCGGCCTGCCGTTCTACGTGATGGCAGAGGTCGACGGCTGGAACTCGACCGGCAACGCCTGGCCGGCACCGTTCGATGAGGACCTGAGCGCCCGCCGCGGCCTGGCCTTCGAGCTGGTCGAGGGCGCCGCCAAGCTCGGCCGGGTCGACTGGCGGGCCCGCGGCCTGGAAGGCTTCGGACGCCCCGACGGATTCCACGAACGCCAGGTCGACCGCTGGCTGGCGTTCCTGGACAGCTACCGGGTGCGCGAGCTGCCGGGCTTGGACGACGCCTCGGACTGGTTGCGGCGCAACCGCCCCGACCACTACACCCCGGGCATCATGCACGGCGACTACCAGTTCGCCAACGTGATGTACGCGCACGGCGCCCCGGCGAAACTGGTCGCGATCATCGACTGGGAGATGACCACCATCGGCGACCCGCTGCTGGACCTGGCCTGGGCGCTGCTCGGCTATGACGGCGAGAATCCGCGCACCCAAGGCTATTACGCCGACCTGGCCGGCATGCCGACCCGCAGTGAACTGCTCGAGCATTACGAGAAGATCAGCGGACTGTCCACGGAGCACATCGACTACTACCTGGTGCTGGCCAACTGGAAACTCGGGATCGTGCTGGAGAAGACCTACGCCGCCTCGGTCACCGGCGACCGGGTCGACCCGCAGGTCGCCGCCGCGATGGGCCCGATGATCCCGCAGTTGATCGCCACCGCGGCCGAACTGGCCCGCTCGTCCACGGGAGCCTGACATGGGATATGCCGACGGAGTGTTCGACCTGACCGACCGGGTGGTGCTGGTCACCGGTGGCAGCCGCGGTCTGGGCCGCGAGATGGCGCTGGCCGCCGCCCACTGCGGCGCGGACGTGGTGATCGCCAGCCGCAAACTCGACGCGTGCCAGGCCACCGCCGCCGAGATCGAGGCTGCGACGGGGCGCGCCGCCATGCCGTACGCGGTGCACGTCGGGCGCTGGGATCAGCTCGACGGCTTGGTCGACGCGGCCTATGAGCGGTTCGGCCGGGTCGACGTGCTGGTCAACAATGCCGGCATGTCGCCGGTGTACGACAAGCAGACCGACGTCACCGAGAAGATGTTCGACGCGGTGGTCAACCTCAACCTCAAGGGGCCGTTCCGGCTCTCGGCCCTGGTCGGTGAACGCATGGTGGCCGCCGGCCGGGGCTCGATCATCAACGTCAGCACCCACGGCTCGCTGCGCCCGCATCCGTCGTTCATCCCCTACGCCGCATCCAAAGCCGGACTCAACGCCATGACCGAAGCGCTGGCCCAGGCGTACGGGCCGGCCGTGCGGGTCAACACCTTGATGCCGGGGCCGTTCCTGACCGACATCTCCAAGGCGTGGAACTTCGGCGAGGCTAACCCGTTCGGTCACTTCGCCCTGCAACGTGCCGGCCAGCCTAACGAGATCGTCGGCGCAGCACTGTTTTTGATGTCGGATGCATCCAGCTACACCACTGCCTCGATACTGCGGGCCGACGGCGGCCCGCCCTGATCGAGCGACGAAAGGAGCGGACATGGCGTGGGATTTCTCCACCGAACCGGAGTTCGAGGCGAAACTCGACTGGATCCGGGAGTTCGTGCGCGACGAGGTCGAACCACTTGAGGTGCTGTTCCCGGGCTGCGAATATCTGCCGCTGAACGACGAACGGCGCCGCATCGTCGACCCACTCAAAGACCGGGTGCGCGAGCAGGGACTGTGGGCCCCGCACCTGGGTCCCGAACTCGGCGGGCAGGGCTTCGGCGCGGTCAAACTGACCCTGATCAACGAGATCCTGGGCCGGTCGAGCTGGGCGCCGATCGTGTTCGGCACCCAGGCCCCCGACACCGGCAACGCCGAGATCCTGGCCCGGTTCGGCACCGCCGACCAAAAGGACGAGTATCTGGCCGGGTTGCTGTCCGGCGAGATCTTCTCCTGCTTCTCGATGACCGAACCGCAGGGCGGCGCCGACCCGCGGGTGTTCACCACCAAGGCGGTGCGCGACGGCGACGAGTGGGTGATCACCGGCCGAAAGTACTTCTCCTCCAACGCCTCGGTGGCATCGTTCTTCATCGTGGTCGCCATCACCGACCCGGACGTGCCGGTGCACCGCGGCGCGTCGACGTTCCTGATCCCGGCCGGCACGCCGGGGCTGGTCGTCGAGGCCACCCACCACCTGGTGGGTTCACATCCGCATGAGGCCGGGCATTCGCTGGTGCGTTACGACGACGTGCGGGTGCCGGCCGAGGCGATCCTCGGCGAGCCGGGCCAAGGGTTCCTGATTCTGCAGAACCGGCTGGCCGGCGGGCGGCTGCATCACGCCATGCGCTCGATCGGGGTGGCGCAACGCGCCATCGACATGATGGCCCGCCGCGCCAAGAGCCGCTTCACCCAGGGCAGTTCACTGGCCGACAAGCAGCTGGTGCAGGAATTCATCGCCGACTCCTACGCCGAGCTGGTGCCCTTCCGGTTGACGGTGCTGCACGCCGCCTGGCTGATCGACACCGCCGGCGAGCATGCCGCCCGCGCCGAGATCGGGGTGTGCAAGATCCTGGCGTCGCAGGTACTGAAGTCGATCGGGTTGCGCGCCATCCAGGTTCACGGCGCGATGGGGCTGACCGAGCAGCTCCCACTGGTGAACGTGCTGCTGGGCGGGGTGGCACTCGGGCTGGCCGACGGGCCCACCGAGGCGCACAAGGTCAACCTGGCGCGGCTACTGCTCAAAGGCTATGAGGCCGAGGACCCGGAGTGGCCCAGCGAATTCCTGGACAACCGCATCGAGGCCGCCCGCGCCAAGTACGGCCACCTGGTCGACCGGGTCCCCGCGCTGCCATGACCACACGTGTCGATGCCGCGGTGCACCGCGCGCTCGACCTGCGCGAGCAGCAGGCGACCGCCGAGGTGGAACGCATCCTGGCGGCCGCGGTGACGGTGCTGGCGCGGGTGGCGCCCGAAGAGCCGCGGGTGTCGGACATCGTCGCCGAGGCCGGATCGTCGAACAAGGCGTTCTACCGCTACTTCACCGGCAAGGACGAACTCTTTCAGGCGGTGATGGAGCGCGGCGTCGCGATCGTCGTCTCCTATCTGGAGCACCAATTGGCCAAGGAGGCCACGCCGGCCGGCAAGGTGGCCGCCTGGATCCGCGGTACGGTGGCGCAGGTGTCGGACCCGCATCTGCTGAGCCTGAGCCGTGCCGCCAGCACCCAATTGTCGGCCACCGGGGTCTCCGATGATGAGATCCTGGCGCCGCTGCGCGATCTGCTCACCGAACCGGTGGCGGCACTTGGGGGTCGCGATCCGAGCCGGGACGCGGATATCGTTTTCACCTGCACACTGGCCGCCATGCGCCGCTACCTGGGCGGCGCCGCCCAGGCCAAGCGGGCCGATGTCGACCATCTGGTGGCGTTCTGTCTACGTGGACTGGGAGTTTGATGCGCGCGATCGTTTGCCAGCAGTACGGCCCGCCGGAAGACCTGGTGCTCCAAGAGCTTCCGGACCCCATACCCGGACCCGGCACGATGGTGGTGCGGGTGCGGGCCGCGGCGGTCAACTTCCCCGACGTGCTGCTGATCGACGGCAAGTATCAGCTGAAGATCCCGACGCCGTTCACACCCGGCAGCGAACTGGCCGGCGACGTGATCGCGGCCGGCGACGGCGTGCCGTTCGGTCCCGGCGACCGGGTGGTCGGCACCTCGTTCGTGGGTGCTTTCGCCGAGCAGGCGTTGCTTCCGGCGGCGTCGGTGACCGCGATCCCCGACGGCATCGACTACGCCGCCGCGGCCGGATTCGGCGTCACGTACCGCACCGCGTATCACGCGCTGCGTTCGATCGCCCAAGTGTCGCAAGGGGATTGGGTGGTGGTGCTCGGCGCGGCCGGCGGTGTCGGGCTGGCCGCGGTCGAGCTGGGAGTGGCGCTGGGCGCGCGGGTGCTGGCCGCCGCGTCCAGCCCGGAGAAGCTCGCGGTGTGCACCGAACGCGGTGCCGAAGCCGTGATCGACTACGACCGGGAGGACCTCAAGGCCCGCATCCGTGAGATCACCGGCGACGGCGCGCAGGCGGTGCTCGACCCGGTCGGCGGGCGCTATGCCGAACCGGCGTTGCGCAGCCTGGCCCGCGGCGGCCGCTTCGTCACGCTCGGTTACGCCGCCGGGTCCATCCCGGCGATCCCGCTGAACCTGGTGATGCTCAAGGGCATCACCGTGCAGGGCATGGAGATCCGGACCTTCGCCGACGACCACCCGGACGACAACGAGCGCGACCTGGCCGAGCTCGCCGAGCTGTTCGCCGGCGGCCGGGTGAGCCCCTACATCGGGGCCCGTTTTCCGTTGGCCGAGACCGCGGCGGCGCTGCGCTACGTGGCCGACCGCAAGGCGATCGGCAAGGTCATCATCGACGTCTGACCCACACCAGCGTGTTGTGGCTGGCCACACCGTCGTTGGTGGTGGTCGCCGACAGGGTCAGCCGGTCGCCGTCCACGCCGGCCTGACGCAACTGCGGCTGTGCGAGCAACTCCGGCAGCGTCGACATGCTCACCAGATGGTGCACGGTCGCGGTGTCCTCGTCGACCCGGAACCGGCCGCCGTAGGCGATGTACTGGTGCAGCGCCGCATCGGCGCCCGAAGCGAGCTGCGCGGACATATAACCGTCGCCGGTGTAGAGGATCAGGCCACGCGGCGCCGAGCCCATCGGGTACGACACCGCCCCGGTGTCCACATCGCGGGATTCCATCGACGACAACTCCCAGCCGCCCAGGATCGCATCGCGCAAGGTGCCCATCACGGCATGATGACGGTTCGGGTCACCGGCTCGGCGGCGGCCTGCCGGCTGCAAAGACCGCGCCGCAGCGCACTCAACAGCGCATCGCGGGTTTCCCGCGGATCGATGAGCTCGTCGAAGCCGAGTTGTTTGGCGGAGTGATAGGACGCCTGCAGCTCGGTGTCGCGTAGCTTGGCTGCCAGATCCTCGCCGGCGTGCGTGGCCGAGCTGAGTGCGGCCGCACTCATCGCCCCCATGGTCGCCCCGGGATAGGCGAATGTCGCGACCTGCGAGTCGAATCCGAGCAGCGACATCACCATGGAACCGAAGCCGTAGGCCTTGCGCAGCGTCAGATGCAGCTTCAGCGTGGTGGCCGCGGTCTGGGCGGCGAACATCCGCGCGCCGGCGCGCAGCACACCGCTGCGTTCTGAACGGCTGCCGGGCAGCATGCCGGGGTTGTCCGCCAGGAACACGATCGGCAGGTGGAACGAATCGGCCACGGTGATGAAGTGCGCGGCCTTGTCCGCGGCGTCGGCGTCGATCGACCCCGCCAGCACCTTCGGCTGGTTGGCGACCACCGCAACCGGATGGCCACCCAGGTGGGCCAGTGCGCAGATGATCGCCTGCCCGAACCGCGGCTGTACCTCGAACCAGTCGGGTGTGTCGAAGATGACGTCAAGCACCGCGCGCATGTCGTAGACGCGGCGGTTGTCGCGCGAGACGATGTCGAGCAGCTCCGGGGTGGGCCGGGCATGCCCGGCCGCCTCGTCGGGCAGCGGTGCCGGGTATGACCAGGCGCTCGACGGGAAGTAGGACAGGTATCGGCGGATGTCGTCGAGCACCGCCGCGTCGTCGTCGGCGAAATTGTGGATGACACCACTGGTCAGGGCGACGTCGGGGCCACCCAGTTCCTCCTTCGAGATTTCTTCGCCCGTCGACTCTTTGACCACCGGGGGGCCGGCGGTGAAGATCGCGCCGTGTGGGCTCATGATCCGGAAGTCACAGACCGGGCCGACCAGGGCGCCGTGCCCGGCCGACGGGCCCAGCACCGCGGCGACGGTCGGCACCTTGCCCGAGCACTGCGCCTGGGCCAGCAGGTCGGTCGGGGTACGCCCGTAATGCTCGCCGGTGGGGCGGAATCCGGCGCCCTCCAGCAGCATCACCAATGGGATCTTGTCGCGCAGCGCCAACTCGGCGATGCGGTAGCGCTTGGCGTTGCCACCGGGTCCGATGCTGCCCGCCAGCGTGGTGAAATCCTCCGCGCCCACCATCACCGGGGAGCCGTTGATCTCCCCGGACCCGACCACGATGCCGTCGGCGGCGATCTCGCCGCCCACCATGGTGCCCAGTTCGCGGAACGTTCCCGGATCGAGCAGGCGCCCGATCCGGGCGCGCGCGTCGAGCTTGCCCTTGCCGCGGTGCTTGGCCACCCGTTCGGAGCCGCCCATGGCGTGCGTGTGCTGACGTCGACGGTCCAGATCCTCCAGCGTCTCCTGCCAGCCCTGGGCGTTCGTCATCTGCGAAGTCTCCATTCGTTGACCATACTGAAATTCTTACTGTAACGTCTCCCAGCATGGCTGGAAGTGGTTGCCGGGACGGACTTCGGGTATGAGTTCTGTTGCGCCGGAGTGCGGCCGGTGACTTCGGGTACTTCGGTTCCGCGGTACCCGCACGACGTGACCAGCGAGTGGCTTTCGGAGGTGTTGAGTGCCCGGGGCGAGCCGGTCGAGGTGGCTTCGGTCGACGTCGTCCCGGTCGGCACCGGCCAGACCGGGGCCACCTACCGGGTGACGGCCCGCTATGCCGGCGGTTCGGCGATGCTGGCCGGAGTCGGCCCCCGGGCCGGCGAAGGCGAGGGGAAGCCGGGACCGCCGCATGAACCCGACAACCCCGGCGAGCTACCCGGCACCTTCGTGATCAAACTCCCGGCCGGCGACGACGCCGTCCGCGATCGTGTCGTGCTGGGCTACCGCAGTGAGTGCGCCTTCTACCAAGACGTCGCCGACCGCGTCCGGATACCGATTCCGGAGTGCTTCCACTGCGAAATCAATGCTGATGCAACCGAATACGCATTGCTGCTCGCCGATCGCGCACCCGCGGCACAGGGCGATCAGATCGCGGGATGCGATGA
Organism: Mycolicibacter algericus DSM 45454; assembly: GCF_002086455.1. Lineage (GTDB taxonomy): Bacteria > Actinomycetota > Actinomycetes > Mycobacteriales > Mycobacteriaceae > Mycobacterium > Mycobacterium algericum. The sequence goes on from NZ_MVHC01000005.1 coordinate 92,392, forward strand.
GCAACAGGCGCGGCTGGCGGTGACCGCGCTGGCCGGACTGCACGCGCCCACCTGGTGCGGCGAGGAGTGGCTGACGTTCCCCGGTCTGGCGATGACCCAGTTGGACGAGGCCGGCGCCAAGGGCATGGGCGACATCGCCCGGATGTGCGCCGACACCACCGTGGACCGGCTCGGCGGCCAACTCGGCGACGCCGACTGTGAGACGTTGACGGCCGCACTGGGTCTGATCACGCCGTGGGTGTCGGCACCGCTCGGCCGGTTCGCGCTGATCCACGGGGATTACCGGCTGGACAACATGCTGTTCAGCCCGGACGAAAAGCAGATCTGGGTGGTCGATTGGCAGACGCTGGGTGTCGGGCTGGCGGCCCGGGATCTGGCGTACTTCACCGCGACGAGCCTGCGGCCCGAGCTGCGGTCGGCGATCGAGGCTGATCTGGTCGCGGCCTACCACGACGCGCTGCTAGGCCACGGGGTGACCGATTATGACCGGGAAACCTGTTGGCAGGACTATCGGTTCGGAATGTTGCAGGCCCCGCTGATCTGCGCGTTCGGGCTGGTCTTCGCGACCGGCACCGACCGCGGCGACGACATGTTCGTCACCATGCTGCGACGGGCCTGTCAGGCGATCCGCGACCTGGGCTCCCTGGAGTTGGTGCGAGAACTGACCGGGTGATCATCCCGGTGCATGCAGAGAAGGAGAGGTCGGCGGGTATGGGCGCTGCAGGGCAGGGGCCGTCAGGGCCCCCCGAGGGTGACTGGCTCGGAACGCCGTTCCTGTCGTTTCGGCGCGAGGGGCCGATCGCGGTGTGCACGCTGGACCGCCCCGAGGCCCGCAACGCGATGACGCCCGCGATGTACTTCGGGATTCGTTACGCGGTCGGCCGGGTCAACGAGGACCCCGAGCTGGCCGGGTTGCTGATCACCGGCACCGGCGACGTGTTCGCGCCGGGTGGTGACATGGGCGGCGGCGGGGGGGATGACTGGATCACCTTCGGCTCTGCGCTCGGCATGGACGTCACCCCGTTCGATGCGGTACGCACCTCGGTCAAACCGGTCGTCGCCGCGGTCAACGGCCTGTGTCAGGGCGGCGGGCTGCAGATCGCGTTGTGCAGCGACGTCGCGGTGGTCAGCGATCGGGCGACGTTCCGGGTGCCCGAGCTGTTCCGCGGTATCGCCGACACCTACTACAGCCAGATGCTGGCGCGGGTCATCGGGCCGGTCCGGACCCGCGACCTGATGTTCACCGGTCGCACGTTCGGCGCCCAGGAGGCACTGGACTGGGGCATGGTGGCCCGGGTGGTCCCGCATGACGACCTGCTCGGCGCGGCGCGTGACGTGCTGGCGCAGTGCTGCCGGACGGCGCCGGCCGCGCGCGCGGTGGTCAAGGCCAGTCTGGACTCCTACATCGGGTTGTTCGACCGGATCGGGATGAGCACCAGCCTGCGCGCACCGGAGGCCGTCGAGGGCTTCCGATCGTTCAAAGAGCGCCGGTCTCCGGACTGGGTGCATCCCGACTTGCGGGTCGACGGACGACTATAGATGAGCCGTTTGCTCTAAATGAGAATGCGTGTGCAAAAAAACTAGAAGCAGCTATCGCACAAACCTTGAATCGGATAGTATCCACTCGCGCCATCCCACGAGTGTTCTTAAAGGAGCCTGCCGTTATGGGGATCAAGGACCTGACCTCGTGGTCCCCGCAGCTGGCGATCGGGCGGCTGTCGGAGCCGATGCAGGCGGTCGGGGGGCTTTTCGCCATGACCGTGGATGCGGTGCGCTTCTTGTTCAAGCGCCCGTTTCAGGGGCGGGAGTTCCTCGAGCAGTCCTGGTTCGTCGCCCGGGTGTCCCTGGCGCCCACCTTGCTGGTGGCGATTCCCTTCACGGTGCTGGTCAGCTTCATCCTGAACATCCTGCTGCGTGAGCTCGGCGCGGCGGACCTCTCCGGTGCCGGCGCTGCGTTCGGGGCGGTCACCCAGGTCGGGCCGATGGTGACGGTGTTGATCGTGGCCGGGGCCGGCGCCACCGCCATGTGCGCCGACCTGGGCTCGCGCACCATCCGCGAAGAGATCGACGCCATGGAGGTGCTGGGCATCAACCCGGTGCAGCGGCTGGTGACGCCGCGCATGCTGGCCGCCGGGCTGGTGGCGCTGTTGCTCAACAGCCTGGTGGTCATCATCGGCATCCTCGGCGGCTACGTGTTCTCGGTCTTCGTCCAAGACGTCAACCCGGGCGCGTTCGCGGCCGGCATCACCTTGCTGACCGGGGTGCCCGAGCTGATCATCTCCTGCATCAAGGCGGCGCTGTTCGGCCTGATCGCCGGCATGGTCGCCTGCTACCGCGGCCTGACGATCTCCGGCGGCGGCGCCAAGGCCGTCGGCAACGCCGTCAACGAGACGGTGGTGTACGCGTTCATGTCGTTGTTCGTCGTCAACGTGGTGGTCACCGCGATCGGCATCAAGATGACGGCGCGCTGAGCCGTGGCGCTTCGGGCTCTGCAGGCGGTCTATCCGGGGGTAACCCGGCAGGTTCGGCGACCCATCGCAGCGCTGGGCCGGCTCGGTGACCACACGCTGTTCTACGGCAGGGCGATCGCCACGGCGCCGTTCGCGTTCACCCATTACCGCCGGGAGGTCGTCCGGCTGATCGCCGAGATCAGCATGGGCACCGGGACGCTGGCGATGATCGGCGGCACCGTGGTGATCGTCGGCTTCCTGACCCTGGCGGCCGGCGGCACCCTGGCGGTGCAGGGTTACAGCTCGCTGGGCAACATCGGCATCGAGGCGCTGACCGGGTTCCTGGCGGCGTTCATCAACGTCCGGATCTCGGCCCCGGTGGTCGCCGGCATCGGGCTGGCGGCCACCTTCGGCGCCGGGGTGACGGCGCAGTTGGGCGCGATGCGCATCAACGAGGAGATCGACGCGCTGGAATCGATGGCGATCCGCCCGATCGCCTACCTGGTCAGCACCCGCATCGTCGCCGGACTGGTCGCCATCACACCGCTGTACTCCATCGCGGTGATCCTGTCGTTTATCGCCAGCCGCTTCACCACGGTCTTTCTGTTCGGGCAGTCGGCCGGCCTGTACGACCACTACTTCCGGACCTTCCTGAACCCCATCGACCTGCTGTGGTCGTTCCTGCAGGCCTTCCTGATGGCGGTCACCATCTTGTTGATCCACACCTATTTCGGCTACTTCGCCGCGGGGGGCCCGGCCGGGGTCGGCGTCGCGGTGGGCAACGCGGTGCGGACGTCGCTGGTGGTCGTCGTCTCGGTGACGCTGCTGGTGTCGCTGTCGGTCTACGGCGCCAGCGGCAACTTCAACCTGGCCGGATAGCCGTGGCGGCGGCCGTCAGCCGGTCACGCGGCCGTGATGGTATTGGCATTCTCATTTTTTGCAAGTACCGTATCCATCGATGAACGACCCAGTGCAGACCTCCTCGGGAATCCCGTTGAAACCGGTGTACGGGCCGGACGACCGTCGCGTCGAACCGGCAGCACCGGGGACCTACCCGTTCACCCGGGGCAACTTCGAGTCCGGCTACCGCGGCCGGCTCTGGACGTTTCGGCAGTACTCCGGTTTCGGTACCGCCGAGGAGTCCAACCGGCGCTACCGCTACCTGCTGGAGCAGGGCGGCACCGGCCTGTCGGTCGCGTTGGACCTACCCACCCAATGCGGGTATGACTCCGATGACCCCGAGGTCGGCGAGGAGGTCGGCCGCGTCGGCGTGGCCGTCGACACCCTCGCCGACGCCGAGATCCTGTTCGACTCGATCCCGCTGGACAAGATCAGTACCAGCTTCACCATCAACGGGACCGCCGCGATCCTGCTCGCGTTCTACGTGGCCGCCGCCGAACGCAAGGGCGTCCCGCGGGCCAAGCTCACCGGCACCATCCAGAACGACATCCTCAAGGAGTACGCCTCCCGCGGCACCTGGATCTGGCCACCGGAGCCGTCGCTGCGACTGATCGCCGACACCATCGAGTTCTGCGCCGCCGAGGTGCCGCGCTTCAACGCGATCTCGGTGGCCGGTGCGCACTTCCGCGACGCCGGCGCCAACGCCGTCCAGGAGATGGCGTTCACACTGGCCGACGGCGTCACCTACTGCGACACCGTGGTGGAGCGCGGGCGGATGACCATCGACCAGTTCGCCCCGCAGGTGTCATTCTTCTTCTACACCCACGGCGACTTCTTCGAGGAGGTCGCCAAATACCGGGCGGGACGGCGCCGCTGGGCCACCATCGTCCGCGAGCGCTACGGCGCGAGCAGCGACAAGGCGTCGATGTTCCGGTTCGGCTGCGTCGCCGGCGGTGCCTCGCTGTTCGCCCCGCAGGCCCAGAACAACCTGGTGCGGGTGGCCTACGAATCGATGGCCGCGGTACTGGGCGGGGTGCAGTCGATGTTCACCGCGGCCTGGGACGAGCCGTTCGCGCTGCCCAGCGAGGAGTCCGCCACCCTGGCCCTGCGCACCCAGCAGATCCTGGCCTACGAGACGGGCGTGACCCGGGTGGCCGACCCGCTCGGCGGCTCCTACTTCGTCGAAGCGCTCACCGACGCCACCGAGGAGCGCATCATCGAGATCATGGACGACCTGGAGCGCCACGGCGGCATGGTGCGCGCCATCGAGGACGGCTATCTGCAGGGCCTGATCGCCGACGAGGCGTTCAAGATCCATCACGAGATCGAGTCGGGGGAGCGGCCGGTCGTCGGCGTCAACAAGTTCACCTCCGACGAGCCGCCACCGGAGATCGCCACCTACGAGCTCGACGCCGAGGGCCGCGACGTCCAACTCAAGCGACTGGCCCGGATCAAAGCCGAGCGGGACGCCGGCGACGTCGCCGCCAAGCTGGCAGCGCTGTCGCGCGCCGCGGAAGGCGACGACAACCTGATGCATTCCCTGATCGATTGCGCCAACGCCTACTGCACGGTGGGTGAGATGGTCTCGGCGCTCAAGGCGGTCTGGGGCGAGTTCCAGCAACCGGTGGTGTACTGATGACTGCTCCGCTCCCTTCGGCTGTGCCCCAGCGGGTTCTGGTCGCCAAGCCCGGCCTCGACGGCCACGACCGCGGTGCCAAGATCGTCGCGCGGACGCTGCGCGACGCCGGCTTCGAGGTCATCTACACCGGCATCCGGCAGCGTGTCGAGGACATCGTCGCGACCGCGCTGCAGGAGGACGTCGCGGTGGTGGGCTTGAGCATTCTGTCCGGCGCGCACGTTGCGCTGACCGCCCGCATCGTGGAGGCCCTGCGGGCCGCCGACGGCGGTGATATCGCGGTGGTGGTGGGCGGAACCATCCCGCAGTCCGACGTGGACAAGCTGTTGTCGCTGGGGGCGGCGGCGGTCTTTCCCACCGGAACGTCATTGGACGAGCTGGTGACCGGGGTTCGCCAGGTCATCGGCCATATGGAGGCCTCCTGACATGCGACTTGGGGTGATGATCGGCGCCGAGCGCGGCGACATGGCGCGCAAGGTCAAAAAACTGATCTCCGATATCGAGTGGGCCGATGAGGCGGGGCTGTCCACCGCGTGGATGCCGCAGGTGCCCGACGATTTCGATCTGCTGACCATGGTGACGCTGATGGCCTGCCACAGCAGCCGGATCGAACTCGGCACCGCCGTGGTGCCGTTGCAGGCTCAGCACCCGATTGCGTTGGCGCGCCAAGCGCTTTCGGTGCACGCCGTCTCCGGCGGCCGGCTGGCCCTGGGCGTCGGGCCGTCGCACCACTGGATCATCCGGGACATGCTCGGCCTGCCGTATGACAAGCCGGCCGCCTACACCCGCGACTACCTGCAGGTGCTCAACGCCGCCCTCGCCGGCCCGGGACCGGTGGACGTCGAGAACGACCACTTCACCGTGCACAACCCGACCGCACTGGGTGCCGAGACCAAGATGCCGGTGCTGGTGGCCGCGCTCGGTCCGGTGATGTTGCAGATCGCCGGCGAGCACGCGGACGGCACGTCGCTGTGGATGGCCGATGAGAAGGCGATCGCCGAGCACATCGCGCCGAAGATCAACAAGGCCGCGGCCGATGCGGGCAAGCCCGCACCGCGCATCGTCGCCGGTATCCCGGTCACGCTGTGCGCCAATTCCGAGATCGAGACCGCCAAAGAGCGCGCCAACCGGATCCTGGCCGAGGCCGAGACGTCGCCGAACTACCAGCGACTGCTCGACCGCGGCTCGGCCCGCGATGTCGGCGACCTGTGCGCGGCCGGCGACGAGGAGTCGATCCTGAAGCGGTTCCGCCAGTTCGCTGACGCCGGGGTGACCGACCTGTCGGTGCGGCTGCTGCCGATCGGCGACAACCGCGACGAGCTGATCGCCTCGAAGTACCGCACCCGCGAGGTGATCGCCGAGCTGGCCAAGGAGATTTCGTGAGCGGACCGCTGTCGGGGATCCGCATCCTCGAAGTGGGAGTGATGCTGGCCGGTCCGTACGCGACGATGCTGCTGGCCGATCTCGGGGCCGAGGTCATCAAGATCGAACCGCCGAGCGGGGAGATCTCCCGCCAGGTCGGCCCGAGCTACTTCGCCAGCCTCAACCGCAACAAGCGCAGCGTCCGGCTGGACCTGACCACCGACGCCGGGCAGGCGCGGCTGGGTGAGCTGGCCGCGGAATCCCATGCGCTGCTGGTGAATATGAAACCGTCGGTGATCAAGCGGTTGGGGCTCACTTATTCGGCACTGTCGCGCTTCAATCCGAAGATCGTCTGCGTGGCGCTGACCGGATTCGGGCTGGACGGCGGCGACGAGCCGGCGTTCGACTACGTGATCCAGGCGGCCACCGGGATCGCCGCGATGACCGGCGACCCGAACGGCCCGCCGACGCTGCCGGGCTATTCATCGGCGGACAACTCCACCGGCCTGGCGGCCGCCCTGGGTCTGCTGGCCCAGATCGTCAGTGGCCGCGGCGGCCAGGTCGAAGTGTCGCTGCTGGACGTGATGTTGTCCCAGCTGAACTACCGGGCGTCGGCCTGCCTCAACGACGGCGTCGAGCCGCAGCGGCATCCGCACGGCGCACACTCCTATTACGTTCCAGCCCAGCTATTTCCGACGGCAGCGGGCTATCTGGCGCTGTTCGTCACCCATGACGGATTCTGGAAGAGCTTTGCCACCGAAGCGGGTATCGACGGCTTCGCGACCATGGAGGAGCGGGCGTCCCGCCGCTCCGAAGTGCTGGCCGTGGTCACCGCCGCGCTGGCCGGCGACACCGCGGCGGGCTGGGAGCGGCGACTGCGACCGCTGGGGATCCCGGCGGCCGCCGTTCGCACGATGCCCGAAGCGCTCAAGGAATACCACCACGCGATCGTCACGGCTGGGGACTTCCGGTTGGTGGGCAGCCCGATTCGCGTCGCCGGCTACGAACCGGCATACCGGCCGCCGCCGGCGCTGGATTAGCCGGATGGTGGTCAGACCCCGGGACGAAGCTCGACGGGGGCACTGCTGCGCTATCGGAGCAGATCGATCTCCACCGGGATGCCGAGCTGGTCGGCAGCATCGACCAAGCGGCTGTCGATGGTGATCACGGCCGCGGAACGTTCCACCGCGACAGCGACATACAGGCCGTCGTAAATCGAGATGTTGTGCCGCCACGCCCAGGCGGTGCGCAGCAGCAGCGCGTCGGGAGGCACGTATTCGACGGCGAGTGCGGTTGCGGCCTCGGCAGCGGCTTCGGCGTCCGCAAGCTCCAATTGGTTGCGCAGTACGGCTTTGTGCAGGGTTCGCAGTACCTCGCCGGGCATATGAGCCGGTGCGAGCAACCCGTCGTCGCCGCTCAGAGCTGTGCGTGCCGCGTCGCCTTGGGGAGTGGCGCTTGTGAGTGCCAACACCAGCACGCCTGCGTCCACCACGATCACTGGCGGGACCTCATCCGTCGCGATCGGCGTGGATGACCGTTGCCACTTCCTCGGCCGTCATGGTGAGGCTGCGATGGCGAGCCAACGCCTCCAAGAGCTGGCGGTTGCGTTGCGCCTGGTATTCCCGCTCCAACAACGATCGCAGATAAGCCTGGGTGGACTGGCCGCGCGCTTCGGCGCGGGCCACTAGTGCGTCGCGGACTTCTTCAGGGACGTCTTTGATCTGTATTGCCACGGCCATAGCCCAACCTATCACATGCGCATGGCATGCGCATGCCGCCCGGGAGGTCCAGCTGTGGGTGCTCAGACCGAGACGATCGTCGCCGACGCGGTGCCCGGCGCCCCGTAGACCTGCGCGAACCCGACCTTCGGTTCGCCGGGCACTTGGCGGTCACCGGCCCGGCCGCGCAGCTGCACCACCAGCTCGTGCAGCTGGCGAAGTCCGGACGCGCCGATCGGCTCGCCGTTGGCGATCAGGCCGCCGTCGGTGTTGACCGGAAGCGATCCGGAGATCTCGGTGGCGCCGTCGGCGAGCAGCTTCTCCTGGTCGCCGTCGGCGCAGAAACCGCACTCGGCCATGTGGATGACCTCGGCGCCGGCGTCGGTGTCCTGCAGCTGGATCACGTCGACGTCTTCGGGTGCCACACCGGCCTTTTCGAACGCGGCGCGGGCCGCATACACCGTCGGTGCGACGTCTTCTTCGATCGGAGCCGACGTCCCGTGTACCTCGTAGGCGCCGAAGGTGCGGGTGCGGATCTCGGTGGCCTTCAGATACACCGGCTTGTCGGTGTAGCGGTGGGCGATGTCGGCACGGCACATCACGATGGCGGCGGCGCCCTCGTCCGGCGCACAGAACATGTACTGCGTCAGCGGGTAGTTCAGTACCGTCGAGTTGAGGATGGTGTCCTCAGGTATCGGTTTGCGCCGGAAGGCATTCGGGTTCAGCGCGCCGTTGCGGAAGTTCTTGGCGGCGACCTTGGCCAGCGTCTGCTGCGAGATGTTGTGCTTGTGCAGGTAGCGGTTGGCCTTCATGCCGAAGAACTTGGTGGTGACGAACTGACCGTTCTCGGCGTACCAGGCGGGCAGCGCCAGCTTGGCCGGGTCATCGGTGAACGCCCCGCGGGGGTGCTTGTCCATGCCGATCGCGATGCCGATGTCGTACTTGCCGGATCGGATGTTGTCGGCGCAGACCTGGGTGGCGGTGGCCGCCGTCGCGCAGGCGTTGAACACGTTGGTGAACGGGATGCCGGTGAGCCCGACCAGTCGGGTCACCGCGTCGGGGTTGGAGATCTCGTAGCTGCCGCCGACCCCGAACTGGATGTCGCGCCACTCGACACCGGCGTCGGCCAGCGCGGTGTGGATCGCCTCGGCGCCCATCTGCATCGCCGATTTGTCGAACCGGCCGAACGGGTGCAGGCCGACGCCGATGATCGCCACATCGTTGTTGGTTACCGTCATGTCGCAGGTCTCCTTAGACGGGCTGGAAGGCCCAGGTGAGAATCTCGGTTCCGTCGTCGTCGACGTAGAACGGCACCATGGTCAGTTCGACGTCCATCCCGAATTTCAGCTTGGCGGGATCGGATTCGGTCAGGCGGGCCTCGACCTGGATCACGTCGCCGAGCCGGATCAATCCGACGCCGAAGGGCGTGAAGCTCTCGGCGGTCTCGCCGCCGGCGTAGGGCAGCTTCGGCACGAAGCCCTGGGTGGTCCAGGCTTCCAGCGTGCCCTGCCGGGGCAGCAGCAGATCCTGCATGCGCGGGCCGCTGCAGCGCGGGCAGTGATCCTGCCGCGGCCACACCGTCGCCTCGCAGTCGTCGCATTGGCTGCCGACCAGGGCGAGGTTCTCGTCGGGCCAGTTGGTGACCTCGGGAGCCAGGACTTTACGCATGGGCGGCACCCGCCCGGTGACGGCACAATGTGGAAATCACATTCTCAATTAGAGCATATGACCATCTGGGAGGGAAGTCGATGCCGGCTTCGGGCGTCGCGCTGGCGGTCGTGCCGGGTGCGAGCGTGCGCAAACCCGGGAATTTCGGCGGCGTGTCGACCGGGGACGCGCACTGTCGCTGCGATAGCGGACGCGCACGGCCGCGGCGATAGCGGACGTGCACGGCCGCGGCGATAGGGGCGAGTCAGTTGGCGAGGCCGTGGGCGCAGAAGTCCCACACCTCGTCGGCGGTGATGGGATGGACGGCCGGGTCGTCGGATTCGCCGCTGGACTGCGCCACGAACATCACGGTCTGCATGGTCATCGCCGCCATGCGTCGCGCGTTGACGCCCTTCCGCAACTCGCCGGCCTGCTCGGCGGCCTCCATCAACTCGGTGAGCAGACTCAGCAGCGGGTTGAAGGCGACCCGGACCTCGGTGGGATGCGAAACCAGCAGCCGCGGTGCGAAATCGGTGAACAGCGGGCGCTTGGCCGACGGGTCCGGCCGGGACAGCTCGAAGAGCAACTCGACGGCGACCTTCAACCGCTGCAGTGGCTTGGTCTGGTCCTCGGTGGCGGCGCGGATCTGGTCGGCGGTCCGGCTCAGGGCGTCCTCGAACAGCGCCAGCAGCAACTCATGCTTGCCGTTGAATTGCAGGTAGAAGCTGCGCAGCGACTGCCGTGAGCGCTCCACGACCTCCTGGACGGTGAAGTCCGTGCTGCCCTTCTCGATGATGATGGCCTGGGCGGCGTCCAGAAATCGCTGGACGCGCTGGGCGGCGCGCAGCCGTGCGGTCTTGATCGATCGCTCGACCGCCCGCTGCTTCCAGACGGGCTCCTCTTCGGGGTTGCTCACCAGCGGCTCCGACCGTTGCCTTTTTGGGAGAACACGAATGCACCTTACCGGAGAATGCCGCCATATCGTGGGCGCCGATCGCGGCGGTGCCGTCCCGGCGGCGAAGATGGTAACTTTCCGAGAATGAGAAGCGGCTTCTCGTCGATTGCCGATCCCGCAACCCCAAGGACACTTATGTACATCGATTACGAGGTCGCCGACCGGATCGCGACGATCACGCTGAACCGGCCCGAGGCCGCCAACGCCCAGAACCCCGAGCTGCTCGACGAGCTCGACGCGGCCTGGACGCGCGCCGCCGACGACGACGATGTCGCCGTCATCGTGCTGCGGGCCAACGGCAAACACTTCTCGGCCGGCCACGACCTCAAAGGCGGCGGCCCGGTGCCGGACAAGATCACCCTGGAGTTCATCTACAAACACGAGTGCAAGCGCTACCTGGAGTACACGCTGCGGTGGCGCAACGTGCCCAAGCCGTCGATCGCCGCGGTGCAGGGCCGGTGCATCTCCGGTGGGCTGATGTTGTGCTGGCCGTGCGACCTGATCATCGCCGCCGATGACGCCCAGTTCTCCGACCCGGTGGTGCTGATGGGCATCGGCGGCGTCGAGTACCACGGGCACACCTGGGAACTGGGCCCGCGCAAAGCCAAGGAGATCCTGTTCACCGGTCGCGCGATGACCGCACAGGAAGTCGAGCAGACCGGGATGGTCAACAAGGTGGTGCCGCGCGACGAGCTCGACGCCGAGACCCGCCGGCTCGCCGAGCACATCGCCACCATGCCGTCCTTCGCGCTGCGGCAGGCCAAGCGGGCGGTGAACCAGACCCTGGATGTGCAGGGCTTCTACTCGGCGGTCCAGTCCGCCTTTGACATCCACGAGACCGGCCACGGCAATGCGCTGTCGGTATGCGGCTGGCCGGTGCTGGTCAACCTCGACGAGATGAAGTCGCAGGTCAAGTAGTCGGGACGAGCAGCCGGCAGACGGTAACCCAGCTGGATCTGTGCGACTTCCGGTGAAAACCTGGGGCCATGAGCACGATCGACGATGCCCTCGCCCTGGCGGCCTCCCACGGGTTGAACCTCGTCTCCCGGGGCGCCCGGGTGAACGACGCCGGCCTGGATTATCGGGTCGTGATGGCTTCCGACGAGGGCGGGCGCCGCTGGGTGCTGCGGCTGCCGCGGCGTGCGGACGTCGTGGCCGGGATGGCCGCCGAGGCCCGCGTCCTCGGCCTGGTGGGCCCGGTACTCGCCGCCGACGGGATCGCCGTCCCGGACTGGCGGATTAGTTCTCCGGAGCTGGTCGCCTACCCGGCCCTGACCGGTGCGCCGGGCCTGACCCTGAACGACGACGGCGGCCCGGACTGGCATATGGATCCCGCCAGTCCCGACTACGCGGTCCGCCTCGGCCGACTGCTGGCCCGGCTGCACTCCATCACCGGCGAGCAGGCCGCGGCCGCCGGGGTCGAGGTGCGCACGCCCGAGCAGGTCCGGCAGTCGTGGCGCGACGACATCGCGGAGGTGCGCTCGGAGTTCACCGTCGCGCCCGAGCTCGCCGAGGCCTGGCAGAGCTGGCTGGCCGATGACACCTGTTGGCCCGACCAGACCGTGATGACCCACGGCGAGATCTACCCCGCACACGTCCTCCTCGCCGAGGACGGCACCCTGGTCGGGCTGCTGGACTGGACCACCGCGCGCGTCGACGACCCCGCCCGCGACCTGGCCGCCCAGTACGGTGCCGCCGGCGAAGAGATGCTGCAGGCGACACTGGCGGCCTACGCGCAGGCTGGCGGCCAGGTGCGCCCGGGTCTGACGGCCCAGACCCGCCGGCTGTGGCACGCCGCTTCGATCGGTTATGCCCGGTACGCGCTGACCACCCGAGTCGAGGGCGATGTCGCGGCCGCGGCGGCGATGCTGAATCCTCGAAGCCGCCGCCGCTAATTTCCCGGCAGGGTTGCCATGTCGCCGGCCAGCGACCGCAGCTCGCGTTTGAGCACCTTGCCGTAGCTGTTCTTGGGCAACGCGGCGACGAACTCGTAGCGCTTGGGGCGCTTGAACCGGGCGATGCGTTCCAGCAGATGGGCGTCCAGTTCGGCCGCCGAGGCCTCGCCGACGATGAAGGCGACCACGATCTCGCCCCATTCGGCATCCGGTGCGCCCACCACGCCGGCCTCGACGACACCCGGGTGGTCCAGCAGCGCCTCTTCGACTTCGCGCGGATAGATGTTGCTGCCGCCGCTGATCACCACGTCCTTGGAACGGTCCCGCAACGTGAGAAACCCGCGTTCGTCGAAGCAGCCCTTGTCGCCGGTGAACAACCAGCCGTCCCTGATGGTCGCGGCGGTGGCTTCCGGGTCGTTCCAGTAGCCGCCCATCACCACGTCGCCGCGGCAGACGATCTCACCGACCTCGCCGACCGGCGCGGAGGTGCCGTCGTCGCGCAGCACCGAGACTTCCACTCCGGAGCGCGGATAGCCCACCGAGGCCAGCATCGCGTCGTCGCCGCTGTCGTGGTCGGCACGGCTCAGGCCGGTGATCGTCATCGGGGCCTCGCCCTGGCCGTAGAGCTGGGCGAATACCGGCCCGAACGCGGCCAGTGCGCGCTTGAGGTCCCCGAGGTACATCGGGCCGCCACCGTAGATGATGGTGCGCAGGTTGGGCGGCCGGTCGCGGCCGGTGGCCAGCAGCCGCGCCACCATGGTGGGCGCCAGAAACGCGGTGGCGCCGGGATGATGCCCGCACAGGTCGAGGAATTCGTCCGCGTCGAACGACCCCGATGCCGGTACCACCTGGCGGGCGCCGCGCAGCAGGTAGGGCGCGATGTACAGCCCGGAGCCGTGCGACATCGGGGCGCCGTGGATCAGGCTGCAGTCGGCGTCGGGGTCGTCGAGATCGGCCAGGTGCGCCACGGTCATCGCCACCAGGTTGCGGTGGGTGAGCATCGCCCCCTTCGAGCGCCCGGTGGTGCCGCTGGTGTAGAACAGCCACGCCAGCCGGCTCGGATCCGGATCCGGCGGCGCGGCCGGTTCGGTCTGGAACCGCTCCAGATATGCTGCGCTGCCGATGATCTCGATCCGAATGGGTACCGCGCCGGTCAGTCCGGCGGCGAGCGTCGGGGACGCGAAGGCCAGGTCGGCGCCCGCGTCGGAGATGATCTGGGCCATCTCGCGCGGGTGCAGTTTGTAGTTGAGCGGGACGACGACGCAGTCGGCCGCCCAGGTGGCGAACATCAGCTCGATGATCTCGGGCCGGTTCTCGCTGGCGATCACGATCCGTGCGCCCGGCCCATGCGCCCGCAGCGAAGTCGCCAATCGCCCTGCGCGGTCGGCCAATTCACGCCAGGTGTGCAGCAGGCGCTCACCGTGATACACCGCCCCCCGCTCGCCGAATCGGGCCGCGGCCTGATCCAGCAGCGTGAAGAGGTTCACGGCTGCACCCAGTGCGAGTCGAGCCCGAAGTCCGAGAGGTACTTGGTCGAACTCCAACCGCCGTCCACCACGATGGTCTGGCCGTTGATGAACGCGCCCGCCTCCGAACACAGGAAGGCGACGGTGTTGGCGATGTCGTCCACCCGGCCCAGCCGCGGATACGGCGTCATCTCGGTGTTGATCTTGCGGAAGCGCGGGTCGTCGAGGCGTTGTTCGACCATCGGCGTCACCGTGACGCCGGGGGCCACCGCGTTGCACCGGATGCCCTGTGCCCCGTACTGGCAGGCGATGTGGGTGGTCAGCGCGGTTAGCCCGCCCTTGGCTGCTGAGTACGCCCCGCCGCGCAACCCGCCGACCACGGCGAAGGTCGAGGTGACGTTGATGATCGCCGACCCGGGCCGCAGGTGGCCCAGCACCTCACGCGTCAGCCGGAACGGCGCCCGCAGCATCAGGTTCAGGAAGTGGTCGAGGGTGTCGTCGTCGGTGTCGTGCAGCGGCTTCGGGCTGCCGACGCCGGCATTGTTGATCAGATAGTCCACCCGGCCCCACCGGGCCAGCGCGGCATCGACGATCTGCTGCGGCGCGTCGGCCGCGGTGAGGTCGACGGCCAGCGTGGCGACCCGGTCCGGATCGTCGATCTCGGCGGTGAGCCCGGCCAGCCGATCGGTGTCGCGGCCGGTCCCCAGCACGGCCAGCCCGTCCGCGGCAAGCTTTGTGGCGCAGCCGAATCCGATTCCGCTGCTGGCGCCCGTCACGATCGCCACCTGCATGCTCAGTCACCTACCTCAGGCCGGGCCAGCACCGCCCGGATGCGCTGTTTGACCACCTTGCCGGCATCGTTCTTCGGCAGTTCGTCCCAGATCTCCACCTGTTCGGGCGCCTTGAACACCGCCACACCCTGCGCGGTCAGCAGCTCGCGCAACTCGGCCACGTCGGGGCCGGTGCCGCCGGCCGGGACGATCACGGCGCAGGCGCGTTCCCCGGTGCGCTCGTCGGGTACACCCACGACGGCGATCTCGGCGATACCGGGATGGCTGATCAGGATGTCCTCCACCTCTCGCGCGGAGATGTTCTCCCCGTTGCGGATGATGACGTCCTTGAGTCGGCCGGTGACCAGCAGGTACTCGTCGTCGACCCAGCGGCCCAGGTCGCCGGTCGCGAAGTAGCCTTCGGCGTCGAAGCAGCCCTGCGCGTCCTCGCTGCGCCGGTAACCCACCAGCATCTGCGGCCCCCGGACGTAGATCTCGCCCTCGCCGTCCGGGGCGCCGCGGTGGGCGACCAACTTGATGTCGGCGATCCCGGCCCGGCCGTCGGTGTCCGCGGCGTAGGCGCGCTCGTGGGCGCCGACCGCGCCGACCGTGGTCACCGGAACCTCGCTGGACCCATACACCCGGGTGACGGCGGCGGTGCCGAAGTAGTCGGCCGCCTCGCGGATCAACGACGCCGGCACGGCTGCCCCGCCGCAGACGAAGAGCTTCAGGTCGGGCAGCCGGGTGCCGGCGCGGCGGGCGGCGGCCAGCAATTGGGCCAGAAACGGCGTCGCCCCGGCCACGTGGGTGCAGTGTTCGGCCAGCATCAGCGCCACCGCCGCGTCGGCATCCCAGGTGTCCATCAGCACGGCGGTCGTGCCCAGCAGCAGCGGGGCCTCGAACGCATAGATCGACCCGCCGATATGGGCGATCGGCGACGGCACCAGGAACGTGGTACCGGTCTGAATCAGCCAGTGCCGGCCGAGCTGAGCGATCAGCGCGTTGATCGAGTTATGGCTGTGCAGCACGCCTTTCGCTCGGCCGGTGGTTCCGGAGGTGTACAGCAGCAACAGCACCGCGTCCGGGTCCACCGGCGTCGGCGACACCGCGCGCGGGTGGTCGGTCAGCGCGCGGTAGTCGGTGCCGGCGGACGGGCCGGATGCACGCACCAACACCACCTCCGGCGGCTCGGCGAGTGTAGCGGTCACCCGGGCCAGCATGGCGGCGTAGTCGTGACCGCGGAAGCCCTGCGGGGCGAACAACATTCGGCTGCCCGAATCCGACAGGATGAACGTCAGCTCGGCATCCCGCAGCGACGGCAGGATGGGGTTGACCACCATCTGAGCCAGTGCCGCGGCCAGGTAGACCACGGCGGCCTCGTGCCAGTTCGGCAACATGAACGACACCACGCTGCCCGCCGGCATCTTCTCCGACATCGCGCCGGCCAGCGCGTGGGCCGCCGAATGCAACTCCCGGCAGGTCAGTCGGGTGTCGCCGTCGATGAGCAGAACTCGGTCGGGAGCCCGATCGGTTTCCTGTGCCAAGGCGTCGGCCAGCGTGTGCAGCCTCATGGGCCGGGTTGTCCCATCACCCGGTGCAGCGTCATCGAGTACCGGTAGTCGTCGCCGGCGTGGGTGTTCACCGTCACCTGGGCGATCTCGCCCTCGGAGGTGGTGTAGCTGCGCTGCATCTGCAGTGCGGCGGTTCCGGGTTCGACGGCCAGTTCGCCGGCGAGTTCGGCGGTGATGATCACCGCGCGGATGTGCTGGCGCACCTCGACGACGCTGACGCCGAACACGTCTTCGATCAGCGGGAAGATGGGACCGGTGTGCCGCTGCAGCAATCGGCCGACACGCGCGAATGCGCGGTTGATGTAGTACTCGGTCCGGCAGATCGGCGCGCGCCGGCCGTCGGCTCGCCGGTAGCCGCGCACCGCCAGCCAGTCGGTGCCGGCCGGCAGCCCGGTGCGCGCGGCGATTTCGCCGTCGACGGTGACCATGGCATTGGAGTCGATCTCGAAGGAGGCGCCGGCCGCGAAGGCGACCAGATCGTCGATCGACACCACGTCCTGGGCGTAGCAGTTCGTCGCCGCGCGGGGAATCACCACGGTGCCCGCGCGTGGCCGGGACACCACCAGGTTGTCCTCCCGCAGCCGCCGCAGCGCTTCGCGGACGGTGTAACGGCTGACCGAGAACCGTTCGCACAGTTCGTGTTCGGTGGGCAGCTGCGAACCCACCGGGTAGACCCCGTCGGCGATCTCCTTGCGCAGTGCCCGCGCAACCTTGAGGTAGCGGTGGTCGGTCACGGGCCGACCGGGTGTAGTGCCAGCACGCTGCCCTCCCCGTCGGCCGCGACGAACAGCGTGCCGTCCGGGCCGCGTGCGATGCCGGCGAACGGGCCCTGCGGGCCGGAGAACGGCGGCATGCCCCGCAGCGGTTTGGGCACCACGCCCGGCGGCGGTCCGATCGGCAGTCCGGCGGCGATGGTGTGCCGCGATCCGGTGGCCAGGTCGACGGCGAGCACCTCGCGGTTGCCCGCGTCCACGATGTAGAGCCGGCCGTCGGCCGGCAGAATGCCCTGCGGCCGGGCCAGGCCGTCGACCACCGTCTCGGTCCCGGACGCGCCGACCCGCACCACCCGCCCGGCGCCGGATTCGGCGACCAGGTGGGAACCGTCGCCCACGGCGGCGATGCCCACCGGGCCGGCCAGTCCCGCGGCGAGCACCTCGGTCTCACCGGCGCCGACGCGCAGCACCCGGCCGGTGCCGAACTCGGTGACCACCACCCCGGCGGGTCCGGCGGTGACCCCGTAGAGCTGGTCGAAACCGTCGGCGAGCACCTCGCCGGCCGATTGTGCCGGCAGGTAGCGGCTGACCTGTCCGCCGGAGGTGGTGACGACGAACTCGCCGGCGCCGACCGCGGTGACCCCGCGGATGAAGCCGGGATAGCCGGGACTGAACAGCATGCCCAGCGTCTGCAGCCGGCGATCGTCGCCGACCGCATAGAAGTAGGTGCCGTCGGCGACGTGGAGCGTGCCGGTGGCGTCGATGGTCAGATCCAGCGGCCAGTTCAGTCCGCCGGGCAGCACCGTGGTCACCGCACCGCCGGTGATCTCGGCGATCTCGCCGCTGAAGTTGGAGACCAACAGCCGCTCGCCGACGAATGTGCAGTTGTCCAGTCCGGGACTCAGCTGTGCCAGCACGGTGTGATCACCGGTGCGCGGGTCGATGCGCAACACCTGGCCGCTGGCCGCCTGGGTTGAGACGATGAATCCGTCCGCGTCGAACTTCACCGAGTCGGGAACACCGAGATCGCCGGCAACCCGCTGCGGCAGGGCTTCGGTCGCCAACGGGTCGATGCGCCAGATCTCGTTGGCGGTCATCACCGGGAAGTACAGCAGCCCGTCGGGACCCACCTCCATGGCGTTGGGCGACGGCAGGTTCTCGGCCAGGATGCGCTGTGCTCCGGTGGCACGGTCCAGCTCCATCAGGCGGCCGCCGTCGCGGCACTCCCCGACGAACAACCGGTCTTGATGCACCGTGATCCCGTTGGCGCACGGCAGGTCGTCGCGCAGTACCCGGGCGCGTCCGTTGTCGAGCGCGCTGACCCGGGCGTCCATCACCTCGGTGGCATACAGCGTGCCGGCGGAGTCGAAGGCCACGTCGTCGGGGGCCACGACGTCGCCGCCGCGCGCGCTGATGACGGCCAGTTCGCCGGTGGACACGTCCAGCGCGCTGATCTGGCTTCCGGTGACCTGGGCGACGTAGACCCGGCCGTCGGGGCCGGTCCGCAGGCCGTTGGCGCCGAACAGCCGGCTCGGTGCGGTGACCCGCTCCAACCGCCAGCCGGGTGCGACCGTCGGGTCGGTCTGCCCATCGCGCGGAAGAAGCGGGGAGGGTGCCGTCATACCTCCGGACGCTACCAAGCGCAGTTAGTCCAGACAATAGCCGTCTATGATGCGCCTCCGGGCCTTGACGCGCGAATAAGCACTGCGGAATAGTGTTCTGCAATACGCAGAACGGAGTATTTTGTCCGAACAAATCACGGTGGACGTTGCTGGGGGCGCGCCGGCGAGCGGACCGCTGCACGGTGTCCGCGTGGTCGACCTGACGACGATGGTGATGGGCCCCTACTGCACGCAGATCATGGCCGACATGGGCGCCGACGTCATCAAGGTCGAGCCGCCCGAGGGTGATGCCACCCGCTACATCTCGGCGGGCCCCGCGCCGGACATGAGCGGGGTGTTCGTCAACGTCAACCGCGGCAAACGCGGCATCGTGCTGGACCTGCGCACCGACGAAGGCAAGGCGGCGATGACCGCGCTGATCGCCGGCGCCGACGTGTTCATCCATTCGATGCGCGCCAAGGCGATCACCAAGCTGGGCCTGGACTACGGCGCGGTGGCCGCGATCAACCCCGCGATCGTCTACACCAACTGCTACGGCTATGGGCGCCGCGGCCCTGACGGCGACCGCCCGGCCTACGACGACACCATCCAGGCCGAATGCGGACTGCCCGCGGTGCAACAGCAACTCACCGGCCGGGCCGACTACGTGGGCACCATCATGGCCGACAAGATCGCCGGGCTGACCGCGCTGTACGCCACGATGATGGCGCTGTTCCACCGGGAGCGCACCGGGCAGGGCCAGGAGGTCGAGGTCGCGATGTTCGAGACCATGGCCTCGTTCATGCTCGTCGAACACGCCAACGGCGCGATGTTCGACCCGCCGCTGGGGCCGGCGGTCTACCCGCGCACGGTGGCGCCCAACCGGCGCCCGTATCAGACCAGCGACGGACAGATCGCCGCGCTGATCTACAACGACAAGCACTGGAACGCCTTCATCAATGCGGTGCAGCCGGCCTGGGCGTCCGAGCAGTACGCCACCTTGGCGCAGCGCGCCCAGCAGATCGACACCGTCTACGGACTGCTGGCCGAGACCATGACGGAACGCAGCACCGCCGAATGGCTGAAGCTGTTGCACGAGTTGGAGATACCGGCCGCCCCGCTGAACACCCCGGGCGACCTCTTCGACGACCCGCATCTCAACGCGGTCGGCCTGTTCGAGACCGTCGACACCCCGGCCGGTCCGGTGCGCTTTCCCGGCGTGCCCACCTGGCTGTCGCGTACCCCCGGCCGGGTCGCCGGTCCGGCGCCGGAACTGGGTGCCCACACCGCGGCGGTGCTCGCCGAACTCGGCCTCGGCGGGGGGCCGGCGTGAGCCCGCCGGCGACGATGCAGCGCGGAGCTTGCGGAGCGATGCTGAGGTGTGGCGCATGAGTCTCGACTTCGACATGGGGGCACGCGCCGGCGCGCTGCGAGGGCAGCTGCGCGAGCTGATCGAACAAGAGCTGCCGGAGCACTTCCCGGGCGCGTTCACCGATGATCCAGCCGATCTGGCTGCGGCGCAACGGTTCTGCCGGGTGCTCGCCGAGCGCGACCTGCTGTGCCTGTCCTGGCCGCAGCAGTTCGGCGGAGCGGACGCCTCGGTGTGGGAGCAGACCGTGGTCCGCGAGGAGATGTGGGCCCACCACGAACCCCGCGGGGCGCAGTACATGGGGGTCAACTGGGTCGGGCCGATAATCATGCGGCACGGCACCCCCGAACAGCAGCGCCGGCATCTGCCGCCGATCGCCGCCGGCGAGGTGATCTGGTGCCAGGGGTTCTCCGAGCCCGAAGCCGGCTCGGACCTGGCGTCGCTGCGTACCCACGCCCGCCGGGATGGCTCTGCTGGCTGGGTGATCAACGGCCAGAAGATCTGGACCTCCTACGCGACCATGGCGCAATGGTGTTTCCTGCTGGCCCGCACCACCCGCATCGGTGAAGGATCGGTCACCAAGAAACAGCAGGGCCTGACGGTGTTCCTGGTGCCGATGGACAACCCGGCGATCCAGGTCCGGCCGATCCGCACCATGATGGGCCCGCACCATCTCAACGAGGTGTTCTTCGACGACCTGCGGGTGACCGACGCCGACGTGCTGGGCGACGTCGACGCGGGCTGGTCGATCGTGGCCGACGTGATGTCCTACGAACGCGTGGGCATCGCCCGCTACGCGCGCTGCGAACGACTGCTGGCCGCAGCGCCCGACGCACTCGGCGACCGCTGGGAGAGGTTGCCCGCCGAATTGACGGCGCGGTGGATGCGGATGCTCACGCACTGCCGGCGCGCCCGGCTGATGGCCTACCGGGTGGTTGCGCTGCAGGCCAGCGGGCGGATCACGCCGGGGGACGCGGCCGCCTACCGGATCGCGGTCACCCGGCTGGACCAGGAGAGCGCGGAGGTGCTGATGGAGATCGCCGCCGAAGCCCCGGCGGGACCGCGGGGGCAGTGGTTCCGCGCCGAGGTCGACGACCACTGGCGCTATTCGCAGGCCGCCACCGTCTCGTCGGGCAGCATCGAGATGCAGCGCATTCTGCTCTCCCGCGCGCTGTTGGCGGGGCCGCGATGATCCTGGAACTCGGCGCGGACGCCGAAGAATACGGGCGGGCGGCACTGCGGGCGTTCGACGCGGCCGGCGGCGACGAGCTGGTGGTGCGCGCCGACGCCGACCCGGCAGTGCGCGACGAGCTGGTCTCCCCGGTGCTGCGTGGACTCGGCGCCTTCGACCTCAAGCCCCGTGCCGACGCCGACGAGCTCGAAGCCGCCGCGGCGTTGTGCCGCAGCGCCGGTTACTGGGCGCTGCCCTACCCGGTGGCCGAATGTCTTTCGGTGCCCGCCGATCTCGACGACCTCGATGTCCACGGCCTGATCGTGGTCGCCGACCACGCGCCGGCCGGGGCGGTGGCCGGGCTGTCGAAGCGGTGGGCCGCGGTCACGGCGGCCGGGGTGCGCAGCACGGCGGTGGCGCACCCGGCCGCCGGACCGGGGTTGGTCGCCGAGCTGACGCTGACCGAGATCGACACCGAGGGCGCCGATGACGTGGCACTGGCGCTGGCGCTGGGATGCTGGACGTTGCTGGGGATGCTGGACCGGGCGCTGGACCTCACGAAAGACCATGTGCGGCTGCGTGAACAGTTCGGCCAGCCGCTGGCGAAGTTCCAGGGCGTGCAGTTCCAGCTGACCGATGCCGAAGTGGAACGCGCCGGGCTGGACATGCTGGCCAAGTACGCGCTGTGGAGCATCGCGACCGCACGTCCCGAAGCGGTCGACGACGCGCTGGCGCTGCGCTCGGCGGCGCTGGAAGCCGCCGACGTGGTGTTCCGGGTCTGTCACCAACTGCACGGCGCCGTCGGGTTCTGCGACGAGACGGCACTGTCCTGGCTGTCGCGTTACAGCCAGCCGCTGCGCCGGCTGCCGTGGGGGCTCTCGGCCACCCGCCAGCTGCTGGTCGAGCGCGCCGGCCGCACCGGGCTGACGGGACTCTACGCATGACGACGGGCTCCGGCGGTTCAGCGAGGTTCGACGCCGGAGAGGCGAAGCTGGAGCCGCCGTATCAACCTGCCGACTTCCGCGCCCGGGTACGCCAGTGGTGCGCCGACAACATCCCGGCGGACTGGCGCCGCACCCAGACCGGGGTCAGCGAGGCCGAGTTCGTCGACTTCCAGCGCCGCTGGTTCGCCACGCTGCACTCTGCCGGGTTCGCCGTGCCGCACTGGCCGCGCGAATGGGGCGGCGGCATGTCGGTGGCCGACCAGGCCGTGCTGTACCAGGAGCTGGCCGCCCACGACGCGCCGCGGCTGGTGCTGGCATTCGTCGGCATCCACCACGCGGCGGCCACCCTGCTGGCAGCGGGCACCGAGGAGCAGCGCCGCCGGCACCTGCCGGGCATCCTCGACGGCGAGATCTGGGTGCAGGGGTTCTCCGAGCCCGAGGCCGGCTCCGATTTGGCGTCGCTGCGCACCACCGCGCGCCGGGTGGGGGACGGCTACCTGGTCAATGGCCAGAAGCTGTGGGCCAGCGGCGCCAGTCACGCCCAGTGGTGCCTGCTGCTGGCCCGCACCGACCCGGAGGCCCCCAAACGTAAAGGGATCTCCTACTTCCTGCTCGACATGGCCACCCCCGGAGTGCAGGTGCGCCCGATCCGCAACGCCGTCGGCGATCAGCACTTCTGCGAGATCTTCCTCGACGACGTGGTGATCCCGGCGGCGAACCTGATCGGGGCCGAGAACACCGGCTGGCAGGTGGCGCAGGCGACGCTGGGCGCCGAACGCGGCATGACCATGCTCGAATTGGCCGAGCGGCTGGGCTGCGCGGGCTTTCGCTGGCTGGTGCAGGCCGCGCCGAGCGACGACCCGGTGGTGGCCGACAAGTTGGCGCAGTTGGAAACCGAGATCACCGGCCTGCGGGCGATGTGCCGACAGCTGGTGGCCGACGTCGAGGCCGGCACGGCCGGACCCGCCGACGCCTCGATCGTGAAGCTCTACTACAGCGAGCTATTGCAGCGGCTGACCGACTTCGGCGCCGAGATCGGCGGTTTGGCCGCGCACACCGCACTGACCAAACCCCTGTCCAGCGGCTGGGAGTCGGGTTCCTGGGTGCTCGATTTCATCGGCTCCTGGGAGTGGACCATCCCCGGCGGCTCCAGCGAGATCCAGCGCACCATCATCGGCGAACGCGGCCTGGGCTTGCCGCGAGAACCGAGCCTGCCGTGACCACAACCGATTTCGCCGAACTGCACGACGACCTTCGGGCCGTCGCCGCCGATGTGCTGGGCCGCGGCCGCGCCGTCGACTGGCCCACCATTGCCGACGTCGGCTGGGTCGGACTGGAGGTTCCCGAGGCCTTCGGCGGGGCCGGTGCGACGTTCGCCGAGGTCGCCGTGGTCTGCGAAGAACTGGGAAGGGCCGCCGTCGCCGCCGACTACCTCGGTAGCGCGGTGCTCACGGTGGGCGTGCTGAACACGCTGCAGCACAGTGCGGTTCGTGACCGATTGCTGACCGATGTCACCGCCGGCACGACACGGGTCGCCACCGTGATGGGTGGCTTCACCCTGGCCGCCGACGGGCGACTGTCCGGACGTGCCGACTTCGTTCCCGACGCCGACGGCGCCGATTTGCTGCTGGTGCTGGCCACCGACCACACCGGCGCCGAGGTCGCCGTGGCCACCGACCTGCTCGCCGTCACTGCGCAGCCGGTGCTCGACCAGACTCGCCGGGTCGCCGCCGTGATCGCCGAGGGCGTGCGGGTGGCCGAGCCGTTGCGGTTCACCGGGAACCCCCGCTCGGTGCGAAACCGGGCGGCCGTCGCGGTGGCCTGCGACAGCCTCGGTTTGGCCGAGGCCATGCTGGCCGCCACCGTGTCGTATGCGCAGACCCGCCACCAGTTCGGCCGTCCCATCGGCTCCTTCCAGGCCGTCAAGCACGCATGCGCGGACATGCTGGTGACGGTCTCGGTGGCCCGCGCCCTGGTGCGCGAGGCTGTCGACGCGGTGGCCACCACCGGCTTCGATGGCTCCGAGGCCGATGTCGCGGTGGCCATGGCGAAGTCGTATGCCTGCGGCGGCGCGGTCGAGGTCGTCGGCAAGGCGCTGCAGCTGCACGGCGGGATCGGCTACACGTGGGAGAGCGGCATCCACGTCTATCTGAAACGCGCCGTGTTCAACCGGTCGCTGTTCGGGTCACCGGCAGCGCACCGCCGACATCTCGCTCAACGGTATTAACAAGTCAAGCAAGGAGTTTCGACTGTGGGTGTGCCCGTATATCGCCGGATCCTGGAGTTGTTCGAGGCCGAGGGCGTCAACACGCTGTTCGGCATCCCCGACCCCAACTTCGTGCACATGTTCGTCGAGGCCGAACAGCGCGGTTGGTCGGTGGTGGCGCCGCACCACGAGGAGAGCGCCGGGTTCATGGCCGAGGCGGCGTCGCGGATGACCGGGGCGCCCGGACTGTGCATCGGCACCCTGGGGCCCGGCGTGGCCAACATCGCCGGGGCGATGATGTGCGCCAAGGTGGAGAACTCCCCGGTGGTGTTCCTGGGCGGGCAGCGGGCCCGCATCACCGAGCGGCGAGTGCGGCGCGGGCGTATCCAATTCGTCCGCCAGGAAGAGCTTTTCGCGCCGTCGGTGAAGTACAGTGCGTCGATCGAGTACGCCGACCAGACCGATGAGATCGTGCACGAGGCGATCCGGCGGGCCCTGTCGGGCACGCCGGGCCCGGCCTATATCGAATACCCGTCGCACGTGATCCTCGATGAGCTCGATGTCGCCGGCCCGCCGGAGCCGCACCGCTACCGGCTGGTCAACCAGCGGGCCGGGGCGGCCGAGGTCGCCGAAGCAGCCGAGATCATCCGCAACGCGGCGAATCCGGTGCTGCTGGTGGGGCACGGGGTACACACCTCGCGCAGCGCGGCGGCGGTGCGCGAGCTCGCCGAACTGATGGCGTGCCCGGTGATCCAGACCTCCGGCGGCACCGCGTTCATCCCCGGTCTGGAAGACCGCACCTTCCCCTACGGGTTCTCCCAATCGGCGGTCGAGGCGGTGGTGGCCTCCGACGTCTGTGTGGCGCTGGGCACCGAACTGGGCGAGCCGGTGCACTACGGCACCACCCGGCACTGGGCGGCCAAGAACGCCGAGCGCAAATGGATCTACGTCGAGCAGGACCCGATGGCGATCGGGGTGAACCGGCCCATCGACGTGCCGCTGGTGGGCGATCTGCGTGGCGTGGTACCCCAACTCGTGGCGGCACTCAAGCAGACCCCGCGCACCGCGCCGGCCGAGCTGGACCGCTGGATCAAACAGGACGCCGAGCAGCTCGCCGAGCTGGCCGAGACCGCACCGACCGGGCGCAGCCCGGTGCACCCGGCACGCTACGTGGTCGAGGCCACCAAAGCGTTCCCCGCCGACGGCATCATGGTGCGCGACGGCGGCGCCACCGTCATCTTCCAGTGGACCTATTCACAGGCCAAACCGCACGACGTGATGTGGAACCAGAACTTCGGCCACCTGGGCACCGGCCTGCCGTACGCGGTGGGCGCCTCGGTCGCCGAGGGCGGCAAGCGGCCGGTGATGCTGCTGACTAGCGACTCGGCGTTCCTGTTCCACATCGCCGAGCTGGAGACCGCCGCCCGGCTGAAGCTGCCGCTGGTCTGCGTGGTCGGGGTGGACCACCAGTGGGGCCTGGAAGTCGGGGTGTACAAGCGCACGTTCGACCAGCCCTCGCCGCAGCCGGGGGTGCACTGGAGCAAGGACGTCCGGTTCGACAAGATCGCCGAGGGCATGGGCTGCCACGGCGAGTACGTGCAAGACGAGACGGAGATCGGGCCGGCGATCAAGCGGGCCTACGCGGCGGGCGGGACCGCGGTCATCCACGTGTGCATCGACCCCAAGGCCAACTCGGAGGAGATGCCCAATTACGCCGAGTTCCGCACCTGGTACGCCGAAGGAACCCAATGAGTGAGAATGTTATTCTCATTTCCGGCTAACGCATATCCCTGAGTGCAGCGACGAGCTGGAGGAGACCATGCCCGAAGGAATGAGCTTCGAGCTGACCGAGGACCAGCAGCTGATCCGGCAGTCGGTCGCCGAGCTGGCGTCCAAGTTCGACGACCACTACTGGATGAGCAAGGACCAGGCGCACGAATTCCCGCAGGAGTTCTACGACGCCATCGCCGGCGGCGGCTGGCTGGGCATGACCATCCCCGAGGCGTACGGCGGCCACGGACTGGGTATCACCGAGGCCACCATCCTGGCCGAGGAAGTGGCGCGTTCCGGCGGTGGCATGAACGCCGCCAGCGCCATCCACATGTCGATCTTCGGGATGCAGCCGGTGGTGGTGTTCGGCTCCGATGAGATGAAGGCCGAAACCCTGCCGCGCATCGTCAGCGGCGATCTGCACGTGTGCTTCGGCGTCACCGAACCGACCGCGGGACTCGATACGTCACGTATCACCACGTTCGCCAAGCGGGACGGCAGCGATTATGTGGTCAACGGCCGCAAGGTGTGGATCTCCAAGGCCATCGAGTCCGAGAAGATCCTGCTGCTGACCCGCACCGAGTCCCGCGACGACGTGGAAAAGCGAGGGGGCAAACCCACCGAGGGCCTCACGCTGTTCCTCACCGATATCGACCGCGACCACACCGACATCCGGCCGATCCCCAAGATGGGCCGAAATGCGGTGTCCTCCAACGAGGTCTTCATCGACGACCTGCGGGTACCGGCCGAACACCGGATCGGCGAAGAGGGCAAGGGCTTCTCCTACATCCTGCACGGGCTCAACCCGGAGCGCATGCTGATCGCCGCCGAGGCGCTCGGCATCGGCCGGGTCGCGCTGGACCGCGCGGTCAAGTACGCCAACGAGCGCGTGGTGTTCGACCGGCCGATCGGCATGAACCAGGGCATCCAGTTCCCGCTCGCCGACTCGCTGGCCCGCCTGGACGCCGCCGAGTTGATCCTGCGCAAGGCCACCTGGCTCTACGACAACGGCAAGTCCTGCGGTCGTGAAGCCAACATGGCCAAATATCTGTGTGCCGACGCCGGTTTCGCGGCGGCCGACCGCGCTTTGCAGACCCACGGCGGGATGGGCTACTCGGAGGAGTACAACATCTCCCGGTTCTTCCGGGAGTCCCGGTTGATGAAGATCGCCCCGGTCAGCCAGGAGATGATCCTGAACTTCCTCGGCTCGCACGTGCTCGGGATGCCGAGGAGCTACTGATGACCGCACCGCTGGCCGGTGTCACGGTGGTGGCCCTGGAGCAGGCGGTGTCCGCCCCGATGTGCACCCGCGCGCTGGCCGACTTCGGTGCGCGGGTGATCAAGGTGGAGAACCCCGACGGCGGCGACTTCGCCCGCTACTACGACGACGTGGTCGGTGGTCCCGGAGGCCAGGCGGCACACTTCGTCTGGGTCAACCGCGGCAAACAGTCGGTCACCCTGGATCTCAAAAGCGAGGCGGGACGCGAGGTGCTGCACCGGCTACTGGACACCGCCGACGTGCTGGTCTCCAATCTCGCACCGGGCGCCACCGCGCGGCTGGGGCTGTCGGCAACGGACATGGCAACCCGGCACCCGAACGTGATCGCCGTGGAGATCGACGGCTACGGCAGCGGCGGACCGCTGTCGCACAAGCGGGCCTACGACCTGCTGGTGCAGGCCGAGTCCGGGGTGTGTTCGGTGACCGGCCGGCCGGGGGAGCCGGCCAAGCCCGGGCCGCCGGTGGCGGACGTGACCAGCGGCCTGTACTCGGCGC
Organism: Mycolicibacter algericus DSM 45454; assembly: GCF_002086455.1. Taxonomy (GTDB): domain Bacteria; phylum Actinomycetota; class Actinomycetes; order Mycobacteriales; family Mycobacteriaceae; genus Mycobacterium; species Mycobacterium algericum. The sequence goes on from NZ_MVHC01000005.1 coordinate 120,310, forward strand.
TGTCGATCATGGCGCTGCTGATCGGTCGCAAGGGTGCGGGCAGCGATGAGCCGGCGCCGTCGGTGACCGTCAGCCTGTTCGACACCATGGCCGAGATGATGGGCTATCACCTGACCTATGCGCGGCACTCCGGCATCGAGCAGCAGCCGCTGGGCATGAGCTCACCGGCCGTGGCACCCTACGGCGCGTATGCGACCGCCGACGGGCACACCGTGGTGCTGGGCACCACCAACGACCGGGAGTGGCAGCGGCTGGCCCGCGAGCTGCTGGGCCGCGACGACCTGGCCGACGACCCGCGCTTCGCCGGCAACGCCGACCGGGTGGCGAACCGGGCGATCCTGGACGAGGCGATCGGCCAGTGGTGCGCCCGCCACGACCTGGCCAAGATCCAGCACGCAGCCGATGCCGCCGGAATCGGCAACGCCCGCTACAACACCGCCGGCGATGTGCTGGCACACCCGCAGCTGTCCGAGCGCGACCGGTGGCGCTCGATCGACACCCCGGCCGGGCCGATCCCGTCGTTGCTGCCGCCGCCGGTGATCGCCGGCTTCGAGCCGCCGATGGGGCCGGTGCCGGCCCTCGGCGAGCACACCGAGGCGGTGCTGGGCGAACTGGGTTTCACCGACACCGAGATCGCCGAGCTGCGCGGCCAGCGGGCGATCGGGCAGGCTGGCAGCTGATGACACCCGACACCGACGTGCTGCTGCGCACCGATCGCGACGGGGTGCGGACCCTCATCCTGAACCGGCCCGCCCGCAAGAACGCGATCAACCCGCAGCTGTGGCGGGCGCTGCGCGATGCGCTGCGCGATGCCGCCGACGACCGCGACTTGCGCGCCCTGGTCATCACCGGCGCGGGCGGCGCGTTCTGTTCGGGCGCGGACATCGGCACCGGTGACGACACCCACCCGGTGCACAAGCTGCAGCGGCTCACCGACGTCGCGCTGGCGCTGCACGAGCTGACGATCCCGACCATCGCCAAGGTGACCGGGGTGGCGGTCGGGGCGGGCTGGAACCTGGCGCTGGGCTGCGATCTGGTGGTCGCCACACCGGAATCGACGTTCTGCCAGATCTTCTCGAAGCGGGGTCTGTCGATCGACCTGGCCGGTTCGTGGCTATTGCCCAAGATCGTCGGCCTGCAGCAGGCCAAGCGGTTGGCGCTGCTGGCCGAGACCATCGACGCCACCGAAGCCCAGGCGCTGAACCTGGTGACGTGGGTGATCGGCGCCGGTGAGATCGACGGGTTCGTCGACGATCTCGCCGACCGGCTGGCCGCCGGCCCGCCGCGGGCGCTGGCGCAGACCAAGGCGCTGCTCAATCAGGGCGCCGACGCTACCCTGCCCGAGGCACTGGCCAACGAATCCCGAGCCCAGTTAGTCAATTTCGCGGGAACCGACGCCGCGGAAGCCTATGCGGCCTTCGCCGAGAAGCGGACACCACGCTTCAGCGGCGGATGGCCTGCCAAGTGAGATCGGAGTAGAGATGCGACCAACGGTGATCGTGGGGGCGGTGCGCACCCCGGTCGGCAAACGCAACGGCGGCCTGGCCGGCACGCATGCCGCGGACCTGTCCGCGATCGTGCTCAACGAGCTGATGCAGCGAACCGGGGTCGACCCGGGAGTCGTCGACGACGTGGTGTGGGGTTGTGTGTCGCAGGTCGGCGACCAGTCCTCCAACATCGGCCGGTACGCGGTGCTGGCCGCGGGCTGGCCCGAGGCCATCCCGGGCACCACGGTCAACCGGGCGTGCGGCTCCAGTCAGCAGGCGCTGGACTTCGCGGTACAGGCGGTGATGTCGGGGCAGCAGGACGTCGTCGTTGCCGGCGGTGTCGAGGTCATGAGCCGGGTCCCGCTCGGTGCGGCCCGGGCCACCGGGGAGCCCTACGGCCCCAAAGCTCTGGCGCGCTATGACGGCTTCCAGTTCAACCAGGGCATCGGCGCCGAGATGATTTGTGAGAAATGGGGTTTCGACCGCACCAGGGTCGACGAGTACTCGGCGCGCTCGCATGAGCGGGCCGCCGCCGCGCAGGATGCCGGGGCGTTTCGCGACCAGATCGTCCCGGTCGTCACCGAAGGTGGGGTGGTGGACGCCGACGAGGGCATCCGCCGCGGCACCACCGCCGAGAAGCTGGCCGGACTCAAGCCGGCCTTTCGGGACGACGGAATGATCCACGCCGGCAACTCCTCGCAGATATCCGACGGCGCCGCAGCACTGTTGGTGATGAGCGAGGACGAGGCCGCCCGGCGCGGGCTGACCCCGCTGGTGCGCTATACCGCCGGCGCGGTCACCGGCGCCGACCCGGTGCTGATGCTCACCGGGCCCATTCCGGCCACCGAGAAGGTGCTCAAACGCGCGGGGCTGCACATAGCCGACATCGGTGTGTTCGAGGTCAACGAGGCGTTCGCCCCGGTGCCGCTGGCGTGGTTGGCCGAGACCGGCGCCGACGAGGAGCTGCTCAACCCGGTGGGCGGGGCGATCGCACTGGGCCATCCGCTCGGCGCTTCCGGCGCGGTGCTGATGATCCGGATGATCAACCACATGCGCGACAACGGAATTCGGTACGGACTGCAGACCATGTGCGAGGGCGGCGGGACCGCCAACGCCACGATCGTCGAACTCGTCGGCTAGGCCGGCCGGATCGGCTAAGGAGACACCGTCATGCAGCGCGTGCTGTTCACCGAAGACCACGAGGCGTTCCGGGCGCTGGCCCGTGACTTCGTCGAGAAGCACGTGGTGCCCGAATACCCCAACTGGGAGAAGGCCGGCCGGATGCCGCGCGCGGTCTTCGAGCAGCTGGGCTCGCTGGGGATGCTCGGCATGGCGATCCCCGAGGAGTACGGCGGCGCGGGCATCGACGACTACCGCTACAACGTGGTGCTGCAGGAGGAGGCGGCCCGCGCGCTGGTCACACTGTCCACGGTGCGCACCCAACTCGAGGTGATCCTGCCGTACTTCCTGCACTACGCCAACGACGAGCAGCGGGCGCGCTGGTTTCCCGGGCTGGCCGCCGGCACGCTGCTGACGGCGATCGCGATGACCGAGCCGGGCACCGGATCGGATCTGGCCGGGATGCGCACCACCGCGGTGCGCGACGGCGACGACTACATCCTCAACGGGGCGAAGACGTTCATCACCGGCGGCATTCAGGCGGATCTGGTGATCGTGGTGGCCCGCACCGCCACCGACCCCGACAACCGCCGCGCCGGGCTGACGCTGCTGGTGGTCGAGGACGGCATGCCCGGCTTCGCCCGAGGCCGCGAACTGGACAAGATGGGCTGCAAGGTCCAGGACACCGCCGAATTGTCCTTCACCGATGTGCGGGTTCCGATGGCCAACCGGCTGGGGGCCGACGGCGAGGCCTTCAGCTACCTGGGCCACAACCTGGCCCAGGAACGACTCACCGTGGCGGTCGGCTCGGTGGCGCAGTCCCGTTCGGCGCTGGCCGCCACTATCGATTATGTGAAGAACCGGAACGTGTTCGGCTCACCGGTCGCGTCGTTCCAGAACACCAAGTTCGAACTGGCCGCGGTCTCCACCGAGATCGAGGCCGCTCAATGCATGCTCGATAGGGCGGTCATCGAGCACGTCGATGGCAAGCTTTCGGGCGCCGACGCCGCTCGGGTGAAACTGTTCTGCACCGAGATGCAGGCCCGGGTCATCGATCGCTGCCTGCAGTTGTTCGGCGGCTACGGCTACATGATGGAATACCCGATCGCGCGGCTCTACACCGACGCGCGGGTGGCCCGGATCTATGCCGGGACCAGCGAGGTGATGAAGATGATCATCGCCAAGTCGCTGGGGCTCTGAGACGGTCTCGCGCCGCGGTTGTGAGTCCGTAACCAAAGATTCTTCGATGAGACCCTTGTCACAGCGCGCAAACCAACCTACTGTGTGTTCACTTGGTTGGTTGATCGAAGGAGACCGGTGACCTCACCCCGGCCGTACGCCACACTGCTCGCCAAAGGCGAGGACCGCAGGCAGCGGATTCTGTTGGCAGCCGAGCACCTGCTGGCCCGCAACGGCTGGCGCAACACCTCGCTGGCGCAGATCGCCCGCAACGCCGGGGTCAGCGCGGCGGGCCTGCTGCACCACTTCGCGTCCAAGGAACAGCTGCTGCACGCGGTGCTCGACGCCCGCGACGCCGACGACGACACGCACGCCGACCGCAGCGGCGACCTCATCGAGGAGATCCAACGGGTAGCCGACCGATTCACCCGGGCACCCGAGTTGGTCGGAACCTTCACCGTGCTGCTCGCCGAGAACGTGCTGCCCGAGGCGCCGCTGCACGATCGGATGCTCAAGCGCTACCACGCCGCGGTCGCCATCGTCGCCGACCTGATCCGCTGCGGCCAGGACTCCGGCCGCTACCGCACGGATTTCGACCCGGCCATCAAGGCCGCAGAGATTCTCGCCTTTATCAACGGAATGGAGATGTCATGGCTACTGGATCCCTCGATACCGCTGGCCGAGGTGTTCACGGCCTACACGGAAACACTGGCCCGCGACTTCGCTCCACTGGAAAAGGACGTCCTGCAATGACCCCCGACCCCGACATGCGGTACCGGTTCGACATCGTCGGCCACAGTGTCGTCGACATCGTCACGGCGGCGGGCGGCTGGCTCTACGACCGCGCGACGGCGGGCTGGGACGTCAGCGTGATGATGCTCGATGCCTTCGAGGGCACCGACACCCGCCCGCTGCAGATCCTCGGCGCCCGGGTGCTGGACCTGGCGTCGGTGCTCACCCACTGGGAGCAGTGGCCGCACCCGCAGACCATCGCCGTCTGCGCCGAGATGTTCGACGGCCACGCACGCGTGCGCCAGGGCGTGCTCGACGCGCTGGAACACAGCAGCACCGAGGTGACGCTGTGGGGCGACGTGCCGGCCGAGTTGGATCGCGACGTCGACACCCGCCAGCACCGGCTCAGCGCGGCAGCCCGTGCGTTCAAGGCCCAGGCGCTGCGAGCGGCGGGCATCGACCCGAAAGGCGTTGCCGGATCCGGTCACGTCGAGATGTTCCGCTGCGGGCCGGCGTGTGCGTCGGTCGCGGCAGACTTGAGCCCGGCGAGTTGAGCGGCGCGATCGCACATTGACCGAGAACGTGCCGCTGTCGCGTTCCCTGGTGCTGGTGACCGATTATCGGGTTCCGGATCCGGCCAGGGTCTGGCCGCTGTTGCAGCGCCACCGCGACAGCCTGGCTCACCTGGGCGCCAGCCACGTGCTGGTCTACACCTCGTCGGTCGATCCCGGCCGGGTGCTGGCACTGATGTCGATCCGCGCCGCGCAGCCGGTCACCGATCTGCTCCGCGACGAGGCGTTCATGGCCTGGTTCGACGCGGTCGGCGTCGACGACATCCCCGCCGTCTTCGCCGGTTCGCTGGCGGAGCGCATCGAGCTGGCCGACAGTTCGAGCCTGACTGAACCGCCGGCCGAACCGCCGGGCGTGGTCGTCGCGGCGGTGGCCGAAGTCGTCGACGCCGAGGCGCTCATCGACCATGTCCACGACACCGCGGACGCCTTCGCTGCGGCCGGCATCCGGAAGGTCTTGATATTCCAGGCCTTTGACAATCCTCGCGAGGTGTTCATGCTGCAGGAGGCCGCTGAGGAAGTGGGCGAGGCCGGCGCCGGGCAGTGGATCAGCCAACCTGAGTTCGCCGCCGAGTGGGTCACCCGGGCCGGGGTCGGCGTCTACCCGCCGGTTTTCGTCGGCCGGCTGGCGCACCTGATGCGCGTGGCGGATCAGCAAGAGGACCAAGAAGATCGAGCAGAAGGAGAACCCATTCGATGACCGCTTACGGCGTGGGACTGTTGATCGTGCGGCTCTGCCTGGGCCTGACCATGGCCGCGCACGGCTACAACAAGATCTTCTCCGGGGGCCGGATCCCCGGCACCGCACGGTGGTTCGACAGCATCGGTATGCGGCCCGGTCTCTTCCACGCCCGGGTGGCCGCCGGAACCGAGATCGCCGCCGGGCTGGGCCTGGCCGCCGGCCTGCTCACGCCGATTCCTGCGGCGGGCTTCGTCGCCCTGATGCTGGTGGCGGCCTGGACAGTACACCGCGACAACGGCTTCTTCATCGTCAAGAGCGGCTGGGAGTACAACCTGGTACTGGCCGCCGTCGCGGTCGGCATCGCCATGCTCGGCGCCGGGCCGCTCAGCCTGGACCACCTGCTGTTCGGGCAGAACTGGTGCGACGGGTGGACCGGGCTGCTGATCGCGGCCGGGCTCGGGCTCGCCGGTGGCATCGGCCAACTGCTGGTGTTCTACCGGCCGGTGCGCGAGCGGGCCTGACCGCCCGCGGTCAGTCGCTGGCCGGCAGCGGCTTGGCTTCCTTGAGGGCCAACGGCACGGTGCCGACGCTCAGGGCACCGGCGCCGGCCTTGGTCACCAAGACCTCGGCGCCGGCGTCGTCGACGTAGCGCTTGCCCATCACCGCGCCGCCGGCGAAGTCGGGATCCAGGGTCGCCTCCGGCGAGGCGCTGTCCTCCAGGGGCACCATCGGGGCCCCACCGGCGCGCAGGTCATCGAGGCTGTCGGCGGTCTTCACCACGATGACCTGGGTGTCGCACACCTGGCTCTTCAGACGGGTACCGGACTTGATCATTGCGTTCCTTCGGCTTGGAAAACGAGGTGGACTACTTCGCGGCTTACAGGTCGTCGAGGAGTTCCCGGCGCAGCACCTTGCCGGTCGGGGTGGTCGGCAGCTCCGAGCGGAAGACGATCCGATCCGGGGTGCGCGATCCTCGCAGCTGCTCTCGAACATACTCGCGCAGCGCCTCCGGCTCCGGTGACGCACCGGGCGCCGCAACCACGCACGCGACGATGATCTGGCCCCACTCCGGATCCGGGGCGCCGACCACGGCGACCTCACGGACCTGCGGGTGCTCGACCAGCACGTCCTCGATCTCGGCGGGCGCGATGTTCTCGCCGCCGCGGATGATGGTGTCGTCGGAGCGGCCGACAATGTACAGGTATCCCTCATCGTCCAGCACGGCGAGATCACGGGTCGGGAACCAGCCGTCGGCGTCGAGCACCGACCCCATGCCGGTGTAGGTGCCGGAGACCTGCTCGCCCCGGAGGAACAACTCGCCGGGCTCTCCGGCCGCAACCGGCCGGCCCTCGTCGTCGCGGATGACCACCTCGATGCCCGGGACCGGGCGGCCGACCGACCCCAGCCGCTTGCGGACGGCTTCGTCGGTGGCCGCGTACGCCGTGCGGTGGTCGTCGGGGGTGAGCACCGCGACCGTCGAACTGGTCTCGGTCAGGCCGTAGGCGTTGACGAAGCCGACGTCGGGCAGCAGGTCCAGCGCCCGGCGCACCAACGGCAGCGCAACCTTGGAGCCACCGTAGGCCAGGTTGCGCAGCGTCGGCAGTGGAGCCGGGTGGGCTTCCAGTTCCGACACGATGCGCTCCAGCATCGTCGGGACGACGGTGGCGGTGGTCACCGCCTCATCTTTGACCAGCCGGATCCACTCGGCGGGGCTGAAGCGACGCAGATAGACCGACTTGCGTCCGGCGTAGAGGTTGCTCAGCGCCGCTCCGACACCGGCGATGTGGTAGGGCGGCACGCAGATCAGCGCCGCGTCCTCGGGGCCCGCCGAACCGAACTCGACGGTCTGAGTGATGTAACTGGTCAGGTTGTTGTGGGTCAGCTCAACGGCTTTGGGCGCCGAGGTGGTACCCGAGGTGAACAGCACGACCGCGACGTCGTCGGGGTCCGGCCACTGCACCTCCGGGGTGGTGGTGCGCGCCCGGGCGCAGAAGGTGGCCGAATCGATCGGGCCGATCCCGATGTCGCCGGGTTTATGCGGCGGTCCCAGCTTTGCCTCTCCTTCGTCGAGCCTTGCTGAACCGCCGGCATCGCCGACCAGGTCGAGGTATTCCTTGTCGACGACGACCAGCGGTTGCGGCAGCCGGCCGATCAGCTCGCGCAGCGCCGGGCCGCTGAGCCGGTAGTTGAGCGGGGCGAAGGGCCGCCCGGCCCGCGCCGCGGAGAACAACAGCAGCGGCAGCATGTCGCCGCCCATCCCGATGTAGGCCACGCTGCTCGCGCCGGTCTCGTTGATCACCCCGGCGCCGGCGTCGGCGAGGGCATTGAGTTCGGCGGTGGTGTAGCGGGTGGTCTCCGAGACGACCGCGACCCGGTCTGGGTCGGCCGACACCGCCATTTCCAGCAACAATGAAATGCTCACCGCTCGGCTCCCCGTAATCCGTCGTGGATGAGAACGACATTATCATTTTGTGGTAGTCGCGCTACGGCAGGAGTCGGTCCGGGGACCGCCATCGGTACGCTGACGTGCGTCATGATCAGCGTGGTCGACCTCGATGGCAACCCCGACGCCGAGCCCGGCGCCGGGATCATCATCGCGACGGGTAGCCGCTTCGACACCGCGCACGCCGAACACTGGTTGCAGCGCGCCACCTTCACCCTCTCGGAGGCCGAGGCCACGGATCGCCGGATCATCACCGTCGGATCGGTGACCGAGGCACTCGCCGACATCGCCGATCAGTGCCGGCGCCGGCCGCATGCGGCCGCGATCTGCGACGACGTGCTGCGCGCAGTGGACCCGAACGCGCCGGCACGAGCCGGAGTGATCACCGAATCACTGGCCTACTCGGTGCTGCAGGCCGGCCCGGAGTTCGCCGGCTGGCTGGCCGAGCGCGGCCCGGCCACCGTGCCCGACACCAGCGAGCCGGTGCTGATCGACCGGGACGGCGACACGCTGCTACTGCGGTTCAACCGGCCGCAGCGCCACAACGCCTTCAGCAATGCGATGCGGGCCGCGCTGCTCGACGGCCTGGCCGTGGCCGCAGCCGACACCTCGATCGACGAGGTGGTGCTGTCGGGGGCCGGCCGCTCCTTCTGCAGCGGCGGCGATCTGGCCGAGTTCGGCGGCTTCACCGATGTGGCCAGCGCCCACCTGGCCCGCACCCGCCACAGCCCGGCGCTGGCGCTGGACGCGCTGACCGCCCGGCTCGGCGCGCGCTGCCGCGCCGACGTGCACGGCCAGGTGCTGGGCAGCGGACTGGAGATGGCGGCCTTCTGCGGCCGGGTGCGCGCACACCCCGAGGCGGTGCTGGGCCTGCCCGAGCTCAACCTCGGGCTGATTCCGGGTGCCGGAGGCACCGTCAGCATCACCCGCCGCATCGGACGGTGGCGCACCGGCTATCTGATCCTGTCGGGGCGCACCATCGACGCGTCGACCGCGCTGCGGTGGGGGCTCGTCGACGAGGTCGGGAGCCCCTGATGGGCGGGGCGGCCTGGGGTGCGTCGGGACTGGCCTGGCTGACCGGGCAGCCCGACGGCCCGCCGGATTTCTCCCGCGCCGCGGTGCTGCAGCACGCCACCCAGGTGCTGGGCCGCTTCACCACCGCCACCGGTGTCGACGCCGACGCCGCGACGCTGCTGGCCGGCCGTGCCGGCCTGCTGGGCTTCAGCCGCGCCGGGCGCGTCTCGGCCGGGGGCGCCTCGCGGCTGTTGGCCGCCGCCGACGGCTGGTGGGCGATCACGTTGTCGCGCGCCGACGACGTCGACGCCGTACCCGCCCTCATCGAAGCCGACTGCCCGGAGCCGTGGACAGCTGTTGCCGGGTGGGCGTCGCAGCGACCGGTGGCCGAGGTCGTCGAGCGGGCGCGGTTGCTCGATCTGCCCGCCGCCGCACTGGGGGAGAGCGCCGCCGCGACACCGTCGATCCGCCGGGCCGGGCCTCGCGGTCCGGCCCGTGACGCGCACGGCGCCCTGGTCGTCGACCTGACCTCACTGTGGGCCGGCCCGCTGTGCGGGCAGCTGTTGACGCAGGCCGGGGCCACCGTCATCAAGGTGGAAAACCCGTCCCGCCCGGACGGCACGCGGCGGGGCCCGAAGGCCTTCTTCGACTGGATGAACAGCGGAAAACTGTCCTGCACAGCAGATTTCGATCGTGACACCGCCTTCCTCGCCCGGTTGCTGGATGCCGCCGATGTCGTGCTGGAGGGCTCCCGTCCGGCGGCGCTGGCCCGCCGCGGTCTCGGCCCGTTCGACGTAGCGGGCCGGCCGGGGCGGGTGTGGCTGCAGATCACCGCGCACGGCGGCGAGGCCCCCGGTTCATACGGCGGTCCCAGCTTCGCCTCTCCTTCGTCGAGCCTCGCTGAACCGCCGGGGTTCGGCGACGACACGGCGGTGGCGGGCGGGTTGGTGGGCCGCGACGGGGCGGCGGATCCGGTGTTCTGCGGCGACGCCATCGCCGACCCGCTGACCGGTATCGAAGCCGCCGTCGCGGTGCTCGACTCGCTGGCCGGCGGCGGCGGTGAGGTGATCACGCTGTCGCTGGCCGCCGTCGCCGCACGCTACGCCGCACTGCCGCTGCATCCCGTCGGCGACTACCCGGTGTCGCCGCCGGCCCGCCCGCATATCGCGGGCACCGGCCCGCGGCTGGGAGCCGACAACGCCCGGGCCGGCGAACTCGTGAATGCGGCATCGCGGTGCTGATCCAGCGGGCGGTGCTGCTCGACGGCTCGATGGTCGACATCCGGCTCGGCGACACCATCGAACAGGTCGCGCCGGAGCTGACGGCCCGCCGCGGCGAAGACGTGCTGGACGCGCGTCGCGCCACCGTGATCCCCGGGCTGCACGATCACCACCTGCACCTGCGGTCGGCGGCCGCCGCGCTGGACTCGGTGTACCTGGGCCCACCGCAGGTGAACACGCTCGACGAGCTGGCCGCTGCGCTGCGGGTGGCGACGGCGGATCGCGACGGCTGGGTGCGCGGCTACGGCTACCACGAATCGGTGGCCGGAGAACTCAACGCCGCACTGCTAGACCGGCTCTCGCCCGAGGTGCCGGTGCGGGTGGCGCATCGCAGCGGCGCGCTGTGGGTACTCAACTCGGCCGGCCTGGCCCGCATCGGGCGGGCCGATCATCCCGACGGCAGGTTGCTGCGGGCCCACGGCGACCCGGCGCCGGAGCTTCCGCGCCGGGAGCCGTCGCTGCGGCGACTGAGCCGGCAGCTGGCCGCACGCGGCGTCACCGGGATCACCGACGCCACCCCGGGCCACACCGACGCCGACATCGCCGCGTTCGCCGCCGCGCGCCGCAGCGGGGAGCTGTTGCAGCGGCTGCACTGCATGGCGCCGGCCGCAACGGCCCCGGCGCCCGGCATCACCCTCGGGCCGGCCAAGATCATCCTCGACGACGCCCGGCTGGACCTCGATTCCTTAGCTGAAGCGTTGTGGGACAACCACGGACGCGATCACGGTGTGGCGCTGCACTGCGTCACCGATGTCCAGCTCACCGTGGCGATCGGGGCATGGCAGTCCGCGGGGATCCACCGCGACGATCGGATCGAGCACGCCGCGGTGGTGCCCGACGACCGACTGGCCGACCTCGCTGCGCTCGGCGTCACCGTGGTCACCCAGCCCAACTTCATCGCCGAACGCGGCGACGACTATCTGGCCGAGATCGAACCCGGTCGGCACCACGAGCTGTGGCGGCTGGCGTCGTTGCGGGACAACGGTATTGCGGTGGCGCTCTCCACCGACACCCCCTTCGGCGCCGGCGACCCCTGGGCGGCCATGCGGGCCGCGGTGCACCGGACCACCCCTGGCGGCACCGTGCTGGGTCCGGCCGAGCGGGTCACGGCTCGCGCCGCGCTGGCCATGTTCACCGGCCGGCCCGACCGGCCCGCGACACCGCGCACCGTCAGCCCCGGCGAGCCCGGTGACCTGTGCGTGCTCGACGGTGATCCGGCCGCGCTGGCCGCCGGTCTGGTCACGGCGACCATCGTCGCCGGCGCCGTGGTGCACCAGCACGACAACATTCGGTAGCCTATCTAGATAGTTTGTCGGTTGAGAATTCGGAAGGCACGGCGATGACGCGTACGGACAGTGACAGCTGGGACCTGGCCAGCAGTGTGGGGGCGACCGCGACCATGGTGGCGGCGCAGCGCGCGCTGGCCACCGCCGGGCCCGACAAGCTGATCAACGACCCGTTCGCGGCGCCGCTGGTGCGCGCCGTCGGCATCGACTTCTTCACCCGGCTGATCGACGGGGACGTCGCGCTGCCCGAAGGCGACGACTTCGACCCGGTCCGGATGGGGCACGGCATGGGGATCCGGACCCGGTTCTTCGACCAGCATTTCCTGGCAGGGACGCAGAGTGGAATCCGCCAGGCGGTCATCCTCGCCGCCGGCCTGGACTCACGTGCCTACCGGCTGGATTGGCCGGCCGGCACCGTGGTCTACGAGGTCGACCTGCCCGCGGTGATCGACTTCAAGAGCAATACCCTGGCTGAGCTGGGCGCCGAGCCGACCGCGCAGCGCCGCACCGTCGCCGTCGACCTGCGCGACGACTGGCCGGCCGCGCTCAAGGCCGCCGGGTTCGACCCGCAGGCGCCGACGGTGTGGAGCGCCGAAGGGCTGCTCGTCTACCTGCAGCCAGAGGCCCAGGACACCCTGTTCGACACCATCACCGCGCTGAGCGCGCCGGGCAGCCGGCTGGCTTGTGAGTTCATCCAGGACACCACGGTGTTCGCCGGCCCGGAATGGCGCGAGCACCGCGAGAAGCTGCAGTCCGTCGGGTGCGAGGTAGAGATCGGCGAGCTGATCTACCACGGCGAACGCAACCACGTCGTCGACTACCTGACCCAAGCCGGCTGGACGGTGTCGGGCCGCGAAGTCCGCGACCTCTACACCGAGGCCGGCCTAGAGTACGGCGATGACGCCCTGGCGGTGGCGTTCGGCGATCTGACCTACCTGAGCGCCGTGTTGCCCGGCGCGGAGGTATGAAAAGCGTCACAGCCAGTCGGGGTGGCGAGACAGCAGTACCGCCCGCCACCGGACGTTGATGGGTGCCCCCAGTAGGACTCGAACCTACGACCTGCGGATTAAAAGTCCGTAGCTCTACCAACTGAGCTATAGGGGCCGTGCCGGAACAGAATACTGCCTTGCCGACCGTTGCCGATGGGGGCCGCGTTTGAGGAAAGGACCCACCGTGCCCTAAGCTAGCGAAGCTCCCAACGTGACCACGTTGCGAGTCCCCGGAGAGATTCGGTTCTGGCCCCCTTCGTCTAGCGGCCTAGGACGCCGCCCTTTCAAGGCGGTAGCGCGGGTTCGAATCCCGTAGGGGGTACTCGTATCGCGGAGACGCGGAGCGAAGAGCAAGGCCCTGTGGCGCAGTTGGTTAGCGCGCCGCCCTGTCACGGCGGAGGTCGCGGGTTCAAGTCCCGTCAGGGTCGCTTTATACGGCGAGGCATACGTGCCTTCCGGCCAGGTAGCTCAGTTGGTACGAGCGTCCGCCTGAAAAGCGGAAGGTCGCCGGTTCGATCCCGGCCCTGGCCACTTCAGAGGCGGTTTTCGCCTCGGCGTTCAAGATCACTTGACGCGATCGCGGCATCATCGACGGTCTTGGGCCGGCCACTTCGCGGCTCATCGGCAAGCCCGGGCAGCCCCAACCCGGCGAACCGATCCCGCCACTTGATCACCGTCGGTCGCGAAACACCCACCTGCCGCGCCGCACCCGAGGTGCCGGCACCGTCGGCCACCGCCAACACGATCCGGTCAGGCTCGACATGACCGGCAGGCATCGGGTTTGGCTCCCGTCAGCTGGCCGCGGTGGCATGCATGGTGGTGGGCCTCGTATTCGACGGGTGGTTGCCGCCCGGACGGCGCGAAGTGGAGCGCATCGACGCCGCTGTCGATTTTGGAGGTGTACAGGCTGTGCGTCCCGGTCGACTTCGTCAGCGATGGCCAGGAAATCGGTGCTCAATCCGCAGCGCCATGCCGTTCAGCGACTGGCAGAGGAAGCCGAGTGTCACTCGGTGTGGAGGCCACACTGCCGACCCGTACCGAGCCTTGTGCTTTGGGATGCCGATTCCGTGAAATGCCGACTCCAGCCCGTCGCAGGCCGAGATGGCTTCGAGGGCATCGGAGTCGAACAAGCCAGGGGTAGCCGCCAAAACCGCTGTGTGACAAGAAAAAAGAGCGATCTCGGCCGGTTCCCCGCCGAGACGTACTGCGACGCCGGTGTCCCGCTTAGTCCGGTAGTTCGTCGGAGGACCAGTTGCAGCGCTTTTGCAGATCATTCCGCGGCTGCCGGATCTTCTTGAGGTCATCGTGCACCTGCGGGTGGCTGTCCATGTACGACTCCACCGACGACTGAACCTGTTCGGCCGGCATGGTTTTCAGGCTGGTGAAGAACTCGTTGACATCCGAGTGGGCGGTCAGATAGGTCTCGGTCTCCGTCGCGACGCTGGCCGAGACCCTGGCCAGATCGGCGGCCGTGCAGCCTGCGGGCGCCGCCGCCGCCGTGCCGGCCGAGCCGCACAGCATCGCTGCGGCCAAAGCGCCGGCGAAGGCGCTTCCCATGATTCGGTGAGTTCCAATTCGGTTGAAGCGCAAGATGGAGCTCCTTTGCTCTACGCTGCCGGCGTCCGACTCTGTCTGGTTTCCTGTCCCGGGATCAACGACACCGGATCATATCCGTAACAACGGACTTCGGGTTGCATAAACGGAAAAGCCACCGACAATCCGGCGTGACACGGCTATGCTGCGTGGCCATGACTGCAAACACCGAGAATCTCGGCGCGTCGCGTCCGCCGAAGGAACAGCGGTCCCGAAAATGGTGGTCTCGGAGTGTGGCCGTGCTGTCGGTGCTGGCGGCGCTCGGCGCGTTCGGAACCGTTTCGATCATCCAGTCGCCGGAGGCACAAGCGGTCATCTGCGTGGGTATCGGGCGCGTGATCGGGATCAGTGATTGCTTCGTCGGTGGCTACGCCATGCACAATCACATGCCTCCACCGAGCGACTATGCGCCGCTGCCGCAGGACTACGCGCCGGCGTCGCCGCCGCCGACGACTACCACCACACCGCCTCCGGCTCCCTGACGGAACCACCTCGGGAACCCGGCGCGGGCGATCGGGCCGACGCGGGGGCCGAACCCGGGGGCGGGGCGTCGGTCGGCGCCCCAGCCGGGTGCTCGGCCTGTCGCGGGCGGTCCGCCAGATCAGGCTCCTAGACTGGGCCACCGTGCACCGTGCCTCCCCACTGACGGCAGCGATCGTTGTGGCCGTCGCCGCCTTGATCGCGTCGATCGGAGTTCCGGTCCCAGCCGCAGCAGGGGACCAGATTCTGCTCGGCGGCGGCGCGGCGATCGTGCTCAACGACGACACGCTGTGCACCCTGGCCGCCGTTGGCCACGACAGCGCCGGCCGGCTGATCGGCTTCACCTCGGCCCACTGCGGCGGGCCCGGATCGCCGGTGGTCGCGGAAGGCGCCGAGGAGCGCGGGGTCGTCGGCACGGTCGTGGCCGCCGACGACACGCTCGTCTATGCGGTGATCGACTTCGAGCCGGCCAAGGTCAAGCCGATCGCCGACTACGAAGGCTTCGGGATCTTCGGTCTCTGGCCACCGGAGCCCGAACCCGCCGGCCCGGAACCCGCCAGCCCGGAACCCGCCGAGCCGGTACCTGCCGACCCAGCAGCCCCGGCGAGCCCGGAACCCGCCGAGCCGGCACCCGCGGGCCCGGAACCTGCCGCGCCCGAACCCGTCGCGGCCAAACAGGCCTGCAAACTCGGCCGGGGGTCCGGGCTCAATTGCTTCGACGTCGTTCCCGCCGGCCTGGATTCCGTCGGCGAAAAGTGGTGGCAACCCGGTGACGACGGCTCACCGATCACCATCGACAACCTGCTCGTCGGCATGGTCCGCGACGGATCCGTCCCGGTCGCACCGCTGGACCAGTCCGGCCCGGGGATCGTGACGTTCAGGGAGATCCTCGACGACGTCAACGCCAAGGGCGGCCCGGGTGCCGGGTTCGGCCTCGGCTAGTACTCAAACACTCAGGGCCGCAACGTCTCCGGGCAGAGCTCGGACTGCGCCGCGGCGATCTGGACGTCGGCGGCCTCGGGACTGTAATAGAACGTGTTGGTCAGCTGGCGCACCACGTCGCCCGGCGAGAGCCCGGAGCGGTAGGTGCCGGTGTGCCCGTACATCCGCAACAGGGCGCAGACGTAGTGGCCCGACGTCACCTTGACGTCATCGGCGATCGGGATCGCCACCGGCGAGGCGTTGACCTTCGCCAGATAACTGGCGTCGTCGGCGTGGGCGGCGGGCGCGCCGGCCAGCACAGCCGTGGCGGCGAACAGGGGCGCGGCGACGCGTGCGGTCACATGCATGACTTCCATCGTGCCACCGCAGCTCGGCGGACGAGACACATCCGGGTACGGCGCAAATCCCCGCGCACCACCGCGGGGCTGGCTATCGTGCCAGCCATGGCAGTCAAGGATTCCCGCGAAGTGGTCATCGAAGCCAGCCCGGAGGAGATCTTCGACGTCCTCGCCGACGTCGAGTCCGTGCCGTCCTGGTCGCCGCAGTACCAGAGCGCCGAGGTGCTCGACACCCATGACGATGGCCGGCCCCGCCGGGTGCGGATGCGGATCAAGGCGGCCGGTCTGACCGACGAGCAGGTGGTCGAATACAGCTGGACCGCCGACAGCGTCGGCTGGACGCTGGTGTCGGCCGGCCAGCTCAAGTCGCAGGACGCCAAGTACACCCTGACCCCGCAGGGTGAGGCGACCAAGGTCCGCTTCGACATGGCGGTCGACCCGTCGATCCCGATCCCGGGCTTCCTGCTCAAGAACACCCTCAAGGGCGGCATGAAGACCGCCACCGACGGCCTGCGAACGCAGGTGCTCAAGGTCAAAAAGGGTCGCTGACTTCGGTTTCACCCCAAACCCCGCTCGGCGCCGGCTACCGGGCTAGGCTCGACGTAGTGGCTGTTCGAGCATCGCGGGAAATTGTGATTGACGCGCCGCCGGAGAAGATTCTCGACGCGCTCGCCAATGTTGCCGACCTGGTGTCCTGGTCACCGGTGCACAAGCGGGTCGAGATCCTCGACACTTACGAGGACGGCCGCCCCCACCACGTGCGTGCCACCGTCAAGGTTCTGGGATTGGTGGACAAGGAGATCCTGGAATACCACTGGGGCCCGGACTGGGTGGTCTGGGACGCCAAGGCGACGACCCAGCAGCGCGCCCAGCACGTCGAGTACACCCTCACCAAGGAGGGCCCGGACACCACCCGGGTGCGCTTCGACATCACCGTCGAGCCGTCCGGGCCGATCCCGGCGTTCCTGGTCCGGCGCGCCAGCAAGCTGGTATTGGACACCGCCACCGAGGGGTTGCGGCAGCAGGTGATGGGCACCCGGGCGCCTACCGAGCCGTGACCGGCCCCTCGCGCAGCACCTCCAAACGCCGCAGCGCCTCGTCGAGGGTGTCCTCACGCTTGACAAAGGTGAACCGCACCAGGTGATTCCAAACGTCAGGCGCGGTCGCCTCGCCCGGAGGCAGGCAGAACGCCGACAGCGGGATGGCCGCAACCCCGGCCCGGTGCGGCAGGTCGGCGCAGAACGCCGTGCTGTCGTCATAACCCAGCGGACGCGGATCGGCACACAGGAAATAGGTGCCGAAACTGTCGTGCACCTCGAAGCCGACCCCTGCCAACCCGGCGGCGAGCCGGTCCCGGCGGGCCTGCATCGTTGCGCGCAGGCCCGCCACCCAAGCGTCCTCGGTGTTCAGCGCCAGCGCCACCGCCGGCTGAAACGGTGCTCCGCCGACATAGCTCAGATACTGCTTGGCGGCTCGCACCCCGGCCAGCAGTTCCGCGGGCCCGCAGGCCCAGCCGATCTTCCAGCCGGTGCAGTTGAACATCTTCGCGGCGCTGGAGATGGTGACGGTGCGCTGCGCCATCCCCTCGAAGCCGGCCAGCGGCAGATGCGCCCGCCCGGCGAAGACCAGGTGCTCGTAGACCTCGTCGGCGATGACCAGCAGATCGGCCTCCACCGCGATGCGTGCGATCGCGGCCAGCTCGGACTCGGTGAACACCGTGCCGGTCGGGTTGTGCGGTGAGTTGACGATCAGCGCCCGGGTCGCCGGGGTGACGGCCCGGCGCAACCGGTCGACGTCCAAGGCGAATCCGCGGCCGTCGGGAACCAGCGGCACACTGACCCGCCGCGCCCCGGCCATCGCGACCACCGGCGAGTAGGAGTCGTAGAAGGGCTCGACCAACAGCACCTCCGAGCCCGGCTCGACCAGACCGAACACCGCCGCCGCGATCGCCTCGGTGGCCCCGACCGTCACCAGGACTTCGGTGTCCGGGTCGTAGTCGATGCCGAAGTGCCGCTTGCGCTGGCCGGCGACGGCTTCCCGCAGGGCGGCGATGCCGGGGCCGGGCGGGTACTGGTTGGCACCGTCGGCGATCGCCGCCCGCGCGGCCTCGAGCATGGCCGGTGGCCCGTCCTCGTCGGGGAAACCCTGGCCGAGGTTGACCGCGCCGATCCGCGTGGCCAGCGCCGACATCTCGGCGAAGATCGTGGTGGCATAGGGCCGTAACCGCGACACCGTCATAACCAGCCAGCTTAGGAGCCGCGGTGTGTTCACCCGCGGTATCCGCACGTCGCCGCCGCGGTGCGCCGCCGTCGCGCACGGCCCAACCATCCGGTTGATAGGCGCCCTGTTAGGGTAGCGATCAGAGGTCTACGCTCCGAGCAGACGTAATCGAAAATCCGTGTCGAATCCCAACCGAAGAGGAATTCCAGCCATGTCCGAAGAAGCCTTCATCTATGAGGCCATTCGCACTCCGCGCGGCAAGCAGCGCAACGGGTCGCTGAACGAGATCAAGCCGGTCAGCCTGGCTGTCGGCCTGGTGAACGAACTGCGTAGCCGCTACCCCGACCTGGACGTCAACCAGATCAGCGACTCCGTGTTCGGCGTGGTGTCGCCGGTCGGCGACCAGGGTGGTTGCATCGCCCGCACCGCGATGCTGGCCGCCGGGATGCCCGAGACCACCGGTGGCGTACAGCTCAACCGGTTCTGCGCGTCGGGTCTGGAGGCGATCAACACCGCCGCCGCCAAGGTCAAGGCCGGGTTCGATGACCTGGTACTGGCCGGCGGTGTGGAGTCGATGAGCCGGGTGCCGATGGGTTCTGACGGCGGCGCCTGGGCGTCTGACCCTGACACCAACTACCAGATCGGATTCGTGCCGCAGGGCATCGGCGCCGACCTGATCGCGACCATCGAGGGCTTCTCCCGCGAGGACGTCGACCGCTACGCGGCGCGCTCCCAGGAGCTGGCGGCCGCGGCCTGGTCGGGCGGCTACTTCGCCAAGTCCGTGGTCCCGGTGCGCGACCAGAACGGCCTGGTCGTCCTCGACCATGACGAGCACATGCGGCCCGGCACCACGGTGGAGAGCCTGAGTCAGCTGAAGACCGCGTTCGACGGGGTCGGCGCCATGGGTGGCTTCGACGACGTGGCGCTGCAGAAGTACCACTTCGTCGAGAAGATCAACCACGTGCACACCGGCGGCAACAGCTCCGGAATCGTCGACGGCGCCGCCCTGGTGCTCGTCGGTTCCGAGAAGGCCGGCAAGGAGCAGGGGCTGACCCCGCGGGCGCGCATCGTGGCGGCCGCCACCAGCGGTGCCGACCCGGTCATCATGCTCACCGGCCCCACCCCGGCCACCCAGCGGGTGCTCGACCGCGCCGGGCTGACCGTCGATGACATCGACCTGTTCGAGCTCAACGAGGCGTTCGCCTCCGTGGTGCTGAAGTTCCAGAAGGACCTGAACATCCCGGATGAGAAGCTCAACGTCAACGGTGGCGCGATCGCGATGGGCCACCCGCTGGGCGCCACCGGCGCGATGATCACCGGCACCATGGTCGACGAACTGGAGCGCCGGGGTGCCCGCCGCGCTCTGATCACACTCTGCATCGGCGGTGGCATGGGCGTCGCCACCATCATCGAGCGCGTCTGAGAGGGTTTTGGAAAATGGCAGAGAACACCATTCAGTGGGACAAGGACGCTGACGGCATCGTCACGCTGACCCTGGACGACCCGACCGGGTCGGCCAACGTGATGAACGAGCACTACCGCGAGTCCATGCACAACGCCGTGGAACGTCTTGTCGCGGAGAAGGACTCGGTCACCGGTGTGGTCATCACCAGCGCGAAGAAGACCTTCTTCGCCGGTGGCGACCTCAAGGCGATGATCCACGTCGGCCCGGACGACGCCCAGGCGGTCTTCGAGCAGTGCGAGGGCATCAAGGCTGATCTGCGGGCCCTGGAGACCCTGGGCAAGCCGGTTGTCGCCGCCATCAACGGCGCCGCTCTCGGTGGCGGCCTGGAGATCGCGCTGGCCTGTCACCGGCGCATCGCCGCCGACGCCAAGGGCAGCCAGCTCGGCCTGCCCGAGGTCACCCTGGGCCTGCTGCCCGGCGGTGGCGGCGTCGCCCGCACCGTGCGCATGCTGGGCATCCAGAACGCCTTCATGAACGTGCTGGCCCAAGGCACCCGCTTCAAACCCGCCAAGGCCAAGGAGATCGGCCTGGTGGACGAGGTGCTGCCGACCGTTGAGGAGTTGGTGCCCGCCGCCAAGGCGTGGATCAAGGCCAACCCCGACGCCGGTGTGCAGCCGTGGGATGTCAAGGGCTACAAGATGCCCGGCGGCACCCCTTCGACCCCGTCGCTGGCGGCGATCCTGCCGTCGTTCCCGGCGCTGCTGCGCAAGCAACTCAAGGGTGCTCCGATGCCCGCGCCGCGGGCCATCCTGTCCGCTGCGGTCGAGGGTGCGGCGGTGGACTTCGACACCGCCAGCCGCATCGAGACCCGCTACTTCGTCTCGCTGGTCACCGGCCACGTCGCCAAGAACATGATCCAGGCGTTCTTCTTCGACCTGCAGCACATCAACGGCGGCGGCAGCCGGCCCGACGGCATCGGGCAGACCCCGATCCGCAAGATCGGTGTGCTCGGCGCCGGGATGATGGGCGCCGGCATCGCCTACGTGTCGGCCAAGGCCGGCTACGACGTGGTGCTCAAGGACGTCTCCCTGGAGGCAGCGCAGAAGGGCAAGGGCTACTCGGAGAAGCTGGAGGCCAAGGCCCTCGAGCGGGGTCGCACCACCCCAGAAAAGTCGAGCGAAGTCCTCAACCGGATCACCCCGACCGGGGATGCGGCCGACCTCAAGGGCGTCGACTTCGTGATCGAGGCGGTGTTCGAGAGCCAGGACCTCAAGCACAAGGTGTTCGCCGAGATCGAGGACATCGTCGAGCCCAACGCGCTGCTGGGATCCAACACCTCCACACTGCCGATCACCGGTCTGGCGACCGGCGTGAAGCGCCAGGAGGACTTCATCGGCATCCACTTCTTCTCGCCGGTCGACAAGATGCCGCTGGTGGAGATCATCAAGGGCGAGAAGACCTCTGACGAGGCACTGGCCCGGGTGTTCGACTACGTGCTGGCCATCAAGAAGACCCCGATCGTGGTCAACGACAGCCGCGGCTTCTACACCAGCCGTGTCATCGGCACCTTCGTTAACGAGGCGCTGATGATGCTCGGTGAGGGTGTGGAGCCGGCCAGCATCGAGCAGGCCGGTCTGCAGGCCGGCTACCCGGCAGCTCCGCTGCAGCTCTGCGATGAGCTCAACCTGGAGCTGATGCAGAAGATCGCCAACGCCACCCGCGAGGGCATCGAGGCGGCCGGCGGCACGCTCGAGAAGCAGCGCAACGAAGAGGTCGTCGACAAGATGATCGAGATCGGTCGCCCGTCGCGCTTGTCGGGTGCCGGCTTCTACGAGTACGTCGACGGCAAGCGCACCGGGCTGTGGCCGGGGCTGCGGGAGACCTTCAACTCGGGCAGCTCCACCCCGCCGCTGCAGGACATGATCGACCGGATGCTGTTCGCTGAGGCGCTGGAGACCCAGAAGTGCCTCGACGAAGGCGTGCTGACCTCGACCGCGGACGCCAACATCGGCGCGATCATGGGCATCGGGTTCCCGCCGTGGACCGGCGGCACGCACCAGTTCATCGTCGGTTACCCCGGCGGACAGGCCGGCTTCGTGGCGCGGGCCAAGGAGCTGGCCGCCCGCTACGGCGACCGGTTCAACCCACCACAGTCGCTGCTGTAATACCGGCACGAGCAGACGCGAAAGCCCCCCAAAACCGCTGTTTTGGGGGGCTTTCGCGTCTGCTCGCCATGGTTGGCCGCTGGCGGTGACCCGCCGGCGGCCTTGCGGTCCCCGTTAGGCTGCAGACGTGACTTCCCCCGAACCCTCGTGGCTCCGGGGGATTTCGCGTCTGCTGGACTACCGGCTGAGCATCACCGTCGGGAAGCTGCTGGAGACGGCGTTGTGGCTGGGCCTGGTCTACGTGATCATCGGGGTGGTGTGCCTGTTCCTGCGGCCCGACGGTGTGGAGATCCTCCAGACTCGGGCCGAGCAACAGTTCGGGATACCGCCCAACAGCGTCTACGAGCTCGCGACGGTGGCCGGAGTGTTGCTGTGGCCACTGATGATGTTGTTGCCCGCCAACCCTTGTGGCGGCTGACGGTCAGGCCCGGCGAGCCAGCAGATAGTGCCGCACCGGCTGTCCGCCGTTGGCGGGCACGTAGTGCGGCTCGTCACCGGAGCTGATCAACTCCCACTGCGGAGCGAAGAGCCGTGTGATCTCGGCCTCGTCGATACCGCGGACCCCGAACAGCGCGCCGGGGGTGAACGCGACGATCAGCAGCCGCGAGTCGGGTCCGGTCACGGCATTGACCTGCCGGGCATAGATCGCCCGGTCGTGATCGCTCATGCCGTGCAGGCAACCGCTGTCGGTCACCAGGGCGAAGTCGTCACCGAGACCGGCTGAGGCCAGTTGCGCGATGTCGGCGCAGACGAACCGCACCGACACCTTCCCGGCCTGGGCCTTGGCGTGGGCGGCGCGCAGCGCCCGCTGGGCGAAGTCGACACCGGTGACCCGCCAGCCGTTCTGCGCCAGGTAGATGGAGTTGTCCCCGGTGCCGCAGCCCAAGTCCAGCGCGGTGCCCGGCGCCAACCCCACGCCCGCGTCGAGCTCGACCAGATTGCGCAGCCCGCGGGCCAGCGCGTGGCCGTCCCACGGGGTGAAGCCCAGCCGGTACATCCCCCGAAACAGCAGTCGTCTGGCCGACATGGCGGCTAGATCGCCCCCAGATCCGCCGACACCCAGTGCTGCGGGCGCAGATAGATGACGACCTGCTCGCCCAGTTGAGCCCGTGCGAACTCAAGGAACCGCTCGGCGCGTTCGGCCGGCAGGTAGCGGTGGGCCAGCTCGACGTGCTGTTCGTCGGTGGCCGCTTCGATGCGGCTGACGGGACCGTCCACGGCGACGTAGCGCAGCGTCGGCTCGGTGCGCTCCACCATCAGCGAGAAGCACCCGGCCGCCTCGATGAGCTGCGTCTTGCGCGAGTCGGCCCCGGTCAGCACCCACGGCTCGCCGCCGGGTTCGTACTGGTACCAGATCGGCACCGTCAACGGGCCACGGTCGCTACCCGCGGTCACCGACAACGCCGCGATATGCGGCTCGGCCAGGAACCGCTCGCGTTCCTCCTTGGAAAGAGCCATGTTCCGAGGCTAACCGCAGTGCCGCGCTCAGGGCGCTCGCCGGGCGGGCGGGTCGCCTAGATTGCCGGTCCCAGCAGGTCATCGGCGTCGCGGATGATGTAGCCGTAGCCCTGCTCGGCCAGGAACCGCTGCCGGTGCGCGGCGTACTCGGCGTCCAGGCTGTCGCGGGCGACCACCGAGTAGAACACCGCGCCACCGCCGTCGGCCTTGGGACGCAGCAGCCGGCCCAGCCGCTGGGCCTCCTCCTGGCGGGACCCGAAGGTACCCGAGACCTGGACGGCTACCGAGGCCTCGGGCAGGTCGATGGAGAAATTAGCGACCTTGGACACCACCAGGGTGGAGACCTCGCCCTTGCGGAACGCGTCGAACAGCTTCTCGCGCTCGGCGGTGCGCGTCGAGCCCTGGATCACCGGGGCGTCGAGCTGCTCGCCCAGTTCTTCGAGCTGATCGAGGTAGGCGCCGATCACCAGGGTCTGCTCGCCGGGATGCTGTTTGAGGATCGAGCGCACCACCGCGATCTTGGAGTGCACCGTCGAGCACAGCTTGTAGCGTTCCTCCGGCTCGGCGATCGCGTAGGTCATCCGATCGCTCTCGGTCATGGTGACCCGCACCTCGATGCATTCGGCCGGCGCGATCCAGCCCTGGGCCTCGATGTCCTTCCAGGGTGCGTCGTAGCGCTTGGGCCCGATCAGGCTGAACACGTCACCTTCGCGGCCGTCCTCGCGGATCAGTGTGGCGGTCAGCCCCAGCCGCCGCCGCGACTGCAGGTCGGCGGTCATCCGGAACACCGGCGCCGGCAGCAGATGCACCTCGTCGTAGATGATCAGTCCCCAGTCGCGGCTGTCGAACAGCTCCAGATGCCGGTATTCGCCCTTGGTGCGCCGGGTGATCACCTGGTAGGTGGCGATGGTGACCGGCCGGATCTCCTTGCGCTCTCCGGAGTACTCGCCGATCTCCTCTTCGGTCAGCGAGGTCCGCGCGATCAGCTCGCGTTTCCACTGCCGGCCGGCGACGGTGTTGGTGACCAGGATCAGGGTGGTCGCACCCGCTTTGGCCATGGCGGCGGCGCCGACCAGCGTCTTGCCGGCGCCGCACGGCAGCACCACCACCCCCGAACCACCCGACCAGAACGAGTCGGCCGCCATCTCCTGATAGTCGCGCAGCTGCCAGCCGTCCTGACACAGCGCGATCGGATGCGCCTCGCCGTCGACGTAGCCGGCCAGATCCTCTGCGGGCCAGCCGATTTTGAGCAGCATCTGCTTGACCCGGCCGCGTTCGCTGGGATGCACCACCACGGTGTCGTCATCGATGCGGGCGCCGAGCATCGGGGCGATCTTCTTGTTGCGCAGCACCTCCTCGAGCACCGCGCGGTCCAGGCTCACCAGGGTCAGGCCGTGCACCGGACTCTTCACCAGCTGTAGCCGCCCGTAGCGGGCCATGGTGTCGACGATGTCGACCAGCAGCGGCTGCGGCACCGCGTAGCGGGAGTGGGAGACCAGCGCGTCGACCACCTGCTCGGCGTCGTGCCCGGCGGCGCGGGCGTTCCACAACGCCAGCGGGGTGATCCGGTAGGTGTGGACGTGCTCGGGGGCTCGCTCCAACTCGGCGAACGGCGCGATCGCGGCGCGGGCCGCGCCGGCCTGCTCATGATCGACCTCGAGCAGCACGGTCTTGTCGGATTGGACGATCAACGGCCCGTCAGCTCCGCTCATGGCGCTGCTCCTCCTCATCGCTCGCGCTCTGCATCGTCGGCAGCGCGCATGCGGCCATTATCCGGACGGGCCCGACAAACTCACTGCTCGGTCGAGGAGATCGACGTGATGCGGTGGATGGTGAAGTCACGCATCTGGCCGGAGGTGGAATCGAATGCCACCAGTTGACCGCCGCGGACCAGCACGGGGGAGACCTCCCGCTGGGTGGCCACCCCGGCGGCGTCGACGTAGCCGATCAGCACCGTAGAGCCCTCCGACGCGGCCCGTTTCAACATGATCATCGCGGTGACCGGCTCCAGCCGGATGTTGTCGAACGGCGCCGACGTCACCGTGCGCAGCACCCGGACCAGTGAGGTGAGGCTTTCGCTGCTGGGTCCGGCCACCGGCCGGTGGCCGCGCCGCTCGGCCGGCGTCGGCACCCGCACGCCGCGCGGCCGGATGTCGACGATCGTTCCGGTGGCGTCTTCGGCGGCCGGTGCGAAACCGGCGTCGCGCAATGCCGCCAGCACATCGGAGATCGGGGCCTGCGCCACCGCCACCGTCGGAGCCAACACCCGCAGACCGAGCGCCTCGGCGGCCGGAACCGCGGCCGCCTGGGCCAGCAGGGCCGGATCCTCGCAGCGCACGAACGACGCCGCCATCCCGATCCGCAGCTGGCCGTGCCGGCGCGCGACGTCGTCGATCAGATAGGTGAGCCCTTGCGGCACCGGCGTCTTGGAGTGTTTCTCGAAGAACGCCTGTAGCCCCGTGCCGGTCCGGCCCACATCCAGGGCAGCCCGGATGGTCTGTTCGGAGACCCGGTACACCATCGCGGCGCCGGCCGATTCGACGGTGGCGACGACGGCCAGTTCCTCGGCGAGTTCCCGTTTCAGCGGCCCGGGCACCACCACGGTCAGATCGGCCTGCACCAGAAAGTGGTCGATCGGTTCGGGCAGCGCTCGGGTCATCGCGGTGACGGCGGGCGCGGGGTCGTCGGTCGACCCCGCCAGCAGCACCCGTCCCGGAGTGCTGATCGCGCCGCGGCCCAGCACCCCCAGCGCGTGGGCCTCATCGAGCAGTTCCCCCAGCGGCCCGGGCTGCAGCCGGTTGGCCCAGCGCGGCCGGCGCCAGACCAATGCCTGCGATGCGGAGACGGCGTCGACCCCGGCACCCTCGGGCAGCTCGGCGAGCATGCCCAGCAGCAGCCGGCGATCCAGCGGGGCGGCGGTGGAGAACAGCGGCGTGGACAGTGCCGCCCGCGGCTTACCGTCCGCGCCGCGGCTGCCGATCAGGCTCGGCCGGGCCGGCAGCTCCAGCCAGGTGGCGGCCAGCAGCTGCCAGCGCTCGGCGGTCGGTTGCTCGGCGAACCGGTCGGCGAGCACCGTCGGCGCCCAGTACGGGCCGTCGGCGTCGGGCCACTCCCGCTGGTCGACCGTCGCCGGGTCGGGGTAGTCGGAGGCGATGAGCCGGGCGGTGGCCGCCAGTTCGAGCAGCAGGCCCAGCCGGGCCTCGTCGACGCCGGTCGTCTTGGCCAGTCGCTTGACCTCGCGGACGCCCAGTCCGCCGCTGCGCAACTCCGGCACCGGCATCTCACCCAGGCTGGCCAGGACGACGTCGAGCTCGCGCAGTAGGTCGATCACCGCGCCGGCAGCGGTGGCGTCGACGTCGGCCGCGGTGGTCTGCGACACCACCGGATCGGGTGCTCGCAGGGCCGCCGGGCCGGGTTGCTCGCCGCGCAGCACCTGCCCGACCAACCGCGGCAGGATCACCGTTTCGTCGTCGATGCGGCGCAGCAGGCCCGTCGCCAGCAGCCGCGGCACCGGATGCTCCGGCGGTGCACCGGGGGCGGCGTCGCGGGTGCGGCCGATCGGGGAGCCCGCCAGGAGCTTGTCCAGCAGGTCGCGTTGCGGTGCGTCGAGGGCGGCGACGGCCTCGGCGATCTGGTCGCCGCGTTGGGTGGGATCCTCCTGGGTGACCTGGCCCGGATGCCACGGCAGGCCCGCACCGGCCTCGGCGGCCACCCGCAGCGCACCGGTGGGCAGCGCGCCCCAGCACAGCGCCCGTTCGACCAGGTCGGTCAACGCCTCGTGCACCGCGTCGGCGGATGCCCGGTCGCCGATCAGCGCCAGCAGGTCGGCCACCGGCACCGCGGCCGTGTCGGCCTCCAGCACCAGCAGCGCGTCGATGAGCGCGAGCCGCAGGAAATCCAGCTCGTCGGTGGCCGCCCGCATCGACTGGCGGGCCTGCGCCCGCGCCGCCAGGGCGGCGATACTGCCCGGCGGCGGTTGGGCGAGGTCGGGCCGCAGCTCCAGTAGCCGGATCAGGCCCTCGTCGGGCAGCTCGGCTAGCCACGATCCCAGCGGCACACCCCGGGCGTGTTCGGTCATCGACGACCAGCGTAAGGCCCAACCGGTGAGCGTCGCCGATCGCGACCTGTCAGAATGGACGCCGTGGCTGCAAACCAGGACAAGAAGAATCGGTACGTCGACAACGGGTGGCCCGAGACCGACGGGGAACCCGCAGTGAGCGAGCTGCGCACCGACCGGGCCGGTGCCCTGTCGCCGTTCGGGAGCTTGGTCTTTCCGCTCCCGTCCGAGGAGCTGCCCTACCTGCATCCGGTCACCGTCGTCAACCGGTAGGCGAGGACGCCATGACCGGGCCGCTCTCACACCTCGACGAACGGGGCGCGGCCCACATGGTCGACGTCAGCGCCAAGGCGACCACCAAGCGTGTTGCGGTCGCCGGCGGCGTATTGCGGACCACCGCCGAAGTGGTGCAGCTGATCTCGGCCGGCGGGCTGCCCAAGGGTGACGCGCTGGCCACCGCCCGGGTGGCGGGAATCATGGCGGCCAAACGCACCAGCGACCTCGTCCCGCTCTGCCACCAACTGGCCCTCACCGGGGTCGACGTCGACTTCACCATCGGCGAGTCCCGGATCGACATCACCGCCGCGGTCCGCACCACCGACCGCACCGGGGTCGAGATGGAGGCGCTGACCGCGGTGAGCGTGGCGGCACTGACCCTCTACGACATGATCAAGGCCGTCGATCGTGCCGCCGTGATCGACGACATCCGGGTGCTGAGCAAAGACGGCGGCCGCACCGGCTCCTGGGAACGCGGATGAGCGCCCGGACCGCCCACGTCATCATCGCCTCCACCCGCGCCTCGGCCGGCGTGTACACCGACCGCACCGGGCCGATCATCGCCGAGTGGCTGACGCAGCGCGGCTTCGCGCCGGCGCAACCGGAGGTGGTGCCCGACGGGGATGCCGTGGGCACCGCACTGCGGGCCGCGGTGGCAGCCCCGGTCGACCTGGTCATCACCTCCGGGGGGACCGGCATCTCGCCGACCGACGACACCCCGGCGCAGACGGCGGCGCTGCTCGACTACGAGATTCCCGGCCTGGCCGATGCGATCCGCCGGTCGGGGCTGCCGAAGGTGCCGACCGCGGTATTGTCGCGCGGCGTGTGCGGGGTGGCCGGTCGGACGCTGATCGTCAATCTGCCCGGCTCTTCCGGTGGGGTGCGCGACGGGCTCGGTGTGCTCGCCGACGTGCTCGACCACGCGCTGGATCAACTCGCCGGCGGGGACCACGACCGATGACATCCACCGGCGTGCTGGTGCTGCGGGCGGCGGTCACCGAAGAGCCCATCGTGCTGAGCGAACACGAGGCCCTGGTGGGCCACCGCGCCGCCGGCGCGATCGTCGGCTTCGTCGGCATGATCCGCGACCACGACCACGGCCGGCAGGTGAGAAGGCTGGAGTATTCCGCGCACCCTACGGCGCAACAGGTGATGGCCGACGTGCTGGCCGAGGTCGCCGAACAGGCCCGCGGGATCCGCGCGGTGGCGGCCAGCCACCGGATCGGCGTGCTGCACATCGGTGACGCCGCGTTGGTCGCCGCGGTGGCCGCTGATCATCGCCGGGAGGCGTTCGAAGCCTGCGCGCGACTGGTCGACACGGTCAAGGAGCGGCTGCCGGTCTGGAAGCATCAGTTCTTCGCCGATGGCACTGAGGAATGGGTCGGTTCGGCCTGACCGCAGCCGAGACGAAAAAGCGGGGCCGGTGTCACACCGGCCCCGCTTTCTCGTTACTGCTTAGACCACGACCCGGCTGGGCTGCTGCGCGAACGCGGCCAACGCGTCGTTGCCGCTCACGTTCTCCGCCCGGATGGCCTGCCACAACTGCTGGTGGAAGCCCACGGAGACCGCTTGCTGCTTGTCGCCCTCGGGGGCCGGGACGGCCTCATCGCCCGGCGCGGGGGCTTCGGGAGCCGGGGCCTCGGGCGCGGGAGCCTCGGGAGCCGGCGGCATCCACCAGGGGGCCTCAGGAGCCGGCGGGGCGTCCTCGGCGATCGGGGCCGGAGCCTCGGGTGCGGGAGCCTCCGGGGCCGGGGCCTCGGGTGCGGGGGCCTCGGGAGCCGGCGGCAGGTCCTCGGCGATCGGTGCCGGGGCCTCGGGCGCGGGAGCCTCGGGAGCGGGGGCCTCCGGTGCGGGTGGCAGCCAACCCGCGGGAGCCACCGCAGGGGCGTCCTCGGCGGGGGGAGCCGGCTCGGGGGCCGGCGGAGCCCACCACGGTGCCGGCTCGGGGGCGGGCGGCGGAGCCATCGGGTTGTCCATGGCCACGGTCTCGCCGTTGGCGTCCGGGTGGTCGACGGGGGCATCAGCAGGCGCCGTCGGAACGTCGCGTGGAGAGGGGCCGGACAGGCCGCGACCGCAGACCGGCCAGGCGCCGCGTCCCTGGGTCGCCAGCACGTTCTCGGCGATGGCGATCTGCTGCTCGCGGCTGGCCTGGTGTGCTACCGGCGCATACTTGCCGCCGCCGTTGCTGCTCCAGGTGCTCGGCGAGAACTGCAAGCCGCCGTGGTAACCGTTGCCGGTGTTGATGCCCCAATTGTTGCCGGACTCGCATCGGGCGACGCGGTCCCATTCGTCATCGGTGGCTGCGGCCGCGTGCCCGGCGAGGGCCAGGCTGCCGCCACCGATCACGGCGCCGGTGAAGGCGATCTTGGCGATGTTGACGTTCGACTGGGTGGGCTTGCGATGCCGTCCACTCATACGGTGGTGAATTCCTCTCTGTCTACGCCTGCGAGGTCAGCGTCGGGTTCGGGCTATCGAGACCGCCCGGCCGTGACGTACCGCGGCACGTCGTGTGGCTTCACCCCAAGGGCCGGTCATGGCCCCGGTCCGCTCGCGGCGGACCCTGTGGGTCCCCCGCCTCCATCCATCAGGTATTCGTGGTTTTCCCCGCCCGCTGGATGGAGCTCGGCGCTACGAGCGGGGAAAGGCGGATCGACCGGAAGATTTTCGATACACCCGGGGATGTACCGTAACGGGTCTTACCGGCATCGTCACGTTTAGGGCTCCGGGGTGTTTTCACTGCTGGTTCTTCTCAAAACACCAGGAAGCCGCAGCGTTTACGCAGGTCAGAGCGCCCTCTATCAAGCCGTTGTCGCTCTGTTATCAATTCGTTATGTGACGTAGATCATGTTTCGGTTCGGGCGAACCCGCAGCCGTCATCCGCCCGCGAACGGGGGCAGGACGTCGATCGTCTCGCCTGGCTGCAGCGCTGCGGCATGGTCTCGCACCGCGATCCCGTCGCGTAGGTAGGAGCACCGGTCCAGCACCGTGGCCAGCCGCTCGTTGCGGCCGGCGAGGGTTTCGGTGAGTTCGGCCACGCCGCCCCCGGCGGGCACGCTGACAGTTTCGGAGTCGGTTCCCGCGGCCGCGCGCGCCGCGGCGAAGTAGCGGACCGTCACGGCGACTGCGGTGGTGTCGCTCAGCTGTTGGGTCATGAGTTCAGCCTCCTATTGCACTCATCGGCCGGTCCGGCTGGATGAAGTCCGGATCGTTGATGCCGTGGCCGGCCTTCTTGGACCACATCGCGGCACGCCACGCCTGCTCGATGGCGTCGTCGTCGGAGCCGTCCCGCAGCAGCGCCCGCAGATCGGACTCCTCGGCGGCGAACAGGCAATTGCGGATCTGGCCGTCGGCGGTGAGCCGGGTCCGGTCGCAGTCGCCGCAGAACGGCCGCGACACCGAGGCGATGATGCCGAAGGTGCCGGCCGGATTGTCCGGACCCTCATCGACCAGCCACACCTCGGCCGGCGCCGAACCGCGGGGTTTCGGATCGGGGCGCAACGCGAACTGTGCCTGCACCAGCTCCAGCAGCTGCTCGACACCGAGGCCGGCGTCGCGGCTCCAGTTGTGGTCGGCGTCCAGCGGCATCATCTCGATGACCCGCAGTTGGTAGCCGTGCTGCAGGCAGAAGCGCAGCAGGTTGACGATGTCCTCGCCGGTGATCTTGGGGTCGAGCACGGCGTTGACCTTGATCGGCGCCATGCCGGCCTGCGCGGCCGCCGCCAGGCCGTCGAGTACATCGGGCAGCCGATCCCGCCGGGTGATCTCGGCGAAGTGGGCGCGGTCGACGGTGTCCAGTGACACGTTGATCCGGTCCAGCCCGGCGGCCACCAGGGCGCCGGCCCGTCGTGCCAATCCCAGACCGTTGGTGGTCAGTGCGATCTCGGGACGCGGCTGCAGGCCGGCGGCGGCGGCGATCACCCCTTCGAGGTGGCGGGCCAGCAGCGGCTCGCCGCCGGTGAATCGGATATCGGTGATGCCCAGCCGGGTGACACCGATGCGCATCAGCCGGATCAGCTCATCGTCCTGCAGCAGGTGTTGGCTGGGAATCCAGTCCAGGCCTTCGGCCGGCATGCAGTAGGTGCAGCGCAGGTTGCACCGGTCGGTCAGGGATATCCGCAGGTCGGTGTGCACCCGGCCGAACGTGTCGACCAACGGCCCGGAGGTCGGCATCTGCTCGGCGATGGCCCGCTCCACGGCTTCGTGGAAGGCCTGCCGTGCGGCCGTCTTGTCCTCCGCACCGATAGCGTCCACCTGCGGTGGTGGGGTCTGGGGACCCCGTTGCCTCAACGTCATATGCGTATCCGATTCGGTCGGCCGGCCGGAGAGCGTCCCAATCGCGGTCAACGTTCCACGCACGTCTGCTCCAGCGGCTCCCCCAGCTTACCGAGGAAACCGGGGTGCTCCGCGGGCCGCCATCCGAGTAGGATCACCAGGTGACGCGTCCTGCGAAGGCGGGACGCTTCATTTGTGTCCTCCCAGTACGTGATCAGTAAGACAGCAGGTGAGACCAGTGCCTACCGGCAAGGTGAAGTGGTACGACGCCGCGAAGGGCTTCGGCTTCTTGTCCCAGGAGGAAGGCGAGGACGTCTATGTCCGCGCCTCGGCTCTTCCGGACGGCGTGGAGGGTCTCAAGGCGGGCCAACGGGTCGAGTTCGGCGTCGCCGCCGGCCGTCGCGGACCGCAGGCGCTGACCGTCACGCTGATCGATCCGCCGCCGAGCCTGACCCGCAACCGCCGGGAGGCGGCGCCGGCCGAGCACAAGCACAGCCCCGACGAGCTGCACGGCATGGTCGAAGACATGATCACCCTGCTCGAAGGCACGGTGCAGCCCGAACTGCGCAAGGGCAAATACCCCGATCGCAAGACAGCCCGGCAGATCTCCGAGGTGGTCAAGGCCGTGGCCCGCGAGCTCGACGCCTAGCCAAGGCCGGCACCGAGGTGTAGCGGCCGCCCTGATCGGGGAACACCGGTTGATAGTCGCTCGACGATGAGCGTCCTCAAACCGGGAGGTGCGGTGATGTCACAGCAGGTCACCGAGGAGCAAGCCAGGGCCGTCGCGGAGGAGTCCCGCGAAAGCGGTTGGGATAAACCGTCCTTCGCCAAGGGATTGTTCTTGGGTCGTTTCCCGCTTGAGCTGATTCACCCGTTTCCCCGGCCGTCGGATGACGATGCCGCGCGCACCGAGGAATTCCTGGGCAGGCTGCGGGAGTTCCTTGAAACCGTCGACGGCGCCGTCATCGAACGTGACGCCCGGATCCCGGACGAATACGTCAAAGGTCTGGCCGACCTCGGCTGTTTCGGGCTGAAGATCCCGGGCGAGTACGGCGGGCTGGGTATGTCGCAGGTCGCCTACAACCGGGCGCTGGTGATGGTGTCCAGTGTGCATCCCAGCCTGGGGGCGCTGCTGAGCGCGCATCAGTCGATCGGGGTGCCTGAACCGCTCAAGCTGGCCGGCACCGAGGAACAGCAGCAGAAGTTCCTGCCGCGGTGCGCGGCGGGGGCGATCTCGGCGTTTCTGCTCACCGAACCGGATGTGGGTTCGGATCCGGCGCGGCTGGCCTCGACGGCGACACCGATCGAGGACGGCGCCGCCTACGAACTGGAGGGCGTGAAGCTCTGGACCACCAACGGCGTCGTCGCCGACCTGTTGGTGGTGATGGCCCGCGTGCCCAAGGCCGACGGGCACCGCGGCGGGGTCAGCGCCTTCGTGGTGGAAGCCGACTCACCCGGGATCACCGTCGAACGCCGCAACGCGTTCATGGGGCTGCGCGGGATCGAGAACGGACTGACCCGGCTCCATGCGGTGCGGGTACCCGCCGAGAACCTGATCGGGCGCGAGGGCGACGGTCTGAAGATCGCCTTGACCACCCTCAACGCCGGGCGGCTGGCCATCCCCGCGATGGCGACCGGATCGGCGAAGTGGTCGCTGAAGATCGCCCGGGAGTGGTCCCGGGAGCGGGTGCAGTGGGGCAAGCCGGTCGGCGAGCACGAGGCCGTGGCCAAGAAGATCGCGTTCATCGCCGCCACCGGTTACGCGCTGGAGGCGGTGTTGGAGCTGTCGGGTCAGATGGCCGACGAAGGCCGCAATGACATCCGGATCGAGGCGGCGCTGGCCAAGCTGTGGTCCAGCGAGATGGCCTGTGTCATCGCCGACGAGTTGCTGCAGATCCGCGGCGGCCGCGGGTATGAGACCGCGGAGTCACTGGCCGCCCGCGGGGAGCGTGCGGTACCGGTGGAACAACTGGTGCGCGACCTGCGGATCAACCGCATCTTCGAAGGCTCCAGCGAAATCATGCGGCTGCTGATCGCGCGCGAGGCCGTCGACCCGCACCTGAGCGCCGCCGGGGCGCTCGCGAACCCCAAAGCCGGTCTGCGGCAAAAGGCCCAATCGGCCGCCGGAGCCAGCGGCTTCTATTCGAAGTGGTTGCCGCAGTTGGTTTTCGGCGAAGGTCAGCGTCCCACCGGCTACCGCGAGTTCGGCCGGTTGGCGGCGCATCTGCGCTTTGTCGAACGGCATTCGCGGAAGCTGGCGCGCAATACGTTCTACGGCATGGCGCGCTGGCAGGCCGGCTTGGAGAAAAAACAGGGCTTTTTGGGCCGCGTCGTCGACATCGGCGCGGAGCTGTTCGCGATGGCAGCGGTATGCGTGCACGCAGAAGCGCAACGGGCGGCTGATTCCGCCGAAGGGCAGCAGGCCTACCAGCTGGCCGACGCGTTCTGTCAGCAGTCACGGCTGCGGGTCGAGGCGCTGTTCGCCGCGCTGTGGACCAACACCGACGACACCGACGTGGCGCTGGCGCACGCGGTGCTCGAGGACCGCTGTACCTGGCTGGAAGACGGCATCCTCGACCCCTCGGAGGGCACCGGGCCGTGGATCGCCCACTGGGAGCCGGGCGCCTCGGACGAGCCCGATCTGGCCCGGCGCTTCGCGGTCGGCTCCGCTGCGCCCCGGACCTGAACTCCGCTGTGCCCACCGCCGATAAGTGCCACCATGAACGGCATGGCCGACTACGTCGCCGAGGGCGAATTCAATCGCGACACCGACTACATCACCACCCGGATCACCGCCGATGGCCGAGACGGGTATCCCGTCGAGCCGGGCCGCTACCGGCTGATCGTGGCGCGGGCCTGCCCGTGGGCCAATCGCACCATCATCGTGCGGCGACTGCTCGGGCTGGAAGACGTCATCTCCATCGGATTCTGCGGGCCCACTCACGATCAGCGCAGCTGGACGTTCGATCTTGACCCCGGCGGCGTCGACCCGGTCTTGCAGATCCCGCGGCTGGCCGATGCGTACTTCAAGCGGTTTCCGGACTACCCGAAGGGCATCACGGTGCCCGCGATCGTCGACGTGCCCACCGGAGCGGTAGTCACCAACGACTTCGCCCGGATCACGCTGGATTTCTCCACCGAGTGGTCGGCCTATCATCGCGACGGCGCCCCGCAGCTGTATCCCGAACCGCTACGCGCCGAGATCGACGAGGTGTCCAAACGGATCTACACCGAGATCAACAACGGCGTCTACCGGTGCGGCTTCGCTGGCAGCCAGGACGCCTACAGCGCCGCCTACCACCGGTTGTTCACCGCGCTGGACTGGGTCAGCGAACGACTGGCGGATCAGCGGTATCTGGTGGGCGACACCATCACCGAGGCCGACGTGCGGCTGTTCACCACCCTGGCGCGGTTCGATCCGGTCTATCACGGGCACTTCAAATGCAACCGGCAGAAGCTGTCCGAGATGCCGGTGCTGTGGGCCTACGCGCGGGACCTGTTCCAGACGCCCGGGTTCGGCGACACGGTCGACTTCGTCCAGATCAAGCGGCACTACTACATCGTGCACGCCGACATCAATCCGTCCCGGATCGTCCCCGACGGCCCGGACTTGGCGAATTGGCTCTCACCCCATGGTCGAGAAGCCCTGGGCGGCAGGCCGTTCGGGGACGGCACCGCGCCCGGTCCGGTAGCGGAGCCCGAGCGGGTGGCCGCCGGGCACGGGGTTTAGCCGGGCGCAGCGGGCCGCCGCCGTCAATCCTGCCTTTGATCCCGCCACTGCAGCCCGACCGCCCATTCGGCGTGCGGCACCGCGAACTTCTCGTCGGTGTCACGATCGACGACCAGCGTGAGCAGCTGCACCACCAGACCGCGTAGCGGTCCGCGGTGCGGGTCGACGGTGGGGATGGTGACCGCCAGGGTGCTGCCCGGCTGATACATCTTGCCGGTGGCGTCGGCCGGATCGTCGTAGAGCCGCAGCAGCCGCCACGGCGCCCGCCCGATGACCGTGTCGACCGACAGTTGCACCGGATTCCGTTCGTCGACCGCGAGCGTGCCCTGCGCTTCGGTCAGCACGCACTCGTTGAGGTCGAGCACATCGCAGAACATGTAGGGCCCGGCGTGGGTGAGGCGCCCGTTGGAGTAGGCGCTGATCTGCGGCGGCGTCGGCTCGCCGCCGCGGCTGAACCACCAGGTGGCGAACCCGGCCAGCGCCGCCGTCGCCGCCACCAGCACCGTCACCAACACGGTCGTCACACGTTTCACCTGCTCATCACCCCTGTCTCACGGAATCGCGGCGGGCGCCGTCCTGTTCGATCAGCACCGGACGGTTGCCCCCCAGGCCGGGGATCAACGAATCGCCGTGGAAGGAAAGGATGGTCTGGGCCAGACCCGGGATCAGCAGTGCGGTGATCGCGGTGAAGCCCACCCACAGGTCGGTGTATACCAGCACCCCCAGCGCACCGCCGAGCACCCAGCACAGCTGCAGGGTGGACTCGGTGCGGCCGAACGCCGAGGCCCGCGACTCCTCGGGCAGGTCGTCCTGCAGCGCGGCGTCCAGCGATGCCTTGGCCACCGCGCTGGCGCCGGAGGTGACCAGGGCGGCGACGGCCGCCATCACCAGCGTCCCGGCCACCGCGGCCGCCAGCGCGACAGCGGTTACCGCCATGGTGCAGCGCACCACCAGTACCGCGGGGCGACCCAGTTGCAACCGGGCGCTGGCGAAGTTGCCGGCGAAGTTACCCACCCCGGCGGCCGCGCCGATCAGCCCCAGAATGCCCAGTTGCACCCAACCGTCGGCGTCGTGCTGTTTGGCCACGAACGCCGGGTACAGGAACAGGAAACCGACCATGGCCTTGATGGTGCAGTTGCCCCACAGGGCGGCGATGATGTTGCGCCCCAGCGGTTGGCGCAGCGGCTGGCTCAGCGCCCCACCGGCCCGCCGCACCTGCTCGGGCCAGCTGCGGGGCCGTTCGTCGAGGCGGTAGCTCAAGGTGGTCGGAATCTCGCCGGTGGTCACCTCGACCCACCGCGGGATCCGCATGGACAGCGCCGCCCCGGCCACCGACACCGCGACGAGCACCAACAGTGCCCCCGGTAGCTGCAGTAGCCGGGTGAAGACGTATTCGGCACCCGCGGCGACGCCGCCGCCGACGATCGTTCCACCGAGCAGCCCGAACATCGTCAGCCGGGAATTGACTCGCACCAGATCGATCGATGGCGGCATCACTCGGGGTGTCACCGCACTGCGCAGCACCGTGAACGATTTCGACAGCACCATCATGGCCAGCGCACACGGGTAGAGCACCCAGGATCCGAAGGTGCCCGCGACGCCGTCGTAGTTACCGATCAGCACCAGGGCCAGCGCGGTGCGCAGCGCGAAGGACATCGCGAGCGCCGCGCGCCTGCCGTGCTGCAGGCGGTCCAGCGCGGGACCGATCAGCGGCGCGACCACCGCGAACGGCGCGATCGTCACCAGGAGGTAGAGCGCCACCCTGCCCTTGCTCTCCCCGGCGGCCGCGGCGAAGAACAAGGTGTTGGCCAGCGCGACCGCCATCGCCGCGTCCACCGCGAAGTTGGCCACCACCGGCCACGTCAGCGCGGTCAGCCCGGATTTGTCGGCGCCGTCGGCGGTGGCGGCGCGCTGCACCAGCCCGTACATCCGAGATCCCATTTCGCGGCTACGGGCCGCGGCGGCCCGGGTCACCGTGACGCGGCCGGCGGTACCGGGATCGTCGGATGGGCGCTGCCGGCGCGGGGCCTCGGTGGTGTCATGCAGCGGCGGCAGGTAGCGGTTGGCGCTGGGCATCGGGTTGCGCTGCCGCTGGCCACCGGCGCTGTCGCTGGGGTAATTGGCCATGCCGGGGTGCTCGCCGGCCGAGCCGCCGCGGTGCCCCCGGCCGGCGGCCGAAATCGGACGGCGACGCCGGCCCGGGTCGGGGAGATCACGCCGCCGTGCAGACACACGTCGATTCTTCCCTATCATCGGCGCCCGGCCGCGCAGGCCGCGATCGTGCCTGCATGTGGCTGAGCAGGCCGCGCTGCGGCAGTATGAGGGGCGTAATTGAACGGAAGGACCCTTGTGACGTCTCCCGGCACAGAATCAGCCAGCGCGGCCATCGCGGTGCCCGCGGTGCTGGCCGCGGCCGTCGACGAGGCCCGCGCGGCCGTCGTCGAGTTCAGCGGCGCGGACACCGTCGGTGAGCACTTGGGCGTCGACTACGAGGACGCGACCGCCGCCACCCACCGGTTCGGCGCCGTGCTGCCCGGTTATCAGGGCTGGCAGTGGGCCGTCGTGGTGGCCGCCTTCCCTGGGGCAGCGCACTCCACGGTCAGCGAGGTGGTGCTGGTTCCGGGTCCCGGCGCGCTGTTGTCGCCGGAATGGGTGCCGTGGGATCAGCGGGTGCGGCCCGGCGACCTGGGTCCGGGAGATCTGTTGGCGCCGCCGGCCGACGATCCGCGACTGGTGCCGGGCTACACCTCCAGTGGCGATCCGGACCTCGACGAGGTGGCCGGCGAGCTCGGCCTGGGCCGGCGTTGGCTGTTGAGCCCGCTGGGTCGCGCCGAGGCGGCGCAACGCTGGCACGACGGCGACTACGGGCCGGATTCGGCGATGGCGCGGTCCACCAAGCGGGTCTGCCGAGACTGCGGCTTCTATCTGCCGCTGGCCGGTGTTCTCGGCACCGGGTTCGGGGTCTGCGGCAATGAGATGTCCGCGGACGGCCGGGTCGTCGACAGCGGGTACGGCTGCGGCGCCCACAGTGACACCCCGGTACCGGCGGGCACCGGCTCCCCGGTCCACGACCCCTACGACGACGGGGTGCTCGAGATCGTCGACGACGCTGAGGGTGCTGGCGATGCTGAGGCCACCGCGGCTCCGCCCGCCGAGGCACCGGCCGAAGCGGCCGAGGCACCGGCCGAAGCGGCCGAGGCACCGGCCGAACCGGTCGATCCGGCTGACGAAGCACCGGTTGAGGCCGAAGCCCCCGCCACCGAGACCGCCGCCGAACCGGGGGAGCCGGGCACCGGCTAGCCGAAGTTGAACAGGTACTCGCCCGGGATCACCACGGCCATCTCGTAAACGGTGTTGACCACCAAACCCGGCAGACCGAGGACGTAGTTGACGATGTCCTGCGGGATGGAGAACAACTCGCTGAAGGCCATCCCGAAGTCGAGGTTGACCAGACTGGTGATCAAACCTTCGACGTCATTGAACAGCGTGACCGGCAGGCTGAACAGGCTGTTGAAAAACCCTTGGGCCGCAGCGAATTCAGCGTTGATCAGCCCGCTGATGTCGAATGCCTCGGCCACCCCGGGGGTGTCGAAGGCCACGGCCTTGGCCGCCGCTGGAGCAGCGAAGGCCGCCGTGTCGGCCAGGGCGTCGAAGATCGTGTCGGCCGTCAGGGCCACCTCGGTGGAGACCCGGGCGAGCGCGTGAGCGCTGATCTCCGGTGTCGCCGCCACCGGGGCGAGGCCGGCGGCCAGCAGCACCGCGGTGGCTGCGACGCCGCTCAGCATCCCAAGGCTGGATGTCGCGGTCTCCACCATGTCCGGGGCTCCCTCCAGTTTCGCCGGTGACGATGGACGTTACCCCACTTGCGGGGCGCTTCAGCGGTTTTCGGCGGCCGCCTTGATCCGCTGCAAGGAGGCGTTCATGCCCTCGATCAGCTCGCGTTCGAAGGTGGGCGTCCCACCCATGAACTTGTCCACCAAGAACGCCGAGACCGCGGTGGTGTTGCCGTTTTCGACGTGCCGGCTCTCGGTGACCCGGGTGCCCTCGGCGGTTGGCTCGAGTTCGTAGCTCCACACACTGTGGTTCTCGCTGACCCGGAAGGCCAGTTTGCGGTCCGGGACGTACTCGGTGATGACGGAGGTGGTGGGCCAGAACATTCGGCCCCGCCGATTGACGTTGATGGTGCGGGTGCCCGGCCGTACCGCGCCCAGCGGTTTCATCCACCGGCACTGCGGGCTCCACTCCGGCATTCGCCGGAAGTCGGAGATCAAGTTCCAGACCTCGGTGACCGGCGCCTTGATGTCGATCTCTGCCTTCAGCAGCGGAGCTGCCATCTCGTTCCTCCTTGAATCGGCCGCAACTTCTATTCGTGTTCCAGTCCGGTCTGGGCGCCGCGCGCGCCGCGCCGCGCCGCGGTGCGCTGCAACAGAAAGATCGTGGTGCCCAGTGCACCGACCCCCAGCCCGGCCACACTCACCGGCCGCCACGACTCCAGTGCCGGAATCGCGAACGCCGCGATGGTCGCGCAACCGAAGCCGGCCGCCCCGGCGCCGATCACCGGCCAGGCCCGCAGCAGGGCGGTCGGCAACGGCGGCGGCTCGGGGGAGGGCTCAGTCGGAGGCTCAGGGATCGGTTGGGGGGTCATCGCCGTTGACGTTAGCGCCTCGCCGGTAATGTTCGGCCAGTGGCCAGGGTCCTCGACGTCGTCGATATCGACGATCCGCGCGATTCCCGGTTGGACGATTTCCGCGACCTGAACAGTGTCGACCGCCGCCCGGACCTGCCCACCGGTAAAGGGCTGGTGATCGCCGAAGGCGTGCTGGTGGTGCAGCGGATGCTCGTCTCGCGGTACTCGCCGCGGGCGCTGCTGGGCACCGACCGCCGGCTGGTGGAGTTGGCGGACGATCTGGCCGTTGTGCCCGACGTGCCCTACTACCGGGTGAGCGCGGAGGTGATGGCCGAGGTCGTCGGATTTCACCTCAACCGTGGTGTGCTGGCCGCTGCGTCGCGGGTGCCCGAGCCGACGGTGACCGATGTGGTTGCCGATGCCCGCACCATCGCGGTGCTCGAAGGTGTCAACGACCACGAGAACCTGGGCTCGATATTCCGCAACGGCGCCGGCCTCGGAGTGGATGCGGTGGTCTTCGGCAGCGGCTGCGCCGATCCGCTGTACCGGCGCGCGGTGCGGGTGTCGATGGGGCATGCCCTGCTGGTCCCGTTCGCCCGTTCGGCGGACTGGCCGGCCGATCTGGCCATGCTGCGCGACCGCGGGTTCCGGCTGCTGGCCATGACACCGGACCCGCGCGCCGACGCGCTGTCGACGGCCATGGCGAAGGTGCACGACGACCCGGTGGCGGTGCTGGTCGGCGCGGAGGGGCCGGGACTGTCGGAGCAGGCCATGCGGGCCAGTGACCTGCGAGTGCGCATCCCGATGTCGCGGGGCACCGACTCCCTCAACGTGGCGACCGCCGCGGCGCTGGCCTTCTACGAGCGCACTAGGCTGCCGGCATGACGCCCAGCCAGACCACGCCCTGGGCGACCGGGTTGACCGTGGCGGCGTTCGTCGCGGCGGTGTCGGGGACCGCGATCGCGGTGCTGAGCCTGGGGCTGATCCGGGTGCACCTGGCGGTGGCCGTCGTCCTCAACCTGATCGCGGTGGGCGGACTGGCGCCCACGGTGTGGGGCTGGCGACGCACCCCGGTGCTGCGCTGGTTCGCGCTGGGCGCCGGACTCGGGGTGGCGGGGGCGTGGCTGGTGACGCTGGCGCTGGTTGCTCAGCGCTGACCGCTGGAGCGCACCCCGAGCAGCACATCCTCCCATCCCGGCACCGCGGGCTTGCTGCGGCGGGCGCGGGCCGTCGGGCGCGGCGGGGCAGGCGCTTCTTCGGTCGCGGGTGCGGCGGCCGGCTCCTCGAAGTCCAGCTGGGCGACCGCGGCGACCGGTCGCAGCTGCCGGTCGAAGTCGGGGTCGATGAGCTCCATCGCCGGATCATCGAGGGCGGTCACCGTTCCCCCGTGCGCGCCGGGGGCGAACCAGAAGTGGGCGACGTTGTCGGAACGGCCGGCCTTCCAGGCCAGCTGAACCGTCCAGCGTCCGTCGTCGTTGCGCCAGGCGTCCCAGCTGCTCTGATCGGGGTTGAGGCCGCGGCTCATCAGCGCGCTGGTGACGACCTCGAGCAGGGTGGGCACGGCCGGCCCGTCGGCCAGTACCGGGTGAGCGGCGGCGGCCAGTTCCGCGGCTCGGGAGCGCTCCAGCAACACCGGGTGGGCGAACCGCTCCACCCGGGAGACGTCGACACCGGCCGCTGCGGCCACCTGCTCGACCGACGCACCGGCGCGGATGCGGGCCTGAATGTCCTTCGGGCGCAGCATGCTGATGCCCAGGTCGATCTGGGTCTGCCCGACGCGGCTGGCCTCGCCGCGCACCGCGCCGCGCAGCCGGTCGTCGATCCGCACCCGGAACATCTCGGTGCTGTCATCGTCGTCGCCGACGCTCTCGCAG
The DNA here is from genome assembly GCF_002086455.1 of Mycolicibacter algericus DSM 45454. GTDB lineage: Bacteria > Actinomycetota > Actinomycetes > Mycobacteriales > Mycobacteriaceae > Mycobacterium > Mycobacterium algericum. The sequence goes on from NZ_MVHC01000005.1 coordinate 162,527, forward strand.
ATGATGTGCTTGCCGTCGGCGTCGAGGCCGATCGCCCTTAGTTCCCGCATGACTTCTCCTTGCGCAGGCCCGGTTAGCTGCGGACTTTAGTGCAGTGAGCGGCCCGGACGGCGGTGACACGCTGGGGTTATAACGACTTGGTCACGAGAGGCCGGAGCCGCGCTCAGAGCCTCTCCACCACGAAGTCCACGCACTGGGTCAGCGCACTGACGTCGTCGGGCTCCACCGCCGGGAACATCGCCACCCGCAACTGGTTGCGGCCCAGTTTGCGGTAGGGCTCGGTGTCGACGATGCCGTTGGCCCGCAAAATCGCGGCCACGGCACCTGCATCCACGGAGTCGGTGAAGTCGATGGTGCCCACCACCTGCGAGCGCAACGCCGGGTCGGCGACGAACGGGGTGGTGAACGGCCGGGACTCGGCCCAGGAGTACAGCCGCTGCGACGAATCCGCGGTGCGCTTGACCGCCCAGTCCAACCCGCCGTTGCCCAGCAGCCAGTCCAGCTGCTCGGCCAGCAGCGCCAGCGTGGCGATCGCAGGGGTGTTGTAGGTCTGGTTCTTCGAGCTGTTGTCCACCGCGATCGGCAAGGACAGGAATTCGGGCACCCAGCGGCCCGAGGCGGCGATCGCCTCGATGCGCGCCAGTGCGGCCGGGCTCATGATCGCCAGCCACAGCCCGCCGTCGGAGGCGAAATTCTTCTGCGGCGCGAAGTAGTAGGCGTCGGTCTCGGTGATGTCGACGGGCAGACCGCCGGCGCCGGAGGTCGCGTCGATCACGATCAGTGCCTCGCCGGCGTCCTCGGGCCGGCGCACCGGTACCGCCACGCCGGTCGACGTCTCGTTGTGCGCCCAGGCGATCACATCGACAGACGGGTCGGATGTCGGCTCCGGGGCGCTGCCGGGCTCGGCCTTGATGATGATCGGATCGCCCACGAACGGGTTCTTGGCCACCGCCGAGGCGAACTTCGCGCTGAACTCGCCGTAGGTCAGGTGCAAGGAGCGCTGGTCGATCAGCCCGAATGCGGCCGCGTCCCAGAACGCGGTGGAGCCGCCGTTGCCCAGTACCACCTCGTAGCCGTCGGGCACCGAGAACAGCTCGCGCAGACCGCTGCGGACCCGGCCGACCAGGTTCTTGACCGGCGCCTGCCGGTGCGAGGTCCCGAACAGCGGCGCCGCGGTGGTGACCAGCGCGTTCAGCTGCTCCGGCCGGACCTTGGACGGCCCGCAGCCGAACCGTCCGTCGGCGGGCTTGATGTTGTCCGGGATCGTGAGCTGCTCAGCCATGGCCCCTAGCGTAGACAGCGGACCGCTACGCCTCGCACGGCAGGTTTAACGTGATGCGGATCACATGGAACACTCGACACGTGTCAGGCCCACAAGCCGTCGGAGGCTCTGGACGGGTAGCCGATACCTGCGGTACCGTTATACATAACAAGGCCAAATGTAAACGTCAGTGGGGGTGTCTCCGATGGCTCAGAAAACGGCTCAGAAACCCGCCCGAACCCGCATCGTGCGGCGGTGGCGGGCCAACATGGACGTGTCCGACGACACCGCATACGTCGACATGCTCAACACCCTGTCGGAGGGCTCGGTACGGCGCCACTTCAACCCGTACCTCGACATCGATTGGGACAGCCCGGAATTCAAGGTGTTCGAGAATGACCCGCGGTGGATTCTGCCGGCCACCGACCCGCTGGGCAAGCACGCCTGGTATCAGGCGCAGCCCGAGGAACGCCAGATCAAGATCGGAATGTGGCGTCAGGCCAACGTGGCCAAGGTCGGCCTGCACTTCGAGTCCATCCTGATCCGCGGCCTGCTCAACTACGCGTTCTGGGTGCCCAACGGCTCACCGGAGTACCGGTACTGCCTGCACGAGTCGGTCGAGGAGTGCAACCACACCCTGATGTTCCAGGAGATGGTGAACCACATCGGCGCCGACGTGCCCGGCATGCCACGGTTCCTCAAGTGGCTGGCGGCGTTCATTCCGCTGGTCGCCGGCCCGCTGCCGATCCCGTTCTGGTTCGGCATCCTCGCCGGCGAGGAGCCCATCGACCACATTCAGAAGGACATCTTGCGCGAGGGCAAGACGCTGCACCCGATCATGGAGAAGGTGATGGCGATCCACGTCGCCGAAGAGGCGCGGCACATCTCGTTCGCGCACGAATACCTCAACAAGCGTGTTCCGAACCTGCCGCGCCGCAAGCGGTTCTGGCTGTCGCTGTTCGTGCCGGTCACCATGCGGATCCTGTGTTCGGCGATCGTCGTTCCGCCGAAGGCGTTCTGGCAGGAGTTCGACATTCCGCGTTCGGTGCGCAAGGACGTATTCTTCGGGTCGGCCGACGCCCGGCGGATGCTGTCGGACATGTTCGCCGACGTGCGGATGCTCTGCCACGACACCGGGCTGATGAACCCGGTCGCCAAGCTGATCTGGCGGATGTGCCGGATCAACGGGGCGCCGTCGCGCTTCCGGGCCCAGCCGCAGCGCGCGCACCTGTCGCGCGTCGCATAAGTCAGCGAACCCGCCGCCTCATGCCGCACGTCATCAGCCAGGCATGCTGTAACGACGCGTCCTGCGTGTTCGCCTGTCCGGTCTACTGCATTCACCCCAGCCCGGACGAGCCGGACTTCGCCACCACCGAGATGCTCTACATCGACCCGGACGCCTGCGTGGACTGCGGCGCCTGCGTCCGGGCCTGCCCGGTCGACGCGATCTACCCCGATACGCAGCTACCGGCGCAGCAGCTGCCGTTCATCGAGATCAACAAGTCGTACTACCCCAAGCGCCCCGAGGGCGTGAAGCTGCCGCCGACGTCCAAGCTGGCGCCGATCCTGCCGGCCGCCGAGGTGCACCGGCGCGGCAAGTATCCGCTGACGGTGGCCATCGTCGGCTCCGGGCCGGCCGCGATGTACGCCGCCGATGAACTGCTGACCCAGCCCGGTGTGCTGGTCAACGTGTTCGAGAAGCTGCCCACCCCCTACGGCTTGGTGCGCGCCGGGGTCGCCCCCGATCACCAGCACACCAAGCTGGCCACCAAGCTGTTCGACGAGATCTCCTGGCGGCGCGGCTTCAACTTCTTCCTCAACGTCGAGGTGGGCAACCACCTGCGCCACGCCGACCTGCTGGAGTATCACCACGCCGTGCTCTATGCCTCCGGTGCGCTGCACGACCGACGGTTGGAGATCGACGGCATGGGACTGCCCGGCACCGGCACCGCCACCGAGGTCGTCGGCTGGTACAACGGGCATCCGGAGTTCACCGACCTGCCGGTCGACCTCGGCCACGAGCGGGTGGTGATCGTCGGCAACGGCAACGTGGCCCTCGACGTGGCCCGAATCCTCACCGCCGACCCCGACAAGCTGGCCGGCACCGACATCGCCGACAACGCGCTGGCGGTGCTGCGCGACTCCCGGGTGCAGGAAGTGGTGATCGTCGCCCGCCGCGGCCCGATCGCCTCTGCGTTCACCCTGCCCGAACTGGTCGGGCTGACCCAGGCCGCCGAGGTGGTGCTCGACGCCGAAGACCACGCCCGGGTACGTAACGACCTGGCGACCGTGCGCGACACCTTCACCCGGCAGAAGCTGGAGATCCTGGCCAAACTCGGCAGTGTTGACAGCGCCTCCGCGCGATCTACCAAGCCGCGCATCCGGTTCGCTTACGAGCTGACCCCGGCCCGGGTGCTCGGCGAAGAACGGGCCACCGCAGTCGAATTCACCGTGACCGGCACTGACGAGCTGCGTAGGCTCGAGGCCGGCCTGGTGCTGACCTCGATCGGCTACCACGGCACCCCGATCGCCGACCTGCCGTTTGACGACGCCGCCGGGGTGGTTCCCAACGAGGGCGGCCGGGTGGTCGACCCGGTCACCGGACAGCCGGTTCCGGGGGCGTATGTATCCGGGTGGATCAAGCGTGGCACCAATGGTTTCATCGGCACCAACAAGTCCGATTCGCTCAAGACGATCCAGAGCCTGGTCGCCGATTACAACGCCGGTCAGCTCAGCGAGCCGATCGGCGGGCCGCGCGCGGTCGCCCGGATGGTGCACGCCCGCCGGCCCGAGGTGATCGACGCCGCCGGCTGGAAGGCCATCGACAGGGCGGAGATCGCGCGCGGTCAGGCGCAGAACCGGCCGCGGGTCAAGTTCACCCGGGTGCCCGACATGCTCGACGAGGTGGCGGACCACTCCGACGTGCCATTGCTGCAGAACCTGCTCAGCGCCTTGCGGCGCCGCTGAACCCCGCGTGCTTGGGGCGCGCGCCTGGGCCCGCCGAACGTGTAGTCACTGCGAAAAATCGCGCAGCAGTTCGCAGTGGTTACACGTTCGGCGCTGACATCCCGTTCGGGTCAGCCCTTAGGGGGCCGATCCCAGCCGGCCACCGACTCCGCGCCGCGCGGCCCCGGGCCGACGTAGATGGCCGACGGGCGCACCAGCTTGCCCAGGCGCTTCTGCTCCATGATGTGGGCGCACCAGCCCGCGGTACGCCCACAGGTGAACATCGCCGGCATCATCGCCGGGGGCACTTCGGCGAAGTCCAGGATCACTGCCGCCCAGAACTCCACGTTGGTCTCGATGGCCCGGTCCGGCCGGCGCTCCCGCAGCTCGTCCAGTGCCGCCTGCTCCAGGGCTGCGGCCACCTCGTAGCGGGGCGCGGCCAGCCGTTTGGCGGTGGCGCGCAGCACCCGGGCGCGCGGGTCCTCGGCGCGGTACACCCGGTGGCCGAAGCCCATCAGCTTCTCTTTGCGGTCCAGGATGCCCTTGACCACCGCGCGGGCGTCCCCGGAGCGCTCCACCTCTTCGATCATCGGGATCACCCGGGCCGGAGCGCCCCCGTGCAGCGGGCCGCTCATCGCACCGATCGCGCCGGACAGCGCCGCGCCGACGTCGGCGCCGGTGGAGGCGATCACCCGGGCCGTGAACGTCGAGGCGTTCATGCCGTGCTCGGCCGCCGAGACCCAGTAGGCGTCGATCGCCTCGATGTGGGCCGGGTCGGGCTCGCCGCGCCAGCGGGTCATGAACCGCTCGGTGATGGTGGCGCAGCCGTCGATGGTCTGCTGGGAGACCGGTGGCTGTGAGCCACGCGCCGATTGAGCGACATAGGAAAGCACCATCACCGCCGCGCGCGCCAACTGATCGCGTGCGGTGGCGTCATCGGTGTCCAGCAGCGGCTGGAATCCCCATTGCGGGGCCAGCATGGCCACCCCGGCCTGGGCGTCGACGCGGACGTCGCCGGTGCGCACCGACAGTTCCAGCGGCTCGGCGGGTGCCAGGGGGCGAGTGAAGTCGCCGTCGACCAGCAGGGCCCACACGTCGCCGAAGCTGACTTTTCCGGCCAGGTCCTCGATGTCGACACCGCGGTAGCGCAGCGCGCCACCATCCTTGTCGGGTTCGGCGATCTCGGTGGTGAACGCCACCGTGCCCTCCAGGCCGGCAACGAAATTCTCCGGGACTGCAGCAATCATGTGTTGGATTGTCCCACCCCGGCACCCGGCAGTTCCTACCGGCTGGTAACGCCGGCTGGACCGGACCGCGGCGTAGCGTTGGGCGGTGCACAGGACAGGCCCCGACAACGAGCACCTGGCGGCGATGCGAGTGGAATACCGGGAGAAGGACAACTGCGGCGACCTCGACGTGGACTGGCTCGAGGACGGCTGGCAGGTTTTGCTGCGCAACTGGATCGGCGACGCCGAACGCGCCGGGATCGCCGAACCCAACGCCATGGTGCTGGCCACGGTCGAAGACGGCCGGCCGGTCAGCCGCTCGGTGCTGTGTAAGAACCTCGACGAGCACGGCGTCACCTTCTTCACCGACGACGGCTCGGACAAGGCGGTCCAGCTGGCGGCGACACCGTACGCGTCGGCGACGTTCCCCTGGTATCAACTGGGCCGCCAGGTCCATATCCGCGGCCGGGTCACCAAGACCGACGCCGCGATCCCGGCCGAATACTGGGTGAACCGACCGCGGGCTTCGCAGCTGGGTTTCTGGGCGTCGCACCAGTCGCAGCCGATCACCTCGCGCGCGGCCCTGCTCGATCAGCTCGTCGAGGTGACCGCCCGGTTCGCCGACAGCGACGACGTTCCGGTCGCGCCCAGCTGGGCCGGTTATGTCATCGCGCCAGAGGTGGTGGAGTTCTGGCAGGGCCGAGAAGGTCGGCTGCACAATCGGATTCGGGTGAGCGGCGGGCGCATCGAGCGCCTGCAGCCGTGATCTCGGGTCCGCTGCGGTGAGGCTGTTCGCCGACACCACTCCGCTGCGCAACCCGGACTTCCGGCGGCTGTGGCTGGCCGGGATTCCGACCGTCATCGGGGCGAACCTGACCATCTTCGCGGTCCCGGTGCAGATCTACGCGCTGACCGGCAGTTCGGCCTATGTCGGCTTGTCGGGCCTGTTCGCGCTGGTGCCGCTGGTGGTCTTCGGGCTGCTGGGCGGCGCCTGGGCCGACGCCATGGACCGCCGCAAGCTGCTGATCATCGCCTCCTGCGGGCTGGCGGCCGCCTCGCTGCTGCTCTGGGTGCAGGCGGTGCTGGGTGGCGACGTCTGGGTGGTGCTTTCGCTGCTCGCCGTGCAGCAGGGGTTCTACGCGGTCAATTCGCCCACCCGCGCCGCCGCCATTCCGCGGTTGGTGGCCGGCGGCGACCTACCGGCCGCCAACTCGCTGAACATGACCGTGATGCAGTTCGGGGCCATCGTGGGGCCGTTGCTGGCTGGGCTGCTGCTCGGCTGGGTAGACCTGCCCACGCTCTACCTGGTCGATGCTGTCACCTGCGTCTTCCCGATCTGGGCGACCTTTCGGCTGGCACCGATGCCGCCCGCCGGATCAACCGACGGCTCGCGTTTCGGGGTGGCGGCGGTGCTGGACGGGTTTCGTTACCTGGCCGGCAACACCGTGGTGTTGATGTCGTTCGTGGTGGACCTGATCGCGATGGTGCTGGGACTGCCTCGGGCGCTGTTCCCGCAGATCGCCGCCGTGGACTTCGGCGGACCGGTCGAGGGCGGCACCACGATGGCGCTGCTGGCCGCCGCGATGGCGGTCGGCGCGGTGGCCGGCGGGGTGTTCTCCGGATGGCTGCCGCGGATCAGCCGCCAGGGCCTGGCGATCGTCATCTCGATCGTGGTGTGGGGCGCGGCGATGGCCGGCTTCGGGCTGGCGGTCGCGCGCGCCGACGGGCATCCCGGCCCGGTGTTGTGGGTCGCGCTGGGCTTTCTGGCGGTCGGCGGCGCCGCGGACATGGTGTCGGCGGCATTCCGTTCGACGATGCTGCAGCAGGTCGCCTCCGACGAGATCCGGGGGCGGTTGCAGGGCGTGTTCACCGTGATCGTGGCCGGTGGGCCCCGCCTTGCCGATACCGTGCACGGGGCGGCCGGCGCGGTGGTGGGAACGGCCGCGGCCGCCGCCGGCGGCGGAGTGCTGGTGGTCGTCGGAGTGCTGCTCGCCGCACTCGCGGCACCGGCTTTCATCCGCTATCACCGGCCGGGACCGGCAGCGGCGCGATGACCGGCCCGTGATACTCGGCCCCGGGCGGGCGCTCCGCCCCGGAACCGACTACCTTTTCCTATACACGCTCCGAACGACTGGTCAGCCGAATAGTGCAAAGGGGTTCCTTGTGGCCGCTACCGACGACACCGCCACCCTGAAGTACCCGGGAGGCGAGCTAGAGCTGCCGATCGTCCACGCCACCGACGGGTCCGATGCGCTGGCCATCGGTTCGCTGCTCGCCAAGACCGGCTACACCACATTCGACAACGGCTACGCCAACACCGCGCCGGTCAAGAGCGCCATCACCTACATCGACGGCGATGCCGGCATCCTGCGCTACCGCGGCTACCCGATCGAGCAGCTCGCCGAGAAGTCCACCTTCATCGAGGTCAGCTACCTGCTGATCTACGGCGAACTGCCCACTGCCGAACAGTTGGCGACCTTCACCGGCAAGATCCAGCGGCACACCATGCTGCACGAGGACCTGAAGCGGTTCTTCGACGGCTTCCCGCGCAATGCCCACCCGATGCCGGTGCTGTCCAGCGTGGTCAACGCGCTCTCCGCCTACTACCAGGACTCACTGGACCCCTCCGACAACGAGCAGGTCGAGGTATCGACCATCCGGCTGCTGGGCAAACTGCCCACCATCGCCGCCTACGCGTTCAAGAAGTCCGAGGGGCAGCCGTTCCTGTACCCGGACAACTCGCTTTCTCTGGTGGAGAACTTCCTGCGGATGACCTTCGGCCTGCCGGCCGAGCCCTACGAGGTCGACCCCGAGGTGGTGCGGGCACTCGACATGCTGTTCATCCTGCACGCCGACCACGAGCAGAACTGCTCGACGTCGACGGTGCGGCTGGTCGGCTCGTCGCGGGCCAACCTGTTCACCTCGATCTCCGGCGGCATCAACGCGCTGTGGGGCCCGCTGCACGGCGGCGCGAACCAGGCGGTGCTGGAGATGCTGGAGCAGATCCGTGACCAGCACGGCAACGTCGGCGACTTCGTCAAGAAGGTCAAGAACCGCGAGGACGGCGTCAAGCTGATGGGCTTCGGCCACCGGGTCTACAAGAACTACGACCCCCGGGCGCGCATCGTCAAGGAGCAGGCCGACAAGATCCTCGGCAAGCTCGGCGGCGACGACGAACTGCTCAACATCGCCAAGGATCTCGAAGAGGCCGCGCTGACCGACGACTACTTCATCGAGCGCAAGCTCTACCCGAACGTCGACTTCTACACCGGCCTGATCTACCGGGCGATCGGCTTCCCGGCCCGGATGTTCACCGTGCTGTTCGCGCTGGGCCGGCTGCCCGGCTGGATCGCGCACTGGCGCGAGATGCACGACGAGGGCGACTCCAAGATCGGCCGGCCGCGTCAGCTCTACACCGGTGCCACCGAGCGCGACTACATCACCATCGGCGGGCGGTAACCGCCGTGACGAAGCCGGGCAAGCCGCAGATCACCGTTCCGGCCGGCCCGCCGCCGACCGAGTTGGTCATCGAGGACATCGTTGTCGGGGACGGGGCCGAGGCCGCCCCCGGCGCACTCGTCAACGTGCACTACCTGGGTGTCGATTACGACTCCGGCGCAGAGTTCGACAGCTCGTGGAACCGGGGAGAACCGCTGGAGTTTCCGCTCGACGGGCTCATCGCGGGCTGGCAGGACGGCATCCCCGGCATGAAGGTGGGCGGTCGGCGCCAATTGGTCATCCCGCCCGAGCTGGCCTACGGCCCGGCCGGCACCGGTCATCAACTCGCCGGCAAGACGCTGGTGTTCATGATCGATCTGCTCGGCACCCGCTGAGTGCGCGCCCGGCTGGTGGCGGCGGCGCTCGTCGCGGTGCTGCTCGGCGCGACCGGCTGCGGGCTGCGGGACGCTTCGCCGGACGGCACTAATCCCGGCGCCGCAATGCCGGCGCCGCTGTCGGTGATCCGCCAGGGCAACGAGATCACCCTGAGCGGTGACGTGCCGGATCCGGCGGCCAAACGGGCGTTGTTGGACGCCGTGATCACCTCGGCCGACGATGTCACCGTCGTCGATCGGCTCGGCGTGACGCCGGGCGCCGCGACACCGGATTTCGCCGCGTCGGCCCCGGTATTCGAAGCGGCGGCGGTGATCGGGGATTTCGCGTTGCACGCCGCCGCCGACCGCGTGACGCTGGCCGGCACCGCGGCGAAGCCGGGCGAGGCGGTCGCCGTCGAGGCCGCGGCCCGCGACGCCTGGCCGCACATCGACATCGTCAATGAGCTCGGGATCAGCGCTCCCGGGACGCGGTAAGTCCGCAAAAATCGACTGAAGACCTCCGAGGGTCCGTCAGAGCTCCTACACTCGCGGTGTCCTGGGTACGAGGTGCTTTTTCGACCTTCGAGGAGGATCCATGCCGGGCTCCGAAAACCGGACCGCGACCGGCTGGCGAACGGAATCGCGCTTTTACCGTCGACCTCCCGGCCCCGGATGGCTGGTGGCCCTGGCGGCAATTCCGTTGCTACTGGCATTGATCGGACTGGGAGTGGCGGATCGAGAAAGAATCGACATCACCGCGGGCGACGCCACCTGGCCCGAGGTCCCCGTGCCGTCGCTTTCGATGCCGGCGGCGCCGGAGGCCAATACGCCGGGAATATCGTTTGCTCCGTTGTCGATTCTGCGTAACGGCAACGTCATCACCCTCAACGGCGACCTTCCCGACGTCGCCACGCGCACTGGATTGATCGAGATGCTCAAGGGGTTGTTCGGCAGCGGTGTGCAATTGGTGGACAACCTCAACATCAAACCGGGTGTCAAGGTGCCCGACGCCGCCGCCCTGGGATCGGTGTTCAAGGCCGCGGTGTCCATGCCGGACTTCAAGTTCAAGATCAGCGGTGGCACCGTCACGCTGATCGGTACCGCGGCTTCCGGTGCGGTCAAGTCGGCCGTCGAGGCGGCCGCGAAGGCGGCTTGGCCAAATCTGGTGATCTCCAACAACATTCTGGTCCTGCCTGATGTGCCGGAGGCCCCCGGCCCAGAGGTCCCGCGCCCCGAGGCCCCGAACACGCCCGCGGCGCCCGGCTCACCGGCTCCGAAACCGGTGCCGCCCAGCGCTTCACCGGCTCCTGACCCAGCCGGTGACTGCGGCAAGCTGCAAGCCGACGTCACCGCGTTGATGGCCACGCCCGTCACCTTCGTGACCAACGGTCACACCCTGTCGCCGGGCACCCGCCGACAACTGAGTCGGGTCGCGGAGACGCTCAAGGGTTGCCGCAGCGCCCAGGTGACGGTAAGCGGCTACACCGACAACACCGGCAACGACGGCATCAACGTGCCGTTGAGTACCGACCGGGCCAAAGCGGTCGCCGATTTCCTTGTCGCCCAGGGTGTCCCGGCGAGCAGCGTCACCGCCAAGGGGTTCGGGCCGGCCGACCCGGTCGCCAGCAACGCGACACCGGACGGCCGCGCACAGAACCGTCGTGTCGCGATCACGGTTAGCTAAGGAGGATCTCCGATGGATTTCGTCATGCAGTGGCTGTGGTATCTGCTGGCATTCGTGGTGGGTTCGGCGATCGCCTGGTTACTGACGATTGTTTCGATCCGCCGCACCAGCCGGGAGGACGCCATTGCGGCCCTGCCCGGCTCGCGTGAGATGGGAGCCGACTGATGCATGGCGTCAATTGCTGGCTGATGGGCTTGTCATTTCTGCTGGGGTTGACGCTGACATTCGCCTTCGCCATCTGGCGGGTCAAACGCGAGGTGCCGACGTCGACACCATCCGGTGGTGCCGCCGTCGCGGCTGCGCCCTACGGCGACGGATCGGCGCGGGCGGGCGGCGGTGGCAGCGGGCCGGCCGGTTGGACCATCAAAGGCAACGAGGACTCGATGCTCTACCACGGCCCGGACAGCCCGTCCTATGAGGCGACGATCGCCGAGGTGTGGTTCAAGGACGAGCAGACGGCCGCGGCGGCGGGCTTCCAGCGCTGGGACAGTCGGCGCGAGCAGACCTGACGCCCCGGCGGGTGCGCTCAGCGTGGCGGCGGCAGTCGCAGCATCAGTCGCACCCCGCCCATCGGGCTGTCCTCCAGGGTCGCTGTGCCGCCGTGCAGTCCAGCCTGCTGAGCCACCAGCGCCAGCCCGAGACCGGACCCGGAATGCGATGCCGTCGAACCGCGGGAGAACCGCTCGAACACCACCTGCCGCTCATCCTCGGGAACCCCGCTGCCGTTGTCGTCGATGGCGATCTCGACGCCCGCCCGGGAGGTGACCGCCGACAGCTGTACCTGGGTGGCGCCGCCGTGCTTGACCGCGTTGGCGATCGCGTTGTCCACCGCCAGCCGCAACCCGGCCGGCAGCCCGACGATGATGCAGGTGGGTGACGGCACCAGCGAGACGTTCAGGTCCGGGAAGACCCGCATCGCGTCGTGCGCCGCCCGGTCGAGCAGTTCGGTGATGTCGACCGGAACCTGATCGTCGGCCGTGGACAGTTCCCCCTGGGCCAGCCGCTCCAGGGCCGACAGGGTCGCTTCGATCCGCGACTGGGTGCGGACCACGTCGCTGAGGACTTCTTTGCGCTGGTCCTCGGGCAGGTCGAGCGTCGTCAGCACCTCGAGGTTGGTGCGCATGGCGGTCAGCGGCGTGCGCAGCTCATGCGAGGACACCGCGGCGAAGTCGCGCGCGGACGCCAGGGCCTCTTTGGTGCGGTCCTGTTCGGTCCAGATCCGCTGCAGCATGCCGCGCATCGCCTCGGCGATCTCCACGGCCTCGCTGGCCCCACGCACCTCGATTTCCGGTCGTTCGTCGCCGGCGTCGATCGATCGGGCCTGCTGGGCCAGCCGGCGCAGTGGCCGTACCGCGAACGCCGCCAGCAGCCAGCCCAGCACCGCGGCAGCGCCGATCGCGAACGTGCACAGCAGCAGCACCCGGCGGTGCAGGTTGTTGGTGTCGGCGATGGTGGCCTCGTAGGTGGCGCCGACCGCCAGTGACCGCGGACCCGGCCCGGGAATGTCGACGGTGCGCACCCGGTAGCGCACGCCGTCGATCTCGGTGTCGGCGTATCCCGCCTCCAGCTCCGGCAGCACCACCGCGGAGTTCGACGTCACCTCACCTGCCCGGCGCAGTGTGATCACGGCGTCGGTCCCACCTGCCGCGCGGGGCAGCTCGCCCAGGCCGATGAGCGGAACGGTCAGCCCGGCCGCCTCGTCGAGCCGACGGTCCAGCCAGTACTTGCGGTCGTTGGTGATCCCGACCCACACGATGGCGCCGATGATGACCGTCACGATCGCGGTGCCGATGGCGGTCGCCAGCACCACCCGGGTCCGCAGCGACGGGGTTCGAGCGAAGACGCGCCGCAGCATGTTCATGACGTTCATCGTGGTCCTCACTGCGTTCGCAGGACGAATCCGACCCCGCGGACGGTGTGCAGCAGCCGTGGCGCTCCGCCGGCTTCCAGCTTGCGCCGCAGATAGCCGATGAACACGTCGACGACGTTGGTGTCGGCGGCGAAGTCGTAACCCCACACCAGCTCGAGGAGCTGCGCCCGGGAGAGCACCGCGGTCTTGTGCTCGGCGAGCACGGCCAACAGGTCGAACTCGCGTTTGGTCAGGTCCACATCGACACCCTTGACCCTGGCGCGCCGGCCCGGGATGTCGACCTCCAGGGGGCCCACCGTGATGGTCTCCGACGACGAGCTGGCCGCCGACCCGCGCCGCCGCAGCATCGCCCGTACCCGGGCCACCAACTCGGCGAGCACGAATGGCTTGACCAGGTAGTCGTCGGCGCCTGCCTCCAGGCCGGCGACCCGGTCGTCGACCGAACTGCGCGCGGACAGCACGCAGACGGGCACGTCATCGCCCATCGCCCGCAGTGCCGTCACCACGCTGACGCCGTCGAGCACCGGCATGTTGATGTCGAGCACGATGGCGTCCGGGCGGGTCTCCTTGGCGCTGCGCAACGCTTCGGCGCCGTCGGCCGCCGTCGCCACTTCGAATCCGGACAGTCGCAGTCCGCGTTCCAGCGAGGCGAGCACATCGGAGTCGTCGTCGACCACCAGTACCCGGGGGGAGGCGGCAGCGTTGGCGGGATTGTTCATGGCCGCCATTTTGCCTGAACATTGCCATCAAGCGAGGGATGCGCCGCGGGTCGCCGCCTTCGATCCGCCTTCGATCTAAGGTCGATTGGGTGAAGCCGGCGTCCGCGTTGCGCAGCTTGGCGCCGTACCTGCGGCCCTACCGGGCGAGGTGGATCGCCATGATCACGGTGGCCGTCGTGAGCCTGGGTGCCACCGTGACGATCCCGCTGGTCACCAAGGCCGTCATCGACGGGCCGGTGGCCCACCGTGACCAGCCGGGACTGTGGGTGCTCGGGACGGCTGCCACCGCGCTCGGGGTCGGCGAGGCGGTGCTGTGGTTCGTGCGGCGCTGGCTGGTCGCGCACGCCACGATGGGCGTCGAAGCCGACCTCCGCAAGGACCTCTACGCCCGGCTGCAGGTGCTGCCGATGACCTTCCACGGGCGCTGGCAGTCCGGGCAGCTGCTGTCGCGGATCATGAACGACCTGGCCACCATCCGCCGATTTCTGGCATTCGTCCTGGTGTTCCTGGCGCTCAACACGTTGCAGATCGTCGCGGTGACGACCATCCTGCTGCTGCTGTACTGGCCGCTGGGCGTGGTCGCCTGCGTGTCGATGGTGCCGGTGACGCTGACGGTGCAGCACTTCCGGCGCCAATACACCCGGCTGTCGCGGCGGGCGCAGGACCAGGCGGGCCAGGTGGCCACCGATGTCGAGGAATCGGCGGTGGGGCTGCGCACGATCAAGGCGTTCGGCCGCGAGGACCACGTGTTCGCCCGGTTCGACGCGCAGGCCACGAGGCTGCGCGACCTGGGCGTCGACAAGGTGGTGGTGACGTCGAAGTTCTGGACGCTGCTGGAGGTGATCCCCAACCTCACGCTGATCGTGGTGCTGGCGGTCGGTGCGTACGCGGCCGGACACCACCTGGTCACGATGGGCACCCTGGTCGCCTTCATCACCTTGATGCTGTCGCTGGTCTGGCCGGTGTCGTCGTTGGGCTTTCTGCTGTCGGCCACCCAGGAGGCGATGACCGCCGCCGACCGGGTCACCGAGATCTTCGACGCACCCACCGAGATCACCGACGGTGACGATCCGGTGCCGCCGTCCGGGCGACTGGAGCTGCGCGACGTCGGGTTCCGCTTCGGCGATTCGGGTCCCGAGGGCTCCTGGGTGCTGCGCGGGGTCGATCTCACCGTCGAAGCCGGCGAGACCGTCGCGCTGGTGGGTGCCACCGGATCCGGCAAGTCGGTGCTGGCGATGCTGCTGTCGCGGCTCTACGACGCCGATGAGGGGCAGATCCTGATCGGCGGGCGGGATATCCGTTCGCTGACGCTGGCCGCGTTGCGTTCGGCGGTGATCACCGCGTTCGACGACCCCACGCTGTTCTCCATGTCGGTGGCCGAGAATCTGCGGCTGGGTCGGCCCGACGCGAGCGACGCGGAGCTGGCCCGCGCCCTGGAGGTGGCGTCGGCCGGATTCGTTTACGACCTGCCGCGCGGCCTCGACACCCGCATCGGTGAGCAGGGGATGAGCCTGTCGGGTGGGCAGCGTCAACGGCTGTCGCTGGCTCGGGCCCTGGTGGCCGCGCCGGCGGTCTTGGTGCTCGACGACACCCTGTCGGCACTGGATGTGCACACCGAGGCCGCCGTGACGGCGGCATTGCGCCGGGTGCTGCGCGGCGCCGACGGTCGGCCGCCGATCACCGCGATCGTGGTGGCCAACCGGGCCTCGACCGTGGCGCTTGCCGACCGGGTGGCGTTGCTGGAGCACGGGACCATCACAGCGGTCGGTACCCATGCAGAACTGCTGGCGGCGGTGCCGCGGTACCGCTACCTGTTGGCCGCCGACGACGAGCTCGATGACGGCGCCGAACACCTCGTCGAGTGGGCACGGCGGTGACGGCCGTCGCGGGCCGGGCCGCGGCGCGCGGCCTGCTGTGGTCGCTGCTGGGCCCCTACCGCGTCGCGGTCGTGTTGCTGGCGTTGATCGTTGTGGTGGAAAACGCTGCCCGCCTTGCGGTTCCGATTCTGGCGCAGCGCGGTATCGACCGGGGAATCCCGCCCATCGCCGCCGACGGCTCGACGCGGGTGCTGACGGCGATCATCGTCGCGCTGGGTGCGGTGGTGCTCGTGCAGGCCGGCAGCCGCATCCTGTTCCTGCAGTGGTCGGGCAGGATCGGCCAGCGGGTGCTGCTGGAGCTGCGGCGACGGGTGTTCCGGCACTTCCAGCGCCTCGACGTCGGCTTTCACGACCGCTACACCTCGGGGCGGGTGGTCAGCAGGCTGACCAACGACGTCGACGCGATCCAGGAGATGCTGCTGGGCGGGTTCGACAGCCTGGTCAGTGCCGTGCTGACGCTGGCCGGCACCGCGGTGCTACTGGTCGTGCTGGACTGGCGGCTGGGCCTGATGTGCCTGGGCGCCTTCCCCGTGCTGGTGGCGTTGCTGCGCTGGTTCAGGGCCGAGTCGTCGAAGACCTACACCGCGGTGCGGGAACACGCCGCGCGGGTGATCGTGCAGTTCGTCGAGACCATGACCGGTATCAAGGCGGTGCAGGCCTACCGGCGTGAAGCACGCAATGCCGAACTCTTCACGGGAGTCGCCGACCGCTACCGTGCCGTCAACGAGAAGGCGTTCAAACTGGTCGCCGTCTTCTCACCCGGTGTCAAACTGGTCGGCAACCTCACCACCGGGATGGTGGTGCTCTACGGCGGTTGGCGAGTCCTACACGGACACATGACGATCGGGACGTTCACCGCGTTCCTGCTCTACCTGCGGATGTTCTTCGACCCGATGCAGGAGATCACCCAATTCCTCAACACCTTCCAGTCGGCGACCTCGGCACTGGAGAAGCTGGCCGCGGTGCTCGCCGAGAAACCCGGAGTAGCCGACCCCGACGCTCCGGTCACCCTTGCAGAGGTGCGCGGCGAGATCGCCTTGCGCGACGTGTGTTTCGGCTACCGGGCCGATGCGCCGGTGCTGGCCGGACTGTCGTTGAGCATCCCGGCCGGCCAGACGGTGGCGCTGGTCGGCAGCACCGGTGCGGGCAAGACGACCATCGCCAAGCTGATCGCCCGGTTCCACGACCCGGCATCGGGCTCGGTGACGCTCGACGGTGTTGACCTGCGTGATCTCACGCAGGCGGAGCTGCGCCGGCACGTGGTGATGGTGACCCAGGAGAACTTCCTGTTCTCCGGGACACTCGCCGACAACATCCGGTTCGGCCGTCCCGAGGCGACCGACGCCGAGGTGGTCGCCGCCGCGGCCGGCGTGGGCGCCGAGGCGTTCGTCGCCGCCTTGCCGGACGGCTATGACACCGACGTGGCCAAGCGCGGCGGCCGGCTGTCGGCGGGCCAGCGTCAGCTGGTCGCATTCGCGCGGGCGTTCCTCGCCGACCCAGCGGTGCTGATCCTGGACGAGGCGACCTCAGCGCTGGACATTCCCGGCGAGCGGATGGTGCAACAGGCGCTGCGCACGGTGTTGGCCCGGCGGACCGCGCTGGTGATCGCCCACCGGCTCTCCACCGTCGAGATCGCCGACCGGGTGCTGGTGATCGAAGACGGGACCGTGGTCGAAGACGGGCCACCGGCCGACTTGATCCGCGCCGAGGGGCCCTACGCCGCCTTGCATGACGCCTGGCGGCGCTCGTTGGCCTGAGATCGGTCGCAAAGATCCCGCAAACGCCGGCGGTTTGAGACTGCCCGCACACTTACGCTTCTCGCCATGACACATAGGGGCGTCGCGTGATCGGCTCGCCGGCCGCCCAGGGGCTGGCGTTGGCGTCAGCCACCAGTTTCGGGATCAGCGACTTCGTCGGCGGCGTCGCGTCGCGGCGGGTTGCCGCGCTGCGGGTGGTGCTGGTGTCCACCCCGGTCTCGATGGTGATGCTGGGAGCACTCGCGATGATCGGCGGTGGCCACATCACGCCGGGCGCCGTCATGCTCGGCGTGCTCGGCGGGCTCAGCCAGGCCCTGGGTATCTGGTGGTTCTACGCGGCGATGGCGGCCGGCCCGATCTCGGTGGTCTCGCCGCTGGCGGCGGTGGTGGATGCCAGTGTGCCGGTGTGCATCGGGCGGGTGCTGGGGGAGCGGCCCGGCATGCTCGCCAGTGCGGGCATCGCGGTGGCATTGGCCGCCGTGGTGTTGATCAGCTGGCACACCGGAGACGGCGGCAGCCGGCAGCGGCTGACCCGCGGAGCGATCTGGTTGACGATCGCCTCGGGGGTGGCCCTGGGGTTGAACTTCGTGTTCTTGGATCGCACCCCGCCGGAAGCCGGATTGTGGCCCCTGCTGTTCGCGCGCGGGGCCGCCACGGTGCTGGTGATCGTGGTCGCGGCGGCCAGCCGCCAGCTGCGGCTGCCGACGGGGACGCCGCTACGGCTGGCGCTGGTGATCGCATTGCTGGACACCGCCGCCAACGTCACGATGCTGTTCGCGTTGCAGCTGTCGTTGCTGTCGCTGGCCAGCGTGCTGATCTCGCTGTATCCCGCCGCCACCGTGGTGCTGGCGGTGGCCGTCCTGCGGGAGCGGGTGCGTCCCCGTCAGGTCGCCGGAATGGTGCTGGCCGCGGTGGCGGTGGGGATGATCACCGGCTAACCCGCCAGCCCGATGCGGCGGTAGCGCTGCAAGCGCGCTGCCATCCGCTGCTCGGCCGGCACTCGCCGCAACGCGTCGAGCTCCACGGCGATGGCCCGCGACATGCGTTTGGCGAAGTCGATCGGCTCGTCGGCGGCATCCGGGCGCTCGGCCACGATCACGTCGACGATCCCGTGTGCCTTCAGATCCGCCGAGCGGATGCCCTGTGCGGCCGAGAGCTCCGGGGCGTGTCCGGTATCGCGGAAGACGATGGCGCTGGCGCCCTCCGGGGGCAGCGGTGCCAGCCAGCCGTGCGTCGCCGCCAGCACCCGATCCGCCGGCACCATCGCCAACGCGGGCCCGCCGCTGCCCTGACCGAGCAGCACCGACACCGTCGGCACCTCCAACGTGACCAGCTCTGCCAGGCACGCCGCGATCTGGCCCGCCAGCCCGCCCTGCTCGGCCTCCACCGACAACGCGGGCCCCGGGGTGTCGATGGCCAGCACCAGCGGCAGTCGCAAGTCCTCGGCCAACGCCATGCCGCGCCGGGCGTCGCGCAGCGCGATGGGGTCGGTGAGCCGGTCCGGGCCCCGCAACTGCCCCAGCACCACGGCGGGCTGACCGCCGAAACGGGCCAGCGCCAGCAGCATGGTGGCGCCCCGCTCGGCGCTTCCGGTGCCCGACAGGAACACCCGTTCGGTGGCGCCGTGTCGCAGCAGAAAACCCACGCCGGGCCGATCCGGGCGGCGCGACGCGCACACCGAGTCCCAGGCCGGCAGATCGGGTATCGGCTCGCAGGCCGGGCTCGCGGGTGGCGGCGCGGGATCGTCGAGCATCACCTTCAACGCCCGGGAGCAGGTGCGCCGCAGCCACTTCACCGGGATCACGCCGTCGATCACGCCGTGGGCCTGAAGGTTCTCGGCGGTCTGGATGCCGGGCGGGAACGGTGCGCCGTAGAGCTGTTCGTAGACCCGCGGACCCAGGAAACCCACCAGCGCCCCCGGCTCGGCCAGCGTGATGTGCCCGAGTGACCCCCAGGAGGCGAACACCCCACCGGTGGTGGGGTGGCGCAGGTAGACCAGGTAGGGCAGGTGGGCGCGTTTGTGCAGCTCGATGGCGGCGGCGATCTTGACCATCTGCAGGAAGGCGACGGTGCCCTCCTGCATCCGGGTGCCGCCCGAGCTCGGAGAGGCCAGCAGCGGCAGCCGCTGGGTGGTGGCCCGCTGGATCGCGGTGGTGATCCGCTCGGCGGCCGCCACCCCGATCGAGCCGGCCAGGAAGTCGAAGTCGCTGGCGATCACCGCGACCCGGCGCCCGCCCACCCGGCCCTCGCCGGTGATGACCGCCTCGTCGCGGCCGGTGGCGGCCCGGGCGGCGGCCAGCTCGGCGGCGTAATCGTCGCTGACCGGCAATGCCAGCGGCTCGTCATCCCAGCTGATGAACGAGCCGTGGTCCAATATTGCGTCCCGCAGTTCGTCGGCCCCGATCCTGCTCACACCACGAGCCTAATTACGCTGCTACCTCATGATCGGTGTTACCCGCGACGAAGCCGTCACCACCATCGAGTTGCAGCGTCCCGAGCGGCGCAACGCGCTGAACTCCCAGCTTGTCACCGAACTGCGGGAGGCGGTCTTGGACGCCGCCACCCACGACGTCCGGGCCATCGTGCTGACCGGGCAGGGCAGCGTGTTCTGTGCCGGCGCGGATCTGTCCGGCGATGCGTTCGCCGCCGACTACCCCGACAAGCTGCTCGCCCTGCACCAGAGCATCGCCGACGTCCCGCTGCCGGTGATCGGCGCGATCAACGGCGCCGCGATCGGCGCCGGTCTGCAATTGGCGATGGTCTGCGATCTGCGGGTGGTGGCCCCCGAGGCGTTCTTCCAGTTCCCGGTCGCCAAGTACGGTCTGGCGTTGGACAACTGGAGCATCCGCCGGCTGACCTCATTGGTCGGCTACGGCCGGGCCCGGGCGATGATGCTCACCGCGGAGAAGCTGCCCGCCGATGTGGCGCTGCTGACCGGCATGGCCAACCGGCTGGGCACCGTTGCCGACGCGCAGGCCTGGGCGCAGGAGATCGCCGGGCTGGCGCCGCTTGCCCTGCAGCACGCCAAGCGGGTGCTCAACGATGACGGCGCCTACCAGGAACAGACGCCGGAGCACAAGGAACTGTTCGACCGGGCCTGGGCCAGCCAGGACGTGGTCGAGGCGCAGATGGCCCGCATCGAGAAGCGGCCGCCGAAGTTCCAGGGCGCCTGACCGGAGCCCGCGGTGAGCGCAAACGCCACGGATCCGGATGCCGCCGGTCACCGCCCTAGACTCGGCAACATGTTGCGCGGTGCACTTCGGCTGGCCGCCGCCACCGCGTCCTTGGCCGCCGGCGGATGGACCCTTCGTGCGCTGCGCGGCACACCCGGTGCCCTTGGTGCCGCACCGCACGCCATCGACGCGGTGGCCGCCCGCTCCAGGCATTACCGCGACGGGATTTTCCACAACGTCGAGCGTGCCTCGATGGTCAACATGGATCGTGAACAACAGCGGCTGATGCTGCGGGAGCTGTTCGCGGACCGCGGCGCGAGCCGGCCGGTGGCGCCGGTCCCGCTGGGGGTCCCCGACTTCGCCGACGCCGCCGAACCGCTGACGGTCACCTGGCTGGGCCACGCCACCGCGCTGATCGAGGTCGACGGCTACCGGGTGCTGACCGATCCGGTGTGGAGTGAGCGCTGCTCGCCCTCGGATGCCGTCGGCCCCAGGCGGTTGCATCCGCCGCCGGTGGAGTTGTCGGCGCTGCCCGCGGTCGATGCGATCGTCATCAGCCATGACCACTATGACCATCTCGACATCGACACCGTCACCGCGCTGGCCCGCAGCCAGCGGGCGCCGTTCGTGGTTCCACTGGGCGTCGGTGCGCACCTGCGGGCGTGGGGCATTCCCGCTGACCGGGTCGTCGAACTCGATTGGGATGAGCAGACTTCGTTCGGCGAACTCACGTTGGTCTGCACGCCGGCGCGGCACTTCTCCGGCCGGTTCTTGACCCGCAACATGACGCTGTGGGCGTCCTGGGTGATCGCCGGGCCCGATCATCGGGTCTACTTCGGCGGCGACTCCGGCTACACCGGGAGCTTCGGGCAGATCGGCGCCGATCACGGCCCGTTCGACGTGACCCTGTTGCCGATCGGCGCCTACAACACCGCCTGGCCGGACGTGCACATGAATCCCGAGGAGGCCGTTCGGGCGCACCTGGACGTCGACGGTGCGACGCTGGTGCCGATCCACTGGTGCACGTTCCGGTTGGCGCCGCATCGCTGGGAGGAGCCGGTGGAACGGTTGCTGGCCGCCGCCGAGCCGGCCGGGGTGTCGGTGGTCGTCCCGCGTCCCGGCGGTTCAGTGAGGCTCGACGGAGGAGAGGCGAAGCTGGGACCGCCGCATAAACCCAGCGAGCGGATCCGGCCGGCGGTCGGCGACATTGAGCCGTGGTGGCGGTCTTGACCGTCGCGCGGGCCGCCGCGGGGCTCAGCGACGACGAAGTCGCCCAGCGGGTCGCTGACGGCCAGACCAACGACATTCCGGTGCGTGCCGCGCGCAGTGTGCACGAGATCGTCCGGGCCAACGTCTTCACCCGGATCAATGCGATCCTGGGCGTGCTGTTCGCCATTGTGCTCACCACCGGTTCGCTGATCAACGGGCTGTTCGGACTGCTGATCGTCTTCAACAGTGTCATCGGCATGGTCCAGGAGATCCGCGCCAAGCAGACGCTGGACAAACTGGCCATTGTCGGGCAGGCGAAACCGTTGGTGCGCAGGCAATCCGGGACGGTAGCGCTGCCTCCCCGGGAGGTGGTGCTCGACGACGTCATCGAACTCGGTCCCGGTGACCAGATCGTCGTCGACGGCGACGTCGTCGAGGTGTCCGATCTGGAGGTCGACGAATCGCTGCTGACCGGTGAAGCCGAGCCGATCGCCAAGAACATCGGGGACCACGTGATGTCGGGCAGTTTCGTGATCTCCGGCAGCGGCGCCTACCGGGCTACCCGGGTCGGCGGCGAGGCTTACGCCGCCAAGCTGGCCGAGGAGGCCACCAAGTTCACTCTGGTGAAATCCGAACTGCGCAACGGCATCGACCAGATCCTGAAGTTCATCACCTACCTGCTCATCCCGGCCGGGCTGCTGATCATCTACACGCAGTTGTTCACCACCGACGTGGGCTGGCGGGCCTCGGTGCTGGCGATGGTCGGGGCGCTGGTGCCGATGGTTCCCGAGGGCTTGGTGCTGATGACGTCGCTGGCGTTCGCCGTCGGGGTGATTCGGCTGGGACGACGGCAGTGCCTGGTGCAGGAACTGCCGGCGATCGAGGGGCTGGCCCGCGTCGACGTCGTCTGCGCCGACAAGACCGGCACACTGACCGAGAACGGCATGCAAGTCTCGGAGATCATCGAATTCGACGGCGCCGCAGGTCTTCCGGTGCATCAGGCGCTGGCGGCGCTGGCCGCCGACGACGCCAGGCCGAACGCGAGCATCCAGGCCATCGCCGAGGCGTTCCCGACGTCGCCGGGTTGGGTGGCCAACGCCTGCGAACCGTTCAAGTCGTCCGCCAAGTGGAGCGGTGTCTCGTACCGCGAACACGGTAACTGGGTCATCGGGGCGCCGGATGTGCTGCTCGAGCCGTCGTCGGCGCCCGCCGAGCAGGCTGAGCGGATCGGGGCGCGGGGTTTGCGGGTGCTGCTGCTGGGGGTCGGCGACCTGCCCGTCGATCACCCGGACGCGCCGGGGCAGGTCACTCCTGCTGCGCTGGTGGTGCTGGAGCAGAAGATCCGGCCAGACGCCCGACCTACCTTGGAATATTTTGCCGCGCAGGAAGTCTCGGTGAAGGTGATCTCCGGTGACAACGCCATCTCGGTGGGTGCGGTGGCCGGCGAGCTGGGATTGTCCGGGGATGCAATGGACGCTCGCAAGTTGCCGGCCGAGCCGGACCGGCTGGCCGATGCGCTGGAGGAGCACACCGTGTTCGGCAGGGTGCGACCGGATCAGAAGCGCGCCATGGTGCGCGCCCTGCAGGCACGTGACCACACCGTGGCCATGACCGGTGATGGCGTCAACGACGTGCTCGCGCTCAAGGACGCCGATATCGGTGTCGCGATGGGAGCGGGCAGCTCGGCGGCGCGCTCGGTGGCGCAGATCGTATTGCTGGACAACAAGTTCGCCACCTTGCCCTACGTGGTGGGCGAGGGCCGCCGGGTGATCGGCAACATCGAACGGGTAGCGAACCTGTTCTTGACCAAGACGGTGTATTCGGTTCTGCTCGCCCTGCTGGTCGGCCTGGTCGGGCTGGCGTCGGCGCTGTTCGGCACCGAGCCGCTGCTGTATCCGTTCCAGCCGATCCACGTCACCGTCGCCGCCTGGTTCACCATCGGAATCCCGGCTTTCATCCTGTCGCTGGCGCCCAACAACGAACGGGCACACCCCGGATTCGTCCAGCGAGTGATGAGCGGGGCGCTGCCGGCCGGCCTGGTGGTGGGCATCGCCACGTTCACCTCATACCTACTGGCCTACCGCGGCAGCGAGGCCACGGCGGTACAGCAGATCCAGGCCTCCACCACGGCCCTGATCACCTTGCTGACCACCGCCGGGTGGGTGTTGGCCGTCGTGGCGAGGCCGTATCAGTGGTGGCGGCTGACGCTGGTGACCTGCTGCGGTCTGGCCTACGTGGGCATCTTCGCGATCCCGCTGGCCCGGGAGAAGTTCCTGCTGGATCCCTCCAATGTGGCACTGACCTCGCTGGCACTCGGTGTCGGGGCAGTCGGTGCGGTCGCCATCGAGGCGGTGTGGTGGGCGCGCGGCGCCATGCTCGGCGAGCGACCCAAGTTGTGGCGAGAGTCGGCAACGACCACAATGACGCAGCGATGAACACGGGATAACCGGGGACAAGAAGGGAAACAGAATCACATGGCCAAGCTCTCCGGCTCCATCGACGTCCCACTTCCTCCCGAGGAGGCCTGGGGTCACGCCTCGGATTTGTCGCGTTACAAGGAGTGGCTGACCATCCACCGGGTGTGGCGCAGCGTGCTGCCCGACACCCTGGAGAAGGGCACGACGCTCGAGTCGATCGTCGAGGTCAAAGGCATGCCCAACCGGATCAAGTGGACGATCGTGAACTACAAACCGCCGACGGGGATGACCCTCAACGGCGACGGCAAGGGCGGGGTCAAGATCAAGCTGCTCGCCAAGGTCGCCCCAGCCGGCGACGGGTCCAAGGTCAGCTTCGATGTTCATCTGGGCGGGCCGGCGCTGTTCGGGCCGATCGGCATGCTGGTGGCCGCCGCGCTGAAGAGCGACATCAACGAGTCGCTGCAGAAGTTCGTCACGGTTTTCGCGCCGGCTTGAGTGGTTGGGCGCCATGCCATCCCGTCACCGGGGCAGTCGCGGCCACGGCGGGCTTGTCGATGCGGGCTAGTGTCACAACATGACTCGCGTACACCCGGGCTGGCTCGTCGCACTGTTCGCTGCGATCCTGTCGGTCAGTGCGTGGCTGCCCTGGCTGACCACCTCGGCCCACGGGGGTGGGCGTGCCAGCGCGATCGGCGGCACCGCCGGCAGTATCGCCTTGCCGCCCCGCTTCGGCGTCGGCCAGTTGATCGTGCTGTTGGCCGCCGTGCTGCTGGTGGCCGGTGCGATGATCGGCCGTGGGCTGTTCAGCAGACTGGCATCGGTTGTCGCACTGGTGCTCTCACTGGGCATCGTCGCATTGGGCGTGGCGTTCTACCGGCTCAACGTCGTCGCGCCGATCACCGCGGGCTACGGGCTGTACATCGGCGCGGTCAGCGTGGCCGGCGCACTGGGCTGCTCGGTGTGGGCGCTGGTGTCGGCGGGGCGTCGAGGCTGAGCCCCGGCACCGGCGGCTACACGGTGAAACCGCCGTCGACGTTCCAGTTCGCGCCGGTGACGAATCCGGACTCCGGGCCGGCGAGAAAGCTCACGATGGCGGCGACATCGTTGACGTGCCCGTAGCGGCCGAGCGGCATGAGCTTCTTCAAGCTCTCGGGGAAGTCACCGCCGTTGTCGGGGTTGGCATCGGTGTCGATCGGACCCGGTTGCACGTTGTTGACGGTGATGCCGCGTGGGCCGAGTTCGCGTGCCAGGCCCCTGGTGAACGACGCCACCGCGCCCTTGGTCATGCCGTATACCGAGAACCCGGGGGTCGGAATCCGATCGGCGTTGATGCTGCCGATGTTGATGATCCGCGAGCCCTCACCCAGGTGCTTCACGGCGGTGCGTGTCGCCCAGAACATTCCGCCGATGTTGACCGCCACGAGGCGGTCGAACTGCTCGGCCGGAAAGTCATCGACCAGCGCCCCGTACGCGACGGCGGCGTTGTTCACCAGCACGTCCAGCCCGCCGAGTTCGGTGGCGGCTTGCTCGACCGCGGCCACCACCTGGGCGGGATCGCCGGAGTCGGCCTGGATGGCGACCGTCTTTCCGCCGTTGGCGGTGACCTCGGCGACGACCTTGTCGGCCTCGGCCGCCGATGCCGAATACGTGAAGGCCACCGCGGCGCCGTCGGCGGTCAATCGTCGTACGGTCTCCGCACCGATGCCGCGGGAACCTCCGGTGACCAGTGCCCGCCGTCCCGTCAGGGGTGCTGTGCTCATGTCGTGGCCTTTCAGCTAATTACGAACCGACGTGTTACTTAGTACTATGAGCTCAAGGCCGTTCCGAAGCGAATGCATTCCCGGTGTGGTCGGAGTCACAGAGAGGCGGGGCGCGATGGCGGTGGGCCGGCCACGCGAGTTCGACCCCGATCAAGTCGAGCACGAGGCGATGAAGCTGTTCTGGGCCCACGGCTTCGACGGCGTCTCGATCTCCGACATCAGCGCCGCGACCGGGGTCAACCGCCGCAGCATCTACGCGGAGTTCGGCTGCAAGGAGCAGCTGTACGAGCGAGCGATGCAGCGGTACGTCGCGGGGCCGGGCGGCTACCTCGTCGAGGCGCTCGCGCTGCCGACCGCCCGTAGCGTCGCCGCAGCGGTGGTCCACGGGGCGGCCGACGCCGTCAGCGGCGACCCGCGCGGCTGTTTCACCATCGACGACGGCCCGGGAGTGGCCGAAATGCGGGAGGCGTCGGTGCGCCGGCTCGCGCAGCGATTCGACGCGGCGGTGGCCGACGGCGAGCTGTCCGGCGTCGACACCCTGCTGCTTGCCCGCTGGATCGCCACGGTATGTCAGGGCATCGCAATCCAGGCACGAGGCGGAGTCAGTCGTGCCGATCTGCACGCGCTGGCCGACGTGGCGTTGACGGGCTGGCCGGGCTCCTGCTGACGCCGCGGCATCGCTCGGCGGCGACTCCGGGTCACCGCAGCGCGGCGATGACCTTCGCGAAGGCTTCGGCGTGGTGCTGCTGCACGGTGAAGTAGCTCACCCCGTAGCGCCGGCGGTATTCCCGCAGCGTGTCGGCCATCTCGTGCGGTGACCCCGACAGCACGGCGGGCATGGCCAGCAGTTCCTGATCCGACAGGGTCGGAGCGAATCGGCGAGTCAGCGACAGGTCGGGCATCCCGGAGGCATCGGTGGGCACGGCCGTGATGGCGAGATTCAGTTCCAGCGTGTCGAACCGATCGCCGGCGGCGGCGCGGACGAAGGCGACGCGCTCGGCCAGTGCGTCATCCGCCCCGGCCACCCGTGCCCCGGTCAGTCCGATGATGTCGGCGTGCCGTGCCGCCACGGTGAGCAGTCGGTCGCCGCTGCCGGCGATGAGGATGGGCACGTCCGGCTGGTGCGTCGCCACATACGTCGTGAGGTGTTCCAGGTAGGCGATGCGGCGTGCAGCCGTCGGGAACGGTAGTTCGGCGGCTTCGAACTCCGCCCGGACGTACCCGGCGCCCAGGCCGACCTCGAGTCGCCCACCGGACAGCAGGTCGGTGTCGGCGACATCGCGGGCCAGTAATGCCGGTTTGTAGAAGCAGGCGTTGAGCACATAGGTACCCAGCCGGATGCTGGTGGTGGCTGCGGCGGCCGCGACCAAAGCGGGGAAGGGGGCTGGGGCGCCCAGGTGATCGGGCACGTGGAGAACATCGAACCCGAACCCTTCCAGCCGCCGCGCGGTCTCGGCCAGGGCGGTCGCGGACCGGATCGCGTGCAGGCCGACGCCGAAGCGAAACTGCTTGTCCACCAACTACCTCCTAATCCCAGGACCGGGCTGCCAAGGCCAGGCCCCGCACCAGTGCCGACGTGACCGGCGAGAGGCCGTCCTGGCCGGGCGGTTGGCTGCGAGGACTGATGCCCCGGACCCGCGGCGACAGTTCCAGTTGGGCCCCGCCGCCGCGGGTCTGATTGACCGGGTTCGCCGGATGCAGGCCGCGCAGCCCCGCCGGGATCGCCTCGAGGTCGGTGATCACCTGATAGCCGGGCAGAACCAGGCAGCGGGCGAGGTGCTCGGCCAGGCGGCGGTTACGGCCACCGGCCAGCAGTTGGGTGCTGCGTCCGATCCGGCCGTAGCCGTGCAGCGACACCACGACGTCGACATGGTCGAGAAATTCGGCGAGCCGCGGCGACTCCGCGGCGAGATAACGCGTCGACGGCAGGTGCCGCGGGTATCCGTCGGGATGCCGCACCAGATACACCGATGCCCCGGCCGCGTCGGCGGCGCGTTCGGCGATCACGTCGGTCATCTGCTCCAAGCCCCCGCCGTGAATGGCCAGGAAGCCGAACCGCGACCGCAGCCGACTGTCCTCGATGACGTCGGATTCGGCCAGCAACGCCGAAAGCGATTGCGGCCCAGCATGGTCGGCGGGGGGAGTGCGCGGCGGCCATTGGATCGGATCCCAGCGGCGCAGAAACTCGATCCATGCCGGCGGAAGCCCGTGTTGGACGGCTGCGCCGATGATGCGCTCCAGATAACCGTCGCGCGGCGCACCGGTCTGCACCCGATGGTCGATATAGACCCACGCCGGCGACGAGCCGTCGGTGGTGTGGATGGTCAGCCGGTCGCGGCGGTAGCGCACCGGTACGCCTTCGGCGCTGTCCAGCGCGGCCAGGTCGCGATCGGACACCCGCCACAACACCCCGTGGACCCGCGATCCGGGGAACGGCTCGACGGTGGCGACACCGCGCTGATTGATCAGCCAGTCATGGTCGGCTAGCGTCGCCGGCCGGGGGTCCGACGCTTCGGGGCAGCGGCGCGCCATCTGCTGTGCGCACAGGTTGGACCCGTACGCGAAGTAGGCGTGCTGTGTCGCCGTCACCTAGCCCGGCGACTGCCTGATGATCACCACAATCTGCAGACTAACGGTGGCCGGGCCGGACCGGCGCCATGTCGTCAGCGTGGCGGACGCGCCGGGGGTGCGGGAGTGGATGCCGTGGGCGTCGGGGTGGGCCGGGTGCCGGTGCCGGCCGTCTCCGTCGGCTGCGCCTCGGGGAACACCCACTTCCCGGAGAGGATCTCCTGTTCGGGCTGATAGAGCCGGACCAGATAGTTCCAACCCGGCGTGACCGGCAGGCAGTTGACGACATCAGCCGAGCAGCCGCCGAACTGTATGGTCACCGATCCGTCGTCGGCCTTTGTCGCGGTGACGTCGTTGACCGAGTAGGCCTGCTGCGGATTCTCGGTGAAATAGCCGTTCTTGTTGTAGACACTGACCGACCAGAAGGCGTTCACCGGGACGTCTTTGACGGTCAGCCGATACACGGTGTTGCCGTCGTTGCGGGCCGGGGTGACGTTCAGATACAACGCCTCGGTCTCCGGGTTACCGCCCCAGGCCGCTGCGGCGCCGATCAGGTGCCGCACCGGGTCGGTGTCGGCCAAGCTGCCGAACATGCCGCGGGTGTCGGGGATCGTCTCGGCCAGTACCAGCAGCGCGTCGCTGACCTTCTTCTGGCTGACCGGATCCCACCGGGGAACGTCGAAGGTTCCGGACTCCTGCTGCGTCACGGTGATCTGGTCCTGCAATCGGTGTGCTGCCCGCAGGTCATCGGGGTCCTTGGGGTTGGCCAGGATGCGGACGGCGATCATCACGTAGCGGGTGGCGACGTGGTCTTGGTCGAGCGTGTGCTCGCCGCTGCCGTAGAACATGTCGGTGACGTATTCGTCCTGGTTGATCACCTGCGCCGACATGTACCGCTCACCGGGGTCGGGCAGGGTGATCGTCACCGGGGCCGCCTGCAGGTCGAACACCGCCGCCGAATACAGGGTGTCCCGGTTGGATCGCACCACCAGCTGCCGGTCGATCGGGGTGAGCTCACGCATGTGGAAGAACCGACCGAATCCGTTCTCATTGACGACGTTGGTGAACTCCTGGTCGGTGACGGCCCGCACGAAGTTGTCCGGCGACACCAACACCATGCCGTTGGGAGTGCTGCGCGGCGCCAGGTGTGCCAGCGGGTCCGGGCCTGACTTGGTCACGGTCAGCCCGCATCCCGTCAGTGCCAGGGCGGTCGTCACCGCGCCGAACGCAGAAACCCATCGCTTGGACATGCAGCGCAACCTACCTGGCGCCATCGGCCGATGTCGTCAAAGGGTTTCGCAACACGAGTAGCGGAATTCGCGTGTGAGCTGTTGCACGGCCTCGGATACCGACGTAGGGTCCCGAATGAGAGTTCACCATTAATTCGATGTGCAAATGATGAGAGCCCAATCCGAAGGAGTGGCCGTGCAGATGACCGGGAGCGCCGAAGGCGACCGTTCCGGCCGAATCCGGCGGTACGGGTTCGCCACAGCAGCACTGGCCACCGCGCTGTCGATGGTGGTGGGAACCCCCGCGGTCACCGCCCGGACCGCCCCCGCGGTGGCATTGACGTCGACGGCCGGGTTTCAGCCGGCGATCGATGCGCTGATCGCGGAGATGCAGCGGCTCGTCGGCGTCAACATGGCATTGGACTACGCGGCGCCCGGCAGTGAAGACGAACTGATGACGATGCTGCAGAACACCAACTACCAGTTGCTCAGCGCCGGGCTGTCACGTGTCACCCAACTGTTCAACGGGGTCTTTTTCCAATCACCCGAGGTGATCGCGGGCAACGCCGCCGACCCCCGCCAGTACTTCGACTTCTTCACGCCCGATATCTACTACCGGGTGACCGCCGGTTTGGCGCCCGGTGCGACGTATGTGCTGAACGGGACCCTGGGCGGGGGGACCGAGCATTTCGTGATCAGCACCCAGGCCATCACCGGCGGATCGGCGCAGGCCATCGAGAATCTTGAAATGGGTCACGGGCTGGTGGTCAACCCCGACGGCACCTTCACGGTGTACATCGGTCCGGAGGCGCCGGAGGGCGCCGTCAACTTCATGGATTCCACCGACGCCACCGTCGGCGGCGCCGCTTCGCTGCTGATCCGGGACATGCTCGGCGACTGGGCGAAGGGCCCCGGCCACGTCACCCTGCAATGTGTGGCCGACTGCCCGCCGTTCTTCGCCATCCCCGAGGGCGGGTTCTTCCCCAGCGACGACCCGGTCGGGGCCACGCTGGAGCAACCGGGCGGCATCACCTCCGTCGACTCGATGCTCACCACGCTGTTCAGCGCCTTCGCTCAGGTCATCGGCCCGTTCAACACACGCGCCATCGAGGGCGGGGCGTCGGTGGGTATGAACGTTCCGGCCAACACCATGTTCGACTTGAGTCCGCAGACCAGTTACGGCGCCGGGCTGGAGAGCGCGGTGGTCACCGGCGGCAATTTCGAGCTGGAACCTGACGAGGCGCTGATCCTGAAGGTGCCCACCGTGGACGCGGCCTACAGCGGCATCGAGTTGATGAACGTCTACGGCGGCGCGCTGCCCTACGTGATGGCGCAGACCACGCTCAACCACACCACCACCTACCACGCCGAGGACGGCTACACCTATTACGTCATCAGCGGGACGAACCCGGGTGTGGCGAACTGGCTGGACACCGGCGGCATCAACACCGGTGAGATCTTCGCCCGCTTCGAGAACGTCACCGACCCCGACAATGCACTCGGGCTGGGCGTGACGACGGAGGTGGTGAAGCTCGCCGACCTCGGCACCAGCATGCTGCCGGACGACACCCCCACCGTCAGCCCGGAGGAATTCGCCGCCGACATGGCGCAGCGGGTGCTGTCCTACGGCTACGGCTTGGACGTGTCCCGGATGCACGCCCAACCGGACTGGGTGCTGCAGAACCTGCTGATGAACGGCCTGCAGGGCCTGATGGGCGACGAGAACTACGAGGCCGTGTTCGGCCATGAGCCCTTCACCCCGATCGCGCTGCGGTTCACCGACGCGCTCAGCCCGAACTGGGATGCGGTGTGGAACAGCATCATGGACCACCCGATGGAAAGCCTGACGGCGGTGTGGAACAACCTGCCCCTGCTGGCCAGCGACATCAACCTGCCGATCACGCTGGCGCTGGCCCAGACCGCGCTGTCGGTGGTGATGCCGCAGCTGCTGATCCCGGCCATCAACGACGCGCTGTTCGATCCCAACACCAGCATCCTGGCCGGGCTGCTCAACGCCCGGGACGACTTCGCGACGGCGATCCTGACCGCCACCGACGCCTGGCCGACCGAACTGGGTGAGCAGGCGACTCAGCAGTGGGCGAACATGGCGGACCTGATCGCAAGCACCCCCAGCTTCGACCTGTCGGACCTGTTCGGGGGCTGATCTCAAGCCGCCAGGCAACGACGCAGGTGCGCGACGACTTCTTCGGCCAATGCCTCGACCGGCTGGCGGCAGTCGCCGGCGACCCAGTCGGTCAACCAGATCTGCAGGGCCGAGATCACCAGGGAGGCCACGACTGCTGGTCGTAGTCGGGTGATCTCGCCGGCTTCGATTGCGGCCTCGGCGGCGCGGGTGATCATGTCCATGCCGGTACGCCAGACCTCACGCTGTTCGCCGCGGCCGGCATCGATCAGGGTGGTGGCGGTGCCCCAGCTGAGGCCATCGCGAAGATGCAGGTGCAGGAAGTTCGGATGGCCGGCGAAGAACTCGACCTCGACACGCGCCGCGCTGAGGATGTTGTCGAGG
Source organism: Mycolicibacter algericus DSM 45454 (assembly GCF_002086455.1). Lineage (GTDB taxonomy): Bacteria > Actinomycetota > Actinomycetes > Mycobacteriales > Mycobacteriaceae > Mycobacterium > Mycobacterium algericum. The sequence goes on from NZ_MVHC01000005.1 coordinate 194,562, forward strand.
GCAGTGGCGTTCTTGTCGGTGCGCCCTTGGACGGCCGCAACAAATTCCGTCATCCGCTCGGCGTTGAGCGCATCCCACAGCTCGTCCTTGCCGGAGAAGTGGCGGTAGACGGTTGTCAGCGACACCCCGGCGCGCTTTGCGATCGCACCTACCCGCGCGCCGGTAAAGCCGGTCTGGCCGAATTCGTACTCGGCGGCCGCCAGGATCTGGCGACGATACATCGCGCGTCGTGCGTCATCGAGGCTGGTTGCCGAACGCTTCCGTTCCGCGGCGTTCATCCGAGATCACTCACTCACCTTTGAGTTCTTGTCCGCCCGTGCCCTCACGATGATACCGTCGCCCAGTAATCACTGTTCTGATAAGAGTAATTATCATTACTCGGTACGTGTCCGACGCGGCGAAAGAGGACGTGGATGACGGCGACATCAGCGACATCAGCGGCCGACCCCGAGACACCCCCGACCATCACGGCGAAGCTTCCGCCGTCGCGTGCGCTGCGGATCGTGTGGATCGCGGCCTTCGGTTCTCTCGCCGTGAGCTTTCCGCTCTACAGCTACTTGGCGTTCCACAGCGGGTTTGACCGCGGCGGCATCGCCAACGCGATGGTCGTGCAGGTAACGGTCGCGTACTTCCTGGGAATCTTCGCGGCGTTCCTGCCGATCCCGTCGCTGCGGCAGTGGACGCGGTTCCAGCGCCTGCAGGGCGTCGTGTTGGCGTTCGCGCTTGTTTCCTACACCACGCATCTGACCTGGGAGTTGGGCTGGCTCATCCTGCACAAGGCCATTCCCGCCGCCCGCGACGCCGCCTGGGCCTACCCGTGGTGGAACTACATCGACGGCGGTGACATGCGCTACCTGGACGCCGCTCCGGGCTTCCTGATGATCGAGGTGCTGTCGGTGATCAACGGTTGCATCGGCATGACCGGCTTGATCTTGCTGTTCCGGTCGAAATTCCTCGACCATCGAGGCACGCTGCTGATCATGTCGACGGCGGTCACCCACACCGTGCTGACGTGGTACTACTACGGCACCGAGATCATCGGCGGGTTTCCCTCGGTGAACACCTCCAGCTTCATGGACCTCGGCGTCAAGTTCGTTCTTCTCAACGGCCCGTGGCTGATCGCCCCGTGGTTAGTCCTGGCGTGGGGATATGCGATGCTGATCCGTCAACTCCGGGCATGAGGCGGCCGGTGCGATCGAAAAACACCGTGAAGAACCAGCCGAAGCCGAAACGTCAAGCATCATCCGACGTCATACCCGGAACTTGGTGCCCCCGGGCGGATTCGAACCGCCGACACCGGCTTTAGGAGAGCCGTGCTCTATCCCCTGAGCTACGGGGGCGGGGGGACCTGTCTGAATGGGTGTTGAAAACTCTAGTGGATCGCCGATGGTGGGCGGCGTTCGGCTCGGTGAGCCCGTCGGGATCCCCGGCTGACAGTTCAATACCCCCTCGGGTGGGTGGTCGGTTCAGCCCTGCGACGGCCCGGTCTGGTTGAAACGGGCAGCGATCCGCGGATTGTCGAGCAGGTGCTCCGGGAATCCTGGACCTGCGTGGGCGTGGGTTTGCTCGGACGTCACGGCGGCACCGCAGTGCGTGCACACCACGATGGCCTCCAGATCATGGCCGCACGGCTCATGGCTCAGGATCACCGGCAGTTCTTTGCCGTGATTCATCCACCGGTCGCCCCACGTCTTCATCGCGGCCATGACGGGGAAGAAGTCACGGCCGGATTCGGTGAGCAGGTATTCATGCCTGACCGGCTCGGTTTGGTATTCCCGGCGCTCGAGCAGGCCGGCGTCGACGAGTACCCGCAGCCGGTCGGTCAGGGTGTTGCGGGCGATACCCAGGGAGGCGATGAACGCGTCGAACCTGGTTTCACCGTAAAAGGCCTCGCGTAGCACGAGCAGGGTCCAGCCGTCGCCGAGCAGGTCCGCGGTGCGCGCGATGGTACAGGGCCATCTGGCGAACGAAGTCGTCTTCACGTCGCTGAGCATATCAGTTGCGTCGTGAGACTGACTTGTGGCGACTGCGTCGACGGGTTACTGTCGGGTCAGTTTCACTATGCAACTGCCGAGGAGCGATGCATGTCCGAAGTCACCCTCACCACCGGGCGCGAGCCCACGTTGAAGCCGAGCGCCTGCATCCTGTGCGAGTGCAACTGCGGCATCGAGGTGCTCGTCGAGCCCGATACCGGACGGTTCCTGAAGATCCGCGGCGACAAGGCGCACCCGGCCTCGGCGGGCTACACCTGCAACAAGGCGCTGCGCCTGGACGCCTACCAGAACGGCCGCAACGATCGGCTCACCAAGCCGCTTCGGCGCCGAGAAGACGGCACCTTCGAGGAGGTCGAGTGGGACGCCGCGCTCACCGAGATCGCCGAGCGGCTCATGCAACTGCGCGACGAGCACGGCGGCGAGTCGATCTTCTACTACGGCGGAGGCGGCCAGGGGAACCATCTCGGCGGGGCCTACGCGCCGGCGACGATGGCCGCCTATGGCGCGCGTTTTCGCTCCAGCGCGCTGGCGCAGGAGAAAACGGGCGAGTTCTGGGTTGCTGCCAGGATGCTCGGCCGTCCGCACCGATCCGATTTCGAGCACTGCGAGGTCGCGGTCTTCGTCGGCAAGAACCCCTATCAGTCCCACGGCTTCCCCCGAGCCCGCTCGGTGCTCAAGGAGATCGGCAAGGATCCGTCCCGATCGATGATCGTGATCGACCCGGTGCGCACCCAGACCGCCGAGCTGGCCGACTTCCACCTGCAGCTGCGCCCGGGCACCGACCTGCACCTGCTGACCGCGATGGTGGCGGTGCTGGTGCAGGAGGATCTGATCGACCACGCCTGGCTGGCCGAGCACACCGACGGGTTGGCCGAGGTCGCAGCGGTGATGCGCGAGGTGTCGGTCGCGGAAAACTGCGCTGTCGCCGACGTGCCCGAAGACCTGGTGCGCGCCGCCGCGCGACGCATCGCTGAGGCCGGGTCGGTCGCAATGCTGGAGGACCTCGGAATCCAGATGAACCGCAACTCCACCGTGGTCTCCTATGTGGAGAAACTGGTGTGGCTGCTCACCGGTAATTTCGCCAAGCGCGGCACCCAGTACGTATTCTCCGGGCTCGCGCCGATCGCCCGCGACCGCGGGCTGGCGTTCGACGACATCCCCCGCACCCCGGTCAGCGGGGCGGCCATCGTCAGCGGGCTGATTCCGTGCAATTCGATCCCCGACGAGATCCTCACCGTGCACCCCGACCGGTTCCGTGCGGTGATCGTCGAGAGCAGCAACCCGCTGCACTCGCTCGCAGACAGTGTGCGGATGACGGAGGCGTTCCGCGCCCTGGAGTTGGTGGTCGTCATCGACATCGCCATGACCGAGACCGCGCGCGAGGCGGACTACGTCCTGCCGCCGCCGACCCAGTACGAGAAGTACGAGGCGACGTTCTTCGACTTCGAGTTCCCGCGCAACCTGTTCCATCTGCGCCATCCGCTGCTGGAGGCACCGGCCGGTCAGCTGGCCGAGCCCGAGATCCACGCCCGGCTGTGTGAGTTGGCCGGGGCCGTCGGTGAGGCCGACTACGCGCCGTTGCGGGCGGCGTTGGCTCAGGGGCGGGAGGCCTTCGCCCAGGCGATGCTCGGCGTGCTCGCTGACCGACGGCTGGCCAAACTGGCCCCGGTCCTGCTCTACCGGACGCTGGGCCCGACGCTCCCGGACGGCGCGGCGGGCGCGGCCGTGCTGTGGGGGGCGTCGCTGATGTGCGCGATGGAGAACCCGGCCGGTGTTGCCCGCGCCGGTTACGGCGAGGGGCTGATGGCCGGCGACCGGCTCTTCGAGGCGATCCTCGCCAGCCCGCACGGGGTGGTCATCACCGACGACGAAGACGACGAGTCCTGGCGACGATTGGGGGGTCGGCGCATCCAGCTCGACGTACCCGAACTGCTCGATGTGGTGCGCAAACTCGGCGACGACGAGGCTGTCATCGCCGAGCCCGACTATCCGCTGGTGCTCTCTGCCGGGGAGCGCCGCGACTTCACCGCCAACACGATTTTCCGCGACCCGGCCTGGCGTAAACGCGATCCCGAAGGCGCGTTGCGGGTATCCCAGGCCGACGCCGCCGCCTTGTCGTTGGCGACCGGCGACCGGGTGCGGGTGAGTACCCGCCGTGGCTCGGCCGAAGCCGTGGTCACGGTGGTCGACACCATGCGGCAGGGGCACATCTCCCTGCCGAACGGGCTCGGTCTGGTCTCGCAAGACGGCGAACAGGTCGGGGTACGCCTCAATAACCTGACCGCGTCCGCAGACCGCGACGAATTCGTCGGCACCCCATGGCATAAGTCCGTCCCGGCGAGATTGAAGAAGATCTGATCGTCGCCGCCGCGCAGGGGCGCTGCCTGACCCTGGGCATCGAGTTGCTGCAGGTCCCCTGGGGCGGGTCCCGCGCGGTGGCGGCGCGGAGGCGCAGGTAATCAAGCGAAGACGTTGCAGGCCATGGGGCGCATGCCGGTAAACAAGTACGAAGAACGTAACGGGCCATGCACCGCCGAGCTGGCAGCGATGTTGCGGCGCGAATCACCCGTGTTGCAGACATGGTGGCCGCCACGCCGGATGTGTTCCGTTCTGTCCTCGCGAGCATCGACAGCCCCGCAGCCCACGAGGTGGTCGATCGGCTGCTTCCGCGCCTGGAGCGCCATACTCAGGACATCGCGCGTCGCATCGGCAGATAACCATCGCCAAGCGGTGGATGGGCGCGTTCCGGAATTGGCCATACCGCGTTCCGGGGTGAAGGAGTCGACCCGGGTTTTGCGCTGTCAGATGTTCCGGTGCAGGACATCGCCGCCAAGGTGCGCGACGGTCACCTGGATGCCAAGCCCGCCCGCGTCTTCTCCTTCGATCAGATCCGCGACGCGCATCGGGTCATGGAGGCCGGAGAGGCCACCGGCAAGATGGTCGTCGTGGTCGACGAGTGAGGCTGTGGCTACTCGGAGCCGGCCAGATCCGCCGCCGCGGTGTTGACCAGCAGCGGATCGGGCTCGGCCGCCATCGCCAACAGCCCGCGCACCCCGCGTATCACCAACGGCCAGTTGCGCGGGTCGCGCAGGTTGAGCCCGCCGAGGAGTTGCTTGAGCATCGACAGCGTGTCGAAGTAGATCCGTTCGGCGATCAGCTTCTCGTGCTCGTCGAAGACGAAGTAGGCCGTCATCCGGGTGCGGTGCCGCGACCCGGTCGCCGGAACGCCGCCCAAGGGGCCCAGATGTGTTCCGAGCAGCCAGAATTCGACGATCACCGCGTCGGCGCTGTGCCGCAGCGCGATGATCTCGTGGTCCTGGTCGGGGAAGGCGATGCGGGTGTTGCGGTAGTAGGCGCGGACCTCGGTGTCGCCGTCGTGCACGGTCAGCGTGGGAATGATCTCGTAGTGCGGTTGGGGAAACGTGGCCAGCACGTCGTCCCAGTCCTGGCGCACCTCGTCGTGGAAGTGGTCGAGGACGAGTTTCTCCCGTGCCCGCAACACCTCGGCGGGCGGCACGGCGAAGCGGTCGGTCATGGCATCCTCCAGACAAAATCCCGCGGGGCGGCAACAATAGGCAGGGTTAATCCTGACCGGCGACGCGATTTCCGTCCGGAGAATCGCAGCCCGGCCTGAAGGAGCCACTCATGAAGATCGCGGTTGCCGGCGGAACCGGCAAGACCGGACGCCACGTTGTCGACCAACTCCGCGACCAGGGGCACCAACCGGTGATTCTCGCCCGCGCCCACGGGGTCGACCTGATCCAGAACACCGGCATCGATACCGCGCTCGACGGCGTCGACGCCGTCATCGACGTCACCGATTTCGCGACCATGAACGCAAAGAAGGCGCGGGCCTCCTTCGGCGGCGCCACGGCGAATCTGCTTGCCGGTGCCCAGCGCAACGGAGTTCGCCACCACGTCGCGTTGTCGATCATCGGCATCGACCGGGCGCCCACCGGCTACTACCAGGGCAAGCTGCGCCAGGAAGAAGTGGTGCAGGCCGGACCCGTTCCGTGGACGATCCTGCGGGCCGCCCAATTCCACGAATTCGCGGCTCAAGTCCTCGCACAGCTGCCCGGCCCGATCGCGCTGGTTCCGAAAATGCGCTCGCAACCCATCGCCGTCAGCGAAGTCGCCGCCCACCTGGTGGACCTCGCCACCGGGGAACCCCAGCAGATGGCGCCGGAGCTGGCCGGCCCGCGCGTGGAATCGGTGGTCGACATGGCCCGGCAGTTGATCCGGCGACGCGGTGAGCACCGGCTCGTCCTTCCGCTTCGGGTGCCCGGCGCGGCCGGCAAGGCCATGGCCGGCGGCGCACTGCTGCCGACACAACCCGGCCCCAGGGGCCGTCAAACGTATGCTGACTGGCTGGCCGCCCTCACCCCGGAGAGCACATGAACCTCATCGTGCATCGCGTTTGCCTCATCTTGTTGACCATCGTCGGCATCAGCCTCGGCGGGTGGGCATACTTTGCGCCGCTGAACTGGTACAGCACGTTTCCCGGCATGGGCATGCACTGGTTGCCGGTGCTCGGCCCGTATAACGAGCATTTCGTGAAGGACGTCGGCTCCTTGTTCTTCGGGTTCGCGGTGCTCAGCGCCCTGGCGCTGTACTACCTGCGCAACCGCCCCGTCGTCGTGATCACGGCGGTCAGCTGGTCGGTCTTCAATGTGCTGCACTTGATCTACCACCTCGGCATGCTGCACATGTACGGCCCGCGCGACGCGGTACTGAACGTCGTCAGCCTGGGCCTGCTGCTGGTGCTGTCGGTGCTTCTGCTCATCCCCGCACGCCGACACGCCACCGAGGACCACGCATGACATCCGACTACGACGTGGTGGTGATCGGCTCGGGTTTCGGCGGCAGTGTGGCGGCGTTGCGCCTGACCGAGAAGGGGTACCGGGTCGCCGTGTTGGATATGGGCCGCCGGTGGGCGCCCGCCGACTTCCCGCCCAACAACTGGCACGTCCGCAAGGCCATGTGGGCGCCGAAACTGGGCTGCTACGGCCCGCAGCGGCTGACCGTGTTGGGCAAGACGTTCATCGCCAGCGCGGTCGGGGTCGGCGGGGGATCGTTGATCTACGGCAACACCCTCTACGAGCCGTTGGAGCGGTTCTACACCGATCCGCAGTGGGCGCACATCACCGACTGGAAATCCGAACTCGCGCCGTACTACGAGCAGGCCCGGCGCATGCTCGGGGTAACGCCCACCCCGCACACCACCCCCGCCGATGAGGTGTTGCTGGCGGTGGCCCGTGAGCTCGGGGTCGACGACACCTACCACCCGACCAACGTCGGGGTGTTCTTCGGTGACGAACCCGGAAAGACCGTCGCGGACCCGTACTTCGGCGGCGCCGGACCGGAGCGCGCCGGCTGCATCGGCTGCGCACAATGCTTCACCGGCTGCCCGCACAACGCCAAGAACACCACCGAGACCAACTACCTGTATTTGGCCGAACACGCCGGCGCGCAGATCCATCCGCTGACCAAGGTCACCGATGTGCGCCCGGACGGCGACGGCGGTTACCTCGTCAGCACGGTTCGCACCGGCCGGTGGCTGCGCAAGCACAAACGGGATTTCACCGCGCGCCAAGTGGTGTTCGCCGCCGCGTCACTGGGCACCCAGCGGCTGCTGCACCAGCTGCGCGACACCGGATCACTGCCGCAGCTGTCCCCGCGGCTGGGGGAGCTGACGCGCACCAATTCCGAAGAGGTGCCGGTGGTGTTCGCACCCGACCGTGACGACTTCGCCCAGGGCGTGGCGATCACCTCGTCGATCCACCCCGAGGCCAACACCCACGTCGAGGTGTGCCGCTACGGCAAGGGGTCCAACCTACTGTCGATGATGGGCACCCACCTGGTCGACGGCGGCCCGTGGCGTTTCGCGCGGCTGATGCTGACCATCGCACGCCACCCGGCAATGATGTTGCACAGCATGTTCCCGCGCAACGCATCGTCGCATTCGATCATCATCCTGGTGATGCAGTCACTGGACAACTCGCTGACCACCTACCGCAAACGTGGCCTGTTCGGCACCCGGATGACCGCGAAACAAGGTGTGGGCGAACCCAATCCGGACTGGATTCCGATCGCGCACGACGTGGCGCGACGTATGGCCGCCCACGTCGGCGGGTTCGCCGGCGGCACCTACCTCGACGCCCTCAACATCCCGCTGACCGCGCACTTCATCGGAGGCTGCCCGATCGGCGACTCCGCGCAAACCGGTGTCATCGACCCCTATCAGCGGGTCTTCGGCCACCCCGGTCTGCATGTCGTCGACGGTTCGGCCATCACCGCCAACCTGGGCGTCAACCCGTCGTTCACCATCACCGCGCAAGCCGAACGGGCCATGGCATTGTGGCCCAACTATGGTGAACCGGACCCCCGTCCACCGCTCGGGGCGCCGTATCGCCGCATTGCGCCGGTGTTCCCACAGCACCCGACGGTGCCCGACAGCGCTCCCGGCGCACTGCGGTTGCCGCTGACGCCGTCGGGATAGGACGGGCGGTTTCCTAGCCCGCCCGGCCAAGCAGATGCCGGAGCGCCGGTTCGTGTTCGGGCATGCGGAACCGGTGATCGGCATTGCGTAGCCGCTCGGGCAGCACACGCTGGCTCGCCAACGCCAGCTCACGTGCGCCCTGGTCGCCGAGCAACACGCGTGGCCCCAGCCGCGGGACCGGCAGCATCGTGGGCCGGTGTAGTACTCGGCCGAGCGTGTTGGTGTACTCGCTGTTGCGCACCGGGTTCGGGGCGACGGCATTGACGGCCCCGGACAGGCCGGTGTCCCACAGCGCGCGGTGATAGATGTCGATCAAGTCGTCGATCCCGATCCACGACAGCCACTGCCGGCCGTCGCCGAGCCGCCCGCCCAGCCCGGCGGAGAACAGCGGCCGCAGCAGTCGCAGCGTCCCGCCGCGCGGTGATTGCACAATGCCGGTGCGGACCCGGACCACGCGCCTGCCGGACTGCGCTGCCGGGGCGAGCGCGTCCTCCCAGTCGGCGACGACATCGGCGAGAAACCCGTCCCCGCGTTGACTGTCCTCGGTCAGCACCTCGTCGCCACGGTCGTAACCGTAGTAGCCGACCGCAGAGGCGCAGACCAGTGTGGTCGGTCCGTCGGTGCCCCCGGCGACCAACTCGGCGAGCCGTCGGGTCGGTCCGATCCGGCTGTCACGGATCGCCCGCCGGTGCCCGGCGGTGAAGCGGCCCGCGATCGAAGCCCCGGCCAGATGAATCACCGCATCGACGCCGGCCAACAGCTCGGGATCTGGGTTCTCGGGATCCCATTGCCGCTCATCGGAACTGCCCGCGGGACGTCGCACCAACCGGATCACCCGATGGCCCCCGGTGCTCAAGAACGCGGTCAGGGCCGAGCCGACGAGACCGGATGACCCGGTGACGGCCACCGTGATCGGCCCCAGGCCGTGTTGTCCGGCGCGGCGATGGGCGGCGATGTCGTCGGCCAGTTGCCGATGCCGATAGACGAACATCGGTCGGAGCATCGACCCGGGTATCGGGGTGTCGATCACGTCGGTCATCCGCGTTACACCCTCGCCGAGATCGTCGAACTCATGGGTGTGCCGCCACCGCATCGCCAACCGGGTCGGCAGCGACGCCAAGCCATGACCACCGAGCTCATCGACGAACCGTCGAGGCGGGTCATAGCCGGCCGCCTGGTGTTCGGCGATCCAGCGAAGCCCGCCCGGAAGGGCCAGTACGGCCGTGCCGTCGCGCACCGAGCCGGCCTCGGCGATCAGCCGCATCCGCTGCCACGGCGCGCTCAACCGGGTGAACGCCCCCGGCCGCTCATGCCAGGCGAACACTTCCGCTTGCGGCGCCGCCACCGTGCTGGAGAAAACCAGACCCATGTCTCGACGCTACCGGCAGCGACGACGCGGTCAGCCGACCGCGGTCAGGCCCGCATACCGGGCCAGGTGCCGGTCGCGGGAACCGAATTGGTATTCGATCGCGGTCAGCCGCTTGAAGTAGTGGCCGAGCGCCAACTCCTCGGTCATGCCCATCGCACCGTGGGTCTGCACCGCGCTCTGCCCGACGAACCGGGCGGCGCGCGCCACGGTGGCCTTCGCCGCCGACACCGCCCGGGCCCGCTCCGCCGGTTCCGCGCCGAGCTTCATGATCGCCAGGTACTGCGCGGCGACGGCCTGTTCGACCTCTAAGTACATGTCCACCATGCGGTGCTGCAACACCTGGAACGAGGAGATGGGCTGGCCGAACTGCTGACGCTGCTTGGTGTAGTCGACGGTGTCGGCCAGCACCCGTCGCAGGCAGCCCACCGCCTCGGACACGATCGCCGCGGTGGCCTCGTCGGCGGTCTGCTCCAGCGCCGGCCATGCTCGGCCCTCGGCGCCCAGCAGCGCGTCGGCGGACAGCCGCAGACCGTCGAATGTCAGGTCGGCGGCTCGGCGGTCGTCGATGGTGCGCAACGGCTCCATGGCCACACTCGTCTGGTCCAGGTCGAGCAGGAACAGCGAGATACCGATGGTGTCCCGCTGTGCACCCGACGTCCGGGCGGTCACCAGCAGATGGCTGGCCAGCGGTCCCGACGACACCGCGATCTTGGCGCCGTCGAGCACCCAGTGATCGCCGTCGCGGCGCGCCGTGGTGGTCACGTCATGCCAGGTCCCGGCCGAGGCGGGTTCCTCTACGGCCACCGCGACGACCGCGTCTCCGGCCGCGATCCGCGTCAGCAATGCTTCGGCCTGCGGGCCGCCCGCGCGCTGCAACAAGCCACCGGCGAGCACGACGGTCTCGACGAACGGCTCGATGACCAGCGCATGCCCAAGCGCCTCGGTGATGATCATCAGCTCGATGGGCCCGCCGCCCAGCCCGCCGGTGCTCTCGGGCAGGGTCGCGCCGAGGATGCCCAGATCGTCGGCGAAGGCGCGCCAGATGTTCGGCTGCCAGCCGGCGCCCGTCTTGGCCGCAGCGCGGCTGCGCTCCAAATCGTAGCGGTCAGCGAGGAACTTGCCGACCGTGGTGCGCAGCAGTTCCTGTTCGTCGGTGAACGAGAAGTCCATCTATAACCCCAATGCTGCCTTGGCCAGAATGTTGCGTTGAATCTCGTTGCTGCCCGCGTAGATCGAGCCGGCGCGGTCGTTGAAGTAGCGCAGCGGAGCCACCGCCTGCCACGGCTGGCCACCGACGTAGCCGTTCTCCGGCGGGACGAAGTCGGGGACCGGCCCGCCGGGCATGGTGGCGTGCGGCTGATAGATGCGGCCACGCGGACCGGCGGCCTCCAGCGCCAGTTCGGTGATCGTCTGGCTCAGTTCGGTGCCCAGGATCTTCAGCATCGAGGCCGCGGGTCCGGGGTCGTGGCCCTTGGCCAGCGCGGCGATGGTGCGGAACTCCAGGATCTCCAGGATGTCGGTGCGGATCCGGACATCGGCCAGTCGCAGCCGAAACGCCGGATCGTCGGTAAGCGGGGTGCCGTCCGGACCCGGCTGCCCGGCGGCCTGGTCGGCCACCGCGTCGGCCCACACCTGCAGCATCGGGGCCATCGCCCCGCCCCGCTCGAAGTTGAGCAGGTACTTCGCGACGGTCCAGCCGTCGTCGATCCGCCCCAGCACGTTGGCCTTCGGCACCCGCACTTCGTCGAAGAACACCTGGTTCTGCACCTCCTCGCCGGAGGTCATCACCAGCGGGCGGATCTCGATACCCGGTGTCGTCATGTCGATGAGCAGGAAGGTGATGCCTTCCTGCTTCTTGCCGGTGCGCGACGTGCGGACCAGGCAGAAGATCCAGTTGGCCTCGGTGGCGTGGGTGGTCCAGATCTTGCTGCCGGTACAGACGAGATCATCACCGTCGTCGACTGCGGCCATGGACAGCGAGGCCAGGTCCGAGCCGGACTCCGGCTCGGAGTAGCCCTGGCAGAAGAACACCTCGCCGGTGAGAATCCGCGGCAGGAACCAGTCCTTCTGCTCGGCGGTGCCGAAGCCGATGATCGCGTGCGCCACCATCCTGATGCCCATCGGGGAAAGCGCCGGTGCACCCGCCAGCGCGCATTCGCGGCTGAAGATGTAGTGCTGCAACGGCGTCCAGTCGCAGCCGCCGTATTCGACCGGCCACGCCGGTGCGGCCCAACCGCGTTCGTGCAGGATCGCCTGCCAGGCCATGCTCGCCTCGTGGTCGGCGTACACACTTGTCATCAGGGTTCCGGCGCGACGCAGCTCCGGGGTCAGGTGTTCGGAGAGAAACGCGCGAACCTCGTCGCGGAATGCCGCTTCCTCGGCCGACCAATTGAGATCCACTGTCACTCCTAGCCGTACGTCTTGCGCAGCTGCGGTTTGACCACCTTGCCGCTGGCATTGCGGGGCAACTCGTCGACCAGCACGAGTTCCTTGGGGTGCTTGTAGCGGGCGAGCCGCTCGTTGAGGAAGGGCTCCAGGTCGCCCAGTGTCAGTGACTGCGACTCAGCCGCCACTGCCACAACGGCCACCGGGACCTCGCCCCATTTGTCGTCGGCTCGCCCGATCACGGCCGCCTCCCGGATCTGCGGGTGCTCGAACAGCGCGTTCTCCACCTCGGCGCAGTAGATGTTCTCGCCGCCGGAGATGATCATGTCCTTCTTGCGGTCGACGACGTAGACGAAGCCCTCCTCGTCGACGCGCACCAGGTCACCGGAGTGGAACCAGCCGCCGGCGAACGCCTCGGCGGTCGCCTCCGGCTTGTTCCAGTAGCCCTGCATCAATGTCGGTCCGCGGTAGACGATCTCGCCGATCTCGCCGGGGGCCACATCATTCATGTTCTCGTCGACGACCCGGGCAGCGATGGTCGGGATCACCTTGCCGACCGAGCCGAGCTTGCGGATGGCGTCCTTCCCGTCGAGGACACAGGTGATCGGCGACATCTCGGTCTGGCCGAACACCGCGACGTTGAGCGCATCGGGGAACGTCTCCGCCATCGCCCGCAGCACGGTGTCCGATGCGGGTGCGGCGCCCCAGCTGATCACCTCCAGGGCCAGATCCCGTTGCCGCACTGTCGGGTCCGCGCAGATCAGCTGCCACTGTGCCGGTACCAGGAACACCGACGTGGCGCGCTCGCTCTCCCAGGCGTCGAGGGTCTCGGCGGCGTTGAACGCACCCAGCGGGTGAATCACCGTCTTGGTGCCCATCACCAGGTTGGGAGCGATGCTGCCCAGGCCGGCGATGTGGAACATCGGTGCGGCGCAGAAATAGACGCTGTCCTGGCTGGTCTGCAGCGCCTGGATGCAGGTCAGCGATTGAGCCTGCAGATTCGAATGGGACAGGATGGCGCCCTTGGGGCTTCCCGTGGTGCCCGAGGTGTACATGATCAACGCCGGGGTGTCCTCGGGGATATCGAGGCCCGGATGTGGTTCTCCGGCTTCGGTGATCAGCGCTTCGTATTCATCGCCCAGCACGACGGCCACGTCAAGTCCGGTGGTGTTCTTGCGGACCGCGTCGATCAGCGGCGCGAGCAGCTGGTCGGTGATGACGCCCTTGGCGCCGCTGTCGGAGACGATGTAGCTGATCTCGGGATCGGTGAGACGGAAATTGACCGGAACGGCGATGGCGCCCAGAGCGTTGATCGCCAACACCGCCTCGACGTACTCGGTGTGGTTGAGCATCACGATCAGGACGCGGTCACCGAAGGAGATGCCACGGCGGAACAGTGCCGCCGCGAGACGTTCCGACCTATCGTGCAGTTGGCGCCAGCTGGTGTCGGTGCCGCGGCAGCGAAAGGCGACGGCGTCGGGGCGCATCTCGGCGTGGATCGCGACCTGGTTCACCCAGTGGTTGCGGCGGGAACGCAACGGTTGTGCGGTCATTCGGCGAACACCGCCTTTCTTTTCTGCAGCATCGCGGTGGCGCCTTCGAGGAAGTCCGGTGAGCCCAGCAGCTCCACCTGACCGGCCTTCTCGCGGGCCAGCGCGGCCTCGAGGGATGCGAGGTTGGTGGCGTTGAGTGCTTGCTTGGTCAATTCCAGCGCGCGACGCGGTCCGTGGGCCAGCTTCTCGGCGGCCTCCTGGACCCGCGCGTCCAGTTCCGCGTCGGGCAGCACCGCGTTGATCAGCCCGGCATCCCTGGCAGCGGTCGCGGGCAGTCGCCCGCCGAGCAGGGCCATCTCGTTGGCCAGCGCCCGTCCGCCGGCGGCGGCGACCAGGGCGGTGGTGCCGCCGTCGGGCATCAGACCGATGTTGGTGAACGACAGCAGGAAATAGGCGCGCTCGGTGGCGTAGATCAGGTCGGCGGCCAGGGCGATACCCACTCCGACGCCGGCGGTAGGTCCGTTGATCCGCGCGATCACCGGCACCGGGGTTTCGGCGATCAAGGTGACCAGGCGGCCGGCGCAATCCATCACCTCGTCGGGCGTGACTCCACCGGCCGTGGCCGACAGGTCGGCGCCGGTGCAGAACGCCTTGCCTTCACCGGTGATGACGATGACCCGCACCTCGGGGTCCGCGGCCGCTCCGGCGAACACGTCGCCGAGGGCGGCCATCGTCGCGTAGTCGATCGCGTTGAGCCGCTCGGGGTTGGTGAGCGTCACGCGCAGTATCCGGCCGTCGCGGGTGGCGGTGAGTTTCGGGGCCTGCAACACGTCACTTCCTCTGTGGACGAAAATGTAAATTGGGGTTAACTTATGGGGATCGTACGGGACTGTCAACACGAGGGGGCGATCAGTGACCACCGGCGGGGGATCCGCGGCCACCACCGCGGTGCGGCGCCGCCCCAAGGACCGCAAGGTGCAGATCGTTCGGGCCGCGGCGCGCGCCTTCAGTGACCGCGGCTATCACGCGGTGGGCGTCGACGAGATCGCCGCCGAGGTCGGCATCTCCGGACCGGCGCTGTACCGGCATTTCACCAACAAGTACGCGCTGCTCGTCGCGACCGCCGAGTACACCGCGCAGGCGCTGGTGACCGCGGCGCAGCGAGCCGACGAGCCGGACAAGCCGCCGCAGGACCGGTTGCGCGCGATCATCGAGGCGCTGATCGAGGCCACTATCGGGATGCGGCGCGAGGGCGCGTTCTACCGGTGGGAACGGCGCTACCTGCAACCGGCGGATCGCGGGCGCATCCGGGGCAGCTACGACGCGCTGAACGCCGCGCTGGCCGAACCGTTGGCCGCGCTGCGTCCGGGGCTCAACGCCGTCGACACCGTGACATTGGCCGCCGCGGCGTTGAGCGTCATCGGCAGCATCTCGGCGCACCGGACCCGCCTGGCCGCCGCGCCGCTGCAGTCTTTGCTGGCTGAGCTGTGCTGGTCGGTGCTGACCAGCACAGACTTGCCCGCTGCGCCGGGCGGTCCCATGCCGCGGCGATCCGAGCGGGGACTGCCGAGCACGTCCAAACGCGAACGACTGCTCACCGAAGCCATTCGGGTGTTCGGGCAGCGCGGCTTCTACGAGGCCAGCATCGAGGAGATCGGCACCGCGGCCGGCTTGCAGGGTTCCAGCGCCTACCGCTACTACCCGAGCAAGGCCGCACTGCTGGTCGCCGCGTTACAGCGTGCCAGTGATCGGGTGTTGCTGGCGATCACCGATGCGCTGGCCGAGTCGAGCGATCCGCGCGAGGCGGCCACCCGCATCGCCGAGCGTTACACCGCGCTGTCGTTCGCCGCGCCCGACTTGATCAACATCTACTTCGCCGAGTTCGCCAACCTGCCCGAGCGCGACCAGACCCATCTTCGGGCGTTGCAACGGCAGAACGTCAACGAGTGGGCCCACCTGCTCGGGCAGGTCGGGTCAGCAGAGACCGAAGCGGTGTTTCGGGTCCATGCGGCGCTCGCCCTCGTCGTCGATATCGGCCGCCTGGTCAACTTCGACGACACCGATGAGCAACGGGCCCGGGTTCATACCCTGATGGAGGCCGTGCTTTTCGGCGCTGAGCCAAGCTGACTCGCTACGATCGCACCGTGACCGCCTCATCATCAGGACCGGCTGTCGGGACTGTTGCCCGCGGCCTCGCCGGGTTGCTGCTCGGTATGGGTATGGCTCATTTCGTCTGGCCGAAGCCGTTCGACGCGATCATCCCGGCTGAACTGCCGGGCAACCCGCGTGTCTACACCCATGCCTCTGGGCTGGGTGAGGCGGTGATCGGGGCACTGCTGCTGTCGCCGCGTACCCGCCGCGGGGCCGGACTTGCCGCGGCCGCCCTGTTCGTCGCGGTGTTCCCGGCGAACGTCAACTGTGTGCGGCTATTCGGGGACAAGCCCTGGCTGAAGGCTGCGATGACCGCGCGGCTGCCGCTGCAGATCCCGATGATCGCCGCCGCGTTGCGGGTGTGGCGCGCCGGTTAGTGGTGCCGGTCTGGGCGCGACCGGTGGCCGCGGGGCTCAGCCGATGTGAAACACGACCTCCAAGACCAGGAAGGCGAAGACGAGCGTTCCGAGGATTCCGGCGACGACGGGCAGTAGCAGCACAGGGTCTCTCATGGACCCAGACGTTATACAGCGGGCATATGTAAAAAATTGAAAAGTGTTGCCGGTCACCACAATTAGGGACTTTTGTCTGTGGCCGGTAACACGCTGTGCGTCGCATGTGGCCTGGATCACCGATCGTCGCGTGGTCCCAGCGGCGGGTCCGGCGCGAGGGTGCCGTCCGGTGCGATGTGGGCGAAGATCTGCTGGAGCATCGTCAGGATGTGCGGGTCGTCGACGGTGTAGATGTGGTGGCGTCCCTCGCGGCGGGCGTGAATCAATCCGGCCAGTCGCAGCTTGGTCAAATGCTGGCTCATGGTGGCGACGTTGATGCCGGCTCGTCCCGCCAAGGTCGTGACGTCATAGGCGCCCTGCGCTGCCAGCCAGAGCACGTGTAGCCGC
Source organism: Mycolicibacter algericus DSM 45454 (assembly GCF_002086455.1). Lineage (GTDB taxonomy): Bacteria > Actinomycetota > Actinomycetes > Mycobacteriales > Mycobacteriaceae > Mycobacterium > Mycobacterium algericum. Next base: position 211,352 of record NZ_MVHC01000005.1, read on the forward strand.
GCGGGGCTGCTGAGCAGCGCGAACGTGCTGGCCGCCGAGGCGAGCTGCGGCCGGGTCGGTTCTTGGGATCGGCTGGCGGAAGTCATGTCTTCGGGTTGCCGTTCTTCATGTTTTGCCATGGCGGCATTCATTTTGGCCCAACACCCATGGCAGGCTTCGGCAAACAACACATTCGCATAGTTGCGTAAACATCAAAGTGTCGACAGTATTGGGCGGTTGCTGCCGCGGGTTGCAGTGCCCGGGCCGCTCGGAGCCCACCGTCAGATCACACGATTGGTTGTTGTCGACTTGATCCGGACATCCTTGCTACTACGCCCGGTCGCCTTGGGGATTCAGGCGACCACCGCACTCGTCGACGCGACGGTCCGCGGCGCCTCGGCCGCCACCGAGGCGGTCGGCGTCATCGCATCGGCCGGCCTGCAGGTCGCCTCGGTGCCGGTTCGCGAAGCCGGCCGGTTGCGGTCCGGCGAGACGGCATCGCTGACCCGACGTTGTTGGAGCGGCGAGGACCGCGCGTGGATCGAGGTGCGCGGACTGTCCGGTACCGGAGAACTCGGGCGCCACGTGCTCGACGCGCTGGGCGCCCAGCCGGGTGTGCTGTCGGCGAGACTGAACCTCCCGCTGTCGCGGGTCGTGGTGGAGCTTTCGGCCGACGGCGACCGGGCCTCACTGAATGACCTGTGCCGCTTGGTCGCAGCGACCGAACGGCGTTGCCGCGGGGACGACAATCCTGCCGCCGCCGGCACCCCGGCTGCCCCGGCGCCGGCCGCCCTGCCCGGCGACGGCTTGCTGCTGGCCGCCCGCGGCGCGATGGTCGGCGTCAACGCCGCCGGGCTGGCCATCGCGCTCGCCGGATGGGCGTTGCGGTTACCACAGGCGCCGGTCGCCGTCGACGCCGCAGCGGCCCTGGTGAATTACCAGCCGTGGCTGCGCCGCCAACTGATCGACCGGATCGGTACCGGACCGGCCCACACGGTGCTGTCGCTGGTCTCGACCGGTGCGCGCATCGCCACGCTGTCGCCGGCGGCGCTGGCGGTGGATCTGGCGTTGCAGGGCATCAAAGCCGCCGAGAACCAGGCCGGAGCGCAGGCCTGGGTCCGCCACGAGCCGCACCTGGCCCGGCACGCCGAGCAGGCGGAGGTCCAACTGCCCGCACGACCGGTGCCCCTGCCGGAGGGAGCCGCCGATCGCTACGGCAACCGGATGGCGTTCGTGCAGTTGATCGGCGCCGGTCTGGCGGGTGTTTTCAGCCGCAGCGCCACGGTGGCCGCGACCGCGGCGGTGGTGGCCGGGCCCAAGGCCCTGCGCACCACCACCGAAGCGTTCACGGCGACCCTGAGCCGAGCGCTGGTCGAGCAGCATGCGGCACTGCCGTTGCGTCCGGAGGGGCTGCGCCGACTCGACCGGGTCGACGCGGTCCTCATCGATCCTCGGGTGCTCTACCCCGGCGGCGCACGCCACCCGCTGACGACAGCACTGCTGGCCGAGGCGCGGGCATCCGGAGCGCAATTGATCACCCTCGACGTTGCCGAGCTGGGTGAGCTGCGCCCGGCGTTCGATGACCTGGCACCGGCCCGCCACGGGGCCTTCGATGATGCGCTGGCAGCCGCGTTGGCCGGTCTGCAGCAGGACGGGCGCACCGTCGCGGTGCTGTCGTCGACCGCCGCGCAGGCGCTGGCCTCGGCCGATGTCGGCCTTGGAGTCATGCCCGATGCCGCCTCCACCGCACCGCCGTTCGCCGCCGATCTGCTGCTGGCGGATCTGGCCGGCGCCTGGCGGGTGCTGCATGCGCTGCCGGCGGCGCGGGCAGCCACCGAACGGGGCATTTCGCTGTCCACCGGCGCCACCGCCCTCGGTGCGGTGCTCATGGTTCCGGGGGTGCGGGCCGGCCGGGGCAGGGGTCCCGGGCCGGTCACCGCCGGGGCGGCCGCCGGCCTGGTTTCGGGATACCTGCTGGCCCGCGGGGTGGCCCGGACACCAGCGCCGCGACCCGCGCCGGCCTATGAGTGGCACACGATGTCCATCGACGAGGTTCGCGCCATCCTGCCGCCGCCCGACCTGGCCCGGGCCGCAACCGAACTCGCCGAGCAGCCGCCCGCCATGGCGTGGCAGTTCGTCAAGGCGGTGCGCGCCGAGCTGTCCGATCCGTTGATGCCGGTGCTGGCGCTGTCGTCGGCGGCCACCGCGATGCTCGGCTCACCGGTAGACGCGATGCTGGTCAGCACGGTGTTGATCGGCAATTGCATGCTGGCGGCCGCGCAGCAGCTGCAGGCCGAGAACCGGCTGAATCGCCTGCTGGCGCAACAAGCCCCGCCCGCCCGGATCCTCGAGGACGGCGGCTACGGCGAGATCGACGCGGATCGGCTGCTGCCCGGCGCCCTGATCGAGGTCCGCAGCAATGAGGTCGTGCCCGCCGACGCCCGACTGATCGAGACCACCGACCTCGAAGTCGACGAATCCAGTCTGACCGGTGAGTCGTTGACGGTGGACAAGCAGACCGCGGCGACACCGGGCGCCGAACTCGCGGATCGGCGCTGCATGCTCTACGCCGGCACGACGGTCGTCGCGGGCACCGCGGTCGCCCTGGTCACCGCGGTCGGCGCCGACACCCAGGCGCGCCGCGCCGCGGAACTGGCCGCCGGGGAGCTGCCCGTCGTCGGCCTGCAACACCAGCTCAGTCAGCTCATGAGCCGCGCCTTCCCCGCCAGCGCCGCCGGCGGGCTGCTGGTGGGCGTGCTCGGCCTGCTGCGCGGTGGGGGCCTTCGCCAGGCGCTGGGCAATGCGATCGCGGTGGCGGTTGCGGCGGTGCCCGAGGGGATGCCGTTGATGGCGACCCTGGCCCAGCACGCCTCGTCCCAGCGCCTCAGCGGATCCGGTGCGCTGGTCCGCATACCCCGGGCGGTGGAGGCGCTCGGCCGCGTCGAGGTGGTGTGTTTCGACAAGACCGGAACCTTGAGTGAAAACCGGCTGCGCGTGACCCGGGTGCATCCGGTGGCCGGGAACACCGACGACGACGTGCTGCGGTGCGCGGCTAACGCCGCGCCGACCGCCGAGGGCGCCCTGCATGCCCATGCCACTGACCAGGCCGTCATCGAAGCGGCCGCCGACATTGCCGGCCAACGATGGTCGGCTCCGGACGCACATCTGCCGTTCCGCTCCGGCCGGGCGTTCTCGGCGTCGGTATCGGGCCGGGAGCTGGTCGTCAAGGGTGCCCCGGAAGTCGTACTGGCCGCCTGTAAGAGGCTCGGACCGGATGTCGGCAACCCGGTTGCCGCGTTGGCTGCCGGCGGTCTGCGGGTGATCGCGGTGGCGCAGCGCCGGCTGACCGCCGCGCAGGCGCAGTCGCTGCGTGACGATCCCGACGCGATCACCGGTCTATGCCGCAGCGGGTTGAGCCTGATCGGGTTCCTCGGTATCTCCGACACGCCACGCGCCGAGGCGCCACAACTGCTCGCCGACCTCGCCGAGCGGGGCGTAGGGGTCCGGCTGATCACCGGTGATCACCCCGTCACCGCTACTGTGATCGCCGCCGAACTCGGAATGCCGGTCACCGCTGCGCAGGTGATCACCGGCTCGGAATGGAATGCGCTGTCGCGCAAGGACCAGGAACGCGCGGTGGCGCGGCGAGTGATCTTCGCCCGGATGTCGCCGGAGAACAAAGTGCAGGTCGTGCAGACCCTCGAACGCAGCGGTCGGGTCTGCGCCATGGTCGGTGACGGGGCCAACGACGCGGCGGCGATCCGGGCCGCCAGCGTCGGTCTCGGCGTGGTGGCCCGCGGCAGCGACTCGGCGCACACCACCGCCGACATCGTGCTGACCGACGGCCGCATCGGAGCGTTGGCCGACGCCGTCGACGAGGGCCGGCGACTGTGGCGTGGGGTGCAGCTGGCGGTGACCGGGCTGCTCGGCGGCAACGTCGGCGAGGTGATCTTCGGTGTCGTCGGCAGCGCCCTGACCGGGAGCTCGCCGCTGAACAACCGCCAGCTGCTGCTGATGAACATGCTCACCGACGCGCTGCCGGCCACTTCTGTGGCGGTGAGCACTCCCGCCGGGCCGGCCGGCCGCGTCGTGCACGGCATCGACGAACGCAAGCTGATGCGTGCCGTCGCAGTCCGCGGCGCGATCACCGGGGCGGCTGCCAGCGCGGCCTGGGCGATGGCCTCGCTGACCGGACGCCCGCAGCGCGCCGCCACCGTCGCATTGATCACGCTGGTCACCACCGAGCTGGCTCAGACACTGGTCGATTCCCACGCACCGTTGGTGTTGCTCACCGCCGCCGGCTCGTTCGCGACGTTCGCGGCGATGATCAGCCTCCCCGGCATCAGCCAGCTGCTGGGTTGCACCCCGGTGGGCCCGGTGGGCTGGTCGCAGGCCCTGGGGTCGACCGGCGCGGCGGTGCTGGCGATCGCAGCGGCACCCCACCTGCTGCGTTCCGGGCGGGGCGGCTCGCTTGCGCCGGACCGCGACACCGAGGCGACTCGCTCGATGGCCAGCGTGCAGCCGCTGCGACCCGAGGCTGCCGTGACGGCGTCGCTCGTTGCTGCGGCTACGGTGTAGTGCACCGAAGGCAACATGGACCGCGGAGGCTCGCATGCACCCTTTCCGGCAAGCCGTCGAGGCCCGCGACGCCGCGGCCATGGCGGCACAACTGGCCGACGACGTCGTGTTCACCAGTCCGGTGGCGTTCAAGCCGTATGCGGGCAAGCCGATCACCGCGGCGATCTTGCGCGCGGTGCTGCGGGTCTTCGAAGACTTCCGCTACGTCCGCGAGATCGGCGACCCGGCGGGCCGCGATCACGCCCTGCTGTTCGAGGCGTCGGTGGCCGGCAAGCGGCTCACCGGTTGCGATTTCCTGCATCTCGACGCCGACGGCAAGATCGACGACTTCATGGTGATGGTGCGGCCGCTGTCGGCGGCCACCGCGCTGGCCGAGGCCATGGCGGCCCAGTTCGAGCAGATCACCCGGGAGGCCGCTGAGCACGGCGGATAGCCCGAATCAGGGCCGCGCACCGTTCGACCGGTGGTTATAGTTGAGCGCGGCGATGAAGCTCGCCATAACCGCCGCCCCGGCTAATGGCTTCTACCACGTGAATTGCGCGCGGGGTTGGAGGTAGGACATGACCGCCGGTTCTGATTTGTTCGTCCGGCACCGGCGGTCTTGGGCAATCCGCGAACAGACGCCGGTGGTCGCCGTCGTCGCTCTCGGCGGCGCCATCGGAGCATCCGCCCGTTACGGCATCGAACTGGCCTGGCCCACTCCGGCTGACGGGTTCCCGTGGGCCACCCTGGCTGTCAACGTGAGCGGGTGCGCGCTGATGGGAGCGCTGATGGTGGCGATCACCGAGCTGTGGGTGGGGCACCGGCTGCTGCGCCCGCTGCTGGGTACCGGGGTGCTGGGCGGCTACACCACGTTCTCCACGTTCGCCGGGGATGTCGACACCCTCGCCGCAGCCGGTCATCCGGTGCGGGCACTGGGTTATCTGATCACCACTCCGGTGCTGGCGCTGATCACCGCCTGGACCGCGGCGGCCCTGACCAGACGTCTGATCATCAGGAGGACATCATGACCCAGCTCAGCGGATCCGCGCTGCGCCTGACGGTGTTCGTCGGCGAAAGCGACACCTGGCATCGCAAGCCGTTGTTCAGTGAGATCGTGCACCGGGCTCGCCGGGCCGGTCTGGCCGGTGCGACGGTGTTTCGCGGCGTGGAGGGTTACGGTGCGTCCTCGGCGATCCACACCACCCGGCTGCTGTCGCTGTCGGAGGATCTGCCGGTATCGGTCATCGTCGTCGACACCGAGGAGCGGATCCGCGCCTTCTTGCCGCAACTCGACGAGCTGGTCACCGAGGGCCTGATCCTGCTCGACGAAGTCGAGGTCGTCCGGCACGTCGGTCGACCCGCCGACCGCACGTGACCTGGCTGCTGGTCATCGCGGGCGCGTCGGTGGGAGCGCCGCTGCGGTACCTGACCGACCGATTCGTCCAAGTCCGCCACAACACCGTATTCCCGTGGGGCACGTTCACGGCCAACGTGCTGGGCAGCCTCATCCTGGGAGCGCTCACCGGTGCGGTCGGCGACGGCCGGCTGCATCTGCTGATCGGCACCGGCCTGTGCGGGGCGCTGACCACGTATTCGACCTTCTCCTACGAGACCCTGCAGCTGGCCGGCGCCGGCGCACGGCTTTACGCGCTGGCCAACCTGGTGCTGACGTTGAGTTGCGGGCTCGGCGCCTACTACGTCGGTAGCGTTGTGGCGCACGCCATCTGGGCGTGACTCAGCCGGCCGCCGGGGACCGGGGAATGACGCTGGAGCGTCGCGCCCTGGTTGCCGCGTTGTTGACGCCGCGCCCGGCCAGGGCGCCCATCATGGCCTCACCGAATGCCCCGGGTGATAACGCCGACGGCGCCGCTGGTGCTGCGGTGGCGAGCCGGGGGCCCGCCGCAGCGGCATTCGTCGCCTCCGCAGCTGCCCAGCCCTGCGGCACCGACAACCCGCCGGCCAGACTCGCCCGGCCGGCCAAAGCCGAAACCGGCGCAGCGGCAATGCTTGCCGTTCCGGGAACCGGTGACGCGAGTGCACCCGCGATGAACGGCCCGATGCCCTGTTGCTCGTCTCGCACCGCATTGACCGCCAGCGCATGGTTGGTGGTCTGGATGGCGATCCCGGAGAACGACGAACTCGTCGTCGATGCCGCCGCGCTGGTCAGCGACGGAACATCCAATGCGATCGAGAGCAGCGTGGGCGGGTCCAGCGGTGCCGCCGGCTGCGCCGCGGCGACCGGTGCCGTCACGGTCGGCGGAGTACCGAACGGTGTCAGCGTTGCCGCGCTCGATGCCGACGCGGCGTAGCTGTGCATCGCGACGGCGTCCCGAGCCCACATCTGCTCGTAATCCGCTTCGGTGGCGGCGATCGCCGGGCTGTTCTGGCCGAAGAAATTGGTGGCGATCAATGTGGTCAGCCGCAGCCGGTTGGCCGCGATCAGCGACGGTGACACGGTGGCCGTCCACGCCGTCTGGAATGCCGCCGCCGCGGCCCTGGCCTGGACGGCCGTCTGCTCGGCTTGCCCGGCGGTCGCGTGTAGCCAGTCCACGTAATGGCCCGCCGCGCCCGCCATCGCCGCAGACGCCGGGCCCCGCCAGCCGTCGGTCGCCAGTTCGGCTATGGCGCACCGGTAGGAGGCGGCCGTGGTGTTCAGTTCGCGGGCCAGTTGCGTCCAGGCGTCGGCCGCTGCCAGCAGCGGACCGCCACCGGGCCCGCTGTACATTCTCGCCGAGTTGATCTCCGGCGGCAGAGCACCGAAATCCATATTGAAGGCCATGGCGGTGGTTCCTTCCTAACCGGCTGCCGGGGAGCGCACGATGATCGGTTTGCTTCTGGTACGCGATGTTTCGGGTCTGTCGCGCGACAGCGGCCCCAGCACCGATTGGCTGAAGACACTGCCGGGGGTATCGACCGGAGTGGCGGTGACGGCCGAGCGCGTCGGCGGCAACCCGGCCGGACGCACTTCGGGTGCACTGGAGAACCAGCACGGCGGCGCCGAGAGCCTGCCGACCAGGCCCGCTCGCCCCCGGGCGGCGGACACCGGAGGTGCGGCGGCCAGGCGCGTCCCCAACGGAGGCAGGAACTGCGGGCGTGTCGTCTGCTGGGCGGCAAGGCGCATGTTGGTGACGTAGATTCCGCGGCCGGAAGTGACTGCGTTGGCCGATGACAGCACGGAGTTGGTCACATTCGGCACATGCTCGAGGATCTGAGCCAGCGGTGACGACAGGGCCGTTTGAACCTGCTGGACCGTGGTCGCGGCCGGGTCGGCTGTCCGCGGCGGCTCACCGAAAGCCGGCAACACCGATGCGAGGGCCGAGGATTCGGCGTAGAGATACATCGCGGTGGCGTCCTGGAGCCACATCTGTGCGTAGTGCGCTTCGGCGGCTGCGATCGCAGCGGTGTTCTGCCCGAAGAAGTTGGAGGCGACCAGCGTCAGCAGCAGGGTCCGGTTGGCGGCGATCACCGGCGGCGGGACCGTCATCGCGAAGGCCAGCTCGTAAGCGGCGGCCGCTGCCCGGGCCTGGGCGGCGACCTCGGCCGCATCGCCGGCCGTCTCGTTCAGCCATGCGGTGAACGGCATCGCTGCGGCCACCATCGCCGACGCCGATGCGCCTCGCCAGGCGATCGTGGTCAGGTCAGCGATGATCGACGCGTAACCGTTTGCAGCAGCGGATAATTCAGCCGCTACTGCATCCCAGGTCGCCGCTGCGCCCAGCAGAGGGGCAGCACCGGCGCCGAGATAAATACGACCGGAATTGATCTCCGGCGCCACAGCGCCGAAATCGAACACTGCTCTGATAGGCGGAATATTGTGGTAACTCATCCGGCGCCGCCTCCCACCACGAATCAAATCGGGGTAGAAGCTATTAGCCGGGTGCGGCGGTTATGGCGAGCTTCATCGCCTATCGGGATGCTACACCGACGGGGCCGGTGAAACGAGGGCAATCGAGGTGCCAGAATCGACCCCGGCGGTGTCTGCGGCGGCCCCACGAACTCCCAGGAGAAACCATGACGTTCTCGATAGAGCTCAGCGATGACGTGATCGAGGTTCGCGACTGGGTGCACCAGTTCGCCGCCGACGTCGTCCGCCCGGCCGCCGCCGAATGGGACGAGCGCGAGGAGACGCCGTGGCCGGTCATCGCCGAGGCGGCCAAGATCGGGCTGTACTCACCGGAGCTGTTCGCCACCCAGGCCGCCGAGCCGAGCGGGATCGGGATGCTGACGGTGTTCGAGGAACTGTTCTGGGGTGACGCCGGCATCGCATTGTCCATTCTGGGAACCGGACTGGCTGCGGCCGCCTTGGCGGGCAACGGAACTCCTGAACAGCTGGGCCGCTGGTTGCCGGAGATGTTCGGCACCGCCGACGAGCCCAAGCTGGGGGCGTTCTGTTCGTCCGAACCTGACGCCGGCTCCGATGTCGGCGCGATCCGCACCCGCGCCCGCTTCGACGAAGCAACCCGTGAGTGGGTGCTGGGCGGCACCAAGACCTGGGCCACCAACGGCGGCATCGCCAACGTGCACATCGTGGTCGCCTCGGTCTACCCCGAGCTCGGCTCGCGTGGTCAGGCCACGTTCGTGATCGGACCTGACACGCCGGGGTTGAGTCAGGGGCAGAAGTTCAAGAAGCACGGCATCCGGGCCTCGCACACCGCCGAGATCGTGCTGGACAACGTCCGGCTGTCCGAGGACATGATCCTGGGTGGTCGGGAGAAGTTCGAGGACCGCGTCGCGCGCGTCAAGTCCGGTGCGTCGGCCGGGGGCCAGGCCGCGATGAAGACCTTCGAGCGTACCCGCCCGACGGTCGGGGCGATGGCTGTCGGGGTGGCACGTGCCGCCTACGAGTACGCCCTGGACTACGCCTGCCAGCGCGAGCAGTTCGGCCGCAAGATCGGCGAGTTCCAGGCCGTCGCTTTCAAGCTGGCCGACATGAAGAGCCGCATCGACGCCGCCCGGCTGCTGGTCTGGCGGGCCGGCTGGATGGCACGCAATAACAAGGCCTTCGACAACGCGGAGGGCTCGATGGCCAAGCTGGTCGCCAGCGAGACCGCGGTCTATGTCACCGACGAGGCGATCCAGATCCTGGGCGGCAACGGTTACACCCGCGATTACCCGGTGGAGCGGATGCACCGCGACGCCAAGATCTTCACCATCTTCGAGGGCACCAGTGAGATCCAGCGGCTGGTCATCGCCCGGGCGCTGACCGGCTTGCCGCTGCGCTGAGCCTGCTACCCGGCCGTCTTGCCGTTGTCGGTCAGGTACACCGCGCCGTGTACCGCGGCCGCGGCGTCGCTGGCCAAAAAGGCGATCACCTCGGCGACGTCACTCGGGGTGCTCATCCCGCGTGGCGAGGCCACCCGCATCACCAGGTTGACGTCGGCGCCCTCGGGAAGCTGGAAGTTCGTCACCTGCGGGGTCAGCATGCCGCCCGGGCACACGGCGTTGACCCGCAGCTTCTCCGCGGTGAACTCCACGGCCAACGCCCGGGTGAGCCCCACGAGGCCGTGCTTGGCCGCGCAGTAGCCCGCCGAGTAGGCCTGCCCCTCCACCCCGGCGATCGAGGCGACGTTGACGATGTTGCCGGCCGTCTCCAGCAGGTGCGGCAGCGCTGCGCGACACAGAAAGAACGGCCCATTGAGGTTGACCGCCAGGTCGTGGGCCCAGTCGTCGTCGGTGACCTCGAGGGTGTGGCGCATCTGGTGGGCTCCGGCGACGTTGACCAAGACGTCGAGCCGGCCGAACTGCTCGACGCACTGGCCTACCGCCGCCGTGCAGGCAGGCGCGGTGCTGATGTCGGTGCTGGCGAAGCGTCCACCGGGCACATCGGCGAACACCGCGGCCAGCCGTTCGGCATCGCGGGCGAGCCCGAACACCGATGCGCCGCGCCGCGCGAACAGCTGCGTCGCGGCCGCACCGAGCCCCGATGAGGCGCCGGTCACCAGTGCGACTTTGCCTGACAGATCGGTCATCCAGAATCCTCGCCTTAGCCTGTCGATATCCGGCGCAACCGTATAACGTCCACAACATTCGGGAAGGAGGCAGCGGCTTGCGCTACGCCCGCACCGTCGATATCGCCGCCCGGCCCGCCGACGTGTGGGCCGTCCTGGCCGATATCGAACGCTGGCCGGACTGGACGGCGTCGATGCGCGAGATCACCCGACTCGACTCCGGTCCACTGCGAGTGGGCAGCACAGCGCGCGTCCAGCAGCCCGCCGGCCGGCCGTTGGTCTTCACCATTACCGAGCTGGTAGACGAGCGGTCCTTCACCTGGACGGCATCGGCGGCGGGAATGCGGTCCACCGGCTACCATGAGCTGACACCGGCCGGTTCCGGTGTTCGGGCGGTCCTGACCTTCGCGCTGACCGGTCCGATGGCCTGGCTGGGCAAGTTGGCCGCGGCCGGACGCATCAGGCGATACGTCGATATGGAGGCCGACGGGCTCAAGCGGGAATCGGAGAATCGCGCCAACAGCTAGCGGCGACCGGTCGGAAGGCCGTCCGCGGTACGCCGAATGCGCCGAAAGCGCGAAATTCGGAGGTTGACATGTGCCAAGCTCCATGTTTACCGTGAATGCCGAACCTACGGAACCGTAGGTTCGGCCGGGGGGCCAATCGACTGCCCGCATGTCGATCCGGGATGGAGCAAACATGACGAACGTCCAGACGGCGCTACTGCACGAGCTGGAGCCGATTGTCGAGCAGAATCTCAACCGCCACCTCAAGGCCGCCAAGCCGTGGCTGCCCCACGACTACGTGCCGTGGAGCAAGGGGCGCGACTTCGCCTTCCTCGGGGGCGAGGACTGGGTTCCCGAAGACTCGCCGCTGGACCCGGTCGCCAAGGCCGCGCTGCTGGTCAACCTGCTGACCGAGGACAACCTGCCGTCCTATCACCGGGAGATCGCCACCCGCTTCGGCCGGGACGGCGCCTGGGGTTCTTGGGTCGGGCAGTGGACCGCCGAGGAGGGCCGCCACAGCATCGCGCTGCGCGACTACCTCGTCGTCACCCGGGGCATCGACCCGGTGAATCTCGAGAACATGCGGATGCAGCACACCATCGCCGGGTACGACTCCGGCGACAAGACCCCGCTGCAGGCGTTGGCGTACGTGTCGTTCCAGGAACTCGCCACCCGGGTGTCGCACCGCAACACCGGCAAGGCCTCGGGCTGCCCGATCGCCGACCAGTTGCTGGCCCGCGTCGCTCTGGACGAGAACCTGCACATGGTGTTCTATCGCAACCTGATGGACGCGGCCCTGGACATCGCGCCGGATGAGGCCATGTGCGCCATCCGCGACGAGGTGCTCGGCTTCTCCATGCCCGGCATGAACATGCCCGGCTTCCAGGAGAACGCCCTGCTCATCGCCAAGGCCGGCATCTACGACCTGCGCATCCACCACGACGACGTGGTGCAGCCGGTGCTGCGGTTCTGGAAGGTCTTCGAGCGCGACGGCTTCGGCCCCGACGGTGAGCAGGCCCGCGAACAGATCGACGGGTTCCTCAAGATGGTCGACGAGCGGGCCACGCACTACGAGGAGAAGGCCAAGGCGCGCGAGAGCGTCTCCGCCTGACGCTCAGCCCGTCCCGGTGACGGTCAGGTAGATCAGCGCCATGTTGAGCACGCCGATCACGACCGTGACGGCCCACCCGAGCGCCGACGTCAGCCGCCGGTTCGCGTCCGCGCCCATCAGTGCGCGGTCGCTGGTGAGCCGGATCAGCGGGACCAGGGCGAACGGGATCCCGAACGAGAGCACCACCTGGGAGATCACCAGTGCTCGAGTGGGATCGATGCCCGCCGCCAGGATCACCAGCGCCGGGATCAACGTGACCAGGCGGCGCAGCAGCAGCGGCACCGACACCCGCAACAGGCCCTGCATGATCATCGCGCCGGCGTAGGCGCCCACCGACGTCGAGGCCAGGCCGGAGGCCAACAGCCCGACCGCGAAGAACAGCGCGACCGTCGGGCCGAGCGCATCGCGTACCGCGGCGTGCGCACCCTCGATCGAGTCGGTGCCCTCGCGCCCGGCCAGGTTCGCGGCGGCCACCAACAGCATGGCCAGGTTCACCGCGCCGGCAAGCAGCATTGCCAGGCCGACATCCCAGCGGGTCACCCGGAGCATGCGCTGCCGCGCTCGCCCGGCTTCCGGGCGCCCGTGCCGGTCACGGGCCAGGCCGGAGTGCAGATACACCGCATGCGGCATGACCGTGGCCCCCAGGATCGCGGTCGCCAACAGCACGCTCTCGGTTCCGTCGAAGCGGGGCACCAGGCCGCCGGCGACGTCGGTCACCGGCGGCGGACCGACCACCAGGCTGGCCAGGAACCCGATCGCGATGACGGCCAACAGCCCGCTGAAGACCTGCTCGAAGGCCCGCGGCCCACGCCGGTCGCCGACGACCAGCAAGGCCATCGACACCGCGCCGGTGATGATCCCGCCCAACATCAACGGCAGGCCGAAGATGAGGTGCAGGGCGATGGCGCCGCCCACCACCTCGGCGAGATCGGTTGCCATGGCGACCAACTCGGCCTGCAGCCAATACGCGATCCGCGTCGGGCGACGGGCAACACTTCCGACCGCCTCAGGCAGCGAGAGCCCGGTCACCAATCCCAGCTTGGCCGAGAGGTACTGCACCAGACCGGCCATCACGTTCGCCGTGACGATCACCCAGACCAGCAGGTACCCGAAGGTCGCACCGGCGCTGACGTTGGCTGCGACATTGCCCGGGTCGACATAGGCGATGGCGGCGACGAACGCCGGCCCGAGCAGATACCAGCCCGGCTGTCGCCGTACCGGCTTGCCCACGCGCGTCATCAAGGACGAGCGTAAAGCCCCCGTCCGGTGACCAGTGGCAGATCCAGGGTGGTCCGGATACCCGGCTCAGCGGCCACCACCGCCGGAACGGCGTTGACGACGCGCATGGCGGTGGCCACCAGCCCGGCGTGGTTGTGGTCGCCGTTGGGGCTGGACAGGCACAGGTCCAGCGCATAGGACGGCTCCCCGGTCACCTCGACGCGGTAGGACCCGCCGGGCTGGGCCGGTTGCGGCCACTCCGGGCACAGGTCGTCGCGCAGCCGGGTGACGTGCTCGAGGACGACCGCCGGATGACCGTCGACCATGCCGCGCACCTCGAATCGCAGCGCAGCCGCAGTGCCTTTCGTGATATCGCCGGCGGAGATGGTGAAGTCCTCCGGTGCGGGCACCCGCACGTGGGACTGCTCGACGGAGTCGAGTTCGAGGCCCAGACCGGCTGCCAGCTGGCGCACCACCGAACCCCACGCCAGACTGAGCACGCCCGGCTGCAGCAGCATCGGCACCTCGTCGATCGGCTGGCCGAACCCCATGACGTCGAACATGACGGCGGGGCTGTCATAGGTGGCGTAATCGACGATCTCCATGCAGCGGATCTGCTGGATGCTCTGACATGTGCCCGCCAGCGCCAGCGGCAGCAGGTCATTGGCGAAGCCCGGGTCGATGCCATTGACGAACAAGCTCGCGTTGCCGGCCTTGGCGGCGTCTTCGAGCGGGGACAGCATCTCGGCGGGCAGCACCTGCCACGGGTATTGCAGGAACACCGCGCTGCTGCCGGCCACGTTGATCCCGGCCGCCAGGATGCGCCGGAAGTCGTCCAGCGCCTCGACGAGCCGGTTGTCGGCCAGCGCGGTATAGACCACGCAGTCGGGTTTGGCGTCGAGTATCTGCTGCAGGTCGGTGGTCGCGGACACCCCGGTCGGCGTGTCCAGGCCGGCCAGCTCGGCGGCGTCTTTGCCGGCCTTGGCGTCCGAGGACACCCACACCCCGGTCAGCTCGAATTCCGGGTTGGTGATCAGTGCTTTCAGGGCGTGGACACCGACATTGCCGGTGCCGATCTGGGCGACGCGAATGGGCATAGCGGTGTCCTCTACAGGTCGGGGATGGGCAGATCGAGGTTCGGGAACGTGATGCCCCCATCGACCTCGAGGATCTTGCCGGTGAGATAACTTCCCGCCGGCGAGGCCAAATAGACTGCGGCGGCCGCGATGTCGGTCGGATCCCCGAGTCGGCGCATCGGAGTGACCTTCTCCATCGGCTCGCGGAGTTCGTCGTTGGAGGCCACCACATCCAGCGCGGAGGTCAAGATCGATCCCGGTGCGATGCCGTTGACGCGGATCTTCGGGCACAGGTCCATGGCGGCCAGCCGGGTGTAGTGGGCCAGCGCGGCCTTGGCGGTTCCGTAGGCGGCGAATCCACGCCCGGCCAGCCGCCCCATCGTCGAGGTGATGTTGATGACCGAGCCGCCGCCGGCGTGTTCCAGCATCAGCGGCGCGGCGGCGGTGGTCAGCGCGTGCGCGGTGACGACGTTGAAGGTCAGCGCGTCCTTGAGGTCTTTGGCCGAGGTGGTCAGCAACATGTTGGGCATGGTGCCGCCGACATTGTTGACGACGATGTCGAGCCTGCCGAAGGCGTCGACGGCCTGGGCGGCCAGCTTGGCGGTCTCTTCGGGGTGGGCCAGGTCGGCGGCGACGATGTGGGCGCGACGCCCGGTGCTTTCGACCTGTTCGGCGACGGTCTCTAGTTGGGATCGGGTACGCGCGGCGATGACGACATCAGCGCCGGCTTCGGCGAACGCTACGGCGATCGCCGCGCCTAGGCCACGGCCGGCGCCGGTGACGACGGCGACCGAGTTATCGAGTCGGAATCTATCGAGGATCACGTAGGCACGCTAACAAGGATCGGCCGGGAGCTGAACCCCTTTTCTGAAACACGTTCTAATTCGGGTGCCGGTCGTCCCGCGGGTGGGGTGCGCGCGTCGCCCGGTTCGGGTACGATCGAACGTATGTTCGATAATGCGTTGCCTGGGCCGGAGTCACTGGCTGATGCCGACGACAACCTGCTGGTGGCAGCCATCGCCGGGTGGTCTCAAGTGGAGGCCGCGGCCTCGGCGCGCCGGCTGGCAGCGATCGGTGAACTGGTCGCGCGGCGCACCCGCGGACGGGACGCTGTGAACCGGTCGCGCTGGTCATGCGACTACTGGGATGCCGCAGCCTCCGAGGTCGGCGCTGCCGAGCAGATCAGCCACGGCATGGCCTCCTCGCAGATGTATCTGGCCACTGCGCTGCGTGAGCGGCTGCCGAAGGTGGCCGCACTGTTTCTCGACGGGGCGATCAACTGCCGGATGGTCGCCACGATCGTCTGGCGCACCACCTTGATCACCAACCCCTACCTGCTGGACGCCGTCGACACCGAGCTTGCCGCGATCGCCACCGGCCTCGGGCCGCTCTCGGCGGCCAAAACCGCTGCGGCCATCGACGCCCTGATCGACCGGTACGACCCCGACGCCATCCGGCGCCAGGAGCGGGAGGCCCGGGGCCGCGACATCGTCGTCGACACCCGCAACAGCGAAAACGGCACCACCGCGCTGTGGGGCCGGCTGTTCGCCACCGACGCCACCGCCCTCGACCGGCGCCTGACCCAGTTGGCCCACACCGTCTGCGACGACGACCCCCGCACCTTGGCCCAGCGCCGCGCCGATGCCCTCGGCGCCTTGGCTGCCGGAGCTGACAGCCTCGCCTGCGCCTGTGGCAACACCGACTGCCCGGCCGGAAACACCGACGCGCGCGCCGGCAACGTCACCGTCTACGTCCTCGCCGAAGAAGCCGCCCTGCGCACTCCGCCCGATCCCCGGTTCGGTAACGGCGAGCCGCAGCAAGATCCCGACCTGGTCGCCGAGCAGCCGCCGACCAACCCGTCGCCCGAGCCCCAGGCACGTCCAGCACGCTCCGGGTACATCATCGGCGGCGGCACGGTACCCGCACCGCTACTGGCCCAGCTCGTCAACAACGGCGCCACCGTCAAACCGCTGCGCGACCCGACCGATCTGCCGGCCGAACCGCACTATCGGCCCTCAACGGCCCTGGCCGCATTTGTCCGGGCCCGCGATCTCAGCTGCCGGTTCCCCGGGTGCGATCAGCCCGCCAGCTACTGCGACGTCGACCATGCCATCGCTTATCCGTTCGGGCCGACCCACCCGGCCGGCCTGCGCTGCCTATGCCGAAAACACCACCTGCTCAAGACGTTTTGGACCGGCCCTGGTGGCTGGCACGATATCCAGCACCCCGACGGCACCGTGGAGTGGACCAGCCCCACCGGCCACACTTACACCACCCGCCCGGGCAGTGCACTCCTCTTCCCCGGCCTGTGCATGCCTATCGGGGCGCCACCGGCAACAACTTCACCAGCATTACCAACCGCGGCCCGCGGCCTGATGATGCCCACCCGCAAGCGCACCCGAATCCAAGACCGCGTCCACCGCATCAACTCCGAACGCGCTCTCAACAAAGCGCCGCCCTGACGTCGCGACTGCGAGCTGAAACCCTCTTTCGAATCGGCGGCGCTCTATGGTTGATGCCGTGAGCCAGAACGTCGACGTTGCCGGCGCCCCAACCTGGTCGCCGCGCGAAGTCGAGCTGTTGGAAGTCACGCTGCAGTTGCTGCAGGAGAACGGCTACGACCGGTTGACGGTGGACGCCGTCGCGGCGAAGGCGCGGGCGAGTAAGGCCACGGCGTACCGGCGCTGGCCGTCGAAGGCCGAACTGGTGTTGGCCGCGTTCACCGAGGGCATCCGCCAGGTCGCCGTCCCGCCCGACACCGGCAGCCTGCGCGGCGATCTGCTGCGACTGGGTGAGCTGGTCTGCGAGCAGACCACGCAGCATGCGGGCACCATCCGCGCAGTGCTGGTCGAGGTGTCGCGAAATCCGGCGCTGAACGAGGTGATGCAGCACCAGTTCGTCGACAAGCGCAAGGCGCTGATGCTCCACATCCTGCGGCAGGCCGTCGATCGCGGCGAGATCGATGCCGCCGCCGTCAACGATGACCTGTGGGACGTGCTGCCCGGATACCTGATCTTCCGGTCTCTGGTGTCGGGCCGGGCGACGACGCCGCGCACGGTGGCGAATCTTGTCGACGAGGTGGTCATCCCGAGCCTGACTCGCGGCACTCGCTGAGGCCCGCCGTCACGAAATCACCGCCGCCGCACTATTGAGCCGTACGGTTCCGTACCGTCCGCTTGGTCGGTGCGCAGACCGTCGCTATTTCCGCTGGTCCGGCGTGGGTGGATGGTCATCGTCGCCGTGGTGGTGGTCGCCGTCGCGGCGTTTTGTGTCTACCGGCTGCACGGCATCTTCGGCGCGGGCGATACCACGTCGACCCAGAGCGACGCGGGCGACGAGATCGTCCCGTTCAACCCCAAAAACGTCGTCTACGAGGTCTTCGGCGCCCCGGATGCCACCGCCACCATCAACTACCTCGATGTCAACGCCGCACCGCAGCAAGTCATCGACGCTCCGCTGCCCTGGCGTTACCAGGCGACGACGACTGAGCCGGCGATCATCGGAGACCTGCGGGCACAGGGGAACGGCCACGTGCTGGGCTGCCGCATCGTCATCGACGGTGAACTCAAAGACGAAAGGATCGTCAACACCGTGAGCGCCTACACCTTCTGCTTGGACAAATCCGGATGAGCGAGGAGGGCCGGCAGCCGTTCTGGCCGCGCACTATTCGCCGTCTGGCATTACCGATCGTGCTGTTCTGGGTGGCGCTGGCCGCGGTGACGAACAGTCTGGTTCCACAGCTGGAGGTGGTCGCCGAAGCCCACAACGTGGGGATGAGCTCCCCGGATGCGCCGTCGTATCAGGCAGCCAAACGTATCGGAAAAGTGTTCCAGCAGTACGACACCGACAGTGCCGCGATGATCGTCATCGAAGGCGAGGAGCCGCTGGGCTCGGAAGCGCACCGCTTCTACGACACCCTGGTCGCCAAGCTGGAACGCGACACCAAGCACGTCCAGCATATCCAGAACTTCTGGGGCGATCCGCTGACCGCCGCCGGTTCGCAGAGCAACGACGGCAAAGCCGCTCTGGCGCAGGTGTTTCTGGCCGGAAGCCAAGGCGAGACGTTGGCCAACGAATCGGTTGCCTCCGTCCGCGACATCGTCGAAAACACGCCGGCGCCGCCGGGGGGCCGGGCCTACGTGACGGGTGCGGCGCCACTGGTCGCCGACCAGTTCTCGGTCGGCAGCGAGGGCACCAACAAGGTCACCGCGATCACCTTCCTGGTGATCGCGGTCATGCTGTTCGCGGTCTACCGCTCGGTCGCCACCACCCTGCTGGCGCTGCTCACCGTCGCCATTGAAATGGCCGCCGCACGTGGATTCGTCGCGTTCCTCGGCTACCACGAGGTCATCGGATTATCCACCTACTCAACGAATCTGCTGACCCTGCTCGCGATCGCCGCGGGAACCGACTACGCGATCTTCATCATCAGCCGCTACCAGGAGGCGCGCGCGGCCGGCGAAGATCCAGAAACCGCCTTCTACACCATGTACCGCAGTACCGCCCACGTCGTGATCGGCTCGGGCCTGACCATCTCCGGCGCCGTGTACTGCTTGAGCTTCACCCGGCTGCCCTACTTCCACACCCTGGGGCTGCCCGCCGCCATCGGCATCTTCGTGGCGCTGATCGCCGCGCTGACCCTGACCTCGGCCGTGCTCACCGTGGGCAGTCGGTTCGGCCGGTTCGAACCCACCCGGGCGATGCGGACCCGCGGCTGGCGGCGGATCGGCGCCGCCATCGTCCGGTGGCCCGGGCCCATCCTGGTGGTCGCCTGCGCCGTCGCCTTGATCGGTCTGCTCGCCCTGCCGGGCTACAAGACCAGCTACGACGCCCGGGAATACATGCCGGACCGCGCCCCGGCCAACATCGGCTATGCGGCCGCGGAACGCCACTTCTCCCAGGCCAGGCTCAACCCGGAACTACTGATGATCGAATCGGACCACGACCTGCGCAACCCGGCATCGTTCCTGGTGTTGGAGCGGGTCGCCAAGGCGGTGTTCCACACCCCGGGCATCGCCAAGGTGCAATCGATAACGCGGCCGTTGGGCACTCCGCTCAAGCACACGTCGATACCGTTTGCGGTCGGCCAGGGCAACGTCGCCCAGACCCAGAACCTCAAGTACCAGATGGACCGGGCGGCTGACCTGCTCACGCAGGCGGCCGAAGCGGAGAAGTCGATTCACACGCTGGAGCAGCAGTACGCGCTGCAGCAGCAACTCGCCGACGCCACCCACACTCAAACCCAGAGCTTTCACGACACCGTCGCCCTCACCAACGATCTGCGCGACCAGATTGCGAACTTCGACGACTTCTTCCGGCCGATCCGCAGCTACTTCTACTGGGAACCGCACTGCTTCGACATCCCGGCGTGCGCGGCGCTGCGCTCCGTCTTCGACCTGCAGGACGGCATCGACAAGCTTGCCGAGAAGCTCCAACAGCTCACGTCAGCCTTGGACCAGCTGGACGCGCTGCAACCGCAGTTGGTGGAGTTGATCCCGTCTCAGATCGAAAGCCAGCAGGTCAACCGAGATCTGGCATTGAACAACTATGCCACCAACTCCGGGATCAGCGACCAGTCCGCGGCCGCGAACGACGACCCGGCCGCCATGGGCCGGGCCTTCGACGACGCCAAGAACGACGACTCCTTCTATCTGCCGCCCGAGGCATTCACCAACCCTGAGTTCAAGCGCGGGATGAAGCTGTTCTTGTCTCCGGATGGCAAAGCGGCGCAGCTGATCATCACCCACGAGGGCGACCCGGCCACCCCGGAAGGCATCTCGCACATCGACAAGATCCGCGACGCCGCGAAGGAGGCCGTCAAGGGCACTCCGCTGCAGGGCTCGCACATCTATCTGGCGGGCACGGCCTCGACCTACAAGGACATCGCCGACGCCGCGAAGTACGACCTGCTGATCGCCGGAATCGCCGCGCTGAGCCTGATCCTGCTGATCATGATGATCATCACCCGCAGTCTGGTCGCCGCAATCGTCATCGTCGGCACGGTCGCCCTGTCGCTGGGCGCCTCTTTCGGGCTGTCGGTGCTGGTGTGGCAGTACCTGTTCGGCATCCACCTGTACTGGATCGTGCTGGCGCTGGCCGTCATCCTGCTGCTGGCGGTCGGCTCGGACTACAACCTGCTGCTGATCTCACGATTCAAAGAGGAGATCGACGCCGGCTTGAACACCGGCATCATCCGCGCGATGGGCGGAACCGGGTCGGTGGTGACCGCCGCCGGACTGGTGTTCGCCGCCACCATGGCGTCGTTCATCTTCAGTGACCTGCGGATTCTCGGCCAGATCGGCACCACCATCGCGCTGGGCCTGCTGTTCGACACCTTGATCGTGCGGTCATTCATGACGCCGAGCATCGCCGCGCTGCTCGGGCGCTGGTTCTGGTGGCCGCAACGGGTGCGCGCGCGGCCCGCGGCGTCGGCCGACGCGGCTACTTTGCCGCGGCCTTCTTGGTCGGCGCCTTCTTCGCCGGAGCCTTCTTAGCGGCCGCCTTCTTGGCCGGCGCTTTTTTGGCGGGCTCCTTGTTGGCCGCCGAGCGCTTCTTCACGCTCGCCTCGAGCTTGGCCAGCAGATCGGAGACGTCTTCGGTGGCGTCGAGTTCGGCGGGCCGCTCCTCGGGAGTGAACGCCTCGTCGCCTTCAAGTTTGGCAGCGATCAACTCGTGCAACTGCTCCTGATACGTGTCGTGGTAGCGGTCGGGATCGAAGTCGTCGGCCATCGACTCGACCACTTGCCCGGCCATCTTCAGCTCGGCGGGCTTGATCTCAACCTTGGTGTCCAGGGCGGGGAAGTCGGGGTCGCGAATCTCATCCGGCCACAACAGCGTGTGCACCATCATCACGTCACGCTTGGAGAAGTCCTTGACCCGCAGCGCCGCCAGTCGGGTCTTGTTGCGCAGCGTGAAATGTACAATCGCCACCCGGTCGGTATCGGCCAGTGTCTTGGCCAACAGCACATACGATTTGATCGATTTTGTCGCCGGCTCCAGAAAGTAGGAGCGGTCGAACAGCATCGGGTCCAGGTCACCGGCCGGGACGAACTCGAGCACCGCGATCTCGTGATCGCGCTCCTCGGGAAGATTCGCGAGGTCGTCGTCGGTGATCACCACCATCCGGCCGTCGTCGGACTCGTATGCCCGCGCGATGTCGGCGTAGTCGACGACTTCACCGCATTCCTCGCACACCCTCCGGTAGCGGATCCGGCCGTTGTCCTTGGCGTGTACCTGACGGAACTTGATGTCGTGGTCCTCGGTGGCGCTGTACACCTTCACCGGGACGTTGACCAGACCGAATGCGATCGAACCCTTCCAGATGGAACGCATGAGGCAAGTATGCCCACCCGAACGTGCCCGAAACCGGCTTTATCGCGACGTAGGTTGGCAGCATGGCTGCACAGCCGTTCCAGACCCGGGTGAAGTTGACCAACGCCGACAAGGTGCTCTACCCCGCCACCGGCACCACCAAAGCCGACGTCTTCGGTTACTACACCCGCATTGCCGCGGTGATGCTGCCGCACATCGCCGGACGCCCGGTGACCCGCAAACGCTGGCCCAACGGCGTCGAACAGGACTCGTTCTTCGAAAAGCAACTTGCCTCCTCGGCACCGGAATGGCTGCACCGCGCCGACATACAGCACCGTTCGGGCACCACCACCTATCCGATCATCGACGACGCCGATGGTCTGGCCTGGATTGCCCAGCAGGCCGCGCTGGAGGTCCACGTGCCGCAGTGGAGATTCGAGGCTGAGTGGACGCGTGGCGGCGAAATGCTCAGGCCCGGCCCGGCGACGCGCCTGGTGTTCGACCTGGACCCCGGCGAGGGCGTGGCGATGTCTCAACTCGCCGAGGTGGCGCGCGCTATCCGAGAGCTGATGTCGGAGCTGGACCTGGAAGCGTTCCCGCTCACCAGCGGCAGCAAGGGAGTGCACGTCTACGCCGCCCTCGACCGCCCGGTAGCCAGTACCGGCGCCGTCACGGTGGCCAAACGCGTTGCGCAGCAACTCGAAAGCGCTATGCCGAAGCTGGTGACCGCGACCATGGCCAAGAAACTGCGGGCCGGGAAGGTCTTCGTCGACTGGAGCCAGAACAACGCGTCGAAGACCACCATCGGGCCGTACTCGCTGCGGGGTCGTGAGCACCCGACGGTGGCCGCCCCGCGCACCTGGGAGGAGTTGGACGACCCGGACCTGCGGCAGTTGCGCTACGACGAGGTGCTGGCCCGCGTCGAGCGCGACGGCGACCTGCTGGCGGCACTGGACCCGCCGGTACGCAAGAGGGATCGGCTCGCCGCATACCGGGCCAAACGCGACGCGGGCAAGACCCCCGAACCGGTGCCGGCCACCGCCCCCGTCCCGGGCGAGGGCAACAGTTTCGTCATCCAGGAGCACCACGCACGGCGACTGCACTACGACTTCAGGCTGGAGCGCGACGGCGTACTGGTCAGCTGGGCGGTGCCCATGAACCTGCCCGACACGCCGTCGGTCAACCACCTCGCGGTGCGCACCGAGGATCATCCGCTGGAGTACGGCGGCTTCGAAGGCACCATCCCCAAGGGCGAGTATGGTGCCGGCACGGTGCGCATCTGGGATTCGGGCAGTTATGTGACCGAAAAGTTCGAGGACACCGTGGAGAAAGGGGAGGTGATCGTCGTGCTGTCCGGCAGCCGGATCTCCGGGCGGTACGCGCTGATCCGGACCAGCGGCGACCAGTGGCTGGCGCACCGTATGAAAGACCAGCGGGCGTTCGCGTTCGCCGACCTGGACCCGATGCTGGCCACCCATGGTTCCGTGAGCAGACTGTCCCCGAGCGAGTGGGCCTTCGAGGGGAAGTGGGACGGCTACCGACTCCTGGTCGAGGCCGACCACGGGAGGGTGCGACTGCGGTCGCGCAGCGGGCGCGACGTTACCGGGGAATACCCGCGAATGCAGGCGCTGGGTGACGACCTCACCGAGCACCACGTGGTGCTCGACGGTGAGCTTGTGGCACTTGACGACGCCGGTGTGCCCAGCTTCGCCGAGATGCAGAACAGCCCACGCTCTCCTCGCCTGCAGTTCTGGGCCTTCGACCTGCTCTATCTCGACGGTCGCCCGCTGTTGCGTGCGTCCTACCGGGATCGCCGGCGCCTCTTGGAAACCTTGGCGCGGGGAACCGATCTGGTGGTCAAAGACCTGCTGTACCCCGACGGAAAACAGGCGCTCGAACAGTCTCGCAGCCTCGGCTGGGAGGGAGTCGTTGCCAAGAAGTGGGGTTCGCCGTATCAGCCGGGGCGCCGGTCGACGGCATGGGTCAAGGAAAAGCGCTGGCGGACCCAGGAGGTCGTGATCGGCGGTTGGCGGGCCAGAAGAGGGAGTGGCCGAAATGGAATGAGTGGGGGGATCGGCTCGCTGCTGATGGGAGTTCCCGATGCTGACGGTCTGCGATTCGTTGGCCGGGTCGGTACCGGTTTCACCGATCGCCAGCTGGCCGACCTGAAGAAGATGCTGATGCCGCTGCGCGCCGACGAATCACCTTTTAGGGCACCGCTTTCCCGGCTCGATTCCGAGGGCGTCACGTTTGTGGAACCGACCATCGTGGGGGAGGTGCGCTACAGCGAGCGGACGGCCGACGGCCGGCTGCGCCAGCCGAGCTGGCGGGGACTGCGGGCCGACAAGACGCCCGACGAGGTGACCTGGGAATAGCGATGCCGGGCTCGTAAACCGGGATAACAGCCGTTGGCGATGCTCGAATTGCCTTTCATGCCTCAGGGAATACGGCGAAATCACTAGTGCTCTGACACATCGGTCCGCACGGCCGAAGCGAACCGGGGCGTGGCGGTGACCAGGGCGCTCAGGCTCCGGCTGGCACGCATGACGGTACGGTCGGGTCTGATGATCGCGGCGGTCGCATGCCCGCGGTGCAGCCAACGCGCCAGCTCGCTTCCGGGTTGGGCGATGTGCATGACGGCGCCGTGTTCCGCGAGCAGGTCCTGGTGGAAGGGGAGGGGCCGCGTCGTGGCGACGAGGGCGAATCCGTCCCCGAGGACCGTGTCGAGACGACGGCCGTCGGCCAGCAGGGGATTGGGGCACAATGTTCCGGCCAGATTGCGCGGGTGGCGATCCCGGATGACCAGTGCGGATCGGCGCAGCGCCGGGGTCTTGCTGTTGACCACCCGCTCGCGGATGCCGGGAATCAGATGCAGCCGAGGGGCGATCGTCCGCCGCAGAACGTTTCCGATGTGCCCGCCCGCGGTCATCGCCCGGCCCATGCCCAAGGCCAATGCGATCATCATGCGGGCGTGCGGCTTGCGTTCCTGCTCATAAGTGTCCAATAGATTCGCCGATAGGTCGCCCGTGATCACGCCGGCCAACTTCCACGACAGGTTCATGGCGTCACGTAGCCCGGCGCCCATGCCCTGGCCGATAAATGGGGGCGTGAGATGGGCGGCATCGCCGAGCAGGAATACGTTGCGGTCTCGCCATCGATTCGCAATCTGCGCACGGAAGGTGTACTCGGTAACCCGCACCACCTCGAGGTCGTCATCGGAGGTGTCGTTTATCCAGGGCGCAATCAGGGCGCGAAGTGTCTCCATGGTGCTGTAGTCGTCGGCGGTCTCGCCGGGCAACAAGCGAAATTCCCAGCGGTAGCGGGCCGGGCCGATGCGCATGAAGGTAGCGGCGCGTACCGGGTTGCACACCTGATGCACACCGTCCCATTGGTTCAGTTCAGCGTCGGTGGCCACGTCGGCAACCAGCCAGCGTTGCTCGAATCTCAGGTCCTCCATCGCGGCGCCGATCGAGGTGCGCACCACGCTGTTAGCGCCGTCGCAGCCGAGGACGTAGTTGGTCTCGACGATGTGCTGGTTCCCGCTGGGGCGGTCGGTGAAGGTCACTCGGACACGGCCCGGGGCGTGCTGGGTGACGTCGGTGACTTCGGAGTTACCCCGAAGCTGAATCCCGGCGCGCTTTTTGGCGTTGTCGCGCAGTAGGGCTTCGAACTCGGGTTGGTCGAACATGTTGGCTTGCGGGAACCCGTGAATGCTCTCGGCGGTGTCGCGATGAAACTCCGCGAGCACACGCAGGTGCTGATCGAGTAGCCGTAGGCCCAGCGCGGGCCGTGAGATCGCGGCGAATTGTTCGGCAATCCCGAGTCGGGCGACGATCCGGTTGCTCTCGTCGTCGAGGTGGACCGCTCGCGGTTGTGGATACACGCCCTCCCAGCGGTCCAGGATCAGACACGAGATGCCATAGTCTGCAAGCAAAGTGGCCGCGGTTACGCCGGTCGGGCCGCCGCCGACAATGACCAGATCGGTCACGCGAAGCTCACCTCAGTGCGCTGGGCGCCGAGAGCGATGGCGCCGTCGTCGGTGGCAGCCGACAGCTCTACGACATCGCCGTGCTTCAGGTACTTCGGATTGTCCGTTTGGCGTTTGAAGAAGGCCTTCCATTTGATCGCCGGCGGCAGCAGCGAGCCGATGATCTCTATCGGCTTGGGTGGGGCGCTCAGTGCGGTCCCGACCGGAGTGCCGGTCATCACCAGGTCGCCCGCGTCCAGCCGTTGGAACCGCGTCAACGCCTGCAGTGCCTGTAGGGGCTGGTAGATCATGTCACCGCCGACGAGGGCGTCTTGGCGCATGTCGCCGTTTACGCGCAGTTGAAGGCGCAGATCGCCGAACCGCTTGAGCTCGTCGGCGTCGAGCAGGACCAGGGCCGGGCCGACCGGGGTGAAGGTCGGGTACGACTTGGCTTCGTAGAACTGGGTCTGCGGGAGCTGGATGTCGCGGGCCGAAACGTCGTTGGTGACAACCAGACCGGCGATGAAGTCGGCCAGGTTGGTCTCGGTGATCTCGGTGCCCACCGGGACCTCGCGCGCGATGACCAGGCCGATCTCCACTTCGTAGTCCAGGAACCGTACGTGCGCAGGCTTGATGATGTCGTCGAACGGTCCGCTGATCGACCCGGACGTCTTGCGAAAGAAGGTCAGCGGAATGGCCTTCGGGTTCATCCCGGCGTCTTTGACGTGTGAGGCGTAGTTGGTCATCTGCGCCACGACGCGACACGGTGCGGTCACGGGGGAGAGCAGCTCGAGGTTGTCGACCGGCGCCGTGCCGCGGCTGTGCGCGGCGGCGTCGATGGCCGCGCGATCAGCCAGCACCTGTCCGGTGGTGGTTGCCGTAGTGGCGATCCGCGCGGCGCCCGTGGTGGTGTGGACCCACCATGCGTCGGCGGTGCGGAGAATGGCAATGGTCATGAGTTCGCTACTTTCATCAGGCCCGGGTGATGGTGACGGTGATATCGCCGGAACCGGTGTCGGACGCGATGACCAGTGTCGTCGTACCCGCAGGCGAGATGACATGCCCACCAGTGACTTCCACGTGGTATCCGGCTGGGTACTGGATGGGCGGGACCGCGATCTGGGTCAGGGATCCGGCCGGGAAGCTTCCTTCGCCGCTGACCATGTCGGTGGAGTAGGTGAAGGTGAATACGCCGTCGTCGAACGACCACGCTCCGGGTGTCCCCGCAACCGCCTGCGGGTAGGGCTCCGCGGTCGCTTTGAGCACGTCGTGGTTGACGTTGCCCGGGGCGTCCAGTGGCTCATGGGGGTTGTTGACCAGGGAGCCGGGCCCGCTGGTGGCCGGATCGTTCAAGGCGGTGTACTCCCACTTCTGCCAACCCAGGCCGTGCTGGTTGATGATGTCGACGGCCTGCTGCAGTCCGATCGGGTTGTTGCCGAATTCGGTCACCAGACCTGGGATGTTGTGGGCAGCCATGTACGACTCGGCGTTATTGAGGGTGTTGGTGATCACCAGGCCGCAGAGGAAATCGGTGCCCAGGATGACCGTCTGAACGCAGTAGTCGTGAAACGAGAAAAGCGTGTTGTCGTCGTCCATGGCGCCGAGGTGGGTCGGCAGGCCCATACCGAACATAAATTGCGGCTCGACATACACCGGCGTGGCGTCGTCGACCGAGCGGATCGCCGAGATGACTTGGTTGTAGAAGGGGGTCAGCTTCTCGGCTTCGAAGTGCGAACTGCCGAACACAGTTGCCATCCAGCCCGAACCGGGCCACGGCTCGTTCATGACGTCGTAGCCGCTGATGTTGGCGTCGTCTTTGAAGTAATTGGCGACGTGTTGCCACATCTGGGCGTAGTGATCCTGCAATCCCATCCCGCCCGAAATCTTGGTGTTGCTCCAGAACGCGTCCCAGGCGTTGTTCATCGCCGGATTCAAAAAGTTGCCGTAGGGAAAGGGAATCTGGTTGTTGAACGCGTCGCCGGTCTCCACCGCCCATGGGGGTGCGCCCTCTGCGGTGAAGACACTGCTGTACATGTCTTGATGCATGTCCAGGAAGACGTGGATGCCGTGCGCCTGCAAGATATCGGCGGTTTCTTTGATCTGGGCGAGATAGGCATCGTTGTAGACACCGGGTGCGGGTTCCACGGCCTCCCATATCAACCCCAGCCGGATCGAGTTGAAGCCGTTGTCAGCGAGGAACTGCGCATCTTTCTCGCCGAACCCGACGCCCTGCGCCGTGAACGGCGGAACCTTGTAGACCTGATTGAAGCCGTGCAGAACGACCGCTCGGCCGTCGGTGTCGGTGATCCAGGTTCCCTCGTGCCCTAGGTTGCTGACCCCGCCCGGTGCGATCCCGTTCCCATGGGCGCCGACATCGCCGTGGGTGCCGAGCGGGCCGCCGTTACCACCCGCCCCGCCGAGCGCCGGCAGACCCTGTGGGGTGCCGCCCACCGCACTGTCACCCCCTGCACCGCCGTCCCCGCCTCCGCCGAACAGGCCGGTGGCGCTGCCGCCGGTGCCGCCATAGCCGCCGTCGGGCCCGTCACCGCCGGCCCCGCCGTGACCGCCGACACCGAACAGCCAGCCCGGAGCCGCGCCCCCGGCTCCGCCGGAGCCACCCGCCCCGGTCAGCACATCGGCGGCGCCGGACCCGCCTGCGCCGCCGGTCCCCCCGATGCCCATCAACATGCCGCCGGCACCGCCTGCCCCGCCGGGGGCACCGTTCCCGCCTACTCCGCCGGCTCCGCCGTTGCCGAACAGCCCGGCTGCTCCGCCCCCGGCGCCGGCCACGCCGGCAGCGACACCTTCGTCCGGGCTGCCGTAACCGTCGCCGCCGTCGCCGAACAACCAACCGCCGTTGAAGCCCTGCGCGTGAATGAGCGTGCCATCGGCGCCGTTGGCGATCATCGGACCCAGGCCCAGGCCGGAGCTGAGCTTGTTCAACAGATCCAGGAGCGGGTCGTCACTGGCAATCCAGTTCTGCATCGCGTCGTGCAGCGGCATGTAGAGAACCTGGCCCACCAGCGAATTCCAGTCGTTGGCCGCTGGTGCAGCAGCCGCCGCGCTGTCAGCGCTGCGGCCCAACTCGGCAAACACGGCATCCCAGTGAGCGGGGGCCAAAAAGCTATCCCAGGCGGAGGGACTTGACGCGGCCGCCCAATCCAACCCATCGGTCGCGGTATCGAAGAAAGGCGCAAACGCCTCCGCGACCGCGGCATCGAGATCGGCCTGCGCCACCGGAGCTGACATCAGTAGCGCCATCCCGAATGCGATGGAGGTGCTCGCCGCACCGATACGCCTCAGACCTGTGCGCCCCAGCCGTTGCCCGGTGGTGGTGCGGCGAATGGCAATGCTCATGAGTTCGCTACTTTCATCAGGCCGATCAGTCGTTTGACATCGAATTCGTTGTCGTCGCGCAGCGCGGAGACCAGCGAGAGCGCGTCGTGGCGCAGGGATCTGGGGCTGGTTCCCAGAAAATCCTTGGTCGCGGGTGGACCCCATTGGGCTAGACCGGACGCTGTGAACGGCGCCCAGCCGGGTTGCAGAGTGTTGTCGAACATGTCGCCGTCAGCGAAGTGCTCGACGAGGAATCCATCGGGGTCGCGCCAGTAGTCGAAGAGCTGGCTGCCCTGGATGTGGCGGCCGATGCCCCAGGAGCGGAAATACCCTTGCTCCCTGAGGTATTCGCCGCCGGCGGCCAGCGCATCGAGGTCACAGACCTGGTAAGCCGAGTGCACGTACCGGTTCGCCGGGCCGAGTGCGAGGGCCAGGGTGTGGTGATCGGCGGGGGTGGCGCCGCGGTCGCAGCGGATGAAGCTCATCGTCGGCCCGCGGTCACGCTGACCGGGGAAGAACAGGAAATCACTGACAATCATCCCCAGGGTGTCGAGATACCAGTTCAGCGCCTTCAGGTACTTGGTGGTCTGCAGCACGACATGCCCGAGCCGCTGTACCTTCGTGGGCTCGCGCGGTGGGCGTTGGGTGGCATTGATGCGACGCAGCTCGTGTCCGAAATTGAAGGTGTGCGGAACCTGGGCTTCAAGCGCGGCCAGCTGGTGAGTTCCGGCCACGACACGCACCGGAATACCGCTCGGGTCGACCAGGTCGACCGAGGTGCCGCCGATCGACTCGGGCAGCGGCCTGGCGTGGGAGCCCGTCGCATCCGCAAGGTGCAGCAGATCGGCCTCATCAGCTGCTGAGAAGGCGACGCCGCAAAACCGGGTGCCCGAATCGCGGCGGATGAGCACACACGGCGAGCCGGTGTCCGTGCCGCGCAGGTGTAGTTCGTTCGCGGTTCGCAGAACGGTGGCGAAGCCGAACGCCTGGGCGAACGCCTCTGCGCGCGCCAGATCGGGCTTCTCGAACTCCACCCAGGCGATGTCACGCACTTTGATGACCGGATTGCGGGACCGCCCGGCGTGCTCGCCTTTGCGGGCGCCCTGCTCGCTGTGCAGGTCACGGTGGGTGCCGAGCAGCTCGCTCACGCTGCCTCCTCGATTGAGTGACGAAATCGTCACATACGAGCGTTTACTCAGTCAAGAAAAGTTGACGAAATCATCAGCAATGACGTCCTCCGCTATTGTTTTGGTCGTGGGCCAACGGCAGGGCGAGCCGGTCAACCGGCTGGAGCGCCGGAAGCGGCGGACGCGTGCAGCGCTGATTGAGGCTGCTCAGGCCTTGATTGCGGCAGGAAAACTCAACGTGCCGGTGTTGGAGATCACCCAGACCGCCGACGTCGGGATGGGCTCGTTCTATAACCACTTCACCAGCAAGGAGGAGCTGTTCGAGGCAGCGGTCGCCGACATCCTGGACAGTCACGGCGCATTCCTGGACGGGCTCACCGCTTCGATCGAAGATCCCGCGGAAACGTTCGCGTGCAGCTTCCGGCTGACCGGACGCTTATTCCGCCGCCGACCGCAGGAGAGCCAGATCATTCTCAGCGGGGGACTCGACCTGCTGTCCGCGGATCGCGGCCTCGCTCCACGCGCACGACGTGACATCAAGGCGGCGGCAGCGGCGGGACGCTTCGGCATCGACGACCCCCAACTCGCGTTGGCCGTCGCTGCCGGTGCGCTATTCGGTCTCGGAAAGCTCTTGCAAGACGAGCCGGAACGTGACGACGCGCAGGCTGCCGACAAGGTCACCGAAGACCTGTTGCGGATGTTCGGGATGACCGCCGAAGAAGCCCGCGAAGTCTGCCGACGGCCGCTACCCGACATCGCCGTGGTGAGTGAGGATTGACCGGTGCGGTGGGTGACCTATCGAAGCGAGGACGGCGAACGTGCCGGGGTGCTGCGCGGTGAGGTGATCCACGCGGCGGAGCCGGGGGTGACGCTGCTGGACCTGATCGGGCGTGGCCCGGACGGGCTGCGCGAAGCCGGTGAGCGGGCGCTCGACACACCGTCAGCGACGGTAAGGGTCGATCAGGTGCGGCTGATGGCACCGATCCCGCGCCCGCCGTCGATCCGCGACGGCCTGGGCTTTTTGGAGCACATGCGCAACTGCCGGGTGGCGACCGGCCGCAGCCCGGTGCTCGACGACACCTGGTATCAGATTCCGGCCTTCTACTTCGCCTGCCCGGCAACGGTGCTGGGGCCCTACGACGATGCGCCTACGGCTCCCGGCAGCGCCTGTCAGGACTTCGAACTGGAGGTCGCCGCGGTCATCGGGATCACCGGGGCGAACCTGTCGGTGGCGCAAGCCGAACGGGCCATTATCGGCTACACCATCTTCAACGACTGGTCGGCGCGCGACCTGCAGGCCCAGGAGGGCCGGCTGGCGATCGGGCAGGCCAAGGGCAAGGACAGTGGCGTAACCCTGGGGCCGTACCTGGTGACTCCTGACGAACTGGAACCGTACCGCCGCGACGGCCGGCTCAGCTTGCACGCCACCGCGATCGTCAACGACGTGATCGTCGGAATGGGCTCCACCGGAAGTATGGACTGGAGCTTCGCCGAGATCATCAGCTACGCCTCGCGCGGCGTGCCGTTGGTGCCCGGTGACGTCTTCGGTTCCGGCACCGTGCCCACTTGCACTCTCCTTGAGCATCTGAATCCCGATGCACCACAATCATTTCCGGGCTGGCTGTGCGACGGCGACGTGGTGACCCTGCAGGTACAGGGTCTTGGCGAAGTACGCCAGACCGTGCGCGCCAGCGCTCCGCCGCTGCCGCTGGACGAGCGCCCCCGTCCAGCGGCCGAGCCCTAACTCCGGGCGGTCACGGTCACGGTCACCGTGGATGCGCCGGAGTGGGACACGATGGTCAGTACCGGGGCGTTGGCCGCGGAGGTGGCCTCTCCGCCGGTCACGTTCACGGTGTAGCCGTTCGGGTATTGGCTGGGCGGAACGGAGATGGTGGTCGGCGAACCCGCGGCGAAACTGCCGGTGCCGTCGGCCTGGTCGGTGGAGTAGCTGAACGTGAAGACGCCGTTGTCGAACGACCAGGAGATGGGGGTGCCCGAGATCACCTGCGGGTAGGGCTGGGCCAGCAGGTCGAGTTTGTCCCAGTTGACGTTGTCGTCGACCGGGGGCTTGCTCGGGTCGTAGACCAGCGCCTGATCCTCCGGCGAGATACTGGTGATGTCCCGGCCACTGTAGGCCCATTCGGACCAGCCGAACAGATACTTGTTGGACCCCTGCAGGCTCGCCTCGATGGCGCCGAGGTTGTTGGTGGCGCCGAACTCGCTGAGCCACCCCGGGATGTTGTGCTCCTGCATGTAGTCCTGCGCGTAGCCGAACACGATGTCGGCGTTCCAGTCGCAGCCGAAGCTGGTGCCCGGGAACAATGCGGTCGTGAGGCAGTAGTGGTGGAATGAGAAGGCCGAGTTGGGGTCGTCCACCGTGCCCAGGTGCGTCGGAATCGGCGTGCTGCCGAAGAGGGTGTTCGGCTCGAAGAACACCGTCTTGTTCGGGTCGACCGATCGGATGGCCGCGTCGATCTGGTTGTAGAACGGGGTCAGCTGCTGGGCGTCGAAGTACTGGTTGCCCAAGATGCTCCCCAGCCAGTGCGTGCCCGCCCAGGGCTCGTTCATGATGTCGTAGCCGGCGACGTTGGAATTGCCCTTGAAGTAGTCCGCGACGGCCTGCCACATCAGCGCGTAGTGGTTCTGCAGACCGATCCCATCGGAGGCCTTGGTGTTGGCCCAGAACGCATCCCAGGCGTAATTCTGAGCCGGGCTCAGGGGATAGGTGGCCGGGAAACCCAGACCGAAGTGGGGTAGCCCGCCGTTGAAGGTCGCCCAGTCCGGAGCGCCCTCGCCGCCGAACTCCTCGTTGTACAGGTCCTGGTGCATGTCGAGGATGGCGACGATGTTGTGCCGCGCCAGAATCTCGACGGTCTCCTCGATCGACGCCAGGTAGTCGTAGTCGATGACGCCCGGCTCCGGTTCCACCCCGGCCCAGATGAGGCCCAGGCGCACCGAATTGAAGCCGTTGGCGGCCAGGAACGCGGCGTCGTCGTCGCTGAAGCCGTCGCCGGACGGCGTATACGGCGAGACCTTGTAGACCTGGTTGAGACCGTGCCAGATGACGACCTGTCCATCGGGATTGACCAGCCAGCCGTTGGACACCTCCACCGGCGGGGCGACCGTTCCGGTGATGCCGCCCGGCAAAGCGCCGAACTGGCCGACCGAGCCGTGCTCGCCGGCCCACAGTCCGGCGGTTCCGCCGGCCCCGCCGAGTGCCGGTAGCTCGATGCCGGCGGGGGTGTTGGCGACGGCGCCGTCGCCGGCATCGCCGCCGTGACCGCCGTTGCCCCACAGCCAGCCGCCGGCACCGCCGTCACCGCCGGCGGCCCCGGCCCCGCCGGTCCCGCCGTCACCGCCGTCGCCGAAGATCCCGGCGGCGCCGCCGCTGCCGCCTGCGACGCCGTCGGTGGTGCTGTTCCAGCCGGCGCCGCCGTCGCCGAACAGCCAGCCGCCGTCGCCGCCGTCGGGGTTGTCCTGGGTGCCGTCGATGCCGTTGCCGATGACCGTCGAGCCGAACAGCGTGTTGATGACGCCGTTGACCTGGCTGCCCAGGTCGCTGTCGATCCACTTCTGGGTGGCGTCATGCAGCAGGGCGTAGAAGTCGAAGCCCACCGCCGGACCCGGCTCGGCCAGCGCGGCCAGCGCAGCGTCCCAGTGCTCGGTGGACAGGAACGACTCCCACGCGGTCGCGTCGAACACGGCCTCACCGTCAAAGGCGCCCGCAGTGGTCACAAACGGGTCGAACAGCACATCCATCATGTCGTCGAGGTCGGCCTGCGCCGGCACGGCCGGGACGGTCAAGGCCAGGAACGCGGCGACCCCGACAACCTTGCTGCCCACAGATTTGCTGCGACGACGAGTCATCTCGACGGACCCTTCTCGTGGACGTGCACGGATGCTGAGTTGTGACTGAGAAGGTAAACGAGTTACTTACGCCGCGCAAGCTCGCCTCGGCGCAGCGCGGCATTCACTTGTTTTGCAGGTGTTTCGGTGTGATCGGCGGCGGCCCGCGGTGGCCCGTCAGGGCTTCGCCGTCACCGTCACCGTCACGGTGGTCGCGCCGGAAGCTGAGCTGATGGTCAGCACCGAGGCGTTCGCGGCGGAGGTGACCGTTCCGCCGGTCACGTTAACGGTGTAGCCGTTCGGGTACTGGCTGGCCGGAACCGAGATGGTGGTCTGCGAGCCCGCGTCGAAGCTGCCGGTGCCGTCGGCGCGGTCGGTGGAGTACGCGAACGACAGCACACCATTATTGAACGACAGCGATGTCGGGGTGCCGGAGATCTCTTGCGGGTAGGGCTGGGCCAGCACGTCGAGCTTGTCCCAGTTGACGTTGTCGCCGACCGGGGGCTGGCTCGGGTCGTAGACCAACGCCTGATCGATCGGGGAGGTACTGGTGATGTCGTTGCCGGTGTAGGCCCATTCGGACCAGCCGAACAGGTACCGGTTGGCCGCCTGCAGGCTCGCGCCGATGGTCGGCAGGTTGTCGGTGGCGCCGAACTCGCTGAGGAACGCCGGGATGTTGTGCTCCTGCGCGTAGTCCATCGCGTTGGCGAACACCACGTCGGCATTCCAGTCGCAGCCGAAGCTGAGGTCGGCGAACAGCGCATTGACCATGCAGTAGTGGTGGAACGAGAAGGCGGTGTTCGGGTCGTCCACCGTGCCCAGGTGCGTCGGCACCGGCAGGCTGGCCTCGAGAGTGGTCGGGCCGAAGAACACCGTCTTGTTCGGGTCGACGGATCGGATGGCCTCGGTCAACTGGTTGTAGAACGGGGTCAACTGCTGGGTATCGAAATACGGGTTGCCCAACAGGCTTCCGAGCCAGTGCGAGCCGGCCCACGGCTCGTTGATGATCTCGTAGCCAGCGACGTTCTCATTGCCCTTGAAGTAGTCGGCGACCGCCTGCCACATCAGCGCGTAGTGGTTCTGCAGACCGATCCCGTCGGCAGGAGTGTTGGCCCAGAACGCATCCCAGGCGTGGTTCTGCGCCGGGCTGACGAAGTAACTGAACGGGAAGCCCACATCGAAGTTGGGCAGGCCGCCGGTGAAGGTGGCCCACTCCGGGGCGCCGTCGCCGCCGAAGGCGCCACCGTAAAGGTCTTGGTGCATGTCGAGGATCGCCACGATGTTGTGGTCGGCCAGGATCTGCACGGTGTTCTCGATCGAGGCCAGGTATTCGTAGTCGATGACACCGGGCTCGGGTTGCACACCGGCCCAGATCACGCCGAGGCGCACCACATTGAAGCCGTTGGCGGCCAGGAAGGCGGCGTCCTCGTCGTCGAACCCGCCCGCGGACGGCTCATACGGCGGAATCTTGTAGACCTGGTTGAGTCCGCGCAGCATGACGACCTGGCCATCGCCATTGGTGAACCAGCCGTTGGACACCTCCACCGGCGGGGCGACCGTTCCGGTGATGCCGCCCGGCAAAGCGCCGAACTGGCCGACCGAGCCGTGCTCGCCGGCCCACAGTCCGGCGGTTCCGCCGGCCCCGCCGAGTGCCGGTAGCTCGATGCCGGCGGGGGTGTTGGCGACGGCGCCGTCGCCGGCATCGCCGCCGTGACCGCCGTTGCCCCACAGCCAGCCGCCGGCACCGCCGTCACCGCCGGCGGCCCCGGCCCCGCCGGTCCCGCCGTCACCGCCGTCGCCGAAGATCCCGGCGGCGCCGCCGCTGCCGCCTGCGACGCCGTCGGTGGTGCTGTTCCAGCCGGCGCCGCCGTCGCCGAACAGCCAGCCGCCGTCGCCGCCGTCGGGGTTGTCCTGGGTGCCGTCGATGCCGTTGCCGATGACCGTCGAGCCGAACAGCGTGTTGATGACGCCGTTGACCTGGCTGCCCAGGTCGCTGTCGATCCACTTCTGGGTGGCGTCATGCAGCAGGGCGTAGAAGTCGAAGCCCACCGCCGGACCCGGCTCGGCCAGCGCGGCCAGCGCAGCGTCCCAGTGCTCGGTGGACAGGAACGACTCCCACGCGGTCGCGTCGAACACGGCCTCACTGTCAAAGGCGCCCGCAGTGGTCACAAACGGGTCGAACAGCACATCCATCATGTCGTCGAGGTCGGCCTGCGCCGGCGCGGCCGGGACGGTCAAGGCTAGGAACGCGGCGACCCCGACAACCTTGCTACCCACAACCTTGCTACGACGACGAGCCATCTCGGCAGACCCTTCCCAGGACGCGCTCTGTTTCTGAGGCGCGTCTGAGAAGGGTAGACGAGTTACTTATGGCGCGGAAGGGTCCACCGTAAAACGTGCCGCGTTTTCGCCAGCAGCGGCGGTCAGCACCGGGTGGCGGCGCGAATCCACTGCCGACGCGCATCGCTTTGGCCGACATCCGAGGATGCGGCGGCGCGCAGCAGGTGAACGGCGCGCATATAGTCGCCGTGGTCGCCTCTCGACTGGGCCGGCAGGCAAGTCTGCGTCTTCATCGATACCTCCTGCAGGTCACGCAACGACGGCTGCAGTGTCTGACCGCCGTCCGCGGTCAGTGCATACGTCCATGTAACGCCGCAGCGGCCGGAACCTATCCCACCGACACGGTGAGGCTGCACACGCCGGCGGTCAGAATGTGACCGGCGTCACCCGGCCTTGGCGATCACGTGTTCGGCGAAGCGCTCCAGATTGCGGATCTTGTCGTCGAGGGGCTCGGTGTCGGGACCGACGATGTAGGGCACCCGGAATCCGACGATGACGTCGGTGACCCCTTTGTCTTCCAGGCGTTTGATGCCGTCGAGTGTGAATCCGTCGACCGAGATCACATGGATCTCAAACGGGCCGGACCGCCCTTCCTCCTCGCGCAGCTGCTTGAGCCGGGCGATCAGGTCGTCGAGTTCGCCCGGGTCGCCGCCGCCGTGCATCCAGCCGTCGTTGCGCGCGGCGCGACGCAGGGCAGCGTCGGCGTGGCCACCGATCAGGATCGGGATGGGCTTCGCCGGCGCCGGGGTCATCTTGGTCTTGGGTATGTCGTAGAACTCGCCGTGGAACTCGAAGTAGTCGCCGGTGGTGAGCCCGCGGATGACGTCGATGCATTCATCCATCCGCTTGCCGCGCCGGGCGAACGGCACCCCCATCAGCTCGTAGTCCTCCGGCCACGGACTGGTGCCGACGCCTAGGCTCAGCCGGTCGCCGATCATCGCGGCCAGCGAACCGGCCTGCTTGGCCACCAACGCCGGCGGGCGGATCGGCAGCTTGACCACGAACGGTGTGAACCGCAGTGTGCTGGTGACCGCGCCCAGCGCCGCGATCAGCACGAACGTCTCGATGAATGCCTTGCCGTCCAAAAACTCCCGGTTGCCGTCGGGGGTATAGGGATACTTCGAGTCCGACTCGAACGGGTAGGCGATGCTGTCCGGGATCGACATGCTGTGGTAGCCGGCCGCCTCGGCGGCTTTGGCGAGCGGAATGTAATAGCTCGGGTCGGTCATCGCCTCGGCATAGGTGAACCGCACTTGAAACTCCTCAAGTCTCCTCGGTGGTCGCTGGGCGTACTCCGAGCAGCTTAGACCCGCGGCGGCATCGCGATCCGCACCTCTTCGGAGTCCTGCAGGGGATACGGGGGATATCCGCCGGCGCCGGAAACCGTCAACGTTCCCCACGGCGTCCGCTCGGCGACCCGCCCGTGGCCGGTGTGCTCACCGACCCGGATGCTGACCTTGGAGCCGGTCGCATTGCTTCCCGGTAGGTCGATGAAAAACATGCCTTGCCAATGGTATTGACCGTCAATGGGATCGAAATGGCCCGCCAGTCGCACCCGGGTCGGGTAGTCCTGGCCGTTGTGGGTCAATATCGCAGGCCCGTCATAGACCTCGGTGTCGGTGCTCTCCGATCCGGTCAGATAGAACCGGGAGAGCCCTCGGGTCGGCAAATACCGGCGCACCCGCACCCGGGCCGGGCGGGCCTCGATGCGGCTGGCCCCACTGCGGCGCAGGCCGTCGACGAGCCGGGCGACGTACCGGGCTTGCCGGCGGGTGTGCGGGCCCGGGATCCGGAACCGGTTGGGCATGCCGTGGGCGGCGACGACGTCGTCCGGCGAAGCGGAGGCGTGGACGATCACCCGGGCGGCAAGCTGCTCACCGTCGGCGGTGATCACCGTCCAGGTGTCGCTGCCGCTGTCGAACCGGGTCGCCGCATCCGGGCCGACGACCCGGGCGGCGTCGAGCAGTCCGTGCAGGCGAGCCGGGTCGCCCAGCACGACCACCTCGCAGCTGCCGTTGTGGCTCACAGGAATCCGGCTCGCCGCCACATCCGCCGCGCCAGTCGGCCCATCAACCCGACCTCTTCGAAGAAGGCGGCCAATGGGGCGAACGACGAGCGGGCGGCGGCGTGGAAGTGCGGATTGGCCCGTGCCACCCGGCGCGCCTCGCGGCCGTCGAGGCCGACGCGGTTGTAGACGATCGGCAGGGTGAACAGGTGGCGGTAGAACGGACCGCCGACCCCCTGCAGGTTCGCCAGCAGGGCGCGCCGGTAGCGCGGCATGGCCGGGACGCTGCGCCGAAGGCCGTCGCGGGCGTACTGGATGTGGCGAGCTTCCTCGGTGACGTGGATGCGCATCACCCGCCGCACGATCGGCTGCAAGTCCGGGTCGTCGAGGATCTGGCGCTGTAGCGCGTCGAAGATCTCCTCGCCCACCAGCGCGGCTCCCCACAGGATGCTGCCGCGGAACACGAAGGGCAGCGCGTTGATGGCGATGCGCTGGTAGCGCTTGGGGCGTACCGGCACGCCGCCGATCCGGTCGATGGTCTTGCCGAACATCAGCATGTGGCGGGTCTCGTCGCCCAGTTCGGTCAGCGAGTAGTGCGTGGTGCGTGCGGTGGGGTTCTTGTGCATCATGTCGCGCAGCAACGCCTGGTTGAGGATGTTCTCGAACCACACGCCGGCCGACAGCACGTTGACCAGCTCCTGGCGCGACATCTCGATCTGCTGCTCGCGGGTCATCGCCTCCCACAGCTCGGTGCCGTAGAGGGTGCACATCCGCGGTGGCAGGAAGAACTTGTCCGGGTCGATCTCGGCGTCCCAGTCGATGTCGACGACGGGAGCGTAGGACTTCTTCACCGAGCCCTTCAGTAGGCGTTCGGCGAATTCCTCCCGGGACGGGCCGCTCGGCCGCGTGACAGTGGTCATCGGGAAACCCCTTCCGACGTCGGATTTCCAAGGAACTTAGAAGCCCGCGCGAACTATGTCAATACCGACGGTACCGGATACTTCCGGTTCGGGTAGGGGTGGAGTTCGCCGACGCGGTGACCGCGTCGACCGCGAAACCGGGGATCGGCGGCCGGCCGGGTGGCAAGATCTGCCCATGGCATCGTTCCTGATCCGCGCCGCACTGACCGGACTCGCGTTGTGGGTGGTCACCCAGATCGTTCCGGGGATCGAGATCGTCGGCGGTGACACCACCGTGGAGCGGGTAGGGATCATCTTTGTCATCGCGTTGATCTTCGGGCTGGTCAACGCCTTCATCAAACCGGTGGTGCAGCTGCTGTCGATCCCGCTGTACATCCTGACGCTGGGGTTGTTCCACATCGTGGTCA
This sequence comes from Mycolicibacter algericus DSM 45454, assembly GCF_002086455.1. Lineage (GTDB taxonomy): Bacteria > Actinomycetota > Actinomycetes > Mycobacteriales > Mycobacteriaceae > Mycobacterium > Mycobacterium algericum. Next base: position 251,009 of record NZ_MVHC01000005.1, read on the forward strand.
ATGCGCTGATGCTGTGGATCACCGCCTGGATCACCGACAAGACCGCCAAACACTGGGGGCTGTACATCGCCGACTTCTGGTGGGACGCCATCTGGGCCGCGATCGTGCTATCGCTGGTGAGCTGGGTGCTGTCGCTGGTGCTGCGCGACGCCCGTCGGATCACGCGCTGACCGGGCAGACTCGAGTGCATGCCGGAACTGCCCGAAGTCGAGGCCCTCGCCGACCACCTGCGCAGGCATGCGGTGGGGTGCAGCATCGGCCGCATCGACGTGGCGGCGTTCTCGGTGCTCAAGACCTTCGACCCGTCGCCCACGGCGTTGCACGGCCAGACCGTCACCGGGGCGCGCCGCTGGGGTAAGTACCTCGGCCTAGAAGTCGGCGACCTGTTCCTGATCGCGCACCTGTCCCGGGCGGGCTGGCTGCGCTGGTCGGACAAGCTGGCGCTGGCGCCGCTGCGCCCCGGGAAAGGGCCGATCGCGCTGCGGGTGCACCTGGGCGCCCCGGGGCAGGCGCCGGGGTTCGACCTCACCGAGGCAGGCACCCAGAAACGCCTCGCGGTCTGGCTGGTCGACGATCCGGACAAGGTTCCGGGCATCGCCGGTCTCGGACCCGACGCGTTGGAGGTGACGGCCGACGAGTTGGTCGCGCTGCTGACCGGCAACACCGGCCGCATCAAGACGGTCATCACCGACCAGAAGGTGCTCGCCGGTATCGGCAACGCCTACAGCGATGAAATACTGCACACCGCGCGTCTTTCGCCGTTCGCCACCGCCGCCAAGTTGTCCGATGAACAGGTCGCCGCCCTGCACCAGGCGATGCAAGCCGTTCTTGCCGACGCGGTTGCCCGTTCCGTCGGCCAGCAGGCCGCCACGCTCAAGGGCGAAAAGCGCTCCGGGATGCGGGTGCACGCCCGGACCGGGTTGCCCTGTCCGGTCTGCGGCGACACCGTTCGAGAAATATCGTTCGCCGATAAGTCTTTTCAGTACTGCCCGACCTGTCAGACGGGTGGCAAAGTGCTGGCCGACCGACGGATGTCGCGGCTGCTCAAGTAGTCCGGCCCCCGCGGTTGTTTGACAGCCGCGGATCCGGGATACGCTGCCGGGGTGACCCGCCGCAGAATCCTCATCACCGGTGCCAGTTCAGGACTGGGTGCAGGTATGGCCCGCGCATTCGCCGCACGTGGCCGCGACCTGGCCCTGTGCGCCCGCCGGATCGATCGGCTTGAGGAACTGAGAGATGAACTGGGCCAGCAGTATCCCGGTGTCAAGGTCTCGGTGGCTGCCCTCGACGTCAACGACCACGATGAGGTGCCCAAGGTGTTCGCCCGGTTCGTGGATGAACTGGGCGGAATCGACCGGGTGATCGTCAACGCCGGGATCGGCAAGGGCGCCCCGCTGGGATCGGGCAAGCTGTGGGCCAACAAGGCCACCATCGAGACCAACCTGGTCGCCGCGCTGGTGCAGATCGAGACAGCGCTGGAGATGTTCACATCCGCCGGCAGTGGGCATCTGGTGTTGGTCTCCTCGGTGTTGGGCAACAAGGGCGTTCCCGGCGTCAAGGCGGCCTACGCCGCCAGCAAAGCCGGGGTGTCGTCACTGGGCGAGTCGCTGCGCGCCGAGTACTCGAGCGGCCCGATCAAGGTCACGGTGCTCGAACCGGGCTACATCGAATCGGAGATGACGGCCAAATCGGGCTCGACGATGTTGATGGCGGACAACGCATCCGGGGTCAAGGCCATGGTGCACGCGATCGAGCGCGAGACCGGCCGGGCGGTGGTGCCGCCGTGGCCGTGGACACCGCTGGTATGGGTGCTGCGCCGAATGCCGCCCCGCTTCACGAAACGCTTCGCCTGAGGCCGAACACTCAGCCGGCCCGGCCGCGCTCGGCCCGATAGCGACGTACCAGTGCATCGGTGGAGCTGTCGGTCTGCGGCTCCGGGGAGGCATCGTCGGTGAGCACCGGCAGCAGCGCCTTGGCCTGCGTCTTGCCCAGTTCCACGCCCCACTGATCGAAGGAGTCGATTCCCCACACCACGCCCTCGGTGAACACCTGATGCTCATAGAGTGCGATCAACTGGCCGAGTGCCGAAGGAGTGAGCCGGGTGGCCAGAATCGAGGTGGTCGGACGGTTGCCGGGCATCACCTTGTGCGGCACGACATCTGGCGGGGTTCCTTCGGCGGCGATCTCCTCAGCGGTCTTGCCGAATGCCAACACCTGGGTCTGGGCGAAGAAGTTGCTCATCAACAGGTCGTGCATGCTGCCGGTGCCGTCGGCGGTGGACAGGTCGTCGAGGGGTTGGGAGAAGCCGATGAAATCGGCCGGCACCAGCCTGGTGCCCTGGTGCAGCAGTTGATAGAAGGCGTGCTGGCCGTTGGTTCCCGGTTCGCCCCAGAAGATTTCACCGGTGTCGGTGACGACCGGAGTGCCGTCGGCGCGAGTCGACTTTCCGTTGGATTCCATGGTGAGCTGCTGCAGGTAGGCGGCGAAGCGGTCCAAATCGTTGGAGTAGGGCAGCACCGCCCGGGACTGGGCGCCGAAGAAGTTGGAGTACCACAGCCCGATCAGTCCGAGCAGCGCCGGTGCGTTGGATTCCAATGGCGCGGTACGGAAATGCTCGTCGACGATGTGGAAGCCGGATAGGAATTCGGCGAAGCGCTCGCGGCCGATCACGGCCATCACCGACAGTCCGATCGCCGAATCCACCGAGTAGCGCCCACCGACCCAGTCCCAGAAGCCGAACATGTTCGCCGTGTCGATACCGAAGTCGTCGACCAGCCGGGCGTTGGTGGAGACCGCCACGAAATGCTTCGACACCGCGTCGTCGCCCAGCGCGTCAGTCAGCCAGCGGCGGGCCGCGGTGGCGTTGGTCAGAGTTTCCAGCGTCGAGAACGTCTTCGACGCCACGATGAAAAGCGTTGTGGCGGGGTCTAAGCCGGTCAGCTTCGCGCCCAGGTCAGCAGGATCGACATTGGAGACGAACCGCGCCGAGATGCCGGCATCGGCGTAATGGCGCAACGCCCGATCGACCATCGCCGGGCCCAGATCCGAGCCGCCGATACCGATGTTGACCACGGTCTCGATGCGTTTTCCGGTGGCGCCGGTCCAGTCCCCGCCGCGCAGCCGGTCGGTGAACTCGCCCATCGCGTCGAGCACCGCGTGCACGTCGGCGACCACGTCTCGGCCGTCGACATGCAGATCGGCGTTGCGCGGCAACCGTAACGCGGTGTGCAGCACCGCCCGGTCCTCCGACGTATTGATGTGCACCCCGGCGAACATCGCGTCGCGGTGCTCCTCCAGGCCGGCCGCCCGGGCCAGGTCGACCAGTAGGCTCACCGTCTCGCCGGTGATGCGGTGCTTGCTGTAGTCGATGTAGAGATCGCCGACGGCGACGGTGAACTTCTCGCCCCGTTCGGGATCGTCGGCGAACAACTGCCGCAGGTGGATGTCGCCGATCCGCTGGTGATGCTTGCGCAACGCGTCCCAGGCCGGGGTGGCGGAGATGTCGGGGATCTGTGGAACGGAGCTCATCACACCGACAGTAGCGGCGACACCGCCTCTGGGCGCGACCCTCAGTGACCGAGCCGGCCGCGGCCCAGTCGCAGCAGCAGCATCGCCAGATCCTTGCCGTCCTGGCCGAGCTCGCTGTAACGCTCGATCACCTGCATCTCGCGACTGTGCACCAAGCGGGTGCCCCCGGACGCCATCCGGGCTTTACCGATCTCCTGGGACACCTCGGTACGGCGCTTCACCGCCGCCAGGATCTCGGCGTCGAGCCGGTCGATCTCCTGGCGGAGTTCGTCGATGTCCGGAAGCTGCTGAGTTTGGTTGGTCATGGGTTCGGACTCCAGATTCTCGCTGTTGGTGTGTTCTGGTCCCATCGGCGATCCGGCCTCACACAACAGACGAGCCCCGGGTCGGCGAAGCGGACCCCGGGGCTTGACGTTGCAGCTAAACCACGGGCACCGCTGACCGGTACCCGTAGAAAAATCGTTGCTGCATGTCGAGCACGAACCGAGTCTGCCACTAAGGGCCGTGCCAGCGCAAAGAGTGTCGGCGTGCGGCGGTACGTTGGGTTGCGTTATGACCGTGCATGCGACGCCAGAAATCGATCACCTCCTCGACGGGCTCAACCCCCAGCAACGCCGTGCCGTGCTGCACGAGGGCTCCCCGCTGCTGATCGTCGCCGGGGCCGGCTCGGGCAAGACCGCGGTGCTCACCCGGCGCATCGCCTACCTGCTGGCCGCCCGCGACGTCGGCGTCGGGCAGGTGCTGGCGATCACCTTCACCAACAAGGCCGCCGCCGAGATGCGGGAGCGGGTCGTGGGCCTTGTCGGCCCCCGCGCCCGGGTGATGTGGGTGTCGACGTTTCACTCCACCTGCGTGCGGATCCTGCGCAACCAGGCGTCGGTGGTCCCCGGGCTGAACTCCAACTTCTCCATCTACGACGCCGACGACTCGCGCCGACTGCTGTTGATGATCGGCCGCGACATGGGCCTGGACGTCAAGCGGCACACGCCGCGGCTGCTTGCCAACGCCATCTCGAACCTGAAGAACGAGCTGATCGACCCCGACCGGGCGCTGGCCGACCTCACCGAGGACTCCGACGACCTGAGCCGGGTGGTGGCCGCGGTCTACGTCGAATACCAGCGTCGGCTGCGCTCGGCCAACGCGCTGGACTTCGACGACCTGATCGGCGAGACGGTCGCGATCCTGCAGGCGTTCCCGGAGATCGCCCAGCATTACCGGCGCCGGTTCCGGCACATCCTGGTCGACGAGTATCAGGACACCAACCATGCGCAATACGTGCTGGTGCGCGAGCTGGCGGGGCACGGCGGTTCAGGGGACGTGCCGCCGGCGGAGCTGTGCGTGGTCGGGGACGCCGATCAGTCGATCTACGCCTTCCGCGGGGCCACCATCCGCAACATCGAGGACTTCGAACGCGACTACCCCGACGCCACGACGATGCTGCTGGAGCAGAACTACCGCTCCACGCAGAACATCCTGTCGGCGGCCAATGCGGTGATCGCCTGTAACTCCGGCCGCCGGGAGAAACGGCTGTGGACCGACGCCGGCGACGGCGAGCTGATCGTCGGCTACGTCGCCGACAACGAACACGACGAGGCGCGGTTCGTCGCGCAGGAGATCGAGGTGCTGTCGGACGCGGGGGAGCTCAACTACGGCGACATCGCGGTGTTCTACCGCACCAACAACTCGTCACGGTCGCTGGAAGAAGTGTTCATCCGGACCGGTATCCCGTACAAAGTCGTTGGCGGCGTGCGATTTTACGAGCGCAAGGAGATCCGCGACATCATCGCCTACCTGCGGGTGCTGGACAACCCCGGTGACGCGGTCAGCCTGCGGCGCATCCTCAACACGCCGCGCCGCGGGATCGGGGATCGCGCCGAGGCGTGCGTGTCGGTGCACGCCGAGAACACCGGCACCGGCTTCGGCGCCGCACTACGTGCAGCCGCCGAGGGACAGGTTCCGATGCTCAACTCCCGGTCGCAGAATGCGATCGCCGGCTTCGTCGCGATGATCGATGAGCTTCGGGCGAAGCTGCACTCCGGTGACGACGACCTCGGCGGCTTGGTCGAGCTGGTGCTGGACCGTACCGGCTATCGGGCCGAGCTGGAAGCCTCCACCGACCCGCAGGATCTCGCCCGGCTGGACAACATCAACGAACTGGTCAGCGTCGCACACGAATTCAGCATCGACCGAGCCAACGCGCTCGCCGAACAGGAGAACCTGCCTGAGGAGGAGGACATCCCCGACGTCGGGGTGCTGGCGGCGTTTTTGGAGCGGGTCTCGCTGATCGCCGACACCGACGAGATCCCCGAACACGGCGCCGGCATGGTCACGCTGATGACGCTGCACACCGCCAAAGGCCTGGAGTTCCCGGTCGTGTTCGTCACCGGCTGGGAGGACGGCATGTTCCCGCACATGCGGTCGCTGGGCGATGCCCGCGAGCTGTCCGAGGAGCGCCGGCTGGCATACGTCGGCCTCACCCGGGCGCGGCAACGGCTCTACCTGACCCGCGCGAAGGTGCGCTCGTCGTGGGGCCAGCCCATGCTGAACCCGGAATCGCGTTTCTTGCGGGAGATCCCGCAGCAGCTGATCGACTGGCGGCGTACCGATGCCGCTGCGTCGCCGAGTGCTCCGGTCAGCGGCGCCGGCCGGTTCGGGACGCCTCGACCGGCGCCGGCGCGCTCGGGCAACCGGCCGCTGGTGGTGCTGGCGCCCGGAGACCGGGTTTCGCACGACAAGTACGGGCTGGGCAGGGTGGAAGAAGTGTCCGGTGTCGGGGAGTCGGCGATGTCGCTGATCGACTTCGGCAGTTCCGGGCGGGTCAAGCTGATGCACAACCACGCGCCGATCACCAAGCTTTAGCGCCGGGTCACCGCCACGGGTCAGACGCCGAGCCAGCGCCGGGTGGCCGGGTGCAAGGCGAGCAGGACGGTGACGGCCTGGATGATCGGTATGGCGTGCACGATCCACGGCACCCGGGCGCCCGCGAGGAACAGGCTGCCGAAAGTCAGCAGCGCAATCACGGTCCCGATCGCGATCAGATAGCGGCCGAGCGGGCGTCGCAGCAGCAGCATGATCACGCCGGAAATCGACGTCACCGCGAACACCAGGCTCAAGAATCCGACGGCGACGCAGAATAGCCGGTCGGTGTGCCACCAGCTGGCGATCAGATCGGTGGTCACCACCGAGGTGGCCCAGCACCCGATGATGGCGAACACGCAGGCGCTGATCGCCACCGCCGCCGACGGCAGTCGGTTTCCGACCGGCTGCAGCGCTTCGGACGGCCGCATCGCCGGAGGTAACCGCCCCGCCCCGGTGGCGATCGGGATGGCACCGGTCGGGGCCCGGCGAATGATGCGACTGGGAGTGCTGGCCGGGTTATCGCCGGAACGAGCCGCGCCGGTGGGCGGAGGGTGGCGGTCGGTCACCCAACCAGGTTAAGCGAAATTGATCCCGCGCTTGGCGAGCCAGGTGGTCGGATCGATCCGGCTGGTGCCGTTCTGCAGCACCTCGAAGTGCAGGTGCGGGCCGGTGGAGTAGCCGCGGTTGCCCATCTCGGCGATCTGATCGCCGGCCATCACGCGCTCGCCGACGCTGACCAGCGACCGGTTGATGTGACCGTAGAGCGTCACGGTGCCGTCGGAATGACGCAGCTTGACCAACATGCCGTAGCCGGCGCTGGCACCGGACTCGATCACGACGCCGTCGGAGGCCGCCAGGATCGGGGTGCCGATGGCATTGGCGATGTCGATGCCGGCGTGCAGCACACCCCAGCGGTAGCCGAAGTTCGAGGTGAACGCGCCCTGGGTCGGCGCGACGAACAGCGGCCGCTGCAGCCGGGCCTCACGCTCGGCGCGCTCCTGCGCGTAGGCCACCCCCTTGGCCAGTTCCTCGTTGTGCACGACGACATTGGCCGCGGCCTTGACCGTGATCATCTGCATGCCGTGGCTGGAGGTGGTGGTGCCGTCGTTCAGCGTCGTCTTGCTGGCCGCCAGCACGGCGGGCCGCGAGACCGTCTCGTCCGAGGAGTGGGTGGCGGCGTGCGCGGCGGCGGCTGCCGCTCCGGCGGCCATGGCGGCGATCATCACGCGGCTCTTGACCGCACTGGTGGGCTGGCTGCGGTGTCGCCCGCCACGAGCGGGCCGGACCGGCAGGTCGGCTGCGCCGCGCGGACCGTAGAGGTACTCGTCCGGGTAGCCGCCGCGAGGGAAGGCCAGCTGCAGGACCGGCATGTTGTCGGTGTCGGTCAGATCGTCCAGCTCCGGGGCCAGCAGCACCTCGGACACGTCATCGAAGGCGTTTTCGCTGAACATGGCGTAATCGAGCCGTCCGAATTCGTTGAACGGGATGATGTCGGTGACCTCGGCGGGACCGGGAACCGAGGACCGGGCCATAGTGCCGTTCCTATGGCGGCGGGGGGCACCACCGGGAATCGGGCGCAAGGGTGATCCGTGCTGCATCAGCCTGGAAGATCCTCTGGTCGTGATCAGAACGTTATAAAGACCTGGACTTGGAGACGGTAACCAGTTCCGCGCCGCCGAGGCAAGCTATCGGTCAAATACGGCCTCGAATGTGAAACGAATCACGTTATTTCGGGCGGTGAGATCTGCCACAGCGGTGGTAGCGGAGTTCGGAACGTCGCCGCAGTGTCGATACAGTGCCTCCGGGGCGAAATCCCCCTCTATCCGACATCGCCGGCGCGCCGGCACCCATATAAGACAGTGAGCCCATGGATCTATTCGAGTATCAGGCGAAGGAACTGTTCGCCAAGCACAACGTGCCGACCACTCCGGGCCGGGTGACCACCTCGGCCGATGACGCCAAGGCCATCGCCACCGAGATCGGTCGGCCCGTCATGGTGAAGGCCCAGGTCAAGGTAGGCGGCCGCGGCAAGGCCGGTGGTGTCAAGTACGCCGCCACCGCGGACGACGCCTTCACTCACGCGCAGAACATCCTCGGCCTGGACATCAAGGGCCACATCGTCAAGAAACTGCTGGTAGCCGAGGCGAGCGACATCGCCGAGGAGTACTACATCTCGTTCCTGCTCGACCGCTCCAACCGCACCTACCTGGCCATGTGCTCGGTCGAGGGCGGCATGGAGATCGAAGAGGTCGCCGCGACCAAGCCCGAGCGGCTGGCCAAGGTGCCCGTCGACGCGGTCAAGGGTGTCGACCTGGCGTTCGCCCGCTCCATCGCCGAGCAGGGCCATCTGCCCGCCGAGGTGCTTGACGCCGCCGCGGTGACCATCCAGAAGCTGTGGGAGGTCTTCGTCGCCGAAGACGCCACGCTCGTCGAGGTCAACCCGCTGGTGCGCACCCCCGATGACCAGATCCTGGCTCTCGACGGCAAGGTCACCCTCGACGGCAACGCCGAGTTCCGCCAGCCCGGCCACGCCGAGTTCGCCGACATCGAGGCGACCGACCCGCTGGAGCTCAAGGCCAAGGAGAACGACCTGAACTACGTCAAGCTCGACGGCGAGGTCGGCATCATCGGCAACGGCGCCGGCCTGGTCATGTCCACGCTGGACGTCACCGCCTACGCCGGTGAGAAGCACGGCGGCGTCAAGCCGGCCAACTTCCTCGACATCGGCGGCGGCGCCTCCGCGGAGGTGATGGCCGCCGGTCTGGATGTGATCCTGGGCGACAAGCAGGTCAAGAGCGTGTTCGTCAACGTGTTCGGTGGCATCACCGCCTGCGACGCGGTGGCCAACGGCATCGTGGCGGCGCTGCAGATCCTCGGCGACGCGGCCACCAAGCCGCTGGTGGTCCGGCTCGACGGCAACAACGTCGAGGAAGGCCGGCAGATCCTGGCCGACGCCAACCACCCGCTGGTGACCCTCGTCGACACCATGGACGAGGCCGCCGACAAGGCCGCTGAGCTCGCGTACGCCGGAAAGGACGCATAAGCATGTCGATCTTCGTCAACAAGGACAGCAAGGTCATCGTCCAGGGCATCACCGGCAGTGAAGCCACCATCCACACCGCCCGGATGCTGCGGGCCGGCACCCAGATCGTCGGCGGGGTCAACGCCCGCAAGGCCGGCACCACCGTCACGCATGAGGACAAGGGCGGCCGGATGATCAAGCTGCCGGTGTTCGGCGGCGTGGCCGAGGCCATGGAGGCCACCGGTGCCGACGTGTCCATCGCGTTCGTGCCGCCGAAGTTCGCCAAGGACGCGATGATCGAGGCGATCGACGCCGAGATCCCGCTGCTGGTCGTCATCACCGAGGGCATCCCGGTGCAGGACAGCGCATATGCGTGGGCCTACAACGTGGATCACGGTCAGAAGACCCGCATCATCGGGCCGAACTGTCCGGGCATCATCACCCCCGGCGAGTGCCTGGTCGGGATCACCCCGGCCACCATCAGCGGCTCCGGGCCGATCGGCCTGGTGTCCAAGTCCGGCACGCTGACCTACCAGATGATGTACGAGCTGCGGGACTTCGGGTTCTCCAGCGCGATCGGCATCGGCGGCGACCCGGTCATCGGCACCACCCACATCGACGCGATCGAGGCGTTCGAGAAGGACCCCGCCACCAAGGTCATCGTGATGATCGGTGAGATCGGCGGCGACGCCGAGGAGCGGGCCGCCGACTACATCAAGGCCAATGTCACCAAGCCGGTGGTCGGCTATGTCGCCGGGTTCACCGCTCCGGAAGGCAAGACGATGGGGCACGCCGGCGCGATCGTGTCCGGCTCGTCGGGCACCGCGGCCGCCAAGCAGGAGGCCCTGGAAGCAGCCGGGGTGAAGGTGGGCAAGACCCCGTCGGCAACCGCGGCGCTGGCTCGGGAGATCCTGCAAAGCCTGTAGCGGTTTCTTTGGCGCGAGCAGACGTGAAAGCTCCCTATCGGAAGCGGTTTTGGGGGCTTTCGCGTCTGCTCGCCATAGACGAGGTGAGCACATGAGCATCGATCCGCGCACGCCCGTCGTCGTCGGCGTGGGGCAGTCCGCCGAACGCATCGAGGACACCGACTACCGCGCCATGTCGCCGGTGGAGTTGGCCGCTGCCGCCGCGCAGGCCGCACTGGCCGATTCGGGTGTCGAGCCCGCGCGCCTCGCGCAAGCCATCGACGCAGTGGTGGCTACCCGGCAGTTCGAGAATTCGATCCCCAAAGCCCCTGCACCACTAGGGAAGTCGAACAACTTCCCGCGCTCGGTGGCCCGTCTGATCGGGGCGGAACCGGCGCGGGCGGTGCTGGACAAGGTGGGTGGTCAGGGGCCGCAGAAGCTGCTCAGCGAGTTCGCCGCCGAGATCGCCGCGGGCACTGCCGACGTGGTGCTGCTGTGCGGATCCGACGCGACCTCGACGCTGCGTCACTTCGCCAAAGCCGAGGACAAACCGGATTTCGGCGAGACCGTCGAGGGTCAGCTCGAGGATCGCGGCTACGGGCTCGAGGAGTTCGTCGAGCACTACACCGTCATCCACGGGCTCACCGGCGCGCCGGTGCAGTACGGGCTGCTCGAGAACGCCCGGCGTGCCCGGCTGGGCATGAATACGGCCGACTACCTGCAGGCCATGGGCGAGCTGTTCGCCCCGATGTCCAAGATCGCCGCGAAGAACCCCTTCTCGGCCTCTCCGGTGGAACGCACCGTCGATGAGCTGACCACCATCAGCACCACCAACCGGATGATCTGTGACCCCTACCCGCGGCTGCTGGTGGCGCGAGACCAGGTCAACCAGGGCGCCGCGGCGCTGGTGATGTCGGTGGCGGCCGCTCGTCGGCTGGGTGTGTCCGAAGACCGCTGGGTGTATTTGCACGGCCATGCCGACACGCATTCGCAGCGCCTGCTGGAACGCACCGACCTGGGCGCCTATCCGGCCGCCGTGGCGGCCACCACCGAGGCTCTCGCGATGGCCGGGATCGGCTTCGACGACATCGCGGCGATGGATCTCTACAGCTGCTTTCCGGTTCCGGTGTTCAACATCTGCGACGCCTTCGGCCTGGCCGGCGACGACCCGCGCGGGTTGACCCTGACCGGCGGGCTGCCGTTCTTCGGTGGCGCCGGCAACAACTACTCGATGCACGCCATCGCCGAGGCGGTCGCCGTAGCCCGAAGCGCCGCAGGGCGATTCGCGTTCGTCGGCGCCAACGGCGGGATGATGAGCAAATATTCGGTCGGGGTGTACTCGGCTGCTCCGGCGCCGTGGACGCCGGATCGCAGCGCTCAACCGCAGGCCGTGCTCGACGCCGCGCCCAAGGTGGCGGTCACCGAGCGGGCCGAAGGTCCGGCGACGATCGAGACCTACAGCGTCCGCTACGACTGGGAGACCCGGACCGGCATCATCATCGGCCGACTCGACGCCGACGGCAGCCGGTTCCTGGCGACCACCGAAGACGACGATCTGGTGGCGCTGCTCTCCGATGGCGAGCCGCTGGGAACGCCCATCACGGTGCGCGCTCTGGACTACGGCAACCGCTGCAGTCTGCGCTGAAACCGCGCCTAGGCGCTGAGGCCCAGCTTGCCGGCCAGCCGCTCGACGTAAGCAGCCACCTCTGCTTCGGACTTGTCCGGGAGCCCGAACAGCACCTCGGTGACCCCGATTTCGGCCCAGTGCGCGAGCTTCTCGGGCACCGGCTTGAAATCCAGCGCGACGATCTGCGGGGCGCCCTCGCGACCGGCGCCCGCCCAGGTGTCCTGCAGCAGCTTCACCGGTTCGTCGATGTCGAAGTCACGCGGCGTGGTGATCCAGCCGTCGGCGCTGCGGGCGATCCACTTGAAGTTCTTCTCCGTGCCGGCCGCACCCACCAGCACCGGAATGTGCGCCTGCACCGGCTTGGGCCAGGCCCAGCTGGGGCCGAAGTTGACGAACTCCCCTTCGAAGGAGGCTTCTTCTTCGGTCCACAGCGCCCGCATCGCCTCCAGATACTCACGCAACATGGTGCGCCGGCGCCCCGGCGGCACCCCGTGGTCGGCCAGTTCGTCGGTGTTCCAGCCGAAACCGACCCCGAGGCTGACCCGCCCACCGGAGAGGTGATCGAGCGTGGCGATCGATTTCGCCAGCGTGATCGGATCATGCTCGACCGGCAGCGCCACCGCGGTGGACAACCGCACCCGCGAGGTCACCGCACAAGCGGTGCCCAGGCTCACCCACGGGTCCAGGGTGCGCATATAGCGGTCGTCGGGCAGCGACTCGTCGCCGGTGGTCGGGTGGGCGGCCTGGCGCTTGACCGGAATATGGGTGTGCTCGGGTACATAAAACGTGGTGAAGCCATGATCATCGGCGAGTTTGGCGGCCGCCGCCGGGGTGATTCCACGGTCACTGGTGAACAGCACAAGCCCGTAATCCATATCCGTGATTAGAACGTGTTCTTGTTCGGCGGGCAACCGGGGGTCCCCCAACCGCGCGGTTACCGCGCGGTGCTGACCCGCCGGGCACAGCCGCAAGTGCGCTAGCGTGGATGATCGAACCGCGCCGCCCCGCCACACCGGCGCCCCACAAGCACAGGAGAGGTCATGACCTACTCGCCCGGGAATCCCGGCTTCCAGCCTGCCCAGCCGCCAGGCTCCTACGGACAGTCGCCGCCGTCGTTCGCCAAGTCCGGCAGCGATGCCGAGAGCAAGTTTCCGCTGTACCTGCAGATCGCCGTGGTGGTGCTGGGTTTCGGTGTCTATCTGGGGAATTTCGGTCCGATCGTGACCGTCACCGACGGCGAATTCCCGTTGATTCTCGGCGACGCCGGTCATACGGTTCCGCTGGCCCTGCTCGCGGCGTTGTTGGCCGGGGCGAGCCTGCTGCCCAAGGCGAAGGTCTACACGGCCGTGGTCGCCGCGATCGCCACGCTGGCCGCGTTGCTGGCGATTTCGACCATCGCCGATGCGGGCGAGAACTACACGATCGGCTGGGGCCTGTGGCTGGTGCTGACCTTCAGCGTTCTGCAGGCCGTCGCCGCCGTCGGGGCGCTGTTGCTCGAGGCCGGCGTCGTCACCGCGCCGGCTCCGCGCCCCAAGTACGACCCCTACGCGCAGTACGGGCTGCCGCCGGGCGGCAACTACTACGGCCAACCGGGCCAACAGGGCTACGGACATCAAGGTCCGCAGCAGTCCGGCTACCCCTCGTACGGCAACTACCCCTCCGCGCCGTCCAGCGGAGGCTTCGGCGCCCAGTCGGCGCCATCGACCGGCGGATTCGGTTCCGGCGCACAGCAGCAGGCGCAGTCGGCACCGCAGGGCCCGCCCACACCGCCGACCGGATTTCCCAGCTTCAGCCCCCCGCCGACCGGTGGTTCGGGCAGTTCGTCGACGGGCGGCCAGGGCTCCTCGACCGGTGGCCAGGGCGGATCCGGGCAGGGGCAGAGCTCGACCGGCGGCCACCAGTCGCAGGGCGGTTCCGCCCCGTCGGGGCCGGCGCAGCCCTAACGCGCCCCGGCGCGCCGAGTCGATCGTGCTCGCAGCGTGACACCGGTGGCAGGCGGTAAACCAGCCTCGAACCCGACCCGCGACCTGGTGCGGGTTGCGTTCGGTCCCTCCGTGGTGGCGTTGACGGTCATCGCAGCGGTGACGCTGCTGCAGTTGCTGATCGCCAACAGCGACATGACCGGGGCATCGGGCGCCATAGCCAGCATGTGGCTGGGGGTGCATCAGGTGCCGATCTCGATCGACGGTCGGGAACTGGGCGTGTTGCCGCTGCTGCCGGTGCTACTGATGGTGGCCGGAACCGCACGGACCACCGCGCAGGCCACCTCCGAGCGCGCCTCCTGGTTCGTGGTCCGCTGGATCGTGGCATCGGCATTGGGTGGCCCGCTGTTGATCGCGGCGATTTCGTTGGCGGTCATCCACGACGCCGCGTCGGTCATCACCGAACTGCAGACCCCGCAGGCCCTGAACGCCTTCACCCACGTGTTGGTGGTCCATGCGATCGGCGCCGCGATCGGAGTGGGATCGCGGATGGGCCGGCGGGTGCTGACCGAGACGCCGCTGCCGAGTTGGCTGGCCGATTCACTGCGGGCCGCCGCCGCCGGCATGCTGGCGCTGTTCGGGCTGGCCGGCGCCGCGACGGTCATCTCGCTGGTCGTGCACTGGGGGACCATGCACGAGCTCTACGCGATCACCGATTCGTTGTTCGGGCAACTCAGCCTCACCCTGCTGGCGTTGCTGTACGTGCCCAATGTGTTGGTCGGCGCCGCAGCGATGGCGGTCGGGTCGAGTGCGCACATCGGTCCGGCATTGTTCAGTGCGTTCACCGTCCTCGGCGGCGACATCCCGGCGGTGCCGATCCTGGCCGCGGCGCCCTCCCCGCCGCTGGGCCCGGTCTGGGTGGCGCTGCTGATCATCGGCGCCGCCTCGGGTGTGGCCGTCGGCCAGCAGTGTGCGCGCCGGGCGCTGCCGCTGCTTCCCGCGTTGGCCAAGGTGCTGACCGCCGCGGTCATCGCCGCGGTGGCGATGGCGCTGCTCGGCTTCGCCGGTGGGGGCCGGCTGGGCAACTTCGGCGACGTCGGGGTGGACCAGGCCACCTTCGGGCCGGCGGTGTTCTGCTGGTTCGCCGCGATCGGTGCGCTGACGGTCGTGATGATCGGCGGGGTGACGCGAGGCACGGCCGGGCCGCGGCCGATGACGCCGGCGGCGTCCGCTCGCGCTGCGGAGCCCGACAGCGTCGCCGAGACCGAGTCGGCCCCCGAGCCGGCGCCCGAGCCGGCCCCGGCACAGGTCGAGGTCGTCGATCCCGAAGAACCCGAGCGGCTGTTCGAGCCCGACGAGTTGTTCGAGCCCGACGAGGTGGCCGACGGCGGTGAACTGAGCTGGACGCCCGACCCCGAGCCGCCGCGACAGTTCGACTCGCCTGCACCGACCGAGCCGCCCGGACCGCTGGAAGATCCCGAAGACCTGATGTTCACCGACGACGACGGGTTCAACAACACAAATTGAGGACTTCGGTCCCTTATATCCGGACCGGCGGCCTGGTCGCATAGAGACATGACCCCTGTCATGAGCACAGCGGACGTCGATGTCCGGAATCTGCGCCGCCTGGCACGCACCCGCGCCGAGCTGCTCACGCGGCTGGTGCTGCCGCCCGGACACGACCCGATCCTCGACATCATGGCGACGATCTGGCTGGACGGGCTCACGGCCGGCTTCCAGATGGTCGAGCACCCGACACCGGTGGGGGTGAGCAGCCGGTTGGCCGACGCGCTGTACGAAACGTTGGCGGGCGCCGAGCTGTGTAGTGAATACGAGGAATTCCCAGAGCTGGACGACGCGGACTTCCAGGACCTCGCGTGCGGACGGGTCGACAAGATAACCGGCTCTTCAGAAATGAGAGTGCGTGGTTGGGTGGCTGATCACGGTGGTTGCGTGTCGCTGAGTTGAGGTGGGGCCTCGGTGGGCGACGATTCGGGTTCCTACGCTCGACCACCACACCACCGAGGTTGCCCGTGTCTGAGGCTACTGCCTGCCCGCCCAACGTTGTTGCCGACACGATCATGCGCACGATCGAGTTGGGGGTGACGATCACTGGTGCGGCGATCGCCGAGGAGCTGACCTGGATCGACTGCCGACCGGTCGAACACGACCCGACCTGCCCGAAGTGTGGCCAGGCCGGTCGGCTGCGTGATCACG
>NZ_MVHC01000050.1 GCF_002086455.1 Mycolicibacter algericus DSM 45454
GGTCGGGCCGGGGGACCTGGTGGGAATCTCGGCCGCCGTGGTGGCCGGCGGCTACCTCGGTGAGGTGGGACGCACCCATGCCGCTGGCGGCCCGCCGGACGGCAACGCCGCAGCGCTGTATCGGCGATGGGACGCGTTGTGGCAGCGGCTATCCGATGCCTGCCGGCCGGGCGCGGCCGGCAGCGAGCTGCTGAACGCCTACGCCGCGGCGGGAGAGGCGCTGCCCCCCGTGCCGGCGGCTCACGGGCTCGGCATGGGTTTCGACCCGCCGGTGGTCTCGGCGCGGCTGCCGCAGACCGCCGCCGCCGAACGGCTCGAACCGGGAATGGTGCTGGCCGTTACCGGGTATGTGTTCGAGCCCGGTGTCGGCGCGGTGTTCGGGCGCGAGGCGGTCCTGATCACCGAAGACGGCCACGAAGTTTTGACCACCAGTCCGTTCAGCTGAAGGAGCACAACACCAATGTCAGACACGCGCACGGACTCGGGTCGGCCATCGGCCGAGGAGATCATCCGTTACCACAAGGACCCGGCCACCAAGATCGCCACCATCACATTCGACCGGCCGGAATACCTCAATGCGCCGACATCGTCCGCGCGGCTGCGGTATGCGGACTTGCTGCGCGGCGCCAGCGTCGACAACGACGTCAAGGTGGTGGTGATCCGTGGTGTCGGGGACAACCTGGGCAGCGGCGCCGACCTGCCGGAGTTCATGGAGGGCGTCGATGAGCCCGAGAAGCGGCTGGCGGAACTGCGATTGGAAGGCACCGACGTCAACTACCCGCCCAAGGGCACGTTCCGCAACGGCGCCACCATCAGCGCCTGGTACGCCAACGTGCAGGCAGGCAACCGGCCGCTGCAGGAGCTCAAGAAAATCAGCATCGTGGAGGCCAAGGGCTACTGCTACGGCTGGCACTTCTACCAGGCCGCCGACGCCGATCTGGTGATCTCCTCCGATGACGCGTTGTTCGGCCACCCGTCGTTCCGCTACTACGGGTGGGGGCCGCGGATGTGGACCTGGGTGCAGATGATGGGGCTGCGCAAGTTCTCCGAGATGGTCTTCACCGGAAGGCCTTTCACCGCCTCCGACATGGAGAAGTGCAACTTCCTCAACAAGGTGGTCTCACGCGATCAGCTCGAGGCCGAGGTCGACAAGTATGCGCTGGCGTGCGCTCGCAACCGCCCCGTCGACACGGTGTTCATGCAGAAGATGTTCTTCGAGGTCTACAAGCAGCACCAGGGCGAGTACATGGGAAGCCTGCTGTCGGCGTTCTTCGAGTCGATGGGCTCCGGCGTGGCTCCCGACGCGGGAGACCTGATGCTCGATGAGGCCATCGAGTCCGGCCTGTCCGGGGCGGTCAAGGACAACGACTCGAGGTTCCCGCCCGACTTCCGGTTGAGCAAGTCCAGGCGCGACAAGGACAGCTGAGGCCGTGGCACCACTCGACGGCTTCACCGTCATCGATCTCTCCACCGGGATCGCCGGTGCCTACTGCACCAAGATGCTGGCCGACGGCGGCGCGGAAGTCGTCAAAGTCGAGCCGCCGCAGGGCGATCCGCTGCGGTACTGGTCGGCCTCGGGTGCCGAGACCGCCGGCGACGGGGCATTGTTCAGCTTTCTGTCCGGCGGCAAGCGCAGCGTCGTCACCGATCCGGACCGCGACACCGCGCTTGTCGACCGGTTGCTCTCCGGCGCCGACGCCGTCATCTGGTCGCGCGGATCGGCGCTCGCCGAGCACCCGGCGTTTGCGCCGCACCAGATCACTCGTGACCATCCGCAGCTGATCGTCACCGCGATCACGCCCTTCGGACTGGATGGTCCCTGGAGCGACCGCCCGGCCACCGAATTCACCCTGCAGGCCTGGTCGGGCGGCATCTTCGGGATCGGGCGCGGATCCCAGGACCGACCACCGGCATTCGTGGGCGGGCAGGTCGGCGAGTACCTTGCCGGTGCCTACGCCAGTGCGCTGACCCTGGCATCGTGGTTCGCCCGCCGCGACCGTGGTGAGCTGTTGGACCTGTCGATGCTCGAGACACAGATCATGGGCCTGACCTACTACCCGGTGACCTACTTCGAGATGCTCGGCAAGCCCTGGCGCGACACCCGCAGGCTTACCGTGCCCGGTATCGCCTCCGCCAAGGACGGCCTGGTCGATGTCGGGTGCGGCACCGCCCAGCAATGGTTCGACCTGTGCGCGATGACCGGGCATCCCGAGTGGATCGACGAGGACTCGCCGCTGTCGATCACCGAGCAGGCCAACGAGAAGGCCGAGGAGATCTACGCCTGGTTCAAAGAGCAGACCGTCGAGGAGATCCGGGAGCTGGCCACCGCATTCCGGATCCCCAACGCCCCGGTCGGCAACGGCGCCAACGTCACCGAACTGGATCACTTCCAGGCGCGGCAGGTCTTCGTCACCAACCCGCGCGGCGGATTCATCCAGCCCGATCGCCCCTACCGGATGCCGCAACTGAGCTGGGGACCCCCACAGCCGGCGCCGCGTCTCGGCGAGCACACCGAGCACTACCGTTCGGCGCCGCCACCATCACGTGTCGCCGGCGGGGGTGAGCGCCACGACGCCGGGCCGTTCAGCGGCCTTCGGGTGCTGGACCTGACGACGTTCTGGGCCGGCCCGAGCTGCACCCATCTGCTGGCCATGCTCGGCGCCGACGTCATCCATATCGAATCGACCGGCAAGCCCGACGGCACCCGGCTCATCGCCGGAATCCCGGCCAGTGAACCGCAATGGTGGGAGCGTTCACCCATTTTCTCGGCGCTGAACACCAACAAGCGGGGGCTCACGACGGACCTGCGCCGGGAGGCCGGCCGCGAGATTCTGCGGAAGCTGGTCGCGACCGCGGATGTGATCGTGGAGAACTTCACCCCGCGGGTGCTCGAACAGATCGGCTTGGATTTCGACACCGTCCGCCAGTTGCGGTCCGACGCGATCCTGTTGCGGATGCCCGGTTTCGGGCTCGACGGGCCGTGGCGTGACAATCCGGCGTTCGCCTATGCGATCGAGGCCGCCGCCGGCGTGAGCTGGCTGACCGGCTTCCCCGACCGCAACCCGTACGAGCCGTATTCGGTGGGCGATCCGAACGCCGGGGTGCACGCCCTCAACGCGCTGCTGTTGGCGCTGGAGCATCGTCGCCGTACCGGCGAGGGGATCCTGGTGGAAGCAGCGATGGTCGATGCGGCCCTCAACATCGCCGCCGAGCAGGTTATCGAGTACTCGGCCTACGGCGCACTGTTACAGCGCGACGGCAATCGGGGTCCGACCGCGGCACCGCAAAACCTGTACCGCACTTCCGATATCGACGAGTTCGGCCGGCTCGACAGCTGGGTCGCCGTGGCGATCAGCACCGACGAACAGTGGACTGCGCTCTGCGAGGCACTGGGTCGACCGGCCTGGGCGGCCGACCCGAGCCTGGCGACCGCGGCGGGACGCCGCGAACACCACGATCTCATCGATTCCCGGCTCGGCGCCTGGTGCGCCGAGCGCAGTGGTGATGAGATCGTCGAGTTGCTCTGGCCGGCCGGGATCCCGGTGGCCAAAGCTGTGCAACCGCACCGGCAGGCCGAGTTGCCGCAGTTGGCGCATCGCGGCTTCTTCGAAGAGGTCGCGCACCCGGTGAACCCGGCGGTGCGGCACAGCACGCTGCCGGCGCGTTCGACGCACGGGCCCAAGCGATTCCATCGCCGCCCGGCGCCGTTGCTCGGTGAGCACAACCACCAACTGCTGTGCGAGCTGGGTTTCACCGAGGCAGCGATCGCCGCCCTGGAAGCCGACGGAGTGATCGGCAACGCTCTCGGCTAGCGACCTGAAGCCGGGTCGGTGCTGCTAGCTCTCCAGGCTATCCAGCGCCGCGCGGGTATCCAGGTCGGTGAACGCCGCGGCGTAGCGCTGTGCGAACGCCAGGCTGATGTCGGGACGCTGCCAGCTGTCGCCACCGGACAGCGTTGCGATCCAGATCGCCAGACCGTGCGCGGCCGAAGCGCGGTAGTGCAGCCAGATCTCCTCGGCCGAGGGCAGCTCTGCTGGCGGAAGGCCCAGGGCGCCACGATATTCCTCCAGCAGTGCCCGTTCGCCGCTGCGCCGGTCGGAGATTTCCAGTGCACCTTGCAGGAAGTAGCCCAGGTCCAGCGAGAAGTTGCCGTGCCGGACCATCTGCCAGTCCAGGAAGCCGACGTCGCCGTCGGGCAGTACATAGGTGTTGCCGATGTGCGGGTCGCCGTGCAGCAGCGTCTGCGGTCCCCGGGTCAGGCTGCGGATGTAGCGCGCCCAGATGTCGCCGAAGAGTTCCGGCCCGCTCATCGCGGTGATCTCGGCGGGAACCGAGTCGCCCAGTCGCTGGTAGGCGACGTCGAGCGGTGCGAGCTCCAGACCGGCGAACGGCACGAACGGCTCCACCCACTCCAGCGCGGGGTTGGCGGTGATGCGTTCGCCCCAGAATGCCCCGTGCAGGCGGGCCAGGCCGCGTACTCCCCGCGCCGCTTCGTCGAGGCTCAGCGGCCGGGTGGCGTCGCGCGGGTCGGCGCCGCGGGCCACCACATCCTCCATCAGCAGCAGGAAGTCGCGGCGCTGCTCGTCGATCACCGCCCGGTAGACCGTCGGATGATCAAGTGGCAGTTCGACTTGCGCGAGGAACAGTCGCGGCTCGTGGTACAGACCGCTGGTCAGCTCGACCAGATCGGCATGCTCGGGGTCGACCGCCTTGACGAAGACGGTGGCCGGCCCGCTTCCGGCCGCGTAGCGCAGCGCCAGGCGAGCCCGCCGGTTGGTGCCGTCGTCGCGCAACGCGACCGAGACATCCTCCACCACCGCACCGGGGTGATGACCGCGCAGCGCAGCGGTCATCCACTCCGGGGAAATGGTTTCCCAGCTGTCGGGAATCGTCTGCGTCACTACTTGAGGCAGCTTCCGGCGTCGACGGGCAGGGTCACCCCGGTGATGTAGCGGGCCTCGTCGGATGTCAGGAACAGCACGGCGTTGCTGATGTCGACCGCGTCCACCCACGGAATCGGCAGGGTGTGGAAGAGCTGGCAGATCGGCGCCATGTCGTCGGGGCCCGGGTTCTCCAGGTCCGGCCGGAACATCTTCCAGGTGCCCTCGTTCATGATCATGCCGGTGCTGACGTGGGTGGGGTGCACGGTATTCACGCGAATGTTGTGCTGCCCCAACTCGACGGCGAAGGAGCGCATGATGCCCACCACGCCGTGCTTGGCGGCCACGTAGTTGCCGCAGTGCGGGTAGGCCTTCAGTCCGCCCACCGAGCTGGTCAGGACGATCGAACCGCCGTTGCCCCCGGCAATGAGATGCGGCACACCTGCTTTGACGGTCTTCCACACCCCCGACAGGTTGATGTCGATCATCTCCTGCCAGTCGTGTTCGCTGCACTGGTCGAGCGTGTCGCCACCGTTGCCGATGCCGGCGTTGGCGACGATGATGTCCAGCCGGCCGAGCTCCTCGACACCGGCATCGACCGCGGATTTGAGAGCGTCATAGTCGCGTACGTCGACCTCGGCGGTGTAGATCCGGCGGTTCAGCGCCTTGACCATGTCGGCGGTCTCGGCCAGCTCCTCCGGCGTGGCCGGCGGAATGGGCGAGTTCTCCACGATCGGCTTACAGACGTCGATCGCGATGATGTCGGCGCCCTCCTGGGCCAACCGCACCGCGTGGCTGCGGCCCTGGCCGTGCGCCGCGCCGGTGATGAACGCGACCTTGCCCTCAACACGTCCGGTCATGGGAAACCTCAATTCTGTTGTTGCGGAAAACTTCGGGTGACTAGGGGGTTCAGGGGACGAGTGCCGGCATGGAGACCCAGCCCCGCACCGTCGACGTCGGGGAGATCTGCGTCGCCGACAGGTCGACCTCCCACTCCGGGAATCGCTTGAGGATCTCCTCGAGAGCGATCCGCGCCTCCAGCCGGGCCAGGGCATTGCCCACACAGAAGTGGGTGCCGTGACCGAAGCCCAGGTGTGGGCGCCGTTCCCGGTGGATGTCGAATACGTCACCGTCCGGCGGGAACCGGCGGTGGTCGCGGTTGGCGGCACCGATCAGCAAGAGCATCGCCGAGCCTTCGGGCACCGTCTGGCCGTAGTACTCCACGTCGCGCGTGACGTACCGGGCCGCGTGCGGTGCCGGCGGCTCGAACCGGACCAGTTCCTCGACCGCCCGCGGGATCAGTGCCGGGTTGGCCGCCAGCTGCGCACGCTGGTCGGGGTGGTCGGCCAGCACTTTGCCCGCCCAGCCGATCAACCGGGTGGTGGTCTCGCTGCCGGCGGTCGCAAGCACGGTGAGGAACAGGTGCAGTTCCTCGCGGGACATCCGGCGCCGGGTGCCGTGTTCGTCCTCGAACTCCGCATTCATCAACTCGGTGATCAGGTCGTCGGAGGGGTTCGTGGTCCGGTAGGCGATGATGTCGGCGAACACGTCACCGGTGGCGATCGGGCCGTCCGGGTTGTCGGTCATCTTCTGACCGGGCTCGGTGCGGATGGTGGCATCGCCGTGCTCGGTGACGTGGCGCTGCTGATCCTCGGGAATACCCAGCAGCATGCCGATCACCCGCATCGGCATCTCCGCGCCGAGGTCGGTGACGAAGTCCAATCGGCCGGTGCCCACCAGCGGGTCCAGGCAGCGCGCGCAGAACTCCCGGATCTGCGATTCGAGGGCGTTCATCCGCCGCGGGCTGAACATCCCCGCCATCAGGTTGCGGTGGATGTCGTGGATCGGCGGGTCCTCGAAGATCAGGATGCCCGGCGGAATCTCCATGCCGGACTTGATGATCTCCAGGACGGCACCCTTGGCGGAGCTGAAGGTCTGGTAGTCGGCGAACGCGGCGTGCACGTCGTCGAATCGGCTCAGCGCGTAGAAGTCGTGTTCTTCGTTGTAGTACAGCGGCGCCTCTTCGCGCAGCCGGCGAAACATCGGGTACGGGTCGTTGTTGAGTTCGACGTCGTACGGGTCGTAGCGCGCTTCGTCGGTGGTGGTCACCGTCATGGTTGCCCCTTTGAGTGGGTAGAGAACAGCGGTCAGAGGCCGGCGGGGACGGGAGCCGTCACCGGGGTGAATTCCAGGTGGAGTTCGGTCAGGCCGCGCAGGATGAAGGTCGGTTCGAAACTGAATCGGCGGTCACCGGCCGGTCCGTGCTGCGACTCATCGAGCCGGATGTCGGTCATGCGGTCCAGGATGCGTTCCAGCGAGATCCGGCTCTCGGCGCGGGCCAGCGGCGACCCCGGACAGGTGTGACTGCCGCGGGCGAACGCCAGGTGCTCGCGCACATTGGGCCGGTCGATCCGGAACTCGTGCGGGTTCTCGAACTTGCGGGGGTCGCGGTTGATCGCGCCGGGGAACATCACCACGACCGTGCCGGCCTTCAGCTCGACGCCGCCCAACGTCGTGGTCTTGCGCACCAGCCGCGGGTCGGTCTTGACCGGGCTCTCCATGCGCAGGGTCTCTTCGAGGAAGTTCGGGATCCTGCTGCGGTCTTCGCGCAGTTGCGCAACGAGGCCGGGGTCCTCGGCCAGGAACCGCAGCGCCGCGCTGAGCAGCTTGGTGGTGGTCTCCTGTCCGGCGGCGAACAGGAACGTGGAACTCTTGACCACGTCGGAGATCTCGGGGATCGAGCCGTCCTCGTAGGTGGCGGTGGCCAGGTCGGTCAGCACGTCGCCGCGTGGATTCTCCCGCCGGTCATTCAGGTAGCCGCTGAACTTGTCGTCCAGCCACGCCAGCGGGTCGTGGGCCAACTCCTCGTGATCGAGCGAGCCGATACGGGCGCCCGGCTGCGGGGCGCCCAGTACCTCCTGGAACGCCGGCCGGTCCTCCTCTGGCACACCGAGCAGGTCGGCGATCACCAGCAGTGCGAACGGCCGGGCGTACTCGGAGAGGAATTCGCATTTGCCGCCTTCGGCGAAGTAGTCGAGCTGGCGGTCGGCCAGCTGCCACATGAAGTCCTGGTTCTCCTTGAGCCGCTTGGGTGTCAGCAGCCGATTCAGCAGCGACCGGGCCTTGGTGTGCATCGGTGGGTCCATGGTCACCATGTGATCGGCCATCGGCATCTGATGGCGGTGCGCCTCGATCTGCTCGCTGATGTCGTCGCCCTCAGGCTCGAACGGCAGCGGCGGGAAAGGCCCACCCACGGCCACCAGGTTGGAGTAGGTGTCGGAGTCGCGGTAGACCTCGTTCGCTTCTTCGTGACCGGTCACGGCGACGACGCCGTAGACGTTCAGCAGGGTCACCGGATTCTGGGCCCGCAGGTAGTCGAAGTACGGGTGAGGGTCCGGTATCAGGGACTGATCGGTGAAGAAGTCGATGGTGTCGAAGTCGGTCAACGTGGACCCCTCTGCTGAATGGGCTGACATGTGCTGTGCATCTGCTTAGCATGGGCGGGACCGGGAAGCAAGGGTTGCGGCGGCATTACGCTGGCCGCCGGACGTGTAAAGGTGGAATGTGATGACGCGGAGCGGACGGTATGCCCGAATCCGGTAAGGGGCAGCGCAGAATTGGGGCTCCGGACGCGAAGAACCGGTTGCGGTTGCTCGATGCCGCCGAGGAACTCTTGTTGACCGCCGGTCATACCGCCGTCAGCTCGCGCCGCGTCGCCGAGCGGGCCGGTCTCAAGCACCAACTCGTGCACTACTACTTCCGGACCATGGATGATCTTTTCCTGGCGATGTTCCGCCGTCGGGGTGATCAAGGAGTGGCCGAGCAGGCCGCGGCGCTGGCGTCGCCGCAGCCGTTGTGGGCGCTGTGGCGGTTCAACACCGACCCGGCGTGGACCGCGCTGACCATGCAGTTCATGGCGCTGGCCAACGAGCGTGCGGCGTTGCGGTCGGAGATTGCCAGCTATGCCGAGCGGCTGCGCGCCGAACAGATTGAGGCGGTGGCCGGCCTGCTGGCCCGCTATGGCATCGATGGCAGCGAGTTTCCGGCGACGGTGTTGACGGTGTTGATGACCAGCGCGTCGCGGATGCTGATCATCGAACACGAGGCGCTGGGCATGACCCTCGGCCATGCCGAGACCGTCGAGTTCGTGGAGCGGTGGTTGCATCGCTTCGAGGGCGAGCCGCAAGCGGTCACCGGCGCCGACGGACAGGTCCTCCCGGCCAGTGCCGCTGCGCGCTAGCGGTTGTTGCGCTGCTGCTGCACCGCGTCCGCGGCCGCCCAATGCTCGTCGGAGACCCAGAGCCGGGCAAACGCTGCCACCGCCTCGTCCGCCGACGCGCCGGCCAGCACCCGTTTGATCTCGCTCGCCGACCGGTTGGCCAGCGACCGCGCCAGCCCACGCCATTCGGCCTCGAACGACTCCCGTGGCACCACCCGGTTCACCAGCCCGATCCGTTCGGCCGCGGCGGCGTCGAGCATGGTTCCGGTGCCGGCCAGCAGCAGCGCCTGACTGTGCCCGACCAGGGCCGCCAGGCGCTCGGCCCCGCCCCAAGCCGGCATGATCGCCAGTGACACCTGATTGAACGCGATCTTGATGTCGGCGGCGGCGATCCGGATATCGGCGGCCACGGCGACCTCGGCGCCGCCTCCGAGCGCGTGGCCGTTCAATGCCGCGATCACCGGCGCGGGGAAGGCGGCGATGCGGTCGCACAGCAGCCGCATCCGCCAGGCCATGGCCCGCGCGTCCTCCTCGGTGCGGATGGCGGCGAGTTGCTTGAGATCGCCACCGGAGACGAAGGCTCGATCGCCGCCGCCGGTGATGACCAGTGCTCGTGCCGCGGCTACCGCATCAAGAGCACGATCGAGCTGATCCATCGTCTCCGGGGCGATCGCGTTGCGCGCCTGGGGACGATCGATCGTGATGACCGCCAATCCTTCATCCAGCTCGACATCAACCATGACTCTCCAATGAGGATATTGGCATTCTCGGATCAGGAGAATAACATCGCGGGGAACATGCGAAAAATTCCCGACGATCTGGTGCGTCGCTACGAAGCCAACGGGTGGTGGACCCGGGAGACCCTCGGGGACCTGCTCGGTCAAGGCCTGTCCCGCGGGGCCGGCAACCACTTCGAGGTGCACTCCGCGGTACGCCCATGGGTCGGCACCTTCGGCGAGGTGGAGCTGACCGCCCGCCGGCTGGCGGCCGGGCTGCGGGCCCGCGGCGTCGGGCCCGGCGATGTCGTGGCGTTCCAGCTGCCCAACTGGATGGAGGCCGCCGCGACCTTCTGGGCGGCGGCGTTCCTGGGGGCGGTCGTGGTGCCGGTCGTGCACTTCTACGGCCCCAAGGAGCTGGGCTACATCCTGGCCGCCAGCAAGCCCCGGGTGTTCATCACCGCCGAGAAGTTCGGGCGGATGAGCTTTCGGCCGGAGCTCGCCGGCGACGTGCCGATAACCGGGGTGGTGGGACAGAATTTCGACGAACTGCTCGCCGCTGAACCGATGGCCGGGATCCTGGCCACCGACCCCGGCGCACCGGCGCTCATCGCGTTCACGTCCGGCACCACCCGAGACCCCAAGGGCGTCATACACAGTCACCAGACGCTGTGCTTCGAGACGCGCCAGCTGCTCGA
Organism: Mycolicibacter algericus DSM 45454; assembly: GCF_002086455.1. Classification (GTDB taxonomy): domain Bacteria; phylum Actinomycetota; class Actinomycetes; order Mycobacteriales; family Mycobacteriaceae; genus Mycobacterium; species Mycobacterium algericum. Next base: position 10,514 of record NZ_MVHC01000050.1, read on the forward strand.
TAACTACCCCAAGGATCGCGGTCGGCAACTGACCGCGACCCCGGTCGGGCACTTCATCGGGATGCTCGGCGCTTTCTTGATCCCGGTGCTGGAGAGCGCTCCGATCGACCTCGCCGACACCTGGGATCCCGCCCAGGTGCTCGAGCTGATGACCAGTCAGGGCGTGTCGATCGGCGGCGGACCGCCGTATTTCGTCACCAGCCTGCTCGATCATCCGGGCTTTGCTACCGAGCATCTCAAGCACATCCCCAATGTCGGGCTCGGCGGGGCGACGGTGCCCGCGGCGGTCACCCGCCGGCTTGCCGACCTCGGCATCTACGTCTACCGCTCCTACGGCAGCACCGAGCACCCGTCGATCACCGGCTCGACCGCCAGCGCTCCGGAGGACAAGCGGCTGTTCACCGACGGCGACGCGCGACCCGGCGTGGAGATCCGGTTGGCCCCTGACGGGGAGATATTGAGCCGGGGACCCGACCTGTGCCTGGGCTATACCGACGATGCCCTGACCGAGGCGGCCTTCGACGCCGAGGGCTGGTACCACACCGGCGACATCGGCGTGCTCGACGCCGACGGGTATCTGACCATCACCGACCGCAAGGCCGATGTGATCATCCGCGGCGGCGAGAACATCAGCGCCGTGGAGGTCGAAGAGGTGCTGTTGGCGATGCCGCCCATTGCCGAGGCGGTGGTGGTCGCATCGCCCGACGCCCGGCTCGGGGAGCGGGCGGCCGCGGTGGTCCGGCTCAAACCCGGCTTCGCGACGCCGACGATGCCGGAACTGCGGGCCCACTTCGAGCAGCTGGGGGTGGCGCGGCAGAAGTGGCCCGAGGAACTGCACGTGGTCGAGGATTTCCCGCGCACTGCCAGCGGCAAGGTGCAGAAGTATCGGGTGCGGCAGGACCTCGCGGGCGAGGTTGCACCGACACCATTGTGAGAATATGATTCTCACGAGCCGAAAAGGAGCATTTCATGGGTCAACTGTCACATCGCGTCGAGATCCCGTTCCCGTTGTTCGACGCCGACAACCACCTCTATGAGCCGCCGGAGGCGCTGACCAAGTACTTGCCCAAGGAGTACAAGGACATCGTCCAGTACGTGGAGATCAACGGGCGTACCAAGATTGCGATCGACGGCCACATCAGCAACTACATCCCGAACCCGACCTTCTCGCACGTCGCCAAGCCGGGCGCCTGGGAGGAGTACTTCAAGTTCGGCAACCCCGACGGCAAGAGCAAGCGTGAACTGTTCGGGGAGCCGATGAAGTCGATCCCGGCGTTCTTCGAGCCGGCTCCGCGCCTGGCACTGATGGACGAACTGGGCGTCGACCGTTCGCTGATGTTCCCCACGCTGGCCAGCCTCATCGAGGAGCGGCTGCGTGATAACCCGGTCGCCATCCACGTCATCATCCACTCGCTCAACCAGTGGCTGGACGAAGTGTGGGGCTTCAACTACAAGAACCGCATCTTCACCACCCCGGTGATCACCTTGCCCATCGTCGAGAAGGCGATCGAGGAGCTCGAGTGGTGCGTCAAGCGTGGTGCCCGCGCCATCTTGATCCGCCCGGCTCCGGTCCCCGGTTTCCGCGGCCCGCGGTCGTTTGCGCTGCCCGAGTTCGACCCGTTCTGGGAGCGTTGCGTGCACCATGACGTGTTCGTCGGCATGCACTCCAGCGACAGCGGCTACGCGCGCTACACGTCGGAGTGGGACGGCACGGTACAGGAGATGCTGCCCTTCCAGACCAATGCGATGAACATTCTGAACGAATGGCGTCCGATCCAGGATGCGGTGGGCTCCTGGGTGATCCACGGTGCGCTGTTCCGCCACCCGAAGCTCAAAGTGGGCATCGTGGAGGCCGGCTCCAAGTGGATGTTCCCGCTGCTGGACTCCATGTCGGAGGTGTACAAGAAGGCGCCGGAAGCCTTCCTGGGCAACCCGATGGAGGAGATCAAGAACCGCATCTACGTCAGCCCGTTCTACGAAGAGGGCATCGACGATCTGATCAACCTGATCGGGGTGGAGCAGGTGCTCTACGGTTCCGACTGGCCGCACCCGGAGGGCCTGGCTGAGCCGACGCACTACGTGACGGCGCTGTCGCACCTCTCCGTCGAGGACCAGGCCAAGATCATGGGCGGTAACCTCGGTCGGCTCGTCACCGTTTAGCGGTGCCGCGCTGGCAGACCATTCCCGAGATGGTCTTGAGTGTCGGGGCGGGGGGGGGGGGGGGCCCCCCCCCCCCCCCCCCCCCCGGGGGGGGGGGGTTTTTACACGTTGGCGCCCCGGGGCGCGGTGGGGGGGGGGCGGTGGCCCCCGGGGGGGGGGCCCA
>NZ_MVHC01000051.1 GCF_002086455.1 Mycolicibacter algericus DSM 45454
TCTGGTGGTGCTGGTGGGCGTGGTGGTGATGCTGGAAACCTGGGTAATGGTGGCGCCGGCGGCAACGGCGGTGACGGCGCAGCGGGTACGGATGGCTCGACCGATGCGATCACCGGTGATGGCATCGCAGGCTTGGCCGGCGGCGCGGGTGGTGTCGGTGGCGCCGGTGGCGCGGGTGGCTCGGACGCCGGCAATGGCGGTAATGGCGGTAACGGTGGCGCTGGTGCCGCTGGTGGTGCTGGCGGTGCCGGAGCTGATGGTGCGGCGGGTGCCGATGCTGTTGCCGGTAGTGGTGACGACGGTGGCAATGGTGGTGACGCGACCAGCAATGGTGGTGCCGGAGGTGCCGGTGGTGTCGGTGGCGATGGTGGTGCCGGTGGCGCTTCGGTGCACGGCAACGCCGGTGCGCACGGTATTGGTGGTCTCGGTGGTGACGGTGGCGCCGGCGGTGCGGCGGGCAACGGTGGCGATGGTGGTGCCGGTGCCGGTGGTGGCACCGCGGCCGCGGCCGGTGCCGGCGGCAAGGGCGGTAGCTCTGATGGCGTGGGCGGTACCGGTGGTGCTGCCGGTGCCGGTGGCTCCAGTGGCGGATCGCAGGCCGCGTCGGGCCAGGCCGGTGCTGATGGCGCCGGCGGTAACGGTGGCAACGGTGGTACCGGTGGGCACGGTGAGGTGCTCGGTGACGGCACGGTGCAGGCCGGTGGTGTCGGCGGCGACGGCGGTGACGCCGGCGCGGTCGGTAACGGCGGTAACGGCGGTACCGGCGGGCAGGGTGCGACCGGTGTCGGCGGCACGACAAACATCAGTGGTGACGGGACGACGGGCGGCACCGGTGGCGCCGGAGGCGCCGGTGGTACCGGTGGTGCCGGTGGCACCCTCTCGGGCAACGGCGGCAACGGTGGCGCCGGCGGCGTAGGCGGCACCGGCGGCACCGGTGGAACAGGCTTTGACGGTCAGGCGGGACTCGACGCCGTCGCGGGCAGCGGCGGCAGCGGCACCACCGGTATCGATGGTGGTGACGGCGGTGACGGTGGCGCCGGTGGCGTCGGTGGCCAGGGCGGTGCCGGTGGTACCGCCACCGCGGGTGAGGCCGGGGCGCAAGGCGAGGGCGGCCAGGGCGGCACCGGCGGTGCGGCCGGCAGTGCCGGCAACGGTGGCCGCGGCGGTCATGGCGCGGGCGGCGGCAACAACGCCACCGCCGGATCCGGCGGCCAGGGCGGCAACGGTGGTAACCGCGGCACGGCCGGCGCCGGTGGTGCCGGTGGCTGGAACGCAGACAACACCACGCAGGCTGACCAGGGCGCGACCGGAGCCGAGGGGGGCGGTGGCCACGGCGGCGCGGGTGGCCGCGGCGGCGACGGTGAGTTGCTTGCCGGCGACATCGCTCAGGCCGGCGGAACCGGTGGTAACGGTGGCGCGGCGGGCAGCGACGGCGACGGTGGCGTCGGTGGTGCCGGCGGTAGCGGCGCTTCGGGTGTCGACGGGACCACCGTCGGTATCGACGGCACCACCGGTGGGTCCGGTGCGGCCGGCGGTGACGGCGGCCAGGGCGGTGCCGGCGGCACGAACTCCGGTAACGGTGGCGACGGTGGTGCCGGCGGCCAGGGCGGTGCCGGTGGTGACGGCGGCGCGGCAGACGACGCACCCTTCCTTGACAGCGCAGGCGGCAACGGTGGCGGTGCGGGCGCCGGCGGCGCGGGCGGCAATGGCGGGTCCGGCGGCTCGGCAGCCGTTGGGAACGGTGGCACCGGTGGTGCCGCGGGCAACGGCGGCGACGCCGGCACCGCGGCAGTAGGCGGCCAGGGCGGTGGTGGCGGCGGCGGCACCAACGCCGGTAATGGCGGCAACGGTGGCGACGGCGCCGTCGGTGGCGCGGCCGGCAACGCCGGGGCCGGTGGACTCGGCGTCGAAGCGGCCGCCAACGGTGCTGATGGTGCCGAGGGCACAGCGGGCACCCACGCCGACGGCGCGGACGGCGGTCGCGCCGGTGACGGATACGGTTTGATCGCCGGGACCAACACCGGCCAGGGCGGCGGCACCGGTGGTAACGGCGGCAATGCCGGCGCGGTCGGAAACGGCGGCTTCGGCGGCACCGGCGGCGCCGGTGCGACGGTGGATGGCATCACCGGCGGCGACGGTAACGGCACCCATGGTGCCGAAGGCGGCCTCGGCGGCGACGGCGGCCAGGGTGGTGCCGGCGGCACCATCTCCGGCGACGGCGGCCACGGCGGCTTCGGTGGTATCGGCGGCCAGGGTGGTGCCGGCGGAGCGGGTGCGGACGCCACGATCGCAGACACCGACGGTGGTCACGGCGGCAACGCCGGTGCCGGTGGTAACGGTGGTAACGGCGGCCAGGGCGGTACGGCCACCAATGGCACCGGTGGTGTCGGCGGCACTGCCGGGTGGGGCGGCAACGGCGGGGTCGCCGGCAAGGGCGGCCAGGGCCTCGGCGGCGGCTCCGGCGCCACCGCCGGCAACGGCGGTAACGGTGGTAACGGCGCCGATGGCGGCCTGATGGGCAACGTCGGGGCCGGTGGCACCGGCACCACCGACGGCGCCGACGGCAGCCTCGGTCTCGACGGAATCGCCAGCGACGGTGGCGCCGGAGGCAATGGTGGCGCGGGTGAGGGCCTGATCACCGGAACCGAGGTCGGCCAGGGTGGCGGTAACGGTGGCATCGGTGGCAACGCGGCAACCTTCGGCAACGGTGGTGCCGGTGGCACCGGTGGTATCGGCGCGACGGTGGACGGCATTACCGGCGGTGATGGCAACGGCACAAACGGTGCGCTCGGTGGTATCGGTGGCAACGGCGGTGCCGGCGGCGTCGGCGGCTCGACCGCCGGTAACGGTGGCGTCGGTGGCAACGGTGGTGCCGGCGGTAAGGGCGGTAGCGGCGGCGCGGGCGCCGACGCGACGGTCGCCGACACCGATGGCGGCAACGGCGGTAACGCCGGAGCCGGCGGCGCGGGCGGTAACGGCGGTGAGGGCGGTGCAGCCAACGACGGCACGGGTGGCGACGGTGGTAACGCCGGGGCCGGCGGCGATGCCGGCACGGCGGGCGCCGGCGGTACCGGTCTCGGCGGCGGCGGAGCTGCCAACGCGGGCGCGGGCGGTACCGGTGGCAATGGTGCCGACGGTGGCCTGGCGGGCCTCGTCGGTCTCCCCGGATCTGGAACTGCGGAAGGCGCGACCGGCAGCGCCGGTGTTGACGGTGTCGGTAGCGACGGTGGTGCCGGCGGCAATGGTGGTGTCGGCGCAGGGCTGATCGCCGGCACCGACACCGCCCAGGCCGGCGGGGCCGGCGGCGGCGGCGGTAACGCCGCATCGGTCGGCACCGGCGGTGCCGGCGGTAACGGCGGCGCGGGTGCGGCCGGCGATGACGGGATCACCGACATCGACGGTCACGGCACCAATGGCACCAACGGCGGCGCGGGCGGCGTCGGCGGCGTGGGCGGCGAGGGCGGCTCGATCTCCGGCGACGGCGGCGCGGGCGGTCTGGGCGGCGCGGGCGGCGCCGGCGGTAACGCCGGCCACGGCGCCGACGGCATCAATGGCGCCCCGGTCACATCGGGCAGCGGCGCATCCGGTGCCAACGGAACGGATGGCGGTAACGGCGGCGTCGGCGGTAACGGCGGCGTCGGCGGCAACGGCGGCGTCGGCGGCGGTGCCGTCAACGGAAACGTCGGCGCGGAAGGAGCCGGTGGCCTCGGTGGCAACGCCGGTAACGCCGGTAACGCCGGCAACGGCGGGCGCGGCGCCGATGGCAGCGGTGGCGGCACCAACGCCGTCGCGGGCTCCGGTGGTGACGGTGGTCACGGTGGTGAGCGCGGCACTGCGGGCACGGCCGGCGAAGGCGGCTGGAATGCGGGCAACACCACCCAGGCGGCTAGCGGGGCTGCCGGAACCGCGGCCATCGGCGGCAACGGCGGCGCGGGCGGCAAGGGCGGCACCGGTGTGCTCCTCGCCGATGGCACAGCGCAGATCGGCGGCGCCGGCGGTGACGGCGGCGACGCCGGGTCGGTCGGCCACGGTGGCGCCGGTGGTAACGGTGGCGCCGGTGCCCACGGGGCAACCGGATCGACGGCCACCGCCAACGGCGGGACCGGTGGAGACGGTGCGGCCGGTGGTAACGCGGGCAGCGGCGGCAAGGGCGGTTCGATCTCCGGCAACGGCGGCCTGGGCGGCGTCGGCGGCGCGGGTGGTAACGGCGGCACCGGCGGTGCCGGTGTGGCCGGTATTGCGGGCGCCGACGCGGCAGCCGGTAGTGGCGGCAATGGTGGCGACGGCACCGACGGTGGTAACGCCGGCGCCGGTGGTAACGGTGGTAACGGCGGTAACGGCGGCCAGGGCGGCAGCGCGACCAACGGCACCGCGGGCCTCGACGGCGCCGGCGGCCTCGGTGGCAACGGTGGTGCGGCCGGCGCTGCGGGTGACGGCGGCCGCGGTGGTCACGGCGCCGGTGGCGGCACCGCCGACACCGCCGGGCACGGCGGCAATGGTGGCGCCGGTGGCGATCGCTCCACCGGGGGCGCTGCCGGCCAGGGCGGCTTGAACGGTGACGGTGTCACCTACCGGGCCGACGGTGTGGCCGGCGGCGACGGTGGCGGCGGCGATGGTGGCGCCGGCGGCAACGGTGGCAGCGGTGGGCTGCTGGCCGACGGTGTGACCGGCCAGGCCGGCGGCTATGGCGGCAACGGCGGTGCGGCCGGCGCGATCGGTACCGGTGGCGCTGGTGGTGCCGGCGGCGACGGTGGTAGCGGCGTGGCCGGTATCACCGACATCGACGGCAACGGCACCGCCGGCGGCAATGGTGGAATCGGTGGCCACGGCGGCAACGGTGGTAGCGGCGGCACCATCTCGGGCGCTGGTGGTGTCGGCGGTGCCGGGGGCACCGGCGGTAGCGGCGGCAACGGTGGCGACGGCGTCTTGGGTGCCGCGGGAAGCACTGGTGGTAACGGCGGCCTGGGAGGCAACGCGGCCGCTGGTGGCGCCGGCGGTCTCGGTGGCGATGCCGCCAACGATGTCGGCGGCGTCGGTGGCGCGGGCGGTAACGCCGGCGCTGCCGGTAACGGTGGCGCGGGCGGCCACGGCGGCGACGGCGGCCTTGGGGCCGCTGCCGGTAACGGTGGTACCGGTGGCGACGGCGGTAACCGTGACCTCGGTGGTGCCGGTGGCGCCGGCGGTGTTGGCCAAGACGGTCAGGCCGCTACCGGTCAGGGCGGTACCGACGGTTCCGGTGGCGACGGTGGCGCCGGCGGTAACGGTGGCGCCGGACAGACCTTGTTGGATGGTTCCGCGCAAGACGGCGGTTCCGGCGGCAAGGGCGGCAACGCGGGCGTGATCGGTACCGGTGGTGCTGGTGGCAACGGCGGCGTCGGCTCGACCGGTGTCGACGGCAGCACTGACAGCAATGGCGACGGCACGGCCGGTACGGCTGGCGGCAACGGCGGTAGCGGCGGCCAGGGTGGTACCGGTGGCACCGAGGCGGGCGACGGCGGTGTCGGCGGAGCAGGCGGAGTCGGCGGAGCGGGCGGCGTGGGCGGTGCCGGCGTAAACGGTGCGACCGGAGCTGATGCGGCAGCAGGCAGCGGCGACAACGGTGGCAACGGCGGCGACGCGACCAGCCGCAACGGTGACGGCGGTGCCGGCGGTAACGGCGGTGCTGGCGGTGCCGGCGGTGAGGCCTACAACGGCAGCGTCGGTGCAACCGGGGCCGGTGGACAAGGCGGTGCCGGTGGTAACACCGGCGACGGCGCCAACGGCGGTAACGGCGGCGCCGGGGCCGGGGGCGGCGGCAACGCCAGCGCCGGGACCGGCGGCAACGGCGGTCAAGGCGGCATAGCCGGTACGGCGGGCGCCGGCGGGGCCGGTGGTCTCGGCGGCGACGGCGTTGCTGCTGCCGACGGCCAGGACGGCCTGATCCTCGGTGGCAACGGCGGTGACGGCGGAGCGGGCGGTAATGCCGCGCTCGGTCAGGCCGGTGGTAATGGCGGTGCCGGTGGTGCGGCCGGAACCGTTGGACGCGGCGGCGACGGCGGTGACGGTGGTGCCGGCGCGGCCGGTTTGGCCGGAACCACCGTCGGTGTCGATGGCACCGACGGCGGAGCGGGCACGGCCGGCGGCAACGGCGGCCAGGGTGGCGCTGGCGGCAGCATTTCCGGCGACGGTGGCGACGGTGGCCACGGTGGTATCGGTGGCGACGGTGGGGACGGCGGCAACGCCGCCAACGGCACCGCAGGCACCCACGCCGCAGCCAATTCGGGTGGCAACGGTGGTGTCGGTGGTGACGCGACCGGCGCGGCCGGGGCCGGTGGCGCCGGTGGTGCCGGCGGTAACGGTGGTGCCGGCGGTGTCGCGAACGACGGAACCAACGGTGCCGACGGTGACGGCGCTGTGGGTGGCGACGGCGGCGCGGGCGGCAACGCCGGCGTGGGCGGCACCGGTGGTAACGGCGCGGGCGGCGGAACCAACGCCGTTGCCGGCACCGGCGGCGCGGGCGGCAACAGCAGCAGCACCGCCGGTGCGGGCGGTGCGGCGGGCGCCGGTGGTCTCGGCGGCGACGGCGAGACCCAGGCCGATAGTGGCGCCGACGGCGAAGGCGGCGCGGTCGCCGTCGGTGGTACCGGCGGCAACGGCGGCAACGGCGTGACGTTGGGCAGCGGCCTGGCGCAGGCCGGCGGCCACGGCGGCACCGGCGGTAACGCCACCGGCGAGTTCGGCAACGGCGGTACCGGCGGTCACGGTGGTACCGGCGCCAACGGCACCAACGGAACCAGCGCTGCGAACGGCGCCGGCGCGGCCGGCGGCAACGGCGGCAACGGTGGTTCGGCCGGCCAGCACGGCACCGGCGGTACCGGCGGCACCGCCGGTGACGGTGGCAACGCCGGCAACAACACCTCGGTGGCCGCGAACGGCGCTACGGGCAATATGCCCAAGGACCCGAACGGCAATGCCATGGCCGGTGGGACCGGCGGCGACGGCGCCAAGGGCGCCACCGGGTTCACCGGTGGAGCGGGCGGTTTCGGTGGCACCGGCGGTGCCGGCGGCACCATCTCCGGTGACGGCGGTGAGGGCGGCCTCGGCGGCAACGGCGGCATCGGCGGCGGTGGCGGCACCGGCGGCAACGGTGGTACCGGCGGCGCCGGTGGTGCCGGCGGCCTCGGCTTGCCCGGGCGTACCGGTGGTACCGGCGGCGAAGGCGGCCAGGGCGGCGACGGCGGTACCGGCGGCGCCGCCGGTCTGGGCGGCGCCGGCGGTGTCGCGCTGGGCGACGGTCAGGCCGGTGCACACGGTGACGCCGGTGAAGGCGGCCAGGGTGGTACGGGCGGTAAGGCAGGTACCGGTGGCCAAGGTGGTGCCGGCGGTGCCGGCTACAACGGCCTCGTCGGTCAGGGCACCGGGGGCGGCGGCAGGGGCGGCAGCGGCGGCAACGGCGGTGTCGGTGGCACCGGCGGCCAGGGCGGTGCCAACGCCGATGGCACCACCGCGCAGGGCGGTGCTGGTGGCCAGGGCGGCGATGGCGGCAAGGGCGTCAACGGTGCCTCCCGACCTAGTAAGTCCAACTGGGCTGGCGGCGGCGGCAACGGCGGCGACGGCGGCCAGGGCGGTGCGAATGGTAACGGCACGGCCGGTTCGGGGGGCACTTCCGGTGTCGCCGGGACCCCAGCCGGCGCTGGTAAAGGCCCCGCTGGTGTCGGCGGCGCCGGTGGTAAGGGCGGTACGGGCGCCCCGGCCCCGTAGGGACCCGCGCACGCTTCGCTCGCGCGAGCGACCCCTTGGCTCGCGCGAGCGTGTGCGTCTCGTTCTCTCGCGCGAGCGCGCGCGTCTCGTTCTCTCGCGCGAGCGCGCGCGTCCCCGGTCGACACGCCGGGGAGATTCCCGGTTCTGCGCACGCTCGGTGACGGCACTAAACGAAAGGGGCGGTGACGGATGATCCGTCACCGCCCTTTCCGCGTTACGGCTAACTTCGCGCTGTCGGAATGTCCTCCGGGGTTCTCGGCCAGGCGAACAGTGCGATCCGTTGATCCCACTTGGCTATGTAGTGCTCCCCGAGGAACACCCCGCCTCGTCGCTCCCAGAACCGGCGCCCATGCGAGCCGGCGGCATGGGCATCCCCGATGATCCGTCGGCACTGCGGTTCGGCCTCGAAAATGCTGGAGACCAAGGGGCCGAAGATATTCTTCCCGTGCCCCTTTTCGACCATGTCGGGGTCGGCCATGGCGCCGTGCAAGCCCACATCGTAGGGAAGGGCGTTGTAAACGGTGGCGAGGTCGTCCTGTGCGACCCGGAACAGCTCCATGTAACCGAGCGGCTCGCCATGGACGTTGTAGACGTAGGGGCGCGAGTAGCCGCCCGAGAACTGGGCATCCAGGTGGCGCTGCCACTGATCGGCCGGATACGCGTAGTCCCAGGTTGCTGCGAGGTGCGGCCGGTTCATCCACTCGGAGATCATTGCGGCGTCGCCGGGCTGGTCCGCGAAACGAATGCTGTACGGCTCGGCCAGTATCGGCAGCGGCGGCGGCGGAACAGCGAGAATCTCGTCACTCACGTCAACCCGTTGCCGCGGCATGCGTGTACTCATGGCGCACCCGAATCCGTTGTAGCCGACGTGGTTTCGGTCGCCATTGCACATGCCTCCTGGAAGTCCGTTGACGGCAGCGCCGTCGCTATTGGGTTCACAAATGATGCTACGTCGGCCCGCGAGCGTGCGGGTCTGTACGCCGACACGCCGCACAAACTGACAGTCCCCGCACGCTCGCCGCCGCCCTGTGTCCCGAGCACGACCAACCGGTCGTCGTTGTCCAGCGCGTCGATACTGCGACCGCGAGGCGCTGAGGCGGCTACCGGCGCAGCCGCTTGATGCGGTCCCACAGGACGGCCTTGGGAGTGTCGTACATCTGCAGCGCGAGCATGCAGTCATCGAGGCGGTGCGGGTGGTCCCTGTCGACTACCTGCGACCCGGCGGCTGCAGGCTGATTCGGCCCTCGAAAATGATCTCGAACCTGATCGGTTGGCCGTCAACGTCGAGCAAAGTTCGGATGCCGTACTGATCAGTCACGACCGGCCGGAGCACAGCGATCGGCCGACTGGTCAGCGCGTTGAATCCTTCTGGCCGGCGGACGCTCTCCCGGATGGAGCTGTATCCGGAACTATCGGAGACGAGAAAATCGACGTCCACCGATTCGCGGTACTCGCCGTAGCGCAGCGCGATCGCGGTGCCGCCGCCGAAGTAACAATTCGACGGCGCCAGGAGTTCGGCGTCGAGCGCGTCGAGGACGCCGGCAACCCGAACATGATGTGCGCGCTCAAACAAGAAGTATCCCTGCACTGTGGGTGTCCGCCAGTTGCTGGACGAAGACGCGTTCTTCGTCGCTCATCGCGGCTTGGTCCACATGGCGCCAATTGCGTTCGTACAGTTGCAGTGCCTCGATGTCGGTGAGTTCGGTCTCGGGTCGTAGTTGCCCGGCAATCGCCCGCAGTTGCGCGAAGTCCCCCACCCGAACCGTCGTCTGCGCCGTTACGTGCGCAGGCCCTGCTTGCTGCGCCGGTTGCCGGCCCGGGCCGTGCGACTCATCGAGTCTCAGCCGCGGGCCCAGGGCCGCGGCCACGTTCAGATAGCCGCCGATCGTCACTGCGGGCGCTCCGGCCTCGATGCGGTGCAACGTAACTCGCGATATCCCGGCTGCATCGGCGGTGGTCACGGCGCTGACGCCGAGGGCGAGCCGCCGGCTGCGAAGCTCGCGACCGAGCTCGGCCAGCACATCTTCGGTGTGTTTCGCAACGACCGGGTTCCGCGCTGGCATGTATCTCATCTATACACGCTGGGTGGCCGACGCTCCGCCTCGTGCGCACCTACACGGCCGCTGGCTTGCCCCGGTGTGCGCACTTACACCGTCAGGACGATCTTGCCGGTCACCTCACCCGAGGCCAGCAGCCGATGTGCTTCGGCGGCCTGTTCGATAGGCAACCGCGCGCCGATTACCGGCTTGATGCGGCCGTCGGCCAGCATCGGCCACACCTTCTCGGTCACGGCTGCCACGACGGCGCCCTTGCCGTGCGGGCCCTCCACCGGCCGGCCGCGCAGCGCGGTGCCGATCACCCCGGCGCGTTTGCCGATCAGCTTGCCGATGTTGAGCTCGCCCTTGACCCCACCCTGCATCCCGATGATGATCAGCCGCCCATCGTTGGCCAGCGCGTCGATATTGCGGTCCAGATAGGCCGCTCCCATGATGTCCAGGATCACATCAGCCCCGCCGGCCTCCCGGATTCGGGCGACGAAGTCCTCGTCGTGATAGTTGATGGTGACCTCGGCGCCCAGCTCACGGCAGAGCGCCAGCTTGGCCGCCGAGCCGGCGGTGACGGCCACCCACGCCCCGAGCTGTCGGGCCACCTGAATGGCGTGGCTGCCGACCCCGCTCGCACCGCCGTGCACCAGCAGCTGCTGGCCCTCGGACAAACCCGCCGTCTGCACCAGGTTCGACCAGACCGTGCAGGCCACCTCCGGCAGGCCGGCGGCGTCGACCAGGTCCACGCCGTTGGGAATCGGCAGCACCTGTGGTGCCGGCACCGCGACGTACTCGGCGTAGCCGCCGCCGGCGAGCAGTGCGCAAACCTGTCGCCCGACAGTCCAATCCGTCATCTCGTCGCCGACCGCGGCAATCACACCGGACACCTCCAGTCCGATGGTGTCGCTGGCGCCCGGCGGAGGCGGATACACGCCCTTGGCCTGCAGCAGGTCGGCCCGGTTCACCCCGGCCGCGGCGACCCGGATCAGCACCTCACCGGCGCCGGGTTCGATGTCGGGGACTTCTTGCCAGGACAGTTGCTCGGCGGACTCGGCGACCACGGCACGCATGACGCACACGCTACTATCCGGTCGGATAACACCGAGCAACGCTGAGAAGTCCTCAGCTACAGCGCTTAACATAACGGCGTGCAGCGCCGCGATCCGTCGGCGGACGGGGAGTGACTTACCGGGGTTGGACCTCGCCGAATGTCACGCATGGCAACACAACTTGGATGCCGTGCTGCGCTTCGACGCGGCGATGAACCAGCTGCTCAACGACGAGCACCAGCTGTCGGCGATCGGCCATCGGGTGCTCAACGGCGGCGGCCGTATCCAGCTCACGTATCAGGACCCGGACATCCAGGGCGATCGCGGCGCACCTGCAACACCAGGGGCGACCGGCGGCGTTAGCCGTCGGGCGGCGGGCCGGTGAGCAGCGGTCACCCATATGGGTGGGGCCACGAGCCCGCTGCAACCTGGCGACATGGCGAGCCGCGAGCGTCTAATCTTATGGGCATGCGATTCAGCCGCGTAACCATCGATCCGGACGTGATGGGGGGCATGCCGTGTATCCGGGGTTTGCGTATCCCGGTGGCGACCGTGGTCGCGATGGTTGCTGATCAGATGACGCCGCCTGAGATTCTTGCCGAGCTTCCCGATCTTGAGGAAGAAGATGTTGCCGAGGCTCTGCGCTACGCGGCCGAGGCAGTGCGGGAGCGTGAGCTGCCGCTACGTCCGACTGCATGAGGCTGTTACTGGACGAGAATCTTTCGCCGGTGCTATCCAGTTTTCTCACCGAGGCCGGCCACGACGTTGTCCATGTCCGTGATCGTGGGTTGGCAAGTGCGGCCGACGAAGTGGTCCTCACGTTGGCTGCAGACGAAAATCGCGTGTTGATCAGTGCTGATACGGACTTTGGTACCTTGCTGGCCCGGTCAGGCGCTACAGAGCCATCCGTTGTCCTGATACGCCGTACAGTCGGTCGACGAGCGGCCGAACAAGCCAGCCTGCTCATCGACAACCTTCCCGTAGCGAAGGACGACCTAGAAGATGGGGCCGTCGTCGTGCTCGGCGAGAAGACAATACGAATCCGCCGGCTGCCGGTCTGATCAAGTGAAGTGATACCTACACATCGACATCATCTGGTTCGCGGGGCGTAGCCGAACTCCCGGCGAAGCCGGGGGCCGGATGGTGCGGCAGCGGCACCACTCCCGGCGCCAGCGGCGGTGACAGCACCGGTTGGGGCGACGGGACCGGCATCATCTGCAGCCGCGGCGACGAGGACGCAACGCTTCGTGCGGAGTGAGGTCAGATCAACCGTTAGCGGTGACGCTAACACGATTGCTTGAGCTATCATTTTGGGAGCCTGAGGCACTAGCTTCGGGAAGTGAACCCGGCAGCCTTCCGGACGGTGGGCGGGCCGGGTTTCGCGCTATCTGTGGAGTCATTCAGACCGTCCGCACTTCGACGATGGCCGGTTCGATGCGATCCCGCAATCGTCCACCTCGAGCCCAACACCACGCGAGTGCGCTCCGCAGCATCTTGCGCAGCGAATCCACGTCGGCGGCGAGGTGGGCGCTGGCCACGACGATGTAGCCGCCTTCTTTGGTTTCGTCGATGAAGATATGGCGCGTCGGCGTTCTCCGTTCCGGTCGCGTCCCATGGCGTGGTGTAAGTAGCGTCGGCGTTTCCGCGTGAGGCTCTGTGAGTGTTCACTATGCCGTGAGAGCCGCTGTGGGGGCAACGCTTTCGGTGGGTTTGGTGCCCGGGTCGTTGGTTTTGAGCAGGGCCAGGGTGGCTTCGGAAAGATAGCGTTTGTCGGCGACTTGCCATTCGTCGTGGGCTTCGACGAGCACCGAGCCGGCCAGCCGCAATAGTGCGGCCGGATTCGGAAAGACCCCGACGACGTCGGTTCGGCGCTTGATCTCGCGGTTGAGACGCTCCAACGGGTTGGTCGACCAGATCTTTTT
>NZ_MVHC01000052.1 GCF_002086455.1 Mycolicibacter algericus DSM 45454
GCGGGATACCTGCTTGCACGTCCCATAACTCGAATCCTCCCAAGATCGGGAGTCTCCGGACTTACCGGGACGGCTCAGGTGTTAGGCGGCTGCTGTTTGGTTCTCCTGTTCGGCTGGTTTGGGTGGGTTGATCGCGGCGGCCTCGGGTAGGTCGATGACCTTGGGTGCGTGATCGGCGCCGAAACGGTGCGGGTGGCGCGCTCTGGCCTCTGCGAGTACGGCGCGGCGCTGGGTGTCTTTGGCGGCCGCCAGGCCGTAGAAGACGTCGGCGGGAGTGTGCAGGCCGATGCCGCTGTGCCGGTGCTGGTGGTTGTACCAGTCCACGAAGTCATCCATGAAATACCTGGCGTGGTGGATGGATTCGAAGCGCTCGGGGAACATCGACGCGTATTTGAGTGTCTTGAACCAGGATTCACTGTAGGGGTTGTCGTTGGAGACCTTCGGCCGTGAATGCGATCGGGTAACACCGAGGTCTGCGAGCAGGCCGGCGACGGTATTGCTGGTCATCGAGGTGCCCCGGTCGGCGTGCACAACGTGCGGGATGCCGTAGGTGCCGAAGATCTGCTCCATCATCTCCTTGGCCAGCACCCCGCATTCACGGGCATGCACGTGCACCCCGACGATGTAGCGCGAGTAGATGTCGATCATCACGTAGGCGTCGTAGTAGATGCCCTTGGCCGGGCCAGCCAGTTTGGTGATGTCCCACGAATACACCTGCCGGGGTGCGGTAGCGACCAGTTCCGGGCAGACCGTCTTGCGGTGCCGCGCCAGCCGGCGACGCTCCTTGACCTGCTTGTTCGCGTTGAGCAGGCGATACATCGTGGAGATCGAGCACAAATAGGTCTCTTCGTCGAGCAGGGCGGCCCACACCTGCACCGGGGCGGCGTCGACGAAGCGGGCACTGTTGAGTTCTGCAAGGACCCGGGCGCATTCGGCGGCGGTGAGCTTGTTGACCGGTACTCGGACCGCCGGCTGCGCTGGTGCCGGCTTCGGCTTGGCGCGACGCACCGCAGTCGAGCGGTGCATGCCGGTCAACGCCGCCGCGGAGCGGGTGGTGATCCGGTGTTGGCGCAGCTCATTCCAGGCGTCCATCAGCGCTTGGTCGGCTTGTCGGGCTGCTCCGCGCTCTCGGAGAGACTTTCCAAGAGCGCATGCGCTTTTCCCATGATCTCCAAGGCGACCTCGGTGGTAGCCAACCGCTTGTTCGTCTTGTCGAGTTCCCGCTTGAGCCGGGCGATCTCGGCCTGCTCGGGTGTGAGCTTGCCGACCGGGCTGCCGACCGGTTTGCCCTCGAGCACCCCGGCGTCGCGTTGTTTGCGCCACTCGCTGATCTGCGAGGAGTACAGGCCCTCCCGGCGCAGGAAGGCACCGCCATCGTTCGTGGCGCAGGCCTGCTCGTAGGCGGCCAGGTGGGCCAGCTTGTCGGCCGGGCTGAACGAACGGCGCCGTCGAGGGCCGCCACCGCGTGGATGGGTTGAATCCATGTGCGCATTCTCCCCGGCTACCGCCAGGCTGGAAATCGTCATCGTCGAGTTGATCCGTATCTCGCCCTGCAGGCGGACTTGCTATGAACCGTTGGACTCAACTCACCCTGACACGCAGGGCACCCCGCCACGCCGTACCGAACGTCCGTGGTCGGTACAACTAGGTCATATTCATGCCGGCGTCGAGCATCAGCGTGGTTCCGGTGTAATACCGGCCACTGTCCGAAACCAGGAACAGCACCGTCTCGGACACATCAGCGGGTTCGATGATGGTGACGGGCAGGGCATTCGTCATCGCTTTGACGAGATGTTCGTGCTGGGCGATCACCTCGAACAGTGCCGGGTTCTCCACAATCATGGAGGTGTTGACACCGGTCGGTGCGATCGCCATGACCCGGATGTTCTTGGCGGCCAAGCGCTGCGCGTAGGCACGCACAAGACCGGTGACGCCGATCTTCGCCGCGGCGTAGGCATCAGCGCCACCGCTGCCGTCGGTAAGTGCTTTCAGACCGGCCATGGAACTGGTGGCGACGATGGCACCGCCCCGGTCGGACTCCGTCATGTGGGCGCTCGCGATCTGCAGGGTGTTCCAGACACCGGTGAGCATGACACCGATGCCGAGATCCCAGGCCGCCTCGGGATCGGGCTCGTCGACACGGTTCAGCAGGATGCCGGCATTGGCCACCACCGTGTCGATGTAGCCGAACTCGGCGACGCCTTGGTCGAACGCGGCCTGTAGGGCTTTGCGGTCGCGGACGTCAGCGTGGCAGGCGATCATCCGCCGACCGGTCTTCTCTACCAGGTTCGCGGTCTCCTCGAGGTCTTCCGGGGTGGCCATCGAATACAAGACGCCGTCGAGTTGGCGGCAGATGTCAACACCGACAATGTCGGCGCCCTCTTCGGCCAGTCGGACAGCGTGGGAACGCCCCTGACCCTTGCCCGCTCCGGTGATGAAGGCGACGCGTCCGTCCATTTTTCCCATGTGTTGCTCCCTGTGCTGGCTATGTGATGACGAATTCGGGGATACGGTAACCACTCTCGCCGAGATCGGCGATGCGCAGTTCGACTTGCTGGCCGATGCGCACGTCGGCCGGGTCGGCATCGATGACGGCGTTGATCCGCAGGCCGGGCTGCTCGGCCAATTCGACAAGACCGACGACGTACGGTGGTGTCCGGCCCGGAACGAGGGCTTGGCGGACCACGATGTAACTGAAGATCGTGCCCTTGCCGCTGACTTCCTCGAAATGAACGGGACCACCGGTGACCCGGCTACGTTCCAGCGGTGGGTGGATCCACGTGCCGGTGTCGTCGCAGCGGCACAGCATCAGCTTGCCGTTTTTCAACCCCTCCCAGTACGGCACTGTGTCTGGGTCCGGAACCGGAATGGGAGGTAGCAACGCTGGATTGGTCATGGTTTCTCCCTGCTGTAGACGTTCGCCCCACCGAAAGGTCCGCCGCCGGCGGTGACCAGCGCGAGCTGGGCGTCGTCGACCTGACGCGCTCCGGCCGCATGGCGCAGTTGCAACGCGGCTTCGTAGTGGTGGTTGAGGCCGTGGATGTAACCCTCGGACAGCAGGCCCCCGTGCGGATTGACGACGACATCGCCGCCATAGGTGGCACGCCCGGTGGAGAAGAACTTGCCGACCTCTCCTTTTTCGCAGAACCCGAAGCCCTCCATGGTCGCCATCACGGTGTAGGTGAAGCAGTCATACATACAGGCGACATCCATGTCCGCTGGTGTCAATCCGGTCTTCTGCCAGATCTTTGGACCGGCCGTACGCGAATACATTTCGGTGGGATCATCCCATTCGGTCCAGCCTGCGCCGCCCTGAGAGTTCGACGATCCGACCAACCAGATCGGGGGCTGCTTGGTGTTGCGGGCGATGTCCTCACCGGTGATCAGGATCGCCACCGCACCATCTACCTCAGTCGTGCAGTCCAGCACCCGAAACGGTTCGTTAATCCAGCGCGCGGCCAGGTAGTCGTCCATGGTGAGCGGCTCGCGGCGCAGCGCATGCTCATTAGGCCCGGCGTGGCGGCGCTGCGTGATCGCGATCTGCCCGAGATCCTCACACGTCGAACCGTACTCGTGCTGATGCCTGCGGGCCCACATCGCAAACCATTGTGGCGGCACCATAAACCCCGAGGCGGTGTCGAATTGGTCGTGATGCGGTACCTGCATCGGTCCGTCGACGTGCCCCAAGCGGTAGCCGGAACGGCCGTTGAGCGACCGGTAGACAAGTACCGCCTTGCAAATGCCAGCCTCGATCACCGCTGCAGCAGTGGCGATCTGGTCAGCCACCAGGTTCCCACCGCCATACATGGCGTTGGCCCACGCGAGCTCATCGATACCGAGCCCCCACCCGACGAAAATCGGCTGCTCGGAGTCGTTGACCATGTAGGTGCAGATCCCGTCGATATCGCCTGGCGTCAGCCCGGCATCGGCGATCGCGTCCCGGCAGGCCGCCACCGCCATTCCTCGGGTAGTTCGGCCGGAGTTGCGGCTGTAGGTGGTGCGTCCGATCCCGACGACGGCACAGGTCATGTCGTGCTCCGTTCTACTTGGGCGCCGGATCGCGGGGCAGGCGCAGGATGCGTTCGGCAATAAGATTTCTGACGATCTCTGAGGTTCCGCCCGCGATCGTCAGGCACCGACTGAACAGGTAGTCGTGCACCACCTGCGGCTCACCACCCAGCAGGATCGCCGGACCCGCGATGCGCAATCCTAGCTCGGCGACGCGCTGGGCGTGTTCGGCCCCGAAGAGCTTGGCGATGTTGCCTTCGATGCCCGGACCCGCATCGAAAACCGCGCGCGCGGCCTGCCGCAGGTTCATCGCGGCCAGCGTGTAGGCCTCAATGAGCAGCGCACCGACTTCGCGGGCCAGCCCAGTGTCGCCGGCCCGATGACGGGACAGCAAGTCGATGAGCGCGTCGGCAGTCATCGTGACCGAGCCGCCGCCGATGGACACCCGTTCGTTGCCGAAGGCCGCCGTCGCGACCGCCCATCCAGCGTTCACCTCACCGACGACCGCATCGTCGGGCACGAAAGCATCATTGAAGAACACTTCGTTGAACAGGGTTTCGCCGGTCAGCTCGGTGAGCGGGCGGATCTGCACGGCCGGGTCGGCAAGGTCGATGATCATCGCCGTGATGCCCTTGTGCTTAGGCACGTTCGGGTCGGTACGCACGGTGGCCAAACCGCGCTGGCAGTTCACCGCATCGCTAGTCCACACCTTCTGGCCGGTGATCACCCAGCCGCCATCGACGCGCTTGGCCTTAGTGGCCACCGCCGCCGCATCCGAACCGGCACCAGGCTCACTGAACAGCTGACACCAACGCAACTCGCCTTCCAAGCTGGGCCACAGCAACCGCTCCACCTGGTCGGCGCTGCCGTGTTGCAGCAGCGTCGGTATCACCCATTCCCCGAGCCCGAGGCTGGGCTTGTCCAGACCACTCAGAGCATCCTCGATGACCAGCTGCTCAACACTGTCAGCGGCCCGACCATACGGCGCCGGCCAGTGCGGTTGCAGATAACCACTACGGGCCCAAAGCTTCTGGCGACCACCGACGTCGGTGGACTCCAATTCGGCACGGAAGTTCAGCGCCGCCTGGCGGTACTGCTCTGCACCCTCGGGTAGCTCAACGGCGTGACCGCGCCGCACCCCTTGCTCATGGAGCCCAACAACCTCGTCTCGGAGCCCATCCTGACCGCCGGTAAAAGCCAGCAGCACAGTTGCTCGTCTGACATAAAGGTGCGCGTCGTGCTCCCACGTGTAGCCGATTCCACCGTGCACCTGCACGTTCTGCAGCGCCACCCGCTGATACGCGGCCAGCGCATGCCCCGCGGCCATCGCCGCCCCAAGGTCGGCTTCCGCACCCGTGGCACGGGCAGCATCCCAAGTCGCCGCGACGGCAAGCTCGGTATCGACGAGCATGTTCGCACAGTGGTGCTTGACTGATTGGAACGAACCGATGGGCCTACCAAACTGCTCCCGGGTAGCGGCATACGCGGTCGCCTGCTCGGTGCACGCGCTAAGCCCGCCGACCGCTTCGGCAGCAGCCAGCAACCGCACAATCCGCCCAGCGACCGACGCAGCACCGGTGAACACCTCGGCAACCGGCACCTCAGACAACTCAAGGACAGTGACCGGCCGCATCAACTGATCCACCGAGTGGGTGCGTGTCGCCCGGACCGAATCGCCCGCTTCCACCAACACCAGATCATCACCCACCGGCAACAAGAACACATCGGCACTCAACTCACCGATCGTCGCGACCGCACCGGCACTGACGATCGAATCCGCCAGTCGGGCCTCACTTTCCGACCCGACACCCGCGACAATGTCACCCAACACCAACCGCGGCAGCCAACGCTTCCGCTGTTCATCAGTGCCAACTTCGGCAATCACCGCAGAAGCCACAACGGTCGGAAGAAAAGGCCCACCAATAGCCGCACGACCGAGCTGCTCAAGCACAATAGTCAGCTCCGGCACACCATAACCCTGCCCGCCGAACTCTTCGCCGACATGCAACCCCAACCAGCCGGTGGAAACGATCTCCTTCCACAACCCATCGCTCTCCCACCACCGCCCACCTTGCTGCTCGTCAAGCAAGATCTGCCGCGCACTCGCAACACCGTTGCGGCCCGCCACCATCGCCCTAGCCACCTCGGCCAGCGCACGATGATCTTCCGTTATCGCCAAAGACACGGGGAGTACTCCATTCTCATCAGATTGTCACCAGGTGTTGCCGTACCGCTCCCGGAATGTCACCGAGGACGCGGGCCGGCGGCGGGGCGCTGACAGCTGCCTGGCGGGTGTGCCCAGGTAGACGGCTGCCATCGGGAGCAGGGTATCTGGTAATGCCAGCTGTTCGCGGACGCGGTCGACGCCGAATGTCGTCAGGCCGGTCGTCAGGCAAGAGCCATAGCCCAGGTCGGCCGCGGCCAGCAGAAGGTTCTGCACCGCCGGATAGATCGATGACGGAGCATAGATCTCGGCGACGCGTTCGGTGTCGGCGCAGACCGCGATGACGACAGGCGCCGCCGCGAATCCCCCTCTGTTGAAGCCATATTCCAGGTCGGCGATCAGCGCCTTATCGTCGAGGCTTTGGCGGATGAAGTCGCCGCCGCCGGCGTTCCACGTCTCGGTCCACCACTCGGCGAGCAGCAGGCGCGTGTTCGGGTCACGGACCACCACGAACACCCAGGGCTGGGTGTTCTCGGCACTGGGGGCGTGCACCGCTGCCTGCAAGATCTGCTCGACGTCAGCGTCGGGGACGTCAGCGTCGGGGTCGAAGCGCCGACAGGCACGCTGAGCGTGCATGACGGTCAGTAGGTCGCCCACTACTGTTCAGCCACTCGGCGTGGGCCGCGGGGCTTCCAGCCCGTCAGCGAGACGGTGGTGGGGTCCAGCGTTTCGTGCAACGACAACTTGCCCGTCATCACACGTTTGAGGAATTCCGCCATCACCGTGTCAGGGTCGCGGTCCAGTTCGTAGATCACCAGGTAGCGGTGGCTCGGCGGTGGCAACACCGCCGGCAGATCCTCGTCCTCGGGCACCGTGACCTCGGAGAGCTCGTAGCGCTGCGCCGCAACCACGCCCGGCACGTCGAGAACCTCCGTCACATGCTGGGTGTCGTACCACTCGTTGAAGGCCTCGTCTTGGCCCCGGCACGGGGTTGGTGAGCACAAGAAAGAGGTTCTCGGCCACTGATTGCCCTTTCTGATCGGGTCATACAATCCGTTGTGGTCAGATTATGGCAGTTGACTGTCACAGTCAACGCGGGGTGGCGATTCGGCCGTCATTGACCACAAAGACCTTGTCACGGATGTGCAAAGTGCTCCTCGCGCAGTTCGGCCTTACCCACTTGCCCGTTGAGGTCCGGCCCAGCGCCTCGATGATCGCCAGTCGGCCCACCCCGCCCGCCGCGGGCTCACCCCAACTGAGTTCGCCCTACAATGGACCACGACCCAACACCAGCTAGCCGCATAGCGCCTGGACCATCAATCGGGCCCCCTCAAGACTGCCAGGCGCGCCGGAGCAGGCCAGCCACGATGACGTCCGGCAAGCCTCCTCGGGTTTGTGCGCCGCGCTGGATCTCGCCTCGGGGTCAGCTAGATCGACCCATGGCACGCCCTACCACTCCCAGGATTCCTGGCATTCCTCAACAAGATCGACGCCGAAGTCCCCATAGATCCCGACGTGCACCTGGTATTGGATAAGGCGTCGACCCGCACGACTCCGACGGTGAAGCGTTGGCGGCAAGCCATCCCGGCTTGTACTGCACTTCGCCCCGACGGGCTCATCGTGGCTCAACTTCGTCGAATACTGGTTCGCGGAGGTGGCGACCCAGCAGCTGCGCCGTGGCACCCCTACCTCAGTGCCTCCACTCAACGCCTACATCCGCGCCTGGATCCAGACTCGGAACGGCAACCCGCCCTTACGTCTGGAGCAAACCGCCGACCAAATCCTGGCCCGCATCGGCAAACTACCGCGGCCGAATTAATGCCTCACGGCACTAGTCCGCTCCGGTGATGAAGGCGACGCGTCCGTCCATTTTTCCCATGTGTTGCTCCCTGTGCTGGCTATGTGATGACGAATTCGGGGATACGGTAACCACTCTCGCCGAGATCGGCGATGCGCAGTTCGACTTGCTGGCCGATGCGCACGTCGGCCGGGTCGGCATCGATGACGGCGTTGATCCGCAGGCCGGGCTGCTCGGCCAATTCGACAAGACCGACGACGTACGGTGGTGTCCGGCCCGGAACGAGGGCTTGGCGGACCACGATGTAACTGAAGATCGTGCCCTTGCCGCTGACTTCCTCGAAATGAACGGGACCACCGGTGACCCGGCTACGTTCCAGCGGTGGGTGGATCCACGTGCCGGTGTCGTCGCAGCGGCACAGCATCAGCTTGCCGTTTTTCAACCCCTCCCAGTACGGCACTGTGTCTGGGTCCGGAACCGGAATGGGAGGTAGCAACGCTGGATTGGTCATGGTTTCTCCCTGCTGTAGACGTTCGCCCCACCGAAAGGTCCGCCGCCGGCGGTGACCAGCGCGAGCTGGGCGTCGTCGACCTGACGCGCTCCGGCCGCATGGCGCAGTTGCAACGCGGCTTCGTAGTGGTGGTTGAGGCCGTGGATGTAACCCTCGGACAGCAGGCCCCCGTGCGGATTGACGACGACATCGCCGCCATAGGTGGCACGCCCGGTGGAGAAGAACTTGCCGACCTCTCCTTTTTCGCAGAACCCGAAGCCCTCCATGGTCGCCATCACGGTGTAGGTGAAGCAGTCATACATACAGGCGACATCCATGTCCGCTGGTGTCAATCCGGTCTTCTGCCAGATCTTTGGACCGGCCGTACGCGAATACATTTCGGTGGGATCATCCCATTCGGTCCAGCCTGCGCCGCCCTGAGAGTTCGACGATCCGACCAACCAGATCGGGGGCTGCTTGGTGTTGCGGGCGATGTCCTCACCGGTGATCAGGATCGCCACCGCACCATCTACCTCAGTCGTGCAGTCCAGCACCCGAAACGGTTCGTTAATCCAGCGCGCGGCCAGGTAGTCGTCCATGGTGAGCGGCTCGCGGCGCAGCGCATGCTCATTAGGCCCGGCGTGGCGGCGCTGCGTGATCGCGATCTGCCCGAGATCCTCACACGTCGAACCGTACTCGTGCTGATGCCTGCGGGCCCACATCGCAAACCATTGTGGCGGCACCATAAACCCCGAGGCGGTGTCGAATTGGTCGTGATGCGGTACCTGCATCGGTCCGTCGACGTGCCCCAAGCGGTAGCCGGAACGGCCGTTGAGCGACCGGTAGACAAGTACCGCCTTGCAAATGCCAGCCTCGATCACCGCTGCAGCAGTGGCGATCTGGTCAGCCACCAGGTTCCCACCGCCATACATGGCGTTGGCCCACGCGAGCTCATCGATACCGAGCCCCCACCCGACGAAAATCGGCTGCTCGGAGTCGTTGACCATGTAGGTGCAGATCCCGTCGATATCGCCTGGCGTCAGCCCGGCATCGGCGATCGCGTCCCGGCAGGCCGCCACCGCCATTCCTCGGGTAGTTCGGCCGGAGTTGCGGCTGTAGGTGGTGCGTCCGATCCCGACGACGGCACAGGTCATGTCGTGCTCCGTTCTACTTGGGCGCCGGATCGCGGGGCAGGCGCAGGATGCGTTCGGCAATAAGATTTCTGACGATCTCTGAGGTTCCGCCCGCGATCGTCAGGCACCGACTGAACAGGTAGTCGTGCACCACCTGCGGCTCACCACCCAGCAGGATCGCCGGACCCGCGATGCGCAATCCTAGCTCGGCGACGCGCTGGGCGTGTTCGGCCCCGAAGAGCTTGGCGATGTTGCCTTCGATGCCCGGACCCGCATCGAAAACCGCGCGCGCGGCCTGCCGCAGGTTCATCGCGGCCAGCGTGTAGGCCTCAATGAGCAGCGCACCGACTTCGCGGGCCAGCCCAGTGTCGCCGGCCCGATGACGGGACAGCAAGTCGATGAGCGCGTCGGCAGTCATCGTGACCGAGCCGCCGCCGATGGACACCCGTTCGTTGCCGAAGGCCGCCGTCGCGACCGCCCATCCAGCGTTCACCTCACCGACGACCGCATCGTCGGGCACGAAAGCATCATTGAAGAACACTTCGTTGAACAGGGTTTCGCCGGTCAGCTCGGTGAGCGGGCGGATCTGCACGGCCGGGTCGGCAAGGTCGATGATCATCGCCGTGATGCCCTTGTGCTTAGGCACGTTCGGGTCGGTACGCACGGTGGCCAAACCGCGCTGGCAGTTCACCGCATCGCTAGTCCACACCTTCTGGCCGGTGATCACCCAGCCGCCATCGACGCGCTTGGCCTTAGTGGCCACCGCCGCCGCATCCGAACCGGCACCAGGCTCACTGAACAGCTGACACCAACGCAACTCGCCTTCCAAGCTGGGCCACAGCAACCGCTCCACCTGGTCGGCGCTGCCGTGTTGCAGCAGCGTCGGTATCACCCATTCCCCGAGCCCGAGGCTGGGCTTGTCCAGACCACTCAGAGCATCCTCGATGACCAGCTGCTCAACACTGTCAGCGGCCCGACCATACGGCGCCGGCCAGTGCGGTTGCAGATAACCACTACGGGCCCAAAGCTTCTGGCGACCACCGACGTCGGTGGACTCCAATTCGGCACGGAAG
The DNA here is from genome assembly GCF_002086455.1 of Mycolicibacter algericus DSM 45454. GTDB lineage: Bacteria > Actinomycetota > Actinomycetes > Mycobacteriales > Mycobacteriaceae > Mycobacterium > Mycobacterium algericum. The sequence continues at coordinate 10,667 of NZ_MVHC01000052.1, forward strand.
TTCAGCGCCGCCTGGCGGTACTGCTCTGCACCCTCGGGTAGCTCAACGGCGTGACCGCGCCGCACCCCTTGCTCATGGAGCCCAACAACCTCGTCTCGGAGCCCATCCTGACCGCCGGTAAAAGCCAGCAGCACAGTTGCTCGTCTGACATAAAGGTGCGCGTCGTGCTCCCACGTGTAGCCGATTCCACCGTGCACCTGCACGTTCTGCAGCGCCACCCGCTGATACGCGGCCAGCGCATGCCCCGCGGCCATCGCCGCCCCAAGGTCGGCTTCCGCACCCGTGGCACGGGCAGCATCCCAAGTCGCCGCGACGGCAAGCTCGGTATCGACGAGCATGTTCGCACAGTGGTGCTTGACTGATTGGAACGAACCGATGGGCCTACCAAACTGCTCCCGGGTAGCGGCATACGCGGTCGCCTGCTCGGTGCACGCGCTAAGCCCGCCGACCGCTTCGGCAGCAGCCAGCAACCGCACAATCCGCCCAGCGACCGACGCAGCACCGGTGAACACCTCGGCAACCGGCACCTCAGACAACTCAAGGACAGTGACCGGCCGCATCAACTGATCCACCGAGTGGGTGCGTGTCGCCCGGACCGAATCGCCCGCTTCCACCAACACCAGATCATCACCCACCGGCAACAAGAACACATCGGCACTCAACTCACCGATCGTCGCGACCGCACCGGCACTGACGATCGAATCCGCCAGTCGGGCCTCACTTTCCGACCCGACACCCGCGACAATGTCACCCAACACCAACCGCGGCAGCCAACGCTTCCGCTGTTCATCAGTGCCAACTTCGGCAATCACCGCAGAAGCCACAACGGTCGGAAGAAAAGGCCCACCAATAGCCGCACGACCGAGCTGCTCAAGCACAATAGTCAGCTCCGGCACACCATAACCCTGCCCGCCGAACTCTTCGCCGACATGCAACCCCAACCAGCCGGTGGAAACGATCTCCTTCCACAACCCATCGCTCTCCCACCACCGCCCACCTTGCTGCTCGTCAAGCAAGATCTGCCGCGCACTCGCAACACCGTTGCGGCCCGCCACCATCGCCCTAGCCACCTCGGCCAGCGCACGATGATCTTCCGTTATCGCCAAAGACATTTCACGCCTTACTGGTTGGAGCTGGTTGGGCTGGTCGGATCACCAGGGTGCGCCGAACTTTTCGCGGTCGTGGCTTTGGTGCCGGGTCGACACCGAACTTGGTCCAGCCGGTGGTCGGTCAGGAACCGTAATCCGAATCAAATCGCCTGCGGGCGCGCGGTGGCCGCATCACGGTTCGGAGTTCGGTCACCTCAGTCGGCCAACCGGCGTTCCCCGCGGGGCGTCCAGCCTGTCATCGAGATGGTGGACAGGTCGAGCGTCTCGCCCAGTGACAGCTTGCCGGACACCACCCGCTTGAGGAACTCGGCCATTACCGCCTCGGGCTCCCTGTCCAGCTCGTAGATCACCAGATAGCGGTGGGCCGGCGGCGGCAGCTGCGTTGGCAGTTCTTCGTCGTCGGGAATCTTCAACTCGGCGAGGTCGTAGCGCTGCGCCGCAACCACACCCGGGACGTCGAGCACCTCTGGCACATGGGTCGAGTCGTACCACTTGTTGAAACTTTCGTCTTCACCCTCGATGGGATTGGTCAGAACGACGAATCTATTTCCGGTCACGGATATACCTTTCCGACGAATCCACTCAGGTCGACCAATGGAACCACACTATGGCAGTTGACTGTCACCGTCAACGCGGGTGCGACGGACCGAACGAAGCAGCACGCCCTCGACCACTGAGGCGCCCGCGCGCGTTGTTCGGCCGGTCGCGAGCGGAGTGCGGCACCTCTCGAACGCCCGTCCACTCGGCCAGTACACCGCCGGTGATCACGTCGCGGGCATTGCTGGGAGTGCCCTCGCCCAACTCTGCTCGGCCATGCCGGCGCCCGTCGTCGCGGCGTCCGACACCGGGGAGACGCACTCGACGTCGAGATCTAAACGCAGCTGGCTCCTGATCTCGTCGGGTGAGCCGTCCCGGTAAGTCCGGAGACTCCCGATCTTGGGAGGATTCGAGTTATGGGACGTGCAAGCAGGTATCCCGC
>NZ_MVHC01000053.1 GCF_002086455.1 Mycolicibacter algericus DSM 45454
CCGCCGTCCGCTCACCAGCCCTCGAACCAACACCCAGCAACCAGCCCCCAACACCGCCTTATTCAGCGGCCTCCTAGATCGGCCCGGCGACGGTCACTCCGGCGACAGGGCCGCCTGCCCCTCGGCGTGCCACTGCACCGCATAGACGCCCGGCTGCAGCGAGAGCTCGCCGACCAGGCGCTCGAGCCGTTCCGGCGCCCGGTTATCCGACAACATCGTGGCGGTCAGGGTCATGTTGTCGTCGCCGGCCGGGCCCGTGTGGATCCCCCGCAGCACCAGGTCGTTGCCGGCGGTGTGCTGCACGATCTGGGCCCGCAGGTACTTCTCGGACTTGGGCCGGCAGACCACCTGCACCTGGTACGGCGACTGCGGCTCGTCCTCCTCGATGTGCTGATCACGGTCGATGAGCCGGCCCAGCGGTCGCAGCAACAGGTGGGTGCCGACGATCGCGCCGGTGCCGATCACCGCGAACAGCACGTCGCCGGCGGCCGCCAGCACCCCGACGGCCGCCGAGCACCACAGGGTCGCCGCGGTGTTCAGGCCGCGAACGTTGAACCCCTCCCGCAGGATCACCCCGCCGCCGAGGAATCCCACCCCGGACACCACATAGGAGGCGACCCGGGTGGAACTGGTGTCACCGGCGGAAACCGAGTAGAGCACGAACAGTGTCGCCCCGGCCGCCACCAGCGCATTGGTGCGCAACCCGGCCATCCGTGCCCGCCACTGCCGTTCCAGCCCGATCAGCGCGCCGCAGCCCAGCCCGACGGCCAGCCGCAGCGTGAACTCGGCGACGCTCAGCGTCTGCATGGTCCCAACGATGTCACAGCTATCCGGCGACCACCGGCCGAGCCATGACCGTCGGCTTGAAGCCGTACCGCGGCGCGGCGAATCCGTAGTTGCGGCCCTGCCCGGCGCCGGCCAGCGGCACGCCCGGCATACCGGCCGCGCCGGCCTCCGGCGCGTGTGCGGCAACGGTCCAGCCGGTGGCGGCCACGGCGCTGCCGGGAGCTGCGGTAGCCGGGATGGACGCCGCCCACGACTGCGGCACCGACAGCGCGCCGACCGTGGACGCCTGCCCCATTGTCGCCGAGGCAGTGCCCAGACCCCCCAATCCCGCGCCCAGGCCGTGCATTCCGTGGCCGAGTCCGCCGCCCAGCCCGAGCCCGCCGAGCATCGGCGTGAACGGGTCGATGGCGCCCAAGCCCAGCGGGTCACCCGCGGCGATGGCAGCACCACGCACCACCGCCATGTCGGCGGCGAAGTTGGAGATCCCGGCCGCGCCCATCGGGCTGAACGAGCTGCTCATCAAGTTGGTCATCGCGTTGCTCAGGTCACCCGTGCTGATCCCCTCGCCCCCCGTGACCGGCGGCTGCACCGGCGCGGCGAGGGTCTGCAGCGTCTGCGGCGTGTTGGTAATCGCTTGCGACAGTGTGGATTGCGCATTCGACGAGGCCGCGTTACCAGCGGCCTGGGCAACCGCGGCCTGCTGGACCGCCTGCGACGACGGGTCGGCGACCTCGTGCGGTGAGTTGAACGGCGTCACCTTGGTGGCCACCGCCGACGACGCCGCGTAGCCGTACATCGCCGCAGCGTCCTGGGCCCACATCTGGCCGTAACGCGCCTCCGTCGCGGCGATCGCCCCGGTGTTCTGGCCCAGGACGTTGGTGGCCACCAGGGTCGCGAGCTGTGAGCGGTTGGCGACGACCAGCGGCGGCGCCACCGTCATCGCGTACGCCGCGTCGAACGCCGCGGCTGCCGCCTTCGCCTGGGCGGCAGCCTGTTCCGCCCGGACCGCGGTGGTGCCCATCCACGCCGCGTAGGGCGCGGCCGCGGCGGCCATCGCGTTGGAGGCCGGCCCCATCCAGCCCTCGCTGATGAGCCCGTTGATGACCGACTGGTAGGCGGCCTCGGCCGAAGCGAGTTCGGCGGCCAACTTGTCCCACGCCGCCGCGGCGGCCATCAGCGGTCCCGAGCCGGGGCCGGTGTAGATACGAGCCGAGTTGAATTCCGGCGGGAATGCTCCGAAGTCCATGGCATTGCTCCTAATTGACTGGTGGTTGAGAGAGTCTGGTGTTGCGCGGGTGTGCAGGCACGTCGATATCCCGATACGCGTTGCGTCCGCAGCTGGCCGGAGGCACGAATCGGGTTAGCCGGTCATGGCGACATACCGGAGCCGGGCGCGTCGACGAAATCGCTGCTCGACGGAAAGTTCGAGCTGACAAGCATTTTCGCCGACATGCCGAAGCCTGACGTGTTCCGCTGACGGAAGCACGCCAGATGACGAATTCAGCGCCGGTGCGAATCAGATGGTGAAAGCAGTACCGAGATCGAGCGAGACGAACATCGATCTCGGATAGGAACTATCACTCGGACTCAATGTCGCTCTCACCTCCTCTCGGCCTGGGCACGCGCGGGTGCCTGCACGTATGCACACAGAGGTGGGGACGCCCGGCGACAGCCGGACTTTCGCACCCCTCTCGTCAGAGCTTCGGCACTGCACGGCGTGTCCTGCCTGCGCATGCAACGCAGGTCCGGAAGCCACTTGGGCTCAACCCTTAATCCGGGAGGAGCTGTCCTGACCCGGGGCGTCTTTCGACGTTCGGGGTCAGTGGCCTATATCCGTGCAGACGCCTCACCTAACGAGGTGCTTGCCTCACCATAATGCACCAGCTAACTGGCAGGGTCAATCAGACACCGCGCGACGGCAGCGGCTCGCGGGCCAATAGTCCGCTTCGGTGGCCAAATCGCCTGCTGTCGGGCAGAAGTCGCACAGGCTTCAGCCGGGCTGCCGACCCGGCCCGGCGTTATTCTGCCCGTCGGGATTGACGTGCACCGCATGCACGCCGGGTTGCTCGGCGAGTTCCTCGAGCAGGCTGTCGAGGCGACTGGGGTCAACGTGCCAGTGCTGCACATCGGTGGTGCCGGCCAACTCGGTGACCAGGCGTTCCAGTCGGCTCTGCGCGTGGCCGTTCATCGCGGCGGCGGGGCGGCTTCGCGGTGCGGCGCCGGTGAGCGCCCGCGCGGCCAGGCTCGCCAGCGCGACGTCGCCGAAGACCCCCGTGGGGATCTGCGCTCCGGCGACCGCAGCGGCCGGCGCTGCCGCCGCGGCGGCGCCGGGCAACGCCGCTGCGGCCATCTTGGCCACCGGGGCGGTCGTCACCCAGTTCGGCGGAACGCTGAGCCGGCCGATCCTGCCCGCGCCGCCGGCACCGGCCGATACCGGCCCGGCGCCGACCGGTTGCGGCGATTCCGTTGCGACCAACGACGTTGCGCCGGAGCCGAACCCGGCTTGTCCGCCGGTTGCCGCGGCGATGTCCAGGTCGATGTTGAGATTACGGGAGTACTGAACCATGCCGTAAAGCACGGTCTTGATCGCCGCGTTGAACGGCACGATGCTCTTCGGCAGCACCTCGATGTAGGAAGCGATCTGGGCCAGTGACAGCGCCGTGGTGGTCTGCGCCGGCTGCGTCGAAGCTGCCGCAACCGCCGCCGTCGGAGCAAGCCCGTTCAGCGCCTGAGGAATGGCGGTGATCAACCGCGACAGCTCAGCGTGCCCGCTGGCGGCGGTGGCAGCGGCGACCGCCGCCGCCTGCCCACCCTGCCGCGCGGGGTCGGTGGTGGGCGGTGGTTCGGCGAACGGGGTCAATGCGGTCGCGGCGGCCGACTGGGCGGCATAGCTGTACATCGCCAGCGCGTCCTGGACCCACAGTTGCGCGTACTCGACGTCGAGCGACGCGATCGCCGCGCTGTTCTGCCCGAGCACATTCGACGCGACGAGCGTCGCCTGCGCGCTGCGGTTCGCCGCGATCATCGGCGGTGGCGCGACGGCGGCGAAGGCTTCGTCGAAGGCCGCCGCGGCCGCGGTGGCCTGGGCGGCAGCCTGCTCGGCCAGGGCTGCGGTGGAGTCGAGCCAAGCCACGTAGGGTGCCACGGCGGCGGCCATCGACTCCGACGCCGGCCCCAGCCACCACTGGTCGGTCAAGCCCGATAGCACCGACCGGTAAACCCCGGCAGCCGAACTGGTTTCGGCGGCCAGCCGCGCCCACGCGGCCGCGGCGGCCAGCATCGGCCCGGAGCCCGGGCCGGCATACAGCCGTCCGGAGTTGACCTCCGGCGGCAGCGCGGCAAAATCCATTCCACTCACCTCCGGCCCCGTGGCGACCCGGTGTCCGGCGGAACCTGCGCCTCGGTGTCGAAGTAGATCTCGTGGACCCCGGGCTGTCCGGCCACCTCGCCCAGCAGACTCTTGAGCCCGCCCGGCTCGACATGCCAGTGCCGCACCGCTCCCGCCTCGGTGAGCCGGCCGCCGATCCGCTCGCCCTGCGCGCCCGCCCGCTCGCCACGGTTTCGCCGACCGGCCCGCCCGGCCGTCATCGCGGCGGCAGCCATGCCCGCACCGTGTCCTTCCGGTGCCGCTGCGGCGGCGGCCGGTGCCGCGGTGGGTACCGCCGCTGTCGTCGTGGCCTCCGGCACCGACTCGGCCCAGGCCGGCGGGACCGCGAGTTTGCCGACCACGCCTGCGTTCCCGGCGCTCGCGGCCACCGCCGGCCGCACTCCGCCGCCCGATTCAACGACACCCAACGCCGTTGTGCCCGAACCGAACCCGGCCCGTCCGCCGGTGGCCTGTGAGATGTCCAGATCGGTGTTGAGGTTGCGCGCATACTGCCCCATGCCGTAGAGCACCGAGATGTTGGTGTCGTTGGCGGGCAGGACCGTGCGGGCCAGTGTCTCAAGGTAGGAGGCGCCCTGCGACACCGGGTCGGTGCTCTGCGCCGAACCCAGCACGTCGACCGGTGCGGCCTGCGTGCCGCCGGACCCGGAGACTCCGCGCAACGCCTGCGGTATCGCGTTGAGCAGTTGGGACAGTTGGTTGTGCACACCGCCCGTGTCGGCCGGTGTGACCGCAGCGTTCTGTCCGCCCGATGGGCCGGCCACCACCGTTGGCGGCGAGGTGAACGGCTGCACCGCCGTCGCGGCTGCGGAGCGCGCGGCGTAGCCGTACATCACCATGGCGTCCTGCAGCCACATCTGTCCGTACTCGGCCTCCGTGGCCGCGATCGCCGTCGCGTTCTGTCCGAGCACATCGGAGGAGACCAAAGCCGCCAACAGGCTGCGGTTCGCGGCGATCACAGGCGGCGGCACGATTGCTGCGAACGCCTGCTCGAAATCGCTCACCGCCTGCATCAGCCGGCTCGCGGTCTGCTCCGCCACCGCCGCGGTTGCGGTGAGCCAGTTCACGTAGGGTGCCGTCGCCGCCGCCATCGCCTGCGACGCGGGACCGAACCACGCCTGCCCGGTGAGTTCGGCGATCACGGCCTGATAGGCCGAGGCCACCGCACCGAGCTCCCCGGCCAGTCCCCGCCATGCGCCGGCCGCTGCCAACATCGGCCCGGCGCCCGGGCCGGCATACATCCGCGCAGAGTTGGTCTCCGGCGGCAGCGCCCCGAAGTCCGGCATCGCTCTAGTCCTCCGCCGAAGGCGGAATCACGATGATGGTCGCCTTGCTCGGTTTACCGGGCTTGCCGGCCGCCGCCCGGCCGGTGACTCCGCCGGGCCCGCGCCCGCCGGCCCCGGCGGCGGTGAGACTCATGGCGCGGCCAGCCAGCCCGCCCAGTGCCAGGTCGCCGGCCAGCCCGCTCTCGCTCTCCGCGGCAACGGCCGCGACGGCTTCCGGACCGGCCTCGGGGAAGACCGCGGCCACGGCCTTGGCGGTCGGCGTCTGGGCGAGCCATCCCTGCGGCACCGACAGCCGCCCGATGGAGCCGCTGTTGGCCGACCCGGCCGACACCGCCGGCATCGGGGCCCCGGCCAGCCGCGCCCCGGCCAGCGCCTGCGCCGGCAACAGCTGCTCGAGCCAGGGTTTGGGTCCCATCGCCCGGTTGACAGACGAGACCACGTTCGCGCCGTTCATCGGCAGCAGCACGCACTGGATCGCCAGCAGGTAGGGGATCCCACCGATGCCGAACAGCGAGATCGGCGACAGTGGACCGGCCAGGAAATCGAGGATCGCCGTCGGTTCGGCCTGTGCCGTGCCCGATACCGCCATGCCCTGTAAGGCCTGCGGCACCAGCGAGATCAGCTGGGTCAACGACGACTGGGTCTGGGCACCGGTTCCGGCCGCCGCCTGGCCGGCTGCCGCCGACTGTGCCTGTAGGCCGGCAGGATTGGTGGTCTGGGGCGGCTGCGCGAACGGAGGCAGCGTGGTGGCGTTGGCCGACGCACCGGCGTAGCCGTACATCGCGGCGGCATCCTGGGCCCACATCGCGGCGTATTCCAACTCGGCCGCCGCGATCGCCGCGGTGTTCTGGCCCAGGATGTTGGTGGCGATCAGCGACAGCAGCAGGCTACGGTTCGCCTCGATCAGTGGTGGCGGCACCGTCGCGATAAACGCCGCGTCATAGGCGGCGGCCGCCGCCCGGGCCTGGGCGGAGGACTGTGCCGCCTGCGCAGCAGTGCTGCCCATCCAACCCGAATAGGGCTGGGCGGCCGCCGCCATCGCAGCCGCCGTCGGACCGGACCAGACCTGGGCGAGGCTGGTGACTACCGAGTTGTACGACGACGCGGTCGAACTCAACTCGGCGGCCAGTGCGTCCCATGCTGCGGCTGCCGCCAGCAACGGCCCGGATCCGGGACCGGCATACATTCGCCCCGAGTTGATCTCCGGGGGCAACGCTCCGAAATCCATGCCCTACCACCTCTGGTCGATCGGCCGCGGCGCGGATTTCCGCTCAGTTGGTGACGGCGCAGCGCCCCGGGGGCTCGGGTCGGTCAGGCCCAGCTGGAGCCGACGGAGGCGTCGGTGTTGGCCATGTTGTTGCCGGCGGTCTGCACCTTCTGACCGTGGGCGTTGGCCTGCTCGTAGATCACCGCGAAATTGCGGCCCAACTGCGCCACGAACTCCTGGCAGGCCACCGAACCGGCGCCACCCCAGAAATCCCCGGCCGCCAACACGTCATGCACGATCGCCTGGTGCTCGGCCTCCAACGAGGCAGCCTGAGCACGGATCAACGCACCGTGGGCATTCACATCACCGAACTGGTAGTTAATCGACATCGGTCAAAGCTCCTTCTAGCTCGACAGGATCTGCTGGGAAGCAGCTTCCTGCTGCTCGTAGTGGTTGGCGTCACGGATCAACCCATCGCGCACCCCGTGCAGCATGTTCACAATGTTGCGAAACGCCGTCTGCATCTGACCCATGGTGTCCATCGAGGTCCGCTCCGCCAGACCACCCCACCCCGCACCGGAGATGTTGGTCGACGACGCCCACATCCGGCGCGCCTCATCCTCCACCGTCTGCGCGTGAACGTCGAAACGCCCCGCCATCGCCCGCATCGCATCCGGGTCGGTCATAAAACGAGTTGCCATGAGAGTCTCTCCTAGGTTTGTGAAAAAATTTGTGGCACAGCGGCAGTGGACTTATCCGGCCGATGCGGCGTTGGCCGCCTCGGTCGCCGCATACGAATTGGCGCTGCTGTTCAGCGTGGCCACGAACGCCTGGTGAATGGCTTCCGCCTGAGCGCTGATGGACTGGTACATGCTGGCGTGGGCGGCGAACTGGGCCGCGGTCAGCGCCGAGACCTCGTCCGCGGCAGCCGGAACGACGCCCGTGGTGGGCGTTGCCGCCGCGGCGTTCTGGGCGCTCAGGGCCGACCCGATGGCGGCCAGATTGCCTGCGGCCGCGGTCAGGGCCTCCGGTTGGGTGTTCACAAAACTCATCGGGCCTCCTCCGAAAGGTGCCGGCCGCCGAAGGACCGGCGTTCACCGGGTGCGTCGAGCGAGCACCCGCTGACAACGTTAGGCGTCATCGCGGAGTGGGGCTCACTACAACACGGTTCAAGGACAGTTCAGAAATCAGACACGGTGCCGAAGGCGGATCGGATCGAAACACTCAGCGACCCCCGATAGGCACAATCACCGGGACACAAGTCTCGTCGTCACCTCCTCACACCGCCGATACCGACGAGCCGGGGTGAGACACCGGCCCCCTTATCTGCGCAATGGTGGCACCGCTGGCACCGGCCGTCAACCCGAACAGGAGGCCTGGCCACTGTGAATCGGCTGGCGGGATGCTGTCGGGTCAGGACGGCTTCTTCTCGGCGACCGCCGCGCTGAGCCCTTCGGCGAGGTCCTCGCGGGTCAATTCCTTGAACTTGTGCAGCCATTCGTCGCTGAATTCGGTGACGTCGCCCGCCAGCACCGCGTCGAGTTCGGAGTCGTCGAGCCGGAAGCTGCGGTGGTCCCGCGCCTTCTCCACCACGTTGCGTACGAATCCGGCGTTGCCCAGCACGTCGATGCCGCGGATCAGATCGCCGTCCTCGGAGTAGTTTTCGTCAGCGTAGAACTTGGTGTAGGACGGCAGCAGCCCCTCGACCGCTTCGTCGGTGACCACGTCCTCGTTCTCGGCGCCCATCATCTTGGTCAGTTCCAGCAGTTCCGGCGGGGTGTAGCTGTAGAACTCGATCACCGTCGAGAACCGTCGCCGCAAGCCCTGGTTCACCTCGAGCATCTTGTCCATGGCGTTGGCGTAGCCGGCTCCGAACACCACCAGCTCGTCGCGGTGGTTCTCCATGTAGAGCAGCAGCGTGTTGATGATCGCATTGCCATAGGCGTCGCCTTGGCTGTAGCCGCGTTCGTGCAAGGTGTGCATCTCATCGAAGAACACCGCGCCGCCGAGCGCACCCTCGAGCAGTTCCTCGGTGTTCTTCTCCGCGTCGGCCATGTAGCGGCCCAGCAGCTTGGAACGGTTGGTCTCGACCACCAGTGGCTTGCGCAGCACCGTCAGACCGCACAGTTGCTTGGTGAAGGCGCGCGCCACCGACGTCTTGCCGGTGCCGGGTGGACCGAGCAACAGCGTGTGGCGGGATGTCACCGGGACGGGCAGTCCCATCTTGGTGCGCGCCAGGTTCACCTTGGTGGTCGCCTTGATCAGCTTGATCTCCCGCTTGGCCTGCTCCATGCCGAGCATGGCGGCCAGCTCCGCGTCGCCCTCGGCCAGGTATCTGGCGGCCTCTTCGGCGTGCCGGTGCGCCTCGGCCTGTTCCCGGGTCGGGGCGCTGTCCGGGTCCCACGGATCCGTGCGGGCCTCGATGGTCTCCGGGTCGGTCAGGATCAGCCGGTAGTCCAGGTTGTCCAGGGCCTCGCGGGCAGGCGCGAACTTCGCGTCACGCGAATACACCCGGCGCAGCAACTCAGCGGCCTCGTCTTCACGGCCGAGGTGGCGCATGCACATGCCCTGGGTGTAGAGCGCGACGTTGGTGGCACCGGGCACCCGGTCGCCCTCGATGGCCTCCTGGGCCCGTCGGGTCGCCTCCTCGAACACCCCTAGCGAGGCCAGCGCCGTGGTGGCCATCGCGGCGGCGGCCGCCTTGAGCTCGGGCTGGCGCCACGGCGCCGCCGCCGGGAACTGCTTGAGCACGTCGGGCCAGCGGCCGGTCCGGAAGTACAGCATGCCGCGCACGTAGCCGACCAGCTCCGTTTCGAACGGGTTGCGCGGCTCGATGCCGTCGAGCAGCTTCGCCGCCTCCTCATAGCGCTTGGCTTCGGCCAGCGCGGCGGCGTAGGCGGCGGCCAGCGACTCCACGCTGGTGATCCGCAGCCGCAGGAACATCCCGTCGGAGACCTCGGGATGGAATTCCAAGTCGGACAAGCCCAGTCGGCGCGTCTCCCAGCCGAACGTGCGGACGGTCGCCCAGGCGTTCGCCAACACCTCGATGTCGGAGTCACCGGCCAGCACCCGGGCCAACCAGGCGTCGCACATGCTCGGGTCGATCGTGGTGGCGGTGGTGAACATCTGCAACGCCACCTGCGGGTTGTGGCTCGGCTGCAGCCCGTTGACCGAGATCCCGGAGGCCAGCATCCCGGCCACCATGGCGTTGCGGGCGTCGGTCGCCGCCGACTGCGGGCTGGTCACGGCCGCGTCCCAGATGCCGGAACGGCGTACTCCTGCAACGCATCCACCGACACGACCAGGTGTTCGCCGTTCTGCAGGTCCCGGCCGGGCACGGGCATGCGTGGATGCGAGGTGGGTGCCGGAAGGCTGGCGCAGACCGCCTCCAGCTGGCGCCGGCCCACGAACCGGTTCAGTGCGGCGCGCACGTTGCGGCCCAGCTTGCCGGCGCTGTGGTACCGCACCAGCACCGATACGCTGGTCGTCCGGCCGCCCCCCGGGGCGAGCCGGACCGTCACCACCGTCGCATCGGTCTCCGGGTACCACAGATGCTCGAGGTTCTCGTCGGTGATATCGGCCGGTGACAGCCAGAAATTGGTGACGTGGCCCTCCGGCCGGTTGCGGAACAGCCGGTGCGAAAGTTGTGCGGCCTCCAGTCCCGCCAGCGTGGCCTCGTCGACGTCGTCGAATTCATCGGCGCGCAGCGGTCGCGCACTGATCAGGCGTCCGTCGATCTCCTCGGCCAACCGCTCGGTGGCCGCCGTCAGAGTCGCGGCCAGCGAGTCGCGTGCCGCCACCGCGTTGACGTTGTGCTGCGGGTCCATCCGCAGCACCAGCCAGGTCCGCCGGTGGTCGGGCATCGACGGGGTGTCGTCGAAGTCGACGTCCTCGCTGTCACGGGGCGCACTGCGGGTGCCCACCGAGACGATGTCGATGCTGTCCAATCGCACGTCGAACTGGCGCAACCCGCCGGCGAGCCGCTCCAGTGGGAGGGCCGCCGGCTCCAACCCGCGTCGATGCCGGCCGGTCGCCTGCACCGGCCGACCGCCCACCGCGATCACCGTCACCAATCGGCCCTGGTGCTCGCGCATACCGATCGGCTCCCGCCCGAAGCGGCGGTGATGATCGACTGCCGGAGTGCGGCCGCGGCTCAGTGCCGTCTCCGTGTCGGCGAATTGATCGGCGAACCATGCCGCCCACATCGTGCTGATCGGCACCTGCCGGTAGGTGACCAGCGCGATGATTGCGACCAGCACCGCGACGCCGACGCCCGACCACCATGCGTAGACGGCGACCTGCTCGTCGCCGGGCCACCGGCCGGCCAGCACCAGTATCCCGATGTCGATCAGAAAGACGATGGTCACCCGCGTCCATGACAGGTTCAGACCTACTGCGTGCTGTGCCTTCATCGGTTCCTACGTGATCGTCGCAATGCTGCCACTCCCAGTGCCACACCGGCCGCCGCGACCGCCGCCAACAGCCCGGCCCCGGCGACCCACGCCGGGGTCATGTCGCGTTCCGGCGGCATCGGCGGCACCTGCAGCGGCGCCGACAGCCGTTCCGGCGGTTGGGGCGCAACGTCGGGAACATCCCACGTCAGCGCCGCCACCGGGTCAATGATGCCGTAACCCACCACGTTGTCGACGCCGCGTGCCGGTGGCCGCGCCGTGCGAATCAGCCGGTTGATCACCTGATGCGACGACAATTCCGGGTATTTGGCCCGTACCAGCGCCGCCACGCCGGACACGATCGCCGTCGAGAAACCGGTGCCCGACGGCACCAGCAGTGAGTTCTCCGGGCCGTCGACCGCGTTCATCAGCCCGTCATCGCGCGGCGAGAGGCCCTCGATGTCGGTGCCGGGTGCGGCGATCGACACCCAGGGACCGGCGACGCTCGTCTTGCCCAGTGGCGCTCCTGCCGAATCCACCGCACCGACCGTCAGCACGTACTCGTCGTACCAGGCCGGCGTCACCACGGTGTTGACCCCGTTCCAGTCGCGCGGGTCGTCGGGCCGCATAGCGTTGTAGATCGGGTTCTGCTTGCAGTCGCGCCAACTCGTGTCGCCGGCGGCGGCGACGATCACCGCGTTCTTCTCGACCGCGGCGTAGCGCACCGCTGCGCCCAGATCGGCCTGATCGATGAGGGTGCGCACGTTCATGCAGATGGCGTGGGAGATGTTGATGACCCCGGCGCCCATGTTGGCGGCGTGGACGATCGCTCGCGCCATGGTGCGGATGCCGTCGGTCTTCTCCCGCAGCTGCGGATCCTGCCCGTCGCCGAACGGCTCCTTGGGGCCGAATGCCTGGCTGTTCTGCCGGATCGAGATCAGTTGCACATCGGGGGCCACCCCGCTGAACGCGTCGGGCGCCGGCCCGGGCGGCGGTGGTGCCTTCGGCGCGCGGAAGTCGACCGGGGCGATGCGCGCCCGCCCGGCAGAGCCCGCCGATCGCACGGTTCCGGCGTCGGTGGTGTGGGTGGACGACGCCGCACCGTTGGCAGGACCGGGAGCCGGACCGGGAGCGGGTCCCGGCGCTGGAGCCGGCGGCGGGGCGGGCGCAGGCGGGGGG
>NZ_MVHC01000054.1 GCF_002086455.1 Mycolicibacter algericus DSM 45454
CGGTCGAATCCCGTTGTGCTAGACTACAACTCGTAGTCAAATCATCTCTGACTTACACAGAATTCGTGACAGGCTCCGTGACGTTGGACTCGGCGGACCTTGACTCGCTCGACCGTGCGCCGCAAGCGTTCTCGCAGGTCCTCGGATCACTCGAACGCAACGCTAATCATGTCTGCGGCGGGGCGCTGCGCTACGCCCATTACTTGCGAGGCGGCATGCCCGGCGAGATTGCCTGGACCCGCACAGCCGATAACGCCGGCAACGATCCGCAGGCCGCTCATGACAACCTTTCCGCCGAGCTGCGAACTCTGTTCGCGCAATCCGGGGCTGGTTCATTGCGTGCACATCACCCGATGTAGACAGTCAGCGGCGCCGTGCTGCTGCGGATGCGAGTACCGAACTTGCGGTGCATGCCTGGGATATGCGTAAGCGCCCTCGATGCCACATCAACGATCGACAACGATCTTGCTTCCTACATTCTCGATCGTGCGACCCCGATCCTGCGGGCACAGCGCGAACCCGGATACTTCGCGCACGTCGAACCAGCGAATCCGGACGCCCCCGCCTCGGCACGGCTGCTGGCTCTCACAGGAAGGTTCACGCCTTGACAATCCCACGGTCCACCCAGCTGCCCCTCGGCCCGATCCACAACATCGGACAATTCCCGTTTGGTTTTCCGGCCGGGATCTTCACGATGCGCTAGGAGCGGGTGGCGCGAACGATTTTCTTGGCCCCCAATGTCTTTGGGTTCTCCCGACTGCCACCCTAGTTGACGGTCGGTGGTGGTTGTGGTTGGAAGGGCTGGTACCACCACCATTGGGCGCGTTCGCCGGTGGGTCCGGGGCAGGGCGCGACTGTGGGTGGAGGGCCGGTGGGTGGTCGTGCCAGCGATGCTGAGCTCAGGGGCCGGCCGGTGTGGTCGGTGACGGTGAGTTGGTCGGCGGGCCCGGTGATGATGATGAGGCCGCGGTGGTGCAGTCGGTGGTGATACGGGCACACCAGTACCAGGTTGGACAGCTCGGTGGGGCCGCCGTCTTCCCAGTGCTGGATGTGGTGGGCGTGCAGGCCGCGGGTGGCGCCGCACCCGGGGACCACGCAGGTTCGGTCGCGGTGCTCGAGGGCGCGGCGAAGCCGGCGGCTGATCTGGCGGGTGGTTCGGCCGGCGCCGATCACCTCGCCGTTGCGCTGAAACCAGGCCTCATAGGTGGCGTCGCACAACAGGTAGCGGCGTTCGGCCTCTGACAGCAGCGGGCCCAGGTGCAGCGCTGCGGCCCGGTCTTTGACGTCGAGGTGCATGACCACGGTGGTGTGGTGTCCGTGGGGGCGGCGGGCGGCTTCGGTGTCCCAGCCGGTATCGATCAGGCGCATGAACGCATCTGCGGTGGTCGGCAACGGGGGCCGCTGATCCGATGCGGGGCCGTTGTCGTGGTCGTGTTTCCACTCGGCGATCAGGGCATCGAGATGGGACTGCAGGGCGGCGTCGAATTTCGCCGCGTCGACGGTGTCGAGTTTGATCCGCCAGCAGCTGCCGTGTTCGTCGCTGGTCTTGGTGATCGACCGTGCCGGTTCGGGGCGGGGTTCGGGTTCGGGGCGCGGTTCGAGTCTGACCGCGGTGCGCAGCTGGGTGACCGTGGCGACGCTGGCCAGTTCGGCGTAGTGCGCATCGGAGCCATCGGCGGCCCGGTCGGCGATGACCCCGACCTGATCCAGGGACAGTTGACCGTCGCGCATGCCTTGGGTGCAGCGGGGGAATTCGGCGCGCCGGTGGGCGATGGTGGCGACTGTTTTGGCGTTTCCCGGGGACACTACCGGTCTTCGAGGCCACCAAGGCCGCGATGGACCGTACGCCGGTGGCTCCCCACAGCCGGTCGCGCTCGATCTCGGCGACGATGTCCACGATGCGCCCATCGATGGCATTGCGCTGACCGGTCAACTCCGACAACTCGCCGAACAGCACCTCAAGCCGCTGGTCAGGGCGCAACGCGGCGGTGCCGGGCGGCGCAGGCGGTGCGGTCGAGGACATGACGTCATCATGGCAGTGGGGTACGACAAGTCCGGGCTACCCGACTCGCGGAGGGGTGCGGTGATCATCTGCATCAAGACGGAGCGACGCGTGTGACTATCCGGGCGGCAACCCCGGCCGCTCCGTCGTCGCCTCTCGCATCCGGGCGAAACCGCTCGTACAGCCCAACATGCGCAGTGCGACTTCGGCAACGGTCCACGGATAATCCGGCGGGCACCCCCCGTCGTCGCTGCGGCGGTTGATGACCGACTCCACCAACCGGAACGGCAGATCGTCTGCCTCGGGCGGCCCGTCGTGCTCGGCGATCACCGCACATGAGAGCTCACGGTAGTGGTCCCGTAACGCCTCCCGGCGGCGCCGGAACGTGGCGAAGCGCTCCACGCGCAGTTCGGGGAGCAGATACAGGCTGCCCAGATTCCACGCCCCACTGCACAGCTGGGCGGTGTCGGCGACCACGAGGGTGTGCAGCCGCGGAGCCGCCGGGCCGTCCTCGGCGCGCAGCTCGGCCGCCAGTTGTAGCGAGGCGTCCACGGTTCCGGCCAGCAGCGCGTCAAGAATGTCCTCCTTGGCGGCGAAGTGGTGATACAGCGAGGCCTGCCGCATCCCGACAGCCTCGGCGATGCGCCGCGTCGACGTGCCGGAGTAGCCGATGGTGGTGAACAACTCCGCTGCCGCATCGAGGATTTCGTCGCGCGCGCTGTCGCCCGGGCGACGAGAGGCCGTCAAGCGGGGGCGGCCTCGTCGATCGGTGTTCATGCACTACACCTATCACGCGGCAAACCCGTGCGGCGCCCTTTTCTGTCAATTGATAGGAAATGTGTTAGGGTCCGGTCATGAGCACCGACTCGACCAGTGGAGCCCGCTCACACGCCCGCGCCCAGGCGCAGCACGCCGAGCTCCGGATACCCGCGACGCCGCACGACGTCGACCCGTCGACGCTGGTCTGGGCCGAGTCGATCCCACCGCACGGCTACGCCACCAAGGTGCTGGCCCGCGGCAGCCGGATCCGGCTGATCGACGTCGACGGCGGGGCGTGCGCGCACCTGCTGGCCCATCGCGCCGACGCGCCATGGGAACGGCTCAATGTCGCCGACACCATGAAGGTGCCCTGGCAGGCCTACCTGGGCGCCGGCCACCCGCTGCTGTCGGATCAGGGCCGCTTGCTGGCCACCGTCATCGCCGACTCTTCCGGTCACCACGACCTGCTGTGCGGGCCCGACGCCGCCGGCCGGCGGCTGCTACTGCTGGCCGCGCTCAAGCACGGCATGGATATCCGCGATGTCGCGCCATCGGTGGCGCTGTTCCGCGGTGTCCGGGTCGATCCTGCCAGCGGCGCACTGGAATTCACCGGCTCTGTCGGTGCCGGGGCGTTCATCGACCTGTTGATCCACCTGCCGGTGGTGCTGTCGCTGGCCAATACCGCGCACCCCCTGGATCCCGAGCCGACCGTGACCGCACTCGACGTGCTCGCCTGGAAAGCCGAGGACCAGTTGGCCGGACCACTCAATGCCGATCCGGAATACCTGCGCGCCTGGGAGAACACCGACGCGGTGGTGCGGGCATGGTGACCGTCAGCGACGAGGTGGTGCCGGCCCGCGAGCCCTGGTCGAAGGTGGTGCGCGCCGGGGAGCGACTGCAGATCATCGACCTGCGCGGCAACCAGGCGGTGGACTGCCTGCTCTACGACGCAACCGATCACACCCGGCGCTACAGCGCCCAGGCCACCGTGGCCGCCCAGCGCAACATCTTCGTGGGCGCCGGTTCGGTGCTGCGCGCCGCCGACGGCTCCGCGCTGATGACCGTCGTCGCCGACGACGTCGGCAACCACGACACCATCGCCGGGGCCTGCTCGCAGGAGTCCAACACCCTGCGCTACGGCCATCACACCGCCCACCAGCATGCCTGCGTGGAGAACTTCCTCGCCGAGGGCGCCAGATACGGCCTGGGCAAGCGCGACCTGGTCTCCAACATCAACTGGTTCATGAACGTCCCGGTCGAACCCGACGGCACGTTGGGCATCGTCGACGGGATCTCGGCGCCGGGCAAGAGCCTGACGCTGCGGGCCGAGATCGACACGCTGGTGCTGGTGTCGAACTGCCCGCAGATCAACAACCCCTGCAACGGCTTCGACCCGACCCCGGTCCGCATGGTGATCACCCGCGAATGATCGGCATCGAGGTGGTGCGTCCGGGCATGTTCACCACCGTGCAGGACTGGCCCGGTCGCATCGGCTACTGGCATGTCGGGGTGCCGCCGTCGGGGCCGATGGACGACCTGTCATTCCGCATCGGCAACCGGGTGCTGGGGAATCCGGAGGGGGCGGCCGGTCTGGAGTGCACCCGAACCGGGCCCGCCCTGCGGTTCGCCGACCCGGCGTGGATCTGCGTCACCGGGGCACCAGCGCCGGTGAGGGTGGACGGCGTCCCGGCGCCACAATGGCAGTCGGTGCGGGTGCCCGCCGGAGGCCTACTCGAGATCGGCGCCGCGCCCGGCCCGGGGTTGCGCTGCTATCTGCTCATCGAAGGTGGACTGTCCGAACCGGGGTTCCTGGGCAGCGTGGCGACTTTCACCCACGGCGGGTTCGGAGGCCACCGCGGCCGGGTGTTGCGCGGGGGAGACCGGCTCACCGCCTCCGGCCGGGGCGGCGCCGCACCGGCGTTGGGCCGCGCTCCCGGCGAGACCCAGCCCAGCATCGGCTCGCACTGGGGGCTGGCGGTGACCGAGGGCCCGCACGCCGCGCCGGAGTTCTTGACCCGCACCGACATGACCATTTTGGCCACCACCGATTACACCGTGCACTTCAACTCCGACCGCACCGGAGTGCGGCTGATCGGCCCGAAGCCCAGGTGGGCCCGGCCCGACGGGGGAGACGCCGGCTTGCACCCGTCGAACATCCACGACACCGCGTACTGCGTTGGCGCGCTGGACTTCACCGGCGACACCCCGATCCTGCTGGGGCCGGACGGGCCCAGCCTCGGCGGTTTCGTCTGTCCGGTGACGGTGGCGCGCGGCGACCGCTGGAAGCTCGGTCAACTCAGCCCCGGTGACACCGTGCGCTTGGTGCCGGTGCGCGCCGATCACACCCCGCCGCCGACCGCGTTGGGGGCGCGACGGCGGGCGGCATCACCGGTGGTGTTGTCCCGCTCCGGGGACGGTGACGACGGGGTGTTGCGGCGCTACACCGGTCGCGACGGGACGGCCGTCACCATGCGGCGCTCCGGCGACGGTGGAGTGTTGCTCGAATACGGGTCCATGACACTGGATCTGGCGTTACGGGCGCGGGTACAGGTGGCTTACGACACCCTGCGCCGGCAGGGGTTGCCCGGGCTGGTGGAACTGACACCGGGGGTGCGGTCCCTGCAGGTCCAGTTCGACACCGAGCAGATCTCCTGCGCCGAGGTGATCGAACAGCTGACCGCCGTCGACGAGGCGCAGCCGCCCTGCGACGAGCTCGTGGTGCCGAGTCGCTCGGTGCGCCTGCCGTTGAGCTGGGACGACCCGGCCACCCACGAGGCGATCCGCCGCTACACCTACGGTGTGCGCCCCGACGCGCCGTGGTGCCCGTCGAACATCGAATTCATCAGGCGCATCAACGGACTCGATGACACCGCGGCGGTCTACGACGTCGTGTTCGGCGCGCAGTACCTGGTGCTGGGCCTGGGTGACATCTATCTCGGCGCGCCGGTGGCGACCCCGCTGGACCCCAGGCACCGGTTGGTGACGACGAAGTACAACCCGGCGCGCACCTGGACGCCGGAGAACGCCGTCGGCATCGGCGGTGCCTACCTGTGCATCTACGGCATCGAGGGGCCCGGCGGCTACCAGTTCGTCGGCCGCACCACCCAGGTGTGGAACCACCGCCACGCGACCGCGGGCCTTTTCGATCCCGAAACGCCGTGGCTATTGCGCTACTTCGACCGGATCAGCTTCTATCCGGTCGGCGCCGCCGAGTTGTTGGAGTTGCGTGCCGATATGGCGGCCGGGCGCGGCCGGGTCGCCATCACCGACGGCGAGTTCTCGCTGGCAGACCACCAGCAGTTTCTTGCCGACAACGCCGAGGCCATCGCCGAATTCCGCCGGCGACAGACGGTCGCCTTCGCCGCCGAACGCAGCGCCTGGCATGCTGCCGGTGAAATCGCCTGCGGTTAAACCAGTTTCAGTGAATCATCGCGGCACAGCACGAAAAAGTACGGCCGGGGCGAACCGCGCAGATCCATGGCGCCGATCACCGCGTCGTCGGAGAGCCGACGGAAGACGTCGTTGATCGGGGCCTGGTCGTAGAGCATCGTCGCGCTGTCGACTCCCCGATAACGCGTGGTGCGCAACCGGGCCTTGGCCGAACGGACCCGCAACAGCGGCTGCAACCGGGTGATCGGGGCGGCGAACGAGCGCTTCTTCAGCCCGGGCAGCTTCGTCGCAGGCCCCAGGACACTGAATGCCAGCACCGGGTTGAACGCCCAGAGCGCGGAACCGTCCCGGGTGGGGAACAACAGCGGATGGACGGTCTCGGCGTCGACGAACTGCTTGCCCCACCAGCCGCTGGCGGCCAACAGCCCGTCCAGTGGGTGCCCGGTCGGCAACTCGGCGCCCCGCCAGGTGCCGAGCATGAAGCCGGGGTCCACTGCCTCGGAGGCATCGAAGACCTCGGTGGCCTCGGCGGCGGTCGTCGGCACACGCGAGAACAAGTCCTGCACCATGCGAATCACCGTACTTGACAGATGTCAACGGGGGGCCTCAGAGCACCACCGTTTCGTTGGCCACCCGGATCACCCGGTCCTGGCAGTGCCACTGCACCGCCCGCGACAACACCGCGCGCTCCACGTCGGCGCCGAGTCGCACCAGGTCGGTCACGGTGTGGGTGTGGTCGACGCGCACCACGTCCTGTTCGATGATCGGCCCCTCGTCGAGCACCTCGGTGACGTAGTGCGCGGTGGCGCCGATCAACTTCACGCCGCGCTCCCGCGCCCGCTGATACGGCGCCGCACCGATGAACGCCGGCAGGAAGGAATGGTGGATGTTGATCAGCGGGCATCCCAGCGCCTCGATGAACTCCCCGGTGATGATCTGCATGTAGCGCGCCAGCACCACCAGGTCGACGTTGCCGCACAACAGTTGCAGCTGACGCTGTTCGGCCTCGGCGCGGATGTCGCGGGTGGCGGGGATGTGGAAGAACGGCACCCCGAACGGGCGGACTTGCTCGGCCAACTCCGGGTGATTGGAGATCACCATCACCACGGTCATCTCCAGTTCGCCGCGACGGTTGCGCCACAGCAGATCCAGCAGGCAGTGGTCCGCCTTGGACGCCATGATCGCCACCCGCTTGGGCTTGGCGGCCTCGGCGAAGCGGTAGTCCATCGCGAACCGCTGCGCCACCGTGGCGCCGAACCGCTGCTGGAGGTCGTCGATGGCGGCGGGCAGGCCCGGCAGGTGAAAGATCGCCCGCTGCACGAACGTGCCGCCCTCGGGAGCGGTCGAGTGCTGATCCAGCGAGATGATGTTGGCGCCGGCGTCGGCCAGGAAGGCGCTGACCGAGGCGATGATGCCGTGGCTGTCGGGGCAGCGCAGCAGCAACCGCCCGATGTCCGCGGGCGGCTGGCCGTCGGTTCGCGGTGGATAGGCCTGAGTCATGACCGCCCTTCGCCGATCTGGATTTCAACGGGTCAGGCTACCGCTGAAGTGGAAGAGAATCCGACACACCGGGCGGATAACGCAGTCACACGCGTAACAGAGGGCACACTAGTAACAACAACTATGCCTGGAGGGTGCTGCCGTGTACCGAGTGTTCGAAGCCCTTGACGAACTGGGCTCCATTGTCGAAGAAGCGCGTGGCGTGCCGATGACGGCCGGCTGCGTGGTGCCCCGCGGCGACGTCCTGGAACTGATCGACGACATCCGCGACGCGATACCCGGGGAGCTCGACGACGCCCAGGATGTGCTCGACGCCCGCGACTCGGTGCTCAACGAGGCCAAGGAGCACGCGGACTCGATGGTCAGCTCCGCCACAACCGAATCCGACTCGCTGGTCAGCCATGCCCGTGCCGAGGCCGACCGGCTGCTGGCCGACGCCAAGGGGCAGGCCGACCGGATGGTGGCCGAAGCACGCGCCCACAGCGACCGGATGCTCGGCGAAGCCCGCGACGAGGCCGCCCGGTTGACCGCGACTGCCAAGCGCGAATTCGAGACCGCCACCAGCCGTGCCCAGGCCGAATGCGACCGGCTGGTCGAGAACGGCAACGCCGCCTATGAGAAGGCGGTGCAGGAGGGCATCAAGGAACAGCAGCGGCTGGTCTCGCAGAACGAGGTGGTGACCTCCGCGCGGGCCGAGGCCACCCGGCTGATCGACTCGGCACACGCCGAAGCCGACCGGATGCGCGGCGAATGCGACATCTACGTCGATGCCAAGCTGGCCGAGTTCGAGGACTTCCTCAACGGCACCCTGCGCTCGATCAACCGCGGTCGTCACCAGCTTCGCACCGCCGCGGGCACCCACGACTACGCAACTCGCTGACCGGCCGAGCCCGGGCCGACCGCTGCGTAGAATCGCGGCATGACCAGGCACCCGGACGCACGCACAAAGACGACTCCGTCGTCACCGTTCGTGGTCAACGTCGCCCGGCTGGGCCGCCGACCCGGCGCGATGATGTCGCTGGCCGAGCAGCGGTCCACCCCGGTCCGCATCGGGCTGGACCTGGTGGCGATACCGCCTGACACCGCGGTCGACCTGGATCTGCGGGTGGAGTCAGTCTCCGAGGGGGTGCTGGTCAGCGGCGTGGTCTCCGGGCCCACCACCGGTGAGTGTGCGCGGTGCCTGCAGCCGCTGACCGGCGACGTCGAGGTCGAGTTGACCGAGTTGTTCGCCTACCCGGACAGCGCCACCGACGCGACCACCGACGATGACGAGATCGGCCGAGTGGTCGACGACGCCGTGGATCTCGAGCAGGCGATCGTCGACGCCGTCGGGCTGACGCTGCCGCTGTCTCCGCTGTGCGAGCCCGACTGCCCGGGGCTGTGCCCGGACTGCGGGGTGGTACTGGCCGACGCCGAACCGGGCCACCACCACGAAAAGATCGATCCGCGCTGGGCCAAACTCGCCGAGATGGTGAGCCAGCAGCGATCTCCGGGGGCACCGTCGAGCGATGACGGTGAGCGGTGAGCCGTCCCCGGCAAGCAGTACTCGAGGCGCTCGGCGTGGACCTGCCCGACGACCTGCTCACGCTGGCCGTCACCCACCGCAGCTACGCCTATGAGAACGGCGGGCTGCCCACCAATGAGCGCCTGGAGTTCCTCGGCGACGCCGTGCTCGGGCTGACCATCACCGACGAACTGTTCCACCGCCACCCCGACCGGCCCGAGGGCGACCTGGCCAAACTGCGCTCCAGCGTGGTCAACACCGCGGCGCTGGCCGATGTGGCGCGCGGGCTGACCGAAGATGGCCTGGGCGCCCACCTGTTGCTCGGCCGCGGGGAGATCAACACCGGCGGGGCCGACAAGTCCAGCATCCTGGCCGACGGCATGGAGTCACTGCTGGGCGCGGTGTACCTGCAGCACGGCATCGACACCGCGCGCGAGGTGATCCTGCGGTTGTTCGGGCCGTTGCTCGACACCGCGGCGACCCTGGGTGCCGGCCTGGACTGGAAGACCAGCCTGCAGGAACTGACCGCTGCGCGTGGCATCGGGGTGCCCTGCTACCAAGTCAGCTCGACCGGGCCGGATCACGACCGCGAGTTCACGGCGATCGTCGTCGTGTCCGACACCGAATACGGATCAGGTGTGGGCCGGTCCAAGAAGGAAGCCGAGCAGAAAGCGGCGGCGGCGGCCTGGACGGCGCTGGACGCGCTGGACGCCGGGTAAATGCCGGAGCTTCCCGAGGTCGAGGTGGTGCGCCGCGGCCTGGACGCCCACCTGGTAGGCCGCACCATCGCCGGAGTCCGGGTCCACCACCCGCGTGCGGTGCGCCGGCACGAGGCCGGTCCGGCCGACCTGACGGGCCGACTGCTCGACGCCCGGATCGTCGGCACCGACCGGCGCGGCAAGTATCTGTGGCTGCTATTGAGCACGGATGAGGCGCTGGTGGTGCACCTGGGGATGAGCGGGCAGATGCTGCTGGGAGACTTGCCCGACACCAGACACCTGCGGATCGCCGCGGTGCTCGACGACGGCACCAAGGTCAGCTTCGTCGATCAGCGGACCTTCGGCGGCTGGCAGCTCACCGACCTGGTCGCGGTGGATGACAGCGTGGTGCCGTTGCCGGTGGCGCATCTGGCCCGTGACCCGCTGGATCCGCGCTTCGACGCCGAGTCGGTGGTCAACGTGTTGCGGCGCAAGCATTCCGAAATCAAACGCCAACTCCTCGACCAGACCGTGGTGTCCGGCATCGGCAACATCTACGCCGACGAGGCGCTGTGGCGCGCCGGGATTCGCGGCACCCGGATGGCCGATGCGCTGTCCCGGCCGCGGTTGCGGGCGCTGTTGGAGTCCGCGCGGGCGGTGATGAGCGACGCGTTGGCCGCCGGTGGCACCTCGTTCGATTCGCTCTACGTCAACGTCAACGGCGAGTCCGGCTACTTCAGCCGGTCGCTGGACGCCTACGGCCGCGAAGATGAGCCCTGCCGGCGCTGCGGGACGCTCATACGGCGGCAGAAATTCACCAACCGCTCGTCGTACTACTGTCCAAAATGCCAGCGCTGACTCGCGCCCCCGACCCGTGACCTGAAGGACTCCCGCCTTGCCCAATAACTCCATCAACCACGCTCGGATCGTGTCTCTGATTTGGGGCATCGCCGACGACGTCCTCCGAGACCTGTATGTGCGCGGCAAGTACCGGGACGTGATCTTGCCCTTCACCGTGCTGCGGCGCCTCGACAGCGTGCTGGAGCCCACCCGTGATGCGGTCAGGCAGATGAAAGAAACCCTGGACAAGGCGAATATCGCCAATCAGGAAGGTCCGCTGCGCCAGGCGGCCGGGCAGGATTTTTACAACCACTCCGGCTTCACGCTCAAGGACCTCCGCAACATCGCCAACGCGATGCGGCTGCGGCAGAACTTCGAGGCCTACCTCGACGGGTTCTCGCCGAACGTCCAGGAGATCATCGACAACTTCGAGCTCCGAACCCAACTACCGCGGCTGACCAAAGCTGATGCGCTCGGCGCGCTGATCGAGAAGTTCCTTCAACCCGACCTCGATCTCTCGCCGGCCGGTCTGGACAACCACGGAATGGGCACCGTCTTCGAGGAGCTGGTGCGCCGGTTCAATGAAAGCAATAACGAAGAGGCGGGCTGAATCCCCCCGGCGTTTCCGGACGCTCACGGGTTTGAGAACTCAGTGACTTTCTGGGTTCGGTGCTGACTGTAGTA
>NZ_MVHC01000055.1 GCF_002086455.1 Mycolicibacter algericus DSM 45454
CGCGTAGCTCGTAGACTTCGTCATTGAAGAAGTCGACGGCCCGCGAGACCAGGGTCCGCTCGAACCCCGGCGGCGGCGCCGGCGTCGGCTTCGGGGTGGCGGTGGCCAACGTCTCGGGGCACATCTCGTTCTGCGCCGCGTCGATCACAACCTTGGGGATCCCGTCGGCGATCGACTTGCCGAACCGGTCCTTGGCGGGGCGGCCCCGTCGCAGGTTCTGGCAGATGATCTCACCGAATTTCACCGCGCCGGAGGACGAGTTCAGCCCGGGGGTGTTCTGGTACTTGAAGCCATGCGACTCGAGGTAGGCGAGGTAGCTCTTCTCGTCGGCCTGGGCCGGCGCGGCGGCGAATATCAGGGTTACGGGGATCAGCGTCATCGCCGCCAGCCGCCACATCATGGGACAGAACTGTAGACGGTGGCGGCCGGGGCGACACGCGCAAGTGGCGACGAGTCAACGCAGCCGGCGCAGTCCGCGGTACTGCGCGAGGGCGAACGATGCGGTGTAGACAGCACTGGCGAGCAGCGCCGCGACGCCGAACCCGGTCAACGGCAGCACACCGGTCTCGAGGACCGCGATGGCCGCGACGGTGCACACCACGTTGGCCGCCAGCACGCCGATTCCCGCCCGGCGCAGATCCGGTAGCGCGGACAGGAAGTACACGGCCACACCGTAGAGCAGGCAGAATGCCGCAACCGCGTATTCCTGGACCGCGGTGAGGCCGGTCAGGGCCGCCATTGGGCGGGCGGCGAACACACCGGCCAGGCCGATGACCCCGGTGGTGACGGCGTCGGCGCGCAGCGCGAAGCGCAGCAGTGAGTCGGTCGAGTCGGACAGGACCGGGGTGGTGACGGCGGTCATGGTGAACTCCCTTCGTGGGCAGGCCGGGACGTCCGGGAGACGTCTGAGAACACCCCCGACATTGCTCGCCGGCCACTGCCACTTCGACCCGGGAGACTGCCAAGCACTGCCACCCGCAGGTCAGCGCCCTGACGACACCGCCATGCGGCCGCGCAGGTCGGCGGCGATCACCCGGGCGCCGGCGTTCTGCCAGTTGTGCAGCGATCGCTGCGGCACTTCGGTGACCAACCACTGCCAGGCCTGCCGGGCGGTCGGATCCAGCCCGGCCGCGGTGGCGTTCTGCGCGTAGGCGCGCACGCCGACCACGTACGGGAAGTACAGGGCGTTGTAGTAGCGCCACTCCTCGGTGGTGCCGAACTCGCCGCCGTCGCGCGGCTTGAGCGCGGCGATACGGTCGGCCAGCAGTGCCTTGAGTTCATTGGCTCGTTCCAGCGGCGCGTCCGGCGCACCGCGGGCCACCAATCGTTCGTCGATGGTCGGCAGCGCCGTCAGCGGGCTGGCGACGAGTTTCGACAGGTCGCCGTAGTGGGCCAACGCCCGTCGGGTCAGCCGGACGAACGTCTCCTCGTCGACGTCGTCGAGCGGGCCGGTGGAACGCAGCGCCAGCGCCGCCTCGGTGTCGCGTAGGGCCGCGCGGTCGGCGCGCAGGGTCGGAGACCGCCAGAACGCCAGCCGGTCCCAGAGCCGGGCGAGCCGGTCGACGAACACCTGAACTTCGATCGCGATCGCGATGGTGGTGAACAGCAGCACCGTCAGCGTGGTCTGGGCGGTGGGCTCGTCGCGCGTCAGCACCAGCCCGATCAGCAGCTGGCCGCCCAGCAACCCGGCCATCGCGGTGGCGGCCAGAAATGAGCGCAGCATATCCAGCCGCAGCGCCTGGCCCTCGTCGAAGGCGTCCCACAGCGCCACCGCCAGACCGAGCAGCAGGACGTCGATGCCGGTGCTGGCCAGCGCGATCCCGCTGGGGATCACCCCCAGCGGGATGATCAGAATCGCGTTGGCGAGCGCGAAGAACAGCGTCGCCACGATCACCACGTCGAGCACCGAGCCGGGTTGCGAGGGTCGGGTCACCGCCTTGATCATCGCCCCCAGCGTCGACAGCGAGATCACCGCGAACAGCAGCCAGTGCCCGGCGCGCAGCGGGCCGTCGACGCTGCCGGCCCACGCCGCCCCGACCAGTGCGGCGGCGGCGACCAGGCCGATGAGCGCCATGTCGCGGCCGCGGCCCGACCAGCGGTCGCAGGGGCGGGCCAGTTCCAGCAGCACCGCGAACCACGCCACCCCGGGCAGCACGGCCAGGTAGATCTCCAGCTTGCCCAGCAGCACCGGCTGCCACACCGCGCGCACGGCGTCAGCGGCGACCACGGCTGCGAAACCGCACAACCCGATGGCGGCATGCACCAGCACCGGCTTGCGCGGGTCGCGTGCCAGCAGGTACATCCCGAGCCACCAGCTCAAGGTGAACACCAACGCCGACAGCACAATCACCCCGATTACCGCCCGAACCGCCGGTGCCGCACGCTGTAGTCGCGCAATGCGCGCAGGAAATCGACCCGGCGGAACGCCGGCCAGTGCGCCTCGGTGAACCACATCTCCGAGTAGGCGCTCTGCCACAGCAGGAAGCCGGACAGCCGCTGCTCCCCGGAGGTGCGGATCACCAGGTCCGGGTCCGGCTGACCGGAGGTGTACAGATTCTCCGAGATGCCCTCGACGGTCACGGCGTCGACGAGCTCCTCGGCGGTGGCTCCGTTGGCCAGTTCCTTGCCGAGCAGGCCCCGTACGGCGTCGACGATCTCCTGGCGGCCGCCGTAGCCGACGGCGACGTTGACGTGAAAACCACCGTTCTTCTCGCGGGTGGAGTCCACGGCCTCCCGCAATCGGCGGGCGGGCTCTTCGCCCAGCAGCTCCAGGTCGCCTACAGTTCGAACGCTCCAGCGGTTGGCGGGTGCGCAGATCTCCTCCACCACGTCGGTGATGATCTCGATGAGCGCGGCGAGCTCGGCGGGGTCGCGTTGCAGGTTCTCGGTGGACAGCAGGTAGACGGTGGCCATCTCGATGCCGGCGTCGGCGCACCAACGCAGCATCTCGGCGATCTTGGCCGCGCCCATCCGGTAGCCGTAGCTGACGTCCTCGTAGCCGGCATCGCGCGCCCACCGCCGGTTGCCGTCGCAGAGCACGGCGATGTGGCGCGGCAGCGCCGACCGGGAGGCCGCGAGCCCCTGCCGGAGGCGCAGCTCGTAGATCCGGTACAGCGGTTCTTTCAGGCGCGCGGGGATGATCGCCACAAAAACCCAGACTACTGTGATCGGCAGTACTTGCCGCGAATCGCATCCGGGAATCCGCTGGAGGAAAGGTTCATGAGCACACACACCGAGACCATCGCCGAGCCGAATCCCGGCGATCTCCCCGCGGAAGTCCTGGTGGCGCACACCAGGCCGCGGGCGCGCGGATGGATTCACCTGGTGTCGGCGATCGTGGCGGTCATCGCCGGGGCAGCGCTGATCGGGGTGACCTGGCCGCTGGCCGGCCTCGAAGCGGGGCTGGCGACGCTGGCCTACACCATCTCGGTGGTGGGCATGTTCGCCGTCAGCGCCACCTATCACCGGGTGACCTGGAAATCGGTGTCTGCCCGGATCAGGATGAAGCGGCTCGACCACGCGATGATCTTCATCTTCATCGCCGGCACCTACACCCCGTTCGCGCTGCTGGCGATGGACCACGGCGCCCAGGAACGGCTGGTGATGACCATCGTGTGGGGCGGCGCACTGGCCGGCGTGGTGCTCAAGCTGTGCTGGCCGACCGCCCCGAAGTGGGTGGGGGTACCGCTTTATCTGCTGTTGGGTTGGGTGTCAGCGTTTTTCATCGCGACGATCATGCACAACGCCGGGGTGGCCGCCATGGTGCTGTTGACGGTCGGCGGCATGCTCTACAGCATCGGCGCGATCATGTACGCCCTGAAGTGGCCGGACCCGTGGCCGCAGACGTTCGGCTACCACGAGTTCTTCCACGCCTGCACCGCGGTGGCCGCCGCGTGCCAGTACGTCGCGATCTGGTTCGCCGCACTGTCGTGAGCGCCGGTTCTACAGCTGGGTGATGTTCTCCGCCGACCAGTAGGCCTTCATCCCGGCGATCTTGCCGTCGCCGTCGAACACCATCACGTCGATCGGCTCGATGCGCATCCGGTGGTCACCGTTGGTGATGGTCAGCGCGAAGTGGAATGCCGCCTCGTTGCCGGCCACCCGCAGCGTCACCAGTTCGCTCTCGCGCTGCAGGCCGGTGATAGCCGAGTAGAAGTTGCGGATCGCCTGGTGCCCGATGTGCACCTCGCCGCCGACCGGGTCCTCGAGGGTGGCATCGGAGGCGTACAGCGCGACCAGATCATCCGCGGTTCCGCCGCCGACCAGCTCGATGTAGCGGTGGACGGTCTCGGTGATGGCCTGTGCCCGCTCGGGTGCGCTCGTCATGTGCCGCAGGTTACACCGGAAGCCGGAGCCGCGGGCACCTCGAGTGCGGCGGCCAGCTCCGCCGCGCCGGTCACCGGCCGGTCGCACACCGGCCCCCGGCAGACGTAGGCGGCGTCGGCGCCGTCGATACGGTCCCGCCCCTCCAACAGCTCCGACGAGCCGGGCGCACCGCCGACGACGATCGCCCCGCCGGGTGCCAGCCGGCGCGCGTCGGCCAGCAATGGCGAGTCCGCGGGATCGCAGGCCACCGCGACCTGCAACGGGCCCCGGATGAAAGCCTCGGCCACCGCCAGCCAGTGGCCCACCGAGCGCGGCGCGCGGGCCAGCAGCACGCTGTGCGCGGCCAAGGCGTCGGATGCGGCCCGCCGGTAGGTCTCGCTGCGGTCGGCGCCGGTGAGGTGCGCCGCGGTCAGTAGCGCCTCGGTGATCAGCGCCGCACCCGACGGCGTGGCCCCGTCCAGCGGATCGCCCGGACGCAGCACCAGTGCCTCGGCGTCGTCGGCGCTGTCGAACCAGCGTCCGGGCTGCGCCGGAGCGGCGAAGTGGGCCAGTGCGGTGTCCAGCAGGCCGGCGGCGGTGTGCAGCCACCGCTGGTCGCCGTCGAGTTGGTACACGCTGAGCAGCCCGGTGGCCAGCGCGCCGTAGTCCTCCAGTATCGCGGCGCTGTCGCCCGCCAGGCCGCCCAGGCTGGCCCGGCGCAGCCGCCCGTCCACCAGGTGCAGGCCGATCAGTGCTGCGGCGCAGTCCTGAGCCGCGCTGATCAGACTCGGATCCCCCAGCGCTACACCGGCTTCGGCCAGGGCGGTGATCGCCAAGCCGTTCCAGGCGGTGACCACCTTGTCGTCACGGTCCGGCTGGGCGCGGGAGCGCCGAGCGGCCAACAGCGCGGTTCGCACCCGGTCGAGCCGCCCCGTGTCGTCGGGATCCACCGGTAGTTGCAGCACCGAACTCCCGGCTTCAAAGGTGCCACTCGACGTCACCCCGAAAACCTCTACCGCCCAACGCCCGTCGTCGTCGCCGAGCACGTCGGCCAGCTGCTCGGCGGTCCACACATACGTCGAGCCCTCCCGGCCGTCGGCGTCGGCGTCCAGCGATGACACGAACATGCCGCCGCACGCGAGCTCCTCGAGCAGGAACCGGGCGGTCTGTGACGTCACCCGGAGGGCCAGCGGGTCGCCGGTGCGCCGGGCCCAGTGCGCATAGGCCCGCAGCAGCAGCGCGTTGTCGTATAGCATCTTCTCGAAATGCGGTACCACCCAGGCATTGTCGACGCTGTAGCGGGCAAAGCCGCCAGCGAGCTGATCGTAGATTCCGCCGCGGGCCATCGCCGCACCGACGCGGGCAACCGCGTCCAGCGCCGGGCGGTCTGCGGTCCGTTCGTAGTGGCGCAGCAGGGTTTCCATCAACGCCGACGGCGGGAACTTGGGTGCGCCGCCGAATCCCCCGCGTTCGATGTCCTCATCACGCAGCACCGCCGCCACGGCACCGTCACAGAGCATCGCGTCGACGGGCGGGCCGTTGCCGGGCAGGCCGGCGGCCATTTCCCGCAGTTCGGCGGTGATGCGCCCCGAAGCGTCCTCGACCTCGCCGCGGCGCTCGCGCCAGGTGGTGCTGATTGCCGAAAGCAGGTTCAGGAACGTCTCTTTGGGGTAGTACGTGCCGCAGTAGAACGGCCGGCCGTCCGGAGTCAGAAAACACGTCATGGGCCAGCCTCCGCGGCCGGTGAGCGCCATGGTGGCGTTCATGTAGACGGCGTCGATGTCCGGGCGCTCCTCCCGGTCGACCTTGATGCAGACGAAGCCATCGTTCATAACCTCTGCGACGTGGGCGTCTTCAAACGAGCCGTGCGCCATCACGTGACACCAGTGACATGCCGCATAGCCGACCGACAGCAGGATCGGCACGTCACGCTCGACGGCCTCGGCCAGCGCCTCGGGTGTCCACTCCTGCCAGTGCACCGGATTGTCGGCGTGCTGGCGCAGATACGGGCTGGTGGATTCGCCGAGACGATTGACCATGGCTAACCTGCGGCCTAGCCCGCCGAGTCCGGTCCCGGGTCCAGCGTGCCCTCGTCGGCGGCCTGGTCGGCGGCCGGGTCCTCCCGGTCGAAGGATTCCGGCACCCTCTTGAGGTGCCGGTTCATCGACCACACCAGCCCGAACGTGCCGAGCAGCAGTAGCACGACCACCAGCAGGCCGAATGGGCTGGCCTTGCCGAAGTCCGGCCCGGTTTCCCGGGGCACATCATCGGCCAAGAGCCAAAGTGTGGTCAGCAGAGCATGATTCATCAGTCGTCCTCGATCCCGGCGAACAGGTCGGTCTCCGGCAGGATGATAGGCACCCTGGACCGGGCCAGCTCGAACTCCTCGGTGGGCCACAGTCGTTGCTGCCACTCGATCGGAGCGGCGAAGAAATCACCGTTCGGGTCAATCTGGGTGGCGTGCGCGCGCAGCGCGTCGTCGCGTTGACTGAAATACTCCGCGCAGTGGATCCGGCTGGTCACCCGGGCGGCGAAGCTGTCGTGGTCGGGTTTCCAGTGCTCCAGCCACTTGGCGAACGGGCCGATCTGCCCGTTCCGGGCGAACTCGTCCTGCAGCAACTGCATCCGCTGCCGCAGGAACCCGTGGTTGTAGTACAGCTTCGAAACGTTCCAGACGTCGCCGGCCTGCGGGTAGCGGCGGTAGTCGCCGGCGGCCTCGAAGGCGGCCACCGAGACCTGGTGGCAGCGGATGTGGTCGGGGTGCGGATAGCCGCCGTTCTCGTCGTAGGTCGTCATCACGTGCGGCCGGAAATCGCGAACCACCCGCACCAGGGCTTCGACGGACACCTCCAGCGGCACCAGCGCGAAGCAGTCCTCCGGCAGCGGGGGCAGCGGGTCGCCCTTGGGCAGACCGGAGTCGACGAAACCCAGCCAGTGATGTTCGACGCCGAGGATCTCGGCGGCCTTGGCCATCTCGTCGCGGCGGATCTCGGCGATGTGACCGTGGACGTCGGGCAGGTCCATGGCCGGGTTGAGGATGTCACCGCGCTCGCCGCCGGTCAGCGTCACCACCATCACCCGGTGACCGGCGGCGGCGTAACGGGCCAGCGTCGCCGCACCCTTGCTGGACTCGTCGTCGGGGTGCGCATGCACCGCCATCAACCGCAGTCCGCTCATGTGCACGTTCCCCTTTTAGCCCCTATAGTTCCCGTTGGTTTCGGCCTCCATCGTTCCACCATGAGCGGCGGGCGCGTTAACCGATCCCGATTCACGACCATGGGGCATACCGCACGATGACCGACTCGAAGCCGGCCCGCTACGGGGACACCCGCGGCCGCGCCCTGCCACGGCGCCTGCTGGCCATCATGCTGGGCGCGCTGGCCGTCGCGACCGCGGCCGCCGTCGCCGTGCTGGGCTTTCAACGGCTGACCACCGCCGACGTGAAAGGCGAGCTGTACGGCTACGAGGTGGTCGATGACCAGACGGTGACGGTGAAAATCAGCGTGACGCGATCCGATCCGTCCCGCCCGGCGGTCTGCATCGTGCGGGTCCGGGCCGGTGACGGCAGTGAGACCGGCCGGCGTGAAGTGCTGATTCCACCGTCGGAGTCGTCGACCGTCCAGGTGACGACGATCGTCAAATCCTCCCAGCCGCCGCTCATGGGCGATATCTACGGCTGCGGCCCCGACGTGCCCGATTACCTGCGGTCGCCCTGATTTTCCGGTGGTACCCTGTATTGATACACGGTTCCGGCTGGGACCGTGTATTGCTGCATTAGAACGACTGCATTACTAAAGACGTCGACCCCGCTGGCTGCTATCGCCGGGTCCGACGACATGAGGAGCACAGTGAGATGACGGACACCCAGGTGACCTGGTTGACGCAGGAGTCGCACGACCGGCTCAAGGCCGAGCTCGACCAGCTGATCGCGAACCGTCCGGTGATCGCCGCGGAGATCAATGACCGCCGCGAGGAGGGTGATCTGCGCGAGAACGGCGGTTACCACGCTGCCCGCGAGGAGCAGGGGCAGCAAGAAGCCCGCATCCGCCAGCTGCAGGAGTTGCTCAACAACGCCAAGGTCGGCGAGGCTCCCACCCAGTCCGGGGTGGCGCTGCCCGGTTCGGTGGTCAAGGTGTTCTACGACGGCGACAAGAGCGACACCGAAACCTTCCTGATCGCCACCCGCCAAGAGGGCATCAGCGAGGAGAACCTCGAGGTGTATTCGCCGAACTCACCGCTGGGTCACGCCCTGCTCGGCGCCAAGGAAGGCGAGGAGCGCAGCTACACGGTGCCCAGCGGCAACACCGTCAAGGTGACCCTGGTCAGTGCGGAGCCCTATCGCCCCTGAGGCCTACCGCGGCTCAGCGCAGCGCTTGCTTCAGGTCCTCAAGCAGGTCGTCGATGTCCTCGATGCCGACCGAGAGCCGCACCAGGTCGTCGGGAACCTCCAGTTGCGAACCGGCCGTCGACGCATGGGTCATCGCGCCCGGGTGTTCGATCAGCGACTCCACCCCGCCCAGTGACTCGGCCAGGATGAAGATCTCGGTTGCGGCGCACAGCTTCTCCGCAGCTCCCCGACCGCCGTGCAGCCGCACCGACACCATGCCACCGAACCCGCGCATCTGGCGCGCGGCAATGTCGTGCCCCGGGTGGCCGGGCAGGCCCGGATACAGCACGGTGTCGACGGCGGCGTGTCCGGCAAGGAACTCCGCCACCGCGGCCGCGTTCTCGCTGTGCCGCTGCATCCGCAGCACCAGCGTCTTGAGGCCCCGCAGCGTGAGGTAGGCGTCGAACGGACCGGGGACCGCCCCGGCGCCGTTCTGCAGGAACGCGAAGGCGGCGTCGAGCTCCTCGTCGTCGGTGACCAGCGCGCCACCGACCACATCGGAGTGGCCGCCGATGTACTTCGTGGTGGAGTGCAGCACCACGTCAGCGCCCAGCGTCAGCGGCTGCTGCAGCGCCGGCGAGGCGAACGTATTGTCCACCAACACCTTTGCGCCCGACTCCCGGCCGATTGCGGCAATGCTTTCGATGTCGCTGATCGACAGCAACGGGTTGGTGGGCGTCTCCACCAAGATCAGTCGGGTCTTGTCGGTGAGTGCGGCACGCACTGCATCCAGGTCGGACAGCGCGACCGGCGTGTAGGCCAAACCCCAACCGGTGAACACCTTGTCGATCAGCCGGAAGGTGCCGCCGTAGGCGTCGTCGGGGATGATCAGATGATCGCCGGGACGCAGCATCGCCCGCAGCGCGCAGTCCGTGGCGGCCATCCCGGAGGAGAACGCCCGGCCGTATCGGCCCTGCTCGACGGCGGCCAGTGCGGTCTCCAGCGCGGTCCGGGTCGGGTTGCCGGTGCGGGCGTACTCGTAACCGCCCCGCAGCCCACCGACGCCGTCCTGGGCGAACGTACTGCTCGCGTAGATCGGCGGATTGACCGCCCCGGTGGCCGGATCGGGCCGGAAACCGGCATGGATCGCCGTCGTGGAGGGGCCGATCGGGCCGTGCAGGCGGCTCACCGGATCGGCAGGCAGACGGTGGTCATGATCTTGTCGGCCAGCGTCTGCCGT
The DNA here is from genome assembly GCF_002086455.1 of Mycolicibacter algericus DSM 45454. Lineage (GTDB taxonomy): Bacteria > Actinomycetota > Actinomycetes > Mycobacteriales > Mycobacteriaceae > Mycobacterium > Mycobacterium algericum. The sequence continues at coordinate 9,873 of NZ_MVHC01000055.1, forward strand.
TTGGCGTCCCACAACGGGAACAGGTAGCCGATGAACAAGATGATGCCGTCGATGAGGTGGGCCAGTTGTCGCACGATCGACATCCCGAATCCGATCGGCTGACCGGTGGCTTCGGAAACCACTTTGAACTTCATCACCGATTTGCCGATGCTCGAACCGGTGGTGCCCTGCCGGTAGCCGTAGTTCCAGATTCCGAAGCCGAACGCGCCCAGCCAGCCGAGGAACATCAGCAGGGCACCGGCGGTCGACGGCGTGACGGTGCAGGCGAACCCGGCCGATGTGGTGACGCACTCCCGTTGCGCCGTGGACCCGGCGACCATCGCGGGGATGCCGTAGATCAGCAGGATCGGAATGGAGTCGATGAAGTAGGCGCCCACCCGGGTGAGCCACGGCGTGTAGGACTCCTGCGGAAGATCGCCGACCGGGCTTCCGGCCGAGGCGTACCCGGGCGCGGGCGGCGGATAGTTGCCCGGCGGCGGGGGTGGGTAGTTG
>NZ_MVHC01000056.1 GCF_002086455.1 Mycolicibacter algericus DSM 45454
CGCCCCGGCCGCGCCACCCCCGGGACCACCCGGGCTCCCGGGGCCTCCCGTTCCGGTTGTGCCCGGTGGTTGACCCGGCTGACCTGGACGCGGTGGGTCGGCAACTCGGCCGAGAGCCCCGCGGCGTCCTGGAGATCTCCTACCGGTGCCCCAACGGGGAACCGGCCGTGGTCAAGACGGCGCCGAAACTGCCTGACGGAACACCGTTTCCGACGTTGTACTACCTGACCCATCCGGTGTTGACCGCCGCAGCGAGCCGGCTGGAGTCCTCGGGGCTGATGGCCGATATGACCGACCGGCTGCGGCGCGACCCGGAACTGGCCGAGGCTTACCGAGCCGCCCACGAATCTTTTCTGGCCGAGCGGGACGCGATCGAACCGCTGGGTACGACGTTCTCCGGTGGCGGCATGCCCGATCGGGTGAAATGCCTGCACGTGGTGATCGCGCACGCATTGGCCAAGGGGCGCGGTGTCAACCCGTTCGGCGACGAGGCGTTGGCGATCCTGGCCCCCGAGCCCGCGATGGCCGGAATCCTGGTACCGGAGGAGTGGTTGTGACGCGCACGGGCAGGATCGCCGGAATCGACTGCGGCACCAACTCGATTCGGTTATTGATCGCCGAACCGGTCGACGGCCGGCTGCGTGATGTTCACCGCGAGATGCGGATCGTCCGGCTGGGGCAGGGGGTCGATGCGACGGGCCGGTTCGCGCCCGAGGCGCTGGAACGCACCCGCGCCGCGCTGGCCGATTACGCCGAACTGTTGGTGACGCACGGTGTTTCGCGGGTGCGCATGGTGGCGACCTCGGCCACCCGCGATGCGGCCAACCGTGACGAATTCTTCACCATGACGGCTCAGGTGCTCGGTGTCGCGGTTCCCGGCGCTGTTGCCGAGGTCATCACCGGCCAGCAGGAAGCCGAGCTGTCCTTCCGCGGTGCGGTAGGCGAATTGGACGGCGCCGATGGGCCTTTCGTGGTGGTCGACCTCGGTGGCGGGTCGACCGAAGTGGTCCTCGGGGACCCGGAGCGCGGGGTGTCGGCCGCCTACTCGGCCGACATCGGCTGTGTCCGGTTGACCGAACGCTGCCTGCACTCCGACCCGCCGACCGCCGCGGAGGTCGCCGCCGCCCGCAGCGTCGCCCGCGAGTTGCTGAGCGAGGCGTTGCAGGTGGTTCCGGTGCAGCACGCGCGGACCTGGGTGGGGGTGGCGGGCACCATGACGACGCTGTCGGCGCTGGCCCACGGTCTGACCGAGTACGACCCGGAGGTGATTCACCTGTCCCGGGTCGGCTTCGGCGACTTGGTCGCGGTCTGCGACCGGCTGCTCGGCATGTCCCGTGAGCAGCGAGCCGCGTTGGGCCCGATGCACCCCGGCCGCGTCGATGTGATCGGCGGCGGGGCGATCGTGGTACAGGAACTGGCCCGCACGCTGTCCGAACGCGCCGGCATCGACGAGCTGGTGGTCAGCGAGCACGACATCCTGGACGGCATCGCGCTGTCTATCGCTTAGCCCAGGCGTCAAGGCGAAACCAGCGACGCCGCTCCAACCAGCTGGGATTGCAGCCGGTTGGAGCGGCGACCGGGCCGCTGGCGTGTGCGAGTATCAGCGCTTCCAGACGACCTTGTCGTGGCCGCCGGCGTCGCGGTAGACGACGCTGTCGGGGGCCGTGCCGCTCTTGACGTCGAAGTAGAGCCGCCCGCTGCTCTGGCTGCCTTGTGCGATCGGCCCGTTGGGCAGGCCGTCGACCTCGTTGCCCTTCATCACCGCGAACGTCGAACTGTTGACGGCACGGGCGTTGAAGTCGGCGATGTTCGGGGTCGGGGTACCGCTCACCGCCTTTGCTGTCACATCGGAGTACCAGATTCCGTCGTTGTGCCCGCTGGGTTGCAGGTTTTTGACGGTGTAGTCGATGGCTCCACCCGGACTCTGGATCTCTTCGGTCTCACCGAATCCGACGACCGTCGGGTCGGCCATGGCCGGCGCTGCTGCCAGCATTCCTGCCGCCACAAGGCCGGTCGCTGTCACCGCCGTCTTTTTGGCGATCTGGGAAAACATCACGGCAAAACTCCTTCCGCTAGGTCCCCCAAGACATATCCGCATGGGCGGATTTCAAACCTCGAATCGGTAACCCATGCCTGCTTCGGTCAGCAGATGCTTGGGATTCGACGGATCGTCTTCCAGTTTCCGCCGCAATTGCGCCAGGTAAACGCGCAGGTACTGGGTCTCTTTGGCGTAAGCCGGACCCCACACCTGGGTGAGTAGCTCGTCACGGCCGACAAGCTTGCCGCGATTGCGCACCAGCATCTCCAACATGCCCCACTCAGTGGGGGTCAGATGCACCTCACCACCATTCTTGGTGACTTTCTTGGCGGCCAGATCAACGGTGAACGACGACGTTTCAACTATCGGCTGGTCTATCTCGGCGGCGGCGGCATTGCGGCGCGCCGCGGCCCGCAACCGGGCCAGGAATTCGTCCATCCCGAACGGTTTGGTCACGTAGTCGTCGGCCCCGGCGTCGAGGGCCTCGACCTTGTCGGCGGAGTCGGTACGGGCCGACAGCACGATCACCGGCACCGTCAGCCAGCCGCGCAGGCCGGCCAGCACCTCGATGCCGGAGATATCAGGCAACCCCAGGTCGAGAATCACCACGTCCGGGCGGTGTTCGGCGGCGGCTCGCAGCGCGCCGGCGCCGCTCGCCGCGGTGACCACCTCGTAGCCGCGCACCGACAGATTGATCTTCAGCGCGCGCAGGATCTGCGGTTCATCATCGACTACCAGGACACGTGTGCTCATCCACCCTCTCCCGCCGGTGCCGCCAGGTCCACCACGATGGTCAGCCCACCACCTGGTGTCTCCGTCGCCGAGATGGTGCCGCCCATCGCCTCCACGAAACCGCGTGCCACCGAGAGCCCCAGGCCGACCCCGCTGGTGTTGTCATGGTCACCGAGTCGCTGGAACGGATCGAATGCGTGCAGTTCGCTGCCGGGCGGCAGTCCTCGGCCCTCATCGGCGATGTTGACCAATACCCGATCGCCGATCCGGCCGGCCGTCACCCGCACCACGCTGTCCGAGGCGTAGCGCAGCGCATTGTCGATCACATTGGCCAGCACCCGTTCCAGCAGGCCGGCATCGGCCATCGCCACGGTGGGACCCACCTCGACCTTCACCTGATCCAAGCTGCCCCGTCCGAGGACCTTGCTGCGCCTGCCGATTCCGATCAGGGCGCGCTGCACCACCTCTTCCAGGTAGACCTTGGTCAGCGCGGGTCGGATCACACCGGCGGCCAGCCGCGAGGAATCGAGCAGGTTGCCCACCAGGTCGGTCAGCTGGTCGACCGACTCCTCGACGGTGGCCAGCAGTTCGGCGGTGTCGCCCGGGGAGAAGGCGACGTCGTCGGCGCGCAGACTCGACACCGCCGCCTTGGCCGCCGCCAACGGGGTGCGCAGGTCGTGGCTGACCGCCGACAGCAGTGAACGGCGTAGCTCGTCGGTGCGCATCACCGCGTCGGCCCGGCTGGCCTCGGCCGCCAATTCCTCCTGGCGGACCAATCCGGCCGCCTGCCGGGCCACCACCGAGAGCACCCGGCGGTCGCGGGAGGCCAACTGTCGGCCGACCATCAGCATCCAGAACTCGTCGTCGCCGACATCGATCGTGGTGTCCGCGAGATCGACCGACGTGCAGGCCTGCTCGCCGACGGAGGCGACCACCTCGGGCTTGGCGGTGCCGGCCGGAATGCGGACCAGGCTCACGGCTCGCTGCGCGTAGGTCTCCCGGACCCGTTCCAGCAGGGTGTCCAGGTCCGCTCCGCGCAGCACCGACCCGGCGAACAACGTCATCAGTTCGGCTTCGCGCGAGGCGCGACCGGCTTCCCGGGCACGCTTGGCTGCGCTGTCGACCAGCACTGCCACCGCGACCGCCACCAGCAGCAACACCACTTCGGTCACGGCGGCGTCGTGTTCGGCGATGGTGAAATCGCGGCGCGGCGCGAGCAGGAAATAGTTCAGTAAGACCCCGGACAGCAGGGCCGACAGCACCGCTGGAGCGATGCCGCCGAGCAGGGCCACCACCAGTACCCCGACCACGAACAGTGCGCTTTGGCCGGTGTCGAGATACCGGTCGAGCCAGCCCACCACGATCGCGCACATCACGCACGGCACGGCGACAGCAGCCAGCCAGGACACCGCACGACGCTCCCGCGGGGATATCGACACCGACCGGAAATTCGGTTTGGTGTCCTCGTCGGTGACGATGTGCACGTCGATGTCGCCCGATTGCTGGACCACCGCCGCCCCCACACCCTCGTCGAGGATGCGCGCCCAGCGGGAACGCCGCGAACTGCCGATCACCAGCTGGGTGGCGTTGACGTCGCGGGCGAACTCCAGCAGTGCGGCAGGCACATCGTCGCCGATCACGGTGTGCAGCGACGCGCCCAGGCTGATCGCCAGTTGCCGGATTTTGCCCACCCGCGGGGCCGGCGCACCGGAGTCGCCGTCGCCGAGCACATGCAGCACCAGCAGCTCGCCGCCGGCCTTCGACGCGATCCGGGAAGCCCGCCGCACCAGCGTCTCGGATTCCGGGCCACCGGTCACCGCGGCGACGATGCGTTCCCGCGCCTCCCAGGTCTGGGTGATCTTCTTATCGGCGCGGTACTTCGTCAGCGCCGCATCGACCTGCCCGGCCAGCCACAGCAGCGCCAATTCGCGCAATGCGGTGAGGGTTTCGCCGCGGAAGTAGTTGGCCAGCGCCGCGTCGACCTTCTCCGGCGGATAGACATTGCCGTGGGAGAGCCTGCGGCGCAACGCTTCCGGTGCCACATCGATCAGCTCGATCTGAGCGGCCTGGCGCACGATGGCATCGGGAACGGTGTCGTGTTCGGTGGTCCCGGTGATCTTGGTGACGACATCGCTAAGGCTCTCCAGCTGCTGGACGTTGACCGTGGAGATCACCGTGATGCCGGCGTCGAGCAATTCCTCGATGTCTTGCCAGCGCTTCGGATTCCGGCTGCCTGCCGCGTTGGTATGTGCGAGGTCGTCGACCAGGACCACCTGGGGACGCCGTGCCAGCACCGCGGCGACATCGAGTTCGGCGCTCGGGTCGCCTACGGTCTCGATGCCCCGGAGCAGTTCTGCGGTCTTGGAGCGGCCGTGGGTCTCAATGGCAGCGGCGACCACGTCGGTGCCGCGCTCGGCGCGGCGGTGGGCTTCCCCGAGCATGGCGTAGGTCTTGCCGACCCCGGGGGAGGCACCGAGGTAGATGCGGAGTTCCCCGCGCTGACTCAACACGCTCACCCGACCATCATCCCGGCAACCGCCGTTCTCAGCCAGCGGCGACCGGCCGTGCCATCACCGTGGGTTTGAATCCGTAGTGTGGATCGCTGAAACCGCGACCGCCGCGCGCTGCGGCCGCCCCGGCGGCGCCCACCCCGGCCGGCACCGCCGTCATCGACTGTCCTTCCTCGACTGCACCGGGAATCCACTCGGAGGTGATCAACGGCGCCGCGCCGGCCCCGCCCGGTAGTGCCCCCGGCCAGGTCGACGGCACCGACAGTCCCCCGACCGGGGCCGCCTGGGCCACCCCGGCCAGTACCGGGGCCGAGCCGGCCGCCGCAGCGCCGGGGCCGGGCGCCCCGGCCGGGCTATCGACCGAATCCGCCAGGATCGTGCTGCCGGCCGCGCCGACGCCGGGTGAGGCGATGGCGATGGCGCTGGAGATGCCGGCGAACAGGTGCCAAGACCCGGCGGTCACCCCGTAGGTGCTGTAGGTCTGGATCGCGTTCCAAATCCCGATGTTCTGCGTCGAGCCGATGAAATCGGACAGAAAATCCCCGGCCTGGGCCGGGGCGGCCGCTGCGCTCAGCGGCGAGGATAGGTTCTGCACCGTGTTGGGTAGCCCGGACACCAGCTGGGACAACCCGCTCTGGGTATTGCCGGCCGATGCCTGGGCGACCGCCGCCGATTGGCCTGCCGTGCCGAGCGGGTTGCTGACCGAAGTAGGTGAGGACAGCGGTTGTAGTGTGCCGGCGCTCGCCGAGCTGGCCGCGTAGCCGTACATGGCGATGGCATCCTGTGCCCACATCTCGGCGTACTGGGCCTCGGTGGCGGCGATCGCCGCAGTGTTGAGGCCCAGGAAGTTTGAGGCGACCAACGCGGCCAGCTGGGCCCGGTTGGCGGCGATCACCGGTGGCGGCACCATCATCGCGAACGCCGCTTCGAATGCGGCGGCCGAAGCGATTGCCTGGGCTGCCGCGTGCTCGGCAGCGGCCGCGGTGGTGTTGAGCCAATTGATGTATGGCGTCACGGCCGCGGCCATCGACGCCGACGCCGGCCCCTGCCACTCCTCGCCGGTCAGCGCCGCGATCGCCGACTGGTAGGACGCCGCGGTCGTCGACAGTTCCGCGCCGAGACTGTTCCATGCCGCAGCGGCGGCCATCATCGGCGCCGCTCCGGCGCCGGCGTACATCCGGCCGGAGTTGATCTCCGGGGGTAGAGCGCCAAAGTCCATGTCGTGTCAATTCCGTTCGCTGGTAACCGCGTGTCTGCCGTCAGCCCACCGGCGGGCGCGGCATCACCTTTGGCTTGATGCCGTAGCGCAGCCGGCCGCGGCTGCCCTGCTCGCTCGAGGACGCCGGCAGCCCGGCGGGCACGGCCGCTGTCGAAGCGCGGGGTGCCGCGGCTGCGGTGCTCGTGCCGGAGAGCGCCGCGGGGGTGGCTCCGGTCGGGCCGGGTTCGCCGGCCCAGGCCGGTGGTGTCGGAGCGCCGATCGGCCGCGTCGCGGCCTGACCGGCGGTCGTTGAAACCGGTGCTGCCGCGGTGGCCGGCGCCGGCTGGCCGGTGAGACCCGCCGAGGGCATCGCGGATTCGGGGGGCGCGACGTGGTGAACCACCCCCGACGGGGAGGTGATATAGCCTGTGCCCAATCCGGTGAACGCCGAGGTGGCCGAGCCGATCGTGCCGGCCTGCATGGCGGCCAGGATGGCGCTGTTGCTGGCCACTGCGGTCAGCCCGTATGCCGGGTCGGCGGCCGATCCGCCGGTGAGCCCGCCCAGCAGGCCACCAGCCGCCGAGGCGTCGGCGGCTGCGGAATTGGCGGTCTCGGTGCTGCCGTAGGAGTCGGCGCTGGTGCGCAAGGTGTTGACGAACATCTCCTGGATCGCCGCGGCCTGTGCGCTGATCTGCTGGTACAGCTGCCCGTAGGCGGCGAACTGGGTCGCCTGCAGGACCGAGACCTCGTCGGCGCCGGCCGGGGCGACGCCGGTGGTGGGTGCGGCCGCGGCGGTGTTCTGCGCGGTCATCGCCGAGCCGATCGCTTGCAGGTTGCTGGCGGTCGCCGCCATCGCCTCGGGATGGGTGGTCACGAAGGACATGACTTCTCCTGATCGAAAACGGGCGGCCTTCGGCCGAGTGCAGGGTCCACTGTTTCCGGCCGGACGCCGGATCACCGAAGGCGTTTACGGGTTCTTAACGCCCTTGTCAGGATTCTTGACGGTTTATTCGCACAGGTACTTCGGTGATGAGTTCCTGGCAGGCGGTCAATCCTTCAAGGATGTCTTGCCCGGCTCAGCCCGCCGCCACCGGATGCATGGTGACGGTGGGACGAAACCCGTAGTTCGGCGCCGCGGTCGCCGAGGTGGCGCGCGCACCGAGCGAGCCGATCGGCATCCCGGTCGGCATGGCACCCAGCCCGCGCTCGGTAGCGGCGGTCAAGGCTGCACCAGATAGCGGCGGGGCGGTGTTGCCGACGGCCGAGGTTGCGGCCCACGCCGGCGGCACCGACAGCATGCCGACCGAACCGGCCCGGCCCACAGCCGCGGACACCCCGGCGCCGATCCCACCCGAGCCGGCCGGGCCGCCTATGCCCGGGGCGCCGGCCAATACCGGCCCGGGCGAGCCCGGGAACCCGGCCAGTGCCGGTGCCGGCGTGGTGCCGCCGCTGACGTTGCCGGCGATGCCGAGGAGGTTCGATAGCACCCCGACCATGTTGGAGCCCCCGGAGCTCGCCATCGATCCCAGGCTGGCCGGGTCCAGCAGGTTGCCCACAAGCCCGGTCGCCGATGCCGATTGCAGTGGTGATGCCAGGTTCTGCAGCGTTGACGGCAGTGTGGAGATCAACTGGGTGAGCGCGGCCTGGCCGGCGGGGTTGGTGGTCGGGCTCGGGTCGGTGAACGGGGTCACCTGCGCCGCCGCGGCCGAGGACCCCGCGTAGCCGTACATGACGGTGGCGTCCTGGGCCCACATCTCGGCATAATGCGCCTCGGTGGCCGCGATCGCCGGGGTGTTCTGCCCCAGGAAGTTGGTCGCCACCAGGGTCATCAGCAGGCTGCGGTTGGCCTCGATCACCGGCGGTGGAACCGTCATGGCGAAGGCGGTCTCGTAAGCGGCTGCGGCCGCGGTGGTTTGGGTGGCGGCCTGCTCGGCCTGTGCGGCGGTGGTGTTCAGCCACGCCACGTACGGCGCGGCCGCGGCGGCCATCGATGCCGACGCCGATCCTCGCCAGAGTTCAGTCGCCATCCGGGTGACCACGGCTTGGTAGCCGGCGGCGGTGGTGCCCAGTTCGGCGGCCAGACCATGCCAGGCCGCGGCGGCGGCCATCATCGGCGCCGCACCCGGGCCGGCGTACATCCAGCCGGAGTTGACTTCCGGTGGCAACGCACCGAATTCGATCATTTCTTGGCTCCGTTTGTCGTCGCTGGAGCTATCGGGCCGCGATCGCGTTGGCGGCCTCGGTCGTCTCGTACGATCCGGCGCTGGTCATCAGCGTGGTGACGAACATCTGGTGGATGGCATTCGCCTGGGCGCTGACCGCCTGGTACAGATCGGCGTGCGCGACGAATTGGGCGGCGGTCAACGCCGACACCGGGTCCGCCGCCGCGGGGACCACCCCGGTGGTCGCTGCGGCGGCAGCCGCATTCTGGGCGGCCATCGCTGAGCCGATACCGGTCAATTCGCCGGCCGCGGCCGTCAGCTCTTCAGGCTGAGCGCTCACGAACGACATCGCTGTCTCCTAACCGAACGGGCCGACACGGTGCCGGCCACGAGATCCACCGTGCCGCAACGGTGCTCGGTTAGCCGTGACCCTTACGCGCTCTTAACGGCGCCGGATCGAACCTTGATGAGTCCTTGATGTCCTCCGAACACAAAACAAACCGGCGCAGCCCCCTCCGCTGCGCCGGTTTGCTTTGTTGCGGCTTCGGTCAGGCCCAGCTGGAGCCCACCGAGGCGTCGGTGTTGGCCATGTTGTTGCCGGCGGTCTGCACCTTCTGACCGTGGG
>NZ_MVHC01000057.1 GCF_002086455.1 Mycolicibacter algericus DSM 45454
ACAGAGACTCCCGCGATGGCCCCCTACATCAGGACCGACACGCCGCCCCTACTTACACCACCGCCGGGGACGTGAACGCCGTCCGAAGCGGGCGGCTGACGCCGTACGCCTTGCGGAGCCGATTCGTCGCGATCCATCCGGACGTTTATGTTCCAGCCGGTACTCGACCCACCGCGGTATTGCGAGCCCAAGCCGCGTGGCTGTGGTCGCGGCGACGTGGCGTCGTCGCGGGCCGGTCGGCCGCCGCGCTGCACGGCGCGAAATGGGTCGATGATCACGCGCCAGCTGAATTGCTCTACGACTGTCGCCGGCCACCCAAACACATCCACTCCTGGTCGGACCGCGTCGGCGAAGACGAGGTGCAGCTGATCGGCGGCATACCGGTGACGTCGCCGGCCCGCACCGCATTGGACCTGGCCTGCCGCTATTCCCAGGTCAAGGCGGTCGCGGCCATCGACACCCTCGGACAGGCCACCGACCTCAAGATCACCGACGTCGAGTTGCTGGCCGAACGATACCGGGGACGCCGCGGGATCTGTGATGCCCGAATCGCGCTGCGGCTCGTCGACACCGGTTCTGACTCACCACGGGAATCCCGGTTGCGACTACTCCTGATTCGATCCGGCTACCCGCCGCCGCAGACACAGATCCCGGTTTACGACGAATGGCACCAGCTTGTCGCGGTGCTGGACATGGGCTGGGAGGAGATCATGGTCGGCCTCGACTATGAAGGCGAACATCACCGCACCAATCCACGGCGCTCCAACCAAGACATCCGACGCCACGAGACGGTGACCGGGCTCGGCTGGATCGACCTGCGGATCACCCTCGAAGACACCGACGGCGGCATCCTTGGCCGGGTCGCGGACGCCTGGGCGCGACGAGCGTGTACTCCCAGCGATTTTCGGGCGCGCTTTTCGCGCTGAGTACACGCTCGGTTACGCGAGCACCGGCTTGCTCGGCGTGAACACCACCGGCATGGACACCGGACCGGATACGAAGTTCGCCGGTCGCAGCGGCACCTCCGCGCCGTCGGCCAGGCGCAGGTCCGGCAGCCGCTGCAGTACCCGCTCCGTCATCAGCGAAAGCTCCAGCCGGGCCAGCTGATTACCCATGCAGAAGTGGGTGCCGAAGCCGAACGCGACATGGCTGTTGGGGTCGCGCTTGATGTCGAACCGTTCTGGGTCGTCGAACACCGACTCGTCGAAATTCGCCGATTCGAACATCAGCATGATCTTCTCGCCCCGGCTCAGCTGGGTACCGTGGAACTCAGTGTCGGCGGTCAACGTGCGGCACATGTTCTTCACCGGGGAGGTCCACCGCAACATCTCCTCGATCGCCCCGGCCAGCAGACTCGCGTCGGCGCGCAGCACGTCCCACTGATCGCGGTGGCGCAGCAGCTGTTCGGTCCCCCCGGACAGCGTGTGCCTGGTGGTCTCGTCGCCGCCGATCAGAATCAGCAGGGTCTCGAAGATGATCTCGTCATCGGACATCACCGCCCCGTCCACCTCGGCGTTGACCAGAACGGAGAACAGGTCGTCGGTGGGTTCGGCCCGCCGTTTGACGATGATGTCGCGGGTGAATTCGGTCCAGCCGGCGAACGCCTCCATGACCGCCTGGAACGTCGCCGAGGCCGGATCCAGGTGCGAGCTCTGCCCCGCCACCAAGTCGTCGGACCACTTCAACAGCTTCGAACGATCTTCGGGAAGGACGCCGAGCATGTCGCCGATCACCGCCATCGGCAGTGGCGCTGCGATATCGCGGACGAAGTCACACTCACCCCGCTCGCAGACCGCGTCGATCAACCTGTCACAGAGTTCTCCGATGGACGGCAGCTGGGCGTGCACCCGCTTGCGGGTGAAACCGGCGTTGACCAGCTTGCGGCGCACCAGATGTTCCGGGTCGTCCATGTCGATCATGTACGGCATGCCCGGCTGGTCGGGCCGGATCCCTCCGGTGCTGGAGAACAGCTCGGGGTTGCGCTCAGCGTCGATCACCGCGGCGTAGCTGGCTGCGGCGGCCAGACCATTGCGGTCCCGGAACACCGGCTCGTGAGCGCGCATCCACTTGTAGGCGGCGCGCGCTCCCCCGTCGGAGTAGAAAGTGCCGTCGGTCAAGTCGACATCAGGCTTGGTCATCGGCTTCACATCAGCCATAACCTCAGTCATCAGCGTCCTCCGGATTACAGTGGGCGTCATGGCTCTTTCACAGCACACCATCGCTGGCACTGTGCTTACCATGCCGGTGCGCGTCCGTCAGGCGGATGTGCATTCCGCGATGTTCTCGGTTTCGGCGGACGCCGCGCAGGCGATGATCGACTACAGCGGCCTGCAGGTTTTCCAGTACCGGCCCGGACAGGCGGTGGTCAACCTGATGCTGGCCCGCTACATCGACGGCGATCTGGGGAAGTACCACGAGTTCGGTACCGCGGTGATGGTCAACCCGCCAGGTTCGTCCGCCCGTGGCTGGCGCGCATTGGGCTCCGCCGGTGCGTTCATCCACCACCTGCCGGTGGATCAAGGATTTACATTAGAAGCCGGACGCACCATCTGGGGGTTCCCGAAGATCATGGCGGACTTCACCGTTCGCGACGGCCAGCGGCTGGGCTTCGATGTGGCCGCCGGCGGCCAGCACATCGCCACAATGGAATTCGGGCGCGGGCTACCGGTACCGAGTCTGTTCACCTCGAAGCCGCGGACGCTGCAGGCGTTCAGTCACCTCGATGGCGTGACCCGCCAAGTGCCCTGGGAGATGCGAGTTTCCGGGGTTCGCGGGTCGTTAGGCGGTACGACGCTGCGGCTGGGCACCCACCCGTACGCACGTGAGCTGGCCGCGCTGGGCCTGCCCAAGCGGCCGATGATGTCGTCGACGGTGGGGCACGTCGAGATGACGTTCGGGGATGCCGAGGTTATTGGCCGCTAGCGGAGTCTGTCTTTGGCGATGGCGTTGAGCTGCGTGGGCTTGGCGTCGTCCGGCAGGGCGGAGGCCACAGCTGCGTTGCAGGCCTGATCCCCGGCTTCGCAGATCTCTGTTAGCCGTGCGCGTAGGTGGTTGACCGCAGCGGCGGCCGTCGTCCACGCTTGCTTCTTGTCCGGGCGTCCGGACGCGCCACTGCTTCTGAATCCAGCAACTGGTTCAGACCGGCCATTGCCATGCCGCACGGCGACCCGTCAGGCGCACTCATGCGGCTTGCCTGCCCGGGGCAACGGCCTGATGCCAGGCCAGGTGATAGCGGGCGAGCTCTTCGCTTCCGTCGATCAGGGCATCAATGGTCGCCAGCAGCATCCAGTCGGCGACATCCCGGGGCAGGTGGTGAGGATAAGCCGAGAGCACCTTGTCTGCGGTGTCGGCGATGACATTGCGGAATCGTTCGATTTCGTTGTCGGCGACACCGGATCTGCGGGCCACGGCGTGGGCGACCGTCTGCACGATGCGCGGTAGCCGAGAGCTGGCGCCCGCCGCATCGGTGAGTGTGGGCCCGAGTTCGTCGATGCGCTGGCCGTAGCGGGCGCGCTCCCCAGCGCCCGGACGTGGGTCGTTGGGGCCGGCTTCAGCTACATAGGTGTTGGGCTGATGTGTCGCGGTAGCGATGACCGCGCCGAGTAGATCAACGACACTCAGGTCGGGTCGGCGTTGGGCGGGAGCGAGCAGCGTGACGCCGGGCGGCAAGAGAACGCCGGGAGGGATCCAGCCTCCGGCCAAATCGGTTACCAGCACGGTGGTGCTCTCGTCGTCGCGCAAGCCGGCCGCCCAGGCCAGGTTCGGTGCCTGGCGGGCCACCGCATCGACTTTGCGCTGCACATCGTCCTGCTCGGCCATGCGCTTGGCGGCGGTGCCGGCCCCAGCCCCGGCCGTACCTCCGGCGGCCGCGCCGCCGGCCATCGCCGCACCCGACTGCCCGCTTGTGCTCGCGGTTGGTTTGCCCGGCGCGGGACGATCACCGGAGGACGCGACGGTCGCACCACCGGAGGTGGGTGTCGTGGGGCCGCCCGGCGCTGGCGGAGACACGGGGGCGGCTGGACCAGCCGTCGGCGTCGATGCGGCCGGTGCTGCAGCCGCGGCGGGGCGCAGGTCCGCCCCATAGCCCGGAAGCGGACCCGACGGCGGGGCTGCCGGGCCGGCGCTGATCGGCGCGGACGGCACCGCGGTCGGTCCGGCGGTCATGGGAGGAGCCGCTGCCGGAGTCGGCATCGTCGCTCCCGTGGTCGAAGCTGTCGGAGCAACCTCTGGGCTGGAGGCCCCGAGACTTCCCAGATTGCCGAGCACCCCGCCCGCCATCGGTGTCACCGATGGTGAGGGCGGCACCTGCGGACCTGACGATTGACCGAATCCAGAGGAGCCAGGGCCCCCTTGCGCCCATGGCGGTGTGCCGCCCGGCCCTCCTGGGCCAGCCGGACCTCCGGCAGTACCCGATGCAAATGCTTGGCTCAATACGCCGCCCTGGAGGCCAGCCGGTCCAGAGGCGCCGCTTGCGCTGCCGCCACCGCCGAAGCCCGCCCCGGAGGCGGTCAGGGGCGATGTCCCGCCAAGCCCGCCACCCGATCCGCCGGCGCCGGGTATACCTGCGCCGCCACCGCCGCCTCCCGAGAACCCACCGGTACCGCCCACGGAGCCCCCGCCTACCTGCTGGCCACCACCGCCCCAGTTGGCGCCGGCCGCATTACCACCACCGTTGGCACCAGTACTACTGCCGCCCCCACCGCCGTTAGCCGCCGTACTACCGCCCCCGCCGTTGGCACCCGTACCAGCGGCACCGCTCCCGCCCCCATTCGCGGCGCCGCTACCCCCGCTGCCTCCACCGTTGGCCGCAGTCGTAGCGCCGCTACCCCCGGTACCGCCACCGTTGGCTCCAGTAGTACCGCCACTACCACCGCTCGAGCCGCCGTTGGTGCCGCCTGCCGGACCACCCGAGTTGGCGCCGCCTGCCCTGCCACCGCCGCCCGTGCTGCCGAAGTTGCCACCGGCCCCCGCGTTTCCACCCTTACCGGCAGCTGTGCCATCACTGCCGGAACCATCGGTCGTTGCGGGGCCGGTCGTACCGCCTGTGTTGCCAGTCCCCCCTGCGCCGTCGTCGCCGCCGGTTCCGTTTGTGGTTGCTGGCGTTCCCGCACCCGTTCCGCGTTGCCCGCCGGCGCCACCATCGCCGCCGTTAGCTCGGCCGCCGTCGGTGGGTTGAGAGCCATTGGTACCGAGGCCGCCCTGGCCGCCGTCATAGCTCTGTGCCCTGGTGACCTCGCCCGGGGTCGGTTTTCGCGGGGGCGGGACATCGAGATTGGCGCCATGACCTCGCATCCATTCGTCAGCATTGACGTGGCCCCCGGTTTCATCGAACATGCGCTGGGTGGCATCGACTATCGCACTGTTTGCGGTTATCGCTGCGGCGCCGGCGTGCCGATTCGCCTCAAATACCACGCCGCCAATTTTAGCGACCTTCACTTCGGGCGGTTCATTGCTCTTCTGAATTTTGTCAATTTCGTCATTGCCTGATTTCGCAATGCCTGTCAACGTCTCACGTAGGTGGCTGACCGCGGTGACAACGCTTTCATTGGCTTCCTTTTTGGAACGGCAATGGTGAGCGACGTCGAGCAACCGCTTCTTTCCAAGCCGCAAGCGGCTCAGCATGTCCTCCAAGGTGTTGCCACTGTTGTGTTCCCCCAACCACAGGGCGGCCTTATTAAGCTCGTTAGCCTCGCGCTGTTTAATATCCATGTGGCCAGACCAAAACGCAACTGCGTCGGTCGGTCCTGTGGGCGGCGCAGGCCACCACGCACCGATCAACATCTGCGTGAACGGTCTGGAGTCAGGGAGATCAGTCACCGCATAAATCCTTCATTGCGCGGTCCTTCGCATTCGTGTCGTCAACTGCCGCCTGCCACTGATCCGGCGTAGACATGCCATGTGTTCCCTTCGCCGCCATCGTCTGGTAGGAACGCGCTAGTGCGCGGGCAGCATCGCGATATTTGCTTTCGAGTGCTGGATCTGCCGCGGCCGTATCCAGGATTAACGCGCCATTAGTCATAGAGATCCGCGCGAGCGCAATATCGCCATCGGGCAAAGTCTCGATGCTCATCGCATGTGCTGCCAGAAGGTATTGATCGCACAACTGCGTCTTCGCCTCCCCCTTCTGCGCAGTCGTGTAGGTCGGAGTGGACCCCGACCCCGACCGGGTCAGCGCCACGATCAACGCCGCTGCGGCCAAGACTATGGCCACGGCGGCCAGGGTCGCTGTCAGCCAGTTGCGGGATCGGACTGGTGCGGGCGGTGCGGGCCAGGGCTGTGTCATGGTCACGTCACGGATGGTATCTCCGGGTGGCGATTCTTCGCTTACATCATCATTTCCCCAATGCGGCCACAAGTCTGGACTATGGGTCGCCATACTGCGACTGGCGCGGAAACCCGCAGTTGAGGCCAGCGACAACCTCGCTCATAGACCACCGCAAACTAAATTGACGCCGAAGGCCTGCCCTGTCAGCGTTGTCAACGACCGATCTGAGAGGGGTTCGGAGGTGTTTGTCGATCCGGCGACGCTGCGATCCGGGGCGGCGGATATGCATGGCGCGAGCGAACACGCCCAGGCCGGGGCAGCCCGGCTGAACCAAACAGCCGTGGCGCCAAGCATTTTCGGGGCCTTCGGCGCCGCGGACGTCTTCCACAACGCGCTCTCCCGGCCCACACCGAGCACATCACCACCCTCAACGGCCACCGCCGGACCCTGTCCGGCGTCGGCGACAAAGCCCACCATGCCGCGCGCGAGTTCACCGGCATGGATCAGCACAACGCGGCCCAGCTTCGTGCGGTGCGGTGCAGCTCCAGCACATAAACCCGGCGCTGCTGATCGAAGCAGCCAGCGGAGACCCGTGGCAGGGTCAACAACACCCTGCAAAGCGGTAACCCCGCCGTCATCGACGAGCTGGCGCAGGCCTTCCACGACGCCGGCGCCTGCACCGCCGAATCCAGTGCCGCGTTCGCCCAAGCACGCCAACGCTTCCAGGCCGCCTGGAACCGGGAGAACGGCGAACACCCCATCAACGACTCCGCCGAAGTGCAGCGCGCCACCACCACCTTGCAGCTGCAACAAACCCAACTCACCGCGATCGGCACCGGACCTGGAAACCATCGCCGCCGCGCTGGCCCAGGCACAGAAATCAGCGGCCGCAAAGATCAACGCGCTCGAGATCCAGCTTCAAGACATCGACAACCGCATCGGCATGTACCAGCAGGCGAACCTCGACACCTCCGAGCTGGAGCAGGTGGCGATCGACGACACCGCTGGCCTCCTGCATCAACTCGAAAAGTTCCGCGATGACTATGCCGCAGTCCTACAAGGCGCCACCAGCAAACTGCTCTCCGATGGCTACGAGCCGGCACCGCTGCACGGCTATGACGGCGACGGGCAACCCACCCAAGACCAACAAGCCGGTCGCGCTGCCGATGCCTACGGCACTACCGAGCGTGATCGCGACCAGCAGTTGGTGGACAGCCCCGGCGAGATGACGCCTGAGAAGGCGGCGGCCGCCGCGCGGCTGCGGGACTACGCCACCGCTACCGACCCGGCCGCCGATCCGCAGGCCCGGCGCCTGGCCGGCGAGCGCCTCGACGACTACCGAATGGCCAATTTCATCGGCCCGCTGCCGATGGACCCGGTCCTGGGTGGAGAGGCTCGAACCCGCGCCCAAACACGGCTGGAGCTGCAGAAGGATCTCGAACAGGGGATGGCCGACGGCCGAGCTTTCACCCCGGATCAGGCCACCCACCTACTCGACACCGCGGAACAGAATGCCCGAGTCATCGTGACCCGGCAGGCAATCGACGCCCTCGTCCGAAACGGCGGAATGTCGCACCAAGGCGCGACGCAACTCATCGGCGACATCGCGCGAGGCCGAGTTGGCCACATCCTGCGGAATGGCGGCGACGCCGCGGGGATCTCTGCCAGTGCCGGCAAGGCGGCCCTCAACGCGTTTGCCGACAAGGTTCCCACCGGAAAGCATTGGGCACCGGGGGTTGCTTACAGCGCGGAAGACATCGCCGCGATCACGAATCTGTCGAAGCGCATGGGCTTCGCCGGCAACGTGCTCGGGTCCGCCGTCGGAATCTACGACGTGTTCGTCGACCACAAGCCGTTCGTGGACACCGCGGCCACAAGCGCGGGGGGTTCCGGAGGCGGAATCGCAGGTGCAGAATTGGGAGCCTCCGTTGGTGCCCTCGCCGGGCCAGTGGGCGCTTTCGTTGGCGCACTGGCCTTCGGGGTTGTCGGTTCGGTGTCTGGAGAGAAGGTCATGGAAAACCTCCTCGAGCTGGCGAGGAATTGACGTGCGAGCGGTGCGACGTTTAGCGTTCAAATCGTGAACCCGGTCGCGGGCTTTGCCAGCATGGATCAGCTGGTTGCGTTCGTGGGCGCCCTTGTCTGCGCAATAACAGCCTTTATTCCGGACTCGTCTGACCGCGAAAATCTAAGCCGAAATAGACGGATCTTCTGGGGAGCCACTGGCGCAGCAATGGTATTCGCATTCCTCGGTCTGCTGCCCGACTGGAGACATAGCCTCGAAGCAGCGTTCGCGGTTGGCGCTCTGTTCTTCCTCCTTGCGTTCCGGGATACGCCTTACTTAAGGTCCGCGGAAAAGTATACGCATGGTGGAGATCTGACCGCCTGGCGGAATCCGATGAGCAAAACGAGGAACCGGGCCACGATCCGATTCCCGACTCATACACTGGCTCGTCTACCGCCAATCAAACCTGGTGGATGACGATCGGAGCTTATGCGATATGCATGTTCGTGATCTACGACGACTTCGTAGCGCATAACATTCACTTTGCCGGAATTCCGGCGGCCATCATTTTTATATATGTGCCACTCTACTTTGGCTACTGGGATGCGAGTTGGGACTACCCGATAGCCGGCTCTTCCGGTTTCAGAGTGCGTTGATCCGGTCTTGAAGTTGGCCGGAGTGGATCAGGGATCGCAGGATGTAGTGGTTGAGGTTGCGAAATCCCAGGGCGATGCCGCGTAGGTGTTCCAGGCGGCCGTTGATGGCTTCGACGGGGCCGTTGGAGATGCCGACGTCGAAGTAGGCCAGGATTTCGCGGCGCCGCTTCCAGAGACTGCGACCCAGCTGCGCCAGCTCATCGAGGCCCTTAGGT
>NZ_MVHC01000058.1 GCF_002086455.1 Mycolicibacter algericus DSM 45454
GGTGCCCCGAATCGCCTCCTTGGTGATCCCGGCATGCTCCAACGCCTCCCAGGCCACCTCCATCAACAACCGCTGCTGAGGATCCATCGCATCGGCCTCACGCGGCGAAATACCAAAAAACTCCGCATCGAACTCCGCAGGCTGCCACGACGACAAAAACCCACCCTCACGAGAACAAATCGTCCCCGCCACCGAATGATCCGACGAATAAAACGCATCCGCATCCCAGCGATCCGCCGGAACCCGAACAATCCCCGAACCCTCAGCACACAACAACCGCCAAAAACCGGCAGGATCACCCACCCCACCAGGCAACCGACAACCCAAACCCACCACCGCGATCGGCTCGGTATCACCGGCCTCCGCCACCGCCAACCGCGCCGTCAAATCATCAATCTTGCGCAGCGCCTCAGCGACAATCGAACGACGATCCGACCCCCCGGCCGATTCGGCCCTCCCGGCCGACGCGGAACCTATCTCGCTCAACTCAACCTCTCCGAAAGCTGCGCGAGCAGCTCGTCATCGCTCATGTCGTCATAGGCGTCGGCGCTGTCCTGTTCGGCGGCTTCGGCCACCTCCGGCAGGATCGTGGCCAGGTATCCGGTCAGCGCGTCGATGGTCGGGTAGTCGAATACGACTGCGGCCGGCAGGATTTCGCCGAGGCTGTCCGACAGTGATCGCTGCAGCGTCACGCTCATCAGCGAATCCATGCCGGAGGCGAAGAAACCGGCCGTGGGGTCCAGCACGTGGCGCGAGGCCAGGCCCATGGCGGCGACGACCTGCATGGTGACGTGGTCGTGCAGCAACCCCAGGCGCTGCTCGGGTTCGGCTTCGGCCAGGGCGCGGCGGAACTCGGTGGTGACCGGCGCGGATCCGTCGGCGGGTTCGGCGACGGCCAGCAGGTCGTCGACGATGTGCAGCGCCGCCCGGGTGCGGTAGGCGGTGGCCAGCCGTGGCCAGTCCGCCGCCACCACGGTGTGGCGCACCGCGCTGTTCGCGCCGATCACCAGCGGCAACGCCCCGATGGCCACGTCGTCGCTCATCGGCTCCAGACCGGACTCCACGGTCACCTGGCGTTCGATGTCGGATTGGGTGTCGTTCAACGACTTCCACAGCCCCCAGTTGATCGCGGTGGCCGGCAGCCCGGCCGCACGACGCGCGTAGGCGAAGGTGTCCAGGAAGGTGGTGGTCGCGGTGTAGTGCGCCAGCCAGCGCGATCCGGTGATTCCGGAGATCGACGAGAACAGCACGAAGTGGCGCACCGGGTGCCGCAGCGACAGCTTGTGCAGCACTGCGACCACGTCGAGCTTCGGCCGGAACATGGCGGTGACGTCGTCGTCGGTCATGTCGCGCAGCGTCACCGGCCCGCCCGCGAAGGCGGCCACGTGGATGCCCGCCAGCGGCGGCAGGTCGGCGCCGAACCGGTCGAACAACGCGCTCATCGCGGTCTCGTCGGCCGCGTCGGCGGCCACCGTCACCAGTGTCGTCCCCGCCAGCTCGGCCGCCAGCTCGTCGAGCCTTGTCCCCGGGTTGCGCGACACCGCGACGATGGTCTTGGCTCCGCTGGCCGCCAGCTGTCGAACCAGCTGCGGTCCGATGTTGCCGGTGGCGCCGATCACCAGATGGCAGCTGTCCGGGTCGAACTCGACCGGTGCGGCAGCACCGGTGGGCCGGCCCTTGCGCAGCCTCGGAACCCGGCGGACACCGGCGCGGTAGACGATCTGGTCCTCGGTGTCCTCGGCGTCGGATTCGGCGAGCAGGTACCCGGCGACCAGCGACGCCGGAACCGACTCGTCGACGTCGATGACCCGGCCCCAGATCTCGGGATGTTCCAGGGCCAGGCTGCGACCCAGCCCCCACAGCACGGCATGCGCGGGGTTGGCGCGGTCGCCGTCGCCGACGGGTTGGGCGTTGCGGGTCAACAGGAACAGCGTCGCCGGGGCCGGCTGGTTCAGCATGGCCGCGGCGAGTCGCCGTGCCGCGTTGAACGTGTCGTAGGCCGGTGTCGCGCTGAGGTCGGCTGCCGCGGTCGACGGCGCGTAGAGGACACGGCTCGCTCCGCGCAGCGCCGTCGCGAGGGCGGCGGGATCGGCGCCGGCGGCCAGCACCGATGCGTCCAGCGTCGTCACGGCCCCGGGTCGCAGCGCGCCGAGTTCGGCACCCAGATCGTCACCGCCGATCACCAGCCAGGACTGGCCGGTGGCGGCGGGTTCGGCGGCTTCGCGGCCACCCGATGCACTTTCCGGCCAGCTCAGCTCGCACCACCACTCCGCGGGTACCGCGCCGGCACTGCCGGCCGCGGGAGCCACACCGGACCCGGCCGGCCCGGGACTGCGCCGCATCTCCACGGTGTCGATCCAGTGCCGGGTGTGCTGCCACGGCGTCGCGGGCAGCACCGGGTGCGGTTCGGGCGGATGCGGGGTCTGCGGCGGCTGAGCGGTGTGGGTGCGGTTGAGGTTGGTGTGGAAGCTGATCGCGTCGTCGGCGTTGCGGGCCAAGGTTCCGACGCTGTGGTGGTGGCCGCCGAGCGACTCGCACGTGTCGGCGATGGCATGCGTGAGGATCGGGTGCGCGCTGACCTCGACGAACGTGGTGTGCTCCGCGGCCGCGGCGGTGATGGCCTGGGCCAGCAGCGCAGGCTGGCGGACGTTGCTGACCCAGTAGTCGGCGTCCAGCAGCGGCATACCCCCGGCAGGCATGGCGGTCTCGGTCACGGTGGAGAAGAACGGGATGGTGGCGACCTCGGGAGTCAGGCCCGCCAGTGCTGCTTGCAGTTCGGGCAGGATCGGATCCATCAACGCGGTGTGCGAAGCGACTTCCATGTTGACGCGGCGGGCGAACTTGTTTCCGGCGCTGACCGCCGCGATGACGGCATCCACCGGCGCCACCGGGCCGGCCACCACGGTCTGCTTGGGCGACAGGTAACCGGCCACGCTGACGTCGGGGTAGCCGGCCAGCAGCGCCCCGGTGGCCTCGCTGTCCAGGTTGAGCAGCGCCACCGCGCCCTGCCCGGCCTGCTGCGACATCAACCGGGAACGGGCCGCGATCACCCGGAATCCATCGGCCGTACTCAGTGCCCCGGCAACGACCGCCGCGGTCACCTCACCCATGGAGTGGCCGATGACGGCGTCGGGGTGCACCCCGTGGGAGCGCCACAGTTCGGTCAGGGCCAGTTGGAGTCCCATCAGGACGGGCTGCACCTGCGCGTCACCGCTGATCGCCTCACCGCCGGAGATCACCTGCCACAGCGAGAATCCGACGTGTTCGACGAACACCGGTTCCAGCAGGGCCAGTGCCCGGGCGAACGCCGGTTCGTCGGTGAGCAGTTGCCGGCCCATGCCGGCCCAGTGCGAGCCCTGCCCGGAGTACACGAACACGGTGCCCGGCCCGCACGGCCCGTCGTGCGGGCCGACAACGCCGCTACCCGACCCGTCGCCGGAGGTGCCGGCGGCCAGCGCCTGCAAACCGCGCACCGCCTGCCCCCGGTCGCGGGCGCATACGGTGGCGAACTGCGCTTGCCTGGCGCGGTGGTGGTTGAGGGTGTGCGCGACGTCGGGCAGTTCGATCTCGGCGCCGTCGCCCGCCAGCCAGGCGGCCAGGTCGCCGGCGGCCGCGGCGATCCGCTCCGGGGTCCGCCCCGAGATCACCAGCGTCGTGACCGCCGGATCGGGCTCGCGCGCAGCGATTTTGGCGGGCGGCGCCTGCTCGATCACCACGTGGGCGTTGGTGCCGCCGAAGCCGAACGAGGAGACGCCGGCGCGTCGCGGGTGCTCGGTGGACGGCCAGTCCTGTTGTTCGGCAACGACCTTCAGGCGCAGCTGGTCGAATGAGATGTGCGGGTTGGGCGTGTTGAAGTGCAGGTTGCGCGGGATCTGCCCCCGTTGCACCGCCAGCACCGACTTGATGAAGCCGACCATGCCCGCGGCCGCTTCCAGGTGGCCGAGGTTCGACTTGGCGGCGCCGAGCAGCAGCGGCGCGTCCACCGGGCGTCCTCGTCCCAGCACCGTACCCAGCGCCCGGGCTTCGATCGGGTCGCCGAGCAGCGTTCCGGTGCCGTGGGTTTCGACGTAGTCGACTTCCTGTGCCGGGATTCCGGCGTCGGCGTAGGCCGAGCGCAACACCGCCATCTGGGCGGCCGGATTGGGTGCCAGCAGTCCGTTGGAGTGGCCGTCGGAGTTGATCGCCGATCCGCGGACCACCGCCAGCACCCGGTCGCCGTCGCGGCGTGCGTCGGACAGCCGTTTGAGCACCACCACACCGCAGCCCTCACCGCGGACGAAGCCGTCGGCGTCGGCGTCGAATGCGTGGCATGCGCCGGTCGTCGACAGGGCGCCGCTCTGGTCGAAGCCGCGGAACACCGCCGGGGACATCAGCAGGTTCACCCCGCCGGCGATGGCGGTCTCACACTCGCCGGTCCGCAGGCTCCGGCACGCCAGGTGCAGGGCGACCAGCGATGAGGAGCACGCGGTGTCCACCGTCACCGAGGGCCCGCGCAGGTCCAGGAAGTACGAGAGCCGGTTGGCGATGATGCTCAGGGCGCCGCCGGCGTTGCTCCAGGCGTCCACGCCGGTCAAGTCGGCCGATGCGTGGCAGCCGTACTCGGTGATGCTGGCCCCGACGTACACGCCGGTCTGCGTGCGCCGCAACGAGGTCGCCGGAATGCCGGCGTGCTCCAACGCTTCCCACGCCACTTCCAGCAGCAGTCGCTGTTGCGGGTCCATCTTGACGGCTTCCCGGCTGGAGATCTCGAAGAACTCCGCATCGAAGGCCGCGATGTCGCTCAAGAACGAGCCCCAGCGGGTGGTGCGGGCGATGGCGCCTGAGACCTCGGGCGATCCGTCGTCGAACGGCGCCCACCGATCGGCCGGCACTTCGGTGACCGCGTTGCCGCCGTCGATCAGGAACTGCCACAGCGCATCCGGCGAGTTGATATCGCCGGGGAACCGGCAACCCAGGCCGATCACCGCGATGGGTTCGTCGGTGCCGAACCGGCCGGGCTCGGGTCCGGCCTCCTCGTCGGCGGACTCCGGCTCGATGAGGAACCGCGCCAACTCCGTGACCGACGGATGCTGCCAGAGCTCCACCGGCGACACTTTGCGGCCGAGCAGCTCGGACAGCTCACCGCAGAGCACCACAGCGTCGCGGGATCCGACGCCCAGATCGTTCAGCGACGCGTTGAAGTCGATCTCGTCGGGGCTGCAACCGATATTGGTGACCAGATAGTCGGCCAACCAGTGGCGCAGGGCTTCTTCGTCAAATGCTGCGGTCATGCGGGGAACCCGATTCCCACTAGATCCCGTCCCATCCGGCCGGAGCCGATTCCACGCTGTCGAACAGCTCATTCAACACACTGTCGGCCGACTCGGGCAGCTCCGCGCCGGCGGCAGCCGGGTCGTCGCCGGAGTCCTCCTGCGGCAGCAGTTTGCCGGTCAGGTGGGCCGCCAGCGCCGCAGTCGTCGGGTGGTTCCACAGCATCGTCGCCGACAGCTCCAGGCCGACCAGCGCTTCGATGTCGCGCCGGACCGCCATGGCCATCACCGAGTTAAGGCCGAGCTCGGCAAACGGCCGGTCCAGCGCCAGCTCGGCCTCCGGCATACGAAGCTCGCGGGCCAGGATGCTGCGCAACCCGATTTCCAGCTCGCTGAGTATCTCATCGGCGGGTAGTTGCGCCCAGTCGCGGGTCGGTCCGCCGGCGTCGGCAGTGGAGGATCCCGGCTTCCCGACGGCGCCTTCCCGGGGCAGCGGAACCATCACTGCCTGGGCGACGTCGTAGTGCTCGACGTGGTCCCAGGCGGCGAAGGCCTCGGCCGGGGAGATCGGCCGGGAGCCCATCCGCTCCAACTCGTGCAGCACGACGTGGGCCTCGGCGCCGAATCCGAGGTCCTTCCATGCCACCCAGTCCAGGCTGACGCTGTGGCAGCCCCGCCGGTGGCGGGCGCGGGCCAGCCCGTCGAGGTAGGCGTTCGCGCTCGCGTAGGCGCCCTGGCCAGGCACCCCGAACACCGCGCCCGCCGCGGCGGTCATGAAGAAGAAGTCCACGCTCGCCGGCGGGAACAGTTCGTGCAACACCTGGGCGCCGGCGATCTTCGGCCACATGGTGGCCCGCAGCCGGTCGTCGTCGACCTCGGTCAGCAGCTGCCCCTCGGTGATGCCGGCGGCGTGGATGATGCCCCGAATCGGCGGTGCGCCGGCGGCATCCCGGCGGGCCAGCAGCTCGGCCACCGCCTCTCGGGAGCCGATGTCGAGGGCGGCCACGTCGACGCTGACACCGCGGCGCTCCAGCGCGCGGATGGCGGCGATCCGGCGGCGAAGATCGGGCGCGACATCGTCACCGTCCCAGTCGCGCCGGGGCGGCAGGGCGCTGCGCCCGGCCAGCACCAGCCGGCGGGCACCCCGGTCGGCAAGCCACCCGGCCATCAGCAGGCCCAACGCACCCATGCCGCCGGTGATCAGGTAGGCGCCGTCGGGCTGGCACACCATCGGCTCCCGCTGCGGCGGGCCGGAGATCGGGGTGAACGTCGGCGCGAGGAACCGGCCGTCGCGCAGCACCAGGATGGATTTGGCCGGGGTGCGCAGCACCGCCGACAGCGGCGCGACGCCACCGGCGATGCCGACGGGATCTTCGGGCAGATCGACCAGGCCGCCGCAGAGCTGCGGTTGCTCGGCGCGGATCACCCCGGCCAGGCCCCACAGGGCGCTTTGGCGCACCGCGGCATCGGAGCCGGCCTCGTGGACACCCTGGGTGATGATCCACAGTGCCGGCGGGTGGTTCTCCCGCTCGGCGAGCTGGGCCACCAGCTCGGACACCTCGCCGACGAGCCGAGACGCGCAATCCAGGTCGGTCTCGCCCGGCCGGGAGCCGGCGACGTACACGACGGCCTGGGCCTCGGCGATGCCGGCGCAGCGGTGACCGGCTGCGACCAGCCCGCCCCGCAGCGCCTCGGCGGCGTCGCCGTCGCCGAGGACCGCCAGCGTGCCGGGCTGCTCCGGCGTCTGCGGAGCCGCCTCCCAGGGCTGCCAGTCGATAACGTGCGCGATCGAGCTGGGGTCCCCGGTGGGCGCCGCGGTGTCCAGCGCCGTGTAGCGCAGCGACCGAATGTCGACGCAGCATTCGCCGTCGGGCGTGCTCACCGCGATGTCCACGATGAGCTCGCCGTCGTCGCCCTCGCGACGGTGCACGGTGACGCCGGCGCGGCCGTCGGCGGGCGGTTCCCCCAACCGGATGCTGTGGGCCGAGGCCGGCACCATCAGGTCCGGGTTGGCGTCGTCCACCAGCCGTGCGACGTGCAATGCGGCGTCGAGCAGGGCGACCGTACCCGATTGTGCGGCCGCTGCTGCTTCTATGTCGGCCCGCAGCTCCGCCGGGGTCGATCGGCCGGCCCTGAGCGACCAGTCGAACGGGCGGCCTTCACTGCCCCAGGTCAGCCACAGCGAGGTCACCGCGTCGTCATCGAATTGCGTTCCGGCGTGGCCGTTCTTGTGCATCGGCTTGGTGCCGTCGCAGGCGGATTCGTCGCGCGGCGCGATGCGGGCACTGAGGTGTTTGACCCAGCGTGCACCCGCATCGTCGGTGACCGCCTTCGACAAGATGGCGATCGACTCGGCGTCGGCGACCACCTGGACGGTCCGCGGCCGGTCGATGATGATCGGGTGCTCGAAGCGGATGTCGCTGACGGCCGGCTGGCCGCTCGCCTCGACGGCGGCCTCGGACAGCGTTTGCAGCAGCACCGATGCCGGCACCAACTCCACCCCGTTGTTGCGGTGACTGCCGGGATACGGCTTGGACTCCGGCGCCAGCCGCGCCTGCCACAAGTGGACGGTCGGTGTGCTGCCGATCTTGATGTGGGTGCCCAGCAGCACCCCGGGACGGGGCGCGGATTCGGCTGCGCTGACCGAGTTCTCGATCTCCAGCCAGTGCCGGGTGTGCCGCCACGGCGTGGTGGGCAGCACCGGGTGCGGCTCGGGCGGGTGCGGCAGGTCCCGGGGTTTGAGTGGGTGCGCACTGTTGAGGTGCTGGTGGAATCCGACGGTGTCGTCGCCGTCGCGCACCAACGTCGCGACGCTGCGGTGCGGAGTCGCCTCCAGGTTCTCGTCGATGGTATGCGTCAGTAGCGGGTGGGGGCTGATCTCGATGAAGATGCCGTGCTCGCGTGCCGCGGCGGTGATGGCCTGGGCGACCAA
>NZ_MVHC01000059.1 GCF_002086455.1 Mycolicibacter algericus DSM 45454
CATCAGCCTTGGCCACCGGCGCAGCCGCCAACGGCGCCATCCCAAACGCCAAAAACGCCCCCACCGCACTACCGGCGCCCAGCAAACGCCCGCCACGTCGGCGGCCGGCCGCGCTCGCGAGGCCACGACGCTTCGTGTCGTGCTGCTTGTCAGTCATGTGGGACTCCCTATTCTGCGACGAACCCATGTCAGTGGTGTTGCGTTGGTTCAAGTTTGGCTGTTGGCGACGCCGAGGTGTCAGCATCGCTGGAGAATGGTTGCGGTCCGTCGTGTCGACGCCGATAGCCATTCAGACGCTGACACCCGCAATTGCACGTGGCATCATTGGCGAGCCCATTGACGACGGCGCTGCCGTCAACGGAACTCCAGGAGGCACTTCTCATGTTTATCGAAACCGCTTCAGTGACAACGCGTTCAGGTGCGTCATGAGTGCGCTGATGGCGCGGCAGCTGGCTAATGTGTCCGCCGAGGTTCGCGCGGTTCCGGCGCCGCCGCTGCCGGTATTCCCGGACCCGTACAGCGTGCGTTTCGCAGACCCGGACGCCGACGCGGAGCTGATCTCCGACTGGATGAACCGCCCGCATCTGGCCGAGACGTGGCACTACGACTACCCGGCCGATCAGTGGCGCCAACACCTGGGTATCCAGTTCCGGGGCAACTACTCCCGGCCGTACATCATCAGCATCGACGGCCGGCCGATGGCCTACATGGAGCTGTTCCGGGCCGCCCAGGATGACGTCGCCACCCTTTATGACGCCCATCCCTACGACGTGGGACTGCATATCGCCTTCGGAGAGTTCGACATGCTCAAGCGCGGACACGGGATCATCCTGTTCAAAGCGCTCGTCGACGGCGTGTTCGATGTCGAACCGCAGTGCCGACGGATCATCGGAGACACCCACGCCGACGTGAACTCCCTCGGGCGCCGCGCCTGGGAGCGGCGCAACGGGGCGTTCCTGGGCGAACACTTCGTGCCGAAGTGGAACCAGCGAATCGCGCTGTTCGCCTGGCCGAGAACACCCGAGGACATTCCGATCTACAGCGCAGAGGCCTGACGCCGGTCGCCGGGGGCGGCGGATCATCATGATCCGCCGCCCTTGCCGCCGGCACCGCCAGCACCGCCCTGACCGGGGGTAGCGCTGTCGGTACCGCTGGCCTTGCCGCCCGCCGCACCGCCAGAACCGGACAGACCGGACTCACCCGTACCGCTGGCCCCGCCGGTGCCACCGGTGCCGCCGGTGCCGCCGGCACCTGCCGACCAGCCGTTCTTGCCGGTGCTGCCGTTGCCGCCGATGCCACCCTTACCGCCGGTGCCACCCTTGCCGCCGGCACCGTCCGCACCGTCGGCCCCGTTGCCACCGGCCACGCCGGTGCCGTTGCGGAGATCGCCGCCGGCCCCGCCGCTGCCGGCGACGCCACCGGTACCGCCGGTGCCGCCGTTGCCGCCGAGCCCGCCGTTCCCGGCGGCGTTGCCCTTCGAGCCGGTACCGCCCGTACCGCCGGTGCCACCGTTGCCGCCGTTGCCGCCGGTGCCGCCCGCACCGCCGGTGCCGCCGACGCCGGAGTTGCCGGACTCGGTGCCGCTGGCACCGCCCGCGCCGCCCTGGCCGCCGGCCGCGCCGGCCGTCCCGTCACCGCCGTTGGTGCCCGTGCCGCCGGTAGCCTTCGAGCCACCGGTGGCACCGGTGTTGCCTGCGGTACCGATCAAACCGTTGCCGCCGGCGCCGCCCTTGCCTCCCGCACCGCCGTTGCCGTTGAGCGCGGCCGAGCCGCCGGCGCCACCGTCGCCACCGGCCTGGGCGGCCGATCCGCTGGTGGCGTTGCTGCCCGTGGCGCCGTTACCGCCGGCGCCACCGTTGCCGGTGGCACCGGCTGCGCCCGCGTTTCCGCCGGCGGCCTGCACGGTGTTGTCGGCGTTCCAGCCGCCGGCACCACCGTTGCCGGCGTTACCCGCGACGCTGGAGCTGTCGCCGCCGTCACCGCCGGACCCGGCCTTGGCACCGCCGCCACCGGCGGCGCCGTGGCCGCCGCGGCCGCCGTCACCGGCGTTACCCGCGGAGCCACCGTTACCGCCCGTGCCGCCGACCCCGTCGGCACCCGCGGTGCCGTGGGCGGAGTCGCCGCCCGCACCGCCGTTACCGCCGATGCCGCCGTTCGCGCCGTCGCCGGCCGTGCCGGTGGCGTCGCCACCGTCGGTGCCGTCGCCTCCGCTGCCCGCGGCCGCGTCGATGCCCGCCGCGCCGTCGGCCGCGTCGCCGCCGTTACCGCCGTGGCCGCCCGCGCCGCCCCGGCCGCCCGCGCCGCCGTTGCCGCCGTCGCTGCCGCCGGCGCCGCCGGCCCCGCCGGTGCCGCCGTTGCCGCCCTGGACGCCGTTGCTGCCGTCGCCGGATCCCAGTGTGGTTCCGTGGGTGCCGGCTGCGCCCGCACCGCCGTCGCCGCCCGTGCCACCGAGGCCGATCGCTCCAGCGTCGCCGGCGTTACCGCCGTTGCCGCCGTGCTGGGCGAAGCCGTCACCGAGCATCACGCCGTCGCCGCCCTTGCCACCGTTACCGCCGTGACCGGTGGCAGCGTTGCCGTCTGCACCGGACCCGCCGTTGGCCGCGATCAGCCCGTTACCGCCGACGCCGCCGTGGCCGCCTTCGGCACCGAGGCCGGCGTAACCGCCGGCACCGCCGTCGCCGCCGGTACCCGCGACGTGGTCAGCACCGCCGCCGGCGCCGTCGCCACCGTTACCGCCGCGTCCGGCGTCGCCACCGGCGCCACCGTTACCGCCCTGGCCACCGGCGCCTGCGGCACCCGCGACTCCGTTGGTGGCGGTACCGCCGAGCGCACCCGCGCCACCGTGGCCACCGAGGCCGCCGTTGCCGCTCACGCCGGCGTTACCGCCGGCCTGGCCGTCGTCGCCGCTGCCGGCGACCGCGTGTTGCCCGTCGACGCCCTGGGCGACGCCACCGACGCCACCTTGGCCGCCCGTTCCGCCGTAGCCGCCGTTGCCGCCGTTGCCGGAGATGCTGCCGCCGGCGCCACCGGCGCCACCGTTGCCGCCCATACCGCCGTCGGCACCGTCGGTGCCGTTGCCGTCGACGTCGATGCCGCCGTTCGCGCCGAGCGCACCGGTGCCGCCGTGACCGCCGTTACCGCCGTTGCCGATCGTTCCGGCAGCGCCGCCGATACCGCCGTTGCCGCCGGACTGCGAGGAGCCGTCGGCGAGCACCTGGCCGGTGCCGCCGTGGCCGGCGTTACCGCCGTTACCGCCGGTTCCGATGACACCGTCGGTGCCGGCTGCCCCCGGCCCGTCCAGTCCGGTGCCGCCGGCGCCGCCGACGCCCGCGGCGGCCTGGTCGCCGCCGGTTCCGCCGTTGCCGCCCGCGCCGGCGATGGCGTTCGTGCCACCGCCCGCACCGTTGGCGCCGGTACCGCCGTTGCCGGCATTGCCCGCGTTGCCGCCGTTGCCGCCGGCGCCCGCGGCGCCGTTGACAGCGCTGCCGCCCTGGCCGCCGGCCGCGCCGGCCCCGGCATGGCCACCGTTGCCGCCGTTACCGCCGGCCGCTCCGTTGACGCCCGCGGCGCCGTTGCCGCCGTTGCCGGCATTGCCGCCGTTGCCGCCGTCACCGCCGTTGCCGGCGTCGCCGGATACGGTGCCGCCAGCGCCGCCGTTGCCGCCCTTGCCGGCGGCCGTGCCCGCACCGCCGTTGGTCCCATGGCCGTCGCCACCGGTCACACCGTTGGCGCCGACGGCACCGTGGCCGCCGTTGCCGCCGTTACCACCGTTGCCGACGTCGCCGCCGGCGCCACCGTGGCCGGCGTTACCGCCGGCCTGTGCGCCTATCGCGTTACCGCCGTTGCCGCCGTTACCGCCGTTGCCGCCGTGGGCGGCGTCGAGGCCGTCAACACCGTCGGCCCGCTGGGTGCCGTCACCGTTGAAGCCGCCGGTGCCACCGGTTCCGGCATGGCCGATGTTGCCGCCGGCGCCACCGTTGCCGCCGGAGCCGGCGATGGGGTTGACGCCACCGCCGGCGCCGTGGCCACCCCGGCCACCATCGGCACCGGTTCCGGCGTTTCCGCCCCTGCCACCGGCCGTGCCCAGACCGTCGGCACCGGCGTTGCCGTTGGTCGCGGTTCCACCGGCGCCGCCGTTACCGCCGTTACCGCCGTTACCGCCATTACCGCCATTACCGCCGGCGCCACCGTTGCTGCCGACGCCTCCAGTGCCGGCCATTGCATCGAGGCCGGCCTTGCCCAGGGCTCCGTTGCCACCGTTACCACCGGTGCCCGCCGCGCCGGCACCGCCGCCCGCGCCGCCGTTACCGGCGATCGAGCCGCCGGCGCCGCCCGCGCCGCCGTCGCCGCCCGAGCCGCCGGACTGACCGTCCTGACCGTTGACCTGCCCGAGCGTCGTGCCGTTGGCGCCGTTGCCGCCGATGCTGCCGGAACCGCCCGCACCACCGGCGCCACCGTTGCCGTAGGTTCCGGCGTCGCCGCCCGCACCACCGGCGCCACCGCTCTGCGGGTTACCGCCGGCCAGCACCTGACCGTTACCACCGCGGCCACCGGCGCCGCCGTTACCGCCGGTACCGGCACCGCCGTTGCCGCCGTTGACAGCCTGCTGTCCGTCGCCGCTCAGGCCGCCCTGACCGCCGAGGCCGATTTCGCCGCGGTCGCCGCCGTGACCGCCGTCACCGCCCGCGCCGGCGATCGCGTTCGCGCCGCCGCCTGCGCCGTTGGCGCCGTTACCGCCGTTGCCCGCGTTGCCCGCGGCGCCACCCTGACCACCGGCGCCACCGGCGCCGACCGCGCCGTCGAGGCCAGCGGTGGCAGTGCCGCCCTGGCCGCCGGTTCCGCCGTTACCGCCCAGTCCGCCGCTGCCGCCGCTACCGCCGTCGCCGCCGTCGACGCCGGCCAGGCCGCTGCCGAATGCCGCGTTGACGCCAGTGGCGCCGGTTGCGCCGTGACCGCCGCGGCCACCCGCGCCACCCGCGCCGCCCGCGCCGCCGTTTCCGGCGTCGCCGGATTCGCTGCCGCCGGCGCCGCCGTTACCGCCGTTACCGCCCAGGCCGCCGAAGCCGCCATCGGTGCCGTCGGTGCCATCGCCGTTTCCATCGACGATGCCGTCGATGCCCTGCAAGCCGGTCGATCCCACGCCGCCGTTACCACCGGCGCCGCCGTTACCGACCGGACCGGCCGCGCCACCGTTGCCGCCGTCACCACCGGCCTGGGGCGTGCCGTCGCCCTGCACCAGACCGATGCCGCCGGCACCACCCGCACCGCCGTTGCCGCCGGTGGCCGCCGCGCCAGCGGCGCCGCCCGCAGCCTGCTCGGTGCCGCTGGCGTTCCAGCCGCCCGCACCGGCGTTGCCGCC
Source organism: Mycolicibacter algericus DSM 45454 (assembly GCF_002086455.1). Classification (GTDB taxonomy): domain Bacteria; phylum Actinomycetota; class Actinomycetes; order Mycobacteriales; family Mycobacteriaceae; genus Mycobacterium; species Mycobacterium algericum. Next base: position 5,360 of record NZ_MVHC01000059.1, read on the forward strand.
GGCTTCGCCGCGCACACCGCCCTGCCCGCCGTCGCCGCCCTGACCGGCCTTGGCGCCGGCGCCGCCGCCGGCCCCCTGACCGCCCTGACCGCCGTTGCCGGCGTTGCCCGCGTCACCTGCGTTGCCGCCGACTCCACCGAGCCCTTCGACTCCGGCCACACCGTCGGTGACGGAACCGCCCGCACCGCCGTTGCCGCCCTGGCCGCCGTTGCCGCCGGCTCCACCGTTGCCGGCGTTGCCGCCGTTGGTGCCGTCGCCGCCGCTGCCGGCGGCCGCGTCAATGCCGGCCGTTCCGTCGGCGCCGTGGCCACCGTTTCCACCGTGGCCGGCCGCGCCACCGTTGCCGCCCGCGCCACCGTCGCCGGAGACCGAACCACCGGCACCGCCCGCGCCGCCGTTACCACCGAGGCCACCGTCGGCGCCGTCTGTGCCGTTGCCGTCACCGCCGGTAATGCCGTCGACCGTCGCGCCGGCACCGCCGTGGCCGCCGGCACCACCATTGCCCACCGATGCCGCGTCGCCGCCGGCGCCGCCGGCGCCACCGCCCTGGCCGGTGTTGACACCAGCGATGAGCCCGGCACCGGCACCACCGTTACCGCCGGCACCGCCGTCGCTACCGGCACCATCGACGCCGGTTGCGCCATCGCCGCCGGTCTCGGCACCGCTCCCGCCGGTGCCCACGGCGCCGGCCGCACCGCCGTCAGCGCCGGCGCCGCCCGCGCCGCCGGCGCCCGCGTTTTCAGCACCACCGCCGCCGAGGCCCATTCCGCCCGCGCCCGCGGTACCGGCATCGCCACCGTCGCCGGCGTTACCGCCGTTGCCACCGGTGCCGTCGTTGGCCGCACCACCTTGGCCACCGGTACCACCGTGCCCGCCGGCCCCGGCATTTCCGCCGTTGCCACCGTCGGTGTCGGCGACATTGGCGTCCTGGCCGGCGCCACCGGCGCCGCCGTTGCCGCCCTTACCGGCGTTGCCGCCGTTGCCGCCGTTGCCGGACGTGGTGCCGCCGGCGCCACCGTTACCGCCGTTGCCGCCGGCACCGCCGACCGCGCCATCGGTGCCATGACCGTCGCTGCCGGTGCTGCCGTCCACCGTCGCGCCGACACCACCTGCACCGCCAGCGCCGCCGTTGCCGATCGCTGCGGCGTTACCGCCGGCACCGCCGTTACCGCCGGCCTGACCGGTCACGCCGTCTCCGGCCAGTCCGGCACCGTCGCCGCCCTTACCGCCCGCGGCACCGTCACTGCTGAGGCCGTCCTGGCCGGCGCCACCGTCGGCACCCTGGCTGGTGCCCGCACCACCGGTACCGGCGTTACCCGCTGCGCCGGCGTCGGCGCCGTTGCCACCGCTACCACCGCTACCGGCCACGTCGACACCGCCGCCACCGAGGCCGTCGCCGCCCGCGGCGGCTTGACCCGCGGCGCCACCGTTACCGGCGTCACCGCCCGCGCCACCGGCGCCATCGGTCGCGGTACCACCGGCGCCACCATTACCGCCCGCGCCACCGGCACCGGCGCTACCGCCGTTACCACCCGCGTCACCGGCTCCCACCGCGTCGGCCGCCGCGCCACCGTCACCGCCGACGCCGCCCTGGCCACCGGCACCACCGGCGCCGCCGTCACCGGAGTTCGAGCCGCCCGCGCCGCCGACACCACCGTCGCCACCGGCACCGGCCACACCACCGGTGGTGCCATGGCCGCCGCTGTCGGTGATTCCGTCCGTGCCGTCAGCACCCTTACCGCCGGCCCCACCGGCGCCACCGGTGCCGACCGACGCCGCATCGCCGCCGGCGCCACCGTTACCGCCGGCCTGACCGGTCAGGCCGTCGCCGGCCAGACCGACGCCGTCACCGCCGACGCCGCCGACCGCGCCGTCGCTTCCGGCGCCTACCTGGCCCTCGGCGCCCGCGCTACCGTTCTCAACCCCGACTCCACCGGCCCCCGCGTTACCTGCCGCGCCGCCATCGGCGCCGTCACCGCCCCGGCCGCCGCTGCCGGCCGCATCGAAGCCGCCGCCACCGAGGCCCCGGCCACCGGCCGCAGCCTGGCCCGCGTCGCCACCGTTGCCCGCGACACCGCCGACACCACCGACGCCGGTTGCCGAAGTACCACCAGTACCGCCGTCGCCACCGATTCCGCCAACACCGGCGTTGCCACCGATGCCACCGGTGCCACCGGCCACCACGGCGTCATCCGCCGCGCCGCCGTTACCGCCGGTGCCGCCTACGCCGCCGGCGCCACCGTTGCCGCCGTTGCCCGAGGTGGTGCCACCGGCACCACCGGTACCACCGGCGCCACCGGCGCCACCGGTGCCGCCCGCCTCGCCGTTACCGCTGATATCGGTGAGACCGTCCACCCCGGTCGCACCCTGCCCGCCGGTACCGCCGTTACCGCCGTTACCGACCGCGCCGGCGTCACCGCCGTCGCCGCCGAC
>NZ_MVHC01000006.1 GCF_002086455.1 Mycolicibacter algericus DSM 45454
TCTCACGGCATAGTGAAAACCACAGAGCCTCACGCGGAAACGCTGGCCCTACTTACACCACCCCACGGGGCGCGACCGGCGGGCTCCCGGGCAACCTGCCGCTCTTGGGCACGCGCGATCCATCTCACCTGGCCACACCTCGACGGTCTCGCCGTCCCGTCGACGATGACCGGGGGCCGAAACATCGTGTTATGGAACACCGCCAGGGACTCACTGCCCGGCTCCCCTGCTTTTTCCCGCGCGTTGGCCGACCCGCTGGTGTGGTCGATAGCGCAGGCCGCCGCCGAACGCATCGGCTACCAGATCCATTAAGACACTGGCCCAACCTTGTCGTGTATAGGCGGGCACAACGCCTCGTCGTTTCCCCGAGTTACGGAGGGCCGGGGCTACGCCCGCTACCCCAGCACCTTGCCGTAGGTCTGCCGGCCCATCAGATAGGTCGCCTCGACCGCCACGTCACGCAACTCGGTCGGCGGGACACGCCGTGGGTTCTGCGACAGCACCACCAGATCGGCGTACTTGCCGGCCTCCAGGCTGCCGATCTCGGTGTCCAGCCGCAGCTGCCAGGCGGCGTTCAGCGTCTGGGCCCGGATCGCGGCGTCGACACCGATGCGCTGCTCGGGGGCCAGCACCCGGCCGCTGCCCTTGGCGATCCGGTTCACCGCGGTGGCGATATTGCCGAGCGGGTCGGGCGGGGTGACGGTGCCGTCGTTGTGAAACGACAACCGCAGTCCGGCGTCCAGCGCGGACCGGGCCGACATCCAATGCGCTCCGTGATCGGGACCGAACAGCTTATCCACCAATACATCTCCCCAGAAATAGATGTGTTCGATGAACATGCTCGGGGTGACGCCCAGCTGCGCGGCCCGGGCGAACTGATCGGGTCGCATGGCACCGACGTGTTCGATCCGGGGACGCAGTGCCGGTGGCACGCGGGCCTGCTCGAAGGCGTCCAGCACGACGTCGATGGCGGCGTCGCCCTGCACGTGGCAGGACACCTGCCAGCGTTGGTCGATGAAGGCCGCCGTCAGCTGCTGGATCTGTTCGGGGCTGTAGTTCATGCCGCCGCGGTGGTCGCGGCCCAGCCCCATGCTCGCCGTCGTCGCGTTGGTCAGGTACGGGAACGTGGTGAAGATATTGCCCTGCCACGGTGACCCGTCGGCCCAGATCTTCATGCCGATCTTGTCGAACAGCACGTCGGCCCCGGCCCGCTTGCCCCGCCTGTTGTCAGAGTCGTCGGCAAGCTCAGGCGTACCGATCTCGTAGGCGCGGACCCGGATCGCGCAGTCGGCCTGCTGGGCGAGCTTGCCGAACACCTCGGACTGGCTACGCGCATCGTAGGAGTGCTCGGTGGCGGTCGCGATGCCCGCGCGGGCGAGCTGAGCGTACGCCCAGCGCAGGTTGTCGCCGGCGTTGGCCATGATCGCCCCGGAGAACGGCGCGGTGAGCGCCAACAGCGCCGCAGCCTCGCGCACCTCGCCGGTCAGCTGGCCGTCGGGTCCGCGCAGGTACCGGGCGCCGGGCGGGTTGGGCGTGGTCTTGGTGATGCCAGCCGCGGCGAACGCGGCGGTGTTGCCATAGCCGGCGTGACCGCTGTTGGTGATGATCACCACGGGGTTCTGCGGTGCCAGCCGGTCCAGCTCGGTGCGGGTGAACGACTGCAGCCCGGTCTGCAGCAGCGGGTCGACACCGTTGAGCAGGATCGGCTGGCCCTTCGGCGTGTCGGCCACGGCCTCGGTCAGCTTCGCGAACACGCCGCCGGCAGTCGAGACCGTGAACGGACGCACATCGATGGCCGGCGGGGCCAGCGTGGTGCCCATTTCGAACGGGTGACCGTGTGGCTCCACGAACGCCGGCAGCAACGCCCGCCCGCGCAGGTCCACCACGGTGGTCTCTGATCCCCGCAGCCGCAGCACCTCCTCGGCGGTGCCGACCATACTGATCCGGGCGCCGGTGACCGCCAGCGCTTCGACTTCGGGACGCCCGGGCGTCACGGTCACGACCGGGCCGCCGATGAAGATGGTGTCGGCCCCGGGTCCCCGGGATCCGCAGCCGGCCAGCCCGCCCACCGCCGTACCGGCCGCGGCGGCCGCCATGCCGACCATGAACCGTCGCCTGCTCGTCGTCACCCTGTCCGCTCTTCCCAGTCGCAGTCGACCGCCGCCAAAGGCCTTACGCGGTTCACGCGACGAGTATGGCAGCGACCATCACGCGCCCGCCCAGCCACCCGTGGCTCCGGCATCAGGTCAAATCGTCGTGATCGCCGCGCACCCAGGCGGCATGCCGGTCGGCGGAGAATCGGATCGCTGCCGCGCCGTCGGCGTCGATGACGTTGTCCAAGAGGCCGTATATCCGGTCGAATCGCAGCTCGGCCAAGGTGCCGGCCATCCGCTGCACAACGGCGGCCGACAGCGGGATCCGGTTCGGATAGCTTCGCAGGAAGGCCACCGTGCGCCGGTCCGGGTTCGGGAAGACGGTGTCGCCGACCAGCAGCACGCCACGGCCGTCGGCGCCGTCATCCCAGCAGGCCACCGCGCTGCCGGGAAAGTGGCCGCCCACCTGCACCACCGTCAGCCCGGCCGCCGGCTGCAACCGGTCCGACCAGTAGCGGATCACCGGATCGGGCCGCATCACCCATTGCGCGTCGGCGGCATTGACGTATACCGGCACCCCACCGAGGCGGTGGCTCCACTGCACCTGCGCGCCGAACATGTGCGGGTGACTCGCGACGATCGCGGCGACCGGGCCGTGCTCGGTCACCGCGGCCACCGCGGCATCGTCGAGGAAACCCGAGGGATCCCACAACACATTGCCGTCACAGGTGCACACCAGCTTGCCCAGTTGGCCGATGCCCAGCGGTGGCGTGCTGCCGATCGCGATCAGGCCGGGTTCGAGGACGGCGACGGTGGATCGAACCCCCTCGCCGGCCAGCTCCTCAAGCGTCGCCCACCGCTGACCGTCGGCCGGCACCCATTGCCGCTCGTCGGCGCAGATGGCACAGACCTCCGGCGTCGCGGCATGCTCGACACCGCAGGTCCGGCACAGCCAGAACACGTGGCAGTGCTCAGACGGTAAAGCCGACGGCGCGCATCATCTCGCGGCCCTCGTCGGTGATCTTGTCCGGACCCCAGGCCGGCTCCCAGACCCAGCTGAGGTCCAGCTTTTTCACCAGCCCCGCACCCACGGTCGCGTTCTCCACCTGCTCGGCGATCATGTCCTGCAGCGGGCAGGCCGGCGAGGTGAGCGTCATGGTCACCACCGCGGCGGCACCTTCCTCGTCCTGCCGGATCGACAAGTCATAGACCAGCCCCAGGTCCATGACGTTGATGCCGATCTCGGGGTCGATGACGTCGTGCATCGACTCTTCGACCTCGGCGAGTAGCTCGTCCGGTCCGGTTTCGCTCATTGCTTCATCTCCTGGATTGTCGCCACTGGCTCATGCCAGCGTGTTTTCTTCCATCTTGGCGAGCGCCTGCGCCAACGCGTCTTTGAACGCCATCCAGCCCAGCAGCGCGCACTTGACCCGCGCCGGGTACTTGGCCACCCCGGCGAAGGCGACGCCGTCGCCGAGCACTTCCTCGTCGCCGGCCACGGTCCCCCGCGACGAGATCATCTCGTGGAACGCGTCGAACTTCGTCAACGCTTGGGGCACAGTCAATCCGATCACCTCGGAGGCCAGCACCGAGGTGGCCGCCTGCGAGATCGAGCAGCCCTGGCCGTCATAGGAGACGTCGGCGATCCGCTCGCCGTCATCGGAGACCGCCACCCGCAAGGTCAATTCGTCGCCGCACGTCGGGTTGACGTGGTACACCTCGGCCCCGTACGGCTCCCGCAGCCCGCGGTGCTGCGGATGCTTGTAGTGATCGAGGATCACTTCCTGATAGAACTGCTCCAGACGCATCCGGTCACGCTCCGCCGAAGAATTTCACGGCCCGGCGGATTCCCGCCAGCAGGCGCTCGACCTCGTCGTGGGTGTTGTACACCGCAAACGACGCGCGGGCGGTGGCGGCCACATTGAACTTGCGGTGCAACGGCATTGCGCAGTGATGGCCCACCCGCACCGCGACACCGTCGTCGTCGAGCACCTGGCCGACGTCGTGCGCGTGCACCCCGTCGATCACGAAGGAGACCGGAGAACCGCGGTCCGTCATCGTCGTCGGCCCGATCACGCGTACCCCGTCGATACCGGCGAGGCCCTCGAGGGCGGCGGCCACCAACTCGTGCTCGTGGGCTTCCACCACGTCCATCCCGATGGCATCCAGGTAACGCGCGGCCGCGGCCAGGCCGACCACCTGCGAGGTCATCGGCGTGCCGGCCTCGAAACGTTGTGGCGGCGGCGCATAGCTGCTCGACGACATCGTCACGGTCTCGATCATCGATCCGCCGGTGAGGAACGGCGGCAGCGCCGTCAACAGCTCGCGCCGGCCGTAGAGCACGCCGATTCCGGTGGGGCCCAGCATCTTGTGACCGGAGAATGCGGCGAAATCGACGCCCAGCCCGTGCAGGTCGACCGGCTGGTGCGGCACCGACTGGCAGGCGTCCAACACAGTGACGGCGCCCACTGCGCGGGCTCGCGACACCAGCTCGGCGACCGGCGCCAGCGCGCCGGTCACATTCGAGTGATGAGTGAAGGCAACGACTTTGACTCGCTCATCGAGCTTGAGCGAATCCAGGTCGATCCGCCCGTCGGGCGTCACCTCGTACCACTGCAGCGTCGCCCCGGTGCGCCGGGCCAGTTCCTGCCACGGAATCAGGTTGGCGTGATGCTCCAGCTCGGTGGTGACGATGACGTCGCCCGGGCCGACGGCGGACTCGAACCGGTTGTCGCCGAGCGCATACGCCACCAGGTTCAGCGACTCGGTGGCGTTCTTGGTCAGCACCAGCTCGTCGGGGTCGGCGCCTACGAATTGCGCGATGGCCGATCGGCCGTCCTCGTAGGCGTCGGTGGCCTCCTCCATGAGCTGATGCGCCCCGCGGTGCACCGCGCCGTTGGAGTGCAGCAGAAACTCCCGCTCGGCATCGAGCACCGGCAGCGGACGCTGCGAGGTCGCGCCGGAATCGAGGTAGGCCAGCCGGCTTCCGCCACGCATGACGCGGCTCAGGATCGGGAAATCCGCCCGAATCGCAGCCAGGTCCGGCGCCGCCGGACGGCCGGGCGCCACCGTCGTGTCGGACACCGTCATCCTCAGGCTCCCGCCGCTCCCGCCGCCGCCGCATCGGAGAAGCGTTCGTAGCCCTTCTCCTCCAGCTCGTCGGCCAGCTCCGGACCGCCCGACTCCACGATGCGCCCACCGGAGAAGACGTGCACGAACTGCGGCTGGATGTAGCGCAGGATCCGGGTGTAGTGGGTGATCAGCAGGATGCCGCCGTTCTCGGTCTCCTGATAGCGCTGCACCCCTTCGCTGACCACCCGCAGGGCGTCGACGTCGAGGCCGGAGTCGGTCTCGTCGAGGATCGCGATCTTGGGCTTGAGCAGGCTCAGCTGCAGGATCTCGTGGCGCTTCTTCTCACCGCCGGAGAAGCCCTCGTTGACGTTGCGCTCGGCGAAGCCGGAATCGATACCGAGCTCGGTGAACGCCGCGCGCTGCTCCTTGATCCAGGCGCGCAGCTTCGGGGCCTCGCCGCGCACCGCGGTCACCGCCGTGCGCAGGAAGTTCGACATCGACACCCCGGGCACCTCGACCGGATACTGCATGGCCAGGAAAAGACCCGCGCGGGCCCGTTCATCAACAGTCATCTCCAGCACGTCCTGGCCGTCGAGGGTGATCGCCCCGGAGGTCACGGTGTACTTGGGGTGACCGGCGATCGCGTACGACAGGGTCGACTTGCCCGAGCCGTTCGGGCCCATCAAGGCATGTGTCTCACCGGAGTTCACCGTCAGGTCGACGCCGTGCAGGATCGGGATCGCCGCCGCGCCGTCGTCGCCGGCGCCGCCCGGCGACACGCTCACGTGCAGGTCCTTGATTTCCAGTGTGCTCATTGCTGTTTGGTGTCCTTTAAGTCGTTACTTGTTCTCGGTGATGGCGAGTTCGCGCTCGACGGCCTCGGTGAGGCGTTCTTGGACGGACGGAACCGGGATCTTGGAGATGATCTCGCCGAAGAAACCGCGCACGATCAGGCGCCGGGCCTGATCCTCGGGGATGCCACGCGACTGCAGATAGAACAGCTGCAGGTCATCGAACCGGCCGGTCGCGCTGGCGTGGCCGGCCTGCACGATCTCGCCGGTCTCGATCTCCAGGTTCGGGATCGAGTCCGCGCGAGCGCCGTCGGCCAGCACCAGGTTGCGGTTCACCTCGAAACTGTCTGTTCCCACACCGGTTGCCCGGATCAGCACATCTCCGACCCAAACGGTGCGGGCGTCCGGAAGAGACGAACCCGCCTCGCCCTGCAATGCGCCCTTGTAGAGCACATTGGAACGACAGTTGGGCTGGCTGTGGTCGACCAGCAGCCGTGATTCCAGGTGCTGACCGTCGTCGGCGAAGTACAGGCCGAGCAGCTCGGCGTCACCACCGGGGCCGTCGTAGCGGACCCGCCCGGTCAGCCGCACCAGTTCGCCGCCCAGCTGGATTGCGCTGTGACGCAACACCGCATCCTTGCCCAGCACCGCGTGGTGCATGGTGACGTGCACCAGGTCGGCATCCGGATCGACGATCCACACCACCGTCAGCTGCGCGGCGTCGCCGACAACGATTTCGACGTTGTCAGCGTAGCTTCCGCTGCCCCGCACGTCGATCACGACCGTGGCCCGCGACAGTTCCTCGGCGCGCAGCTGCAGATGGCCGTAGGCCGTCGACCCCTCACCGGGACCGGTGATGGTGATCGTGATCGGCTCCTCGACGACGGCTTCCTTGGGAACGGTGAGGACCGTCGCCTCCTGGAACGCCGAGAAGGCCTGGGCGGCAACACGATCAGCGGGGACACCCGCGGCACCGAGCCGGTCGTCGCCGCGCGCGACGGTCTCGACGCGCACCGCCGCGTCCGCGGTGACGGCGATGGCCGCCGATGCGTCGGCCACCGCCGAACCGTCGTGCAGGCCGCGCAGCCGGCGCAGCGGGGTGAACCGCCAGATCTCGTCGCGGCCGTGCGGCACCTCAAAGGCGTCCACGTCGAACGAGGTGAACTGCTCCCCTTTGTTGATGCCTTCGGCGGCCTCGGTCAGGTTGGTCGGCGAGGCCGGCCGCAGGTCAGTCGAAGCCACTAGCCCACCGAGCCTTCCATCTGCAGCTGGATCAGCTTGTTGAGTTCCAGCGCGTATTCCATCGGCAGTTCCTTGGCGATCGGCTCGACGAAGCCGCGCACCACCATCGCCATCGCCTCGTCCTCGGTCAGGCCGCGGCTCATCAGGTAGAACAACTGGTTCTCACTGACCTTCGACACGGTGGCCTCGTGGCCCACGGTGACGTCGTCCTCGCGGATGTCGACGTAGGGGTAGGTGTCGCTGCGGCTGACGTCGTCGACCAGCAGCGCGTCGCATTTCACGCTCGACTTCGCCCCCTGAGCGCCCTTGTGGATCTCCACCAGGCCCCGGTAGGAGGATCGGCCGCCGCTGCGCGCCACCGACTTGGAGACGATGTTGGACGAGGTGTGGGGTGCCAGGTGCAGCATCTTGGCGCCGGTGTCCTGGTGCTGGTCCTCACCGGCGAACGCCACCGAGAGCACCTCGCCCTTGGCGTGCTCACCGGTCATCCACACCGCCGGGTACTTCATGGTGACCTTGGAGCCGATGTTGCCGTCGACCCACTCCATGGTGGCGCCCTCTTCGGCCCGCGCCCGCTTGGTGACCAGGTTGTAGACGTTGACCGACCAGTTCTGGATGGTGGTGTAGCGGCATCGGCCGCGCGGCTTGACGATGATCTCCACCACCGCCGAGTGCAGCGAGTCACTCGAGTACACCGGGGCGGTGCAGCCCTCGATGTAGTGCACGTAGGCGTCCTCGTCGACGATGATCAGGGTGCGCTCGAACTGGCCCATGTTCTCGGTGTTGATCCGGAAGTAGGCCTGCAGCGGGATGTCGACGTGCACACCCTTCGGCACGTAGATGAACGAGCCGCCGCTCCACACCGCGGTGTTCAGCGCCGAGAACTTGTTGTCGCCGGCCGGGATGACGGTGGCGAAGTACTCCCGGAACAGCTCCTCGTGCTCCCGCAGCGCGGTGTCGGTGTCCAGGAAGACCACGCCCTGGGCCTCCAGGTCCTCGCGGATCTTGTGGTAGACCACCTCGGATTCGTACTGGGCCGCGACCCCGCCGATGTAGCGCTGCTTCTCGGCCTCCGGGATGCCCAGCCGGTCGTAGGTGTTGCGGATGTCCTCGGGCAGGTCATCCCAGGTCTGGGCCTGCTTCTCGGTGGACCGGACGAAGTACTTGATGTTGTCGAAGTCGATGCCGGACAGATCCGAGCCCCAGTTGGGCATCGGCTTCTTCATGAATGTGCGGTAGGCGCGCAACCGGGCCTCGAGCATCCACTCCGGCTCGTTCTTCTTCGCCGAGATGTCGCGGACCACATCCTCGGACAGGCCACGCTGCGCGGCGGCACCGGCGGCATCGGTGTCGGCCCAACCGTATTCGTACCGGCCCAGCGACGCGATCGTCTCTTCCTGGGTGGGCTCGGCCGCTGCTGCGGTGGCCTCCGGTGTGAGTGTCATGGTGACGCCCCTTCAGTGCTCGTGATGGCTTCGGCGCAGGCTCCGCGCCGAAGGTCGATCGGTGCTGTTATTGCTTTTTTGCGGCGGTGCCGGCCCGGCCGGCTTTGGTGGTTTTGCCGACCCTGGCGGACTTGGCGCTCTTGATGGTCAGGGGTACGTGGGTGGTGCAGACGTACCCGCCGTCGGCGATGGTCGCCAACCGCTGCACGTGGGTGCCCAGCACCTCGGCCATCGCCTGCCGCTCGGCGCGGCATAGCTCCGGGAACTCTTTGGCGACGTTGGCCACCGGGCAATGATGCTGCAGGATCTGCACCCCCGGGACACCGCCGTCCACCCGCGCGGTGCTGGCGGCGTAGCCGGCCTCGGTCAGCGCCGCGGCGATGCGTTCGGCGGTCGCCTCGAGATCCCCGTCGGTGGCGGAGTCGCCCTCGGCGGCCACGGCCGCGACCTCGGACAGAATGCTGTCGATGCGCTGCCGGGCGAAGGCCACCACCGCATCCTCGCCGCCGATCTCGCGCAGCTGACGCATCGCCGCCACGGCGAGGTCGTCATAGCGGTGCCCGAGCTTGCCCCGGCCGGCGTCGGTGAGCTGGTACCGCTTGGCCGGCCTGCCGCGACCCACCTGCTGCCAGGCCGCCGGCGCATGCGCCTCGGCGTCGCCCAGCTCGATCAGCGCGTCGAGGTGGCGCCGCACGCCGGCTGCCGACAAGCCCAGCCGAGCGCCGATGTCACCGGCGGTGATCGAACCGGACTCCATCAGCAGGCGCACCACCGCCTGGCGGGTGCGGCCCTCGGACGAATCATGGCTGCCGGCGAACTCGGCGGCCGGTTGAGGCGCAGCCGAAACCGCACCGCCGGGGCGCTGCCCGGCGGTTTGGGATGCGGCGTTGGCCTCAGCCTTGAATTTCACAACACCAGTGTGACGCAATTCGGCGGCCAGGTCCAGAAAGGGTTACCTCAGTTCGGCACGAATCGATGGTAACGCTGGTCACAGCGCGCTCCTGCCGGTCGCCGCACCGTGGGCCGTTACGCTGCTGGGATGGCAGCCCGCCGGCACTCGCTGAGCAGCTCGATCGCCCACCTGCACGGCGACGAGCGCACCGTCGGCGCCCCCCTCAACGCTGCCGAACTCGTCGCGCTGCGGCGCACCCGGCTGTTCGGGGCCACCGGCACGGTGTTGATGGGCATCGGTGCGCTCGGGGCGGGCGCCCGGCCGGTGGTCCAGGACCCGACCTTCGGGGTACGGCTGCTGAACCTGCCTTCACGGCTGCAGACGGTGGCGCTGACCATGACCACCACCGGCGCGGTGATGATGGCCCTGGCCTGGCTGATGCTGGGCCGCTTCGCGCTGTCCTCGGGCGGGCCGGGCCGCCGGATGTCCCGCAGCCAACTCGACCGCACGCTGTTGCTGTGGATGCTGCCGTTGCTGGTCGCGCCGCCGATGTACAGCAAGGACGTCTACTCCTACCTGGCGCAGAGCCAGATCTCCCGGCTGGGGCTGGACCCCTACCGGGTGGGCCCGGCGCCGGCCCTCGGCCTGGACCACGTGTTCACCCTGTCGGTGCCGAGCCTGTGGCGCGAGACACCGGCCCCCTATGGCCCACTCTTCTTGTGGATCGGCCGGGGAATATCGGCGCTGACCGGCGAGAACATCGTCACCGCGGTGCTGTGCCACCGGGTGGTGGTGCTGGCCGGCGTGGGGCTGATCGTGTGGGCGGTGCCGCGGCTGGCGGCACGGTGCGGGGTGGCCGAGGTCAGCGCCCTGTGGCTGGGTGCGGCCAACCCGCTGCTGTTGATGCACCTGGTCGCCGGTATCCACAATGAGGCGCTGATGCTCGGCCTGATGCTGACCGGCACCGAGTTCGCGCTGCGCGGGATCACCGCGGCCAAACCGCTGCTGCCGAGCCGGTGGCGCCAGCCGCAGGACTGGGCGCCGTTGGCCGAACTGCTCACCGGGGCGGTCCTGATCGCGATGTCGTCGCAGGTCAAGCTGCCGTCGCTGCTGGCGCTCGGATTCGTGGCGATGGCCCTGGGCTGGCGCTGGGGCGGCGACCTGCGGGCATTCCTGCTCGCCGGCGTCGGCACCGGTGCCCTGGCGGCGGCCGTGATGGGGCTGATCGGCTGGGCCAGCGGGCTGGGCTTCGGCTGGGTCCACACTCTGGGCACCGCCAACGTGGTCCGCAGCTGGATGTCGCCGCCGACCCTGATCGCCCTCGGCACCGGCCAGGTCGGGACCCTGCTGGGCCTGGGCGATCACACCACCGCCGTGTTGTCGCTGACCCGTGGCATCGGCGTGCTGATCATCGCGGTCATGGTCATCTGGCTGCTGCTGGTGGTCTTCCAGGGCCGGCTGCATCCGGTCGGCGGGCTCGGCGTCGCACTCGGCATCACAGTGCTGCTGTTCCCGGTGGTGCAGCCCTGGTACCTGCTGTGGGCGATCATCCCGCTCGCCGCCTGGGCGACCCGGCCGAGCTTCCGGATCGCGGTGATCGCGGTGACGCTGGTGGTCGGCATCTTCGGCCCAACCGCCAACGGTGATCGTTTCGCGCTGTTCCAGATCGTGGACGCCACGCTGGCCAGCGCCGTGGTGGTGCTGGCGTTGTTCCTGCTGACCTACCGGCACCTGCCGTGGCGGGAGTTGCCCGCCGAGGGCGGCCGACCCGATGGTGAGCCGCTGGCGGGGCCGACCCCGCGGTCCGCCCCCGTCGCCGACGCTTACGCTGATTCTCCGTGAGCTCAGCTGTGGCGGTGCGGTTGCGCGGCGTGCGTAAGCGCTACGGGGCCGGTCCGACGGCGACCGAGGCGGTCGCCGGCCTCGATCTGGAGGTCCACACCGCCGAAGTGTTCGCGCTGCTGGGCCCGAACGGCGCCGGCAAGACCACGACGGTCGAGATGTGCGAGGGCTTCGTGCGCCCCGACGCCGGCACCATCGAGGTCCTGGGGCTGGACCCGATCGCCGACAACGACCGGCTGCGCGAACGCATCGGGGTGATGCTGCAGGGCGGCGGCGGCTACCCCGCGGCGCGCGCCGGCGAGATGCTCCAGCTGGTGGCGTCGTACTCGGCCAACCCGCTGGACCCGCAGTGGCTGCTGGAGACCCTGGGTCTCACCGACGCGGCCCGCACCACCTACCGCAGGCTCTCGGGCGGGCAGCAACAGCGGCTCGCGCTGGCCTGCGCGCTGGTCGGTCGCCCGGAGTTGGTGTTTCTCGACGAGCCGACCGCCGGCATGGACGCCCATGCGCGGCTGCTGGTGTGGGAACTGATCGACGCGCTGCGCCGCGACGGCGTGACCGTGGTGCTGACCACGCACCACCTGCGGGAGGCCGAGGAACTGGCCGACCGGCTGCTGATCATCGACCACGGCAAGGTGGTCGCCGCCGGCACGCCGGCAGAGTTGACCCGCAGCGGCGCCCAGGGCCAGGTGCGGTTCACCGCCCCTCCCCGACTGGACTTGTCGTTGCTGCTCACCGCGTTGCCCGAGGACTATCGGGCCAGCGAGCCGCAACCCGGCGAGTACCTCGTCGAGGGGGCAGTCGACCCGCAGGTGCTGGCGACCGTGACCGCATGGTGCGCCCGCCTGGGTGTGCTGGCCACCCAGCTGCGGGTGGAGCAGCGCAGCCTGGAGGATGTGTTCTTGGAGCTGACCGGACGGGAGCTGCGCCCATGAGTGACCAGCCGGTCTTCCCGCCGGGCACCTTCACGCCCGACCCGCGCCCGGCCGGCGTGCCCGCGATGCTGGCCGCGCAGTACCGGCTCGAGCTGACCCTGCTGCTGCGCAACGGCGAACAGCTGCTGTTGACGATGTTCATCCCGATCACGCTGCTGATCGGGCTGACGGTGTTGCCGCTGGGCCCGTTCGGCGAGGGTCATGCCGAGCGCGCCACCACCGTGCTGCCGGTGATCATGTCGCTGGCGGTGATCGCCACCGCCTTCACCGGCCAGGCGATCGCGGTGGCATTCGACCGCCGTTACGGCGCGCTGAAACGCCTGGGCGCCACCGCACTGCCGGTATGGGGAGTCATCACCGGCAAGTCGCTGTCGGTGGCGACGGTGGTGCTGTTGCAGTCGGTGCTGCTCGGGTTGATCGGCATCGCCCTGGGCTGGCGGCCGACACCGCTCGGGCTGGCGCTGGGCGCGGTCGTCATCGCGCTGGGCACGGCGTGCTTCGCGGCGTTGGGGCTGCTGCTCGGCGGCAGCCTACGAGCCGAGATCGTACTGGCCGTCGCCAACCTGATGTGGTTCGTGTTCGGCGGGTTCTCGGCGCTGACGGTGGAAACCGAGCTGGTGCCCGGCGCGGTCCGCTGGCTGGCCCGGCTGACGCCGTCGGGGGCGCTCACCGAGGCGCTGGCGCAGGCCCTGGCGGTCTCCTTCGACTGGTTCGGAGTCGCGGTGGTGGTGGCGTGGGGGCTGCTGGCCGGCCTCGGCGCGGTGCGCTGGTTCCGGTTCAGCTGACCTACTACGGTACGTAGTTACCGATCCTCTACGATCAGGCCCGTGGCACGCTTCCTGATGCGCCTGGTGGATCTGCTGCCCGATCCCAGTCTGCGCACCCAGCGGCTGCTGGCCGCCGCCGTCGTCTTCACCCAGGGCTTCATCTCGGTCAGCGGAGCCATCGTCCGCGTCACCGCGTCCGGGCTGGGCTGCCCGACCTGGCCGCAGTGTTTCCCGGGCAGCTACGTCCCGGTCGCGGTCTCGGAGGTGCCGCGAATCCATCAGGCCATCGAGTTCGGCAACCGGATGGTGACCTTCGCGGTGGTCATCACCTCGGCGCTGGCGGTGCTGGCGGTGATCCGGGCGCGGCGGCGCCGGGAGGTGCTGGTCTACGCCTGGCTGATGCCGGCCTCCACGGTGCTGCAGGCGATCATCGGCGGCATCACGGTGCGCACCGGGCTGGCCTGGTGGACGGTGGCGGTGCACCTGCTGGTCTCGATGCTGATGGTCTGGCTGGCGGTGCTGTTGTACGTCAAGGTCGGTGAGCCCGACGGCGAGACCGTCGTGGTACGCCACCGGGTCCCCGTCCCGTTGCGGCGGCTGACCGCGCTGTGCGCCGTCATGCTGGCCGCGGTACTGGTCACCGGAACCCTGGTGACCGCCGCCGGGCCGCACGCCGGCGACAAGAGCACCACCCGCACGGTCGCTCGGCTCAAGGTCGAGGTGGTCACGCTGGCGCACCTGCACGAGTCGCTGCTGATCGGCTTCCTCGGACTGCTGGTGGGGCTGGCGTTCGGGCTGGCTGCGGTACGAGCGGCCAAACCGGTGACCAACCGGCTTGCCTGGTTGACCGCGCTGACCCTGGCGCAGGGGCTGATCGGGGTCGTTCAATACTTCACCGGGGTGCCCGCGGTGCTGGTCACCATCCACGTGGCGGGCGCCGTGCTGGTCACCGGCGCGACCGCGGCGCTATGGGCGTCGCTGCGCGAGCGGGCCCAACCCGAGCCGGTCTAGCGCCGAGGTGACCTCCCGCGCGAATCGGCGCTGCGCGCGGTCACAGTCGTCAGCGCCGAGTTCACCCCAGCCCAGGTCCGGCGCAACCAGATCCAGGCCGACCAGGCGCGTGTCGGCCCCGGCTCCGGTCACCTCGGCGCGCGCGTAGAGCAACTCCTCGATCCGGATGCTCAAACGCTCGGCGGCAGCGCGCAGCGCGGCGCGGCCGAGGTCCCACAACTCGAAGTCCGGGTCGGCACCCGCGGCGCCGAACGCATGCGACCGGCCGGCGCCGAAGAACACCAGCGCCGTGCGCGCCGTAGCCGCGCCGGGCGCCGTGGGCACCCCGTCACACTGCAAATCGGCCAGATAGCGGGGATCGGCGTTCCAGGCCACCACCTCCGGGGCGTTCAACAGGTTGCGCACCCGCTTGGTCCACGCCGTGAATTCGGCGCGCCGGTCCGGCTCCCCGCCCGCCGACCGCAGAATCACCAAGTCGGCCTCGAGGGTTTCCGGGTCGTCCCAGGGCAACCGGCGGGCGTGCAGGCCGCGGTGTCGCAGCGCATGCACCAGGCCGGCGTCATCACCGGGGTCAGAATCGTCGTCGTCGCGCCGCGGATCGCCCGCCAACACGATGCGCGGGTGGAAGATATCGGGCCGGGCCAGCTTCATGCAGACTCCACAGTCGGAGATGATAGTCACCATGCACGCCGTGGAAATCGCCGCGACCGGCGGCCCCGAGGTCTTGGAACTGGTCGACAGGCCGCAACCCTCCCCCGCCGCCGGGGAGGTGGTGATCCGGTCCGAGGCCATCGGGGTCAACTACATCGACACCTATTTCCGCTCCGGGATATACCCGGCGGAGTTGCCGTTCGTGCTCGGCAATGAGGCCGCCGGCGTCGTGGCCGAGACCGGCGCGGGCGTGTCGACGCTGAGCGGGGGTGACCGCGTGGTGACGGCGGCCGCGACCGGCGGGTACGCGCAGTACTGCGCGGCGCCGGCAGCGCTGGTGGCGCCCATCCCGGCCGGCGTCGACTCCGACGTGGCGGCGGCCGTACTGCTCAAGGGCCTGACGGCGCATTACCTGATCAAATCGGTCTATCCGGTGCGGCCCGGCGACACCGTGCTGCTGCACGCCGGCGCCGGCGGGGTCGGGCTGATCCTGACCCAGTGGGCCACTGCCCTGGGCGCCCGGGTGATCACCACCGTGTCGACGCCGGCGAAAGCCGACTTGTCCCGAGCGGCCGGCGCCGCCGAGGTCCTGGACTACCCCGGCTCGGACGACACGGCCGCCGCCGCTTTCGGCGCCCGCATCCGGGAGTTGACCGACGGCGCCGGGGTCGCCGCGGTGTACGACGGCGTGGGCGCGGCGACGTTCGACGCGAGCCTGGCCAGTCTGGCCGTCCGGGGCACGCTGGCGCTGTTCGGCGCGGCCAGCGGACCGGTTGCCCCGGTGGATCCGCAGCGGCTCAACGCCGCCGGTTCGGTGTACCTGACCCGGCCGAACCTCGCTCACTTCACCCGCAGCGAGCAGGAATTCTCCTGGCGCACAGGCGAATTGTTCGACGCGATCACGGCAGGATCGATCGAGGTGACGGTCAGCCGGCGCTACCCGCTGGCTGAGGCCGCCGACGCGCACCGGGATCTTCAGGCCCGCAAGACCACCGGTTCGATCGTGTTGATCCCCTAACGACGAACCCCGCGGTCCGCGCGCTCAGCCGGCCCGCCAGCTCTCCGGCAGCAGCGGCAGCCGCGGCCCCTCGGCGAATTCGGCCCCGCCCAACCGCGCCAACCCCGCGGCACAGGCGGCGTCGTCGCGCACCGCGCCGGCGCGGCCCAGTTCACCGGCGCCGTGATCGGACACCGCGTCCGGCCCCCACTCCGGCTCCACGCCGACGGTCGGCGCCATCGCGGCATCTTCGTGGCCGGCCCGGGTCTTGCGCCGGCGGCGCCGGGCCGCCCGTCGGGAATCCGCGACTGCCACGGCCGCTGCGGCTTCCGGGGTGGGCGTCTTCTTCTTGGCGCCCGCCGCGGCCCCGGTTCGGGCGCCGAGCCCCGACCCGAAATCGATTCCCGGGCCGCCGCCGATCAGGTAGGGAAACGCAAACGAGCTGGCCGGTGCCGGCGCGGGGGGCGGCGGTGCCGCAGCGGCCGGTGCGGCGCCGGCGGTGGCGGGGGCCGGCGGTGGCGGCGCGGGCGGCGGCGGCGCGACCGGGACGGCCGGGCCGACCACGGTCGCCTCGACGGTGATCACCGGGGACAACGGCGTGGCGGGAACGCCGACCGGTGACGCCGGCGCACCCAATCCGGCCAGGCCGGCCAGCCCGCCCAGCGATCCGACAGGCGCCACCACCGCGCCGGCGGCGGCCGCCACCATCGCCGGCGACTGGCTGATCGCGGTGGCCAATTGGGCGATGTGGGTCGGCCAGTCGAACAGGGCCAGGGCCGCGAGATATTGCAGCGCCGGGATGATCCGGGTCGGGTCCTGCGCCATGTAGGTGAAGTCCTCGAACAGTTCCAGGGTCCGCGCGAGGTACCAGATCGGTTGGGCGGCATTGGAATAGTAGTCGTAGGCATAACCATTGAGGGTGCCGGCGGCCGGGTCCCAATGGATCCCGAGGTTCTGCAGGAAATGCGAGACGGCGGTGGTGAAGGCGTTGGAGATCATCGGGTCATGGGCGGTGACACCGTCTTGTATCCCCAGGCTTTTCAGGATCGGCTCGAGGACATCGAGCAGCCCCTGCAACGGGTTCTGCCACTGCGGCTGCTCGGAGCTGGCGGCAGCTCGCTGAATCTGCGGCGCCACCGCGGTGTGCGGCGCGGCGGCTACCGCCGAACCCGCCACCGCCTGGTAGGTCGACATCGTGGTGGCGGCCTGCACCCACATCCGGAGGTAGTCGGCTTCGTTGACCGCGATCGGAATGGTGTTGATGCCGAAGAAGTTGGTCGCCACCAGCACGCCGTGCACCGCGTGATTGGCGGCCAGCTCCGGAAGCGTCGGCATGGCCGCCAACGCAGCGTTGTAGGCCGCCGCCGCGGTCTGGCACTGCGCGGCGGCCGCCGCACTGTCCGCGGCGGCGTGGCTCAGCCAGGCCAGGTACGGCGCGTGGGCGCCCAGATAGGAGTCCGCGGCGGGCCCCTGCCACGCCCCGGCTTCGACGGTGGCCAGCACCGCGGTCAATTCCTCGGCGACCGCCGTGTACTCGGCGCTCAACGACGACCACGCCGCCGCCGCCGCCAACAACGGCCCCGCTCCCGGCCCGGCGCTCAACAACGCCGAATGCACCTCCGGCGGCGACGCCATCCATACCCCTGGCACAACCACCGAGTTTACTGCATGGGAACTTTGTTTTTCGGGTACCCGAACTTTAAGGCTTGTCGCCGTCGGCGTCCCAGCTGCCCGGCACCATCGGCTGCCGCGGCCCGTTGCCGAACGCACCGTCCAACCGGGCCATCCCCGCCGCGGTGGATCGCCCGTTGGCCGCGTTGCCGGCGAAACCCAGCGTTCCGGCGCGCCCATGGCCGACCAGGCCGCGGCCGCCGCCAACAGTGGGCCGGGTCCCGCTCCGGTGCTCAACAGCGCCGAGTGCACCTCCGGGGGAGATGCCATCCAGACCGGCGCCGGCGCGGTCATCGCGGGGCATCCACCGAACTATTGAATATGATTTTCATTGGCGATTGCATACCCGCCGCCGCCGTCGGCGCAAGGTGCTCCACCCTCGCGTTACCTGGGGGCACGCTGGGAGATCGGTGGGCCGGCCGGCAACCGCCGAGGACTCAGAACAGGGTGGGCAGGCCGATGGCCGAGTCCACCGCCAGGGCGCAGAACACCACCGCCAGGTAGTTGTTCGACTGCAGGAAAAGCCGCAGCGGTTTGACCGGCTCGCCGCGGCGCACCCCGGCGTAGAGCTGGTGGGCCATGGTCAGGAACCAGACGCCGGCCAGGAACGCGACCGAGGCGTACAGCCACCCCGCAGCCGGCACCAGCGCCAGCGTCGCGATCACCGTCGCCCAGGTGTAGACCACGATGCGGTGGGTGACGACACGCTCGCTGGCGACCACCGGCAGCATCGGCACCCCCGCCGCCGCATAGTCATCCTTGTAGCGCATGGCCAGAGCCCAGGTGTGCGGTGGCGTCCAGAAGAAGATGACGGCGAACATCACCAGCGCCTGCCAGCCGACGGTGCCGGTCACCGCAGACCAGCCGATCACCACCGGCATGCAGCCGGCCGCACCGCCCCACACCACGTTCTGCGAGGTGTGCCGCTTGAGCAGCATCGAATAGACCAGCACGTAGAAGGCGATAGTGGCCACCGCCAGCAGGCCCGACATCAGGTTGGTGAACCGCCACAGCCAGACGAAGGAGATGGCGCCGAGCACCAGGCCGAAGACCAGCGCGTTCCGGGTCGGTACCGCGTCGCGGGCCAGCGGCCGGCGCGCGGTGCGCTTCATCACCTTGTCGATGTCGGCGTCGACGACGCAGTTCAGCGCGTGGGCGCCCGCGGCGGCCAGCATCCCGCCGATGAGCGTGTTGAAGATCAGCAGCGGATTCACCGTGCCGCGGTCCGCCAGCAGCATCGCCGGGATGGTCGTGACCAGCAACAACTCGATGATCCGCGGCTTGGTCAGCGACAGGTACGCCAACAGGGTGCTACGTACGGCGCGTATTCGGCGCGGCGCGGCGCGCTCCCGAATACTCACGTGATGACTCCTCAGATGGCAGCAGCGACGCCGGCGTCTACTACGGACGATGGTAGACCGCACTGCCGCGTCGACCGAATCCCAGGGTCGATTCACGGGTAATCCACACGCCGACGCCGACCTGCAACACTGCCCGTGCCCGCATTAGGGTGAGAACCAACCAGGCTTGTCGACTATTGAGGACGTTCGTGACCACTGCTGCAGAGATCTCCGCCCTGACCCGCCCGCACCACCCCGCCGACTGGGCCGAGATCGACTCGGTCGCGGTCGACACGGCTCGGGTGCTGGCCGCCGATGCGGTCCAGAAGTGCGGGAGCGGCCACCCCGGCACGGCGATGAGCCTGGCGCCGCTGGCCTACACGCTGTTCCAGCGCGTCATGCGCCACGACCCCGCCGACACGCACTGGCTGGGCCGCGACCGGTTCGTGCTGTCCTGCGGGCACTCCAGCCTGACGCTGTACATCCAGCTCTACCTCGGCGGCTTCGGGCTGGAGCTGTCCGACCTCGAGGCGCTGCGCACCTGGGGCTCCAAGACCCCCGGGCACCCGGAGTTCCGCCACACCACCGGCGTGGAGATCACCACCGGCCCGCTGGGCCAGGGTCTGGCATCGGCGGTCGGGATGGCGATGGCCGCTCGCTACGAGCGCGGGCTGTTCGACCCCGACGCCGCCCCGGGCGAGAGCCCGTTCGACCACTACATCTACGTGATCGCCTCCGACGGCGACATCCAGGAGGGGGTCACCAGCGAGGCGTCCTCGCTGGCCGGTGTGCAGCAGCTGGGCAACCTGATCGTGTTCTACGACCACAACAAGATCTCCATCGAGGACGACACCGCGATCGCCATGTGCGAGGACACCACCGCCCGCTACCGCGCCTACGGCTGGCATGTCCAGGAGGTCGAGGGCGGCGAGAACGTCACCGGCATCGAGGAGGCGATCGCCAACGCCAAGGCCGTCACCGACAAGCCGTCGTTCATCTCGCTGCGCACGATCATCGGCTATCCGGCCCCGGACAAGATGAACACCGGCGCCGCCCACGGCGCGGCGCTGGGCGACGACGAGGTCGCGGCCACCAAGAAGGTGCTCGGGTTCGACCCGGACAAGTCCTTCGACGTCCGCGAGGACGTGATCACCCACACCCGGGGTCTGGTGGCCCGCGGCAAGGCGGCGCACGCCGACTGGCAGACCGGGTTCGAGGCGTGGGCGGCCCGCGAGCCGGAACGCAAGGCACTGCTGGACCGGTTGCTCGCCGGTGAGCTGCCCGACGGCTGGGACGCCGAGCTGCCCTCCTGGGAGCCGGGCTCCAAGGCGGTGGCCACCCGCGCCGCGTCCGGCAAGGTGCTCTCCGCGGTGGGCCCGAAACTTCCCGAATTGTGGGGCGGCTCGGCCGATCTGGCCGGCAGCAACAACACCACCATGGACGGCGTCAAGTCCTTCGGGCCGACGTCGATCTCGACCAAGGACTTCACCGCGGACCCGTACGGCCGCACGCTGCATTTCGGGATCCGCGAGCATGCGATGGGCGCGATCCTGTCGGGCATCGTGCTGCACGGCCCGACCCGCGCCTACGGCGGCACCTTCCTGCAGTTCTCCGACTACATGCGGCCCGCGGTGCGGCTGGCGGCGCTGATGGACATCGACCCGATCTACGTGTGGACCCACGACTCGATCGGTCTCGGCGAGGACGGGCCCACCCACCAGCCGATCGAGCACCTGTCGGCGCTGCGCGCCATCCCCCAGTTGTCGGTGGTGCGTCCGGCCGACGCCAATGAGACCGCCTACGCCTGGCGCACCGTGTTGGCCCGCGGCGCCGACAGCGGTCCGGTCGGGCTGATCCTGACCCGTCAGGGGGTGCCGATCCTGGAGGGCACCGACGCCGACGGCGTCGCACGCGGCGGATATGTGCTCGGCGGGGCCGGAGCCGAGCAACCCGACGTGATTCTGATCGCCACCGGCTCAGAGGTGCAGCTCGCGGTGGAAGCCCAGAAACTTTTGGCGGACAAGGACATCAATGCACGCGTGGTGTCGATGACCTGCCTGGAGTGGTTCGAGTCGCAGCCGGCCGAGTATCGCGACGCGGTGCTGCCACCCGCCGTTTCGGCACGGGTCGCGGTCGAGGCCGGCGTCGCGCAGTGCTGGCATAAGCTGGTGGGCGACACCGGGGAGATCGTCTCGCTCGAGCACTACGGCGAATCCGCGGACTACAAGACGTTGTTCCGCGAGTTCGGATTCACCGCAGCGGCCGTCGTCGCCGCCGCCGAACGCGCCTTGGAGAGATGACGCAAACTGTGGCCGCATGACGGCCGATTGAGAAGGAGCGCAACATGACTCAGAATGAACGGCTTGCCGCGCTGAGCGCCGCCGGCGTGTCGGTGTGGCTCGATGACCTGTCCCGCGACCGGCTGACGTCGGGCAACCTGGCCGAACTGGTCGCCACCCGCAGCGTGGTCGGGGTGACCACCAACCCGACCATCTTCCAGAAGGCGCTGGAGAAGGGGCACGCCTACGACAAGCAGCTGGCCGAGCTGGCCGCTCGCGGCGCCGATGTGGACGCCGTGATCCGCACCGTCACCACCGACGACGTCCGCAACGCCTGCGACGTGCTGACGAAGGCGTGGGAGGCATCCGACGGGGTCGACGGTCGGGTGTCGATCGAGGTCGATCCCCGGCTGGCCCACGACACCGACAAGACCATCGCCCAGGCCGTCGAACTGTGGAAGATCGTCGACCGGCCGAACCTGTTCATCAAGATCCCGGCGACCAAGGCGGGACTGCCGGCCATCACCGCGACACTGGCCGAAGGGATCTCGGTCAACGTCACGCTGATCTTCTCCGTCGAGCGCCACCGCGAGGTGATGGACGCCTACCTGGCCGGCCTGGAGGCGGCCAAGACGGCCGGACATGACCTGGCCAAGATCCACTCGGTGGCATCCTTCTTCGTCTCCCGGGTGGACACCGAGATCGACGCGCGGCTGGAGAAGATCGGCTCGGCCGATGCCTTGGCGCTGCGCGGCAAGGCCGGCGTCGCCAACGCCCGGTTGGCCTACGCCGCCTACGAAGAGGTCTTCGGCGGCGAGCGCTTCGCCGCGCTGGCCGCCCACGGCGCCCGGGTCCAGCGCCCGCTGTGGGCGTCGACCGGCGTCAAGAACCCCGACTACCCGGACACCCTCTACGTCACCGAGTTGGTGGCCCCCCACACCGTCAACACCATGCCGGAGCCGACCCTGGATGCGGTGGCCGACCACGGTGACATCGCCGGCGACACCATCGCCGGCACCGCGTCGGAGTCGCAGCGGGTCTTCGATCAGCTCGCAACGGCCGGCATCGACGTCTCGGACGTGTTCGTGGTGCTGGAGTCCGAAGGCGTGGACAAATTCGAGGCGTCGTGGGGGGAACTGCTGGAGGCCACGGCATCGCAGCTCAACGCCGCCAAGTGACCTGATGGTGAGCGCAGCGACCGCGCGACACACCGCCGGGGGCTGGCAAAACCCGCTGCGGGACAAGCGCGACAAGCGGCTGCCCCGCATCGCCGGCCCGTGCGGGGTGGTGATCTTCGGTGTCACCGGTGACCTCGCGCGCCGCAAGCTCATGCCGGCCATCTACGACCTGGCCAACCGCGGCCTGCTGCCACCCACCTTCGCGCTGGTCGGTTTCGCCCGCCGGGAGTGGGCCGACGAGGATTTCGCCGACGTGGTCTACCAGGCCGTCAAGCAGCACGCCCGGACTCCGTTCCGACAGGTGGTCTGGGACCGGCTGGCCGAGGGATTCCGGTTCGTGCAAGGCACTTTCGATGACGACGCGGCTTTCGCCGAGCTGGCCGAGACGCTGGACAAGCTCGACGCCGAACGCGGCACCGGCGGAAATCACGCCTTCTACCTGTCGATCCCACCCGACGCGTTCCCGGTGGTGTGCGAGAAGCTGCACGCCAGCGGGCTGGCACGCCCGCGAGACGGCCGTTGGAGCCGGGTGGTGATCGAGAAGCCGTTCGGCCACGACCTGGACAGCGCCCGCGAGCTCAACAGCGTGGTCAACCGCGTCTTCCCGGAGGAGTCGGTGTTCCGCATCGACCACTATCTGGGTAAGGAGACGGTGCAGAACATTCTGGCGCTGCGCTTCGCCAACCAGCTTTTCGACCCGATCTGGAATGCGCACTACGTCGACCATGTGCAGATCACCATGGCCGAGGACATCGGCCTGGGTGGGCGGGCCGGCTACTACGACGGCATCGGCGCGGCCCGCGACGTCATCCAGAATCACCTGTTGCAATTGCTGGCCCTGACCGCCATGGAGGAGCCGGTCAGCTTCTCCCCCGCCGAACTGCAAGCCGAGAAGATCAAGGTGCTCTCCGCCACCCGGCTGGCACAGCCGCTGGACGAGACCACCTCCCGCGGCCAGTACGCCGCCGGGTGGCAGGGTGGCGAACACGTCGTCAGCCTGCTCGACGAGGAGGGCTTCGCCCACGACTCGCGCACCGAGACCTATGCGGCGATCACGCTGGAGGTCGACACCCGGCGCTGGGCCGGTGTGCCGTTCTACCTGCGCAGCGGAAAACGGCTGGGGCGCCGCGTCACCGAGATCGCGCTGGTGTTCAAACGGGCGCCGCACCTGCCCTTCGACGCCACCATGACCGACGAGCTGGGCAAGAACGCGCTGGTGATCCGGGTGCAGCCCGATGAGGGGATCACGCTGCGGTTCGGTTCCAAGGTGCCGGGCCATCTCATGGAGGTCCGCGACGTCAACATGGACTTCTCTTACGGCTCGGCGTTCGCCGAGGACTCGCCGGAAGCCTACGAACGCCTGATCCTGGACGTGCTGCTCGGCGAGCCGTCACTGTTTCCCGTCAACGCCGAAGTCGAATTGTCCTGGGAGATCCTCGATCCGGTGCTGGAGAACTGGGCAGAGCACGGCAGACCCGAGCCGTACGCGGCCGGCACCTGGGGCCCGCGGTCGTCGTTCGAGATGCTGGAGCGCTCCGGCCGGGAATGGCGGCGGCCGTGATCATCGAAATGCCCGACACGTCCACCAACGCGATCAACAAAAAGCTCGACGAGTTGCGCGAGCAGGTCGGGGCGGCGACGACGGGCCGGGTGTTGACCCTGATCATCGCCCTGGAAAGCACCGAGAACGACATGCTGCTCGAAGAGTCCATCGCCGCGGCCAACATCGCCAGCCAGGAGCATCCCAGCCGGGTGGTCGTGGTGTTGGCGGGTGAGCCCGACGACAGTCCGCCGCGGCTGGACGCCCAGCTGCGGATGTTCGGTGACGCCGGCGCCGGCGAGGTGGTGGTGCTGCGGCTTTCCGGCCCGCTGTCCGGGCACGCCGACGCGGTCGTGGTGCCGTTCCTGTTGCCCGACATTCCGGTGGTCGCCTGGTGGCCCGATGTCGCGCCGGCCGCGCCGGCCGAGGATCCGCTGGGAGCGTTGGCGTTGCGCCGGATCACCGACGCCACCAACAGCCCCGACCCACTGGCGGCGATCAAGAGCCGGCGGGGCGGCTACACCGCCGGCGACACCGACCTGTCGTGGAGTCGCATCACCTACTGGCGGGCGCTGCTGGCTTCCGCGCTGGATCAGCCGCCCTTCGAGCCGGTCCGCTCGGCGCTGGTGTCGGGGCTGTCCACCGAGCCGGCCCTGGACATCCTGGCCGGCTGGTTGGCCAGCCGCATCTACGGCCCGGTGCGCCGCGCCGTCGGTGAGCTGAAGATCGAGCTGGTGCGCGACAGCGAGACCGTGGCGCTGAGCCGGCCGCAGCACGGCGTGATCGCCACGTTGAGCCGCACGGCCAGACCCGACGCGCTGGTTCCGCTGCCCCGCCGGGTGACGGCCGAGTGCCTGGCCGAAGACCTCCGCCGACTGGACTCCGACGCTGTGTATGGTGCCGCACTGGCCGGCCTCGAAGAAGTGGAGTATCTGTGACCGTAGCGATCTACCCCGGTGCCGATGACCTCATCGCCGCGGCCGGTGACCGGCTTGCCGATGCCATCGAGGCGGCGCTGGCAGCGCGGGGCCGCGCACTGATCGTGTTGACCGGCGGCGGTACCGGTATCGGGCTGCTGCGTCGGCTCGGTGAGCATGCCGCGCGGATCGACTGGGAATCCGTGCACGTGTATTTCGGCGACGACCGCTTCGTCCCCGGCGACGATGACGAGCGCAACGAAAAGCAGGCCCGCGAGGCGCTGTTGGACCACGTCGGGATCCCGGCCGACAACATTCACGCGATGGCCGCCAGCGACGGCGCGTTCGGCAATGATCTGGACGTCGCGGCGCTGGCCTACGAGCAGCTGCTGGCCGATCATGCCGAACCCGGTGAGCGCACACCGGACTTCGATGTGCACCTGTTGGGCATGGGTGGTGAAGGCCACGTCAACTCACTGTTCCCCGATACCCCGGCGGTAATCGAATCCGCCCGGCTGGTGCTGCCGGTCTACGACTCGCCCAAGCCGCCGCCGCGGCGCATCACGCTCACGCTGCCCGCGGTGCGTCGCTCCCGTCAGGTGTGGCTGGTGGTGTCCGGGGCGGCCAAGGCCGAGGCGGTGGCCGCCGCGGTCGGCGGCGCCGACCCGGTGTCGGTTCCGGCGGCCGGGGCCGTCGGGCGGGAAGAGACGATCTGGTTGCTCGACGAGGCAGCGGCCGCCGGCCTGTCCACGTCATAATGAGCGGCATGGCAGACAGAGGCTCGGGCACCGGCGGGGAACGCAATCGGCTCAAGACATTGGCGCAGGCGGCGCTGAACGCCGACGTGACGGTCGGGCAACTCGAAGACGTCCTGAATGGCCTGGGCGACACGATGAACGCCTTGAACAGTTCCCTGGCCGGCCTCAACGCCACCGTCGAACGCCTCGGTGACGGCCTGGACCACCTTGATGAGACCATGGCCAGTCTCGACGACCTGGCCCGCCGACTGGTTGCCCTGATCGAGCCGGTGGAGACCATCGTCAGCCGGATGGACGACATCGTCAGCGTCGGCGAGACCGCGATGGCGCCGCTGGCAGCGACCGAGAACATGGTGCGTGGCATGTTCAACGCGCTGCGCAACCGGACGGTGCGCTGAGCCTGCGCAGCGATCGGCCCGCCCAACGCAGCTATATGCCACTCGGGTAGGTCTGCGGGTTCTGGCCCTCGACCCAAACACTGGTGACTTCAAGGGGTTCCAGGGCGCAGGTGTTGTCGATATGGATGATCGCGTCGAACTGGTCGGCGGGCCTGGCGTGGAAGTAGTGGCTCTGCCGTTCGGTGGCGGGCTGATAGATCACGCCGATGGCGCGGTTCAGCCGGACGGCGCCGAGCACCGCGGTCGCCGCGGAGGGCTTGAGCGTCGACAGCAGGAACTCGGTTCTGCCGGTGGAATGGAGAAGTTCCTCGATGCTGCCGTTCAGCGCCGGACGGACCGTCTTGTATTCGGCGGGTCCGCCCCACTCGCTGGCCGCGGTGACCGTACCGCTGTAGGTGCTGAAGCCGATCAGGCGCACCGCATCGCCGTAGCGCTGGCGCACCAGCTGGCCGAGCGTGAGCTGGCCGTCGCCGGACATCTCGGTCGCCCTGGCGTCACCGACGTGAGAATTGTGTGCCCACACCACGATGCGGGCCGGCGGTGCGCCGGGGCGATTGTCGAGGTGGGCCAGCAGCGCATCCAGGGTCAGCGCCATATGCTGATCCCGCAGATTCCATGAGGTGACCCGACCGCTGAACATCGCGCGGTAGTACACCTCGGCGTTGCGGACGGTGTGGGCGTTGCGCAGGGCGTCGAAGAGCGCATCCTGCGCGGTCAGCCCGTCACGCTGGGCATAGCTCAGCGCGTCGCGCTGCAACTCGACCAGCTGCTCGATCGCCTCGCGCTCGCAGGACGGTCCGGCGCCGAACGCCGCGCCGTATCCGTAGGCCTGACCATCCTGCGCGGCGGTGTGATCGAAGCACGCGTAGCGGGCCCGGGCGCGCGCCGCCGCCGCCGAATCGATCGTCTCCAGGTAGCCGATCACGGCCTGCATCGATCGGTGCAGGCTGTAGAGGTCCAACCCGTAGAAGCCGGCTTGGCGGCCGGACGATCCGCAGCGCTGATTGTGGGCGCGCAGCCAGTCGACGAACTCACGGACCACGGTGTTGCGCCACATCCACGCCGGGAAACGCTCGAATCCGCTCAGCGCCGCATCGGCGTCGGTGTCCTCACCCAAGCCGCGGACATAGCGGTTGACGCGCTGGGCGTCCGGCCAGTCCGCCTCAGCGGCGACGGCGCAGAACCCCTTCGCTGCGATCAGCCATCGGGTGATGTCCGCGCGGGCCGCGTAGAACTCGTGGGTGCCGTGCGAGCCCTCACCGATCAGCACGATGCGGGCGTCGCCGATCAGTTGCTCCAGCGCCGCCCGCGGCGGTACACCGGCCGGGGCGTCGATCGCGGCGCGACGAATCACCTCGACCGGGGTGGACGCCGGTTTCCGACTGGTGGCCGGCTGGGCCGGGTTGGCCAGCAGCGTGCGGACCTCCTCGTCGGAGACCTGGCTGAAGTCCCGGAACGACTCGCCGACCGCACGAAACGGGGTCGGCATGGTGGCGCACACCACGTCGTCGACGAGACCGGCGAATTCCCGACAGGTCGATTCCGGCGCCGCGGGAACGGCGATCACGATGTGTGCGGGTTCGAAGTCCTGCAGTGCCTGCACGGCTGCGAGCATGCTGGCGCCGGTGGCCAGCCCGTCGTCGACGAGGATCACCGTCTTGCCGGCGAGGGCCACCGGGGGGCGCCCGTCACGGTAGACGGCCTCGCGCCGGGCCAGCTCACGGCCTTCGTGCTCGGCGATATCGCGCAGCTGTTGCGGGGTGATCCGCAGCGCGCGCACCACGTCATCGTTGAGCACCACACGCCCGCCGCTGGCCAGCGCGCCCGCCGCGAACTCTTCATGGCCGGGCGCCCCGAGTTTGCGAACGATGAAGGCGTCCAGCGGCGCATCAAGAGCGGCCGCGACCTCCCAAGCGACCGGGATGCCGCCCCGCGCCAGGCCGAGCACGATCACGTCGTCGCGTCCCCGGTAGGCGGTCAGCAGGTCGGCCAGGACGCGACCGGCCTCCCGACGGTCGCGAAACAGTCGCCGCACCCGTGGGCTTCTCACATCTGCTGTATCGATCATCGCCGTCACCGCCGTCGTGCATCGGTCGGTCGCCGTCACACAACACCACTGTGCTCCCAGTGCACCGCGCAATGCGAGGGCCCGAAGTCCTCGCCCGGCCGGGCCGTTCGTCAGCGTGGGCCCGCGGCGGCGTCGCATACTCGAGGTCATGGGCGCACGACGACACGATCCCCGGTGGCCCAGCACGGTCCGCCGCCGCGACGGGCGTTCGGTGGCCTTCGACCCGGGACGCATCGAGACCGCGATCGGGCGGGCGGCCCGCGAGACCGGCCACCCCGATGCCGCGGTGGCGGCCCAGGTGGCCCGGGCCGTCGCCGATGAGCTGGGCCGCCGCGGGCACGGCCGGCCGGTCGCCGTCGAACAGATCCAGGATGTGGTGGAGTCGCAACTGAACGCCGCCGGATTCGACGACATTGCCCGCGCCTACATCATTTTCCGTCAGCAGCGCGCCGAGCTGCGGACCGCCAAACGGCTGCTCGGGGTACGGGATGAGTTGAAGCTGAGCCTGGCCGCGGTCACCGTGCTCAGTGAGCGCTATCTGCTGCGCGACAACCGGGGCCGGCCCACCGAGTCGACCGGCGAGATGATGGAGCGGGTCGCGGCGTTCGTCGCCGGCGCCGAGGACACCTACCGCGCCGGATCATCGGCGCAGTGGGCGCAGCGGTTCTCAGAGCTGCTGCGGGGGCTGGAGTTTCTGCCCAATTCGCCGACATTGATGAACGCCGGAACTCCGCTGGGCCTGCTGTCCGGTTGCGTCGTGCTGCCGTTGGAGGATTCGCTGCGGTCGATCTTCACCACGTTGGGCCACACCGCCGAGATCCATCAGGCGGGGGGCGGCACCGGGTACGCGTTCGGTCAGTTGCGCCCGGCCGGGGATGGGGTGGGCAGCGGGGGCAGCGCCAGTGGGCCGGTGCCGTTTCTGCGGTTGTTCGACACCGCCGCCGAGGTGGTCCAGCTCGGTGGGCGGCGCCGCGGCGCCTGCATGGCGGTGCTGGACGTGTCCCACCCCGACATCTTCGACTTCATCGCCGCCAAATCCGGAACACCGGCCGGCCTGGCCCATTTCAACCTGTCGGTCGGAGTCACCGACGCGTTCATGCGTGCGGTGGCCCGAGGCGGGCGCCACCGGCTGATCAACCCCCGCACCGGCCGGACCGTGTCCGAGGTACCGGCAGTCGAGGTGTTCTCCGCGATCTGCGACGCCGCTCACCGCTGCGGCGATCCGGGCCTGCTGTTCCTGGATGCGATCAACCGCGCCAACCCCACGCCGGACGCGGGCCGGATCCAGGCGACCAACCCGTGCGGCGAGGTTCCGTTGCTGCCGTACGAATCCTGCAATTTGGGGTCGGTCAACCTGGCGCAGCTGGTCCGCGGTGGCCGGGTCGACTGGGACCGGCTGACCGAGGTGGTCGAGCTGGGGGTGCGTTTCCTCGATGACGTGATCGACGTCAACGCCTACCCGTTTCCCGAGCTCGACGACGCCAGCCGGGCGACCCGCAAGATCGGCCTGGGCGTGATGGGGTTGGCGGAACTGCTGGCAATCCTGGGGATCCCCTACGACAGTGCCCGGGGCGTCCGCCTGGGCGGGCGCATCGCCGCTCACATCCAGCGGGCGGCGCACGCAGCGTCGGCGCGACTGGCCGAAACCCGCGGAGTATTCCCGGCTTTCGGCCGCAGCCGGTTCGCCACTACGGTGCCGATGCGCAACGCGCAGGTCACCTCGATCGCCCCGACAGGAACCATCTCCCTGATCGCCGGCACCACCGCCGGCATCGAGCCGATGTTCGCGATCGCTTACACCCGCGCGATCCTGGGCCGCCACCTGCTGGAGGTCAACCCCTACTTCGACCGGCTCACCCGCGACCGAGGCCTGTACCACGACGAGTTGTTCACCGAGATCGCGCAGTGTGGCGGGGTCCGTGGCTATGACCGGATACCCGCGGAGATTCAGTCCGCGTTTCCGACGGCGGGCGAGATCGCCCCGGAGTGGCATCTGCGGATGCAGGCGACCGTTCAGCGCCATGTCGATGCCGCCGTCTCCAAGACGGTGAACCTGCCGGCCACCGCGACTGTCGACGACGTCCGCGCCGTCTACCACGATGCCTGGCGGGCGAAAGTCAAGGGAATCACCGTGTACCGCTATGGCAGCCGGGAAGGACAGGTGCTCAGCTTCGCCTCCCCCGAGCCCGCGGTGCCCCACGTCGACACGGCGTTCGCCGGGGGCTGTGTGAGCCGGTTCTGCGAGTTCTGAGCACTGGCGGACTGACGACGAACATCCCTACCCGGAGGGGACTTCCGGCCCTGCCCCGGGCCTGTCGCGGGGAGTGGAATCGGAAGTATCCGAACGCAACAAAGGACGCATCATGAAAGATCTGCAGATCCGGCGGCAGCCTGAAAGACCAGCTGGAAGACGGCCACTACGTGGTGCGCGCCGAGCTGCCGGGTATCGACCCGACCAAGGGCCGCTCGGAGTTCTCCTACGGCTCGTTCGTCCGGTCGGTCACGCTGCCGGCGGGCGCCGACGAGGACGACATCAAAGCCAGCTACAACAACGGCATCCTGACCGTTTCCGTGGCGGTCACCGAACCGGCCGCTCCACCCGAAAAACACATCAAGGTGCAGGTCGCCAGCTGAGCTGAGCGCCGGGATGGAATCGAAATGTCTTCTACTACAGTAGGTTCCGGAATCATCGTCGGTGCCGACGGGTCACCGGCATCGCATGACGCCATCCGGTGGGCCGTCCATGCGGCGAAGATGCGCAATATCGGCCTGACCATAGTGCACGTGGTACCGCCACTGCCCCGGGGCTCGGTGGAGTTCGTCTCCGCCGCCGGCAGGACCGCGCTGCACAACGAGCGGGTATCGCAGGGACAGCGGGTGATCGCCGACGCGATCGGTCTCGCCCGCGCCGCCGAGCCCGCCACCGCGGGCCACCCGCTGGATGTCAGAGGTGAGGTGATCGAAGGCATCCCGGTGCCGACCCTGGTGGACCTGTCCAAAGCGGCGCGCCTGCTGGTGGTCGGCCCGCGCGGGCTGGGCATGATCGGCGAGACGCTGCTCGGCTCGGTCAGCTCCGAACTGGTGCGGCACGCCCATTGCCCGGTCGCGATCATCCACGGCCGCGCACCCACCGCGGCGCAGCCGAACCGGCTGCCAGTGGTCGTGGGGATCGACGGGGACGCGACTTCCGCGCTGGCCACCGAGCTCGCGTTCGAGGAGGCGTCCTGGCGTGGGGTGGACTTGATCGCGCTGCACGCCGGCACGGACGGGTCCGCACTGCAGCTTCCGGATGCGGACTGGGCTGCGCTAAAGGCCGGCTCCGAGGCGGTGCTGGCCGAGGCCCTGGCCGGCTTCCAGGAGCGCTACCCCGACGTGGCGGTGCATCGCCTGCTGGTGCTCGACCGCCCGGCCAAGCACATCATCGAACATTCCAGATCGGCGCAGTTGGTCGTCGTCGGCAGCCACGGTCGGGGCGGTTTCGCCGGCATGTTGCTGGGCTCGGTAAGCCGCGCCGTGGTCCACGCGGCCCGCACGCCCGTGATCGTGGCGCGGGCCGGCTGACCGCCGTCAGCTGTACTTGATCAGCAGACCGACCGCGATGATCGACACCAGCCAGATGGCGATGACGAAGTAGGTCAGCCGGTCGAGGTTCTTCTCGACCACCGTCGAGCCCGACAGGCTGGACTGCACGCCGCCGCCGAACAGGGTGGACAGGCCGCCGCCCTTGGCGCGGTGCAGCAGCACCAGCAGCATCACCAGCAGGCTGGTGATCACCAAGAGGATCTGCAGCGTCAAGATCATGGCGCTACCCTACCGTTGCCCGGCTGCCATCACGGGAGCGGCCCGCCGGCCGCCAGCGCCGCCAAGGTGGCGAACTGCTCGCCGTCCAACGACGCCCCGCCGACCAGACCGCCGTCGACGTCGGGCTGGGCGATGAGTTCCGCGACGTTCTTGGCGTTGACCGAGCCGCCGTAGAGCACCCGTACCGCCTCGGCGATCTTCGGGGAGGCGAGCTTGCCCAGTTCGGCGCGGATCGCCGCGCACACCTCCTGGGCGTCGGCGGCACCGGCGACCCGGCCGGTGCCGATCGCCCACACCGGTTCGTAGGCGATGACGCTCGCACCGATCTGTTCGGCGCTCAGCCCGGACAGCGAGCCGCGCAGCTGGTCCACGCAGTACTCGACGTGGTTGCCGGCTTCCCGGATCTCGAGGTGTTCGCCGACGCAGATGATCGGGGTGAGCCCGTGCTTGAGCGCGGCGGCGGCCTTGGCGGCCACCAGCGCGTCGTCCTCGCCGTGGTAGCTGCGCCGTTCGGAGTGGCCGACGACGACGTAGCTGCAGCCCAGCTTGGCCAGGAACGCCCCGCTGATCTCGCCGGTGTAGGCGCCCGCGTCGTGCTGCGAGAGGTCCTGGGCGCCGAAGGTCAGCCGAAGCTTGTCCCCGTCGACCAGCGTCTGCACACTACGCAGGTCGGTGAACGGCGGCAGCACCGTGACGTCGACCTTGTCGTAGTACTTGTCCGGCAGCGAGAACGCCACCTTCTGCACCAGTGCGATCGCCTCGAAGTGGTTGAGGTTCATCTTCCAGTTGCCGGCGATCAGCGGTTTGCGGCTCATTGCGCCCCTCCGGTTTCCAGTACCTGCAGGCCTGGCAGTGGTTTTCCCTCAAGGTATTCCAGCGACGCCCCACCGCCGGTGGAGATGTGCGAGAAACCGTCCTCGGGCAGGCCGAGCGCCCGAACCGCCGCGGCGGAGTCCCCGCCGCCGACGACGCTGAACGCGCCCTTGCCGGTGGCCGTTGCGATCGCCTCGGCCACGCCCTTGGTGCCGGCGGCGAACGCCGGGAACTCGAACACGCCCATCGGCCCGTTCCAGAAGATGGTCTTGGCGTTGGCCAGCAGCGCGGCGAAGCGCTGCACCGAGCCGGGGCCGATGTCCAGCCCCATCTTGCCCTCCGGAATCTCATCGGCGGCAACGGTTTCCGGGGTGGCGCCGGCGTCGAACTTGTCGGCGACGACGATGTCGACCGGGAGCCGCAGCACGTCGGCGTAGTCGTCGAGCAGTTGCCGGCAGGTGTCGACCATGTCGGCCTCCAGCAGCGAGGTCCCGACCTGAAGACCCTGGGCGGCCAGGAAGGTGAAGCACATGCCGCCGCCGATCACGATGGAATCGGCCTTGGTCGCCAGCGACTTGATGACACCGAGCTTGTCGGAGACCTTCGACCCGCCCAGCACCACGGCATAGGGCCGCTCGGTCGACTCGGTCAGCTGCCGCAGCACCTGGATCTCCGCGGCGACCAGCGTTCCGGCGTACGACGGCAGCAGGGTGGCGATGTCGTACACCGAGGCCTGTTTGCGGTGCACCACACCGAAGCCGTCGGAGACGAACGCCCCCGAGGAGCCGTCCGGCGCGGCGACCAGTTCGGCCAGCGCCCGCGCCAGCGCGAGGCGCTCCTGATCGTCCTTGCTGGTCTCGCGGGCGTCGAACCGGATGTTCTCCAGCAGCAGCACGTCGCCGTCGGTGAGGCCTTCGGCGCGGGCCAGCGCGTCGGTGCCGACCACATCACCGGCCAGCTGGACGTGCCGACCCAGTTGCTCTCCGAGTGCGGCGGCAACCGGGGCCAGCGACAGCTTGGGGTCCGGCCCGTTCTTGGGCCGGCCCAGGTGCGCGGCCACCACCACCTTGGCGCCGGCGTCGACCAGCGCGCGCAGCGAGGGCACCGACGCGGTGATCCGGCCCCGGTCGGTGATCTTGCCCTCGTCGAGGGGAACGTTCAGGTCGGAGCGCACCAACACGCCCCGCCCCGAAACCCCCTCGGCGATCAGTTCTGAAACAGCCTTGACTGAAGACACAGCCACGATCGCTCTTACAGCGACTTGCCGACGAGCGCGATCAGGTCCACCAGCCGGTTGGAGTAGCCCCACTCGTTGTCGTACCAGGACACCACCTTGGCCTGGTTGTCGATCACCTTGGTCAGCCCGGCGTCGTACAGCGATGAGTGCGGGTCGGTGACGATGTCGCTGGAGACGATCGGGGCGTCGTAGTACTTGAGGATGCCCTTCATCGGGCCCTCGGCGGCGGCCTTCATCGCGGCGTTGATGTCGTCGATCGAGGCGGACTTGCCCAGCTCAGCGGTCAGGTCGGTGACCGAGCCGGTGGGGATCGGCACCCGCAGCGCGTAGCCGTCCAGCTTGCCCTTCAGCTCCGGCAGCACCAGGCCGATCGCCTTGGCGGCGCCGGTGGAGGTGGGCACGATATTGACCGCGGCGGCACGGGCGCGACGCAGATCGCTGTGCGGGCCGTCCTGCAGGTTCTGGTCCTGGGTGTAGGCGTGGATGGTGGTCATCAGGCCCTTGACGATGCCGAACTCGTCGTTGAGGACCTTGGCCAGCGGGCCCAGGCAGTTCGTGGTGCACGAGGCGTTGGAGATGATGTTCTGGCTGCCGTCGTACTTGTCGTCGTTGACGCCGAGCACGATGGTGATGTCCTCGTCGCTGGCCGGGGCGGAGATGATCACCTTCTTGGCGCCGGCGTCCAGGTGGCCCTGCGCCTTGTCGCGCTTGGTGAAGATGCCGGTGGACTCGACGACGACGTCCACACCCAGGTCACCCCAGGGCAGCGCGGCCGGGCCCTCCTTGACCTCCAGCGCCTTGATCTTGGTGTTGCCGACGACGATGGTGTCGTCGCCCTCGAGGCTGACGTCGTGGGGCAGCCGGCCCAGGATGGAGTCGAATTTCAGCAGGTGGGCCAGGCTGGCGTTGTCGGTCAGGTCATTGACCGCGACGATCTCGATGTCGGTGTTGGCACCCTGGGCTTGCTGCGCGTCCAATGCCCTGAAGAAGTTGCGCCCGATGCGGCCGAAGCCGTTCACGCCTACCCGGACCGTCACTGGTCTCTCCTCGTGTCGCCTAGTTTGCTGGTGTATTCGCCGCCAGCCTAGTGCGTGACCGCACCTACAGGTCATCGGGTACGGCGGCGACGCGGCCGTAGCTTACTGCGCGGTGATGCGGACCGGAAACTCGTCGCCGGGCTCGGGCCACGGTTGCCGGCTGAGCATGTCGGCCACGGCCACATACCCGGCTTCGATCAGCCCGGATTTGGCGTCGACGATCCGGTAGGCCTGTTCCTGGCGGTGGATGGGCTGGCCTTCCAGCACGATCACCCGCAGGTCGCCTTCGGCGAAGTGGCAGCGGCGCTGCACCGCGGCCAGCAGTTGCTCGTTGTGCAGGTGTCCTTCGCCGAAGTTCCAGCCGATCAGCGGGCCGGCGATGATCTCGCCGTCGCGGATGCTGTAGTCGGCCGGGTTCTCCACCGCGCGGTACACCAGTCCGTTCAGCGCCCGGCCGTGCAGGTGCATGGCACGAAACGCCCCCGGGACCTTGTCTGCCACCAGGTCGGCGGTTGCTTGGTCGTAGAACCTGGCCAACTGGTTGATGACCAGTGCGGAGCTCTTGACGATGTTGGTTTCCAGGGTGTCCTCGGCGCCGGCGCGGAAGCACCAGAAGCTGGCCGCCCAGTTTCCCGCGTAGTACCGCATCGCCGGGAGGAACGAAATCTGTTGCGGAAACATGTTTCCGGCGACTGGAATCACGACGAGTCCTACGAGCAGGACGGCCAGCAGCCACGGCGACCGCAGGTCGTAGACGCTGATCTCGGGGTGCTGCCCGAACAGGAAGAACAGCGAGAACAGGACGAACACATTCCATTCCAGCGGGACTCCCATCGGGAGGTTGGAGAGAATGTTGAGGTGGAACACCACCATGAACGCGATCAGGAACCACCGCCACGGGTGGTCACCGGCGACGAGCACCAGTAGCGCCGGAACCACGAATTCGGCTGTGGTGCCGCCGACGTGTGCCATCAGCTGCGGTATCCGGGTGGGGCGCAGATCGTTGACGTGATCCCGGTACATCCGGTGTTTGACACCGGTGAAGATCTTCGAGCGCAGCAGCGCGTTGTTGCTCGTCATCACCGCGACCACGTAGGGAAAGTGGTGGTTGAGTTTGGAGGTTGCCGCGCCCCACCACAACCCGAGGATGATGAGCTTGAACGCGGCCATCTGGTCGACGTAGGGAAAGAAGAAGACCAGCAACGTCAGCCCGTAATGCTCGGCGCGGGCCGCCAGAAAGATGGTCTTGTCCCGCAGACCCAGCAGGACCAGCGCCGCGATCATCGGCACCACGAGTCTCGGGTCGAGCAGGCCCACCGGGCCGGGGTCGCCCCGCCCCGGTGACAGCAGGACCCAGATCCCCGACGCCAGCACCCCGGCGTACAGCGCGACGTCGACGACGGTGCGGGTGTCGCCGCTGCTGAATGGAACCTTGCCGGGCCACGGCGGCAACCGGATCGTGTTGGGCCGCAACCAATACAGCGCACCACCGATCGGCGGCCAGAACCGGGCGGTCAGCGGACCGGACCCGCAACCCAGGCCCAGGATCTCGAACAGCAGACTGAACACCACGAGTTTCTGGTAGGCGATCGGCTGCGTCCACCATTCGCCGATCCGGCCCAGGCCGCCCAGCCCCGGGGTCAGTGCGATGACCGCCGCCGCGCCCACGGCGTAGGCCACGACCTTGAGCAGGTAGATCAGATACACCCCGGACGGGGTACCGAAGCCGTGTTCGGCCCAGTGCCGGCTGCAGACCTGAATCCGGGCCGCCCACCCGGTGGAGCGCCAGCCCTCGGGATCCACGTCGGGAGCCGACGGTTTGATGAACCCCATGCTGCCCTCGCTCCCTGCCGTGTGCCGCGTTCAGTTATATCGGTAACCGCAGCCGTGCGAGGCGATTTCGGGTTGGACGCCGCTAGCGTCGACCATGATTCACCAGCTTCCGGGTCACTACGCCTAGGATCCAATTTCGCAACACCCATTCCTTCAAGCTGCGGGACGGCGGTAGGTCTTGAGCGATTCAGCGGTTGCGCATCGGCCCGCGATAGCGCGGCTACCGGTGACGGTCGTGGCGGCGATCGCCGCCGCGGTTCATCTGGTGGTGGCGACCAGGTACGGCTGGTTCCCCGATGAGTTCTATTTCGTGATCTGCGGTCGCCACCCGGCGTGGGGATATGTCGATCAACCTCCGCTGGTGCCGCTGCTGGCGCGTGTCGCCGAAGCCCTCCCCGGGGGTAGTCTGCTGACGCTGCGGTTGTTCGCCATCGCCGCGCACGTCGGTTGCATCGTGTCAGCGGCTCTGCTGACGGCGGAACTCGGCGGCCGACGTCTCGCGCAAATCATCGCCGCCGCAGCCGTTGCATCCTCTCCGGCGTTCGTTGGGCTCTCCGCGTTTTTCGGCCCGACCGTCACCGACCAGCTCATCTGGGTGGCCGTGCTCGCGTTGGTCGCGCGCGCACTACGCCGCGACACCGCGCCATCTTGGCTGCTTGCCGGTGCAGCCGCCGGAATCGGGCTCGAGAATAAGCACACCGCCGCCGTACTAATTGCCGGAATTGCTGCAGGCCTGGTGATGTTCCGGCGCGAGACGCTGCGTACCCCACGCCCCTGGCTTGCCGCCGGCCTGACGCTTCTGCTGGCCACCCCGAACCTTTGGTGGCTCGCGACGCATGGGTGGCCGAATCTGCGGTTCGCGCAGATGATCGCAGAACATTCGCGCAACACCTTGGGTTCGCTGCTCCAGCTGCCACTGTTGACAGTGGTGGTCGCCGGCCCGCTACTGGTTGTGTTGTGGGCGTTTGGGATCCGGTGGTTGATCTCACCGGCTCAGCGTGAGCATCGGTGGATGCTGGTCGTGGTTGCGGTGGCACTGATCGCCTTCACCAGCGCCAGCGGCAGACCGTACTACGCGGCTCCGGTCTTCGCCGTGCTGTTCGCTGCCGGAGCGGTGCGTGTCGAATCTGCTCGACGTGCCCGTCTGCAACTCGACGAAACGCGCGAAAGTGGTTGGCCGCCACTGCGCTGGACGGCCACGCTTGCGGTGTCGTTCGTGGGCGCCGTCCTCCTCTGCCTACCTGTGCTACCGATCTCGACGGCCCAGGCATTGCGCACGATCAACCCGTGGCTGGCCTCAACATACGGTTGGCCACAGTTCACTGAACAGGTGGTTGCCGCAGCTTCACCCCTGCCCGCAGACGTCCCGATCTTCGCCGGTTACTACACCGAAGCCGGCGCGTTGACCATCCTCGGACCAGCTGCTGATCTTCGACATCCCGTTTACAGCGCGCATAACAACTACGCTCTGTGGGGCCCGCCGACGGGCCGCGTGGACACCGTGCTCTGCGTTGGCGACTTCCCGCGCAGTTATCTACTCGACTTCTGGTCCCAGGTCACACCGTTGGCGACTGTCGTCGCCGATGATGGCAAACACACCTGGGAAACCGATCGCACGATTTACCTGTGCCAGCAGCCTCGCGGCACCTGGGCGCAGATGTGGCCATCTCTTAGCCACTTTCACTGACGGCTCCTCAGGCGTCTTCCAGCAACTCCGGGGTGACCGCGGACTCGGTGTCGGGGATGCCGTCCTGCTTGGCCTTGCGGTCGGCCATCGACAACAACCGCCGAATCCGGCCGGCCACCGCATCTTTGGTCATCGGCGGATCGGCGAGCCGGCCCAGTTCCTCCAGCGACGCCTGCCGGTGCTCGACGCGCAGCCTGCCGGCCGAGGCCAGGTGCTCGGGGACGGTGTCGCCCAGAATGTCCAGGGCGCGTTCCACCCGCGCCGCGGCGGCCACCGCGGCGCGGGCCGAACGACGCAGGTTGGCGTCGTCGAAGTTGGCCAGCCGGTTGGCCGTCGCACGCACCTCACGGCGAATCCGGCGTTCCTCCCACACCAGCCGGGTGTCCTGGGCGCCCATCCTGGTCAGCAATGCGCCGATCGCCTCGCCGTCACGCACCACCACCCGGTCCGCACCGCGCACCTCGCGGGCCTTCGCGCTGACCCCGAGCCGCCGTGCCGCACCGACCAGCGCCAGCGCCGCCTCCGGACCGGGACAACCGACCTCCAGCGCCGAGGACCGGCCCGGCTCCGTCAACGATCCGTGCGCCAAAAACGCTCCCCGCCAAGCGGCTTCGGCGTCGGCCACGCTGCCGCCGACGACCTGGGCGGGCAGGCCGCGCACCGGCCGGCCACGTAAGTCCAGCAATCCGGTCTGGCGGGCCAGTGCTTCCCCGTCCTTGGTGACCCGCAGCACGTAGCGGGTGTTCTTGCGCATCCCGCTCGCCGACAGAACGTGCACGATCGCGCTGTAGCCGTACAAGTCGAAGATGTCCTTGCGCAACCGGCGCGCGATGACGCCCAGATCCACCTCGGCTTCGACCACGACCCGACCGGCCACGATGTGCAGCCCGCCGGCGAAGCGCAGCAACGCCGCGACCTCGGCGCGGCGCGCCGTGACCGAACTAACCACGAGACGGCTCAGCTCGTCCTTGACTTCCGCCGTCATCGCCACGACTTGTCACCTCCCGGCCCGAGCCCGCTCGGTCCACTCACGCCGGATCGCCGGCCCCCGCCCTCGACGGGCGCTGTGGCCGGTGTCGGGATCCGCGGCGACGACGCGCCGGCTGCCCGAACCTCGTCCAGCGCTGCCGCCAACTTTCCTGGGTCATGTAAAGGTGTACCAGGTCTGGCGACGTCCACGAACCGAACCTCGGCTTCGAACAAGGTCGCCGCGCGACGCAACTGTTCGCGTTCGCGCTCGCTGGGCACCCGGCCGGCGTCGATGATGATGTGATCGACGGTGAAACCCGGGGCGTGCTGGGCCAAGACGTGCAGATGCCGCTCGACCGAGAATCCGGCGGTCTCCCCCGGTTCGGCGACCAGGTTGAGCACCAGGGCGCGGCGGGCTTTGGTGCCCTGCAGCGCCGAGGCCAGCCCGGGCACCAGCAGGTGCGGGATCACGCTGGTGAACCACGATCCCGGGCCCAGCACCACCAGATCCGCCGCCATGATGGCGTCGACGGCTTGCCGGGTCGCCGGCGGATTGCCCGGCAGCAGCCGCACCCGGCGAACCTTGCCCGGCGTGGTCGCGATCGCCACCTGGCCCCGGATCACCCCAAACAGCCGCGGGTCGGCGTCGAGTCCGGACACGTCGGCTTCGATCTGCAGCGCGATCGGGCACATCGGCAGCACC
Source organism: Mycolicibacter algericus DSM 45454 (assembly GCF_002086455.1). Classification (GTDB taxonomy): domain Bacteria; phylum Actinomycetota; class Actinomycetes; order Mycobacteriales; family Mycobacteriaceae; genus Mycobacterium; species Mycobacterium algericum. Next base: position 39,968 of record NZ_MVHC01000006.1, read on the forward strand.
CGTCCCTTGACGCCGAGCATCCGCCCGAGTTCATCGAGCGCCGCCACCGGGTCGGCCAGCACCTCATTGAGTCCGGCCAGCAGCAGATTGCCGATCGGGTGGCCGGCCAGCGCCCCGGTGCCGCCGAACCGGTGCTGCAGGATGGTGGCCCACAGCCGTCCGGTGGGGCTGTCGGAGGCCAATGCCGCCAGCGCCATGCGGAGATCCCCCGGCGGCACCACGTCCAGCTCGCCGCGCAACCTCCCCGACGAGCCGCCGTCGTCGGCCACGGTGACCACCGCCGTAACGTGCGGGGTCAGCCGCCGGGCAGCCGACAGCGTCGCATACAGACCGTGCCCGCCGCCGAGCGCAACGATGCCCGGGTTACCGCCGGCGGGCTCGATGCTCATTCGCGACCCAGATCCCGGTGCAGTACGCGCACCGACAGCTCGTCCAACGCGTCCTCGGTGTCCAACCGCTGCGCCAGCGCCTCGGCGATGGCGACACTGCGGTGCTTGCCGCCGGTGCACCCGATGGCCACGGTCATGTATCGCTTTCCCTCTCGTCGGTAGCCGCCCACCACCAGCGACAGCAGCCGATGGTAGGCGTCGAGGAATTCGTCTGCACCCGGCTGGCTCAACACGTAGTCGCGCACCGCCGGATGCTGGCCGGTGTGCGGACGCAGTTCGTCGACCCAGTGCGGATTGGGTAGAAACCGCACGTCCATCACCATGTCGGCGTCCATCGGCAGACCGTACTTGTAGCCGAAGGACTCGACGGTAACCGATGTCGGAGCACTGATGGCGTCCCCGCCGAACATCTCCTCGATGCTCTCCCGCAGCTCACGCACACTGAGCACCGAGGTGTCGATCACCAGGTCGGCCACCGCACGCACCGGCGCCAGCATGACCCGCTCGGCGGTGATGCCCTCGGTGAGCGTCTGCTGGCCCTGCAGCGGATGACTGCGCCGGTTGTGCTCGTAGCGGCGGATCAACACGTCGTCGCCGGCCTCCATGAACAGCACCCGCGGGTTGATGCCGCGGGTGGCCAGCTCGGTGCGCACCGAGTCGAGGTCACCGGTGAATCCGGCCGAACGCACGTCCATCACCACCGCCAGCTGGGTGATCCGGGAGCCTGCCGCCAATCCCAGGTCCACCATCCGGGCGATCAGCTCCGGCGGCAAGTTGTCCGCGACGTACCAGCCCAGGTCCTCGAGCACCTTGGCCGCGGTCCCGCGCCCCGCACCGGACAGCCCGGTGACCAGCACCACGTCGATGCCCGCGCCGTCGCCGGGGCCGCCGACGTCGCGTTCCCGCACGCCCTTCGGTAATTCGCTGTTCATCCCGACATCCGTTGCTGTTCAGCGGCACCCGTCGCGCCGTCGGCCCCCAGTGCCTCGAGTACGGCCGCCGCGGTCGCCGCGCCGATTCCCGGGATCGAGGTGAGCTCCTCGACGGTAGCCCGTTTCAACCGCGCCACCGAGCCGAAATGGGAGATCAGCACCTTGCGCCGATGCTCACCGAGCCCGGGCACCGCGTCCAGCACCGACGCCGTCATCCGTTTGGACCGCTTGCTGCGGTGGTAGGTGATGGCGAACCGGTGGGCTTCGTCGCGGATCCGCTGCAGCAGATACAGGCCTTCGCTCTGCCTCGGCAGAATGACCGGGTCCGGCTCGGAGGGCACCCACACCTCCTCCAGCCGCTTGGCCAGGCCGATCGTCGCGACGTCGGTGATACCGAGTTCGGCGAGTACCGCGGCCGCCGCGTTGACCTGCGGGGCGCCCCCATCCACCACATACAGGTTCGGCGGATAGGCGAACTTACGTGACTTGCCCTCCGGGGCAAGAACTTCGGTGTCCAGGTGACGACGAAACCGGCGGCGGGTCACCTCGGCGATCGATGCCACGTCGTCGGAGCGGCCCTGCCCTGCCGCCTCCCGGATAGCGAAGTGGCGGTAGTCCGACTTGCGGGGCAAGCCGTCCTCGAACACCACCAGGGACCCGACCACGTCGGTGCCCTGCACGTGGCTGATGTCGACGCATTCGATGCGCAGCGGAGCGTCGGCGAGCCCCAATGCCTCCTGAATATTCTGCAGCGCAGCGGACCTGGCGGTGAAGTCCCCGGCCCTCTTCAACTTGTGCTGCTGCAGTGCGTCTTTGGCGTTCCGCTCCACGGTCTCGGCCAGTGCGCGCTTGTCACCGCGCAACGGCACCCGCAGCGACACCCGCGAACCCCGCAGGTCGCACAGCCAGCTGGTCAGCTCGTCGGCGTTGCCCGGCAGGCAGGGCACCAGCACTTCACGCGGGACCGGGTTGGCCGGCTCGTCGGCGGCCCCCTCCAATTCGGCTTGATCACCGTAGAACTGGGTGACGAACTGCTCGACGAGGCGTTCCAGGGAGCTCTCCGCATCGCCGGTGTCACCGGGTTTCTCGACGATCCATCCGCGCTGCCCGCGTACTCGGCCGCCGCGCACGTGAAACACCTGCACCGCCGCTTCCAACTCGTCCTCGGCGAACGCCACCACATCGGCATCGGTGCCGTCGCCGAGCACCACAGCCTGTTTTTCCAGGGCGCGTTTCAGCGCCGCGACGTCATCGCGCAGTCGTGCAGCGCGTTCGAAGTCCAGTTCGTCGGAGGCGGCCAGCATCTGTTGTTCGAGGCTGCGGACCAGGCGGTCGGTCTTGCCGGCCAGAAAGTCGCAGAAGTCGTCGACGATCCGGCGGTGCTCTTCGGCGCTGACCCGCCCGATGCACGGGGCCGCACACTTTCCGATGTAGCCCAGCAGGCAGGGCCGGCCGATCTGCTGGTGGCGCTTGAACACCCCGGCCGAACAGGTCCGGGCCGGAAAGACCCGCAGCAACAGATCCAGGGTTTCGCGGATCGCCCAGGCGTGCGAGTAAGGACCGAAGTACCGGACCCCCTTGCGGCGTGGTCCGCGATAGACCATCAGCCGCGGGTATTCCTCGTTGAGGGTGACGGCCAGCACCGGATAGGTCTTGTCGTCGCGGTAGCGGACATTGAACCGCGGGTCGAACTCCTTGATCCAGTTGTACTCCAGTTGCAGCGCCTCGACCTCGGTGGTGACCACCGTCCACTCCACCTTCGCGGCGTTGGTCACCATCTGGCGGGTGCGCGGGTGCAGGCCGGCGACATCGGCGAAGTAGGACGTCAGCCGCGACCGCAGGCTTTTCGCCTTGCCCACGTAGATGACCCGGCCGTGCGGGTCGACGAACCGGTAGACACCGGGCTCGATGGGAATGGAGCCGGGCGCCGGGCGATAGGTCGCGGGGTCTGGCACGTGACCAGGCTACTTTCTACTGCGAGCCGACGTGAAAGCCCCACTTTTCATGCAAAGCCGGGAGTCTTCACTGGGGGCTCCTCCCGCTTGCGGGGGACTTCTCGCCTGGGGGACGGTAGCGCGCCACCAGGATCCGCAGCGTGCGCATGGCTTCCACGGCGGCCTCCTTGTCGGCGGACTGGATGGCCACCAGCGGAATGTATTCGTCGTCCGGCAGCTCCAGCCGGGCCCATCGCTTGCCCGGCGGGAAGGATACGCCGAGCACATCCGACCACGGGATCAACCGGTCGCCGAGCCCGTTACGCACCGACACCCCGGATTCGCCCGCCCGCACCCGCGCCCGGGTCCACACCAGCAACGAGCCGGCCACAATGATGCCCAGCACCACCACCGCCACCCGGTCATAGGTGCGGAAGATGACGCCGCTGGAGCGGATCGTCAGCAGAAAGCTCACTACGACGTGGATCGCCACGATCAGGATCGCCGCACTCCACAAGCCGATGCGCATCAGCCGCGGACGCACCTCCAGATCCCACTGCGGGGATCCCGACCGGGCCATCACGGCGCGGCGCGCAGGCCGCGCAGGGTCAGCGCCGTGCTCAGCGCGGCGGCGGCCGCCTGGGCCCCCTTGTCTTCGCTCGACTCGGGCAGTCCGGCGCGGTCCAGCGCCTGCTCCTCATCGTTGACCGTGAGCACGCCATTGGCCACCGGTATCGCCGCATCCAGCGACACCCGGGTCAGCCCTTGGGTGACCGCGTCGCACACGTAGTCGAAATGCGGTGTCCCACCGCGGATCACCACTCCCAGTGCGATGACCGCGTCATGGTTGCGGGCCACTTCCTGGGCCACCACCGGAATCTCGATGGCCCCGAGCACGCGCACCACCGTCGGTTCGGCGATCCCGGCGTCGGTGGCCACCGTGCGGGCGCCGGCCAGCAGGGCGTCACAGATCCGCGCGTGCCAGGTGCTGGCCACGATCGCCAAGCGCACGCCCGAGGCGTCCAGTGCCGGCATGTCCGGCACACCCAGGCCGCTCATCGGCGCCGCTCTTCTCGGACAGCGCGGCTCACAGCGCCCCGCCGAACTCACCCGGCAGGTGTGAGGAATCGTCGAACTCCTCCAGCCCGGTCAGGTCGTGGCCCATCCGGTCCCGCTTGGTCATCAGGTAGCGGATGTTCTCGGCGTTGGCCCGTACCGGCAGCGGAACCCGCTCGATGATGTGCAACCCGTAGCCGTCCAGCCCGACCCGCTTGGCCGGGTTATTGGTGAGCAGCCGCATCGAGCGGACGCCGAGGTCCACCAGGATCTGCGCCCCGATGCCGTAGTCGCGCGCATCGGCCGGCAGCCCCAGTTTGAGGTTGGCGTCCACGGTGTCGTCGCCGGCGTCCTGCAACTGGTAGGCCTGCAGCTTGTGCAGCAGCCCGATGCCGCGGCCCTCGTGCCCGCGCATGTAGAGCACCACCCCGCGGCCCTCGTGCGCCACCATCGCCAGCGCGGCATCGAGTTGTGGCCCGCAATCGCAGCGCCGTGAACCGAATACGTCACCGGTCAGGCACTCGGAGTGCACTCGGACCAGCACGTCGTCGCCGTCGTTGTGCGGACCGGCGATCTCGCCGCGAACCAGCGCCACGTGCTCGACGTCCTCATAGATGCTGGTGTAGCCGACCGCCCGGAACTCGCCGTGCCGGGTCGGGATGCGGGCCTCGGCGACTCGCTCGATGTGCTTCTCGTGCTTGCGGCGCCACTCGATCATGTCCGCGATCGAGATCATCGCCAGGCCGTGCTCGTCGGCGAAGACCCGCAGCTCGTCGGTCTTGGCCATCGCGCCTTCGTCCTTTTGGCTGACGATCTCGCAGATCGCGCCGGCGGGCTGCAGGCCGGCCATCCGGGCCAGGTCGACCGCGGCCTCGGTGTGGCCCGGCCGGCGCAGCACCCCGCCGTCCTTGGCCCGCAGCGGCACCACGTGGCCCGGCCGGGTGAACTCGTCGGCGGCGGCAGCCGGGTCGGCCAGCAGCCGCATCGTCGTGGCCCGGTCCGAGGCCGAGATCCCCGTTCCGACATTGTTTTTCGCGTCGACGGTGACGGTGTAGGCGGTGCCGTGCTTGTCCTGGTTAAGCGCATACATCGGCAGCAGGCCCAGCCGGTCGCAGATGGCGCCGTCCAGCGGCACGCACAGATACCCGGAGGTGTAGCGCACCATGAACGCCACCAGTTCTGGGGTGGCCTTCTCCGCGGCGAAGATCAGGTCGCCTTCGTTCTCCCTGTCCTCGTCGTCGATGACGACGACGGCTTTTCCTGCCGCGATGTCGGCAACCGCCCGCTCGACGGTGTCCAACTTCGTCATCTATGCCACCTTGAATTCGCCGTCTCCGGGCCGCCCGATCGGCGTAACCCGCCCGTCCAGTATGAACCACTCCCAGGCCAGGGTTTGCCGCCTGACTCATCGAGCGGGATTTGTCACCAGCCGCTCGACATACTTGGCAATGACGTCCACCTCGAGATTGACCAGTGCGCCGACCGGGGCGCGGCCCAGCGTGGTCAGCTGCAGTGTGGTCGGGATCAACGACACCTCGAAGAAGTCGTCGGGGTCACAGCCCAGCCCGGCGACGGTCAGCGAGATGCCGTCGACGGTGATCGAGCCCTTCTCCACCACGTAGCGCGCCAGCGGCGCCGGCAGCGCGATCCGCACCACTTCCCAGTGCTCCGCGGGCCTGCGGTCCAGCACCCGTCCGGTGCCGTCGACGTGCCCCTGCACGATGTGCCCGCCCAGGCGGCTGCCCAGCGCGGCCGCGCGCTCCAGGTTCACCGGCCCGCCGACCTGCAGGGATCCCAGGCTGGACCGATCCAGCGTCTCGCGCATCACATCGGCGGAGAAGCGGCCGCCGGGCAGCACCTCCACCACCGTCAGGCACACCCCGTTGACGGCGATCGAATCGCCGTGGCGGACGTCGGACACGACGGTCGGGCCGTGGATGACCAGGCGCGCGGCGTCAGTCAGCTCGTCGCGGCTGACCAGCTCGCCCAGTTCCTCGACGATTCCGGTGAACATCACAACAGGCTATGCGCCCGCTGGACCGCCCCGGCTGGGCGGCCTCTATACGATGTCACCCATGCGCAGACTTGTGATCGCCCTGGCCACCGCCACCACCGCCGCCGCGCTGTTCGCCGGCTGCTCCAGTAAGGATGCCGGCGGTCCGCTGCCGGACGCGACGACGCTGGTCAAGGAGTCGGCCACCACCACCGCCGACCTCAAGAGTGCCCACCTGGCCCTCTCGGTGACCGGCCAGATCAAGAACCTGCCGGTCAAGACGCTCGAGGGCGATCTGACCAACGAACCGACGACGGCGGCCAAGGGCAACGCGACGATCACGATGCTGGGCTCGGACGTCGACGCCAAGTTCGTGGTGATCGACGGCGATCTGTACGCGGCGATCACCGGTGACGACTACGACAACTACGGCGCCGCCGACAAGATCTACGACGTGGCAGCGATCCTGAGCCCCGACAAGGGGCTGGCCAACATGCTGGCCAAGCTGAAGGACCCGAAGGCGCAGGCCCGCGACACCATCAACGGCCAGAAGGCGGTCCGCGTCACCGGCGATGCGCCCGCCGACGCCGTGAACGCCCTGGCCCCGCAGCTCAAGGCCACCGCGTCGACGCCGGCCACGGTCTGGATCCAGGAGGATGGCGACCACCAGCTGGTCCAGGCCCAGCTCGACCCCAGTGCCGGCAACTCGATCCAGATGACGCTGTCGAACTGGAATGACCCGGTCACGGTTGAGAAGCCGGCGGGAGCGTGATGCGGGTCAACCGCAGACTCGCAATCAGCGCAGGTAGCCTCGCGGTCCTGCTCGGTGCCCTCGACACCTACGTCGTGGTCACCATCATGCGCGACATCATGGCGCCGCAGCCTGCCGGTGTCGGGATCCCGATCAACAAGATCCAGCAGCTCACCCCGATCATCACCTGCTATCTGCTCGGCTACATCGCCGCGATGCCGCTGCTGGGGCGGGCATCGGATCGTTTCGGCCGCAAGCTGCTGCTCCAGGTGAGCCTGACCACGTTCGCCATCGGCTCGGTGGTGACCGCACTGGCGACCGATCTGTCCACGCTTGTCGTGGGCCGCACCATCCAGGGCGTCGCCAGCGGCGCGCTGCTGCCGGTGACCTTGGCACTGGGCGCCGACCTGTGGTCGCAGCGCAACCGGGCCGGTGTACTCGGCGGGATCGGCGCCGCCCAGGAACTGGGCAGCGTCCTCGGACCGCTCTACGGCATCTTCATCGTCTGGCTGCTGCGGGATTGGCGCGATGTGTTCTGGATCAACGTGCCGCTGACCGCGATGGCGATGGCGATGATCCACTTCAGCCTGCCGTCGCGGGCCGACGCCGCCCCGGACGACGCGCCGCCCGAACGCGTCGACGTGGTCGGCGGGCTGCTGCTGGCGGTTGCGCTCGGGCTGGCCGTCATCGGCCTGTATAACCCCGAACCCAACGCCAAGCAGGCGCTGCCCGACTGGGGCCCCCCGGTGTTGGCGGGCGCCTTGGCGGCCACGGTGCTGTTCGCGCTGTGGGAGCGGTTCGCCCGCACCAAGCTGATCGACCCGACCGGCGCCCGGTTCGGGCCGTTTTTGGCCGCACTGGGCGCTTCGGTGTGTGCCGGCGCGGCATTGATGGTCACGCTGGTCGACGTCGAACTGTTCGGGCAGGGCGTGCTGGGCATGACCCAGAACGAGGCCGCCGGATTGCTGCTGCGGTTCCTGGTCGCGCTACCGGTGGGTGCGCTGTTGGGCGGCTGGATCGCCACCCGGGTCGGCGACCGGGGGGTGACGTTCGTCGGCCTGTTGATCGCGGCCGGCGGCTACTGGCTGATCTCGAAATGGCCGGTCGATCTGCTGGCCTACCGGCATGACATCTTGGGCCTGTTCTCGCTGCCCGCCCTGGACACCGACCAGATGCTGGCCGGCTTCGGGCTGGGGCTGGTGATCGGCCCGTTGACGTCGGCGGTGATGCGGTCCGTACCGCCGCGCGAGCACGGCATCGCCGCGTCCGGGGTGGTGGTGGCCCGCATGACGGGGATGCTCGTCGGGCTGGCCGCCCTGTCGGCATGGGGCCTGTACCGCTTCAACCAGATCCTGGCCGGTATCCCCAAGGTGCCCGGCGGCAGCCTGGCCGAGAAGATGGCCGCGACCGCGCACAATTCGAAGCTGGCGTTCGCCATGATGTACGGCGAGATCTTCGGGATCACCGCGATCGTATGTGTGGTGGGCGCAGTGCTCGGGCTGTTCATCGGCAGCAACAAGGATTCCGTCGAGGACCCCGACGCCGGTTCCTCCGCGAGCGTGCGCGTCCCCGAGCGCCACGCCGGCTAGCAGCTCGGGATTGCGCACACCGGGACCGGCGAATCGCTGAGATCGCTTCCACGGGCGTCGATTTCGAGAGAATCACAGCCCTCGGCGCAATCTCGGCGAACGCCGCGTCGGCGGCGGTTGGCGCGCCGGTCAGTGCGGAACCAGGGACAACAGCAGGTCCGGGCCGATCGGCTCGACGGTGTCGAACCGCCAACGCAGCGCCCGGGCGATGCTGGAGACCCCAACGTCGTCGACGGCGGTGATCGGCCCGCCCAGCAGGATCGGCGCCACATAGGCCAGGATCCGGTCGATGGCCCCGGCCCGCAGGAACGCCCCGGCCAGCGTGGGACCGCCCTCCAGGAGCACATCGGTGCGATCCGAGAGCGCCCGCAGCACCTCGGCCGGATCGTGGGTGCGGATCACCATGGTGCGCGAGTCGTCGTTGAGCACCTGGGCGTCCGCGGAGATCTCGCGCTCTCCCACCACCACACGCAGCGGCTGCCGGTCGGCCAGGGTGCCGTCGGGCAGCCGGGCGGTCAGCGTCGGATCGTCGACGAGCACCGTTCCGGTGCCCACCACGATGGCGTCCGCGGCCGCGCGGCGGCGGTGCAGGTCGGCCCGCGCCGCCTCGCTGGTGATCCATTGACTCGACCCGTCGGCGGCCGCGCTGCGCCCGTCGATGCTGGTGGCGTATTTCCACGTCACGTGCGGCAAACCGGTGCGCTGCTTGTGCAACCACTCCCGCAGCGGCCCGACGGTCACCGCGGCGGCCTGCACCCCGGAGAGCACCTCGATCCCGGCCGCTGCCAGCCGCGCCGGCCCGCCGGCCGCCTCGGGATTGGGGTCCTCGACGGCATAGACCACCCGTGCCACACCGGCGGCCAGCACCGCCTCCACGCACGGCGGCGTTCGGCCGTGGTGGTTGCAGGGCGCCAGCGTGACCACCACGGTGCCGCCGGCGGCCAGCTCGCCGGCGCGGCGCAGCGCCACCACCTCGGCGTGCGCCTCACCGGTCGGCCGGGTCCCGCCGACGCCGACCACCTGGCCGTCACGGTCCAGCACCACTGCACCCACCGGAGGATTGGGATAGGTGTTTCCCTTGACCTGCTGCGACTGGTCGATCGCAAGCAGCATCGCCGCATCGAAACCGGCGGCGTCCGTCGCGGCCGGGGCGGTACTCATGCCTCGGCACTCATGCGCGCAGATGCGGCGACGCGGCGAGGGCCTGGCGGCGCAGTGATTCGACCGCGGCGCCCGGGTCCTCGGCGCTGTAGACGGCCGAGCCCGCGACGAAACAGTCGACGCCGGCCTCGGCGGCCTGTTCGACGGTGTCGGCGTTGATGCCGCCGTCGATCTCCACCAGGATGCTCAACTCTCCGGCGTCGACCAGCTTGCGCACCGTGCGCACCTTGCTCAATACGTCGGGGATGAAGGACTGCCCGCCGAATCCCGGTTCCACCGACATCACCAGCAAGGTGTCGAAGTTCCGCAGGATCTCCAGGTAGGGCTCCAGCGGCGTGCCCGGTTTGATGCTGAGCCCGGCTCTGGCGCCGGCGGCCCGGATGTCGCGCGCGACCGCGATCGGGTCGTCGGTGGCCTCGGCGTGGAACGTGACGTTGTAGGCGCCCGCCTCGGCGTACGGCGGCGCCCACCGGCCCGGGTCCTCGATCATCAGATGGCAGTCCATCGGGATGTCGGTGGCCGCCAGCAGGCTTTCCACCACCGGCAGGCCGATCGTCAGATTGGGCACGAAGTGGGCGTCCATCACGTCGACGTGCAGCCAGTCCGCGCCCTTGACGGCATCGGCCTCCTCGGCGAGCCGGGCGAAGTCCGCCGACAGGATCGACGGCGCGATCATGGGTCGTGACACGGTGCTCAGCCTACTTGTAGCGCCGCGGCGAACATGGCGTCGGTGCCGTGCCGGTGCGGCCACAACTGCACGTGCGGGCCTTCCCCGAGCAGGCCCAAGCCGTCCAACGGCGCGAACAACGGCCGGGTGTCCAGCGCCGTCACCGGATGCCGCCGCAGCGCGTCGGCCACCACCCCGACGGTTTCGGCCAGGTGCGGCGAACACGTCGCATACAGCACCACGCCGCCCGGCCGGGTCAGCGCGATCGCCGCCGCCAGCAGTTCGCGCTGCAGCTTCGCCAGCACCGGGACGTCGGCGGGCTGGCGTCGCCAGCGCGCTTCGGGGCGGCGCCGCAATGCCCCCAGACCGGTGCACGGCGCATCGACCAGTACCCGGTCGAAGCCGGGCGGCAACCCGGAATCGCGGCCGTCGGCGGTCAGCACCGCTACATCCAGGCCGCGGGTGTTCTCGGTGACCAGGTCGGCGCGCTGCGGCGACTGTTCCACCGCGGTCACCCGTGCGCCGGTCGCGGCTCCCAGCGCGGCCAGCAGCGCGGTCTTTCCGCCGGGTCCGGCACACAGGTCCAGCCACCGCCCGGTGTCGTCGCCGGCTACCGGAGCCAACGCCAGCGCACGGGCCACCAGTTGACTGCCTTCGTCCTGTACCAGGGCTGCACCGGCCTGCACCGGCTCCAGCCGGCCCGGGTCGCCGCCGGACAGGTACACCGCGTACGGCGAATACCGGCCGACGGTGCCCTCGACGGCCGCGGCCAGCTCGGCGGCGGTCAGCATGCCCGGCCGGGCGGCGAGATGCACCTGGGGACGCTCGTCGTCGGCGGCCAGCACCGCGCCGAGTTCACCGGCGTCGACCCCCAGCGCATCGGCGAAGGCCTGCGCTATCCAGCGGGGATGCGCCCGGACGAACGCCGCGTGTCCGATCGGGTCGGTGGCCGCGTCCGGCGCCAGCTCCCCGGTCCAGGATTGCTCATCGCGGCCGCTGATGGTGCGCAGCACTCCGTTGACGAAACCCGCACGCGCCGAATCGAATTCGATAGCGGCTTGCTCGACGGTGGTGGACACCGCGGCATGGGCGTCGACGCGGGTGCGCAGCAACTGGTAGCTGCCCAGCCGCAGCAGGTCCAGCAGCACCGGGTTGATCGCGTCGGCCGAGCGCTGCGCGGCCGCCCCGATGATCGCGTCGAGCAGCCCGCGCGCCCGGCAGGTGCCGTAGGTCAGTTCGGTGGCGAAAGCGGCGTCGCGGCCGGTGATCCCGCGTTCGCGCAGTAGCGCGGGCAGCATCAGGTTCGCGTAGGCGTCGCGCTGCGAGACCGCCCGCAATACGTCGAATGCGGCACGGCGTGCCGGATCCAGCGGTTTGCGCTCGCGTTTGTGCGGGCCGCGCTGCGGCCGGCGGGGCTGGCGGGTCATGACGCCCGCGCTTCGGTGAGCCGGGCGCCGCGCGCCCAGTCGGCGGCGTCCATGAATTTCTTTCCCGGCGGCTGGATTTGGCCCAGTCGTACCGGCGTCGATCCGGAGCCGACCCAGACGCTTCGCCGGTCGACGTGAATATCCCCGGGCGCCAGCGTCTTCGGCGCTTCCTCGGCGATACTGATCGGTCCCAGCTTGATCCGCAGATCGCCGATCATCGTCCAGGCGCCCGGATTCGGGGTGACGGACCGGATGCGACGGTCGATCACCGCGGCGGGCAGCTCCCAGCGCACCCGCGCGTCCTCGACGCTGATCTTCGAGGCATAGCTGACCCCGTCGGATGACTGCGGGACCGCGGTCAGTGCGCCGTCGGCGATGCCGTCGAGAGTGGCCGCCAGTAGTTCGGCACCCGAGACCGCCAGTCGGCCCAGCAGCTCACCGGCGGTGTCGCCCGGCCGAATCGTCTCGGTGGCGACACCGTAGACCGGACCGGAGTCCAGGTCCGGTTCGATCCGGAACGTCGTGGCGCCGGTCACTTCGTCGCCGGCGGCGATAGCAGCCTGCACCGGGCTCGCCCCCCGCCAGGCCGGCAGCAGCGAGAAGTGCAGGTTGATCCAGCCGTGCACCGGTACCGACAGCAGGCCGTCGCGCAGCAGCGCCCCGTAGGCGACCACCGGGCAGCACTCGGGTGCGAGGTCGGCCAGCTCGGCGACGAACTCCGGCGAGTTCGGCTTGGCCGGCCGCAGCACCGGGATGTCGTGGTCGAGAGCCAGCCGCGCCACCGGCGACGGCTGCGGGCGCCCCCGCCGCCCCGACGCCGCGTCGGGCCGGGTGAGTACCGCCGCCACCTCGTGGCGCGGTGAGTCGATCAGCCGCTGCAACGACGGCAACGCGGTGTCCGGGGTGCCGGCGAAGACGATGCGCACCGGAACAGTTTAGGGAAGCGACGGGTCGCGGCGGCGGCTACCGCGCGGCGCCGTCCCCGTACGGCGGCTGGATCGCGGCCCGCCATTGCTCGTGGGCCTCTCGCACGCACTCATCGAGCGGCTTCGACGTGTCGACGTGATGCGCGGTGTCCCACCGGAAGTCGTCAGCCCCCAGCACGCCGGCGATCTGGGGCGTCGCATCGGAGCTGCCCGCCGCCCTGGTCCTGACGCGCTCGGCGGCGACCTCGATCGGCACCACACAGCGGATCTCGCCGAACGCCGCATGCTTGTCGTCGGCCAGCCGGCGCGCTTCGGCGCGGATCTCCGCGTCACGCCAGGTGCCGTCGAGCACGACCGACACCCCGTCGCCCAGGTGGCGGCCCGCCCGTTGCAGTACCGCGTGATAGACGGCTGCGACGTTGGCCGGCGCGTAGAGACCCGCGCCGAGGCTGCCCGCCTCGCCACTGAGCTGCCCGGAGCTGCGCAATTCCCGGCGCACGTCGTCGGTCGACACCACCACCGCCCCGACATGGCCGGCGAGTGCGCCGGCCAGGGTCGACTTCCCGGTACCGGGGCCGCCGCCGACGAGCACCAGCCGCACGGCGCCGTCCTCCAGGTGACGCAAGGCGATGTCCAGGTGGTCGGCCGCGGCCGCTGCGGACCCTCGTTTGCCCTGGGTCAACCGCACACAGTCGACCTTGGCCCGCACCACCGCGCGGTAGGCGATGTAGAAATCCCGCAGCGAGCGCGCCGCGGTATCGCCCGAACCTGCCGCGTAGCGCTCCAGGAAATGGTCCCCCAGATCCTTGCGTCCCAGGAACTCCAGATCCATGGCCAGGAAGGCGGCGTCGTCGATGCGGTCGACATAGCGCAGTTCGTCGCTGAACTCCAGGCAGTCGAGCAGCACCGGCCGGTCGTCCACCCAGAAGATGTCGTCGGCCAGCAGGTCGGCGTGGCCGTCGACAATGCAGCCCTGCTCGACGCGCCGGGTGAACAGACCCGCCCGGCCGGCCAGGTATTCGGCGCCGAGACCCTGCACCCGCCGCACGGTTTCGGATGGCACAGCGGTGCCGGCGTGCTGGTGCAGCGTGGGAAAGTTGTCGTCCCAGCGTTGCCGGACCGCCTCGGGGTCCCCCTGCCGGCTGATCGTCGGGCTGCGCTCGCCGTGGTCGTGGAAATCGGCCAGCAGGCCGGCGATGCGGTCGAGCACGTGTTCGACGGGCTCGGCGCGCTTGACCATCGAGGCCAGCCGTTCTTCATCGTGATAGCGCCGCATCACGATGACCGGTTCGGCCGGGGCGCCGGCGGGCCCCTGAAAGTGGGCCACCCCAAGATAGCTGTCGGGCGCAAGGCGGCTGTTGAGCTCGACTTCTCGCCTACACGCCTGCTCACGCTGCGCCACGGTGCGGAAATCGAGGAAGTCGGTCTGCAGCGGCTTTTTGGCCTTGTAGGCCCGATCGCCCACCAGCACCACCACGCCGGAGTGCGTCTCGTGTGCCTGAACGTAGGGCGCCGCCTTCTCCCCGGGTATCTCAGACTCCATGGCTTCCAGTGTTGACGATCGGTGCGGCCAAGGTCATTTCGCGGCGGGCCGCGGGCGGACCACGATCACCGGAATCCCCGCCGCCTGGGCGACCGCGGAACTGACCGAACCCAACAGTTGACTCGCGAATCCGCCACGGCCGCGACTGCCGACCACCACCAGTTGGGCCTGCTCGGCCGCGTGGATCAACCAGCGGGCGGGCTGGTCACTGACCACCTTCCGGTGCACGATCACATCGGGATACTGCTCTTGGTAGCCGGCAAGCCGTTCCGCGAGAATCTCGTGTGCCTGCTCTTCGTAGTCGCTGCGGTCGATGTTCAGCAGAGGCATGACCCCGACGTCGCTCCAGGCGTGCAACCCCACCAGTGGCACTCCCCGGCGGGACGCCTCGTCGAACGCCAGCGCCGCCGCGGTCTCCGAGGCCGGCGATCCGTCGATCCCCACCACCACGGGTGCGTCCTCGGCGACGGCGCGATCCGTCCGGATGACCGCCACCGGGCCGTGGCCGTGGTGGATCAGGCTGGTACTCACCGAGCCCAGCAGCAAGCGGCCGATCGCGCCCAGCCCCGTGCTGCCGACGACGGTCATCCAACTGCCCTTGGTGGCACCGATCAACGTGGCGATGACCTGGGAGTAGGCAATCTCGGTGTGCACCCTGGGTGCCGCGGGCCCACGGGATTCGACAACACTGCGGGCCCGTTCAAGGACCCCTCGCGCCGCGTCGGCCTGCCAGCTGGGCATGCCGTCAGACCGTGGGTCCGGCGGCCATCCGGTCTCCAGCGGGGTCACCACGTGCAACAGGGTGAGCGGCAGGTTGCGCATAGCCGCCTCGTGCGTCGCCCAGGCGACCGCCGCATCGGATTCGGCAGATCCGTCGACACCCACCACTATCCCGCGGGTCGTCTCCGCTTGTGACATCGTGCGGCCCTCCAGCCATCGTCGCCCGCCCCGACCTTGAAGCTACGGCAGGCCGGGCTGGTTTGCAGGAGTCGTTGGGCCCCACCTCGGCGCCGTTCGCCTGCTATGCAGGTAGGACGACGACCCGCAGAGTGCCAACGGCCCTTTCGCCGGCACTCGGTTCACGGGATCATGGGTGATAGGTGGAGATCGGAGGACTGAGGTGTCTACCGCGTTGGTCGCGACCGAAACGATCCGGGATGCGGTGCAGACCGCATGCCGTGCCCCGTCGCAGCACAACATCCAGCCGTGGCGCTGGGTGCTCGACGGCGACGAGCTCCGATTGTTCGTCGACCCCGGCCGGATACTTCCGTCGGATCGGGGCGGCCGCCAGGCGGTCATCGGGTGCGGTGCGGCGCTGGATCATCTTCGGGCCGCCGTGGCCGCGGTCGGCCTGCGCACCGATGTGCAGCGGTTTCCCAACCCCAACAACCCCGATCATCTCGCGTCGATCCGCTTCGCCCGGATGGGCTTTGTCACCGCCGGGCACCACCGCCGCGTAGACGCGATGCGGGTACGGCGCAGCGATAGGTTGGCGCTGGCCGCACCGTCGAACTGGGACTTGTTCGAACCCGTACTGCGCAACCACATCGGCCACATGCGGGTGCATCTCGATGTGCTGCCCGAGGACACGCGCCCTCGGCTTACGCAGGCGTCACAGTTGGCGGAATCGTTGCGGCTCTACGACTCCAACTACCATGCCGAACTGAATCGCTGGACGGTGCCGTTCGAGGAATCCGCGGGTATCCCCTACCGCTCGTTGGCGTCGCTCACCGAAGGTGACCGGGTGGGCATCGGGCGAGCGTTTCCCGCCGGCCATCGGCAGGAACGGCGGGTTCACCTCACCGAGGACCAGGCCACGGTCGTGGTGCTGTCCACCGACAGCGATACCCGCGCCGACGCCCTGGCGACCGGCGAGGCGCTCTCGGCCGTCCTGCTGGAGTGCACGATGGCCGGACTGGCCACCTGCCCGCTGACACATCTGACCGAGGTACAGGCGTCCCGGGAGATCGTCGAGACGCTGGTGGGCGGTGATGCCCTCCCACAGGTGCTGATCCGGATCGGGCACGCACCCGCCACCGAAGAATCACCGCCGCGCACCCGGCGGCGCCCGCTTGACGACGTCCTGAAAGTCCAAGGGAGATAGGGTCGGTCACCGCGCGGGACGGCGACGTGTCCTGGCGACCTGGCCTCGCCGTCGGCGGGTCAGCCGATGTGCAGCGGGTCGATCTGCACCCGCACCGGGCGGTGGGACCCGCGCGCGCTGAGCACACCGATGCTGTCACGCAGCGCCGCGGCCAGCGCAAGACCGTGATCGCGGCCCACCCGGACCAGCATCCGGATCACGGCCGACTCGTCGCCGATACCGGCCGGGCGCCGCACCCCGGGCGGCAGCGGTACCGGGCCCAGGGGCTCGGCGCCGTCGGGTAACCGCGCCTGCTCCAGCAGCGCCGCCACCGACTCCACATCACCGTCGACGGTGGCGATATGCACCGCCGGCGGCAGTCCGACCTCGGCGCGGGTGCCCAGTTCGGCATCGGCATGGCCGACCGGGTCCCACCGGATGAGAGCCTGCACGGTCGGGATCGACGACTCGGCCACCACCGTCACCACCCCGCCGGCATCACGGTCGCGCACCAGCGCCGCCGCGGCCATCCAGCGGCGCAGCGTGTCTTCGGCGGCGCGCAGATCCTGGCGGCCCAGCAGCGCCCAGCTGTCCAGCAGCAGTCCCGCCCCGTAGCCGTTCGGGGTTCGCGGTTCGGCGCCGGGGGTGGCGATCACCAACGCGGGCCCGTCATCGGTGCGATCGACGATGGTGTCCCCGGCGGAGGTGATGACCGGGGTGCCCGGGAAGGCGCGGCCGAGTTCTTCGGCAGTGCGCCGCGCGCCGATGACCACCGCGCGCACCGAATCCGAGCCGCAGCGCCCACACCGCAGCGCCGGATCGACCCGGCCGCACCACCGGCACACTGCCGCACCGCCGCGCTCCGGCAGCGACAACGGCCCGGTGCAGTGCCGGCACCGTGCGATGGTTCGACAGCGTCCACACGCCAGCGACGGCACATACCCGCGCCGGGGCACCTGCACCAGCACCGGTGCACCCGCGGCCAGTGCGGTGCGCGCGTTCTGCAGGGCGACCGCGGGCAGTCGGGCGGTGCGCGCCGCGGCGTCACGCTCGTCCGCATACCCGCTGTCGTCGAGGGCCACCACTCGCGGTGCCGCAGCCCGCACCACCGCCCGCGACGCCACCACGTCGTGCGCCCATCCGGCACTCACCAGGGCGTGCGCCTCGGCGGTGCGCGCATAGCCGCCGATCAGTGCGGCACAGCCCGACAGATGCGCCCGCAGCATCGCCACCTCACGGGCGTGCGGGTAAGGCGCCCGCGGCTCGGCCAGGCTGTCATCGCCGTCATCCCAGACCATGACCAGCCCCAGCTCTGGCAGCGGGGCGAAGACCGCACTGCGGGTGCCGATCACCAGCCGGGCGCCGCCGCGCAGCACCGACAGCCAGCGCCGGTACCGGGTGGCCGGCCCCAGCCCCGCCGACAGGGCGGCGACCGCCGACTCGCCGATCCGGGCTGTCGCGGCATTCCACAATGCGTCGACGTCACGCTGATCGGGCACGATCGCCACGGCCGTGTGCCCGGCACGGATGGCGGCGACGGCAGCCTCGGCGAACCGATCGGTCCATGAGTCGCCCGGCAGCACCTGCCAGACCGCACGTGCGGCCCGCCCCTCCTCCAGCGCCGCCAGATACGCGCCGCCGGCCGGATAGCGCTGCCAGCCCGCCGGATTCACCGGTTCGAGCACCGGCGCCTCCGGTAGCTCCACCGCTTCGCGTTCCACCCGGGCGTGGCGCGGCGGTATCGCCAGGCGCAGCACGTCGGCCCGGCTGCCGGCGTAACGGGCAGCCACCGCTTCCACCAGCCGGCGAACCTCGGCGGTGAGCACCGGTTCGGCCGAGATCACCCGCTCCAGCCGGCCCAGTCTGCCGGTGTGGTCGGTATCGGCGCGGCGCTCCCAGATGAAGGCATCGACCAGCCGACCGTGGAAGCGCACCCGCACGCGGGTGCCGGGCAACGCGTGTTCAGCCTGCTCCGGTGTGACGAGATAGTCGAACTCGCGGTCCAGATGCGGCACCGTCAGCATCGGCAGCACCCGGGCGATGGGGCCGCCGGGCTCGCCGGGTTCGCTCTCGAGGCGCTCGACGCTCACCACGCAGGTCTAGCAGACGCCGCCGACCCCGGCATCCGCCGGATCACAGGGCCGCCCGGCCTGTGGATCGGCGGGCGCGCCGGTGCTCGCGCCGAATTACCTTGCTGCGGTATGCCCGAACAGCGCGGCGCCCACGCGGAGACGGCGCAGGCCCGCGAGGGCTCACTCGTCGTCCGGCAACAGACCGCAGCCCGCACCGACGACGTGCTGTCCACGGCACTGCGCGGCGCGGTCGATCACGCCCGGGAGGGTCGTCGGCGTCTCGATACCATCGGCGCCGAGATCCGCGATGCGCTGGGCGACCAGCGGGCGCCGGCATCGGACACCCCGGCCGGTGTCCGCCAGTTCCAGCTCTTCCTGGCCGCCAAGGCCCGAGACATCCGCCGGGTGGTCGCCGACGTCGCCGCCGACAACCGGGCGGGTACGGCGCTGCTGCAGTCGCTGGGGTCCGACTATGGGATCGCGGCCCGAGTGCGCGACCGGTTGAACCGGCAGGCTCTCGCCGATGACATCAGCCGGGTGGAGCACGCCACCGAGGCGATCAGCGCCGCGGACATGATCCGCTACGACAACGCGCTGCGGGTCCGTGACGGGCTGCGGTGCAACGCCGACGCGGGCACCGGGGCGGTGCTGTTGCTCAGTTATGACCCGGCGGCGTTCGCCGGCCGGGGCCGGGCCGCCATCGCGATCGGCGACCCCGACACCGCCGACAACACCACCGTGCTGGTGCCCGGGGCGCACAGCAGCGTCCGTGACGGCTACCTGTCGAATCCCGACGGGGTGAACGTCTACCGCGAGGCCACCCGCGCCGATCCGGCCCGATCGAATTCGGTCATCCTGTGGATGGGTTATCGCGCCCCGGACAGCCTGTTGGATCCACTGGTGGCGCAACCGGATTCGGCGCGGTCCGGCGGCAGCATGCTGGCCGCCGACGTCAACGCCCTGCGGGCGGCGCACCGCGGCACCGGCCATATCACCGTGGTCGGGCATTCGTACGGCTCGACCACGGTGGCCGACGCCGCGGCCGGCTTCGGGATGCGGGCCGATGATGTGGTGCTCGTCGGCTCGCCGGGAACCGACCTGGCACGCAGCGCCAAGGACTTTCATCTGCCGCGGGACGGACACGTGTATGTGGGCGCGGCATCGTCGGATCCGATCACCGGATTCGCCGGCGAACCACAACTGCCGGTGCCCGCAACCGCGGCAACGGTCGGGCTGGGCCCCGACCCGGCCGACGACGGCTACGGCTCGACCCGGTTCAAAGCCGAGCCCCCGTGGTTGTCCTCACCGATGGCCGGTCACAGCTCCTATTTCAAACCGGGCAGCGAATCGCTGTTCAGCATCGGCGACATCGCGTCCGGCCACGGCGACGCGCTGGCGCACGACCACATGACCGCACCGCACCGCCACCGGCTTCCTGCTTTCGACCCGGAACTGCTGCGTCCCGGAACAGGGCATCACCGGCACTGACTGATCTGGCCCGCCGGCAGGCCTCAGTCTTGCTCAGTCCAAGGCCGGCTGCTCGCCGCCGGAGCGGCCGAAGAAGAAGCCGGCCGTGATGAGCAGCTGCGCCGCCGCATAGGCCCACCAGATCGGCACCGCCAGCATCTCGTTGCCCAGCACGAACTTGCCGGCCCCGATCATGGCGTCCGACACCGCGAAGAACACCGCACCCAATGCCGTCCAACGGGTGGGCAGCTTCGCCAGCAGGGCCGCGCACACCATGGCGCCGAGCACCAGCACGTAGACGGTCACCGGGACGGTCATCCCCTCGCGAGACAGGCCGGGCCAGAACCACACCAACAGGGCCAGGCAACTGACGCCGACCAGCCCCGCCCCGATCAGCCCGCCGCGAGAGACCACCGCCAGCTGAAGCAGTGCCCCCAGAAAGCACAAGTGCGCCAACAGGAACGCGGTCAGGCCGGCAACGAACGACGGCTCCCACCACGGGATCGCCAGCAGCCAGTCACCGGCGGCCGACAGGATCAGCGCAGGGATCAGCCAGCGCGCCTCGCGCAGGATCGGGTGCGCCGCCGCGGCCACCGCCAGCAATACCGCCATGGCCGCCTTGAACGCCGGCTGGCCGACCCAGTGCCCGGTCAGCGCATCGCCCGGCGGTGATCGCAGCGCCAGCACGGTCAGAAAGATCCCGTACCCGACAGCGACCCAACCGGCCGCGGCCCAGGCGGTGGGGACCAGTCGTGTTGCGTACGGTGTTCCCATGCCGCTCGTCGACGATGACTCCGCTATCGACCCCATAGTGCTGAAGGTACTGGACGCCGTCCCCTACCGGCTGACTCTGGCCGACGGCGTCGAAGCGGCGCGCCGCACGATGCGCGACCTGCCACGCCGGCCGGTGTACCCCGAGTTGCCCGCGCAGGACCGGGTCATCGAAGGCCCTGGCGGTGACCTGCCGGTGCGGATTTATCGCCCGCCGAGCCCTGGCGCCGCTCCGGTGGTGGTGTTCTTCCACGGCGGCGGCTTCGTCGCCGGTGACCTCGACACCCACGATGGCACCGCCCGCCAGCACGCGGTCCACGCCGACGCGGTGGTGGTGTCGGTCGATTACCGGTTGGCTCCCGAGCACCCGTTCCCGGCCGCCGTCGAGGATGCGATGGCGGCCACCGAATGGGTGGCGGCACATGCCGAGGAGCTGGGCGCAGATCCGGCCCGGCTGGCGGTGGCCGGCGATTCGGCCGGCGGAAACCTGGCGGCGGTGGTGTCGCAGCTGGCCCGCGACAATCGGACGCCTTGCATCACTTTTCAGTTGCTGTGGTATCCGGCGACCACCTATGACACCACGCTGCCATCTTTCACCGAGAACGCCTCGGCGCCGATCATCGACCGCGAGGCCCTGGCAGAGGTCACCTTCGCCTACGCCGCGGGGGTCGACCTGAGTGATCCGCCGCCGATGCTGGCGCCGGCGCGGGCCGCGGATCTGGCGGGTCTGCCGCCGGCCTATATCGCGGTGGCCGGCCACGATCCGCTGCGTGACGACGGTATCCGCTACGGCGAACTGCTGTCGGCCGCCGGGGTGCCGGTGCAGGTGCACAACGCGACGACCCAGGTGCACGGCTACCTGGGCTACGCCGGGATCATCCCGTCGGCCACCGAGGCCACCGACCTGGGGCTGGCGGCCCTGAAAGCGGCCCTGCACGCCCCCGTTTCTGACTGACGCGACCGCCCGGCGCGCTACGGTCGAGCAATATCAGCGACGAGGAGCCACCGTGACCGAGAAACCCGACCATGAAGTCCTGATCGTCGGCGCCGGCTTCTCCGGCATCGGCGCGGCGATCGGCCTCGACCGAGCCGGCATGCCCGACTATCGGATCATCGAGGCCGGCGACGGGGTCGGTGGCACCTGGCATTGGAACACCTATCCCGGTATCGCCGTGGATATTCCGTCGTTCTCGTATCAGTTCTCCTTCGAGCAGAGCACCGAGTGGTCGCGTACCTACGCACCCGGCCGAGAGCTGAAGAACTATGCCGAGCACTGCGTCGACAAGTACGGGCTGCGTTCCCGGATCCAGTTCGGGACCAAGGTGCTGTCGGCGGAGTTCGATGACGAACGCGACGTGTGGCGGGTGCAGCTGGAACCGCCGCATGGCGCCAGCGGCTGGGTCACGGCGCGCTTTCTCATCAACGCCAGCGGCGTGCTGACCACACCGCAGCTGCCCGATATCGACGGCGTCGACACCTTCGCCGGCGTGGCCATCCACACCGCGCGCTGGGACCATTCCCAGGACCTGACCGGCAAGCGCGTCGCGGTGATCGGTACCGGGGCATCGGCGGTGCAGGTGATCCCGGAGATCGCGCCGACCGTGTCCTCACTCACCGTTTTTCAGCGCACCCCGATCTGGTGCTTCCCGAAGCTGGACCTGCCGCTACCGGCTCCGATCCGCTGGGCGATGCGGGTTCCCGGCGGCATGGCGGTGCAGCGGCTGGCCAGCCAGGCCTACGTCGAGGCGACCTTCCCGATCGCGGCGCAGTACTTCACGGTGTTCCCGCTGGCCAAGCAGATGGAGTCCGCCGGGCGGGCGTACCTGCGCCGGCAGGTGCATGATCCGGTGGTGCGGGATCAACTCACGCCGCGCTACGC
Source organism: Mycolicibacter algericus DSM 45454 (assembly GCF_002086455.1). GTDB lineage: Bacteria > Actinomycetota > Actinomycetes > Mycobacteriales > Mycobacteriaceae > Mycobacterium > Mycobacterium algericum. Next base: position 62,608 of record NZ_MVHC01000006.1, read on the forward strand.
CGTCGGCTGCAAGCGCCCCGGCTTCCACAACACCTACCTGTCGACGTTCAACCGCGACAACGTTCATTTGGTGGTTGATCCCATCGACCGGATCACCCCCACCGGGGTCGTCACCGCTTGCGGGTCGTCCCACGAGGTCGACGTGCTGATCCTGGCCACCGGGTTCAAGGTGATGGACAGTGACAACATCCCGACATTCGCCGTCACCGGGGCCGGCGGCCAGTCGCTGAGCCGGTTCTGGGACGAGCACCGGCTGCAGGCTTACGAGGGGGTCAGCATCCCCGGATTCCCCAATCTCTTCAGCGTTTTCGGTCCGTACGGCTACGTCGGGTCATCGTATTTCGCGCTCGTCGAAGCACAGACCCATCACATCGTGCGGTGCCTGACGAGCGCCCGTGGCCGTGGGGCGACCCGGATCGAGATATCCGAGGCGGCCAACGCCCGCTACTTCGACGAGATGATGAGCAAACGCCACCGGCAGGTGTTCTGGCAGGACAGCTGCAAGTCGGCCAACAGCTATTACTTCGACAAGAACGGGGATGTCCCGTTGCGACCCACCACGACGGTGGAGGCCTACTGGCGCAGCCGACGCTTCGACCTCGACGACTACCGGTTCACCGCCTGATTTCTACGGCGCGAGCAGACACGAAAGCCCCCAAATCCGGCCGGAAATGGGGGCTTTCGCGTCTGCTCGGCGGAATTAAATGGCGCGCTTGAGGTCGTCGACCTTGTCGAGCTGCTCCCACGGCAGTTCGATGTCGGTGCGGCCGAAGTGGCCGTACGCGGCGGTCGGCGCGTAGATCGGGCGCAGCAGGTCCAGGTCGCGCACGATCGCGCCCGGGCGCAGGTCGAAGACCTCGGGCACGATCTTCTCGATCTTGACCGGGTCGACGGTGGCGGTGCCGAAGGTCTCGATGAACAGCCCGACCGGGGCGGCCTTGCCGATGGCGTAGGCCACCTGGACCTCAACGCGCTGCGCCAGGCCGGCGGCGACGATGTTCTTGGCCACCCAGCGCATCGCGTAGGCGGCCGAACGGTCGACCTTCGACGGGTCCTTGCCGGAGAAGGCGCCGCCGCCGTGGCGGGCCCAGCCGCCGTAGGTGTCGACGATGATCTTGCGCCCGGTCAGGCCGGCGTCACCCATCGGCCCGCCGACGACGAACTTGCCGGTCGGGTTGATCAGCACCCGGGTCGACGACGAGTCCAGCGTCTCGTGGGCGAGCTCGGCGAGCACGGTGGTGATCACGTGCTCCCGCAGGTCGGGGTCCAGGGTCTTCACCAGGTCGATCCCGTCGGCGTGCTGGGTGGAGATCACCACGGTGTCCAGCCGGGTCGGGACGTCGTCCTCGTATTCGATGGTGACCTGGGTCTTGCCGTCCGGGCGCAGGTAGGCCAGCGTGCCGTTCTTGCGGACCTCGGTCAGCCGCCGCGACAGCCGGTGGGCCAGCGCGATCGGCAGCGGCATCAGCTCGGGGGTGTCAGCGATCGCGTAGCCGAACATCAGGCCCTGGTCGCCGGCGCCCTGGGAGTCCAGCGGGTCGGCCGCGCCCTCGACGCGGGCTTCGTGGGCGGTGTCGACACCCTGCGCGATGTCGGGTGACTGGGCGCCGATGCCGATGTTGACCCCGCAGGTCTCACCGTCGAAGCCCTTGTCCGACGAGTCGTAGCCGATGTCGAGGATGCGCTCGCGCACGGTGTTGGTGATGTTGGCGAACGCCTCGCGGGCGCTGGTCGTCACCTCGCCGACCACGTGCACCTGACCGGTGGTGACCAGGGTCTCCACCGCGACCCGGGAGCGGGGGTCATCGGCGAGCAGTGCGTCGAGCACCGAGTCGCTGATGGCGTCACAGATCTTGTCGGGATGTCCCTCGGTCACCGACTCACTGGTGAACAGCCGACCCTTTTCGCTCACAATGTCACCCTCCGGGTATCGATCCAAAAGTTAGCTCGGGCAAATATAGCTATGCGCTCCTGGTGACGGCCTGACAGTCCGGTGGGGCGCCCCCAGGTCGCGGGCCGGGTAGTGCCTGTGCTCCCCCCGCGACCGGGAGATGCTCGACGACACGCCCCACGACGAGACACCTGAACGACTCGGCCCTGTGGCTGCCCACCTTACCGTCCTGGCTGCGTGCGGCGGCAGGCCGGGTGGCGGCTGTCACGGTGTCGGCGGCGTCGCCGTCTCGAGGCGGACCGCCCAGCCGACCAGCGACCGCAGATAGCGCAGCACCAACTCATCCGGATACGCATCGGGGTCGGTCAGGTGCAGCAGCGCCAGTTCCTCCAGTGCGGACAACAGCAGTCGCGCCGTCGCGCCGTCGGCGTCGACCGGGTGACCGGTGAGCCCGGACAACCTGTCTGCCGCGATACGGCGGGCATAGCGGCGGCCCAGCTCGGTGCGGGCTTGCAGTTGCGGTGGTGCTGCGGCGGGCGGGCTCAAGATGATGCGCCAGCTCGTCGGCGCCGCGTGCAGGTAGGCCAGGATGCCCCGGCCGACCGCGTCCGGGTCATCGTCGGGCGGGCCGTCCACACTGCGCATGCCGGCGAAGGCGATCTCCGATTCCCGGTCGAGCAGCGCCGACATCAATCCGGCCAGGTCGCCGAAGTTCTGGTACACCACCGTGCGGGTGACCCCGGCGGCGCGGGCCACCCGTTCGATGGTCACCGCGGCGAAACCCTCGGTGGCGACGATGTCGCGGGCACGGTCGAGCAGCTGGGCACGGCGGGCCTGTCCCGACATCCGCCGCCGCGGCGACGCCGGCTGCGCGCTCATCGGTGTTCCGGCAGTGCGAGCAGCAGCTTTACCGCGCGGGCCGCACTCTGCGCGGCGCTTTCCATCGTCGCCGACCAATCGGTGCGGGTCCAGTCGCCGGCGAGCACCAGGCTCGGCACCGAGGTGCGCTGGTCCGGGCGCAGCCCGTCGGTGCCGACGGCCTGCGAGAAAGTCGCCTTCGGCATCTTGACCACCTGGGCGGCCACCACGTTCGCCTCGGCGGCGGCCGGATAGTAGCGGCGCAGCAGCTCCAACTGCTCGGCCACGATCTGGTCGCTGGACCGGTGGATCTGTTCGTAGGCGCCGCTGGTGGTCAGGCAGTACAGCCATGCGCCGTCCGGGTCGCGGCCCTGCATCCGCTGCCGGTCGAAGACCTCGTCGATGATGCCGGTGCCGCCGATCACCGCCTCCATCGCTGCTTCGGTGCCCAGCGGCCGGTCCAGGTAGAGGTTGGTGCTCACGATCGGGGTGTGATGCAACTTGTCTGCCGCGGCGTAGATTTCGGCGTGCTCGGGCAGGTCGTCGAGCAAGCCGCCGATATGGGAGTTGGGCACCGCGCACACCACCGCGTCTGCCGGTATCTCGGTACCATCGGCCAGTTCCACCGCGCGGACCGCGTTGTGCTGCACCACGATTCGCCTGGCCACCGTGCGATAGCGCACGTCGACGCCGCGTCGGTCGAACAGCGCGAGCGCACCCGTGATGTAGAGCGTGTCGAGGTCGGTGGTCGGGTAGCCGATCGTCACCGCGGTGCGGTGCCGCAGGCCCAGCCGGATTCCGGTGGCGAGCACGTCGGCGAAGACTTTGGCCGAGCCACGCTCCACCGGCTCGGCGGCGATGCCGAGAGCTAGCCAGTCCCATACCGCCTGGCGCGCCGACGCCGGCATGCCCACCCGCCGAAACCACTGGTCGGTGGAGAGATCGGGCAGATCGGCGGGTTGGCGCAGTGCCTGGTGTGTCAACCGTGCCGTCGCCACCGCCGTGCGCACGCGGTCGAGCAGGCTTGCCTCCGGGTGCACACCGAACAGCGTCCGCACCGCACCCAGCCCGCGGGTCGCCATGGTGGTCGTGGCGCCTCCCGGCCAGCGCAGGGTGCCGCCGGCCGGGAACTCGACCATGGACCGGGTGCCGACGCTGGTCAGGTAGCGGAACAGGTGTTCATAGCCGCTTGCGATGACGTGCTGGCCGTTGTCCGGAAGGTCGGCTATCCCGTCCACTTTCATCGCGTGGGTGCGCCCACCGAGCCGTCCACGCCGCTCCAGCAGGGTCACCTTCTTGCCCGCCTCGGCCAGCCAGACCGCCGAGGCCAGCCCCGCCAGGCCGCCCCCGATCACCACATACCGTCGGTCGTCCATGTCGGGCCCCTTCCGAGTAACTTACGAATCGTAAGTTACTGCGGCGGCGATTGCGCGGTCAACCGCACCCCGGCCGGCGGCGGCGCTAATCGCGGCCGCCCAGGAAAGCCACCACCGCGTCCACGATCCGGCTGGCCATCAGGGTCTTCGAACCGGGCTCCAGGGCGGACTCGGTCCCGTCGGCGGCCAGCAGCCAGCCGTCATTGTGGTCCACCTCGAAAGCCCGGCCTTCCCCGACGGCGTTGACCACCAGCAGGTCGCATCCCTTGCGCTGCAGTTTCGCCCGGGCGTGGAACAGCACGTCGCCGTTCTCATCTCCGGTCTCGGCCGCGAAGCCGACGATGGCCCGCATGTTGGGCAACTGCCCGTCGGCGCGGGCCCGAACCGCGCCGGCCAGCACGTCGTCATTGCGGATCAGTTCGATGGTCGGCTCCCCCTGGTTGTCCGGCCCCTTCTTGATCTTCGCCTGCGCCGTCCGGGCGGGGCGGAAGTCGGCCACCGCGGCGGCCATCACCAGAACCTGTGCCTCGGGGGCGTGCTTGGTCACCGCGTCCTGCAGTTGCTGGGCGGAACTGACGCGCACCACGTGGACCCCGGCCGGGTCGATCAGCCCGGCGGCGTGCGCCGCGATCAGGGTGACCTCAGCGCCACGCTGAGCGGCCACCCGGGCCACCGCGTAGCCCTGCTTGCCCGAACTGCGGTTGCCGATGAACCGCACCGGGTCGATCGGCTCACGGGTACCGCCGGCGGTCACCAGCACTTTGCGACCCGCCAGGTCGTAGGGCAACGCGTCGGACCGCTCCAGCAGCAGCGAGACGACGGTGTTGATCTCCTCGGCCTCGGGCAGTCGCCCGGGCCCGGTGTCGGCGCCGGTCAGTCGGCCCGACGCGGGTTCGAGAACCACCGCGCCGCGTTCGCGCAGCGTTGCCACATTGGCGACGGTGGCCGGATGCTGCCACATCTCGGTGTGCATCGCCGGGGCGAACAGCACCGGACAGCGGGCGGTGAGCAAGGTGGCGGTCAGCAGGTCGTCGGCGCGGCCGGCGACCGCGCGAGCCAGCAGGTCGGCGGTGGCGGGCGCCACCACCACCAGGTCGGCCTGTTGGCCGATGGCGACGTGCGGAACCTGTGGGACGTCATCGAAGACGCCGGTGTGCACCGGCAGCCCGGAGAGTGCCTCGAAGGTCGCAGCCCCGACGAACCGCAGCGCGGACTCGGTCGGTACGACCTGGACGGAGTGGCCGGCCTCGGCCAGCTGCCGGACCACCGTGCAGGCCTTGTATGCAGCGATCCCACCGGAGACACCGACGACGATCCGCTTGTGCTCCACGGCTACCGACCCGTCCCGTCTCGGCCTCTGTTACTCGCCTTCGGTGTATTCGAGCAGGTCGCCGTGGATCTCGCGCAGCGCGATCGACAGCGGCTTCTCCTGCAGACCGGGCTCGACCAGCGGCCCGACGTACTCGAGGATGCCTTCGCCGAGTTGGTTGTAGTAGTCATTGATCTGTCGCGCGCGCTTGGCCGCGTAGATCACCAGGGCGTACTTGCTCGACGCCCGCTGCAGCAGTTCGTCGATGGGCGGGTTGGTGATGCCCAGCGGCGTGTCGTAGCCACCGATCATCGCCGGGTCGAATTCGGCGTCGGTGGCCGGCGAGATGGTGGCCGCGTCGGCCTGTGAGGTACTCACGTAAGACAATCTCCTGGCGATTTAGGGGCTTGGGGTGAAGCTGTTGGCGCTGTCCGGACCGATCACACCGCGCCCGGTGCGGTATCCACCAGCAAGGATACCAATTCTGAGCAGGCGGTTTCCAATCGAGCGTTGACCACGACCGCGTCGAAGTCGCCTTGCGCGGCCAACTCGGTGCGGGCGGTGGCCAGCCGACGTTCCATGACGTCCGCCGATTCGGTGCCACGCCCGACCAGTCTGGCCTGCAGCGTGTCCCAATCCGGCGGCGCCAAAAACACCGTCACGGCCTCCGGCAGGGCCTTCTTGATGGCCCGGGCCCCGGCGAGGTCCACTTCGATCAGCACCGGCCGGCCGGCTCGGGTCGCCTCGGCCACCGGGGCCGACGGGGTTCCGGATCGCTGCAGGCCGCCGTGGATGTCGGCCCACTCCAGCAGTGCGTCGGTCTCGATCAGCCGGTCGAACTCCCCCGGCGTCACGAACCGGTAGTCGACGCCGTCGACCTCCCCGGGACGGGGCGCCCGGGTGGTCGCCGACACACTGAAATACAGGTCCGGCACCCGTTCCCGCAAGCACCGGACCAGGCTCGACTTACCGACCGCGGATGGGCCGGACAGCACCACCACGCGTCCCGCGTGTCGGCTGTCCGGCCCTCCACCGGCATTCACCGACAGGTCAGGAGAAGTCGAACTTCTCCAGCAGCGCCTTGCGCTGCCGGTCGCCCAGGCCGCGCAACCGGCGGGTGGGAGCGATCTCCAGCTCGGTCATGATCTCCTGCGCCTTGACCTTGCCGACCTTCGGCAACGCCTCCAGCAGCGCGGAAACCTTCATCTTGCCCAGGACCTCGTCGGTCTCGGCGTCCTTGAGCACCTGCTTGAGGTTGGTGCCGCCACGCTTGAGCCGGTCCTTGAGCTCCGCTCGGGCCCGACGTGCGGCCGCCGCCTTCTCCAACGCGGCGGCGCGCTGCTCGTCGGTCAACTGGGGAAGGGCCACGATTCCTCCGTCTCGTCATCATCGACAACGTCGATGTTTTCCATGTCCCGGCCGGGTACTCCCGCCAGAGACGACGACCGTACCCACGCCGTCTGACGAAATCTAACCCCACCCCCCGTTTCCGGCTACAAATGCCCAGCGTGTGGCGGCTGCGCGCGGCCCACTCACCGAACCGGACCGGCGCCCTCCAGGCCGGCCACCGAGGGCCGCCATTGGTGTCAGCCAGCCTCGAGAAACAGCTTCTAGCAGGGCTTTCATCGATTTCGCCAGCCGACGGGAGCATCCGGGCCCCACCCCCGCCGGGTAGCTGAGAGACGGGCCGAATCTTCAGCGCATTGAATTCGCACCTCGCGGCGTGTCGGGCGTGTCGAGACGTGCGTCGACCGGTGGAAACGCGGCATCCCGGCAGCGCATGTGCTGATGTTGCGCGCCCTGGTCGGCCTGGCGGCGATGGCCTGTCAGCTCGAGGCCGAGGTGGCCTTGCGCGACATCGTGACGCAGTGGTAGCGCGGCTTCGCGGAACCGAAGATTCCGCCTCGGCTGGCCGCGGCATTGGGGCGCGATTAGCGGACGCGTATTTGTGCGTACCAACTGCGGCCACCACAGGTCGGCTGCCGGAGTTTCCGGCGGGAATTGACAGCACCGTCAGCAATTTATCGACCGTCACACCAGGTCAGCTCGGTAGAAAGCGGAATAGTTGCCGCTCAATGTATTGACGGCGTGAATGGCAGCAGAATGGATGATTGCCGGTCCGGCGCGCTCCGGATACAGTTTTTCTTCCGGGTGGGCGGTTGCGCCCGTTCGATGGCGAAAAAGGGGGGCCGGGATGAAGACACAGCGGTTTGGCGGCTGGGTAGTGACCGGGGTGGTGGCGCTGGCAGTCGGCACGATCGGTGCCGGTTTGGCCGCCGCCGATCCAGGCGACGGGGTCACGGCCGGCAACGGCGGTGGAGCCGAGACGAAGTCCGGCCCGTTCGGCGGCGACCTCAACGACGGCAGCTTCAATCTGTGGCCGAGTGATCATGCCGCCGACAACGTGAACCTCGGCCCGTTCAGCGGCGGTTTCGACGCCGGCACCGCCGGCGACCTCGATCAGGGAGCCGCCGGGGGCGACGGCCGCAGCGGCGACAACGCCGGCGGCATGCCTTTCCTCTGGTAGCCGCCGCGACGTCCCGCAATACCCGGCGCGCGGGTCGTTACCCGGCGCCCAGGTAACCGACGGCGTCGCGCATCCGCTCCGCTGCGCCCCGCAGCGCCGCGACGTCGGGGCCGGCGCGCAGCACCTCACGGGAGACCGCCGGCAGCAGCGTTCCCGGCGCCGCCCCGCCCAGGCCGGCCAGTTCCTCGGGGCGCCCACCCTGTGCCCCGATGCCCGGTAGCAGCACCGGGCCGCCGAGGGCACTCAGGTCGGGTACCTCGCGCAGCGTGGCGCCGACGACCACCCCGACCGAGCCGGGCTGCGGGCCCGCGCGGTTGGCTTCGGCGGCGGCATCGACGATCGACTGCGCCACCGTGCGGTCGCCGGCCCGGGCGCGCTGCACCGCGGCCCCCTCCGGATTGGAGGTGGCGGCCAGCACGAACACCCCGCGCCGGTGCGCGGCGGCGGTGTCCAGCAGCGGCCGCAGGGATCCGAAACCCAGGTACGGCGACGCCGTGACCGCGTCGGCAGCCAACGGTGACTCACCGGCCCAGGCCGCGGCGTAGGCGGCCATCGTCGAGCCGATGTCACCGCGCTTGGCGTCGGCCAGCACCAGCACGCCGGCCTCGCGAAGCGCCGCGATGGTGCGCTCCAGCACGGCGTAGCCGGCCGATCCGTAGGCCTCGAAGAACGCCACCTGCGGCTTGACGATGGCGAACCCGGCGAACGCCGCCACGCAGGTCTCGCCGAATGCCGCCAGCCCGTCCGGCGTCGGCGGCAGTCCCCAGGCGGTCAGCAGTTCGGGGTGCGGGTCGATGCCCAGGCACAGCGGGCCGCGGGCCGCCGTGGCCTGGGCCAGCCGAGTCCCGAACGCCTCGGACCCCGGAGCCACTAGTGTCCGCCGAGCGTGCTGTGCAGCTCCTGCAGCGAGCGCACCCCGATATCGCCCCGGATCCCGGCTTCGATGCCCTGAACCGCCGCGGCGGCGCCCTGCACGGTGGTGACGCACGGGATGTTCACACCCACCGCGGCCGAGCGGATCTCGTAGCCGTCCACGCGCGGACCGGAGTTGCCGTAGGGGGTGTTGATCACCAGATCGACCTCGCCGGCCCGGATCGCGTCCACCGCGGTCAGCTCCGGACGCTGCGGGCTCGGCTCCTCGAAATTCTTGCGCACCACATCGCACGGAATACCGTTGCGGCGCAGCATCTCCGCGGTTCCCTCGGTGGCCAGCACCCGGAAGCCCAGGTCAGCCAGCCGTTTGACCGGAAAGACCAGCGACCGTTTGTCGTGGTTGGCCACCGAGACGAATACCGTGCCGTCGGCGGGCAGCGACCCGTAGGCGGCGGTCTGGCTCTTGGCGAACGCGGTGCCGAAGTCCCGGTCGATGCCCATCACCTCACCGGTGGACTTCATCTCGGGGCCCAGCAGCGAGTCGATGCCCGAGCCGTCGGCGCGGCGGAAGCGGTGGAAGGGCAGCACCGCCTCCTTGACCGCGATCGGGGCGTGCGGGCCGACGCTGGCACCGTCGCCGGAGGCCGCCAGCAGCCCCTCGGTCCGCAGCCCGGCGATGGTGGCGCCTAGCATGACCCGCGCGCAGGCCTTGGCCAGCGGCACCGCGGTGGCCTTGGAGACGAACGGCACCGTCCGACTGGCCCGCGGGTTGGCCTCCAGCACATAGAGCACGTCGTCCTTGAGGGCGAACTGCACGTTGAGCAGCCCCACCACGCCGACGCCGTGGGCGATCGCCTCGGTGGCGCGGCGGACCTTCTCGATGTCGCTGCGGCCCAGCGTCACCGGCGGCAGCGCGCAGGCCGAGTCCCCGGAGTGGATGCCCGCTTCCTCGATGTGCTCCATGATCCCGCCGATGTAGACCTCGGTGCCGTCGCACAGCGCGTCGACGTCGATCTCGATGGCGTCCTCCAGGAAGCGGTCGACCAGCACCGGGTGCTCCGGCGTCAGCAGCGCCGCCCGGGTGATGTAGCCGCGCAACGTCTCCTCGTCGTAGACGATCTCCATGCCGCGGCCGCCCAGCACGTACGACGGCCGCACCAGCACCGGGTAGCCGATGTCGGCGGCGATCCGTTTGGCCTGTTCGAAGGTGGTCGCGGTGCCGTAGCGCGGAGCGGGAAGCCCGGCCGCTGTCAGCACGTCCCCGAACGCGCCGCGGTCCTCGGCCAGATCGATGGCCTCCGGGGTGGTGCCGACGATGGGTACGCCGGCGTCGGCCAGCCGCTGCGCCAGCCGCAGCGGCGTCTGGCCGCCCAGCTGAACGATGACACCCACCACACCCGGACCGCCCAGACCGGACTGCTGCTCGGCGTAGTAGACCTCGAGCACGTCCTCGAAGGTCAGCGGTTCGAAGTAGAGCCGGTCGGCGGTGTCGTAGTCGGTGGAGACGGTCTCGGGGTTGCAGTTGACCATCACGGTCTCGAAACCGGCCTGGCTCAGCGTGATCGCGGCGTGCACACAGCTGTAGTCGAACTCGATGCCCTGACCGATCCGGTTCGGCCCGGAGCCCAGGATGAGCACCTTGGGTTTGACGTCCTGGGGGGCCACCTCGGTCTCGGCGGCCGGGTCGAGCTCGAAAGTGCTGTAGTGGTACGGCGTTTTGGATTCGAACTCCGCCGCGCAGGTGTCCACGGTCTTGAACACCGGGTGGATGCCCAACCGTGACCGCAGCAGCCGTACCCCGTCCTCGCCGGCCAACTCCGGGCGCAGCGCGGCGATCTGATGGTCCGACAGGCCGTTGTACTTGCAGCGGCGCAGCAGGTCGGCGTCGAGCACCGGGGTGTCGACCACCTCGGCGCGCAGCGCCACCAGGCCGTTGATCTGGTCGACGAACCAGGGATCGACCCCGGACGCCTCGGCGACCTGTTCCACGGTGGCGCCCAGTCGCAGCGCCAGTTCGATGTCGTAGAGCCGGCCCTCGGTGGGCACCCGCAACCGCTGCAGCGCGTCGTCGGCTGAGTCTTCTTCGGGGTCGGGTTGGGTCCAGAACCCGGCACGGTCGCTCTCCAGCGAGCGCATCACCTTGCCAAGTGATTCGATGAAGTTGCGGCCCAACGACATCGCTTCGCCCACCGACTTCATCGTGGTGGTCAGCCGCGGGTCGGCGCCGGGGAACTTCTCGAACGCGAACCGCGGCGCCTTGACCACGACGTAGTCCAGCGCCGGCTCGAAACAGGCCGGGGTCTCGCCGGTGATGTCGTTGACGATCTCGTCGAGGGTGTAGCCGATGGCCAGCTTGGCGGCGATCTTGGCGATCGGGAAGCCGGTGGCCTTCGAGGCCAGCGCAGAAGACCGTGACACCCGCGGGTTCATCTCGATCACGATCAGCCGGCCGTCTTCCGGGTCGACCGCGAACTGGATGTTGCAGCCACCGGTGTCCACGCCGACCTCGCGCAGGATCGCGATGCCCAAGTCACGCATCCGCTGATACTCCCGGTCGGTCAGTGTCATCGCCGGGGCGACGGTCACCGAGTCGCCGGTGTGCACGCCCATCGGATCGACGTTCTCGATCGAGCACACCACGACGACGTTGTCGTTGCCGTCGCGCATCAGCTCGAGCTCGAATTCCTTCCAGCCGTAGATGGATTCCTCGATCAGCACGTTGGCCGTCGGGGAGGCGGCCAGGCCGTCACCGGCCATCCGGGCCACCTCGTCGAGGCTGGCCGCCAGGCCCGAACCCAGGCCGCCCATGGTGAAGGAGGGCCGGACCACGACCGGCAGGCCGAGCTCGGCGACGGTTTCCTCGACCTCGGCCATGGTGTAGCAGACCCGGGAGCGGGCCGACTCGCCGCCGACCCGGGCGACGATGTCCTTGAACTGCTGACGGTCCTCGCCGCGCTGGATGGCCTCGAAGTCGGCGCCGATCAGCTCGACACCGTAGCGTTCCAGCACCCCGTGCTCGTGTAGCGCCACGGCGGTGTTCAGCGCGGTCTGTCCGCCCAGCGTGGCCAGCAGCGCGTCGATCTTGTTGCCGCGCTCGGCCTGCTGGGCGAGCACCTTCTCGACGAACTCCCAGGTGATGGGCTCGACATAGGTGTGGTCGGCGTACTCGGGGTCGGTCATGATCGTGGCCGGGTTGGAGTTGACCAGGCTCACTTGCAGGCCCTCGGCCTTGAGCACCCGGCACGCCTGGGTGCCGGAGTAGTCGAACTCACAGGCCTGGCCGATCACGATCGGTCCGGATCCGATCACCAGCACGTGGCGCAGGTCGGTACGGCGCGGCATTACTTGCTGCCTTTCTTTCCGCGAGCGCTCATCGGTTCTCCATCAGGTCGACGAACTGGTCGAAAAGGTGTCCCGCATCGTGCGGTCCGGCCGCGGCCTCGGGGTGGTATTGCACCGAGAAGGCTCGGCCGTCGGCGAGCTTCACGCCCTCGACGACCCCGTCGTTGGCGCAGGTGTGGCTGACCACCGCCGGGCCGAAGTCGGTGTTGAAGACTTCTCCTGCTTGCCCCTCCAAGGCGAATCCGTGGTTCTGCGCGGTCACCGCGACCCGTCCGGTGGCGTGGTCGATCACCGGGATGTTGATGCCGCGGTGCCCGAACTTCATCTTGTAGGTCTTTCGGCCCAGCGCTCGGCCCAGGATCTGGTTACCGAAACAGATGCCGAACAACGGGATTCCGGCGCCGATCACCTCGCGTGTCAGCGCCACCAAGCGGTCTGCGGTGGCCGGGTCCCCGGGCCCGTTGGACAGGAACACCCCGTCGGGCTTGAGGTCGGCGAGCGCGGCGAAGTCCACCGATGAGGGCAGCACGTGGCAGCGGATGCCGCGCCGGGTGAAGTTGCGCGGCGTATTGATCTTGATGCCGAGATCCAGCGCGGCCACCGTGAACCGGTGCGCCCCGTCGGGTTCGACGACATACGCGGTATCGGTGCTGACCTGCCCGGCGAGGTCGGCGCCGAGCATCGAGGGCTGCTCACGGACCCTGTCCACCAACTCCTCGGGTGCGGCCAGCGCATCGCCGGAGAACACCCCGGCCTTCATGGCGCCGTGGTTGCGCAGATGCCGCACCACGGTGCGGGTGTCGACGCCGGCCACCCCAACGATGCCCTGGCTCACCAGTTCCTCGTCGAGGGTTCCGGTGGCCCGCCAGTTCGAGGCGCGTGGCGACGGGTCGCGGACCACGTAGCCGGCCACCCAGATCTTCTCGTCGCGGCTCTCACTGTCCTCGCGATTCCAGCCGGTGTTGCCGATCTGCGGGGCGGTGGCCACCAGGATCTGCCGGTGGTAGCTGGGGTCGGTCAAAGTCTCCTGGTAGCCGGACATCGCGGTGGAGAACACCGCCTCGCCCAGGCTCTGCCCCACGGCCCCGAACGGCCGTCCGGTGAAGATCCGGCCGTCTTCTAAAACCAGCACCGCGCGCGGGTTCATGTGTTGTCGCCTTCCAGCCAGCGGGTGTGTTCGGAACGGTCGTCGGCGCGGAAGCCGGTGTCGATCTCGGTGCCCGACGGCAGTCGCCAGCGAATCGCCAGCACCCCGTCGTGGGCTCGGGTCGGGATGGCGCGGCCGGCGATACCGCGTTCGGTGCGGACCGCCAGGATCGCATCCTGCGGAATCCAGATCGGGCGGGCGCCGCTGCGCTGCACCATGATTCCCTCCGGGTAGCGGGTCAGCACCGCCTTGGTGCGGTAACCCAGGTCGCCGGCGACCACCCGGTCGTTCCACTTCGGCGCGAGCGTGCAGCCCAGGTACTGGCCTCGGGTGGCCGCCACGATGGGCGGGCCCACCATGTCGGGCACCGCGGGCAGCGTGCCGATCAGGGTTTCCTGCAACTGCCCCCGCCGGCGCCAGCCGCGCATCATCAACCGGATCAACCACCCGATCACCAGCACCAGCACGACCGCGAAGATCAGCGACGCGACCATCGTGGGCGTGTTCATGCCGGGATCTTCCCGTCCCGCGCGGTCACCCGGCCGCGCAGCAGGGTCGCGGTGACGGCGCCCGGCAGTGTCATCGCCTCATACGGGGTGTTGGCCGACCGGCTGGCCAGCCGGTCGCCGGCCACCACCCAGCTCGCCTCGGGGTCCACCACGGTCAGATTGGCCGGTTCGCCCACCTCCAGCGGCCGGCCCTGGTCGGGCAGGCCGACGATCTGCGCGGGCCGTTCGCTCATCACCCGGGCCACGTCGCGCCAGCTGAGCAGCCCGGGCGCCACCATGGTCGCCACCACCACCGACAGCGCCGTCTCCAGCCCGAGCATGCCGGGCCGGGCGACGGCGAACTCGCAGGCCTTCTCGTGTTCTGCGTGCGGAGCATGGTCGGTGGCCACACAGTCGATGACGCCGTCGGCCAGTGCCTGGCGCAGCGCGGCCGCATCGGCGGCCTCTCGCAGCGGCGGGTTGACCCGATTCCTGCCGTCGTAGTCGGCCAGCCGGCTGTCATCGAGCATCAGGTGATGCGGAGTCACTTCGGCGGTCACCGAGATACCTTGCGCCTTGGCCCATTTGAGAAGCTCCACCGTGCCCGCGGTGGATGCGTGACAGATGTGCAGGCGGGCACCGGCGTCGCGGGCCAGCAGGACGTCGCGAGCGACGATCGACTCCTCGGCGACGCGCGGCCAACCGGCGAGCCCCAGCCGGGCGGCGTTGGGCCCCTCGTGGGCGACCGAGCCGACGGTCAGCCGGGGCTCCTCGGCGTGCTGGGCGACCAGCACCCCCAGCCCGGTGGCGTACTCCAGTGCGCGACGCATGACCAGCGGGTCGGCCACGCACACCCCGTCGTCGGAGAACATCCGAACGCCCGCGGCGCCCGCGGCCATCATGCCCATCTCGGTCAGTTGCGTCCCGCCCAACCCGACGGTGACCGCACCGACCGGGTGCACATCGACCAGGCCGACCTGCTGGCCGCGCTGCCAGACGTGGTCGGTGACCACCGGGGAGTCGGCGACCGGATCGGTGTTGGCCATCGCGAACACCGCGGTGTAGCCGCCTAGTGCCGCTGCGGCCGAACCGGTTTCGATGTCCTCGGTGTATTCGCGACCCGGTTCGCGCAGATGGGTATGCAGGTCCACGAAGCCGGGCAGCAGCACCTGACCGGGTGCGTCGACGACATCGCATCCGGCCGGGGCACCGAGGTCCGCACCGATCTCGGCGATCTGGCCGTCTTGTACCAGCACGTCGACCCGGTCGCCCTCGCCGTAACACCGCACCCCGCGGATCAGCACGCTCACGGCGCTTCGTCCTCTCCGGCCGCCCCCGGCCCCGCCGCGGACCGACTGCCCACCAGCAGGTGGAACAGCACCGCCATCCGCACGTGTACGCCGTTGGAAACCTGTTGCAGCACCGCCGATTGCGACGAGTCCGCGACCGACGAGGCGATCTCCATCCCGCGCAGCATCGGTCCGGGGTGCAACACCACCGCGTCATCGGCCAGCATGGTGCGGCGCTTCTCGCTCAACCCGTAGCGCACCGAGTACTCGCGCGCCGAGGGGAAGAAGCCACCGGTCATCCGTTCGGCCTGCACTCGCAGCATCAGCACCGCGTCGGCGGCCGGCAGCTCGGCGTCGAAGTCGTGGCTCACCGTCACCGGCCAGTCGGCCACCCCGACCGGCAGCAATGTCGGCGGGGCCACCAGCACCACCTCCGCGCCCAGCGTCGCCAGCAGTCGCACGTTGGAGCGGGCCACCCGGCTGTGCACGATGTCGCCGACGATCACCACTCGGCGGCCGTCGATCGCTCCGAGCCGCTGCCGCAGCGTCAGCGCATCCAGCAACGCCTGGGTTGGGTGCTCGTGGGTGCCGTCGCCGGCGTTGATCACCCGCGGACCGCCTCCCTCGGCGCCTGCGGTCCACTCGGCGAGCAGCTGTGCAGCACCGGACGCCGGATGCCGGATGACCAGTGCGTCGGCGCCGGCGGCGCGCAGGGTCAGCGCGGTGTCGCGCAGCGACTCCCCTTTGCCCACCGAGGATCCCGACGCGGACACGTTGACGACGTCGGCGCTCATCCACTTGCCGGCCACCTCGAACGAGACCCGGGTGCGGGTGGAGTTCTCGTAGAACATGGTGATCACGGTGCGTCCGCGCAGCGTGGGCAGCTTCTTGACCTCGCGGCCGACCAGGGCTTGGGCGAACCTGTCGGCGTCGTCGAGGATCGCGGTGGCCTCGTCACGGCTCAGATCGCCGGCCGCCAGCAGGTGTCTGGCGGTCATCGGGTGATCACCACCGCGTCACGGCCGTCGTGTTCGGCCAGCAGCACGTGCACGCTCTCACCGCGGGAGGTCGGCACGTTCTTGCCGACGTAGTCGGCGCGCACCGGCAACTCGCGGTGGCCGCGGTCGACCAGCACCGCCAACTGCACGATCCGGGGCCGGCCCACGTCGCGCAGCGCATCGAGGGCGGCACGTACCGATCGGCCGGCGTAGAGGACGTCGTCGACCAGGATCACGCACGCATCATCGATGCCGCCGGCCGGGATCGAGGTGGATTCCAGCGGCCGCGGCGGCTGGCGCATCAGATCGTCGCGGTACAGCGTGATGTCCAGGGCGCCGTGCCCGACCTCGACCCCGCAGAATTCGCTGATCTTGGCGGCCAGGCGATCGGCCAGGGTGACTCCGCGGGTCGGAATGCCCAGCAGCACCACCCGTGGCGCGGCGGGATCATCGGCGCCGCGAACCTCGTCCAAGGCGGTCTTCTCGATGATCTGATGCGCGATACGAGAGATCGTGCGACCCACATCCGCCGAGGACATCAATTCCCGGTCGGTGCTGGAATTACCGGCAGCGCCCATGCGAAACCGCTGGACCTCCTTCTCCGCCTCGCGGGACGGATCGTTAAAGGATGTCGAACTGCCGCGTAGCCTAGCATCCCGTCACCGCTAGCCTGAGCCGGTGAACCTCGACCCCAATCGGGCGCCGCTGTCCGAGGCCTGCGACACCGGCCTGCTGGCCGGTGCGGTGACAGTCGTCTGGCAGCGCGGCAAGCTGCTTCAGGTCAACGAGATCGGTTACCGCGACGTCGGGGCGCAGTTGCCGATGACCCGCGACACGGTGTTCCGGATCGCCTCGATGACCAAACCCGTCACCGTGGCCGCCGCGATGAGCCTGGTCGACGAGGGCCGGCTGCGGCTGAACGATCCGATCGCGCACTGGCTACCGGAGTTCGCCGCGCCCAGCGTGCTGGTGGACCCGGCCGGGCCGCTGGATCGCACCGCCCCGGCCCGGCGAGCGCTGACGATCGGGGATCTGATGACGCACCGCTGCGGCATCGGCTACGGCTTCTCGACGCTCGGGCCGATCGCGCGGGAGTATCAGCGGCTGCCGTTCGGGCGCGGTCCGGATCCCTGGCTGACCGCACTGGCCGCCTTACCCTTGGTGGATCAGCCCGGCGAGCGGGTGACCTACGGGCACGGCACCGACGTCCTCGGGGTGCTGCTGGCCCGCGTCGAGGGCAAGCCGCTGCCGCAGGTGCTCGACGAACGGATTCTCGGGCCACTGGGGATGGCCGACACCGGGTTCTGCGTCTCCCCCGCGCTGCGCGGGCGCAGCGCCACCATGTATCGCATCGACGGCGACACCCTGCGCGACGACGCGATGGGGCCGATGCCGATCACCATGCCGGCCTTCCCCAACGCCGGTGGCGGGCTGATGTCGACCGCCGACGACTACCTGGCTTTCGCACGAATGCTGTTGGCCGACGGTGTGTTCGACGGCACCCGGGTGCTCTCGGCGGAATCGGTGCAGGCGATGCGCACCGACAAGCTGACCGCCGCCCAGAAGCGCCATCCGTTCCTGGGGGCCCCGTTCTGGGTCGGCCGCGGATTCGGCCTCAATCTGTCGGTGGTGACCGACGCGGCGAAATCCCAGCCGATCTTCGGTCCCGGGGGCGCGGGCACGTTCAGCTGGCCGGGCGCCTACGGCACCTGGTGGCAGGCCGATCCGGCGGCGGATCTCATTCTGCTGTACCTGATCCAGAACGCCCCGACGCTGTCCACCGAGGCGGCCGTCGCCGTGGCCGGCAATACCTCGGTCGGCAAACTGCGGGTCGCGCAACCGAAGTTCGTGCGCCGGACCTATCGCGCCCTGGGGATATAGGTCGCGATCAGATCATCGCGATCGGGGAGATCTTCACTCCGGCCTCCAGCGCGCCCGACAGTTCGCGCGCCACGTCGTAGTCGAAAACGACGTGCCCGCAGATGATGTCGACGTCGCGTTTGATCCGCTGCAGCGGGTTGTCCACGAAATGCACGCTCGCCCCGGACGCTTCGAGCAGATCGGCGATCACACTGCAGGATTCGTGCACGATGTGGGCGGCCGCGGCGCGCGCGTCCGCCCGGGCGGCTCGGCCGATCCGTTCCCCGCTGCTGACCGCAGCTTGGATGCCGGCCACCGTGTCGTCGCGCAGCCCTCGCAGCGCGCGCAGCCGTACCCTCGCGTCCCCGAGTCGGATCTGCGCGGCGGGCTGATTCTTCTGCGCCGCACCGGAATAGGCCAACACCCGTTCGCCGAGACGCTGGGCGTAGAGGTCGGCTACCCGTTCGGCCGAACCCAGCGCGGGCATCGCCGCCACCATCGCCAGCGCCGGCACCATCGGCCAGCGGTATGCCGGGGCGTCGTGCAGCGCGGCACCCGGCGCGGTGCCCGAATAGATGTCGACGACCTTGACCAGCCGGTGCTGCGGCACCCAGACGTCGTTGACGACGACGTCGTTGGAACCGGTGGCCCGCATACCGGCGGTGTGCCAGACGTCTTCGACGCTGATGTCGGAGGCCGGTAGCAGCACCAGCGCCGGATAAGGCGCGTCGTCAGGGCCGCAGATTCCCCCGACCAGGATCCAGTCGGCGTTGGCGACCCCGGTCGCCCAGGACCATCGGCCGCGCAGCCGGATGCCATCGCCGTCGGGCACCCCGCGACCGGTCGGGGCCAACGGCGCCGGACACAGCACCGGCCCGGAAGCGAACACCTCGTCCTGGGCCTGCTCGCCGAAGAGCGCCAGCATCCAGTTGTGCAGGGTGTAGAAGCCCAGCGTCCAGGCACTGGATGCGCAGCCGTGCGCCATGGCCCGGATCGGCTCGAGGATCTCCGCGAACTCCGCCTGTTGACCGCCGTAGCGCGCCGGCAGCAGCAGACCGGCCAACCCAGAGCGCCGGTAATCCTCGATGGTGGCGGCCGGCAGCCGCCGCAGGTCTTCGGCCTCCGCCGCGCGGTCGGCCAACCGATCGATGAAGTCCGCGGTGACCGGCGGTGTCGTCATCCCGGGAACGTACCATACCTTTTGGTATGGACGGTCAGTGTCGCAGCATCACGTCCAGGAACTGTTCGCGCCGGCCTACCGCCCGCGGGCTCGGGCGCGAGCCGGCCAGGTGCAGGAATCCGATCCCCGCGGCGAACGTGGCGTTGGCACGCATGTCGGCGGCGTCAGAGTCGAAGCCGTCGTCGAGAAAGACCTGGCGGACCGCCTTGAGCACCCGCCGATCCGAGCTGCGCACCGCTTCGGCGACGCTGTCCTCCGAGCGCGCCCACTCGCGCATCGCGCGTTCCAGCATCCAGTGCCGCGGCCCGACCAGCGAGGTCATCATGCGCGAGAGTCGCTCGCGCGGCGGCAACGCCGACAGCGCATCGAAGTCGCCGCGGTCCTCGTCACGGACAGCGGCCCAGGTGTCGACCACCGCCTGCCGGTAGGTCTTCATGTCGGAGAAATGCCAGTAGAAGCTGCCCTTGGTGACCCCGAGACGCCGGCAGAGCCGATCGATGGTCAGGGCCTTGACGCCGTCCTCGGCCAGAATGCGGAAGCCGGCCTGCACCCAGTCCTGCACGGACAGGCGCGCATTGGTGGAGGCTGTGGGGGCATTGGCCATGCCGAGTCAGGGTACTGATCCCGGCGCGCGCCGCATACCGTTTCCACCGTTGTCGACCACCTAGCCGCCCGAGTGCACGCCTGCTTCCCGCAGTGCTGCACGCGCATAGGCGCGAACGTCGGCGTCGCTGTCCTTGACGGCGATGCCCAACGCATCACGTGCGGCGCGGTCCGAGGCGGCCCAGCGTGCCAATCCCAGCACTGCGGCCTTGCGCACGTCGAGGTGCGGATCCTCGAGCGCGAACGTCAGCCGGGGCACCGCCTCGGCGGCGGAAGCGCCGGCCAGCGCCCGCGCCGCGCCGACCCGAACCTGCCACGCCGACTCCGTCAGGGCCGGTACCACCACAGCGATGGCCTCGTCGCCGCAACCGATCTCGCCGAGTGCTGCCAACGCGGCGGCGCGCACCAGCGGGTCCGGGTCCCCGATCAGGCCGCGGACGGTGTCGGCCCCGGTGCCCAGCGTCGCGCACGCGTTCGCCGCTGCGATACGCACCTCGCGGTTGCCGTCGCCGGCGGCGGTGGCCACGGCCGGTGCATCATCGACCGAGACCAGTGCCCGCACCGCCTCGATCCTCACCCGGTGGTCGGGGTCGGCCAGCATGGCGCGATAGGCCGCGGGGTCCCCGACGCGCCGACTGGACAGCAGATACAGCACGCAGGCACGAACCACCGGATCTGTCGAGTGCAGCTGGGCAGTGGGCGCGCCCGGCTCCGTCACCACCTCGACCAGTTCGCGAGCGCCGTCGGCGGCGGTCCGGCGTACCGCGGCGTCGTCGTCGGCGAGGGCATCGAACAACGCGGATTCATACCCGTCGGGGGTGTGCTCGGTCAGCACGGCGACCGCGGTGCGCCGCACCGCCGGATCGGGGTCGCCAAGAAAACCGACGAGGTCCGACAGGGCCGGCTCGTCCAAGGCGACGACGGCCGCGATCCGAGGCGACGGCGGGCGCGAGGCGCCCGGCGGCGCGACCCGGGACTGTGCGGTCGCAGGCGCCTGACCGCCCAGCAGCGGCGGCTGCGACACCGGGTACACCGACTGGTCGGCCGGCGGCAGCCCGTCGAGCTCGGGCACCGCGACGAAATACGGTGCGACGGGGCGTTTGAGGAATTCCATCTCCCCGTCGGAGCCCTTGCGCACGTTGAGGTGATACCCCCACCGGCTGTCGTCCCGGCCGGGCAGATCGGCACGCTCGTGGTAGAGACCCCAGCGCGATTCGGTGCGGGTCAGTGACGAGCGGGCCGCCAGTTCGGCGCAGTCCCGGATGAAGGACACCTCGACCGCCCGCATCAACTCGTGCGGGCTGCGCGCGCCCATCTCGGCGATCTCACCGCGCATCCGCTCGAAGGTCTGCACCGCCAGCGAGAGCTTGGCGGCCGTCTTGGGCGGTGCGACATAGTCGTTGACGAACCGGCGCAGCTTGTATTCCACCTGCGGTTGCGGCGGGCCGTCAGGGTGGCGCAGCGGACGGTAGATCAGCTCGTGGGCAGCGGCGAGCTGGTCGGCCGGCAGCTGCTGCGGAGCCGCGACGCCGGCCAGGGTGGACGCTGCGTGCGCGCCGGCCAGATCACCGAAGACGAAGGCGCCGATCATGTAGTTGTGCGGCACGCAGGCCAGGTCACCCGCCGCGTACAAGCCCGCCACGGTGGTGCGGGCGTGCTCGTCGACCCACACCCCCGACGCCGAATGCCCCGAGCACAAGCCGATCTCGGAGATGTGCATCTCCACGTCGTGAGTGCGGTAGTCGTGGCCGCGGTTGGCGTGAAAGGTGCCCCGGGTGGGCCGTTCGGTGGTGTGCAGGATGTCCTCCAGCGCCGACAGCGTCTCGTCGGGCAGGTGCGACACCTTGAGGTAGATCGGCCCTCGGGCGGAGTCGATCTCGGATTTGACCTCGGCCATCATCTGTCCGGACCAGTAGTCGGAGTCGACAAAGCGCTCCCCCAGCGCATTCACCTGATAGCCGCCGAACGGGTTGGCGACATAGGCGCAGGCCGGCCCGTTGTAGTCCTTGATCAACGGGTTGACCTGGAAGCACTCGATGCCGGAGAGCTCGGCGCCGGCGTGATAGGCCATCGAGTAGCCATCACCGGCGTTGGTCGGGTTCTCGTAGGTGCCGTACAGGTAGCCCGAGGCCGGCAGCCCCAGGCGCCCGCACGGCCCGGTGGCCAGGATCACCGCCTTGGCGCCGACGGCGACGAACTCGCCGGTGCGGGTGTGCAATGCGGCCGCGCCGACCGCTCGGCCGTCCCGGGTGAGCACGCGTACCGGCATCAGCCGGTTCTCGATGCGGATCTTCTCGCGCATGGAGCGTTGCCGCAGCACGCGGTAGAGCGCCTTCTTGACGTCCTTACCCTCGGGCATCGGCAACACATAGGAACCGGAGCGGTGTACGCGGCGCACCGCATACTCGCCGTGCTCGTCTTTCTCGAACTTCACGCCGTAGCGCTCCAGCCGCTGCACCATCGCGAAGCCGCGGGTGGCGGTCTGATACACGGTGCGCTGGTTGACGATTCCGTCGTTGGCACGGGTGATCTCGGCGACGTAGTCCTCGGGTTCGGCCTTGCCGGGAATAACGGCGTTGTTGACTCCGTCCATGCCCATCGCCAAGGCGCCGGAGTGCCGCACGTGCGCCTTTTCCAGCAGCAGCACCCGGGCACCGTGCTCGGCGGCGGTCAGGGCGGCCATGGTGCCCGCGGTGCCGCCGCCGATCACCAGCACGTCGCAGTCCAGCCGCAGCGGCTGGGAGGCATCCGGTATCTCGATCATGAATAGTCCAATGCGGAAAGAAGTTCGGCGCGCAACGCGGGCTCGGGCCGCGCGCTGCGCGGCTCGGGAACATCGGCCAGCGCCCGCAGTGGCTGCCCGGCGCGGCCCAGGACCGCCACCCGGTCGCCGAGCGCCAGCGCCTCGTCGACGTCATGGGTGACGAACACGATCGTGGTCGGGTGGGTACGCCAGGCCTCGATCAGCAGTGCCTGCATCGCGGCGCGGGTCGCGCTGTCCAGGGCGCCGAACGGCTCGTCCATCAACACCGCACGGGGAGCGCCGGCCAGTCCCCGGGCCAACTGCACGCGTTGCCGCATCCCGCCGGAGAGGCTCTTGGGCAGATAGTCGCCGAACCCGCTCAGGCCCAGCTCGGTGATCCACCGATCGGCTTGTGCCCGGCGCCCGCTGCGCGGCACACCACGCAGCCGCAGCGCCAGCTCGATGTTGGACCGCACCGACCGCCACGGCAGCAGCGCGTTGTCCTGGAACACCATCGCCCTCTCCCCCGAGGTGGTGGCCACTGTGGCGCCGTCGGCCAGCACTCGGCCGCGATCGGGTGTCAGCAGTCCGGCCAGGGCGCGCAGCACCGTCGACTTGCCGCAGCCGGACGGTCCGGTCAGCACCAGTATCTCGCCGGGGCGCACCGCCAGGCTCAGCTCGTCGATCACCGGGGAATCGGTGTAGGACAGCCGGATCCGCTCCAAAGTGAGGCTCATGCCCGCGGTCATCGCGCGTACTCCTCGCTGCGCGGCAACCAGCGGGTCAGCCGGCGCCCGAGCACCTCCACCGCCGCCGACGTCGCGAAACCCAGCACGCCGATGGTGATGATCCCGACGAAGACATCGGGGTAGGCCAGCACCGTGTAGGCCTGCCAGGCGCGGTAGCCGATACCGAGGCGCCCGGAGATCATCTCCGCGGAGATCACGCAGATCCACGACACGCCCATCCCGACCGACAGGCCGCCGAAAACCCCCGGCAGGATCCCGGGAAACACCACCTGGCTCAACACATCCCACCGGCCGCCGCCCAGCGTGCGGACCGAGTCCTCCCACAGCGTCGGCAGCGCGCGCACCGCATGCCGGGTGCTGACCAGGATCGGGAAATAGGCGGCCAGAAAGGTGATGAACACGATGCCCTGTTCGCCGGCCGGGAACAGCAGGATCGCCACCGGCACGACGGCTATCGCGGGGATGGGCCGGATCAGCTCGGTGATCGGTCCCAGTACGTCCGCGGCGACCCGGGAGCGGCCCAGCAGGATGCCGGTGGCTACCCCGGCGACTGCGGCCAGGCCGAATCCGGTCAGAATCCGGACCAGTGACTGGGCCAGGTCCAGCCAGTACGCCTCGGTGCCCAGCCGGCGCACCAGGGTGGCGAAGACCTCGTCGACGGTGGGCAGGGTGTCGAATCGCAGCCACCAGCGCACGTCGGCCGCGGTCAGCAGCTGCCACAGCCCGACCGCGGCGGCGACCGACGCCAGGCGCAGCAGCCAGGACCGTCGCACCGAGGCATGCCGGCGCGGCGCTGCATCGACCGTTGCCGACACCGCGGGGCCACCGGTGATCACCGCGGTCATGCCGCGGCCGCCAGCGCCTGCTGGTAGTCCACCACGGTGCTGCCCGGATGCGCGGCCGCATAGCGCCGCGCCCCCGCGACGGTGTCGAAGGCCAGGTGGTGCCCGTTGTCGCGGACCCACGCCGACTTGTCGGCGAACCAGCGGGTGCCCAGTTCGGCGTCGTGCACATACGCCGCACGGACACGATCGCCGCGGGCGGTCGCTGCCCGCACGGCCTGCAACAGCTGGTCGGGATCGGCCACGCCCACCGTTGTCTCCGAGCCCTGCAGCCAGAGTTCGCCACCGGTCGTCGCGGGCTTGTCCAGGGCGGCGACCGCCTTGTTGTAGTCCAGCTTGCGCTCGGCGAACGCCGCCCGCAGCGGCCCGTCGTCGATGAACCGGTCGATGTCGAAACCGTCCAGGCCCGTGAAATCACCGATCGACTTCAGATAGGGCACATCGTTTTTCAACGCCTTGACCAACGCCGGTTTGACGGTGGTGTCGAACGATGTTCCGCCCGGCCCGTTATAGAGGTAGACAACCTCCTGCGGCAGCCCGCTGCCCTCGGCAACGATCCGGGCCGCCTCCAGCGGCTTGCGGTTCAGGAAGTCGGTGGCATCCAGCTGTGCTTGCAGAAACGCGTCGAGCACTTCCGGGTGCGATCGCACATAGCCGCGACGCACCACCACCCCGTGCAGGGTCGGGTGGTTGAGTTCGGCGCCGTCGTAGAGCAATCTGGCCCGGTCCTGGTAGACCAGCAGGCCGGGCCAGGCCACGAACTGCGACAGGCCCTGTACCTGCCCGGACTCCAGGGACGAGGCACCGACCTGTGGCTGCTGGTTGAGCACCTCGACTTGCGCCCCGGTACCGGCCAGCGCGCGCAGCAAGGTGCCGTGGCCCGCCGAGCCCACACTGGCCGACACTCTGGCCCCGGCCAGGTCTGCGAGGGTGTCGGCGTGCGAATCCGGCGCCACCACCACCATGTTCAGCGCACCGGCCGGCTGGTAGCCGGTCACCGAGACGATCGCGGTGCGGGCCTGCTCGCTGTCCCGGGTTCGGACGCCGTTGACCAGCATCGGATAGTCGCCCATCGAGCCGATATCGATCTTCTCGGCGAGCATCTGTGCGGTGATCGGCGCCCCGGTGTCGTAGTCCTGCCAGTCGACCCGGTAGCGGGTGCCGGTCCGGGCGGTGATGTCGGCGAGCCGGCGTTCCAGATAGCCACGGGCGCGCAGCAGCGTGCCGGCGGTAGCGGTGTTGATGGTCTTGGACTGGTAGCCCACGACCACGTCGACGGAATCACCCGCCGGCGCGGAATCCAGCGAGCACCCGGCGAATACCAGGCTGCACGCCAGCAGGATCAGGGTCTTCTTCATGAAACACCTTGGTGGTCACTATGTTCAGCGAAGCAGATAGGGCATGTTGACGGTGACGGCACCGGTCGGGCAGCGCGCCGCACACGGCCCGCAATACCAGCACTCGTCGACGTGCATGAAGGCCTTGCCGTTGTCCGGGTTGATCGCCAGCGAATCCAGCGGGCAGATGTCGACGCACAGCGTGCACCCGGTGATGCACAGCGACTCGTCGATGGTCACCGGGACGTCGGAACGGCTGCTGACCAGCGTCATGGATTGCTCCTTGTCAGACTTCCGCGCATGGTGACCCGGTCACCGCGCATCCGGATGTATTCGAGGTCGACCGGTCTGCCGTCCTCAAAGCTGGTGAGCCGCTCCAGCATCAGCAGGGCCGCACCGTCGGCCAGCTGCAGAATGGCCGCCGAGTGCGGGTCTGCCGGGATGGCCTCCAGCGCCAGCGTGGCATCGCCGAGTCGCTGCCCGCTGATCTGCTCGATCAGCGGGAACAGGTCGCTGTCCTCCAGCGGATGGGCCAGCACGGCGTCGCCGATATCGGCCGGCAGATAGGTCTGATCCAGGCTCAGCGGCACATCACCGAGGTATCGCAGCCGTTCGATGAACACCAGCGGTGCGCCGGCGTCGAGTAACAGTCGCCGGGCGATGGAGGGCGGGGCATAGACAACCGTTGCCACCCGCACCTCGTTGCGCACCTGGCCGTGGCCGTCGAAGGTCTCCTGCAGACCGAGCAGGAGGTCCAGCCCGTGGTCGTGTTTGTGTTGCGCCACCCGGGTGCCGGTTCGGGGTCCCCGGCTGATCAGGCCCTCGGCCTTCAGTGCGCTCAGTGCCTCGCGAATGATGTTGCGGGACACCATGAATTCGTCAGCGATTTCCGTTTCGCCGGGCAGCCCGCCGGCGTAGGCGCCGGCGTGGATCTGGTGGCGCAGCACGTCGGCGACCTGCCGCGCCCGGTCCGCGCGGCGGTTCGGTTGGACTGCGACACGGGCTTCGGCCATGCAGACACGCTAAGGGTCCACCGGCGCCGGATGACAGCGCCGCGAAACTCTGCTGACCAGCGGTTTGCCGCATTGCGCCACTCGCCTGCGCCCGGCTGCCAGCGGAAACCGGTCGCGGAGGCGCCAATGCGCCGCAACGGCACCGGTGGCCCGGGAAACAATCGCGGTGAGGAAAACCAGCCGCTAACGTCGTCGGTTGTGGAGTTGCTCATCGCCACCAATCCCAATCCGGACTCTCGACTGCCCTATCTGATCCGGCTGCCACTGGGCGGCGGGCTGATATTCGCGACGTCGGATGTATGGCCGCGTACCAAAGGGCTGTACTGCCACCGACTCGACATCGCCGATTGGCCCGCTGACCCGGTGATCGTCGACCGGGTCGCGCTGCGTAGTTGCAGTCGCCGCGGCGCCGCCATCGATGTGGTCGCCGACCGGTCCCGGGAGAACCGGTCACAACTTGTCCACACCATGGCCCGCGGCCGGCAGATGGTGTTCTGGCAGAGTCCCAAGACGCGCAAGCAGTCGCGCCCGGGAGTGCGCACGCCCACCGCCCGCGCCGGTGGTATCGCGGACCTGGCGATCGTCGTCGACGCTCATGAGCGCTACCCCTACACGTTCAGCGACAAACCGGTGACCGCCACTCGCGGCGCATTGGCGTGCGGTGACTACGGCATCTTCGCCGGCCAGCGGCTGGTTGCAGCGGTGGAACGGAAATCCCTGTCGGACCTGGCGTCCAGCCTCGTCAAGGGCTCACTGAAATACCAACTCACCGAGCTGTCCGCCTTGCCGCGGGCGGCCGTCGTCGTCGAAGACCGCTACTCGGAGATCTTCACACTGACCTTCGCCAACCCCGCCAAGGTCGCCGATGCCCTGGCCGAACTGCAGGTCGCCTTCCCCACCGTGCCGATCGTGTTCTGCCAAACGCGGAAACTGGCACAGGAATACACTTACCGCTACCTGGCTGCCGCGCATACCTGGCTCGGCGATGACGCAGCTGCAGCGCCGGTGTTCGAGCCGCCCTCCCAGCCGGACAATGCCGAACTGCGTGCGTGGGCCAAGCAGAACGGCTTTTCGGTGTCGAGCCGGGGCCGGGTCGCCGGCGACATCCTGCGTGCCTGGCACGAGGCGCACCGCCGGTAAGCGTGCGCCGAGCGTGCGCCGAAACGGGTTTCAGGACGGCGTGTCGGCCGGGGACGCGCACGCCCGCGGAGAAGTTGCCATACGCGCCAAGGCGTCCTGGGTGAACACCGCCAACCCCAGGTCGGGGTTGTAGCCGTGGATCTCCTTGACGTCCAGTTCGGCCAGGAAGTACAGAATCTCTTTGGAGACCACCTGTCCGGGGACCAGCACCGGGAAGCCGGGCGGGTACGGCACGACGAAGGTGGTCGACACCAGGGTCTTGCCGTCGGCGACCCGGCGGCCGGCGTCGCCGAGCAGGACGTGCTCGCGATCGGACTCCTCGTAGCCGCCGTAGAACGCCGCCCTCATATCACCGAATCCGCTTGCGCCGTCGGGCCGGAACGCGTGGTCGAACTCGCTGAAGTCCGGAAGCGGCGGCAGATCCTCGGTGATCTCCACCACCTTGCGCTGCTGCAGCGCCCGGTCGTCGATGCTGGCCGCCTCCCAGGCATGGTCCAGTTCGCCGGCGACCCGGCGTAACGCGTCGAGCAGGTAGTGCACGGACGACCAGGTCACCCCGATGGTGAAGATCAGCAGCACGGAGTTGATCGAAGTCTTGTTGATCTGGATGCCGAAGCGCTCCATCAAGATCTTCTCGCGGAAGTCGTAGCCGTTCATCCCGGTCTTGCCGATGTACAGCGTGACCCGGGTCGGGTCGAGCACGAACTCGTCGGATCGCCAGGCCTCGTTCCACTCCGCCAGCGCACCCTGGCGAACCTGGCGATAGGAGCTGACCGTCGACTCCCGGAACCGGGCGGGCACCAGGTCGTCTTCGTCGAGAATGCGGAACCACTTGCTGATCAGCCGGTCCTTACGGACCCGGTGGCGAAACACCAGTGCCATATCGTAGACCCGCCGCACCATGTGGAAGCCTTCGATGTCAACCTGTCGGCGAGCCAGGTCCAACGATGCCAATAGCTGCTGGTTCGGCGAGGTAGAGGTGTGAGTCAGAAACGCTTCGGTGAACGCGTCTCGAGCCAGCGCGTTGAAGTCCTGGTCGCGGACGTGGATCATCGAGGCCTGCCGCAGCGCCGACAGCGACTTGTGGGTGGAGTGGGTCGCATAGACCCGCACTCGAGCCGAGGGGTCGGGCAACAACCGATGCTCGCTCCACCGGGAGCGGTCGATGCCCTCCATAGAGGCACGCCACGCCTGGTATTCCTCGGCGTAGTCGGGTGAGCAGAGCATGGCTTCCAGGCGTTCGGCGGCGACCATCGCGGTGCGCTGCCGGGCCCACGGTACGGCGGTCGCGAAGGCGTACCAGGCCTCGTCCCACAGAAAGCAGATGTCCGGCTTGATCGCCAGGATCTCCTCCATCACCCGCTGTGGGTTGTAGACCACGCCGTCGAAGGTGCAGTTGGTCAGTGAGATCATCCGAACCCGGTGCAGCTGCCCGGCCGCCTCCAGGTCCAGCAGCGCGCGCTTGATGGTCTGCAGCGACACCGCACCGTAGATCGCGAACGGCGCCAGCGGATAGGCATCCAGATACATCGGGTACGCACCGGCCAGCACCAGACTGTAGTGATGCGACTTGTGGCAGTTCCGGTCGATCAGCACGATGTCGCCCGGCCGGGTCAGTGCCTGCCCGACGATCTTGTTTGCCGTCGAGGTCCCGTTGGTGACGAAATAGGTGTTGTCGGCGTTCCAGGTCTTTGCGGCCTTGTCCATCGCGACCCGGATGGTGCCGTGCGGGTCGAGCAGCGAATCCAGCCCGCCGGATGTCGATGAAGTCTCGGCCATGAAGATGTTGCGGCCGTAGAACTCTCCCATGTCCTGCAGCGAACGGGAGTTGAATATGCTGGCGCCGCGAGCCACCGGAAGCGCGTGGAACTGGCCTACCGGCTCGGCCGCATAGGCCCGCAACGCATCGAAATACGGTGTGGAGTAGCGCTTCCGGATGCCGGCAAGCACGGTGCTGTGCAGGTCGGTGACATCGTTGAGCCGGTAGAAGGTCCGGTCGTAGATGTCCGGCTCCTCCTCGGTGTCAGCGGCGATCGACTCATCAGTGAGCAGGTACAGGTCGATGTGCGGCCGCAGCAGCCGCATCCATTCCCCGCATTCGACGGCGTCGCGGCCGCAGTCGACTACTCCGGCGTCGTCGCTGACGCCCAGCAACGTGGTCATCAGCGGCACCCGGTCACGCGAACGGAGCGGCAGATCATGCCGCACGATCGCAGCCTGGACCTCGCCGTTGAGCGCGACCGCGGTGACGGCGTCCTCCACGCTCGAGACCACCAGCAACTCGACCTGCACCTCGTCGTCGACCTTTCGCAGCGCACGGAGACTTTCCGCCAGGCTCTCGGGAGCCTCCTGCGGCGAATCGTCCGCCAGCAACACGGTGTAGAACTGCTGCTGGCGAGCCTGAGCCACCAGTTCCTGTTCTGAGAGCGGCGAGCTCAGATCGAACAACGCCGCGCGGTCGCCGTAGTCCGACAACAACCGCACCACCAGCGAGACCTGCTCGCTGAGCGACACCGTCGCCATCGCCTCGAGGTAACCGCGGAACGTCGCCAACCGCGCCGCACCCGGAAACAGCCAGTACCGCTCGAACGCGCCGAGGCGGTGCATCAAGCGCTTCACATGCGCGGCATGGTGAGTGCTGTCCAGGCCGGCGCGGTCAACCGCGGCCAGTTCCCGACAGGCGTCGTCGAGCAGGTTCCAGGTGTCCACCCGCGAATACGACGGGTTCGCCACCGCCGCCAGCGCCGAGACCCGTAACCGTCGATTTCCCATGTCGCCGCGTGAGTTCATAGGGCCAGTGTGCCGGTTCGGCGCGCCTGCGGGGTGCTTTCGCCGCCGCCGGTGCACGGCTGGCAAGGGTCTAAGGCCCTACGATCCGGAAGCCAAAGGCCATGTCAGAACGGCGCCGTGGTGAGTAGCGTCGGAAGGGTGGGTGATATAGCCAACATCGACGCCTACACCGCCGCGCTGGCCGGTGCGCAGACCGCCGAGGAAGCCTGCGAACGTCTTTCGGCCGCGGACTGCGTCGCTGCAACACAGGACGAGTCGGTCGTCATCGGTGACGGCGAGGCGACGGCCCGCCCGTTCGAGGGCGTCAACAAGATCGGCGATGCCTTCTTCCTGTGGTGCCTGCACGACCGCGACGGCGAGATCGTCCGGTGCGTCGCGCGCGGTCCGCAGGGCAGTTGCCCGCCGCGGCACTGAGACCGGTCACTCCTCGGAGCCGGCCTCGGGCTCGGTGGCGACAGGCGCGGGCGGCGCAGCCGCTTCCCGGACGGCCTGCGATGCCGCCCGCAGTTGCGGTGTCACCAGCATCACCTGCCCCAGCACGCCGTTGACGAAGCCGGGCGAGTCATCGGTGGACAGCTCCTTGGCCAGTTTCACCGCCTCGTCGACGGCAACCGGCTCCGGGACGTCCTCGGCGTGCAGCAACTCCCAGATCGCCACCCGCAGGATCGCCCGGTCGACGGCCGGCAGTCGCTCCAACTTCCAGCCCTGCAGGTGCGAGGTGATCAGGTCGTCGATATGAGCGCTGTGGGTGGACACGCCCTGTGCCACGGTGACCGTGTACGGGTGCAGTGCTGCCACGTCGGGTTGCTCGCTGGCCAGCGCCGTCCGCAGCTCGGCGCCCTGCGCCGGAGTCAGCCCACGGGCTTCGGACTCGAACAGTAGATCCACCGCGCGCTTGCGTGCCTGATGCCGTCCTCTGACGGGCCTCGCGGGTCGCGGCGACTTGGCCTCCCCACCCTCCGGCATGGTCAGGAGTTGACCCGGCCCAGGTAGCTGCCGTCGCGGGTGTCGACCTTCAGCTTGTCTCCGGTGTTGATGAACAGCGGAACGTTGATCTGGGCGCCGGTCTCCATGGTGGCCGGCTTGGTTCCCGCACTGGAGCGGTCGCCCTGCAGGCCCGGCTCGGTGTGAGTGACCTCCAACTCGACGCTGACCGGCATCTCCAGGTACAGCGGCACCCCGTTATGGAAGGCGATCTGCACCGGCATGCTCTCCAGGAGATAGTTCGCCGAGTCGCCGACCATCGCCTCGGGCAGCGGGTGCTGCTCGTAGTCGGCGCTGTCCATGAAAACGAAGTCGGCGCCGTCGCGGTACAGGAAGGTGGCGTCCCGGCGGTCGACGGTGGCGGTCTCGACCTTCACCCCGGCGTTGTAGGTCTTGTCGACCACCTTGCCCGACACCACGTTCTTGAGCTTGGTGCGCACGAAGGCCGGCCCCTTGCCCGGCTTGACGTGCTGGAATTCGACGATCTGCCAGAGCTGGCCGTCGATCACCAGCACCAGTCCGTTCTTGAAGTCGGCAGTTGAGGCCACGTTTCCTACGTCTCCTAGAGGGTGGTCAGTTCCTTGGGGAACCGAGTCAGCAATTCCGGGTGCGTCCCCGCGGCTGCGGGTGAGTCACCGCCGACCACGAGCGTGTCCTCGATGCGGACGCCGCCACGATCGGCCAGATAGACGCCGGGCTCCACGGTCACCACAGCACCGGCAAGCAGTGTACCGTCGGCCGTCGCATTGATTCCCGGCGCTTCATGAATCCGCAGCCCGACCCCGTGGCCCAGGCCGTGCCCGAAGGTCTTGCCGTACCCGGCGTCGGCGATCACCCCGCGCGCGGCCGCATCGACGTCACGCAGCGCCGCACCCGGTCGCAGCGCCTCCCGGCCGGCGCGCTGGGCGGCCGCGACCACCTGATAGATCTCCTGCTGCCAGTCGGCCGGTGGGCCCAGCACGAAGGTGCGGGTCATGTCGGAGTGGTAGCCGGCCACCAGCGCCCCGAAGTCGATCTTGACGAAATCACCGGCCGTCAGCACCGCCTCGGTCGGCCGATGGTGCGGTATCGCCGAATTCGGGCCGGCGGCCACGATGGTCTCGAAGGAGGCGGCGTCGGCGCCGTGGTCGAGCAGCAACGCCTCCAGGTCCCGGGCGACCTCGCGTTCGGTACGGCCCGGCCGCAGTCCCCCGCGCTCCACCAGGGCGCTCAGCGCAGCGTCGGCGGCCTCGCAGGCCAACCGCAACAGCGCCACCTCGCCGGCGTCCTTGACCTCCCGCAGCGCCTCCACCGCACCCGAGGCCCGAACCAGTTCGGCACCCGCGACGGCGCCGTCAGCGGCGCACAGCGCCGCCGCCAGCGTGTCGAAGCCGTCGACGGTGACCACGTGCGCCTCGAACCCCAGCCTGCCCACACCGGCCGCAGCAGCCTGCCCGACCAGGTGACTCGCCCCGGCGCGCTCGATCGCAGCCGGTAGGTCGGGGGCCTGCCGAGCGGCTTGAGTGCGGTAGCGGCCGTCGGTCGCCAGCAGCGCGGGCCGCTGGTCGGCGTAGACCAGCAGAGCACCGGCCGAGCCGGTGAATCCGGACAGGTACCGCACGTTGATCAAGTCTGTGACCAGCATCGCGTCCAAACCGGCCGCATCGATCGCGGCGCTCAGACGTAGCCGACGGGAGGAATGTGTCACGCGGTGTGACGGTACTCGCTACGCTGTGCCCCCATGAGCAAGTGGTTTCTTCGCGGGTTGGTCTTCGCAGCGCTGATGGTCGTCATCCGCATGATCCAGGGGGTGTTGATCAACGCCTTCGAGGCCCAGGCCGGCCTGATCAGCCTGATCCTGATGATCTTGTTCGCGATCGCCGTGGTGGTGTGGGGCTATTCCGATGGCCGCGCCGACGCCCGCGCGAACCCCGACCCGGACCGGCGCGACGACCTCGCCATGACCTGGCTGGGTGCCGGGCTGGTCGCCGGGCTGGTGAGCGGCCTGGTGTCGTGGATCATCGGGCTGGTCGACAAGGCGCTCTACGTCAGCTCGCTGTTCAACGAGCTGACCAGCTTCGCGGCCTTCACCGCGCTGCTGGTGTTCGTCACGGCGGTGGCCGCCGTCACCGTGGGACGCCGTCGCGTCGACAAGGAGTACGAGAAGGCGCCGCACCGCCACCACGGCCTGGCCGCCCAGGGCGAGGCTGCCCCGACGGACGTGTTCGCCACCGTCGGTGCCCCCGCCGTGGCCGCCGAGCAGACCGACACCATCCAGACCGAGGCCGCGCCCCGCGCCGACACCGCCGCACCGCAAGCCGACGCTCCTGCCACCCAGGCCGACGCCGGCGCGACATTGGCCGGCCCCGCCGCGGGTTTCACCACCGAGGAGTTCCCGGCCGTTGAAGACCAGGCCGACGCCACCACCGAGATCCCGGCGGTCGACGAGGGCGGCCCGTCAGCTCAGTCCGACGACTCGGCCAAGTAGCGCAGCGCCAGCAGATAGCCGCGCACACCGAATCCCACGATCACGCCGCTGGCGACCGGACTCAAGTAGGAATGGCGTCGAAAGTCTTCGCGGGCATGAACATTGGAGATATGTAGTTCGATCAGCGGTGCCCGCAGTTCGGCGCAGGCGTCGCGTAGCGCCACCGAGGTGTGGGTCAGACCACCGGCGTTGAGGATCACCGGCTCGGCGGCGTCGGCGGCGGCGTGAATCCAGCCCAGCAGCTGCGCTTCGCTGTCGCTCTGGCGCACCACGGCCTGCACACCCAGCGCGGCGGCCTCCCGCTCGATCAGCGCCTGCAGGTCCTCATAGCTGGTGTCGCCGTAGACATCCGGCTCCCGCCGGCCCAACCGCCCCAGGTTGGGGCCGTTGATGACATTGATCCGGTTCACCGTCGCTCCAATCGGAATCGCCGGCCCACCTCGTCGTAGGCGGCGGCCAGCAGCATCGGGTCAGGCCCCTCCAGCCGGCCCGGCTTGGCCAGGCCGTCGAGCACCACGAACCGCAACACGCCGGCCCGGTTCTTCTTGTCCCCCATCATGTATTCCAGCAGCGCCGGCAGGGCGCTCTCGTAGTAGCTCACCGGCAGGCCCAGCGACTGCAGGATCGAGCGGTGCCGGTCGGCGGTCTCGTCGTCGAGGCGCCCGGTGACGCGGGCCAGCTCCGCGGCGAAGACCAGTCCGACCGACACCGCGTCGCCGTGGCGCCACTGATAGTGCTCCAGCGCCTCGATCGCGTGCGCGAGGGTGTGGCCGTAGTTGAGGATCTCGCGCAGGCCCGACTCCCGCTCGTCGGCGGCGACGACTTCGGCCTTGACGGTGATCGCGCGCCGGATCAGCTCACCCAGCACCTCCCCGGCCGGGTCCATAGCGGCCTTCGGGTCGGCTTCGATGAGGTCGAGGATCACCGGATCGGCGATGAAACCGGCTTTGACGATCTCGGGCATACCGGCGACGATCTCGCGCTGCGGCAGCGTCTCCAG
Organism: Mycolicibacter algericus DSM 45454; assembly: GCF_002086455.1. Taxonomy (GTDB): domain Bacteria; phylum Actinomycetota; class Actinomycetes; order Mycobacteriales; family Mycobacteriaceae; genus Mycobacterium; species Mycobacterium algericum. The sequence goes on from NZ_MVHC01000006.1 coordinate 97,414, forward strand.
GGTGGCCAGATCGACCACGACGGCCGCCGGCTGGTGGAACGCGCCGACGAGGTTCTTGCCGGCCTCGGTGTTGATGCCGGTCTTGCCGCCGACCGCGGCGTCCACCATCGCCAGCAGTGTGGTGGGCACATGCACGATCGAGACGCCGCGCAGCCAGCTGGCCGCCGCGAAACCGGCCACGTCGGTGGCGGCGCCTCCGCCCAGACTCACCAGGGCGTCTCTGCGGTCGAGCCCGATCCGTCCCAGCACGTCCCAGATGAAGCCCAGCACCTGCAGCGACTTGCCGTCCTCGGCATCGGGGATCTCGATGCGATGCGCCTCGATACCCTTGTCGGACAGGTACGTTCGGATCCCCTCGGCGGTCTGCTCCAGCGTCGGCTGATGCAGGATCGCGACCTTGTTGCGGCCGGCGAGCAGATCGGCGAGATCACCGAGCAAGCCTTTGCCGATCACCACCGGGTACGGCGGGTCGGTGGCCACCGTCACGGTGATCGGCTCGGGAATCTGGGTCACTTGCGTCCTCCGGTCTGTCGTGCGGCCAGCGTGGCCGGGGTGGGCGGTGAGCCGGTGGGCGCCGCCGGTGGCTGTACCCGGGCAGGCCGGGTGGCCTTGCCGCCCGGCGCGGTCGCCTCCAGCCGGGACACGATATAGCGCACCACCGCGCCCGGATTTCGCCGGTTGGTGTTGACCCGGATCGTGGCGAGGCGCCGGTAGAGCGGCACTCGTTGCGCCATCAACTCGCGGAACTTCTCGGCCCGGCCCGGCCCGGCCAGCAGCGGCCGTACCGTGCTGCCGCCGGTGCGCCGGACTCCCTCGGCGGCGCTGATCTCGAGGAACACCACGGTATGCCCGGCCAGTGCTTCGCGCACCCCGGGGCTGGTGACCGCTCCCCCGCCCAGTGACAGCACCCCGTCGTGATCCGCCAGCGCCGCGCGCACGACTTCCTCCTCGATACGGCGGAACTCCTGTTCGCCGTCGGTGGCGAAGATGTCGGCGATGCTCCGCCCGGCGCGGGCCTCGATGGCGGCGTCGGTATCGAGCATCTCGACGCCGAGCGCCTTGGCCAGGCGCCGTCCGATGGTGGATTTGCCCGCGCCGGGCAATCCCACCAGAACCGCTCTGGGCGTCACGCCTACCCCGATGCCCGGGCCTGGCCGCCCACCGACCCGCGTTCGGCCACCGAACGCCGGTATGCCTCGATGTTGCGCCGGGTTTCGGTCAGCGAGTCGCCGCCGAATTTGGCCAGCGCCGCGCGGGCCAACACCAACGCCACCATGGCCTCGGCCACCACTCCCGCGGCCGGGACGGCGCACACGTCGGAGCGCTGATGGATCGCGACCGCTTCGTCGCCGGTGGCCATGTCGACGGTGGCCAGTGCCCGCGGAACGGTGGAGATCGGCTTCATCGCCGCGCGCACCCGCAGCGGCTGGCCGTTGGTCATGCCGCCCTCCAGCCCGCCGGCACGGTTGGTGGAGCGAACCACACCGTCGGGGCCCGGGTGCATCTCGTCGTGGGCGGCGCTGCCGCGCCGGCGGGCGGTGGTGAAACCGTCTCCGATTTCGACACCCTTGATGGCCTGGATGCCCATGATCGCCGCGGCCAGTTGGCCATCCAGGCGATCGTCGCCACTGATAAAGGACCCCAGGCCGATCGGCAGGCCTGAGACCACCACTTCCACCACGCCCCCCAGCGTGTCGCCGTCGGCCTTGGCCGCCTCGATCTCGGCGATCATGGATTCCTGTGCCTGCCGGTCGTAAGCACGGACCGGGCTGGCGTCGATGGCGGCCAGATCCTCGGGCTGCGGCACCGGACCGTCGTAGGGGTCGGACGCGCCGATCGAGATCACGTGGGAGATCACCTGCACGCCCAGCGCCTGGTCCAGGAACGCCCGCGCGATCGTTCCGGCGGTGACCCGGGCGGCCGTCTCGCGCGCGCTGGCCCGCTCCAGCACCGGGCGGGCGTCGTCGAAGCCGTATTTGAGCATGCCGGCGTAGTCGGCGTGGCCGGGTCGAGGGCGGGTCAGTGGCGCGTTGCGAGCACCGCCCTCGCTGTCGAGTACCGCCGGGTCGACCGGGTCGGTCGACATCACCGTCTCCCACTTGGGCCACTCGGTGTTGCCGATCTCCACGGCGATCGGGCCGCCCAAGGTGACACCGTGCCGGACCCCGGACAGCACGGTGACGGCGTCGGCCTCGAACTTCATCCGAGCGCCACGGCCGTAGCCGAGGCGGCGGCGGGCCAACTGGGTCGAGATGTCAGCCGAGGTGACGGCCACTCCGGCGACCATGCCCTCGACCACGGCGACCAGCGCGCGACCGTGCGATTCCCCGGCGGTTATCCAACGCAACACGTGTCCCATCTTCCCATGCCGGTGCTGGGTGCCCGGGCTTGGCGGATTCTACGGTTCGGCACACCGCCGGCTCAACGCAGCGACGGCCGGGGCATCGCCCCGGCTCGTCACCCGGAAGGGGGTCAGGAACCGTTCTTGAGGATCAGGTAGGTGACCGCGTCGGGCCCGTTGCTGGGCGAGGTCACCGCATTGAGCTGGCTGCCCACGTTGCCGACCACGCCGTCGAGGATCCGGTCGAAGTCCTCGGCGGAGGTCTCCGGGTCGATCAGCACCAGCGGAGATTCGCCGGGCGGAACCGCCGAGGTCGGGTCCAGCAGATACCCGCCGAACGCGTCGGCATTGGCGGCGGAAGTCTGCGCGAACAGGTCCAGCCACTGTACGGTGGCGTCGGTTCCTTCGGCGCTGGACAGCGCCACCGCCGGAACCTGCACGTCGGGCAGGGACGGTGAAGCCATATTGGTGGCCAGCACGGTGCCGCCGACGATGACCGCGGCAGCGGCCACGCCCCCGATTACTGCTCGCTTCACGGTCACCACCCCCTCATGGTCAGGCCAGATCAGCGTCACTTCCCGATCAGCACAATTCAGAACTCCGATATTACCTAATAATGGGCTGAGGGGCAAACGTTTCCTGTCAAGGCTAACCACGGCGTTAATTTGTGTTCGCTCTCGCTCCCGCAACGTCGGCCACCTCGCCATTTCGCCCCGCTACGGCGTCCTCAGAACATTCCCAGGCCCGCCGCCACCGCGCTGGCCAGGCACATCGATGGCCCATGCGGAACGGTCGGTCCCCGGCGTGCGCACGCGGCGATCAGTCCGCACAACCCGGTCAACAGCGGTGCGGACAACGCCGCCAGCAACCACACGTCGGCGCCGAAGGAACCGGTCAGTGCGCCGAGCCCGACGGCGAGTTTGACGTCACCGGCGCCCAGCCCGGCCGGGGAGATCAGATGCACGGCCAGGTAGACCAGCGCCAGCGCCGCCGCCCCGGCCAGCGCCGCGGATCCCCGCCCGGCCCCGGCCGCCACAGCCGGCACCAGCACCGCCGCGGGCAGCGTCAGCCAGTTCGGCAACCGGCGCGCTGCGATGTCATAGCCGCTCAGCAGTGCCAGCCACACCAGCACCACAACCGCCGCCGCCTGCTCCACGGCGCCATGCTCAGGCCGGGTCGGCGATCACGCAAGTCATCGCCGCCCGGGGCGCGGGCCGGCCGGTGAAGAGCTCGACTTGGGTGAACGCCTGGTGCAGCAGCATCTGCAGGCCGCTGATCACGGTTCCACCCGCCGCGGTGACCGCCGCCGCCAGCGGTGTCGGCCACGGGTCATAGATCGCGTCCAGCAGCACCGGCACCCCGGCCAGCACCGGCGCGTACCGGGCTGCGACCTCGGCAGGCAGGGTGCTGACCGTCACCGATGCCGACGCGGCGGCCTCGGCCAGCCCGGCCTCGTCGAGTGCGCAATAGCGTGCCGGCACACCGACTTGGGTCGCCAGCGCCACCAGCCGCGCGGCGTTGTCGGGGTTGCGGGCGGCCACCGTGATACCGCTGACCCCGAGGTCGGTCAACGCCACCACGGCGGCCGGGGCGGTACCGCCCGACCCCAGCACGATCGCCTCCCGGTAAACCTGTCCGACCGATCCCAGCGCCCCGCTGACCCCGTCGACGTCGGTGTTGTCGGCCAGCCAGCCGGTCGGGATGCGAACCAGGGTGTTGGCCGAGCCGATCCGCTCGGCGCGCGGCGTGCGCTCGTCGGCGAAGGCCAGCGCGGCGAATTTGCCCGGCATGGTCACCGACACGCCGACCCATTCTGGCCCGAGTCCCGATACCAGCGCCGGCAACCGCTCGGCGTCGCACTCGATGCGGTCATACGTCCATCCCCGCAGCCCCAACGCCCGGTAGGCCGCCAGGTGCAGTTGCGGCGACCGGGAGTGCGCGATCGGCGATCCCAGCACGGCCGCCTTGCGTGGCCGCGGGTCAGCGGGAGCTGTCGAGGACACCGTTGCCCAGAGCCATCTCGATGTTGTTCAAGTGCTGCTGATAGTTGTGGGTGAACAAGGTGGTGCCGTCCTTGTCGATCGTGACGAAGTACAGCCAGTCGCCCGGTTCCGGGTGCTCGGCGGCTCGCAGGGCCTCCACTCCCGGTGAACAGATCGGGGTGGCCGGCAGTCCCTCGGCGGCGTAGGTGTTCCACGGTGTCAGCTTGGCCCGGTCGGCGTCGGTGGTGGCCACCTCCTGGCGGTCCAGCGGATAGTTGACCGTCGAGTCGAACTCCAGGCGCTGGGGCTCGTTGAGGCGGTTGTCGATGACCCGGGCCACCTTGGCGAAGTCGTGCGGCAGGGCTTCGCGTTGCACCAGCGAGGCCACGATCAACAGCTCGTAGGGGGTCATACCCAATTGCTCGGCGATGGCGGGCAGTCCGGTCTTGGCCAACTCCGCGGCGCTCTGGCCGATCACCTTCGACAGCACGACCGGTGCCGGCGCGGTCGGGTCGACGTTCCAGGTGCCCGCCGTGATCAGCCCCTCGATGCGGCGGTGGTCGCGGCCCATCCTGGTCACCGGCCCAAAGGCCCAGTCCGGCACCGACAGCGCCTCCGGCGTCTCCGTCTCCGCGGCCCGCCGCAACTCCTGCGGCGTGAGGCAGTGGCGATCGCCGTTGAGATCCAGACAGCTGGCCTGAGCGATGAGCGTGAACACTCCCGGTGTCACGGCGTTGGTCTTCATGTCGGTGGTGTCGTCGAGTTGGCGACCCTCCGGGATCACCAGCTTGCCCACCCGGTTCGCCGGGTCGGTGAGCTGCTGTACCGCGGTAACGGCAGGGATCTCGGCCCGCAACCGGTAGAAGCCGGGCTGGATCGCCGCGATGGCGGCGTTGCCCTGCGCGGCGTCGAGGAACGTTTTGACATTGGCGATCACACCGGCGCCCAGCATGGTTTCGGCGATAGCGGTGGTGAAGTCGCCCTCGTGCACCTCGATCAGCACCTGCTGGCCGCCCTCGCCGGTGTAGTCGACCACGGGGCCGCGTGAGTGCCACAGCTTGGAGCCGAGGAACACCGCGGCGATGAGCATCATGGTGACCAGCGCGACGCGCACGGCGCCGACCACCCGCCGGCGCCGGTTCCGCCGCCGTCGCTGCCGGTGGTCGCGGGCGCGCTCGGTCCGGCTCATCCGGCGGCGCGGCGGCCCGACCGCCACGGGTTTGGCCTTGGCGGCGGAATAGTCGTCAGACACCGTTGTCCTCCGTCGCCGGGGCCGCCATGCCCGATGTCCGGCGCTGGTCGAGCCAGCTCTGCAGGATGGTCACCGCTGCGGCCTGATCGATCACCGAGCGCTGACGCTTGGACCGTACACCGGCCGCCTGCAGGGCCCGGGCCGCGCTGACGGTGCTCAGGCGTTCGTCGGCCAGTCGCACCGGGACCCGCCGATCCCACTTGGCCAGCATCCGGGCCAGGTCGTCGGCCACCGCGATGGCATCCGCGGCGGCCGCTCCCGTCCGGTCGGCCAGGGTCCGGGGCAACCCGACGACCACTTCGACCACGTCGAGTTCGTCGACCAGGCCGGCCAGCCGGCGCAGGTGTGACCCGGAGGGATGCCGGCGGACGGTCTCCACCGGCGTCGCCAACAGGCCATCGGGGTCACTGCACGACACCCCGATGCGCACGCTGCCCACATCCACCCCGAGCCGTCGTCCGCGGCCGGGATCATCCGGCCCGCCGGGCCGGTCCGGGGTGCGATGGTGGGGGAAGGTCACGCCGGCGCGCTCCGGGCGACCGCCGAGCGGACCGCCGCCAGGGCGGCGTCGATGCCGGCCGAGTCCTTGCCGGAGCCCTGCGCCAGGTCGGCTTTGCCGCCGCCCCGGCCGGCCACCGCGGCCGCCAGGTCTTTGACCAGATCATCGGCACGCAGCCCGAGTTCCTGTGCGGCGCTGTTGGTGGCGACCACATAGGGCACGCTGCCCGGCGAATCCGCGGCAGGGTCGGCGATCAACACCACCACCGCGGGCTCCTCGCCGAGTTTGCCGCGGATGTCGCCGGCCATCGAACGCAGATCGCCACCGCCGATACCACCGGACATTCGCTGCGCCACCAGGCGCACGTTACCGACTCGCTCAGCACCGCTGGCGGCATTTAAGGCAGCTGCGCGTGCACCGGCCAACCGGGCGCGCTCGAGTTCCTTCTCGGCGGCCCGCAGTCGCTCCACCAGGTTTGCCACCCGGGCGGGTACCTCCTCGGACGGCACCTTGAGCGAAGACGCCAGGCCGGCCATCAGCGCCCGCTCCTTGGCCAGGTGGCGGAACGAGTCCAGCCCGACGTAGGCCTCGACCCGGCGCACCCCGGATCCGACCGACGATTCGCCGAGCAGGGTCACCGGGCCGATCTGCGCCGAGTTGTGCACGTGGGTGCCGCCGCACAACTCCAGCGAGAACGGCCCGCCGATCTCGACGACCCGCACCCGATCGGGGTATTTCTCGCCGAACATCGCCATGGCGCCCATCGCCTTGGCCTTCTCGAGGTCTTCGTTGAAGGTGTGCACCTCGAAGTCGGCCTGCACCGCCTCGTTGGTCACCTCTTCGACTTCCCGGCGCTGCTCGTCGCTCAGTGGGCCCTGCCAGTTGAAGTCGAACCGTAGATAGCCCGGCCGGTTCAACGAGCCGGCCTGAACGGCGTTGGGACCCAACACTTGCCGCAACGCGGCATGCACCATGTGGGTGCCGGAGTGGCCCTGGGTGGCGCCCTTGCGCCAGGCCGGATCCACGGCGGCGGTGACGGTGTCACCCTCCACGAACTCGCCGGACTCCACGTTGACCCGGTGCACGAACAGCGTTTGGGCGATCTTCTGCACATCGGTGACGGCGGCCTTGGCCGCCCCGCCGCTGATCGTGCCGACGTCGGCGATCTGCCCGCCCGACTCGGCGTACAGCGGCGTGCGGTCCAGCACCAACTCGACCCGGTCCGGCACCTCGCCGCGGCCCGCGCGCGCCACCACGGGCACCCGCTTGCCGTCCACGAAGATCCCGAGAATCCTTGCCTCCGAGCTCAACTCCTCGAAGCCGGTGAACTCGGTCGGTCCGGCGTCGACCAGTTCGCGGTAGGCACTCAGGTCGGCGTGGGCGTGCTTGCGGGCCGCAGCGTCGGCCTTGGCGCGGGCTCGCTGCTGGGCCATCAGTTCCCGGAAACCGATCTCATCGACGGTCAGGCCGGCCTCGGCCGCCATCTCCAGGGTCAGCTCGATCGGGAAACCGTAGGTGTCGTGCAGGGTGAAGGCGTCGGTGCCCGACAGCACGGTGGTTCCGGAGGACTTGGTGGCCTGTGCGGCGTCGTCGAACAACCGTGACCCTGAAGCCAGGGTGCGGTTGAACGCGGTCTCCTCGGCGACGGCGATGCGGCTGATCCGGTCGAAGTCGGTGACCAGTTCGGGATAGGACGGCCCCATCGCGTCGCGAACGGTCACCATCAGCTCCCCCACGATGGGGCCTTCGATGCCCAGCAGCTTGGCCGAGCGGATCACCCGGCGCAACAGGCGGCGCAGCACGTAGCCGCGGCCGTCGTTGCCCGGACTCACCCCGTCGCCGATCAGGATCGCCGCGGTGCGGGAGTGGTCGGCGATGACCCGGTAGCGCACGTCATCTTGGGGCGCGTCGGGGTTTCCGTAGGGGCGCGGGGCGCGCTCGGCGACCACATCGATGACCGGCCGCAGCAGGTCGGTCTCATAGACGTTGTGCACACCCTGCAGCAGAAACGCGACCCGCTCGACACCCATCCCGGTGTCGATGTTCTTGCGCGGCAAGGGCCCCAGGATTTCGAAGTCCTCCTTGCCGGTGCCCTCGCCGCGCTCGTTCTGCATGAACACCAGGTTCCAGATCTCGATGTAGCGGTCCTCGTTGGCGATGGGGCCGCCGCCGACACCGAACTCGGGGCCGCGGTCGAAGTAGATCTCCGATGACGGGCCGCAGGGCCCGGGAATGCCCATCGACCAGTAGTTGTCGGCCATCCCGCGGCGCTGAATCCGCTCGGCCGGCAACCCGGCGATCTCCTGCCACAGTTCCATGGCCTCGTCGTCGTCGAAGTAGACCGTGGCCCAGATCCGTTCCGGGTCCAGGCCGTAGCCGCCCTGCTCGACGCTGTTCGTCAGCAGCGTCCAGGCCAGCTCGATCGCCCCGCGCTTGAAGTAGTCACCGAACGAGAAGTTGCCGGCCATCTGAAAGAAGGTGTTGTGCCGGGTGGTGATACCCACCTCGTCGATGTCCGGGGTGCGGATGCATTTCTGGATGCTGGTGGCGGTGGCATAGGGCGGGGTCTGCTGCCCCAGGAAGTAGGGCACGAACTGCACCATGCCGGCGTTGATGAACAGCAGGTTGGGGTCATCGAGGATGACCGAAGCGCTGGGCACCTCGGTGTGGCCCGCCTTCACGAAGTGATCGAGGAAGCGTTTCCTGATCTCGTGTGTCTGCACTCTAAAGTCGCTTTCCCGCCGTTGTCGCACCTATTGGACGGCCCTACAGTACCGGTCTGCCGGTCACCGTCTTGACGCCAAGAGGGTGCGGGTTCAGGCGCTGTTGAGGAAACTCAGCCGCACCGACCGTCGCGGGTTGTCCCGGTTGAGGTCGACCAGCACCACCGACTGCCAGACACCGAGCAGTGGCTCGCCGCCGGCCACCGGCACCGTGATGGAGGGCGCGACGATCGCCGGCATGACATGGTCGGCGCCGTGCCCCGGCGACCCGTGGGCGTGCCGGTAGCGGTCATCGCGTGGCAGCAGCCGCTCCAGGGTGTCGACGAGGTCGGCGTCGGAGCCGGCCCCGGTCTCGATGATCGCCACCCCGGCCGTCGCGTGCGGCACGAACACGTTGCACAACCCGTCACCGTGCCCGGCGCAGAACGACCGCACCTGGTCGGTGAGGTCCACGGTGCGGCGCCGGGAGGTGTCGACGTCGAGCACTTCGGTGTTCATGCCCTCCAGGTTACGGGCGCGTTCAGGCCGGCGAGCCGCCGTTGATGAGCGCGACCCGATCCAAGGTCCGCTGCGCCATCTTCACGTGCGCGGCATCAATGAGCACGCCTTCGACGCCGACCGCGCCCAGTCCCCTGGCCTCGGCCTCGCGGTAGGCGGCCATGTTGCGTTCGGCCAACGCGATCTCGTCGGCGGTGGGCGCAAAAACGGCGTTGGCCACCGCAATCTGATCGGGGTGGATCGCCCACTTGCCGGTGTAGCCGTACAGCGAGGACCGGCGGGCCTCGGTTTCGTAACCGGCCAGGTCGGCGTAGTCCGGGTAGGGCGAGTCGATCGCCTCGATGCCGGCGATGCGGGCGGCGACCAGCACCTTGTTGCGGGCGTAGTGCCAGAAGTCACCGGGGTAGTCGCCCAGCGGGACGAAGTTGGTGTCCACCCGGGCACCCTGCGACAGTGAGAAGTCGCCGACGCCGAAGATCAGCGCGTCGATCCGTGGGCTGGCCGTGGCAATCTGCTCGGCGTTGGCCAGCCCCTCGACCTCCTCGATGAGCACTTCGAGGCGGATCTTGCGCTCGAGGCCGAGTTTCGCCTCCAGCTGGGTGAGCAGCAGATCCACCCACCACACGTCGCGGGCGGTGCAGGCCTTGGGCACCACGATGGTGTCGAGGTTGCGTCCGGCGGCGGTGACGACCTCGATGATGTCGTCGTGGCACCACACGGTGTCCAGGCCGTTGATGCGGATGGCTCGCGCGGTGCGCCCCCAGTCCAGTTCGTTGAGGGCGGTGATCACCTTGGCCCGGGCGGCTACCTTGTGGGCGGGCGCGGTGGCATCCTCCAGGTCCAGGAAAACCAGGTCGGCATCCGAGGCCGCAGCCTTGGCGAACATGTTGTCGTTGGCGGCCGGCACGGCCAGTTCGGAACGACGCAACAGCATGAATTTGTCTCCTTGCGATTGGGAATTACAGCACGCCGCGGGCGTGCAGGCCGTCGATGTCGGATGGACTCAGGTCGAGGAGTTCGCGATAGACCTCGGCGTTGTGCTCGCCCAGTTGCGGCCCGAGGTGCTCGACGCGACCTTCGGTGTCGGAGAACCGCGGCACCGGGGCCTGGACGGTCATGGCGCCGAGTTCGTCGTCGCCCACCTTGACGAACACCGCGCGGTGGGCAAGCTGCTCGTCGGCGACCAGGTCGGTGATGTCGTAGACCGCGGCGGCCGCAACCTGTTCGGTGTCGAAGACGCCCATGGCCTCGTCCAGGGTCTTGGTCGCCACCCAGTCGGCGACCACCCGGTCGACTTCGTGGGCCCGGGCCAGCCGGCGCTGCGGATCAGAGAAGTCGGCGTCATCGACCAGATCGGCGCGCCCGATCGCCCGGAACACCCGCAGCGCCAACGCCGGTGAGCTGCCCGACATCGCCAGCCAGCGACCGTCTTTGGTGCGGTAGGTGTTGCGGGGTGCGGAGATATCCCAGCGGTTGCCGGCCCTCGTGGGCACCAACCCGAGCTGGTCGTAGCCGAGCAGGGTCTGCTCCAGCAGCCGGGCCAGCGGGTCGATGAGGTTGACGTCGATCAGCTGACCGGCGGCCCCGTGCACGTCACGGTGATACAGCGCCATCATCACCGCATAGGCGGCATTGAGCGACGCCACCCCGTCGGCAAGCATGAACGGCGGCAGGGTGGGCGGCCCGCCGGCCTCGCCGGTGATGTTGGCGAAGCCGCTCATCGCCTCCCCGAGCGTGCCGAAGCCGGGCCGTTCGCTCTTCGGGCCGGACAGGCCGTAGCCGGTGATGTGCAGCATCACGATGCGATCGTTGACCGCACGCAGCGCCTCGTAGTCGAGCCCCCAGCCGCGCAGCGTGGCCGGCCGGGTGTTGACGATCACCACGTCGGCATGCGCCACCAGCTTGCGGACCAGCTCCTGTCCCTCGGGCACCCGCAGGTTGGCGGTGACCGATCGCTTGTTGCGCGACACCGACTTCCACATCAGCCCGACGCCGTCGCGCTGGTGGCCCCAACCGCGGATCGGGTCGCCGGACCCGGGCTGCTCGACCTTGATCACGTCGGCGCCGAATTCGCCGAGATAGGTCGCCACCAGCGGCGCCGCGGCCAGTGTCGCCAGGTCGAGCACCCGGATCCCGTGCAGCATCATGCCGCGGTCAGACCCGGCCGGGCCAGACCCAGGTGCTCGCGCAATGTGGCGCCGCGGTACTCGGTGCGGAACAGCCCGCGCCGCTGCAACTCCGGGACCACCATGCGCACCACGTCCTCATAGGCCCCCGGTGAATGCGTTGCCGCCAGCACGAATCCGTCACAGGCGCCGCCGTGGAACCACTCCTCCATCTGGTCGGCGACCTGGGTTCCAGTGCCGACGAAGCGCGGGCCCTGCAGCAGGGTGGCGCGGTGCCCGGCCAGATCACGCAGCGTGATGTCGTCGCCGATGTGGGCGCGCAGGTTCTGTACCAGCCCGCGGATGCCCGAGACCGAGGTGATCAGGTCGTCGGTGATCGGTTCGTCCAGGTGGTGCTGGGCGAAGTCGTAGTTCATCAGCTCGGAAAGCAGTGTCAGCGAGGCCATCGGGTCGACCAGGTCGTTGAGGAAGACCTGCTCGCGATGCTTGGCGTGGTCCTCGGACTCGCCCACCACGGCGTAGGCCATCGGGCACAGTTTCACCGAGGCCGGGTCGCGTCCGGCGTCGGCGATGCGCTGCTTCTGATCGGCGTAGTGACTGCGGGCCACCTCGAGTCCCGGATCCCCGGTGAAGATCAGATCCGCCCAGCGGGAGGCGAATTCGCGGCCCCTGCCGGACGAGCCGGCCTGGATGATTACCGGCCGGCCCTGCGGGGTGCGCGGCACGGTCAGCGGACCGCGCACCGAGAAATACTCGCCTTCGTGCCGCAGCTCGTGCACCTTGTCCGGGTCGGCGTAGAAACCGCGGGCACGGTCGGCCACGATCGCGTCGTCCTCCCAGGTGTCCCATAATCCGGCCACCACGTCGAGGAACTCGTCGGCGCGGTCGTAGCGCTCGTCGTGGCTCAGATGACTTGTCAGGCCGTGGTTCTGCGCTTCGCCGTCGTTGACGGAGGTGACCACGTTCCACGCCGCGCGCCCCGCCGACAGGTGATCGAGGGTGGCGAAGGTGCGTGCGACGTGAAACGGCGCGTAGTAGGTGGTGGAGTACGTCGCGCCCAACCCGATCCGCGAGGTGGCCTGAGCCAGCACGCCGAGCACGGTCGACAGATCCAGCTTCACCGGCCGCGCCCCGTAGCGCACCGCGTCGGCGACCGCTCCGCCGTAGATGGCCGGCATGGCCAGTCGGTCGTCGAAGAACATCAGATCGAAGCAGCCCTCCTCGAGCTGCCGGCCGATCTTGGCGTAGTAGGAGGCGTCGAGATAGCCGTGTTCGGTGGCGGGGTGGCGCCACGACCCGGCGTACACCGAGGCGTTGCCGGCTTGCATGAAGGCGACAAGCGCCATCTGGTCGGTTCGGGAAGTCATGATTGATATCTACCATCTGATATATCAGATATCAACGTTTAGATTTTGTGATGTGTACCATTCCTGCCGTGACGGCCAACAATGTCGACATCGGGGGCACGGTGCGCGAGCGCGCCGCCCGTGAGCTGCGCAACCGGATCCTCACCGGCGAGCTGGCCCCCGGCACCCGCCTTGACCTCGACGCCATCACCGCGGAGTTCGCCACCAGCCGCACCCCCGTTCGCGAGGCGCTGCTCGAGCTGTCCTACGAGGGGCTGGTGCAGGTCGCTCCCCGCAGCGGCGTCACGGTGATCGGGATCCGCCCCGAGGACGTGCTGGACAGCTTCACCATCCTGGGCGTGCTGACCGGCCAGGCCGCAGCATGGGCCGCCGAGCGCCTCACCCCCGACGACGTCGCGCACCTGCGGACATTGGCCGCCGATGTCGAAGCGCTACGCGGCTCCGATCGCATCGGCGACGCGAACTGGCAGTTCCACCAGGAGATTCACCGGGCCGCCCACTCGCCGCAACTGCTGATACAGATCCGGCATGCCGCGCGGGTGGTGCCGACCAACTTCCTCACGGTGTTTCCCGAGCACGAACACCATTCACTCGAGGATCACCAGAAGCTGGTCGCCGCACTGGCCGAGCGCGACGGCGAGGCGGCTCGTGCCATCGCCGAGCGGCACGTCCTGGACGCCGGGCGCTCGCTGGCCGACTGGCTCGGCCAGACCGCCGCCGGCTGACACCGCGTGTTTGCCGGCCATCCACCGTGGCGGGCCGGCGCCGGTCGCCGCGGGCTCAGCCCCGGCGGCGAATGATCGCCCGCAACTTCTGTAGGCGCCCGCCGATCTCGCGCTCGACGCCCCGCGCAGTGGGCTGGTAGTAGTCGGCGCCGACCAGATCATCGGGCGGATACTGTTGTGGCACAACACCATCAGGGTGGTCGTGGGCGTAGCGGTAGCCGACCGCGTTGCCCAGCGCCTGCGCCCCCGAATAGTGCCCGTCGCGCAGGTGCGCGGGCACCGCCCCGGCCTTACCGGCTTTGATATCGGCCATCGCCGCACCCAGCGCGGTGGTCACCGCGTTGGATTTCGGCGCCGTCGCCAGGTGCACGGTGGCATGCGCGAGCGTGAGCTGAGCTTCGGGCATGCCGATCAGCGCCACGGTCTGCGCGGCGGCGACCGCGGTGGGCAGCGCGGTCGGGTCGGCCATCCCGATGTCCTCGCTGGCCAGGATCATCAGCCGCCGGGCGATGAACCGCGGATCCTCCCCCGCGGTCAGCATCCGGGCCAGGTAGTGCAGCGCGGCATCGACGTCGGAGCCGCGCACGCTCTTGATGAACGCGCTGATCACGTCGTAGTGCTGGTCGCCGTCGCGGTCGTAGCGCACCGCAGCCTGGTCCAGGGAGGCTTCCACAGTTTCGACGGTGACCTGGTGGCCCTCAGCCACCCCTTCAGCGGCAACCTCCAGAGCGGTCAGGGCACGGCGGGCGTCCCCGGCGGCCAGCCGCACCAGCAGGTCGACGGCCTCGGGCGCCACCTCGACCCGCCCGCCCAGCCCGCGCTCATCGGCGATGGCGCGGCCCACCACGGCGGCGATGTCCTCGGGGCCCAAGGGGCGCAGTTGCAGGATCAGCGACCTGCTCAGCAGCGGGGCGACCACCGAGAACGACGGGTTCTCGGTGGTGGCGGCCACCAGCAGCACCACCCGGTTCTCGACGGCGGCCAGCAGTGCGTCCTGCTGGGTCTTGGAGAACCGGTGCACCTCATCGATGAACAGCACGGTCTGCTCGCCGTAGGCCGCCGCGCGTCGGGCGGTGTCGATGACGGCGCGTACCTCTTTGACCCCGGCGCTCAGCGCCGACAGCGCCTCGAAGCGGCGGCCGGTGGCCCCGGAGATCAACGAGGCCAGCGTGGTCTTGCCGGTACCGGGGGGTCCGTAGAGGATGACCGACGCCGCACCCGAACCGTCCACCAGCCGGCGCAGCGGGGAACCCGGGCCCAGCAGATGGTCCTGGCCGACCACCTCGTCGAGCGAGGCCGGGCGCATCCGCACCGCCAACGGCGTGGGGGTGCCAGCGCCGGGCCCGGAGGATTCGGGCGCCGGAGCGCCGGTCAGGTCGAACAGGCCGTCGGACACGCCTTCAGGCATACCACGCGCGGCTCGGATCCGGCGCCAGCCGGGTGCCGGATGTTCGGCCGGATGTCAGCCTGCTCGGGTATACTCGAACACATGTTCGATCCAAGCGCATCGACGCAGGCCACCGAGGCTTTTCGGGGGATCGACGATGCGGCTGTGGCCGGGGCGATCACGGCTGCCTCGCGGGAACAGAACGCGGCATGTGCACGCGAGTTGGCCGCGATCGGGGAGCTGTATACGCGCCGCGCGCCCGAGCAGGACATCGATCGCGCAAACTGGGCCGTCGACGGGCATGCCAATGTGGTCGCCGAGGTCTCGGCGGCGTTGGGCATCAGTAGCGGCCGCGCCCGCGGGCTGCTGCGATACGCAATCGACTTGCGCGAGCGACTGCCGCGAGTGGCGGAGGTTTTTGCCCGCGGCGACATCGACTTTCGGCTGATGGCAGCGGTGGTGAGCCGCACCGAACTGGTGGAAGATCCGGAGCTGGTCGCCAAGCTGGATGCCGCAGTGGCCAAACATGCCCACAGATGGATGCGGCTGTCGAAACCCAAACTCATCGAGCGCATCGATATGTGGGTGGCCCGGTTCGATCCGGCCGGCCGGCGCATGCCCAATCAGAACGACGACGATCGCTATGTCGAGATTGGGCCGGTGGACTCCGGTTTGGCAGGAATCTGGGCGCAACTGCGCGCCCCGGACGGGGCAGCACTGGATCGCAAACTCGACGCGTTGGCGGCCACGGTGTGCCGTAATGATCCGCGCACCAAACGGGAGCGGCGGGCTGATGCGTTCGGGACACTTGCCGCTGGATTGGACGCGATGCGCTGCGAATGCGGCTCCCCCGACTGCCCGGCCGCCTGTCGCTCAGCGGGCACCGATGTGGTCATCCATGTGCTCGCCGAGCAGGGAACCCTCACCGGTGACACGAAAGCCCCCGGCTATCTTCCCGGCTACGGCCCGATTCCGGCCACCGCGTTGCGCAAGATGGCCGCCACCGCCAAACTCAAGCCGCTGCCGATCCCGTCCGCCGATCCAGAGCTCGGTTATCGCCCCTCGGTCGCATTGGCCGAATTCGTGCGCATACGCGATCTCACGTGCCGGTTCCCCAACTGCGATGAACCGGCTGCGGTGTGCCAGATCGACCACACCGTGCCCTATCCGGTGGGCCCCACCCATCCGTCAAATCTCAAGCTGCTGTGCGTTTTTCATCACCTTTTGAAGACCTTCTACACCGGTGTGGGCGGCTGGGCGGATCGCCAACAGCCTGATGGCACCGTGACCTGGACCGCACCCAGTGGTCAGACCTACACCACCATCCCGACCGGGAGCATCTTCTTTCCCGTCTTGTCCACCCCCACCGGGAGACTGGTGCTGCCCGACCGGGTCCCAGCGCCCGACACCGTGCGGGGAGTGATGATGCCGCGCCGCCAACGGACTCGCGCGACTGAACACCGCTACCGCATCACCTGGGAACGACGCATCAATGAGGAGCGTCTGGCCCAAGAACACCAGAAACGTGCGGCCGAACGTACCCGAAACGACGAACCGCCGCCGTTCTGAGCGAACCGGCTCAGCGGTGCACGATCACCCCGCGGATGTTCTTGCCGTCGCGCAGATCCTGGTAGCCCTCGTTGACCTGCTCCAGGGTGTAGCGGCGGGTGACCAACTCGTCGAGCTTGAGTTTGCCGGCGTCGTAGAGGCGCAGCAGCCGCACGATGTCGTACTGCGGGTTGGCCCCGCCGAACAGGGTGCCCTTGATGGTCTTGCCGAACAGCGCGAGCTGCGACCCCGAGATGTGCACGTCGAGGCTCTCCAGCTTCGCCAGCGCGGCGATCACCACGGTGCCGCCCTTGCCGATGGTGTTGAACGCCGCGGTGGTGACGGCCTCGTCCAGATCGCCGACGGTGATCAGCGCCTGATCGGCCATCTGACCCCAAGTGAGCTCGGCGACCGTGACCATCGCCTCCTCGGCGGTGGCGAAGGCGTGGGTGGCGCCCAGCTTGAGCGCGGTCTCGCGCTTGAACTCCACCGGGTCGACCGCGACGACGTACTTGGCACCGGCGTGGGCGGCGCCCTGCACCGCGTTGATGCCGACCCCGCCGACGCCGTAGACCACCACGGTGTCCCCGGCGCGCACCCCACCGTCGTAGTTGGCGCTCGCCCAGCCGGTGGGCACCCCGCAGCCGACCAGCACCGCGGTCTGAAGCGGTAGCCAGTCGTCGACTTTGACCACCGAGTGCTGCGAGACGGTCGCGCGCTCGGCGAAGGTGCCCAGCATGCAGAAGCCGCCGTAATCGGTGCCGCCGGAATGAAATCGGAAGGTGCCGTCGGGCATGCAGCCCTCCAGGATGGTCGCCCCCATGTCGCACAGGTTCTGCCGGCCGGTCGAGCAGTACCGGCAGGTTCCGCAGCTGGGGATGAAGCAGCACACCACGTGATCGCCGGGGGCGACCTTGGTGACACCGGGACCGACGTCTTCGATGATGCCGGAGCCCTCGTGTCCGCCGACGATCGGGAATCGCGCGGGCCAGTCGCCGTCGGCCAGGTGCAGATCCGAATGACACAGCCCGGCGGCGGTGAATTTGATCAGCACCTCGCCCGGCCCTGGCCCGTCCAGATCCAGCTCCATGATCTCGAACGGCTGGTTGGGCGCATGAGCCACGGCAGCAATTGTTTTCATGGGTGTCATCCAACCGCTCCGGTTGACCGCGGTGACCCGATTCAGCCGGATTGCGTCACAAAGTCGATCAGCTCTTCGACCCGGCCGATCAGCTCCGGCTCCAGGTCGGTCCAGTCGCGCACCCGGCCGCGGATGCGCTGCCACGCCGCGGCGATGTCGGCCTGTCCGTTGTGCGGCCAGCCCAGGGCGGCGCAGATACCGTGTTTCCACTCGATGCTGCGCGGGATGGTCGGCCAGTTCCGCAAGCCGAGCCGCCCGGGCTTCACCGCCTGCCAGATGTCGACGTAGGGGTGGCCGACGATCAGGGTGTGCGCACCGCCCGGCCCGCGGCGTACCACCTCGGCGATGAGGGTCTCCTTCGAACCCGATACCAGGTGGTCGACCAGCACGCCGAGCCGCCTCCCGGGGCCCGGCTGGAATTCGGCCACGATGCCGGCCAGGTCGTCGATGCCACCGAGGTATTCGACGACGACGCCCTCGATGCGCAGATCGTCGCCCCAGACCTGTTCGACGAGCTCGGCGTCGTGGCGACCCTCGACGTAGATCCGGCTGGCCAGCGCCACTCTGGCGCGCGCGCCCGGTACCGCCACCGAGCCCGACGCGGTGCGAGCGGGCGCTTGGGGTGCGGCCGGTCGCGGCTCGGTGAGGATCACCGGCTTGCCGTCGATCAGGTAGCCGGGCCCGAGCGGGAAGCCGCGGGTGCGGCCATGCCGATCCTCCAGCTCGATGCGGCCGTATTCGACACGCGTCACGGCGCCGACGTAACCGGTCTGGGCGTCTTCGACGACCATGCCGCGCTGCACCGGCACCTCGGTGGAACGGATCTTGCGGGCGCTGTGCGGGTTGTCGGCGAGGATGTCGGTTCCATAGCGGTCGGCCACCCGAGGCAGCCTAGGGCCGCCGACCCCGCCGCGGGGCGAACCGGCCGCGCGATTCCGACGACTTTTTCGGCGGGCTTGCGCCACGAGGCCCTGCGAACGCCGCCAGTCACTTCTGCCACTTAAGCAACAATTGCCTCAGAAACAACAATAGTCACTCAAAATAGTCTTAATTTCTAAGAGATCTCTCGCAACATACGTATCAATAACAACAGCGTTAACTCTAGCCACTCCAAATGACTACTACATCAGCTAATGACACCAATCCCATTTGCATCTTTAGCTATTCAAAATGTGCAATTTCATCATTTATCGCGTTATGCTCGTAAACCTCACTGATAGACAACTATCACGGAGGTTGTGATATGCACCGGAACACGGCACGGCGTGTCGTGCAGTTCGGTAGTCGGCGTCTCGCGTGGGCCGCGTCCGGGCTGATCACCGGGGGGATCATGGGCGGACTACTGGCGCCGGCAGGTGTCGCCCGCGCCGACAGCAACATGTTGATGGGTTGGGACGCCGTCGCCCAATGCGAATCGGGCGGCAACTGGGCCGCCGACACCGGCAACGGCTTCTACGGCGGGCTGCAGTTCAAACCGTCGACGTGGCGCGCATTCGGTGGTGTCGGACTGCCGTCGAAGGCGTCGCGCGAAGAACAGATCGCCGTCGCCAACCGGGTGCTCGATGAACAGGGACCGTATGCCTGGCCGAAATGCGGTCCCGGCAAGGTATTCCCGTCGTCGGTGAAGGGCTGGGTGCCGCCGGCGATGCGCCAGTTGCTCAAGCCGTTCTGGTGAGCCCGGCTACTTCGGCGCCAACACCGCCTGGGTCTGGGTGACCCGGGCGACCAGTTTGCCGTTGTCGTCGGTCAGGTCGGTCTGCACCACGATCGTGGTCCGTCCGACGTGCAGCGGAAGGCTGGTCGCGGTGACGGTGCCGTCGCGGACCGCGCGGAAGAAATTGGTTTTCGATTCGATGGTCGAGGTGCTGGCGCCCTGCGGCAAGTTGGCGACCGCGCACACCGCACCGACGGTGTCGGCGAACGCCATCAGCGCTCCCCCATGCAGGATTCCCGCGGTGGTGCAGCGTTCCTGCGCCCACGCCATGGTGGCGGTCACCTGCTGCGGTGTCAGGTCGGTGACGTCGATCTGGAGGGCCGACGCGAACGGCATGCTGGAGACCACCAGCCGGGCGAACTCAACCGAATCCATGCCCGATAGCCTTGCCGACACCGTTGCCGATGTCTACCGGCCTCAGCGCGGCTGGGGGGGCACGTCCATCCCGGATTCCTTGCGCTGCGCCGCGGTGATCGGCGCCGGGGCGTCGGTCAGCGGGTCGATGCCACCACCGGACTTCGGGAACGCGATGACCTCGCGGATCGAGTCGACGCCGGCCAGCAACGCCACCACCCGGTCCCAGCCGAACGCCAGCCCGCCGTGCGGCGGTGCACCGAAACTGAAGGCGTCCAACAGGAATCCGAATTTCTCGTTCGCCGCCGCCTCATCGATCCCCATCACCTTGAAGACCTGCTGCTGGACGTCGCGGCGGTGGATACGGATCGAGCCGCCGCCGATCTCGTTGCCGTTGCACACCACGTCGTAGGCGTCGGCCAGCACCGCACCCGGGTCGGATTCCACGCTGTCGGCGTGTTCGGGCTTGGGCGAGGTGAACGCATGGTGCACCGCGGTCCATGCCCCGGAGCCCACGGCGACGTCTCCGGCGGCGGTGGCGTCGTCGGCGGGCTCGAACAGCGGCGGGTCCACCACCCAGGTGAACGCCCAGGCGTCCGGGTCGATCAGGTCGAGCCGGCGGGCGATCTCGCCGCGGGCCGCGCCCAGCAGCGCCCGGGACGGTTTGGCAAGCCCCGCCGCGAAGAAGATGCAGTCGCCCGGAGCGGCCCCGACGTGTCCGGCCAGTCCGGCGCGTTCGGCATCGGTGAGGTTCTTGGCCACCGGTCCGGACAGTTCGCCGTCCTGGCCGACCAGCACATAGGCCAGGCCCTTGGCCCCGCGCTGCTTGGCCCACTCCTGCCAGCCGTCCAGCGTGCGCCGCGGCTGTGATGCCCCGCCCGGCATCACCACCGCACCCACGTACGGGGCCTGGAAGACCCGGAAGGTGGTGTCTTTGAAGAACGCGGTGCACTCCACCAGTTCCAGACCGAACCGCAGGTCGGGTTTGTCGGAGCCGAACCGGCGCATCGCGTCGGCGTAGGTCATCCGCGGCAGCGGGGTCGGCAGGTCATAGCCGATCAACGCCCACAGCGCCGTGAGCACCTGTTCGGCGATGCCGATCACGTCCTCGGCGTCGACGAAGCTCATCTCCAGGTCCAGCTGGGTGAACTCCGGCTGCCGGTCGGCGCGGAAGTCCTCGTCGCGGTAGCAGCGGGCGATCTGGTAGTAGCGTTCCATCCCGGCCACCATCAGCAGCTGCTTGAACAGCTGCGGGCTCTGCGGCAGCGCGTAGAACGAGCCGGGCTGCAGCCGCGCCGGCACCAGGAAGTCACGCGCGCCCTCCGGGGTGGAACGGGTCAGCGTGGGGGTCTCGATCTCGACGAAGCCGTGCTCGCCCAACACCGTTCGGGCCGCTGCGTTGACTCTCGACCGCAGCCGCAGCGCGGCCCCGGGGCCGTTCTCACGGCGCAGATCCAGGTAGCGGTGCCGCAGCCGTGCCTCTTCGCCGACCGGTTCGTCGAGCTGGAACGGCAGCGGTGCCGCTTCGTTGAGGACCGTCAGCTCCGACGCGTTGACTTCGATGGCGCCGGTGGGCAGGTCGGGGTTCGCGTTGCCTTCGGGGCGGACTTCGACGGCACCGGTGACCGCGACGCAGAATTCGGCGCGTAGCCGGTGGGCCTGCTCCAGCACCGCCGGGTCGCGAAACACCACCTGCGCCACCCCGGAGGCGTCCCGCAGGTCGATGAAGATGACCCCGCCGTGGTCGCGTCGGCGTGCCACCCAGCCGGCAAGGGTGACACTGCGCCCGGCGTCGGTGGCCCGCAATGAGCCGGCGTCGTGGCTGCGCAGCACTAAAACCCCCTGGTTTGAGGACGGTCAGGTAACGGTTCGACGGTGGCCAAGTCTAGAGGCATCGCTGCCCTGCCCCGCGCCGCCCGGTGCTTTAAGCTGGCTCACTGTGACCAACGGGACCGATGACGTCGACTTCGATTACGACTACGAGGACGACGAGGAAGTCGCCACCCCAAAGCAGTCCAACAGCCTCAAATGGGGGCTGGCCGCCGTGGTGGTGCTGGCCGTGGTCGCTCTGGTGCTGGTCGCGGTGGTGCTGCTGGGCGGGGACCCTGGCAAGGGTTCGATGGCTGACGGCGGGAGTTCCAGCCGCAATGCGGCCGCCTCGGGCATCGCCAGCGCGGACGACACCGGCCCGGTGGCGATCATCATGAGCGACCCCAGTTGCACCGCGTGGGGGTCGATCAGCAGCAACCTGTCCAACACGCTGTCGCTGCTCGGGCATGGCAAATGGAATGAGCGCGATCAGTCGATCCCGGCCTCGGCGTGGAACGACGAACAGAAGAAGGAGTACCTGGCCGCCGGGCAGGTGGTGCGTAACGCCGCCGCGCAGACCGTCGGGCTGGTGAAGCTCACCCCGCACCGGGTGATGCGCGAGCTCTACGAGCAGTTCATTGCCTATGCCCGCGCCTTCGTGGAGCACATTCCCACCTACACCGAACGCGACGCCGCGCTGGCCGGTACCGCGCACAGCGCGGCCTCGGCGCTGGCGGCGATCTGCGCGGCCGCCAACAACGGATCGGCGGCCACCCGCGCGCCGCTGGTCGAGGCACAGTCCGCGCCCACCAAGACCGCCCCACCGGGGAACCCCACCAACCCGCAGCGCTACCTGACCGGGCCCAACCCGGTCTGCGCCGATTGGAAAGCGGCACTGGACAAATTCGGCGCCGACACCGCCGAATGGACGGAGATCGACCCGAGCATCCCGGGAACCTATTGGAATCCCCAGCAGAAGGCGATCAACCTGGCGGTCGGCCCGGTGATGATCAGCCTGGCCAACAAGATGCAGCAGCTGGGTCGCCGCAGCAACAACCCCACCCTCCAGGATTTCGCGGAGCTGTCCGCGCAGTACCGGCGGGCGTTCGTGCTGGCGCTGCCGACCTACGACCCGTCGGACAACTACCTGGCCAACGCCGCGACCTTCATCTCCACCACGGTGCTGGGCGGGTGCGCCTCGATAGCGGTGGCCGGGCGGTAACCCGCCCGGCGCGCTGAACCGACCTCTCTAACGCCAAGAACCGGCGCAGCCCGCAGGCTGCACCGGTTCTCGGCTGTGTTCTGGCTTGGATCAGGCCCAGCTGGAGCCCACCGAGGCGTCGGTGTTGGCCATGTTGTTGCCGGCGGTCTGCACCTTCTGACCGTGGGCGTTGGCCTGCTCGTAGATCACCGCGAAATTGCGGCCCAACTGCGCCACGAACTCCTGGCAGGCCACCGAACCGGCGCCACCCCAGAAATCCCCGGCCGCCAACACGTCATGCACGATCGCCTGGTGCTCGGCCTCCAACGAGGCAGCCTGAGCACGGATCAACGCACCGTGGGCATTCACATCACCGAACTGGTAATTGATCGACATAGTTGCTCTCCTTGGCCCTTCTAGCTCGACAGGATCTGCTGGGAAGCAGCTTCCTGCTGCTCGTAGTGGTTGGCGTCACGGATCAACCCATCGCGCACCCCGTGCAGCATGTTCACGATGTTGCGAAACGCCGTCTGCATCTGACCCATGGTGTCCATCGACGCCGCCCCACTCCAGCCCGCACCGGCGATGTTCTGCGACGACGCCCACATCCGGCGCGCCTCATCCTCCACCGTCTGCGCGTGAACGTCGAAACGCCCCGCCATCGCCCGCATCGCATCCGGGTCGGTCATAAAACGAGTTGCCATGAAAATCTCTCCTTCTTGCTCGGAATTCGTTGTGGTGCCGGGCGGCGGCCCGGCGGACACGTGTGGTTCAGGCCCCTTCCGTTACCCGCCGGCCGGCGAACGGGGCATAACTTTGGGGGCTTTGGCGGCGACTGCGCCGAGTCCGCGTCCGGCCATCGCACCCATCAGCGCGTTGCCGAACGGACCGCCCGGCAGTCCGGACGATCCCGACATCGTCTGAATGGGAGCGCTCACCGTGGTGGACGGCAGCACCGGTGCGGCACGAACCATGCCGTCGGCGGCCATCGACCAGGCTTGCGGCACCTTCAGCGCGCCCATCGAAGCGGCCTGGCCGAGCTTGGCGGAGATGGCGTTGGTCGCCGAGCTGAAGTGGCCGGCCAGTACGCCGACCGCGCCCTGCAGCTTGTCGTTGACGAAGTCGCCGATCTGGGTCATCAGGGTGCCGGTACCGGCCGCGCCGGCGGTCTGTCCGGCCAGCGCGCCCGTGCCGCCCATCGCGCCCATCCGGGCCATCTGCATGAGCAGCATCGGCAGGATTCGCGCCGCCATCAGGGCGGGCATGCTCATCGTGTTGATGGGCGACATCACCTGGCTCAGCTGGGTGGCGAGCAGGGTCTCGTCGATGCCGGTGGTCGGGATGCCCATCGAATCCATGATCCCGCCGATCGTCGACAGGTTGTATCCCGGGTTGACATCGCCGCCGGGGGGCGATGGTGTACCGGGGCTCGGGCCTCCCTCGGCCGATCCTGGCTGCTGCGCCATGTTTGCGGTGTGCGGCGGCGGGTCCTGCGCCCGCAGCGCATTGTTGTTGGCCTCGGCAGACCCCGCGTAGGTGTCCATCGCGGCGCCGTCCTGCGCCCACATCGCTTCGTACTGGGCTTCGGTCGCCGCGATCGCCGGGGTGTTCTGCCCGAAGAAGTTGGTCGAGATCAACGCCATGAGCATGGCCCGGTTCGCCGCGATCACCGGCGGCGGCACCGAACCGGACCTGGCCGCTTCGAACAGCGCGGCCGCCTGACTGGCCAACGCAGCGTTCTGGGTGGCGTTGGCCGACGCCTGCTGTAGCCAGGCCACATAGGGCGCAACCGACGAGGACGCCGCAGCCGACCCCATACCCGTCCAGGTCGAGGTCAGATTGGTGACCACCGAATGCGTCGCCGTCGCCGACGTCGACAACTCGGCGGCCAGATTGGCCCAAGCCGTCGCCGCCTCCAGCAGAGGCGCCGAACCCGGCCCGGTATATATCAAGCCGGAGTTGATCTCCGGCGGGAACATACTGAAGCTCATTGACGCGCCTCGACTCAGCCGGCCGACGCAGCGTTGGCGGCCTCAGTGAGGGCGTAGGCGTTGGAGTTCCCGCTGAGGGTGGCCACGATCTGCTGGTGAACAGCCGCAGCCTGGGCGCTGACCTGCTGGAACAGCTGGGCGTGCGTGGCGAATTGGGCAGCAGTCATCGCCGAGACCATGTCGGCGGCAGGCGGCACCACACCGGTGGTGGGAGCGGCCGCGGCAGCCATGCCCGCGGTCATAGAGTCACCGATTCCCGACAGGCTGCCCGCAGCCGCCGTCAGGACCTCCGGCTGAGCGGTTACGAATGACATCTTTCCTCCTGGAACCTGAAGCGATGTGGTGTTACGCGATCGAAGTCTGGGTCAGTAGTTGACGCACGTCACTCTAGCCGACGTCGTCTAATAACGATCTGATAAAGCTGTGGCTGCCGATGCCAGCGAGAGCCCCGGCCATGTGCCATACCAGGGGGTAACAACACGAGCTGACGCGTTCACCGGGCAGACGACCTCTCCGTAAATCTGCGGCATAAGGCTGTGGCGGCCGTTGCGGGTGTGGTCCCACCGCAGCCGGAAGCAGAACGTAACACCGGCACCACCGCCCCGTACAGCACCGCGACAAACATTCAGTAAAGGTTTGGGAACCGGTCAGACAAGATCGTCTTTGGTTAACGAACTCCCTGGATTCGCCACGGTAACCGGGCTCAACCCACCCGGCTGCCCGTGCGGGTATGCAAAGCTAAGGATGCTCACAAGGCGGCCGGCCGGTGACCAGGAACCTACGGAAATTCCACGGAGCGTGCGATGACCTTCAACGAAGGTATGCAGATTGATACCAGCACCACCTCATCTGGCGGGGGCGGCCGTGGGATCGCCATCGGCGGTGGTGTCGCCGGGCTGGTGATCATGGTGGTGGCGCTGCTGCTCGGGGCGGATCCCGGCGACGTGCTCAGCCAGCAGCCGGTGGATCGCGGGCAGTACACCGCGCCGGGGTTCGACCTCAGCAAGTGCCGCACCGGTGAGGACGCCAACAGGTACGTGCAGTGCCGGGTGGTGGCGACCGCCAACTCGGTCGACGCGGTGTGGTCGGAGCTGCTACCCGGTTACAGCCGTCCGCAGGTGCAGTTGTTCAGCGGCCAGACCTCCACCGCCTGCGGAGCGGCCACCAGTGCCGTCGGGCCGTTCTATTGCCCGGGCGACCAGACCGCCTATTTCGACACCGATTTCTTCCAGGTGCTCGTCGACCAGTTCGGCTCCAGCAGCGGGCCGCTGGCCCAGGAGTATGTGGTGGCCCACGAGTTCGGCCACCACGTGCAGAACCTCCGCGGCGTGCTCGGCCGGGCCCAGCACGGTGCGCAGGGCGCGACCGGCGCCGGGGTGCGCACTGAGCTGCAGGCCGACTGCTACGCCGGGGTGTGGGCGCACTACGCCGCGGTGACCAAGCAGAAGAGCACCGGGGTTCCGTTCCTCAAGCCGCTGACCGACGACGACATCCGCGACGCGCTGTCCGCGGCATCGTCGGTGGGTGACGACCGCATCCAGCAGGCCGCGACCGGCCGCGTCAACCCGGAGTCCTGGACGCACGGCGCATCGGCCCAGCGGCAGCACTGGTTCACCGTCGGCTACCAGACCGGGGACCCCAACCAGTGCGACACCTTCGCCGCAGCCGACCTGGGTTAGCGGCAGCTCCGGGTCAGCCGAGCAGGCTGCGCAACTCGGCGCGGCCCGACTCGTCGAGCGGCAACAGTGGGCGCCGCGGCGCACCGGCCGGCACCCCGAGCAGCTCCAGGCCGGCCTTGACCGTGGTCGCCAGCCCGCCCGCCACGATGAACGTCAGCAGCGGCTTCAGGTCGTCGTAGAGTGCCTGCGCGGCGTCGAGGTCGCCCGCGGTGACCGCGGTGTAGAGGTCCAGGCACGGCTTCGCACGCAGGTTGGGGGCCGCGGTGCACCAGCCGGCCGCTCCGGCGCGCAGCGCGTCGAGCACCAGCGGGTTGCTGCCGTTGAAGAACGGCAGCCGCCCGTCGGAGAGCTCGGCGATGCGCAGCATCCGGGTCAGATCACCGGTGGACTCCTTGACCATGGTGACGTGCTCGATGTCCTCGAACATCCCGACCAACAGCTCGGGGCTCATGTCCACTCCCGAGGTGGCCGGGTTGTTGTAGGCGACGATGTCGATGTCGACGGCGCCGGACACCGCCGCGTAGTGCGTGGTGATCTCCAGCTCGGAGAGCTTCCAGTAGGACACCGGCGCGACCATCACCGCGTCGGCACCGGCCTGCGCGGCGTAGCGGGCGCGGCGGACCGTCGTCGCGGTGGTCAGGTCCGAGACCCCGACCAGCACCGGCAACCGCCCGGCCACCGCCGCGACGGAGGCGTCGACGACGGTGTCGAACTCGCGTTCGTTGAGGTAGGCGAGCTCACCGGTGCTGCCCAATGGAGCGATGGCATGCACACCGGCGTCGACGAGGCGGTCGATGACGGCGGACAACACCGCGGTGTCGATACCGTCGTCGGCGAACGGTGTGATCGGGTAGCCGATGATGCCGTGCAAGGGTGCTGCCACGAACTGCTCCTTTGGTTATCAGGTGATCGCGTCGGGGTGGCCGGCCAGCGCCCGTCGGGCGTAGTAGGCGAAATTGGCGACGCTGCGGTTGGGCAGCAGGGTCCAGTCGTGGGCTTCGCGGGCCAGCCTTTCGGGGAGTTCCTTGATGGTGCCGGCGGCCATGGCGGCCAGTTGCAGCGCGGCGGCGCGTTCGATCAGCACCGCCAGCGAGCACGCCTCCTCGACGCTGGCACCGGCCACGATCTGACCGTGGTGCGCCAACAGGATCGCCTTTTTGTCGCCCAGGGCCTGCGAGATGATCTCGCCTTCCTCATTGCCGACCGGAACCCCGGGCCAGGTCGGCAGGAACGCGCAGTCGTCGTAGAGCGGAGTGGTGTCCATGTGCGAGATGACCAGTGGGGTCTCCAGCATCGACAGGGCGGCCACATGGAATGGGTGGGTGTGCACGATGCACTGCACGTCGGGGCGCACCCGGTAGATCCAGCTGTGGAATCGGTTGGCGGGGTTGGCCATTCCCTCGCCTTGCAGGACGTTGAGGTCTTCGTCGACGAGCAACAGGTTGTCTTGCGTGATCTCGTCGAAGCCCAAGCCGAGCCGCTGGGTGTAGTAGGTGCCGGGCGCCTCCGCGCGGGCGGTGATCTGCCCGGCCAGTCCCGAGTCGTGACCGCGGTCGAACAGCGCCCGGCAGGTCAGCGCCAGTTTCTGGCGGATGGACCAGCTGTCCTGCCCGACATTCGCCGCGAAGCGCCGTTCCGCCTGCTCCATCAGATCGGACTTGGAGTCGTCGAACGTGCTGGCCATGGCAGCTCCTCGGTAGGCAGCAGATGACACAACCGTAGTCGATAGGACACCTTGTGTCATATCGTTGTGTCATCATGTCCAGCATGACGGCACTGTTGCGTAACGTCCGCAAGCAGCGAGGACTCACCCTCGAGGGCCTCGCCGAGCGGACCGGGCTGACCAAGAGTTACCTGTCCAAGATCGAACGCAGCCGCAGCACGCCGTCGATCGCGACGGCCATCAAGGTGGCCCGGGCGCTGGATGTCGATGTGGCACAACTGTTCGCCGAACGCGGTGACGAGGACAACATTGCCGTCGACCGCGCCGCCGACCGCAGCGCCGATCGGCAACGCTATCGGGCGATCGCCTCGGGCATGCTGGGAAAAACGATGTCCCCGTTCGTGCTACGTCCCGGCGCTACCCGAACCTCCCACCCGCTGCGCTCGCAGCATGGCGGCCAGGAATTCGTGTTCGTCCACTCCGGCACCGTCGAGCTGGCATACGGCGATGAGAGCTGGACCCTGGCGGCCGGCGACAGCGCCTACTTCGACGCCTCGGTCAGTCACCGCATCCGTGCCGTGGGCGGCGAACCCGCCGAGGTCGTCGTCGTGACCACCGACGGAACCGGCGCGCGGTGAACACCGAACTGCTGTTCTCCTACGGCACCTTGCGGCTGCCCGAGGTACAGCGCAACACCTTCGGACGCGAACTCGACGGCCGGCCCGACGCCATCATCGGCTACGACCTGGACTACGTGACGATCACCGACCCCGAGGTGGTGGCGCTCAGCGGCAGCGACCGCCACCCGATCCTGCGCCCGTCGGCGGCGCCCGACGCAGCGGTCAGCGGCACGGTATTCGCCATCAGCACCGCCGAACTGGCCGCCGCCGACGACTACGAAGTCGACGCCTACCGACGGATCTCGGTCCCGCTGCGCTCCGGCGCGCGGGCGTGGGTCTACGTCTTCGCCGAGTGAGCCGGCATCACCACGGCCGGGTCGAGCAGGTCACCCCGCTGCCACCCTGTTGGGAGACCACCACTTCACCGTCAACGGCGATCTCGCAGTGGAACTCGGGGTTGATCCGCAATCCCCCGCTGGCGGTGACCAGCGCCCACTGGCCCGGGTCAGCCAGTGTCGCGGTGTAGACCAGCGGTTGTCCGCCGCCGATCGGCACGCGGACGGTCTCCAGATACTCCGAGGAGTTGGCGTTGTAGGCCGCCATGCTCGGCGGGTCGGTCTTGATGTAGGAGATGTTGCCGGTCAGGTCGCTGGTGGCGGTGATGGTGTAGGTGACCTCGTGGCCCCCGGTCGTGCCCTTCGCCGGGGTCTCCCCCGCCTTCGGGGCCTCGCCCGCCGCCTTCGGGGCCTCACCCGAGGGTTCGGGCGCATTCTCCGCCGGGGCAGGCGCCGGCGATTCCGCCGAAGAATCCGTCGAGGGCGTCGGCTCCGCCAGTGACGTCGCCGGGCCGGCCAGCACTCCGGCCACCGCCGCAAGCAGCGTCGCGCCGAGTACGGCTGTCACATTCCGCATGGTCGTCATACCGCGTCACGATACCGGAGGGTCATCGTCGGGCGGGTTGCTGCGCATCGCGCGATACCCGCGAGAACCCACTCACGCAGGCTCTCACCCGGCGTTTTCGGTGTGGTTGTCATCGCGCAGCAGTCGACCCAGCACGTCGGCAACGACGTCGTCGAACGCCACGTCGAGTTGCTCCCCGGTGGCCAGATTCTTGACGCCGACGGTGCCGGCTTCCAGGTCGCGGTCCCCGGCCACCAGTGCCAGCACGGCGCCGGAGCGGTCGGCGGCGCGCATCGCGCCCTTGAGCCCGCGGTCACCGTAGGCCAGATCCACCCGTACCCTGGCGGCGCGCAGTTGGCCGGCCAGCACCGCCAGCCGAAGTTTGGCCGCCTCGGATAGTCCCACCCCGAACACGTCGCAGCGGGCGGTCGCGCCGACGGCCTTGCCCTCGGCGGCCAGCGCCAGCAGCGTGCGGTCCACCCCGAGCCCGAAGCCGATCCCGGACAGGTCCTGCCCGCCGAGTTGGCGCATCAGTCCGTCGTAGCGGCCGCCGCCGCCGATCCCCGATTGCGCGCCGAGCCCGTCGTGAACGAACTCGAAGGTGGTCTTGGTGTAGTAGTCCAAACCGCGCACCATGCGTGGGTTGATCTCGTACCGCACGCCCAGGGCGTTCAGGTGTGCCAGCACGGTGTCGAAATGCGCTTTGGCCCCGGCAGAGAGGTGGTCGAGCATCAGCGGGGCGTCCGCGGTCATCTCCTTGATATCCGGGCGCTTGTCGTCGAGCACCCGCAGCGGGTTGAGCTGGGCGCGCCGTCGGGTCTCCTCGTCGAGGTCGAGGCCGAACAGGAACTGCTGCAACAACTCTCGGTAAGCCGGCCGGCAGGTGTCGTCACCGAGCGAGGTGATCTCCAGCCGGAAGCCGTCCAAGCCCAGCGAACGGAAACCGGCATCGGCGACCGCGATCACCTCGGCGTCCAGCGCCGGATCGTCGACCCCGATGGCCTCCACCCCGACCTGCTGCAGTTGGCGGTACCGGCCGGCCTGCGGACGCTCGTAGCGGAAGAACGGCCCCGCGTAGCACAGCTTGACCGGCAGTTGACCGCGGTCCAGCCCATGCTCGATCACCGCGCGCACCACCCCGGCGGTGCCCTCGGGGCGCAGCGTCACCGACCGGTTGCCGCGATCGGCAAAGGTGTACATCTCCTTGGAGACCACGTCGGTGGACTCCCCCACTCCGCGGGCGAACAGCGCGGTGTCCTCGAAGATCGGCAGCTCGATGTCGCCGTAGCCGGCACGGCGGGCCGCCGTCAACAATCCGTCGCGCACCGCGACGAAGCCCGCCGAAGCGGGCGGCACGTAATCGGGCACCCCCTTGGGGGCGGCAAAGGTGCTCACGCGCTCAGCCCTTCCAGGAACGGGTTGAACCGGCGCTCGGCGCCGATGGTGGTGGTGGGTCCGTGGCCGGGCAGCACCACGGTGGCGTCGTCGAGGCACAGCAGCTTGTCGACGATCGAGTTCATCAGATCGCGGCCGCTACCGCCGGGCAGGTCGGTGCGCCCGACCGAGTTCTGGAACAGGGTGTCCCCGCTGAACACCACCTCGGTGGCGTCACCGTCGACCCGGAAGACCACCGAACCGCGGGTATGCCCGGGAGTGAAATCGACGGTGACCGTGGTGTCGCCCAGGCCGATCTTGTCCCCGTCGCGATCCAGATCGACCAGCTGTTTGGGTTCGGAGAACATCACCTTGCTCAAGACGCCGAACAGCGCCTGGCCCGGCAGCGTGCCCAGAGACCGCAGTGGGTCGGTGAGCATGAAGCGGTCCTCGGGGTGGATGTAGGTCGGGCAGCCATAGCTGTCGGAGACCTTCTGCGCCGACCAGATGTGGTCGATGTGGCCGTGGGTGAGCAGCACCGCCGACGGCGTCAGCCGATTCTCGTCGAGGATGTGGCGCAGCCGGGACATCGCGCGCTGCCCAGGGTCGACGACAATCGCGTCGGCGCCTTGCCGCTGCGCCACGACGTAGCAGTTGCACGCCAGCATTCCGGCGGGGAATCCGGTGACCAACACGTGCACCAGTTTCCCATTGCGCGCCGTTGCGGCATGGACGTGGGCGGTGCTGGCAGACTTTGGCAGACTGTAGAGCCGACTCACCCGCAAGCCAGGGAGGTATTCCGGCGGTGTCCACGAACGAAGAACGGCGCGCCCAGGCCAAGCGCAAGCTGGACGAACAGGTGCAGCAGCGCGCCGAGGCGGCACGCAAGCAGCGCCGGATACTGACGATCGCCGGCGCGGTGGTGGCCGTGGCGCTGCTGGCCGGCGTGGTGTTCGTGGTGCTGCGCGACGACGGCGATACCGGCAACATCAACGCCGTCCCGACCTCGGAGACCTCCGACGCTCCGGCGCCGTCCCCCGGCGAGCCCGGTCAGCTGCCGAAGTTCACCGCCTCGCCCACCCTGGGCGCCGACTGCCAGTACCCCAAGGCCCGTCCGGCCAGCAAGCCGGTCGAGCCGCCGCGCTCCGGAAAGGTCCCGACCGAGCCGGCTGAGGTCAGCGTGTCGATGATGACCGATCAGGGCCCCATCGGGCTGATGCTCGACAACGCCCAATCACCCTGCACGGTCAACAGTTTCATCAGCCTGGGCGCCAAGGACTTCTTCGCCGACACCCAGTGCCACCGGTTGACGACGTCTCCGATGCTGAGTGTGCTGCAGTGCGGCGACCCGGCCGGCGACGGCACCGGGGGCCCGGGCTATGAGTTCGCCAACGAATACCCGACCGACCAGTACGCGCCGAACGACCCGGCCGCGCAGCAACCGGTGCGCTACCCGCGCGGCACCCTGGCGATGGCCAACGCCGGGCCGGGCACCAACGGCAGTCAGTTCTTCCTGGTCTATCAGGACTCGATGCTGCCGCCGCAGTACACGGTGTTCGGCAAGATCCAAGACGACGGGCTGGCAACCCTGGACAAGATCGCGGAGGCCGGTGTCGCGCCGGGTGGCCGCAGTCCCGATGACGGCCCGCCAGCCACCAAGGTGACGATCAAGTCCGTGCGGGCCGACTAAGCCACCGGCTGCGAGCGTGCGTAAACCCGGTTGTCCAACGGCGTGTCGGGCCGGGGACAAGCGCGCTCGCGCAAGGGGGGCTCAGGCGGCCGAGGTCACCCGGTAGACGTCGTAGACGCCCTCGACGTTGCGCACCACGTTGAGCAGATGCCCGAGATGCTTCGGGTCGCCCATCTCGAAGGTGAACCGGCTGATCGCCACCCGGTCCCGCGACGTGGTGACCGAGGCCGACAATATGTTGACCTTCTCGTCGGCGAGCACCTTGGTCACGTCCGACAGCAGTCGGTGCCGGTCGAGCGCCTCGACCTGGATGGCCACCAGGAACACCGACGACGGCGACGGCGCCCACTTGACCTCGATGATCCGCTCGGCCTGCTGCCGCAGCGCGTCGGCGTTGGTGCAGTCGGTGCGATGCACCGACACCCCGCCGCCGCGGGTGACGAAGCCCATGATCTCGTCGCCAGGCACCGGGGTACAGCACTTGGCCAGCTTGGTCAGCACCCCGGAGGCACCGGGCACCGCGACACCGACGTCGTCGGTGTGCCGCTCGCGGCGCGGGATCGTCAGCGGGGTGGAGCGCTCAGCAAGGTCCTCCTCGGCCTGATCCACCCCACCGAGTTGGGCCACCAGCCGCTGCACCACGTGGTGCGCCGAGATGTGGTTCTCCCCGACCGCGGTGTAGAGCGCGGACACGTCGCTGTAGTGCAATTCGCGGGCCACCGCGACCATCGACTCACCGCTGATCAGCCGCTGCAGCGGCAACCCCATCCGGCGCACCTCGCGCGCGATCGCGTCCTTACCGGATTCCAGCGCCTCCTCGCGGCGCTCCTTGGCGAACCACTGCCGGATCTTGGCCTTGGCCCGCGGCGACACCACGAACTGCTGCCAGTCCCGGGACGGACCGGCGTTCTGGGCCTTGGAGGTGAAAACCTCGACCACTTCCCCGTTTTCCAGCTTGCGCTCCAGCGCCACCAGCCGGCCGTTGACCCGGGCCCCGATGCAGCGATGACCGACCTCGGTGTGCACGGCGTAAGCGAAGTCCACCGGGGTCGAGCCATTGGGCAGCGTGATCACGTCACCCTTCGGCGTGAAGACGAAGATCTCCTTGACAGCCAGGTCGTAGCGCAACGACTCGAGGAACTCGCCGGGGTCGGCGGCTTCCCGCTGCCAGTCCAGCAACTGGCGCATCCAGGCCATGTCGTCGATCTCGGCGGCCGCGTTCGGATGCGGAACACCGTTGCGGCCCTTGGCCTCCTTGTAGCGCCAGTGCGCGGCGATGCCGTATTCGGCGGTGCGGTGCATCTCCCGGGTACGGATCTGGATCTCCAGCGGCTTGCCCTCCGGGCCGATCACCGTGGTGTGCAGCGACTGGTAGACGCCGTAGCGGGGCTGGGCGATGTAGTCCTTGAACCGGCCGGCCATCGGCTGCCACAGCGAGTGCACCACACCGACCGCGGCGTAGCAGTCCCGGATCTCGTCGCACAGGATTCGCAGGCCCACCAGGTCGTAGATGTCGTCGAAGTCGCGGCCCCGCACGATCATCTTCTGATAGATCGACCAGTAGTGCTTGGGCCGGCCTTCAACGTTCGCGGCGATCTTCGACTTCGCCAGCGTGTTGATGATCTCGGTGCGCACTTTGGCCAGATAGGTGTCGCGTGACGGCGCCCGGTCGGCCACCAGCCGCACGATCTCCTCATACTTCTTCGGGTGCAGGATCGCGAAAGACAGATCCTCGAGCTCCCATTTGACCGTGGCCATACCCAACCGGTGTGCCAGCGGCGCAATCACTTCCAGCGTCTCGCGGGCTTTGCGGGCCTGCTTCTCCGGCGGCAGGAAGCGGATGGTCCGCATGTTGTGCAGCCGATCGGCGACCTTGATCACCAGCACCCGCGGGTCGCGCGCCATCGCGATCACCATCTTGCGGATGGTCTCGGCTTCGGCGGCAGTGCCCAGCACCACCTTGTCGAGCTTGGTCACCCCGTCGACCAGGTGGGCGACTTCGTCGCCGAACTCCCCGGCGAGCGCCTCCAGGGTGTAGCCGGTGTCTTCGACGGTGTCGTGCAACAGTGCGGCCACCAGCGTGGTGGTGTCCATCCCCAGCTCCGCCAGGATGGTGGCCACCGCCAGCGGGTGGGTGATGTAGGGGTCCCCGGAGTGCCGCAGCTGGGTGGCGTGCCGTTGTTCGGCGACCTCGTAGGCGCGTTGCAGCAACGCCAGGTTCGCCTTCGGGTAGAACTGCCGGTGCACTGCGACCAGTGGTTCCAGCACCGGGCTGAGCGCGCCGCGCTGGGCGGTGATCCGGCGGGCGATCCTGGCCCGTACCCGCCGGGAGGCACTGGTGGGCACCTTGAGCAGATCGGTGCGCTCAGTGGGCGAGTCCTGGTCCGGCGGCTGGAAGACCGCCACCGGCTGGCCGCCCTCCTGCTCACGCCGCTCGACCTCGAAGCCCTCCTCAGAGCCCACGTCGCTCACCTCCGACCACGAGAATATCGGCTAAAGCGCAAGCAGGCTGTGCAGCGGCAGCGGCGCCACCGCTGCGCGCCCGCCCATATCGGCCAACTCCAGCACCACCGCGGCCGCAGCGACCTCGGCTCCGGCGCGACGCAACAACCGTTGCGCGGCCGCCAGGGTACCGCCGGTGGCGAGCACGTCGTCGACGATCACCACCCGGCGGCCGGCCAGGCCGATCCCGTCGGCCGGGATCTCCAGCACGGCCTGGCCGTACTCGAGTTGGTAGGCCTCCGACAGCACCGGCGGCGGCAGCTTGCCGCCCTTGCGCACGGCCAGCGCACCTACGTGGAGCCGGTCGGCGATGGCCCCGGCCAGCAGAAACCCGCGGGCGTCGATGCCGGCCACCAGGTCCACTCCGGCGGCGACCTGAGCCAGCGCCGCGGTGACCGCCGCCAGTCCGGCGGCGTCGGCGAATACCGGGGTCAGGTCCTTGAACGCGATTCCGGGGGTGGGAAAGTCGGCCACCTCGCGGGTCAACGACGCGATGATCCCGGCGACATCGTCGGCCGGCCGCCCGGCGGCTTTCACTGTTGCAGCGCCCAGCGGTCCATGTTCCAGCCCGCACCCCAACGGGTGGGGTTGGCCGCGACGCCGTAGGTCTTCTTCGATGACAGCAGGGTGCGCTGCTGCCGGTAGAGCGGCAGCGTCGGCATGTCCGCCCACAGCACCGGGGCGCTCTCGGCCAGCAGCCGGACCAGGTCCGCCGGATCGGCGGTCACCGCCAGCGCGGAGATGATGCCGTCGATCTGATCGTTGTGGTACCCGGACAGATTGTTGCCGTTGCCGCTGAACAGCTCGTAGGCGTCCATCACCGACGATCCGGTCGACCCGCTACCGGTGGACCCGCCGGTGCTGGCCAGCAGTACGTCGATCTGCCCCTCCCGCAGTGACTGCGGTCCGATGCCCTCGGATGCCACCTCGGTGACGGTGACGCCGGCCGGCGCGCAGGAGGCACTGATGGCCCCGACCACCGCCGCCAATCGGGTGTTGGGGCCGCGGTAGCCGATCCGCACCGTCAGGGGTTTGCCGCCCAGCGTGTCCCGGGCGGCGTTCGGGTCGGCCTGGGCGAACTGTTGGGCTTCGGGCACGTTCTCGGCCTGGTCGAACGCGTCGTCCATGGCCGTGTTCAGCCGCGAGTTCACCATCGGCACCCCGGCGTCGCGGGCGATGACATCCCGCGGGGTGCACAGCGCCACCGCCCGGCGCGCCGGGATCTCCGCCAGCGGGCCGGAGGGAGCGAAGATCAGCTGCTCGATGCCGCCCGACGGACTGTCGCTGCTCTGGTAGTCGTCGGGGGTGATCACCGACCCGGCGGACCCGGTCGCCACGTCGACGACCTCCACCACGCGTTTGTTGACGCGGTCGGCGATGTCGGCGCCCTGCGGCCACACCGTGACCCGTCTGGTCACCGGCTTGGCGCCCCACCACAGGTCGTTGGCAACCAGCACGACGGCGCCGCCTTCGAGCACCGAGTCGATCTTGTAGGGCCCCGACGACGGGAAGTGCCCCAGATCGGCATTGGCGTCGAGTTGCCACGTGGTGTTCCAGGCATGGGCGATCTTGGCCACGACCTCCTCGGCCGGCGGTTCGTTGCCCAGGATCGCCTCGGTGATGTTCAGCCCGAGCAGGTCGTTGAGGATGTGCGACGGCATCATCGACGTCGCGGTGAACAGTTCCTCGTAGTCGACGATGTTGCGGTCGGGGAAGAACGACACCCGGGCCTTCTTGGCCCCGGGCCGGCATTCGATGTGCTCGATATCGAGGTAGCCGGCTCGGCTGGCGGCATCGAAGCCACCGAACCGCCCGGATTGCGCCGCCCAGGCCAGAACCAGGTCATCACAGGTGATCGGCTTGCCGTCGGAGTAGACCGCCGCCTCGGCGATCTGGTAGTCCAGCACCAGCGGGGCGCGGCCCACCACCGAGATGCTGCCGAAGTCGTGGTCGGCAACGATCTGCCCGTCCGGGCCGTGGTAGCCGAAGCCGGTCAGGGTCCGGGAGAACGCTTGCGGCCCAGCCGAAGCGGCGCCGGTCACCGAGGTGGTGTTGTAGGTGATCAGGCCGCCGTCGACGGCGTAGTCGATCTGATCGACGGTGGCGCTGGTACATGCCGACACCGACCAGGCGCCCAACGCGGTGGTGGTCGCCGCTACCCACGTCGCCGCGCGCCGCCAGCGGGCCGCCATCGGCGTTACCGTCCGGCGCCCGGCTTGCCGGTCGGACGCTGGGTGCGCCGGCTGGTCGGGCGGACCGGCTTGGCGCCCGGCGCCGGGGCTGCCGGCGTCGCAGCGGTGCTGACGGCCGCGTTCTCGGTCGTCTCCCCCTCGTCGACATCGGCCGCGTCGTCGGCCGGCGCGGTTTTCGAACCCACCACGGCTTTACGCCGCCGCATCACCCGACGGTTGTGGTTCTGCACCAGTTCGGTGCGTTCTCGCAGCGTGACCAGCAGCGGTGTGGCCAGATAAATCGACGAATAGGTGCCCACGACAACGCCGACCAACTGCACCAGCGCCAGGTCCTGGAGCGTTCCCACCCCCAGCAGCCACACCGCGACCACCATCAGCGACATGATCGGCAGCGCCGAGATCAGGCTGGTGTTGATCGACCGCATGAAGGTCTGGTTGACCGCCAGGTTGGCCTCTTCGGCGAAGGTGCGCCGGGTTTTGTGCTCGAAGCCGTGGGTGTTCTCCTCGACCTTGTCGAACACGATGACGGTGTCGTAGATGGAGAACCCGAGGATGGTCAACAAGCCGATCACGGTGGCGGGAGTGACCTCGAACCCGACCAGCGAATACACCCCGGCGGTGACGACGACGTCGAAGACCATCGAGATCATCGCCGCCAGGGTCATGTACCACTCGTAGCGCACGGTGATGTAGAGCGACGCCAGCAGCAGGAACACCACTAGCGCGATCACGGCCTTCTGGGTGATCTGCCCACCCCAGGTCTCCGACACCGCCGAGTCGCTGATCGCCAGCTTGCTGGGTTGCCCGTCGGGGCCGACCGGCTGGAACGCGTCGAACAGTGCGTCGCGCAGCTTATCGGTCTGCTCGTTGGTCAGCGTCTCGGCGCGGACCTGCACGGTCGCCGAGCTGCCGTTGCCGACCACGACCACCGATTCGGGACTGCTGCCGACGGTGTCGCGGAACACCTGCTCGACCTGGGTGACCGAGGTGTCACCGCGCGGGAACGACACCTTGGTGCCGCCGGCGAAGTCGATGCCGAAGGTGAAGCCGCGGATCAGGATGCTCAGGATGGCGATCGCGACCATCGCGCCGCTGATCGCGTACCACATCCGCCGCTTACCGATGACCTCGAACGCGCCGGTGCCGGTGTAGAGCCGCGACAGGAAGCCGTGTTGCGGCGGCCGCGGGGCGCCGGTGGTCTTGCGGGCCGTCTCCTCCACGGCGGTGCCGGTCTCGGTGAGTTCGACCGCGCCTGCCTCGTCTTTCGCGGACTTCGTGGCGCGCTTCGCGCCGCTGCTGGTGCTCGGTTTGGCCATCTGGCTATCCCTGTCCCGTCGACTGGGCGGTCACCCGCGCGCCCGTTTTGGCTGCGGGTCTGCCACCCGATCTCGCCACCGCCCGCCGCTCACGTGCGACCTGCTGCACCGCGCCGAGGCCGTTGTAGCTCGGCTTGGCCAGCGTCGGCGACTTGGACGCCAGATAGACCAGCGGCCAGGTCACCAGGAACACCACCACCAGGTCGAGGATGGTGGTCAGCCCCAGCGTGAACGCGAAGCCCTTCACCTGGCCGACCGCCAGGAAGTACAACACCGCCGCGGCCAGGAAGGTCACCGCGTTGCCGGACACGATGGTCTTGCGGGCCCGGGTCCATCCGCGTGGCACCGCGGAGCGGAAGGACCGGCCTTCGCGGATCTCGTCCTTGATGCGTTCGAAGAACACCACGAAGGAGTCGGCGGTGGTGCCGATGCCGATGATCAGGCCGGCGATGCCGGCCAGGTCGAGCGTGTAGTTGATGTATCTGCCCAATAGCACCAGGATCGCGTAGACCATGGCGCCGGCGACCACCAGCGATAGCGCGGTGAGCACCCCGAGCACCCGGTAGTAGAGCAGCGAATACACCAGCACCAGCAGCAGGCCGATCGCGCCGGCGATCAGGCCGGCCCGCAGCGACGTCATTCCCAGTGTGGCCGAGACGGTTTCGGCTTCCGAGGACTCGAACGACAGCGGCAGCGAACCGTATTTCAACACGTTGGCCAACTGGCGCGCCTCGTCCTGAGTGAACCCCGGCGAGCCGCCGGTGATCTGGGTCCGACCGCCGGGAATGGCCTCCTGGATCTGCGGTGCGCTGACCACCTGCGAGTCCAGCGTGAACGCGGTCTGGGTGCCGATGTGGGCCGCGGTGTAGTCGGCCCAGACGTCGGCAGCGCCGCTCTTGAACTGCACCTGCACGATGTTGGAGCCGCTGCGCTGGTCCATGCCCGAGCTGGCGTCGGCGATCTGGTCACCGCTGATGATCGACGGCGCCAGCAGATAGGCGGTCTGATGGTCCTGGGAGCAGGTCACCAGCGGCAGGTCCGGGTCGTCATTGCCGGCCAGGATGTCTTCCTTGTCGCAGCGGCTGGCCTGGATCTGCAGCGCCAGCGCCTGCACCACCTTGTTGTCGCTTTGCCGCAACCGCTTCTCGGCGGCGATGCGAGCCGCCAGGCCCTGCGGCTGGCCGGGCTGGCCCGGGATGCCCGGCATGCCCGGCAGACCGGGCAGGCCCGGCAGTTGGGCACCCGGGATCGGCGGCTCGGCCGGTGCGCCCGGTTGAGTGGGCCCCGGGGTCTCGGAGACGCCCGGCGTTGTGGTCTCGGTGGTGTCCTCCGGTTCGGGGCTCTCCGAGGTGGTGCCCGGAGCGGGAGCCGGTTCCTGCGGATAGGGCCGCGGCTGAGCCGGCGGGAACAGCGGTTGCTGAAGGGGGCCGCCGTTGCCGCCCAGGGCACCCTCGCCGCCTGCACCGGAGCCGCCCGGCAGGCCCGATTCGCCCGACGGGAGCTGGCCACCGGTGGCCGGCAACCCGGGCAGGCCGGGGCTGCCACCCGGGACACCGGGCACACCGCCCGGGACACCGGGCACACCGCCCGGGACACCGGGCACACCGCCCGGGACACCGGGCACACCGCCGGGGACACCGGGGATTCCCGGCGGCAGGCCGGGTTGCCGGGGTCCGCCGGGAAGTCCCGGCATCTGACCGCCGCCGGCCTGCTTGGCTTCCTCCACCGATACCCCGCTGATCACCGGCCTGATGTAGAGCCGGGCTGTCTGCCCGAGGGTGCGCGCTTCGTTGCCATCGCTGCCGGGCACCGTGATGACCAGGTTGCTGCCGTCGATGATGACTTCGGAGCCCGACACGCCCAGGCCGTTCACGCGCGCGCTGATGATCTGCTGCGCCTGGTTGAGCGCGTCACGGGTCGGGGCGGAGCCGTCCGGGGTGCGGGCAGTGAGCGTCACGCGAGTGCCGCCCTGCAGGTCAATGCCGAGTTTCGGCTCGGCCAGCTTGTCTCCGGTCAGGAACACCAGCAGGTAGACACCGATGAGCATTGCCAGGAACACCGCCAGACTGCGGGCAGGGCGCACCGGCGCCGAAGGCGATGCCACGTTGCTTCAGTCTCCTTCGCTCATTGCACGATGCGCACTCGCGGTCGTCGGGGCTGGTCCGCGCTCGGTCCGTTCCCGACGATCAGTTCGACTGCACCCGCAAAAGGGTACGTGCCCGGCTGCCGGGCTCGCTCGTCGGGCAGGCGTTGGGCGCGTCGGCGTCCGGCCTCATGGCGACGACCCGCTGCGCCCGGCTCCGCCGCGCTCGCGATCGTCGCTGGACTCATGGCGACGACCCGCTGCGCCCGGCTCCGCCGCGCTCGCGATCGTCGCTAGGCGTCTTCGGTGGCCTGCTCGACCGCCGCGTCGGCGGTGAAGTCCTCCGGCTCGATCTTGTCGCGGATCGCCAGCTTCATCCAGGTGGTCACCACGCCGGGCGCGATCTCCAGATCAACGTTGTCGTCGGTGATACCGGTGATCGTGGCCTCCATCCCGGAGGTGGTGTGGACCCGGTCCCCCACCCGCAGTGACTCGTGCAGGTCGATG
The DNA here is from genome assembly GCF_002086455.1 of Mycolicibacter algericus DSM 45454. Classification (GTDB taxonomy): domain Bacteria; phylum Actinomycetota; class Actinomycetes; order Mycobacteriales; family Mycobacteriaceae; genus Mycobacterium; species Mycobacterium algericum. Next base: position 138,598 of record NZ_MVHC01000006.1, read on the forward strand.
GTGGCCTGCATCGCACGCTTCTGCCGCCGCGAGGCGAAGAACATAAACGCGCCCATGACGATGAGCAGCGGCAGGAAGGCAACCATGCTATTCATGACGACAACCGATCTTTCGAGTTCAGGTACTGGTCTTGCGCGCCGGTTCACGTGCGACGGCGGCTGTGATGACAACAGTCTGCCATTGTGTCGCACGACTTCGAGTCGGTACTGCGGTTGGCCCCCTAGGCTGTGGGAGAAATCGGGGGTCAGAAGTCTCGAGGGAAGGTCGGCGATGAGGAATTTCGCATGTGGTCTGGCTACCGCCGTTGCGCTGGCGGCGGCCCCCCTGGCGGTAGGTGCGATCGCGATGCCCGCCGTCGGATCGGCGGCACCGCTGGACTGCCCGGGCGGTCAGTACTGGGAGCCGAGCACCAACACCTGCATGCCACTCGGCCAGGGCCCCACGCCGCTGGACTGCGCGGAAGGCCAGTACTGGGAGCCGAGCACCAACACCTGCATGCCCCTCGGCCAGGGCCCCACGCCGCTGGACTGCCCGCCCGGCGAATGGTGGAACCCGTTCGGCAATGCCTGCCGGCCACTCGGCCAAGTCTGAACCGCCGCAACAACCGCTGAGGAGACAGCCCATGTCTGTGTCGCCACTGCAGCAGAGCCGTCACCTGGCCACCGAGATTCCCGGCCCCGGTTCGGTGCGGCTGGCAAGCCGCCGCGCGGCGGCCGTCGCTCGCGGCGTGGCCAGCACGCTGCCGGTCTACGCTGCCCGCGCCGGCGGGGGCATCGTCGAGGATGTCGACGGCAACCGGCTGATCGATCTGGGCTCGGGCATCGCGGTGACCACCGTCGGCAACGCCGCACCGCGCGTCGTCGAAGGGGTGCGCGAGCAGGCCGGTGAATTCACCCACACCTGCTTCATGGTCACGCCCTACGAGGGATATGTGGCCGTCGCCGAAGCGCTGAACCGGCTCACCCCCGGCGCCCATGAGAAGCGTTCGCTGCTACTCAATTCCGGCGCCGAAGCCCTGGAGAACGCCGTCAAGATCGCTCGCTCCTACACCCGCAAGTCGGCGGTGGTGGCGTTCGACCACGGCTACCACGGCCGCACCAACCTGACGATGGCACTGACGGCCAAGTCGATGCCGTACAAGAGCGGGTTCGGGCCGTTCGCGCCCGACATCTACCGCGCACCGACCTCCTACCCCTACCGTGACGCCCTGATCGACAAGGAGTTGGGCAGCGACGGCGAGCGGGCCGCCGAGCGCACCATCGCTGTGCTGGAGAACCAGATCGGCGCCCACAACCTGGCCGCGCTGGTCATCGAACCGATCCAGGGCGAGGGCGGGTTCATCGTTCCGGCACCGGGTTTCCTGCCCGCACTGTTGTCATGGTGCCGCGACAACGACGTGGTCTTCATCGCCGACGAGGTGCAGACCGGGTTCGCACGCACCGGGGCGATGTTCGCCTGCGAACACGAACCCATCGAGCCCGACCTGATCTGCACCGCCAAGGGCATCGGCGGCGGGCTGCCGCTGGCGGCGGTCACCGGTCGTGCCGAGATCATGGACGCTCCCCACGTCAGCGGCCTGGGCGGGACGTTCGGCGGTAACCCGCTGGCGTGTGCGGCGGCGCTGGGGGCGTTCGCCACCGTGGCCGCCGACGATCTGGTGGGCCGCGCCCGGCAGATCGAGCGGCTGGTGTTCGAGAGACTGGGCCGGCTGCAGGCCGACGATGACCGCGTCGCCGATGTTCGCGGCCGCGGCGCCATGATCGCCGTCGAGTTGGTGCGGCGCGACAGCACCGAACCGGACGCGGAGCTGACCAAGGCGCTGGCGTCGGCCTGCCACCGGGCCGGCGTGATCGTGTTGACCTGCGGCACGTTCGGCAATGTGTTGCGGTTGCTACCGCCGCTGACCATCAGCGACGAACTGCTGGCCGAGGGGTTGGACGTGCTGGCCGGCGAGCTGGGCAAGCTGTAACCGGGCCGTTCAGTCGGTCTCAAACAGTCCCTGCTCCCCGTAACCGGGCGGTATGCCCAGCCCGGCGGCTCCGGCCGGCGGGACCATGCCCAGATGCGTCCAGGCCGCCGGCGTCGCGACGCGGCCCCGCGGCGTGCGCGCGACCATCCCGGCGCGCACCAGAAACGGTTCGCAGACCTCCTCCACCGTGGCCGCTTCCTCGCCCACCGCGACCGCCAGGGTGGACACCCCGACCGGGCCGCCGCCGAAACTTCGGGTCAACGCCGACAGCACCGCCCGGTCGAGCCGGTCCAGACCCAGCTCGTCGACGTCGTAAACGGCCAGCGCGGCCTTGGCCACGTCGCGGGTGATCACCCCGTCGGCGCGCACCTCGGCGTAGTCCCGCACCCGGCGCAGCAGCCGGTTGGCGATCCGCGGGGTGCCCCGCGAGCGCCGCGCAACCTCGGCGGCCGCTTCGTCGCCGAGCTCGATGCCCAGGATCGTCGCCGATCGGGCCAACACCAGCTGCAGCTCGGCCGGCTCATAGAAATCCATGTGCGCGGTGAACCCGAACCGGTCCCGCAGCGGGCCGGTCAGCGCACCGGAGCGGGTGGTCGCCCCGACCAGCGTGAACGGCGCCACTTCCAGCGGAATCGACGTCGCCCCAGGTCCTTTGCCCACCACGACGTCGACCCGGAAATCCTCCATCGCCAGATAAAGCATCTCCTCGGCCGGCCGGGCGATGCGGTGGATCTCGTCGATGAACAACACATCGTGCTCGACCAGATTCGACAGCATCGCAGCCAGGTCGCCGGCACGTTCCAGCGCGGGCCCCGACGTCACCCGCAACGAACTGCCCAGTTCACCGGCGATGATCATTGCCAGCGACGTCTTGCCCAGCCCGGGTGGACCCGACAGCAGGATGTGATCCGGTGTGCCACCACGGTTCTTGGCGCCCTCGATCACCAGCTGCAACTGCTCGCGCACCCGGGGCTGGCCGATGAATTCGGCCAGGCTGCGCGGGCGCAGGCCCGCCTCGACATCGCCGTCGCCGACCGTCAACGCCGGCGACACCTCGCGGTCATCCGCCGTGCCGGGTTCGCTCACTTGATCTTCCCCAGCCGGCTCAGCGCGGTGCGCAGCGCGTCGGATGTGCTGGCGTCCGGAGACTCAGCCAGCACCTTGTCGATGGCGTCTTCGGCCTGTTTTGCCGCAAACCCCAGGCCGACAAGGGCTTCCACCACCGGTGCGCGCACCACATGGCCGTTGAACACGGCCCCGTCGGGGGCCGCCACCGGTCCGATCTTGTCGCGCAGTTCCAGCACCAGGCGCTCGGCGCCACGTTTGCCGATCCCGGGCACCCGCGTCAGCGCCGTGACGTCGCCGTCGGCCAGCACCCGGCGCAGCGCGGTCGCGTCGTAGACCGCCAGCGCGGCCAGCGCGATTTTGGGCCCGATCCCCGACACCCCGATCAACGTCAGAAACAGGTCCCGCGCGTCGGCGTCGGGGAATCCGTACAGCGTCATCGAGTCCTCGCGCACGATCATCGCGATGATCAACCGGGATTCGGTGCCGCGACGCAGCGTCGAGAGTGTCGCCGGAGTGGCCATCACCTTGTAGCCGACACCGGCCGCCTCGATCACCACATGGTCGAGTGCGATGTCGATGACCTCACCGCGCACCGAGGCGATCATGCCCGAGCCGCCTTGAGCTTGGCGGCATAGCGGCGTCGCTGCTCGGCGGCCATTGCCTCGGCGGCGGCCATCCGCGCGATCATCGGGGCACGCCAGCAGTGGCAGATCGCCAGCGCCAGCGCGTCAGCCGCGTCGGCGGGTGTGGGCTTCTGCTGCAATCCGAGGATTCTGGTGACCATCGCGGTCACCTGCGCCTTGTCGGCCGAGCCGTTGCCGGTCACCGCGGCCTTGACTTCGCTGGGGGTGTGGAAATGCACGTCGATGCCGCGCCGGGCCGCCGCCACCGCGATCACGCCGCCCGCCTGGGCGGTGCCCATCACGGTGGAGACGTTCTGCTGGGAGAACACCCGCTCGACGGCGACGACGTCCGGGCGGTGGGTGTCGAGCCAGTGCTCGGCGGTGTCGCTGATGATCAGCAGTCGCTGCGGCAGCGGCTGATCGGCCGGGGTGCGCACCACGTCGACGTCCAGGGCGATGACCTGGCGTCCGCTGCCGCCCTCCACCACCGACAACCCGCAGCGCGTCAGCCCGGGGTCGACACCCATCACCCGCACCGCCAACTCCCTACCGTAGTGAACATCTGTTCGAACAGTAGCGGGCGGGGGCGACAGTCCCGGGCAGGACACGCGGGGCGGCAGCGGATCGTACCGCCGTCACACCACCCGCAAGCCCGCCGGGACGGCGGCCGGGTCGCGCCAGAACGCATCGTTGACGAACCGGTTGAACAGGTCCGGGGGCAGGATGGTCTCGCGGGGCTGCGCCCTGACCTCACTGTGCACCGTGTGCAACCCCGGCGTGCCGGCCCGTTCGTCGAAGTCGGTGACGTCGTAGTCGATGTGGTCGAAGCTGTGCTCGAACATCGGCTCACCGATGAAGTCGTAGATGGCCCGCATGGTGCGGGCCGGCTCGGCGGTCAGCGTCTCGTACTGCACCACCAGCAGCCGGTCGCGCTGTGCGCCGAAACAGGCCTGTTTGAGCATGTCGTAGGCCGCGCCGACCATGCCGTCTTGTCCCACCACGCCGTTGGCGCGGGTGTAGACGGTGCCACCGGGGTTGAAGCCGAAGATCGACGACGGCGTGAACACGTTGCGCTGGATCAGCCGTTCGATGCTGTCGACCACCCACGGCAACTCCCGCACGCAGGCGATCACCTTGGCGTCCGGGAACAGCCGCGAGACCGCCGCCATCCAGCCGCACCACCCCCGGTTGGTATCGAAGACCACGTCGGCTGGGCAGTCGGCGTAGAAACTGTCGAACAGCCCGTGCAGGATGCGCTCCCGCTTGGCGTCGTCGATGAACACCGAGAACTCGTTGCGGGCGCTCATCTCGCCGAGCAGGGCGCCGAACAATCCGGCCAGCGGGCCCGACATCCCGGCTTCGAATCGCGGGTTCTGCCGCAGCAGCGCAGCCAGCAGCGTCGAGCCCGACCGGGGCAGTCCCGAGATGAAATGAATCGTCGCCACTGGCGCTACTCGGACTCGAGGGCGGCCAGCACCTCATCGGACAGGTCGACGTTGGTCCAGACGTTCTGTACGTCGTCGCTGTCTTCGAGCGCCTCGACCAGCTTGAACACCTTGCGGGCGCCTTCGACGTCGACGGGGACGCTGACCGACGGCTGGAAGCTGGCCTCGGCCGAGTCGTAGTCGATGCCGGCGTCGACCAGCGCGGTGCGCACCGCCACCAGATCGCCCGGCTCGGAGATCACCTCGAAGCTCTCGCCCAGGTCGTTGACATCCTCGGCGCCGGCATCGAGCACCGCGACCAGCACGTCGTCCTCGGTCAGGCCGTTCTTCTCCAGCGTGACCGTGCCCTTGCGGCTGAACAGGTAGGCGACCGAGCCCGGGTCGGCCATGGTGCCGCCGTTGCGGGTCATCGCCACCCGCACCTCGCTGGCGGCGCGGTTGCGGTTGTCGGTCAGGCACTCGATGAGCACCGCAACCCCGTTGGGTCCGTAGCCTTCGTAGGTGATGGTCTGGTAGTCCGCGCCGCCGGCTTCCTCACCGGCACCGCGCTTGCGCGCCCGCTCGATGTTGTCGTTGGGAACCGAGTTCTTCTTGGCCTTCTGGATGGCGTCATACAGCGTGGGGTTGCCCGACGGGTCACCACCGCCGACGCGCGCCGCGACCTCGATGTTCTTGATCAACCGAGCGAAGTTCTTGCCGCGACGAGCGTCGATGACGGCCTTCTTGTGCTTGGTGGTGGCCCACTTGGAATGGCCGCTCATGCCGCCCTACCTCACTGTTACTGGAGAAAAGTTCGCGTGCCGAGTCTACGGCCACCGTGTCGGTGCGGCCGCACCGTGCGCGGTACTTGCTGCGCCAATCACGCTCGCGCCGGCGATAACCGTGATAATTATGAGATCACTCACAACGTTGTGGAGGTCTTTATGCCCCCGACAACCTGTGCAATCGCAGTGTGAAATCTAAGAATGCTCGGCGTCGGGTCACCGGCGCGGGGACGGCGGTCGGGGCCTTCCTGGCCGTCGGAATCGCCTCGTTGACCACTGCACCGCAGGCCTGCGCCGAGGATTTCGACATCGGCGCCTGGTTCGCCGACCCGGACATGTTCGCGGCCGCCGCCGAGGCGTCGTTTCAGCAGTGGGTCATCTAACCCCTGCACACCGGTATCGAGGAGTGGGTCAACAGCGATTTCGGGCAGCAGATCGCCGGCGTCGTCAACCAGCTCTCCGGGCTCTATCTGATCGGTGAACGGCGCCGCCGGAACGGCCGAGAACCCCAATGGCGGCGACGGAGGCTTGTTGTTCGGCGACGGGGGCGACGGCTGGGACGCCACCGGGAGCGGTGAGGCCGGCGGCCACGGCGGGGCGGCGCTGAGCCTCTTCGGTAACGGTGGCGACGGGGGTGACGGGGGCGCCGGTGCGCGCGCGGTGACGGCGGCGTCGGCGGCTGGCTGTTCGGCGACGGCGGCAACGCCGGCGACGGCGACACCGCCAGCGGCCTGCCCGCGCTCGGCGGAGCGGGCGGCAACGGCGGCATCCTCGGCAGCCACGGCACGGTCGGCCACTTCGGCACCCTGGCGAGCGGGCCACCGGTCGCCACCGACGGCGGGCTGGGCGTCACCGGGAGTTGGATCACCGACAGCGACGGCCGCGTCGTCATGCTGCACGGGCTCAACCAGGTGTACAAGCTGCCGCCGTTCACGCCTTCGGCGAGCGGCTTCAGCGACGACGACGCGCAATTCCTCGCCGCCAACGGGTTCAACGTGGTGCGGTTGGGCGTCATCTGGGCCGGCGTGGAACCGCAGCCAGGCGTCTTCGATCGCGACTACCTCGACTCGATCAACGAGACCGTGCAGACCCTGGCAAGCCACGGCATTCGCCTCATTCTCGACATGCACCAGGACAGCTACAGCAGCGTGTTCGGCGGGGAGGGCGCGCCGGAGTGGGCGACCCAGACCGGTGGCATGCCCAACCTCAACCTGGGCTTCCCGCTCGACTACTTCTTCAACCCGGCCCAGTACGCCGCCTGGGATGCGCTGTGGTCCAACGCGAAAGCCCGGATGAAGTGGGGCTGCTCAACCACTACGCGCTGACGTGGCAGTACATCGCCGACTACTTCAACGGCAACCCGGACGTGGCCGGCTACGAGATCATGAACGAACCCTGGGGAGGCAGCAACGGAGTGGGCTCCTACTTCGGCGCCCAGATCTTGACGCCGTTCTACAACCAGGTGATCTCGGCGATCAGGTCCGTCGACCCGAGCACATCGGTGTACTTCGAACCGGACCTGCTCACCACCAACGGGCTGCCGCTGACCCTGGGCACCGTCGACGACCCGAACACCGTGCTGTCGTTCCACGACTACGCCGACAAGTTCCTGCCCGGGTTCGGACTCGGCGCCCAGAGTGCGAGCAATGCGGTGCAGTACGGAAACTCACACAATATCCCGGTCTTCCTGAGTGAGTTCGGATCCACCAACGACTACGCACACATCAGCGACATGCTCAAGATCGCCGACCAGTACCGCTTCGGCTGGGCGGAGTGGGAGTACACCGACAAGGGTGACATCACCACCACCGGCGGCGGCTACGGATGGCTGGTCCGTGACCCCGACCAGCCCCCCACCGGTGACAACGTCGACGCCGAGAAGCTGGCAACGCTGGCCGCCCCGTACCCGCAGGAGATTTCGGGTACGCCGACTACCTGGTCGTTCGACTCGACAACCGGGACCTTCCAGTTCAGCTACTCCACCGAGCGGGCCGACGGCCTGGGCAGTTTCGATGCCGGGTCCAGGACCACCATCTCCACGCCGCTGGTCGAATACCCGAACGGCTATCAGGTGAGTGTCACCGGCGGCCGCGTGGTGTCGGATCCCAACGCCGCCGTGCTGACCATCGCATCGAACGACGGCGCCGACACCGTCACCGTCACGGTGCGGCCCGCCGGCTAGCTCAGGCCTGCCCGGCAACGATGTCGACGAACAGCCGGTGGATCCGACGATCCCCGGTCACCTCCGGGTGAAACGACGTGGCCAGCACGCCGCCCTGTCGCACCGCGACCGGATGCCCGGCGACCTCGGCCAGCACCTGCACCTCGGGCCCGACGTGCTCCACCCAGGGCGCCCGGATGAACACCGCGTGCACCGGCTCGGCCAGTCCGGCGAAGCTCACGTCGCCCTCGAAGGAGTCCACCTGTCGTCCGAAAGCGTTGCGCCGCACCGTCATATCGATGCCGGCCAACGGGATGGCGGCACGCCCGTCGGCGCCGGCATCGACGATCTCACTCGCCAACAGGATCATTCCCGCGCAAGAACCGTAGGCCGGCATCCCGTCGGCCAGCCGGGCCCGCAGCACATCGACCAGTTCCAGCTCCCGCAGCAGATGACTCATGGTGGTTGACTCCCCACCGGGAAGCAGCAGCGCCTCGACGGCGTCGAGTTCCGCACGGCGACGCACCGGCACCGGCTCGGCGCCGACGCCCGCAACTGCGGCGAGGTGTTCGCGCACATCGCCCTGTAGTGCGAGCACGCCGATGCGCGGGCCGCTCACTGACCGGCGGGGGTGTATCCGGACGGGTATCGGGTCAGCCCCTCCTGCATGACGGCCGCCACCATGTCCCCGTCCTGGTTGTAGATCTTGCCCTGGGTCAGCGCCCGGCCGGCGCCCGCCGACGGCGACGACTGGTCATAGAGCAGCCACTCGTCTGCCCGGAAGGGACGCATGAACCACATCGCATGGTCCAGTGAGGCCACCTGCAGGTGGTCGCGGTCGCCCGCGTGGATCGACCAGGCGGAGCCCAGCAAAGTCAGGTCGCTCATATAGGCCAGCGCACAGATGTGCAGTACCGGGTCGTCGGGCAACCGATCCCGGTGGCGAAACCAGACCTGCTGCTCGGCAACCTTGCCCGGAATGTGCGGCAGCGATTTGCGCGGCACCCGGCGCAGATCCCATTCGGCGAACGCCTTGAAGCCCGCGTCGTCGAAGGCCTTCATCGCGGCGATGTCGGGCAGGTCCTGCGGGTCGGGTGCGCCGGGCATCGCGTTCTGGTGTTCGATGCCGCGTTGTTCGCTCTGGAACGACGCCGACATGTTGAAGATGGTCTCGCCGTGCTGCACCGCATTGACCCGCCGCGTACAGAACGAACCGCCGTCACGCACGCGTTCGACCAGAAAAACCGTGGGGGCCTTGGCGTCTCCGGGCCGAAGGAAATAGCCGTGCAGGGAATGGACCTGGAACTTCGGGTTCACGGTGCGCACCGCCGACACCAGCGCCTGCCCGGCGACGTGCCCGCCGAAGGTGCGCTGGTTGTCGGCCGAGAACGGACTGAACACGCTGCCGCGGTAGATGTTGACCTCGAGTTGCTCGAGATCGAGGATCTCTTCGATCGCCACGGAGAATGTCTACCAGCCGCGTTCGGCAAGCCGGTGCGGTTGCGCGATGTCCTCTACGTTGATGCCGACCATCGCCTCGCCCAGCCCGCGCGACACCCTGGCCAGCACGTCGGGATCGTCGTAGAAGGTGGTCGCCTTCACAATGGCAGCCGCCCGCGCCGCCGGGTCACCGGACTTGAAGATGCCGGAGCCGACGAACACCCCCTCGGCGCCGAGTTGCATCATCATCGCCGCATCGGCCGGGGTGGCGATGCCACCGGCGGTGAACAGCGTCACCGGCAGCTTGCCGGCCTTGGCGACTTCGGCGACCAGTTCGTAAGGCGCCTGCAGTTCCTTTGCCGCGACGAACAATTCGTCCTCGGACAGCGAAGTGAGCCGGCGGATCTCGCCGCCGATGGCACGCATGTGGGTGGTGGCGTTGGAGACGTCGCCGGTTCCGGCCTCGCCCTTGGAGCGGATCATGGCCGCGCCCTCGGTGATCCGGCGCAGCGCCTCACCGAGGTTGGTCGCCCCGCACACGAATGGAACGGTGAACTGCCACTTGTCGATGTGGTGGCTGTAGTCGGCCGGAGTGAGCACCTCCGACTCGTCGATGTAGTCCACCCCGAGGCTTTGCAGGATCTGCGCTTCGACGAAGTGCCCGATGCGCACCTTGGCCATCACCGGGATGGTGACCGCGGCGATGATGCTCTCGATCATGTCGGGGTCGCTCATTCGCGACACCCCGCCCTGAGCGCGGATGTCGGCGGGCACCCGCTCCAGCGCCATCACCGCGACGGCGCCGGCCCCCTCGGCGATCCGGGCTTGTTCGGGGGTGACGACGTCCATGATGACGCCACCCTTGAGCATCTCGGCCATGCCGCGCTTCACTCGCGCAGTACCCGTCTGCCCGCCGGGTGCCGAACCGTTCTGCGCCGCGCTGTCCACTGAATGCTTCTCCTTGCTGCCCACTGATACCCGCTCAGTGTAGTGGGCCGACGCCACCGGTTTTCCCGCTCGTTACCCCGAAGCGGTGAACACCGGTCCGGCCGGCGACGGATCGGCGACCAGCGCGGGGAGCACGAACACCTGCACATACCGGCGGACCTGTTCGGCGTCGTCGGCGCCGGGAACCAGACCCAGCAGCAACCCGAGCGCCACCGACAACACGAAACGGGCGGCGTCGCCGGGGCGCAGGCCGGCGCGCAGTTTGTCGCCGGCCTGGCGAAATCCCATCTCGAACTGCCCGGCGAGCACCTCGCTCAGGGTTGCCGACCGGGCGATCATCGCGGCGACGTTGCCCTCGTCGGTGTGCTCGGAGATCACCCGCAGCAGGGGGTCCTGGCCGACTTCGGTGGCCACGATCACCAGTGACTCGGTCACCAGGTCGCCGGGGTCGGTCGTGGTCTCCAGCCGCGCGGCGATGGCGGCCATTTTGCGCACCGCCACCCGCACCACCAGCGCGTCCAACAACTGGTCTCGGCTGCCGAAATGCCGATAGATCACCGCGCGGGTGTAGCCCGCGTCCCGCGCAATGACCTGCATCGTCGATGCGCGGTAGCCCCGATGCGCAAACGACCGTTCCGCGGCGTCGAGCAGCAACTCCCGAGCGTGCTCGGGAGGATTGCCGCCACCGGGTGGCCTGCCTCGGCCGCGGGTCGTCTTCGTCGACATATATGGACATCTCCATTCAAATGTCTATTATCGAAGCATCCGGTGAAGGGATCGTCGCATGGCCGCAGCGTTTACTGGTGTACCCGAACAGCGTGACTGGCCGGCAGTCTTCGGCTCGTGGCGGCTGCTGGCCAACCCGGGCAAGAACGGGGGCTCCGCCTTCGAGTTGATCGTGGGCCTGGCGGCTCCGATCCTGGCGCGCAGCTACCACCAGCTGCGGGCGCATCCCAACGGCCGGAGGCTGTTCGCCGAGAAGCCGGACCTGTTGGCGCTGCTGGGCGACGACGACTACCTGGCCTCGTTGCCCGCGGGATCGCTGGGCCACGCCTACCGTTCTTTTCTGCGCACCAACCGGCTCGATGCCGGCGTGTTCGACGTGGACACCGTGATCCGGCCGATCGCCGAGCGTCGCGGCTGGGATGACGATTTCTTCTACATGATGCGGCGCGGCACCGCCCTGCACGACATGTTCCACACGCTCGGGGGTTACGGTCCGGACATGGGCGGAGAGTTCGGCAACCTCGGCTTCCACTGCGGCCAGATGGAGCCCTCCGGTGCACTGAAGGCGCTCACCCTCGGCTTGCTGGGACCACTCATCCCCGCCTCCCCACGCCGCAAGCTGCGCTATTTCCGTGAGGCGGTCCGTCGGGGGCAACGCGCCGACAACCTGATGGCCGCCCCCTACGAAGAGCTGCTGGACAAGCCGCTCGCCGAGGTGCGCGAACTGCTGGGAATCGAGCCGACCGCCCGCGCGCATCGCGACGGGCACCTGTTCATCGGGTGGATGCCGCCGGGAATGACACCACCCACCCGCTGGGACTACGACGCGGGCGTTGCTTGACCGCGGAGCAGACGCGAAAGCCCCCATTTCGGGCGGATTTTAGGAGCTTTCACGACTGCTCGTCGGAGAAAAATCACATCGTCAAGACCATGCGGTAGCGGGCGCGGCCCTGCTGCATGGCGGCGTAGGCCTCGGCCGCCTGGGCCAGCGGCCGCTCCTCGATGCGGGCGCGCACCCCGGACAGCACCGCGAACGCCATGGTCTCCTCGACGTCGCGGGCGGTGCCCGACGGGTGACCGGACACCCGCAGCCCCGGCCCGATCAACTGCACCGGGGCGATCGGCAGCGGATCGGCGGAGACACCGATGATGACCAGTTCCCCGCGCGGCGCCAGGCCGCCCAGCGTATCGGCCATCGCCTGCGAATTGGCGGCGGTGGCCAGCACCACCGACACCCCGCCGAGGGCGCGCAGCGCTGCCGCGACGTCGCCTGCCGTGGAGTCGATGTAGTGGTGGGCGCCCAGTGCGCGGGCGTCTGCGCCCTTCCCGGCGCCGCGAGCGACCGCGATCGTCTCGAATCCCATTGCGGCGGCGAACTGCACGCCCAGGTGGCCCAGCCCGCCGACACCGAGCACCGCGACGCGGTCGCCGGGCAGCGCCTGGGTGGAGCGCAGCGCGTTATAGGTGGTAACGCCGGCACATCCCATCGGCGCCGCCTCGACGAAGGACAGTCCGTCGGGGATCCGGGCCAGCGCGTTGGCCGGCACCGTCACCGATTCGCCGTAGCCGCCCGGGTAATGCAGGCTCGGCACCTGCCCGTTGTCGCAGTGGATGAAATGGCCCTTGCGACAGGGGATGCAATGGTTGCAGTGACCGCCGAACCATCCCACCGCCACCCGGTCGCCGACGGCCCAGCCGGTCACGGCCGAGCCGAGCTCGGCGATCCGGCCGGCGATCTCGTGCCCGGGGGTCAACGGCCAGCTGACGCCGGGAAACCCGCCACCGACGATGCCCTGGTCGGTGCCGCAGACACCGCAGGCCGCGACGTCGATCCTGACCTGATCGGGTCCCGGCGCGGCGGTGTCGACGTCGACAAGGCTCAGCGGCGCACCGGCGGATGGCACGTGAACAGCGCGATGAGTTGGCATTGCAAGAGCGTATTCCGCCGCGACCCGGGCAGCCATGGTCCGGGCGATCAAGAAATGCGGCGCAGCACCGGTTGGGCATCGGCCGAATCGGCCAGCCGGGCGGCCTCGGCGAGCCGCTCGCCGAGTTGCAGCGGGTAGACCTTCTCGCCGCCGGCGGCCAGCTCGGCGATCGTGGCCGCATCGCACCAGCGGTGACCGTGCAGGTAACGCTGCTCCAGTCCGGTGTGACCGGCGCCGGACGGTTCGAACCGGGTGGTGCGATAGGTGAAGAAGAACTCCTGACTGTCGATCCGGTCGCCGTTGAACTGGAACGCCGCGTCGCGGCGCCAGATCGGTCCGACCAGCTCGGCGGGATCGACCTTCAGCCCGGTCTCCTCGTGCAGTTCGCGCGCCGCCGCGTCGGCCAGCGGCTCATCGGGCAGCACCTGGCCGCCGACGGTGAACCACCAGCGCGGTGCGGGGTTCTCGGCGTCGTCGGGCAGGGCTGGGTCGCGGCCGCGCAGCAGCAACACCGAGCCCGCGTCGTCGAGCAGCACCACCCGCGCCGAGACGCGCGGGCCCCGTACACCGTGGTCGCCGTGGGCGACCATACCGGCCCGTTCGACGATCTCGAAATACGTTGGCATCGGGGCGGTTCCGCGCAGATACAACGCCCGAACCAGCGGGCGTTCCCGCAGCGCCACGGTGTCGCGGACCGCGTCGTTGTGGAACCGGCGCGCCAGCAGCACCCGCGCTTCGGCGTCGGCCAGCTCGGCGATCATCGCCGGCGGCAGCGACGCGGTGTCGACCATCGCCAGTTCGGCGGACAACGCGTTCTCGGCCGTCTCACGGGCGTCTCGTGAGGCTCGCTCGGCGGCATCGGCCACGGCGGCCAACCGCCGCCCGGTGAGCGTGTCGCCGTATGCCTCGAACGCGACCGCCCGGGCCACCACGGCACGGCGCGCCAGGGCCGCGTCCAGTGCCTGCCAGGACAGGTCGCAGCGCACGTGCAGCCGGTTGAGCCGGCTGGCGGTCTGGTAGGCCCATCCCACCGTGGCGGCCAGCAGCGCGACGGCGACCAGCACCAGCACGGTGCCCAGGATCGTCGGGCCCATCAGTCGCCCACCGAGACCTTGCGGCCGACGCCGGCGACCGTCTCGTAGACCCGGATGATCTGGTCGGCCACCACCGACCAGTCGAAGCGCCGTACCGCCTCGCTGCCCGCCGCCACATACGACGCCCGCAGCGCATCGTCGTCGAGCACCTCGATCAGGGCCGCGGCCAGCGCCGCGTGGTCATCGACCGGCACCAGCCGGCCCGCCTGTCCGTCGCGCAGCACCCGGCGGAACGCGTCCAGGTCGCTGGCCACCACCGCCGCGCCGGCGGCCATCGCCTCGGCCAGCACGATGCCGAAGCTCTCCCCGCCGGTGTTCGGCGCGCAGTACACGTCGGCGCTACGCAGCGCCGATGCCTTCTCGGCGTCATCGACTTGGCCTAGGAACCGCAGATGTTTCGCCAATGTGCCTGCATTGCTGCGCAATTCGGCCTCGTCCCCGCGGCCGACGATCAGCAGCTCGACGTCGGCGAATGTCTCGACCAGCGCCGGCAGCGCCGCCAGTAGCACCGCCATTCCCTTGCGGGGTTCGTCGTAGCGGCCGAGAAACAACACCGTACGGCCGGTGCGGGGATAGCCGGGCAACGGCTGCGCCGTGGCGAACGCGGCCACGTCGACCCCGTTCGGGATCTCGACCGCGTCGGATCCGAGCGCCTCCATCTGCCAGCGGCGCGCCAGGTCCGAGACCGCGATGCGGCCGATGATCTTCTCGTGCATCGGCCGCAGCAGGCCCTGAGCCACGCTCAACGTCAACGACTTGGTCGTGGAGGTGTGAAAGGTGGCCACGATCGGGCCCTCGGCGACGTTCAACGCCAGCATCGACAGGCTGGGGGCATTCGGCTCGTGCAGGTGCAACACGTCGAAATCGCCCCGCATGAGCCACTTCTTGACCTTGCGGTGCGCGGCCGGGCTGAACTGCAGCCGGGCCACCGAGCCGTTGTAGGGGATCCCGACGGCCTTGCCGGCGGAGACGACGTAGTCGGGCAGCTCCACATGTGGTGAGGCCGGCGCCAGCACACTGACCTCATGCCCGCGGCCGCGCAGCACCTCGGCCAACTGCAGCACATGAGCCTGCACCCCGCCCGGCACGTCGAACGAGTAGGGGCAGACCATGCCGATCCGCATCAGCTCTCCCCCAGGTGTGCCCGTCGCGATTCAGGCAGATCCATCACCCACTGCGGCTGCATCATGTGCCAATCCTGCGGGTAGGCGGCGATGCCCTCGGCAAAGGTGTCGGCCAGCGCCTGGGTGATGACCCCGACATCGCCGCTGCCGCACTCCAGCGGCGGATGAATCCGGATCCCCCAGCCCGCGCCGTCGAACCAGCAGTGCGCCGGCAGCAGGGCCGCATCGGTTGCAACAGCGAGTTTGGCCGGGCCGGCCGGCATCCGGGTCGTCTCACCGAAGAACTCGACCGCCACCCCGTTGCGGGTCAGGTCACGATCGGCCATCAGGCAGACCAGCCCATTGGCACTCAGCCGGTCGGCCAGTACCTCGAACGGCGGGCGTTCGCCACCGGACAGTGGCAGCACCTCGAAACCCAGGCTTTCCCGGAAGTCGAGGAAGCGCCGGTAGAGCGACTCGGGTTTGAGGCGCTCGGCGACGGTGGTGAACCCGCCGTGGGTCTGGGCGAGCCAGACCCCGGCCATGTCCCAGTTGCCGCTATGCGGCAACGCCAGTACCGCGCCGCGCCCGGCCCGCAACGCGGCTTCGATGTGCTGCTGGCCCTGCACCGAATCGTGCAGCCGGCGGGCCAGCTCGGCGTGGTCCATGGTGGGCAGCCGAAACGCCTCGCGCCAATACCGGGCGTAGGACGCCAGCGAAGCCCGCATCAGCCCCGACGGCACCTCGGCCGGCGCCACCCCCAGCACCCGGGCCAGGTTCTTGCGCAGCTGCTCGGGTCCCCCGCCGCGGGCCGCGAACAAGGCGCCGGCGTCGAATGCGTTGCGGGCGACGAATTCCGGCAACGCGCGCACCATCATCCAGCCTGCGGCGAACCCGGCATCGGTGGCCCAGGCGTCCAGTTGGCTCAGGCCGGGCACTCGCAGACCGCTCGGGATGAAGGTCACGATCCGGCGGTTTCCTCGCCGTCGGCTTCCGGCAGGGGCTCCACCGCGCCCGGTGAGGTGCGCACGGTGTGCAGCCGCTGCGCGCAGGTGATCAGGCTGGCCACCGCCAGCAGCCACATCGCCACATGCAGCGCCCACGGCAGCGGGTACACCGGCAGATCGGACAGGCCGGCACCCACCAGCACGATGATCAGCCGTTCCGGGCGTTCGATGTAACCGCCGTCGCCGCGCAGCCCGCTGGCTTCGGCACGCGCCTTGATGTAGGAGATCACCTGCGAGGTCACCAGGCAGATCAACGTGGCGACCACCAGCGGGGCGCTGTCGAGACCGAACGCCGCCCACCACGCCAGCCCGCAGAACACCGCACCGTCACTGATCCGGTCGCAGGTGGCGTCCAGAACCGCGCCGAACGCACTGCCGCCGCCGCGCAGCCGGGCCATCGCGCCGTCGAGCATGTCGAAATGCACGAAGAACCAGACCACCAGCGTGCCGGCGAACAATTGGCCGGTCGGGAACAGTGTCAGTGCGGCCAGCACGGCACCGGCGGTTCCCATGATCGTGACGACGTCGGCGGTGAGCCCGGCCCGCAGGAAGGCCCGTGCCACCGGCGTGGTGACGCGCGCGAACCTGGCCCGCGACAGGAACGGCAGCCTGCTCATGGCTGTTGCGCCCACTCGTCGGCGAGCAGCCGGCGAGTGTCACGCAGCAACTGCGGGATCACTTTGGAGCCGCCGACGATGGTGATGAAGTTCGCGTCGCCGCCCCAGCGGGGCACCACGTGCACGTGCAGATGCTCGGCCAGCGAGCCACCGGCCGACTCGCCCAGGTTCAGGCCGACGTTGAACCCGTGCGGCCGCGACACCGCCTTGATCACCCGGATGGCCTTCTGGATGAACGTCATCAGCTCGGCGCCCTCGGGTTCGGTGAGGTCTTCGAACTCCGAGAACCGCCGGTAGGGCACCACCATCAGATGACCCGGGTTGTACGGGTAGAGGTTGAGCACCGCATAGACGTTCTCGCCGCGCGCCACCACCAGTCCGTCCTCATCGGACATATTCGGGATGTCGGTGAACGGCCTGGTGGACCGTGCCGAGCCAGCTTCGGTGCGCTTGAGGGGCGCCTCGGCCAGATAGGTCATCCGGTAGGGCGTCCACAGTCGCTCCAACCGGTCGGGATCACCGGCGCCGGTGTCGACGATTCCGTTGTCACCGCCCTGGTCGCCGGTCATGTCGCTTCGCCCGCCTTCAAGCCCGGCTTGACCGTCTCCGCGGTCGGTGCGGTGTTGTCCCGGGCGGCGATCCAGCCGGCGATCGCCGCGACCGCGTCATCGCGGGGCACGCCGTTGATCTGGGTGCGGTCGCCGAACCGGAAGCTGACCGCCCCGGCCTCGACGTCGCGGTCGCCGGCCAGCAGCATGAACGGCACGTGCGTGTTGGTGTGGTTGACGATCTTCTTGGGCATCCGGTCGTCGCTGGCGTCGACCTCGACCCGTATCCCGTGGCTGCGCAGCTGTGCGGCGATCTCATCCAGGTATTCCACGTGCTGGTCGGCCACCGGGATGCCGACCACCTGCACCGGCGCCAGCCAGGCCGGGAAGGCTCCGGCATAGTGCTCGGTCAGCACACCGAAGAACCGCTCGATCGAGCCGAACAGCGCCCGGTGGATCAGCACCGGACGCTGCCGGGTGCCGTCGGCCGCGGTGTACTCCAACTCGAACCGGTCGGGCATGTTGAAGTCGAGCTGAATGGTCGACATCTGCCAGCTGCGACCGAGGGCGTCTTTGACCTGCACCGAGATCTTCGGCCCGTAGAACGCCGCGCCGCCCGGGTCGGGCACCAGCGTCAGTCCGGACGCCTCGGCGACCTCGCGCAGCGTCTCGGTCGCCTCCTCCCACACCTCGTCGGAGCCGACGTGCTTCTCCGGGTCCTTGGTGGACAGCTCCAGGTAGTAGTCGTCCAGGCCGTAGTCGGCGAGCAGGTCCAGCACGAAGCGCAGCAGCGAGGCCAACTCCTCGCGCATGCTTTCGCGGGTGCAGTAGATGTGTGCGTCGTCCTGGGTCATGCCGCGCACCCGGGTCAGCCCGTGCACCACACCGGAACGTTCGTAGCGGTAGACGCTGCCGAACTCGAAGAGCCGCAACGGAAGTTCCCGGTAGGAGCGCCCCCGTGACCGGAAGATCAGGTGGTGCATCGGGCAGTTCATCGGCTTGAGGTAGTAGTCCTGGCCGGGCTTGCGCACGGTGCCGTCCTCGGCGAACTCCGCGTCGATGTGCATCGGCGGGTACATGCCCTCGGAGTACCACTGCAAATGACCGGAGGTCTCGTACAGCGCCGACTTGGTGATGTGCGGGGTGTTGACGAACTGGTAGCCGGCCTCGATGTGCTTGCGCCGCGAGTAGTCCTCCAGCTCACGGCGGATGATCCCGCCCCTGGGGTGGAAAACCGGTAGGCCCGAACCGATTTCGTCGGGGAAACTGAACAGGTCCAGCTCGACGCCCAGCTTGCGGTGATCGCGTCGCTGGGCCTCCTCGATCAGCTCGAGGTGACGCTCCAAGGCCTCCCGCGACTCCCACGCGGTGCCGTAGACGCGCTGCAGGCTGGCGTTGTTCTGATCGCCGCGCCAGTAGGCGGCCGAGGAGCGGGTGAGTTTGAACGCGGGGATGAAGCGCGTGGTCGGGATGTGCGGGCCGCGGCACAGGTCACCCCAAACCCGTTCCCGGGTACGGGGATTCAGGTTGTCGTAGGCAGTGAGTTCATCGCCACCCACTTCCATGATGTCGCTGTCGCCGGATTTGTCGTCGACCAGCTCGAGCTTGTAGGGCTCGCCGGCCAACTCGGCGCGGGCGGCCTCTTTGGACTCGTAGACCCGCCGGGCGAACAGCTGACCGTCTTTGATGATCGCCCGCATCCGCTTCTCGAGCTTCTCCAAGTCCTCCGGGGTGAAGGCTTCGGGCACGTCGAAGTCGTAGTAGAAGCCGTCGGTGATGGGCGGGCCGATGCCGAGCTTGGCGGCCGGGAACAAGTCCTGCACGGCCTGGGCCAGCACATGCGCGCAGGAGTGCCGGATGACGCTGCGGCCGTCCTCGGTGTCGGCCGCCACCGGGGTCGCCTCGGCGTCGGTGTCGGGAATCCAGCTCAGGTCGCGTAGCTTGCCGTCGGCGTCGCGCACCACCACGATCGCATCGGGCGCCCCCCGGCTGGGCAGGCCCGCCGCGCGCACCGCATCGGCGGCGGTGGTGCCGGCAGGAACCCGGATCGGTGCGGGCGCGCTCATGGGGTGGTCTCCAAGGGGATGCGAGGTGGTCGAACGTCCGCGACCATGCTATCGGGGCTGTCGTGACCGACCGCTCGGGAGTACGCCGGGCTCACGGCTGGCCTGGCCTGAGTACCACGAACAGCGCCTCGCCGTCGGCCAGCACGGTATCGCCGTCGCGCAGCGAGGTCCCGACGAAGATCTTGCGGCCCTCCGTCCGGCTGATCCATGCCTCGACCTGCAACTCCTTGTCGATCGGGACGATGTTGCGGTAGTTGACATGCAGATAGGCGGTGCGCTGGTAGGGCCCGCCGGTCAGCAGCCACGACGCGGTTCCCAGTACCGAGTCGAACAGCAGGCCGATGGCACCGCCGTGCGCGGCGCCGTTGCGCCCCAGGTGGAAGCGCCGGAATCGGGCCCAGCCGCGCAGCCGGCCGTCCTCGGTCCTGCTGAGCTTCATCGGCACCGCCAGCAGGTTGCCGCGCATCGGCAGATCCAACCGGCGCCCCGACGGCGAGGACCATTCGTCGCCGTCGAACGGCGCCAACAGGTCGCAGACGTCCTGCAGCGCGTCGGCGGCGCGGCTGAACACCTCATCCGGGGCGTCGGCGGCTCGGGCGTGGTCCTGCAGCGCACGCATCGTCTCGAGGAACCGGCCGTAGTCCGGCCCGCCCTTCTGGGTCGGTTCGGGCGGGTTGAAACCGCCGCCGGCATGTGTGGCTGTCACGCGTCTATTTAACGTTCAGGTGATTACCGGGTGTACGCCACGCCCGCGATGGCAGGGTTGGTGCGGTGGACTTGAGCAGACTGCGCGACCTACCGCTGACCTACGCCGAGGTGGGCGCCACCGCCGGGGCGCTGCCCGCGGGGTATCAGCATCTGGAACACGCCGCCCCGATCGGCCGCGGCCGGCAGCGGTTCGAACAGGCGGCCGAGGCGGTGCTGCACTGGGGAATGCAGCGCGGCGCCGGTCTGGGGGTGCGGACGGACAGCGACGTCGCCACGGTGGGCGCGACAGTGGTGGTGCGGATGGGTTTGCTGAGCGCACCGTGTCGGGTGGTCTACGTGGTGTCCGAGCCCGATCGCCGTGGCTTCGCCTACGGCACCCTGCCGGGACACCCCGAATCCGGTGAGGAGTTGTTCTCGGTGCGCTACGACCCCGCCGACGACACGGTCCACGCACAGGTGCGGGCGTTCTCCCGGCCTGCCACGTGGTGGATCAGGGCGGCCGGACCGGTGGCTTCGGCGGCGCAGCGCGTCATCGCCAGGCGTTACCTGCGGGCGATCTGACGTCCCGGCATGAAGCGACCGCGCCGCGGTTCCGGTTGGCCGTGGCGCGGCCGCGAGCTGGACTGTGGCGGCGTCAGGTCACACGACGGACATGCACGGCCGGGGCCAGCCGTGCCAGCACCACCGCGGCGACCAGGAGACCGAAGTCCCGCAGCGCGACGTCGTAGTAGCCGGACAAGGTGAGCAGGTCGACGATGATGCCGGCGAGCCACGCCGCCACCACCCAGGCGCCGATCCGCGGCACGACCGCGACCAGGACCCCGGCGACTATCTCGATGACGCCGATCAGATACATGGCTTGGTCGCCGTTGCCTGGCAGGATGTCATTGATCCAGCCGGCAAGGTACTTGTCCCAGTGGCTCGGGCCCGCGCCTCCGGGGACGTGCGTCAGCAGATTGAAGAACTTGTCCAGACCGAACAGGATCGGGGCGACCGTGAACAGCGTTCGCAGCAAAAAATACGCCTCGAACAACGGGTCCTTCAACCGCTCCGAAAGGGCAGCTGAGCCCAGATTGGTGGCACTCATGAACATCCTCCTCGCTTCTAAATATCAACATTTTGAACGTTAGAACCACTGGAATCTAACGTCAAGAACTTTCTCCGATAGAGACCTGCTTGCCGATGGCCAATCTGGACCGCAACATGACCGGGATCGGTGCGCTCGCCGATCCGGTTCGTCGCGAGCTGTATCGATTCGTCGCCTCCCAAGCCGCCCCGGTCAGCCGTGACGATGCTGCCGCTGCTACCGGGATTGCCCGCCATCAGGCAAAGTTCCATCTGGACCGACTGGAGGCCGACGGCCTGCTGGTGAGCGACTATGCCCGGTTGACCGGTCGCTCAGGTCCCGGCGCCGGCCGCCCATCGAAGCGCTACCGGCGCTCCCCGAGCGAGATCGCGGTGAGCCTGCCGCCGCGGGAATATGAGCTGGCGGGCCGGTTGATGGCCGATGCGATCGCCGAATCCGCCCGTACCGGCACACCGGCAATCCAGGCGCTCGACCGACTGGCCCGCGATTACGGCCGCGAGCTCGGTGAGGCCGCCACGGCGGAGCGACCACCGACCGACACCGCTGCCGCCCTCGAGTTGGCCACCGATGTGCTCACCGAACATGGCTACGAGCCGCGTGACGACGGCGGCGGCGACGTGTATTTGGCCAACTGCCCGTTTCACGGACTGGCCCAGTCCCAGACAGAACTGGCCTGCACCATGAATCTCGCCCTGATCAGCGGCGTCGCCGATGCGCTGATGCCGTACTGCCCGCGGGCCCGGCTGGCGCCCGATCCGTCTCGGTGCTGTGTGGTGCTGACCGCCGGTGGGTGTCCCGCCCCCGGTTAGCCCCAGCGGGCCAGCAGGCGCTGTGCCCCGGTGGACAGCTCATCGACGACCACCGCCACCGGACGGCTCGCGCTGAGCAGTCCCACGCCCTGGCCGGCGTCCACCGGAGCGATCCGCTGGTCTTCGGCGGCGATACCGGCCGCCAGCTCCGCAACCGCGTGCTCGTCACCGGCCAGCGTTGCCTCGCGGCCCGTCCAGCGGCCGGCGAACTCGTTGCGCAACACCCTGGACGGGAATTGCGCCGGCCAGGCCAGCCGCTGGCCGACGTCGAACACCCGGGTGGTCACGGTGTCGGTGCCGGCCGCCGCGATCAAGGCGCGCCGGGCCGCGTCGCCGGTCAGTGCCTCAGGACAGGCCGACAGGCAGGTTCCCAGCCAGGCGCCGGCGGCTCCGGCGGCCAGCACCGCGGCCAGGCTGCGCGGCGAGGCGACCCCTCCGGCGGCCAGCACCGGCACCGTCACGGCGTCCAGGACGGCGTCGAGCAGCGGCAGCGTGGCGAGCCTGGTCTCCCCGTGTCCACCGCCCTCGGCGCCGCGGGCCACCAGGACGTCCAGCCCGGCGTCTTGTGCGCGCCGGGCGGTCTCGGCGTCGTAGACCTGGGTGGCGGTGCGGATTCCGGCCGCGTGGGCGCGCTCAACCCAGCGCAGGTCGGTGCCGAAGCTGACCGAGAGCAGCGCGGGGCGGGCGGCCAGCGCGGCATCGAACAGGTCCGGTTGGTCGCGGATCACCCAGTCCACCAAGCCGATTCCGAACCTCGCCTGCCCGGCCAGGTCCAGCTCGGTGGCCAGTGACGCCGCGGTGGCGGTGCTGCCCATCCCGATCATGCCCAGCCCGCCGGCGGCGGTGACCGCAGCGGCCAGCCGTCCACCGGCCACACCTCCCATAGGCGCGTTGACGATGGGCACCCGCAGCCCCGCCCCCAGCGACCAGGGTGTGCCGAGCTGCGGCGCGGGCACGCTCAGTGCGAGGCGCTCTTGGCGACGGTCAGCAGCACCACCGAGTCCTCGGGCGCCTCCAGCGCGTGGCGGGTGCGGGGCAGAACGACGAACTCCCCGGCCGAGCCCTCCCAGGCGTCGTCACCGGCGGTCAGCCGCACCCGGCCGCGCAGCACCTGCAGGGTGGACTCCCCCGGGCTGTCGTGTTCGGCCAGCGCCTCACCGGCCCGCAGTGCCACCAGGGTCTGACGCAGGTGGTGCACCGATCCGCCGTAGACGGTGTGGGCCGAACGCCCGCTGTGGTGCTGCCGGGCTTCGGCCAGCTTCTCGTCGGCCAACGTGGTCAGCGAAGTCGATTCCATCGGTAATCCTTACTGCTAGGCGGGTGGACAGGTGTTCGGTTCAAACAGTTCAGCGGGCCAGCAACAGGATGCCGAGCGGCACCAGCGCGGCGACCTTGATCAACTCCAGGACGATGTAGGCGTAGTGCGCGCGGGAGCGGGGCGCATCCAGCCCGGCAAGCACCTGATCGGCGCGACGGCTCAGCCCCGGCCGCACCATCAGCAGCTGAGCGACCAGCATCGTCACCGCGACCGCGAACGTCACCACGACGGGACCGGTCGGCCGCTCGGAGACGAATGACGCCGCGATGGCGGCCGCCAGGATGAGTTCCGCGGAGTTAAGGGCCCGAAAGACCAACCGGCCGATACCCAGACAGACCGGGATCGTCGCGTTGGGGGCCCGGAACTTCAGCGGCGCCTCCATGAACGAGATCGCCATCACCATGCCCAGCCAGAGAAATGTCGCGGCGATCGCAACGGCGGCGGCAATGCTCACCCGGTGGGCCCTTCCACTCGCACCGGAGCCGCGGGCGACGGCTCGACCAGGGCCCCGTTCGGGGCCGGCTCGCGCTCATCGAGTTCCATCGACTTCAAGTGCGCCACACACAGATCCGGCTGAGCGAACGAGTCGAGACGATCAACGGTCACCGGTGCGTCCCAGGCTTCCAGCGCGCCTTGCATCAGGCCCAGATGGATCGGACAGACCACGTCGGTGGAGGTCTCGGCGAGTTCCAGGAACGGGCAGTGCCGCAACCCGAGCTGCGTCTCACCGGCATCGTCGGGTTCGAGCTGCTCGGGCTGGAAACCCAACTCGTCGAGCATGTCGACGAGCTGGTCGGTCGACTCGTCGGCGCCGACGGGATCGGCCGGGCGGTTCAGCGGCCGCAACCGCTGTCCCCACGCCCGGCCGGCCGCCAGGGCTTTGCCGCTGGGGTCGGAGTCGGCGGCCAGGCCGATGGTGAGGATCTCTGCCAGCAGCCGGAATCGGCGGGTGCCACCACGGTCCATCTGCCGGATCGCCCGGAACATCAGCGCCGGACGGCCCCGGCCCTTGTGGTCGGGCTCGGTGTGCTCGACGCGGCCTTCCTCCACCAGGGTGTCCAGATGGAAACGCACGGTGTTGGGATGCACCCCCAACTCGTCGGCGATCTGGACGATGCTCAGCGGCTCGTCCGCGGCCTGCACCAGCCGAAGCACGTCGAGGCGACGTCCTCCAGGCGGCCCAGGCGGTTTGGCGATGTCGCTCACTCCCCCTGGGGAGGGAAGCTGGCCACTAGCGGGGTGTCGATGCCGAGCGGTCCGATCTTGGCGGCCCCACCGGGTGAGCCGAGCGCCTCATCGCGGCCGGGCAGCGCCTCGGTGAAGAACTCCGCGTTGTCGGCCAGGTGCGGTTGCAACTCCTCCGGAAGGTCATCCTCGTAGTAGATGGCCTCGACCGGGCAAACCGGTTCGCAGGCACCACAATCCACACATTCGTCAGGATGGATGTAGAGGGCTCGCCCGCCTTCGTAGATGCAGTCGACGGGGCACTCCTCCACGCAGGCCCGGTCCATCACGTCAACGCACGGCTTCCCGATCACATATGCCATGGGCGTGAGTTTACACAAGGGATTTTGTAGAAACTAGAAGGGAGACCCAAATGTCGGAGGCCGAACTCGACGCCCGGGTGCTGCCCAGATCCGAGAAGCACAAGACCATCTTCGCGGCCTTCGCCGAGCTGGCGGCCGGCGAGTCGTTTGTGCTGCTCAACGACCACGAGCCGGAGCCGTTGCGCCTCGAGGTGGAACGCGAACACCCCGGCAGCTACGGCTGGGAGTACCTGAAGAAGGGCGCCGGGCGGGGCGCGCTGTGGCGGACCAGAATCTCCCGGCTCTCCTCGACCGCGGTGCCCTGGATTCTGACCGACACCACGACCAGCGGCGACGGGACGGCACGATCGAGCTGACCTCCGGCGCCTTGTTGTGGATGCCCAAGCGCTCCCGTCGCCAGTTCGTCGCCGGCCCGGATGGATTGCGCTACTTGACGATTCACCTGAAGCGTCAGTTCTTGAACCTGATGGCAGCGGGCTGACAGGCCATTGCTGGACCACAGCGGTCAGGCTCGGGTAGAAACGACTGATGGCTGACCGGTACCGCGACTTCCCCACCCTTCGACTCGAAACCGGCGACAACGGTGTGCTGCAGCTGGTGCTGGACGCGCCGGGGCTCAATTCGGTGGGCCCCCAGATGCACCAGGACCTGGCCGACGTGTGGCCGGTCATCGACCGCGACGACGCGGTGCGGGCGGTGCTGGTCCGCGGCGAGGGCAAGGCATTCTCCGCCGGCGGCAGCTTCGAACTGATCGAGAAGACCATCGGCGACTACCCCGGGCGGATGCAGGTGCTGCGCGAGGCCCGCGACCTGGTGCTGAACATGGTCAACTTCTCCAAGCCGGTGATCTCGGCGATCAACGGCCCCGCCGTCGGCGCCGGGCTGGTGGTGGCGCTGTTGTCGGACATCTCGGTGGCCGGGCGCACCGCCCGGCTGATCGACGGCCACACCAAGCTGGGGGTGGCCGCCGGCGATCACGCCGCGATCTGCTGGCCGCTGCTGGTCGGCATGGCCAAGGCCAAGTACTACCTGTTGACCTGCGAGACGCTGCACGGCGAGGAAGCCGAACGCATCGGGCTGGTCTCCAAGTGCGTCGACGACGACGAGGTGCTGGCCACCGCGACCGGTATCGCCGACGATCTGGCGCACGGCGCCCAGGACGCGCTGCGCTTCACCAAGCACAGCCTCAACTACTGGTACCGCCAGTTCGCGCCGGCCTTCGAGACCGCGCTGGGGCTGGAGTTCCTCGGCTTCTCCGGCCCGGATGTGCACGAGGGGCTGGCCGCCATCCAGGAGAAGCGCAAGCCCCGGTTCAATTAGGCATCGACCCCGATGGCCTGCGCCTTGGCCCAGCGGTAGTCGGCCTTGCCGGACGGCGAGCGCTGCACCCGCTCGCAGAACACCACGTCCTTGGGCAGCTTGTAGCGGGCGATGTGGCGGGCCGCCTCGGCGACGATGTCGCCGGCCTCGGCATCGGCTCCCGCCGCCAGCTGCACCACGGCGACGACCTCGTGGCCCCACCGTTGACTGGGCCGCCCCACCACCACGACGTCGTAGACGGCGGGGTGCCGGGACACGGCGGCTTCAACCTCCTCGGCGAAGATCTTCTCGCCGCCGGAGTTGATCGTCACCGAGTCACGGCCGAGCAGCTCGATGCCGCCGTCGGCATGCCAGCGTGCCCGGTCACCGGGGACCGAATGGCGGATGCCCTCGATGACCGGGAAGGTGCGCGCGCTCTTCTCCGGGTCGCCCAGGTAGCCCAGCGGCACATATCCCTGCTGCGCCAGCCAGCCGATCTCGTCGTCGCCGGGCGCCAGGATGCGGGTGAGGTCCCCGCTGACCACGACGGCGCCCGGGTTCGGGGTGAACCGACCGGTGGACGCCTGCCCGCGGCTGGTGGTCTGGCCCATCTGCGCACCGGTCTCCGAGGAGCCGCCGGCATCCAGGATCGACAATTGCGGCAGCAGTTCCAAGATCCGTTGCTTGATCGGGACGGTCAGCGGCGCGCCGCCGCTGGCCAGCACGAACAGTCCCGACAGCGCGTCTGCCAGCTCGGAGCCACCGGCCTCCAGCGCGTCGGCAAGCGGGCGCGCGAAGGCGTCCCCGACGATCGACAGCGAAATGACCCGCTCGTCGGCCGCCAACTCCCAGGTCGCCACCGGGTCGAACCGGTCGGTGGTCGCCGACATGACGAACGGCCGGCCGCCCAGCAGCGTGATGAACGCCGCCCACTGCGCGGCGCCGTGCATCAGCGGCGCCACCGTCATCGAACCAGGGCCTCCGGCGCGGGTCCGATCGACGACCTCGGCCAGGCTGGTGGGCACGGCACCGGTGCCGAACTCCCGGCCGCCCATCGCGTTGATGAAGATGTCGTGCTGGCGCCACAACACGCCCTTGGGCATGCCGGTGGTGCCGCCGGTGTAGAGCAGATACAGGTCATCCGGCTGCGGCGTCAGCTCCAACGGGTCGGCGGAGGTGGCGGCCAGCAGCTCCTCGTAGCGCACCGCGCCGGGCAGCGGCTCGTTGCCGGAGTCGTCGTCGACATGGATCAGCGTCAGCGGCGGCAGCCGGTCGCCGGCCCGCCCCACTGCGTCGGCCAGCGTCGGGGCGTACCGGGCGTGGTACATGACCGCCTCGGCGGCGGCATCGGTCAGCAGGTAGACCAGTTCGTCGGCCACATAGCGGTAGTTGACGTTGAACGGGGCGACCCGGGCGTTGTAGGCCCCGAGCATGCCCTCCAGGTATTCGTTGCCGTTGGCCAGGTACAGCGCGAGATGACTCTGCCCGGATTCGTGGGCGGTTAGTTCCGGGCGCTCGCGGCGCACCCCCAGGCCACGCTCGTGCAGTGCCCGCGCCAGCCGGCGCGCACGGTCTTCGATCTGGGCGTAGGTCAGCCGCCGATCGCCGAACACCACGCAATCGCGATCGGGGATCGCCGCCGCCACCGCCGAGAAAACCTGGGCGAGATTGAATTCCATTGCCGCTCCTCGATCGACCACCGGCCTGCGCGGTGGATTACGCTACTAGCTGACTCCTATTCGGCCGATGACGGTCTCGGGGGGCGCATCACAGCAGCGTCAGGCATGCTTGCCGCATGTCGGTGGACGCCCTGCTGCAGTCGATCCCGCCCTTGCTGGTTTACCTGCTTGTCGGCGGGGTGATCGGCCTCGAGAGCCTGGGCATCCCGTTGCCGGGTGAAGTCATGTTGGTCGGCGCCGCGTTGTTGTCTTCACGCCACGAGTTGGCGGTCGACCCCGTCGGGGTCGCGGCGGCGGCGATCACCGGCGCGGTGATCGGCGACTCGATCGGATATTCGATCGGTCGGCGCTTCGGCATGCCACTCTTCGACCGGCTGGGTCGGCGGTTTCCGAACCACTTCGGCCCCGGTCACATCGCCTACGCGGAACATCTGTTTGCCCGTTGGGGAACCAGCGCGGTGTTCTTCGGCCGGTTCGTCGCGCTGCTGCGCATCTTGGCCGGTCCGCTGGCCGGAGCGTTGAAGATGCGCTATTCGCACTTTCTCGTCGCCAATGTGACCGGCGCGATCTGCTGGGCCGGCGGCACCACCGCCCTCGTTTACTACGCCGGGATGGCCGCCGAGCACTGGTTGTCCCGGTTCTCCTGGGTCGCGCTGTCGGTAGCGGTGCTGGGCGGTGTCGTCGGCACCCTCGCGCTGCGGGGACGCATCGGCGCGCACATCGCCGAACTCGAGGCGCAGCATCGCCGCCAGTCCGGCCCCGTTCAAGAACCCGCCGAATAGGGCCCGAATAGGGGTTGTCCTCGCGCCGTCGCCGGAGCATGGTGGAAGGGACCGGCGGCGCCGCCGGGGCGTCGCCCCGATCTACTCGGAGGCCGATATGTTCGCGCGCGCAACCACCATCCACGCCCATCCGTCCTTCCTCGACGAGGGCATCACCCACGTCCGCGGCGTGGTGATGCCGACCCTGGCCGACATGGACGGCTGCGCGGGGATGTCGATGCTCGTCGACCGCGACGCCGGCCGGTGCATCGTGACCTCGTCCTGGCTCGATGAGGACACGCTGCGAGCCAGCGAGGCCGGTGCCCAGCAGCTCTGCGACCGCGCCACCGAGATCTTCCACGCCACCGCCGAGATCACCCGCTGGGAGATCGCCGCGGTACGCCGCGATCACCGGTCACGGCGCCACGCCGGCGTGCGGGTCACGTGGCTGCGGACCGACCCGGCCAGCTGCGAGCGGTTGATCGACACCTACAAGCTGGCGCTGATCCCGCAAATGGCCGACCTGCACGGGTTCTGCAGCACCACCCTGCTGGTGGACCGCTCGTCGGGGCGCGCGGTGTCGTCGATCAGCTTCGAGGACCGTGCGGCGATGGTGGCCAGCCGTGCCGGCGAGCAGGCGATCTGGGCCCGGGCCATCAACGATGTCGGCGCCGATGTGCTGGAGGTTGCCGAGTTCGATCTGGCGATCGCGCATCTGAACGCACCCGAGATGGTTTAGCCGTCGTAGGCGACGATGCCACCTTGTCGTCCATGGTGTAGCAACGGCTTACGCGAGGCGAAGCGGCAGGGGTGACCGCGCGTTAACCTTTGGTCGCGGCGTGTTGCCGCGTTTGCTAGGAGGTATCACCCATGCGCCTTGTCAGCGTGGCCGTGGCCGTCACGGTTGCCGCCATGTTCGGTTGCGTGCCCGTGGCTGTGGCGGCCCCGAAGGATTACTGCGCCGAACTCCAAGGCGGTAACACCGGCCGCACGTGTGAGATCCACATCTCCGACCCCGGGTACAGCGTCGACATCAGCATCCCGCTGAACTACCCCGACCAGAAGCCGGTCGCCGAGTACGTCGCCCAGACGCGCGATGCGTTCCTCAACTCGGCCAAGTCCGGTGCGCCTCGCAGCGCACCCTACGAGTTGAGCATCAAGCCGACGGAATACACCTCGTCGATCCCCCCGCGAGGCACGCAAGCGGTGGTGTTCACGGTGAACCAAAACGTCGGCGGGGCGCAGCCACAGACGACGTACAAGGCGTTCAACTGGGACCAGACCTACCGCAAGCCGATCACTTACGCGGCCGCGGCGGACGACAAAGAACATGCGCCGTTGTGGCAGGTGGACGATCCGCTGAAGACCGTCGCCCCGATCGTCCAAGCTGAACTGCAGCAGCAGCTGGCGCCGCCGCCCGCACCACCAGAACAGTCGGCCACGACCAGGACCACGACCAGCACGGCGCCACCACCGTTACCGTTCGCGCAAACCGCGCTGTACGACCCCACCAACTATCAGAATTTCGCGGTGGTCAACGACGGGGTGATCTTCTTCTTCGACCAGGGCGTGTTGCTGCCCGCCTCGGCCGGGGCGTTACACGTGCTGGTGCCCCGGTCTGCGATCGACCCGATGATCGCGTAACAACTCTCCGATGAACATCCCGCTGCGCAGCTGACTCTGTTTCGGCACACCGGGTCCACGGCGCCGCCTGTCCCCGCTAAGGGCGGCAGGATGTCGCCACGCCGCTCTTGCGGGCGGCTTCTTGTGGTCCCGGCTGGGATCGAACCAGCGACCTTCCGCGTGTGAGGCGGACGCTCTCCCCCTGAGCTACGAGACCGAATGAACGAGGTCGAAGACTAGCACGCCGGGCGCCCACCGCCTCAACGCGCAGCCTGATCGTCGCCCGACTCGCCGTTCTGACAGGGCAAGTTGTGTTGTCTCACATCAGTGGACTAATGTTCTGCTTCGCGACGGGCGACGATCTCGCTCGTGGCACGCGGATGTAGCGCAGTTGGTAGCGCATCACCTTGCCAAGGTGAGGGTCGCGGGTTCGAATCCCGTCATCCGCTCGAGGGTGTCAAGTGGCATCAACCCCCTTGCGGTGGAGTGGCCGAGTGGTGAGGCAACGGCCTGCAAAGCCGTGCACACGGGTTCGATTCCCGTCTCCACCTCCGTTCCTTGGCTCTAAGCGCGGTTAGCTCAGCGGGAGAGCGCTTCCCTGACACGGAAGAGGTCGCTGGTTCAATCCCAGTACCGCGCACCGAGATTGACCCAGGTCACCCCGCATAACACGCGGCGAGGGCCCGGGGCGCGGGACCTGAATAGGACCTGACCCGGTGGCAACCCGATAGGGCCACCATGAGCGACCACCCGGTCGATTCGACCTACCACCATTGCTGCGATGCCATCGGCCGGCACTCCCGCTGCTGCCTCACCGTCACCAATGCGACTCGTGCCAGAAACTGCCAGCTGGAAAAGAGGCGGGGCCCGATCCGATCAATAGATCGGAGTCACCATGACCACCACCCACCCCGCCGAAGGCAATGTTTCGAGGAAGCCGGCCGCATCATCGTCACTGGCGTCGGAAGTGGGATCGCTCAGGACCCGGCAGACGCGGCCCTGGTCGCCATCGCCAGGCTCCGTCTCGTCGTCGAGGTCTCGCCCGAGACGTTGTCAGTCCCCGGTGTAACGCTGTGGGGCATGACGAACACAAACGCCACGGCTGACTGCAATGCCCCTTGGTCGCCCATGTACCGATGCGTGCGCGGGAACGGCTACGACGGCCGGTGTGCGTACCTGTGCGGCGAGGCGGAGCGACCCGAGGCCGGAGCGGTGGCGCGATGACCGCCACACGCGGCACCATTGGCCCACCTGAGGCCACCGTCATCGGCGCGGTGCAGCCATGAAGCGCCTCAGCTTCGCCGCGCTCGCCGCCCTGGCGGTCATCGCCACTCCCATCGCCCACGCGGACCCGGCGGGTAACGCCATATGTCGCCTACTCGCGGCTGGGAACACGCCCGACACCTTGGAGTCTTCGGTGACGGTGCGCCAGGTGCTCGGCCCGGATGCGACGGCGGCTGATGCCCGCGTGTACATCCGCAGCGTGGTTGCGGGGCAGTGCCCGCAGTACTTGTGGCGCTACTGACTTAAGCCGATGGCGCCGCAATGACCCGCTGACTGCGCTACCGGCGGGCTCCGCCGGCGTGACCACCGTTGCGGAGATCCGACCCGAATCGTGGGCCGGTCCGCACCGACGAGCAGCTAGGCAGCAGAATCGATGGCAACGCACACGCCGGTGGAAAGGTAGCGAGAGATGAGCCCCACGAATCGACCCGTCGTCGCCCTGTCGGCAGCCGCCCTATTGTCTGCCGGTGTGCTGGCGGCATGTTCGGGTCCCGCCGAATCGGAGCGCGGGCCGATGTCGTCGGGCACCACCGCACCCGGGACGGCGGCATCGAAGCCGGGGCATACCGGTGACACCCTGACGCTGACCCGCGCCGACGGCAGCACCATCACGGTCACCCTGGAACGCGTCATCAACCCTGCAACCGTCACCCCGGGCAAGGGTGACCCGGCGGTCACCTACATCGCGACCGAACTCAAGATCGCCAACCAGGGCACGGCGACGATGAACGGCAACGCCAACACCAACGTCTGGGTGCTCGGTTCCGACGATCACAGCTACGAACCGGATCTGAACAACGTCAGCGAATGCACGAACTTCGACTCCGGCATGTTCCATGTCTCCCCCGGCGACGCGGCGACCGGTTGCGTGGTGTTCGCGCTGCCGCATGGCGTCAGCCCGGCGAAGGTGAAGTACGCACCGTCCTCGGGGTTCGCCGACGACTTCGGGGAATGGCTGGTCTCCTGAGCCACCCCCGCGTCAACCAATGGTTGACGTCTCGTCGTCGTCAACCTACAGTTGACGGCATGGTCGATCCGACTCGCCTCGCTCCGTCAGTTCGCCTCGACGACCTCATCAACGCCATCGCCAGGGTGCACGAAAACCCCCTGGAGCGGCTGACCGACGCGGTGCTGACAGCCGAGCATCTCGGTGAGGTCGCCGACCACCTGATCGGGCATTTCGTCGACCAGGCACGCCGCTCCGGCGCCTCGTGGACGGAGATCGGCAACTGCATGGGGGTCACCAAGCAGGCGGCGCAGAAGCGGTTCGTCCCGCGCGCTGAGGCGGCCGCCCTCGATGCCGAGCAGGGCTTCGCCCGCTTCACACCGCGGGCACGCAACGCGGTGGTGGCCGCCCAGAATGCCGCTCACGGCGCCCGCAACGCCGAGATCACCCCCGATCATCTGATCCTGGGCGTTCTGAACGATCCCGACGCGCTGGCCACCGCCTTGCTCACCGCACAGCACATCGACCCGGCGGCCGTCGCGGCCATCGTCACCCTCCCCGCCGGCGACGCCGAGCCCCCCGCGTTGATCCCGTTCAGCGGCACGTCACGCAAGGCCTTGGAGCTCACCTTCCGCACCGCACTTCGACTCGGGCACAACTACATCGGCACCGAGCACCTGCTGCTGGCCCTGTTCGAAGTCGAAGACGGCACCGGACCGCTGCATCGTGCCGGGGTGAATCCGGAAAGGTTCGAGACCGACCTGGCGGAGGCCCTGGCCTCGATCACCGCAAACACCGCCGCCGGCGACGACGCCGCCCCGAACTGACCAATGCCTAGATCCGGCTGGCCAAGCTGCTGCACCCGCCACCGCGATATGCCATCATGCCCACAAGCAAACCGAAGAAGGACATGATGCATCGCTGGATACTGGCCGTCGTCACCTCGCTAGTCACCACGTTGGCCCTGCTGGTGCCCGCGGCCGGGAACGCCACGCCCACCACCACCCCGGAAGCGCCGATCGGCCGACTCGGCGACACGCTGCGTATCCACTACCAGGATGAGGCCTTCGGCAAGATCATCGCGGATGTGACCCTGCACGACGTGGTGCCCAGCGAGATCCCGCCCGGCTGGGGCCAGAACGGGTCGCCGCGGTGGCGCGCCCAGGGCGGTCCGTGGCGGGCGAACCTCACGATCCACCCCATCTCGGTGCCCAACAGCTACATCATGGCGGCCTCGGTCACCTTCAGCGGTGTCACCCCGGGCGGCGACGCCTACGTGTCCAAGCACACCGATGACCCCACCGCGCTGGATGCGGTGCTGACCAACGCGCCGGAGGGCTCCACGGTCACCGGCGGGGTTTACTGGGATGTCTACCGCGGCTTGGTCACCCATGTGGTGATGCTCTCCCGCAACACCGGCCTGCGGCTGGCGCAGTGGAATCTGTGAGTCAGCCGGCGCTCAACGCCAGCAGCCGAGATGTGGCCCGCAAGTACTTCTTTCGGTAACCCCCGGCCAGCATCTCGGCGCTGAAGATGCCGTCCAGCTTCGCCCCGGCGGCCACCACCGGGATACCGGCGTCATAGAGCCGGTCGGTCAGCGCCACCAGTCGCAGCGCCACGTTCTGATCCTCGATGGGATGCGCACCGGTGAGGAAGACGCCCGTGACACCTTCGATCAGCGTCAGATACCGCGACGGGTGCATGGTGGCCAGGTGCGCGCACAGCGCGTCGAAGTCGTCGAGGGTCGAACCCGGTAGGGCGGCGGCGCGCTGCGCGACCTGCTGCGCCGACGGCGGTTCAGGCGCCGGCGGCAGGTCCCGATGCCGGTAGTCCGGACCGTCGACCCGCACCGAGGTGAAAATACTTGCCAACGCGCTGATTTCACGCAGAAAATCCTGAACGGCGAAGCGTCCCTCGCCGAGTTGCTCGGGCAGCGTGTTCGACGTGGCGGCAACCGACACCCCGCGCGCCACCAGTTCCGACAGCAGCCGCGACACCAAGGTGGTGTTGCCCGGGTCGTCGAGTTCGAACTCGTCGATGCAGACCACCGTGTAGCCGCCGAGCAACTCGATGCATTCGGTGAACCCGAACACACCGGCAAGTTGGGTGAGTTCCATGAACGTCGCGAATGCCGTCCGATGCGGCTGTGCCCCGTGGGCGCTCTCGGCTACCTGGCGATAGACCGACGCCAGCAGGTGGGTTTTGCCGACCCCGAACCCGCCGTCGAGGTACAACCCGACAC
The DNA here is from genome assembly GCF_002086455.1 of Mycolicibacter algericus DSM 45454. Lineage (GTDB taxonomy): Bacteria > Actinomycetota > Actinomycetes > Mycobacteriales > Mycobacteriaceae > Mycobacterium > Mycobacterium algericum. Next base: position 173,408 of record NZ_MVHC01000006.1, read on the forward strand.
CCGGCAGCACCTCGCGCTTGCCGAGCAGCCTGCGCCGCCCGGCCCGTCGCTCCAGCGCCTGCGTGCAGAACGCGCTGCAGGCCGCCACGGCCGCCGCCTGGGTCGGTTCGGCCGGGTCCGGCCGGTAGCTGGCGAAGCTGGCCTCGGCGAACGTCGGCGGCGGCGTGAGCTGCGCGATCAACCGCTCCGGTGAGACGGCCGGATGCCGGTCTACCAGGCGATCGGTCGATTCGACGTCGGGATTGGGCACGCAGGAACTGTAGCCACATGGTGCAATCGTGGCCATGTCCGACCTCAGCGCAGAACCCGGTTTCACCCGGCTGGACTCGACAGAACCCGTCGACGACGCCGAACTGGCCCGGCTGTACGCCTACCCCGAGTCAGACGACGGCCCGCGCAGCTGGCTGCGGGCCAACTTCATCGGCAGCATCGACGGTGGCGCAACGATGGCCGGCAAGTCCGGCGGGTTGGGCAGCCCGGGCGATCGGGCCCTGTTCATGCTGCTGCGAGCGCTCGCCGACGTCGTGCTGGTCGGCGCGGGCACCGTCCGGGTCGAGAACTACGGCGGCGCCCGCCTGGGCGTCACCGAGCGCCTGCGCCGCCGCGACCGCGGCCAGTCCGAGGTGCCCGGGCTGGCGATCGTGAGCCGGTCGGGGCAACTGGATCGGGACGCTCGCGTCTTCACCGACACCGAACTGCCCCCGCTGGTGCTGACCAGCGCGTCGGCGGCCGAGGCCACCCGGCGGCGACTCGACGGCCGCGCGGAGGTGCTGAACTGCTCAGCCGGCGACCGCGACCGGGTCGACGAGGCCGCGGTGCTGGCCGCGCTGGCCGCCCGCGGGCACTATCGGGTGCTCACCGAGGGCGGCCCGACCCTGCTGGGTTCGTTCGTGGAACGCGATCTGCTCGACGACCTGTGCCTGACCGTCGCGCCGTACCTGGTCGGAGGACTGGCCCGCCGCATCGCCACCGGCCCCGGCGAGGTGGCGACCCCGATGCGTTGTGCACATCTGCTGGTCGACGAATCCGGCTACCTCTACGGCCGCTACGTCAAAAGCGCGCGCCTATAAGCTGGCCGGCATGCGTCGGCACTCCAGGATCGCGATCGCACTCGCGACGGCCACCCTGCTAACCGGTTGCGCACCCGGACTGGCCGCCAACCCGCGCTTCGCCACCGACTCCGGCGCCGGCCCGCAGGGGCAACCCGAGTCCACCTCCGACAAGGCCGGGCCACCGCCCGTCGAGGTGCCCAAGAACGATCTGCCCTGGCATGACTGCACCGCCAGGGTGTTCGGTGACGCTGCGGTGCCCGCCACTCCCGGCGTGCGGTTGGATTGCGCCAGCTACGACGCCGACGTCGACCCGCTCGGCGGCGGCTCCTCGGCGATCAGCATCGGCGTGGTGCGCGCCCGGTCGGTGCAGACCCCGGCCGATGCCGGACCGGTCGTCTTCACCACCGGCTGGGACCTGCCGTCGTCACTGCAGCTACCGGTCTGGCTGGCCCGTGGCGGCGCCGACGTGCTCAACGGCCATCCGATCGTCGCGGTGGACCGGCGCGGCACCGGGATGTCGAGCCCGGTGGACTGCCGCGAGCGCGGCCAGCGCGACGAGATGTGGAACCTGGCTCAGTTCACCCCCGGCGACGATCCGGTGGCCAATCTGGGCACCGTGGCGATGGCGGCGACCACCGACTGCACCGACTCCATCTCGCCGGGTGAATCCTCCTACGACAACACCCATGCCGCCACCGACCTGGAGCGGCTGCGCAGCATCTGGGACGTGCCGGCGCTGGCACTGCTGGGCATCGGCAACGGCGCCCAGGTCGCCCTGGCCTACGCCGGCTCGCATCCGGGCAAGGTGGCCCGGCTGGCACTCGACTCCCCCATCCCGCTCGGTGTGGCCGCCGAGGCTGCCGCCGAGCAGCGGGTCAAGGGCCAGCAGGCGGCCTTCGACGCGTTCGCCGCGCAGTGCGTCGCGGTGAACTGTGCGCTGGCGCCGGACCCGAAAGGCGCTGTGGACGCGGTGCTGGACTCCGCCCGGTCCGGGCACGGCCCCGGCGGCGCCTCGGTGGCCGCGGTGACCCATGCCATCGTCACCGCGCTGGGCTACCCCACCGGTGATCGCGTCAACACCACCAATGAACTGGCCCGGGCGCTGGCCGCGGCGCGCGACGGCGACGTCAACCTGCTGAACAACCTGATCAACCGGGCGCAGGGCACCGTCGGCAGCGACGGCCACTTCATCAATTCCTGCGCCGACGCACTCAACCGGCCCACCCCGGACCGCGTCCGCGAACTGGTCGTCGCCTGGGGCAAGGAGTACCCGCAGTTCGGCGCCGTCGGCGCCCTCGACATGGCGCAGTGCCTGAGCTGGCCCACCAGCACCACCCCCGAGCAGCCCAAGGAACTCAAGATCGATGTGCTGCTGCTGGGCGTGCAGAACGACCCGATCGTCGGCGAGGACGGCGTGGCGGCCACCGCCGCGGCCGTCATCAACGCCGGCGCGGCCAGCAAGCGGGTGATGTGGCAGGGCATCGGGCACGGGGCGACGGTGTACTCGGCGTGCACGGTGCCGCCGTTGATCGGCTACCTCGACACCGGCCAGCTGCCCGAGACCGACGTCTACTGCCCGGCCTGAACCCGCTTCGGTGTACGGTGCGCTGGTGACGGCAGCCGACTCCCTTACGAACCGGGCGCGCACCGCCCTGCTGACAGCGTTTCGGCCACCCACCACGGTGCCGAGCACCGCGACCGTACTGCGGTCAGTGCTGTGGCCGGTGGCCATCATGTCGCTCATTCACCGCGCGATAGTGCTGCCGCTCAACGGCAACATCACCGACGACTTCAAGCCGGTGTACCGGGCGGTGCTGAACTTCCGGCACGGCCTGGACATCTACAACGAGCACTTCGACTACGTCGACCCGCACTATCTCTACTCACCCGGCGGCACGCTGCTGATGTCGCCATTCGGCTATCTGCCGGAGACCTTGTCGCGCTACACCTTCATCACCACCAACACCGTCGCGATCCTGATCGCCGCCTACCTGCTGCTGCGGATGTTCGGCTTCGGGCTGAGCTCGGTGGCGGCCCCGGCCCTGCTGGCGGCGATGTTTCTCACCGAAAGTATTTCCAGCACACTGGTGTTCACCAACATCAATGGCGTGATCCTGCTGGCCGAGGTGCTGTTCTTGCGTTGGCTGCTCGACGGCAGGCCCAGCCGGCAGTGGTGGGCCGGTGTCGCGATCGGGCTGACCCTGGTGGTCAAGCCGGTGCTGGCGCCGCTGCTGCTGCTGCCGCTGCTGAGCCGGCAGTGGCGGCCGTTCGTGGGTGCCGTCGCAGTGCCGGTGGCGTTCAACGCGGTCGCGTTTCCGCTGTCCAGCGATCCCACCAGCTACTTCACCCACACGGTGCCCTACATCATGGGCACCCGCGACTACTTCAACTCCTCGATCCTGGGCAATGGCGTGTTCTTTGGCCTGCCACCGGGGCTGATCCTGTTCCTGCGCGTGTTGTTCACCGTGATCGCGGCGGTCAGCCTGTGGCTGCTGTATCGCTACTACCGCACCCGCGACCCGCGGTTCTGGATGCTGACCTCCTCCGGTGTGCTGCTTACCGCCTCCTTCCTGGTGCTGTCATTGGGCCAGGGCTACTACTCGATCGTGCTGTTCCCGTTCCTGATGACGGTGGTGCTGCCGAACTCGGTGCTGCGCAACTGGCCGGCGTGGCTGGGGGTCTACGGGTTCATGACGTTGGACAAGTGGCTGATCTTCCGGTGGATGAATGTCGGGCGCCCGCTGGACTACCTCAAGATCACCTACGGCTGGTCACTGTTGCTGATCGTGGTGTGCGCGGTGCTGTGCTACCGCTACCTCGACGCCCGTGAACAAGACCGCCTGGACGACGGGATCGATCCGGCATGGCTGGCGAACGGGCACCAGCGGGCTAGCGTGGAGGCATGAGTTCTCCCAAGGTGTCCCTCACCGACGACGAGTGGCGGGCGAAGCTTACCCCCGAAGAGTTCGCGGTGCTGCGTCGCGCCGGTACCGAACCGCCGAACACCGGCGAATACACCGACACCACCACCGAAGGTGTCTACGAGTGCCGGGCGTGCGGTGCCGAATTGTTCCGCAGCACAGCGAAATTCCATTCGCACTGCGGCTGGCCGTCGTTCTTCGACCCGGCCGATTCCGAGGCGGTGATCCTGCGCTCGGATGACTCGCTGGGGATGCGGCGCACCGAGGTGTTGTGCGCGTCCTGCCACAGCCACCTGGGGCATGTGTTCGAAGGCGAGGGCTACCCCACGCCCACCGACCAGCGCTACTGCATCAATTCCATCTGCCTGCGGCTGGTGCCGTCGTCCTGAAGCGCCGAGATCGACGTTTTGCAGACAAAGTGCGAGTAGCGACCTGCAAAACGTCGATCTGGATGAGAGCTAGTCCACCCGCGTGACGTGGACTTCCCAGAACGGCGCGTGCGCCAGCTGGCCGTCCATCAACGGTTCGATGACCGCCAGTCGCTGCGCGATCTCCCGGATCCGGGGCGGCGCAGCCGGACCCTGCTCGGCCTGAGCGGCGAGCCTCGCCGCGAATGACGTTGACCAGATAGCTGGTGGGCCGCAGGTTGCTCATCTGCCAGCCGCCGGCCGGCAGCCCGGATCGCAGCTCGTCGACCGACGTCGCCGGCGGCATGAAGAACCCGTTGATGCTGTAGTCGGCGGCCGCGATCACGCAGCCCGGGCGTTGGCGCGGGCCGTTCGATCGCGGGCTGACGGGCCGGATGCGCCGGTCACGGCAGGGCGGCCACCAACTGCTCGACGTCGACCCGGGGACCGGTGAAGAAGGGGGTCTCCTCGCGGGCGTGCAGCCGAGCCTCGGTGTTGCGCAGATCGCGCATCAGGTCGACGATCAGGTCGAGTTCGGGCGCCTCGAACGCCAGGATCCACTCGTAGTCGCCGAGCGCGAATGCCGGCACGGTGTTGGCGCGAACGTCCTTGTAGGGCCGGGCCGCCATGCCGTGCTCCGCCAGCATCCGGCGGCGGTCCTCCTCGGGCAGCACATACCACTCGTGCGAACGCACGAACGGGTAGACGCAGATGTAAGCGCCGGCCGGCTCACCGGCGATGAACGCCGGGACGTGACTCTTGTTGAACTCGGCGGGCCGGTGCAGCCCCACGTTGCTCCACACCGGCGTGCAGGCCCGGCCCAGCGCGGTGCGCCGGAAGCCGGCGTAGGTGGCCTGCAGGTCCTCCACCCGCTCGGCGTGCGACCAGATCATGAAGTCCGCATCAGCGCGCAGGCCGGCCACGTCGTAGACGCCGCGGATCACCACGCCGCGCTCCTCCTGCTGTTTCAGGAAGGTGGCGGCCTGGTCGGCGACCTCGTCACGGCTGGCGGATCCCTCGTCGAGGGCCCCGGAACGAACCGAGAACACCGAGAACATCACGTAGCGGATGGTGGAATTCAGCTTGTCGTAATCGAGGTGCGCCATGCCCCACATGCTGCCACGACACGCCGCCGCTAGGGGGCCGGGGTGGCACTGATCACTGCCGCCACCGCGCGATCGGCCGCCGCGATGCAGGCCGGCACACCGATCCCGTCGAGGTAGTTGCCCGCGACCGCCACCGTCGGCGGCAGTCCGGCGCGCAGTTCGCCGACCAGGGCCGCGTGCCCGGGACGGTACTGCGGCATCGCCGCAGGCCAGCGCTGCACGCGGACCTCCACCGGGTCCACCATGACCCCGAACAGGGTCTCCAGATCCTGCACGGCCCACCCCACCAACTCAGCCTCGGAGGCATGGGTGCGGGCGTCGCCGAACCGGCCGAACGACAGCCGCAGCAGTTCGACCTTGCCGCCATAGCCCCAGCTCCCCCACTTGCGTGAGGTCAGTGTGAGCGCCTTGGCGTGCAGCCGCTCCCCGGTCGCGACCAGCACTCCGGAGTTGTCCGGGAACGCCGCGCCGGCGGGCACCGCCAGCGCCACCACCACCGACGACGCGCTGACGATGCCGCTGGCCGCCGCCGCGGTGCGGGGCGCGAATCCGGTTGCCAGCCGGGCCAGCGTGTTGGCCGGCACGGCCATCACCACCCGGTCGGCATGGTGGAAGCCGCCGGCGGCATCCCGCAACAGCCAGCCGTCGGCCACCGGGTCGATCTGCGTTACCGCCGCCTGCACCCAACGCAGCCCGCTGCGGCGCACCAGCGCGTCGATCAGCACCTGATAGCCACCGGCGATGGCGCCGAACACCGGCGTGCCGGTAGCTCTCGGCAGCGCCCGTGCCACCGCCGCGGTGAGGCTGGGCGCGCCGGCGTCCAGCGCGGCGGCCAGACCGGGCACCGCCGAGCGCAGCCCGACCGTCGCCGCCGACCCGGCATACACCCCGCCGATCAGCGGATCTACCGAGGCGGCCACCACCTGCTCGCCGAACCGGTCGCCGACCAGGGTCCCCAGTGCCGGGTCGCTGCCCGGCTCGAAGGTCAGCAGGCGGTTGGGTTCGCCGGCGATGCGGGCGATGGTCTCCTCGTCCACCAGACCGGCCATCGCCCCCGGCGACGACGGGATCCCGCTGAGCGTGCCCGGCGGCAGCGGATGCAGCCGCCGACGGTTGTACAGCAGCGGGCGGACCCCGGTGGTGGTGCGCTCCCGATCGGCCAGCCCCAGCTCGGACAGCAGGGCGGGCACCTCGGGGCGGCGAGCCACGAACGCTTCGGCCCCCACGTCCACGCCGATACCGCCCAGGGTCTCGGTGCGCAGCACCCCGCCGAGCCGGTCGGCCGGGTCGAAGACGGTGATGGTCGGTGCGGCACCGAGTGTGGCGCGCAGCCGGTACGCGGCGGCCAGACCGGAAATCCCGCCTCCGACGACGCAGTACGTCGAGGTCACAACGAGTGGACCAGCGCCACCAGGTCGGTGAGCACGCCGGGGTCAGATTCCGGCAGCACGCCGTGCCCGAGGTTGAACACATGCCCGGACGCGCCGGCGGCCACCGCGGCGCGACCGTCCGCGACGACGGCGCGGGCCGCCCGCTCCGCCACCGGCCAGCCCGCCAGCACCACCGCCGGGTCCAGATTGCCCTGCAGGGCGACGCCGGTACCGACCCGGGCGGCAGCATCCGTCAGCCGGGTCCGCCAGTCGACTCCGACCACGGTGGCACCGGCTTCGGCCATGGCGCCCAACAGCTCGGCGGTCTGCACCCCGAAGTGCGTCATCGGCACGCCGGCGTCGGCCAGCGCGGCGAACACCCGGGCGCTGTGCGGCAACACGTATTTGCGGTAGTCGGCCAGGCTCAACGTGCCCGCCCAGGAGTCGAACAGCTGGATGGCGTCCACACCGTGGTCGAGCTGCACCGTGAGGAACGCGATGGTCAGGTCGGTGAGCCTGGTCATCAGCTGATGCCAGGTGTCCGGTTCGGCCAGCATCATCGTCTTGGTCCGGGCGTGAGTCCGGCTGGGCCCGCCCTCGACCAGGTAGGACGCCAGCGTGAACGGCGCTCCGGCGAAACCGATCAATGGCACGTCGCCCAGCGCGTCCACCAGCAGCGACACCGCCTCGGCGACGGCCGTCACGCGCTGCGGTTCCAGCGGCCGCAGGGCAGCGACATCGGCCGCGCTGCGCAGCGGCTCGGCGATCACCGGCCCGACGTCGGGCACGATGTCCAGATCCACCCCGGCCCCGCGCAGCGGCACCACGATGTCGGAGAACAGGATCGCCGCGTCCACCCCGTGGCGGCGCACCGGCTGCAGCGTGATCTCGCAGACCAGTTCAGGGTCGAAGCAGGCTTCCAGCATGCGGTGCTGGGCGCGCAACACTCGGTATTCCGGCAGCGACCGGCCGGCCTGCCGCATGAACCAGACCGGCACCCGGGCGGGTTGCCGACCGGCAGCGGCGGCCAGGTAGGGCGAATCGGGCAGTTCTCGACGGGCACTCATCGGCCTCAATGCTGCCACGACCGGTTACGGCGCGGGAACGGCCCGTGATTCATGCGTTGCGGCGGTCCCGGCTTCCCCTCGCCGAACCGCCGGTGATTCGGCGCGCCTTTCTGCGCCGGCCCGCGTCGGGGGTTAGCGTGAGATTCGGCGACCCGCGTCGCGGCGGTGCGCAACAGCACCCGGGGGCCGGCCGCTGGCGGCGCGGGGCAGAGCGATCAGTTAAGGAGCGGCACCCGTGACATCAGCCGAGCCTGCCCCCTTCCGCGAAGCGGTGGCAACCATGCACGCCGCAACGGTCCGGTCCGAGATCGAGCTCGGCCCGATCCGGCCGCCCCAGCGGCTGGCGCCCTACAGCTATGCGTTGGGTGCCGAGGTCAAACATCCCGAAGCCGATTTCGTCCCGCAGGACTCCGACGGCGATGCGTTCGGCCGGCTGATCCTGCTCTACGACCCGGACGGCACCGACGCCTGGGACGGCACCATGCGCCTGGTGGCGTTCATCCAGGCTGATCTGGACCCGCAGGAGGCGATCGACCCGCTCCTGCCCGAAGTCGCCTGGAGTTGGCTGGTCGAAGCGCTGGGCTCCCGAACCGAACACATGACCGCGCTGGGCGGGACCGTCACCGCGACCACATCGGTGCGCTACGGCGACATCTCCGGCCCGCCCCGCGGACACCAGTTGGAGCTGCGAGCGTCCTGGACCGCCACCACTCCGGAGCTGGGCACGCATGTCCAGGCGTTCTGCGAGGTCCTCGAACACGCCGCAGGCCTGCCGCCGGTCGGGATCACCGACCTGAGCTCGCGAACCCGCGTCTGAGATGACCGGACAGACCACCGAACCGGCCACCGAAGAGCCCGAACCGACGCCGCTGCCGCATCCCGCCGACGGTGTACCGGAGGTGTCAGTCACCACCCGGCAGATCGGCGCCGCCGCCGAGAAGCTGGCCGGCGGCCACGGCCCGTTCGCGGTGGACGCCGAACGGGCGTCGGGCTTCCGCTACTCCAACCGCGCCTACCTGATCCAGATCCGGCGCGCCGGTGCCGGCACCGTGCTGATCGACCCGGTTGGGGCGGGCTCGGATCCGGCGGCCCTGCTGCGCCCGGTCGCCGAGGTGCTCGACGACGACGAGTGGATTCTGCACGCCGCCGACCAGGATCTGGCCTGCCTGGCCGAGGTCGGCATGTGGCCGAAGGCGCTCTATGACACCGAACTGGCCGGGCGGCTGGCCGGCTTCGACCGCGTCAACCTGGCGGCGATGGTGCAGCGGCTGTTGGGGCTGGGCCTGGCCAAGGGCCACGGCGCCGCCGACTGGTCGAAGCGTCCGCTGCCCGCCGAGTGGCTCAACTACGCGGCGCTGGACGTCGAGGTCCTCATCGAACTGCGCGAGGCCATCGCCGAGGTGCTGTCCGGCCAGGGTAAAAGTGATTGGGCGGCACAGGAATTCAATCATCTGCGGAGCACCGACTTCATCACGTCGACGCGCCGGGACCGCTGGCGGCGCACCTCGGGTATCCACAAGGTGCGCGACCGGCGCGGGCTGGCCGCCGTTCGTGAACTGTGGACGGTGCGCGACCGGATCGCCGAGCGCCGCGATATCGCGCCCGGGCGCATCCTGCCCGACGCGGCGATCATCGCCGCAGCCGTCGCCGATCCCACCACCGTTGACGAGTTGCTCGCCCTGCCGGTATTCGGCGGACCCAAGCAGCGCCGCAGCGCGGCGACCTGGCTGGCCGCGCTGGCTGCCGCTCGCGACAACCCGGAACCGCCGGACTCCGCCGAACCCCCGAGCGGCCCACCGCCGCCCTCGCGCTGGTCGCGGCGCAAACCCGAGGCGGCCGCGCGACTGGAAGCGGCCCGCGCCGCACTCGGACAACTGTCCGAGCAGGTGAGCGTGCCGACCGAGAACCTGCTCTCCCCCGACCTGCTGCGCCGACTGTGCTGGGACTGGAGTGCGGCGACACCGGACCCCGCGGTCACGATCGAGGAGTTTCTCAACACCGGCGGCGCCCGGCCCTGGCAGCGGCAGTTGGCGGTGCCGCTGCTCGCCCAAGCCCTCGGCGCTACGGTCGCCGGCGGCTAGCGCAGCCGGCTTGCTGCGCCCGCCGGCACGGTCGACGGGTTGCTAGACTGCTGGATACGCCAGCCGTATTCGTTGATCGGCCAGCGCTTCTCACGCCACGACCACCATGGACGCGAACCGTCGAGGACTTCCCATGGTCGATTTTCCTTGGAGCACCTCGTGTCACCAGTTGTTCGCCGGGTCAGCTACGTCATCAGCTACGAGATCGTGGCCATCGTGCTCACCGCCCTGGGTCTTGTCGTCCTGGGATTCGGCGGCGGCAGTTCCGGTGTCATGGCCGTGACGGCATCGACCGTCGCGGTGCTGTGGAACTACATCTGGAACACCGTGTTCGAGGCCTGGGAGCGGCGGCAGCGCTCCCCGGCCCGCACGCTGCGGCGCCGGGTGGCGCACGCCATCGGTTTCGAAGGCGGACTGGTGGTGTTCTTGTTGCCGATAGTCGCCTGGATCTTGCACGTCTCGCTGCCGCGGGCGTTCGCTCTGGAGGCCGGCCTGCTGGTGTTCTTCCTGATCTACACGTTCGTGTTCACCTGGGTGTTCGACAAGGTGTGGCCGCCCATCGGGGCGCGCCCTAATCCAGCCGCTCGCTGACCTCTTCGACGCAGTTGCTACTGCTCATCGCCGCCACCCAACCGGTGATCTGGCGGGCCACGTCCTGGGCGGTCAGGCCCACCTCGGCCAGCAGCTCACCGCGGGAGGCGTGGTCGTAGAAGCGTTGCGGCAGGCCGACGTCGCGGCAGGGCACATCGATCTCGGCGTGCCGCAGCGCCGCCGACACCGCCGAGCCGACACCGCCGGCGACGCCGTTGTCCTCGCAGGTGACCACCAGCTTGTGGGCGCCGGCCATCTCGATGACCACCGCGGGAACCGGCAGCACCCAGCGGGGATCGACCACCGTCACGCCGATGCCCTGGTTGTGCAGCCGGTCGGCCACCGCCAGCGCCATGGGCGCGAACGCGCCGACCGCGACTAGCAGCACGTCGGCGGGCAGCCCGTCGGCCGGCAGCGCCAGCAGATCCACCCCGGACCGTCGCTGGATCGCCGGGATATCTTCGCCCACATCCCCTTTCGGGAACCGAACCGCGCTGGGGCCGTCATGGATGTCCAGCGCCTCACCGAGTTCCTCGCGCAGCCGGACACCGTCGCGCGGTGCGGCCACCCGCATGCCCGGAACGATGCCCAAGATCGACAGATCCCACATGCCGTTGTGGCTGGCGCCGTCGGGACCGGTGATCCCGGCTCGGTCGAGCACCACGGTAACCGGCAGCTTATGCAGCGCGACATCCATCATCAACTGGTCGAAGGCGCGGTTGAGGAAGGTCGAATAGACCGCCACCACCGGGTGCAGGCCGCCCATCGCCAGCCCGGCCGCCGAGGTGAGCGCATGCTGTTCGGCGATCCCGACGTCGAACATGCGATCCGGGAACCGCTGGCCGAACGGGGTCAGCCCGGTGGGGCCGGGCATGGCGGCGGTGATCGCGACGACGTCGCGGCGCTTGGCACCGTACTCGATGAGCGCGTCGGAGAACACCGCCGTCCAGCCGCGGCCGGCAGTCTCGGTCGCAGACCCGGTCAGCGGGTCGATCACGCCGCAGGCATGCATCTGCTCGGCCTCGTCATCCTCGGCCGGCCGGTAGCCTTTGCCCTTGCGGGTCACCACGTGCACGATCACCGGCGCGCCGAAGCCCCGCGCGCGGCGCAGCGCGGACTCCACCGCGGCTTCGTCGTGCCCGTCGATCGGGCCCAGGTATTTCAGGCCCAGGTCGGTGAAGAGCGCCTGCGGGGCCAGCGCGTCCTTGAGGCCCGCCTTGAAGCTGTGGATCACCTGGTAGCCGATCTCGCCGACGACCGGCACCCCGCGCACCGCGGCGCGGCCGCGCTCGAGCAGCCGCTCGTAGGCGGGCTGCAGCCGCAACGCGGCCAAGTGGTCGGCGAAACCGCCGATGGTGGGCGCGTAGCTGCGGCCGTTGTCGTTGACCACGATCACCACCGGCCGGTTACCGGCGGCGATGTTGTTCAACGCCTCCCAGCACATGCCGCCGGTCAGGGCGCCGTCGCCGACGACGGCCACCACGTGCCGGTTGCGGTGGCCGGTCAGCTCGAAGGCCTTGGCCAGTCCGTCGGCATAGGACAGCGCCGCGCTGGCGTGGCTGGACTCCACCCAGTCGTGCTCGCTCTCGGCGCGCGACGGGTACCCCGACAGCCCGCCCTTGCGGCGCAGGCTGTGAAAGTCCGGGCTGCGGCCGGTGAGCATCTTGTGCACGTAGGCCTGGTGGCCGGTGTCGAAGATGATCGGGTCGTGCGGGGAGTCGAAGACCCGGTGCAGCGCCAGCGTCAGCTCCACCACACCCAGATTGGGGCCCAGGTGTCCCCCGGTCGCAGCGACCTTATGGATCAGGAACTCCCGGATCTCCGCCGCCAGAGCGGTCAACTGCGCCTGCGAGAGGTGCTGCAGATCGGCGGGGCCGCGGATCCCTTCAAGCATCCGGCTAGTCTACGCATGGCGACGGGCACCCCCCGTATGGTCGTCCTATGCGCGCCGAGGAGATCGCTGAGGAATTCCCGGTGGTGGCCATCGACTCCGACGCCGTCGACGCGGCCCGGTTACTGGCCGAGCACCGGCTGCCCGGCATCGTCGTCGTCGACGCGGCCGGCCAGCCGCACGCGGTGCTGCCGGCTTCCCAGGTGGTGCGTTTCATCGTGCCGGGCTACGTCCAGGACGACCCGTCGCTGGCCGGAGTGCTCAGCGAGAGCGCGGCCGATCGTGCCGCCGAGAAGCTGCGCGGCAAGGCGGTGCGCGACGTGCTGCCCGAGCACCTGCCCGAACTGCCGACCGCCGGCGCCACCCACACCCTTATCGAAGTCGCCTCCACCATGGCCCGGCTGCGCAGCCCGCTGATCGCCGTCGTCAAGGACGGTAAACTGCTCGGCGTGATCACCGCGTCGCGGTTGCTGGCCGCAGCCCTCAAAGTCTGATCGGGTGACGTTTTTCGCGGTCGCGGTCTTCGTGATCGCCTATGGGTTCATCGCCGCCGACCGGGTCAACAAGACCCTGGTGGCGCTGACCGGGGCGGCCGCGGTGGTCATCCTGCCGGTCATCTCCTCCGATGACATCTTCTACTCCCGCAGAACCGGCATCGACTGGGACGTCATCTTCCTGTTGCTGGGCATGATGATCATCGTCAGCGTGCTGCGCCAGACCGGCGTCTTCGAGTACGTCGCGATCTGGTCGGCCAAGCGGGCCCAGGGTTCCCCGCTGCGCATCATGATCCTGCTGGTGTTGGTGACGGCCGTTGCATCAGCGCTGCTGGACAACGTCACCACGGTGTTGCTGATCGCACCGGTCACCCTGCTGGTATGCGACCGGCTGGAGATCAACGCGGCGCCGTTTCTGATGGCCGAGGTGTTCGCGTCGAATATCGGCGGCGCCGCCACCCTCGTCGGCGACCCTCCCAACATCATCATCGCCAGCCGCGCGGGGCTGTCGTTCAATGCCTTTCTCGCGCACATGGCGCCGATCGTCGCCATCGTCCTGGTCGCCTTCATCGCGCTGCTGCCGCGGCTGTTTCCGGGATCGTTCACTGTCGACCCCGACCGAGTCGACGACATGATGGCGCTCGAGGAGCGCGAGGCGATCCAGGACCGCCGCCTGCTGATCAAGTGCGGCGTGGTCCTAGCCGGGGTGTTCGCCGGGTTCATCGGACACTCCGCGCTGAACCTGGAGCCTTCCGTGGTGGCGCTGCTCGGTGCCGGGGTGCTGATTGTGATCTCCAAGATGGAGCGCTCGGACTACCTCTCCGGCGTCGAGTGGGAGACCCTGCTGTTCTTCGCCGGCCTGTTCGTGATGGTGGGAGCCCTGGTGGACACCGGGGCGATCGCCGCCCTGGCCAAGGGCGCCACCGAGCTCACCGGCGGCAACGCCTTGTTGACCACGATGGGAATCCTGGGGGTGTCCGCGCCGGTGTCCGGCATCATCGACAACATCCCCTACGTGGCAACCATGACCCCGATCGTGGCCGAACTGAGCACCACGCTGCCCAACGACCTGCACCCGGATGCGCTGTGGTGGGCGCTGGCGCTCGGCGCCGACTTCGGCGGGAACCTGACCGCGGTCGGAGCCAGCGCCAATGTGGTGATGCTCGGCATCGCCCGCCGCGCCGGAAACCCGATCACGTTCTGGGAGTTCACCCGCAAGGGCATCGTGGTCACCGCGGTCTCGGTGGCGCTTGCGGCGCCGTACCTGTGGTTGCGCTACTTCGTGTTCGGTTGATTTTTTCGGCGCGAACAGACGTGAAAGCCCCCAAAATGACCAGAATTTAGGGGTTTTCGCGTCTGCTCGCGGGGAGCGGCTCAAGCTCGCGTCAGCAGCGCCACGCACTCCACATGGTGGGTGAGCGGGAACGCGTCGAACACCCGGATCTGCTCGACGGCGTACCCGTGATCGCGGTACAGCCCGATGTCGCGGGCGAACGCCGCGACCTCGCAACCGATGTGCACCAGCCGCGGCACCTTCGCGGCCGCCAGCGCCTCGATCACCTCACGGCCGGCGCCGGCGCGCGGCGGGTCCAGCACCGCGACGTCGGCAGCCCTCGGCTGTGCGGCCAGCGCCCGGCGCACCGAGTCGGTGCGCACCGACACCTGCGGCAGATCGACGAGTGCGGCCCGGGCGGCGGCCGTCGCGGCCCGTGAGGTGTCGATGCTGACCACCTCGCCGGAGGTCCCCACTCCGTCAGCCAGTGCCGCAGCGAAGATCCCGGCCCCGCCGTAGAGGTCCCAGGCGGTCATGCCCGCCTCCGGCTGCGCCCAGTCGGAGATCAGCGCACTGTAGAGGGCGGCCGCCCGGCGATGCGCCTGCCAGAACGCCGTCACCGGGATCCGCCAGCGTCGGCGGCCGACCCACTGGGTGGCGTGATAGTCGCCCTCGAGGACCTGCGGACGGTGGTTGCGGCTGGTGCTCACCACATGCCGGACCCCGTCGTCGTCGGTCACCACGTGCAGCTGATCGCCCGGTCGCCAAGTCTGCTCGGCCAGCCCCTTGGTCATCCCGGCGGGCAATTGGCCGCACCGCAGATCGGTGACCAGCTTGTCGCTGTGATATCGGTGAAATCCGGCCCGTCCGTCGGCGCCGACCTCCAGCCGAACCCGGCTGCGCCAGCCGGTCGGGCCGTCCTCACCCAGCGGTTCGGCCTCGCCGTGCCAGTCGTAGCCGCCGAGCCGGCGCAACTGGTTGGCGACCACCTCCGCTTTGAGCGCCCGCGCCGCGGCAGGCTCGGCGAACGCCAGGTCGCAGCAGCCGGCGCCGTCGACGCCGGCGATCGGACACAGTGAGGCGATCCGCCCGTCCGCCGCTTCGAGCACCTCCACGCATTCGGCGTGCCAGTACGAGCCGCGCTCGGCGGTGATGCGGGCCCGCACCCGTTCGCCGGGCAGCGCGTAGCGCACGAATACCACCCGACCGTCATGGCGGGCCACACAACTGCCCCCGTTGGCCGGTGGGCCCACGTCCAGGATCAGTTCGGTCACTCCGTGAAGCCTCTCCGGGTGTCGCCGGGGGCGTGATGCGGCGCCAACTCCTTGCGGCGCTCCGAGGAGTTCAGCTGCCAGGGCACCGAGGTCACCATCACCTGCGGCATGAACAGCAGCCTGGTCTTGAGCCGCAACGCGCTCTGGTTGTGCAGCACCTGCTCCCACCAGTGGCCCACCACGTATTCGGGGATGTAGACGGTCACCACGGTGCGCGGCGACTCCTTGTTGAGCCGTCTGACGTACTCGAGCACCGGCCGGGTGACCTCGCGGTACGGCGACGCGATCACCTTGAGCGGCACGGTGATATCGCTGGCCTCCCAGTCGCGTACCAGGGCCCGGGTCTCGGTGTCGTCGACGTTGACGGTGATCGCCTCCAGGGTGTCCGGGCGGGTGGCCCGCGCGTAGGCCAGCGCGCGGCGGGTCGGCAGGTGCAGCTTGGAGACCAGGACCAGGGCGTGGTTGCGGCTGGGCAACACCGTCTGGTCGTCGAGGGCGGCGGACTGCGTGGCCAGCTCCTGTCTGACGGCATCGTAGTGGCGGCGGATCAGTTTCATCATGGCGAACAGCACCGACATGGCGACGATCGCGATCCAGGCGCCGGCCAGGAACTTGGTGGCGATCACAACGAGAAGCACGGTCCCGGTGGCGACGAACCCGATGGTGTTGACCACCCGAGAACGCACCATCTTGGCGCGGGCCGCACGATCGGTTTCGGTGCGCAGCAATCGGTTCCAGTGCCGGACCATGCCGATCTGACTCAGGGTGAAGGACACGAACACCCCGACGATGTAGAGCTGGATCAGTGCGGTCACCTCGGCCCCGAACGCCACGATGAAGGCGATGGCCACGACCGCCAGGAACACGATGCCGTTGGAGAAGGCCAGCCGGTCGCCGCGGGTGTGCAGCTGACGCGGCAGATACCGGTCCTGGGCCAGGATCGATCCCAGCACCGGGAAACCGTTGAACGCGGTGTTGGCGGCCAGCGCCAGGATTAGCGCGGTCACGCCGGCGATGATCCACAGACCGGGCGGAAAGCCGCGAAACACCGTCTCGGCCAACTGCGCCAGCAGCGTCTTCTGGTCGTAGTCCGCCGGCGCCCCGATCAGCTGTTCGTGCGGGCGCGCGGCGATTTTCACACCGGTCTGGCGGGCCAGCACGATGATGCCCATCATCAGCGTCACCGCGATCACGCCCAGCATCAGCAAGGTGGTGGCGGCGTTGCGCGACTTCGGCTTGCGAAACGCCGGCACGCCGTTGCTGATCGCCTCCACCCCGGTCAGCGCCGCACACCCCGACGAGAACGACTTCGCCACCAGGAACACCAGGGCCAGCCCGACCATCTCGCCCTGGGTGGAGTGGATCTTGAACGAGGCCGAGTCGGCCTGAAGCTGGTGGCCCAGCACGAAGATCTGGAACAGCCCCCAGCCCAGCATCGCGAAGACCCCGATCATGAACGCATAGGTCGGGAAGGCGAACGCGGTGCCCGATTCCCGGATGCCGCGCAGATTGGCCGCGGCCACCACGACGACGGTACCCACCGCGAACGCCACCTTGTGGTCGGCTATGTAGGGTATCGCCGAGCCGATGTTGGCGACCCCCGATGAGATCGAAACAGCAACGGTCAGAACATAATCCACCATCAATGCACTCGCGACGGTCAGGCCCGCGGTGCCGCCGAGGTTGGTGGTGACCACCTCGTAGTCACCGCCGCCGGAGGGGTAGGCGTGCACGTTCTGACGGTAGGAGGCCACCACGGTGATGAACACGAACGCCACCGCCAGGCCGACCCACGGTGTCATCCGGTAGGCCGCGATGCCCGCCACCGACAGCACCAGGAAGACCTCTTCGGGCCCGTAGGCCACCGAGGACAGCGCGTCGGAGGCGAACACCGGCAACGCGACACGCTTGGGCAACAGGGTGTGACTGAGCCGATCGCTGCGGAACGGCCGGCCCAGCACCAGCCGGCGGGCAGCGGTGGAAATCTTCGACACGAGAGCCAAGGGTAAGCCAGGCCGGCGCTGGCGGTAGCGTTCACCGAATACGGGCACGACTGCAGTCGAATCCAGTCGAAACCAGCCGAAAGGACCGTGCACGTGCGGGTAGTTGTGATGGGATGCGGCCGGGTGGGCGCCTCGGTTGCCGACGGACTGTCCCGGATCGGCCATGAGGTCGCGATCATCGACCGCGACACCACCTCGTTCAACCGGCTCAGCCCGGAGTTCAACGGCGAACGGGTGCTGGGCATGGGCTTCGACCGCGACGTGCTGCTGCGCGCCGGCATCGAGGAGGCCGGCGCGTTCGCCGCGGTCTCGTCGGGTGACAACTCCAACATCATCGCCGCGCGGCTGGCCCGGGAGACGTTCGGCGTGGCGCGGGTGGTCGCCCGGATCTACGACGCCAAGCGGGCCGCCGTCTACGAGCGGCTTGGGATTCCGACCATCGCCACCGTGCCCTGGACCACCGACCGGCTGCTCGACGCGCTGACCCGGGAGAGCGAGACGACCAAATGGCGTGACCCGACCGGCACCGTCGCGGTGGCCGAGGTGGTGCTGCACGAGGACTGGATCGGCCGCCCGGTCACCGACCTGGAAGCGGCCGTCGGTGCGCGGGTGGCGTTCCTGATCCGGTTCGGCACCGGCATCCTGCCCGAGCCCAAGACCGTCATCCAGGCCAGCGATCAGGTGTACATCGTCGCGGTGTCGGGCCGCGTCGCCGAGGCGATGGCGATTGCAGCGCTGCCGCCGAGCGAGGACCTGGACAAATGAAGGTCGCGGTGGCCGGGGCCGGGGCTGTCGGCCGGTCGATCGCACGGGAGCTGCTCGACAGCGAGCATCAGGTGACGTTGATCGAGCGCAATCCGGAGCACATCGACGTCGAGGACATCGCCGAGGCGCAGTGGCATCTCGGTGACGCCTGCGAGTTGAGTCTGTTGGAATCGGTGCACCTGGAGGACTTCGACGTCGTCATCGCCGCCACCGGAGACGACAAGGCCAATGTGGTGCTGTCGCTACTGGCCAAGACCGAATTCGCCGTTCCCCGGGTGGTGGCCCGGGTGAACGATCCCCGCAACGAATGGCTGTTCACCGATGCCTGGGGCGTGGACGTGGCGGTTTCCACGCCGCGGATGTTGGCGTCGCTGGTCGAGGAGGCCGTCGCGGTCGGGGATCTGGTGCGGCTCATGGAGTTCCGCAAGAGCGACACCAACCTGCTGGAGATCACGCTGCCCGACGACACCCCCTGGGGCGGCAAGCCGGTGCGCAAGTTGACGCTGCCCCGCGACGCCGCACTGGTGACGATCCTGCGGGGCACCCGGGTGATCGTGCCGCAGGACGACGAGCCGCTGGAAGGCGGCGACGAGTTGCTGTTCGTCGCGTCTTCCGGCGTCGAGGACGCGCTGCGCGAGCTGCTGCTACCGGCGCACTGACCGGGGCCCGCGGCCGTCTGCCGGCTGCGAGACCGGCTGCTCGTCCAGTGCCCGCTGCACGTATTTGACCGCCAGATAGGTCACCACCGCCGCCAGCGCGGTTAGCGGCCAGCCCATGGCGATGCGGGCCACCCCCAACCACCCGGTCTGGTCGGCGTCGTAGAGCAGCCGCTGCACCGCGAAGCGGGAACCGAAGACCAGCACCCAGGTCAGGGTCGCGACGTCGTAGGCGTAGACCGCCGCCCGCACCCCGCGCCAGGCCCGGCTCTGCCCGCTGGCCCAGCTCCAGATGTAGCCGACCGCCGGTCGCCGGATCAGGATGGATCCGGCGAAGACCAGCGCCCATGCCAGCGACGTCCAGATGCCGAGCAGGAAATAACCTTTTGAGTCGCCCATCAGGTAGGCGATCAGGGCACAGACCGCCACCCCGAAGAACCCCGATACGGCCGGCTGGGTGGATTCCCGGCGGATGAGCCGCCAGGCCAGCACTGCCGCGGCCACCGTCAGCGCCGCCACCACTGCGGTTCGCAGCCCGAAGAGACTGGAGGTCGGCACGAACACCACGATCGGCAGCGACGAGTAGATCAGGCCGGACACTCCGCCGATCTGGTCCAGCAGTCGCTGCGGCCCTTGGGCGCCGAACTCGCCGGTCATCGTCACGCCGGCCTGACGGTCTCCGGCCGTCACTGCTGGATTTCGTAGTGGGGGTTGTAGATGGCCTTGCAGCCGCTGTCGAGCTTTCCGAGCCGGCCGTGCACCCGCAGCGTGCGGCCCGAGTTGATTCCGGGAATGCGGCGCTGCCCCAGCCACACCAGTGTCACGGTGTCGGTGCCGTCGAACAGCTCGGCGCGGACCCCGCCCACACAGCCCTTGGCGTTGGCTTCCACGCTGCGCAGCACCCCGACCATGGTGACCTCTTGACCGCGTTCGCAGTCGATGGCGCGCTGCGCGCCGGTGTTGAGCGCCTCGTCGGACAGTTCCTCGACATCACGCAGCTCGGGGTCTTCGGTCAGTCTCCGAGTCAGCCGGCGCAGATAGCCTTTGGGCGCAGCCATTGCACTCTCCCTCAGTTGTGTGCGCACGCTAGGGTAGACCTGTTGATTACCTAATGCCACAACGACCGGCCTACGGGTCGCCGAGCAGCACCCGGCACCATCGAGGGGTGGCATTCGATTTGCACGGTGTGACGGCAGTCCTGCTGCCGGGAACCGGATCCGACGACGACTACATCCACCGGGTGTTTTCGGGACCGTTGCAGCAGGTAGGCGCCGAATTGGTGGTCCACCGGCCGCAACCTGACGGCCTCGTCGAGGGCTACCTGGCCGCGTTGGACTCCGCGGCCTCGCGAGGCGTCCCGATCATCGCCGGCGGCGTGTCGATCGGCGCGGCGGTGGCCGCCGCCTGGGCGCTGCGGCATCCCGGGCGAGTGCGAGGGGTGCTGGCCGCGCTGCCGGCATGGACGGGTGCCCCCGATGGCGCACCGGCCGCGCACGCCGCCCGCCTCAGCGCCGAGGAGCTGCGCCGGGACGGCCTGCCGGCGGTGGTGGCCCGCATGCGGGCGTCCAGCCCGGCATGGCTCGCCGACGAGCTGACCCGGTCGTGGACCGCCCAGTGGCCGCTGCTGCCCGACGCGCTGGAGCAGGCGGCGGCCTATGCGGCTCCGACCCGCGCCGAGCTGGCGACGCTGACGGCGCCGCTCGGCGTGACCGCGGCCGTCGACGACCCGGTCCATCCGTTGCACACTGCCACCGAGTGGGTATCCGCGGCGCCACGGGCGGCGCTACGTACGGTGACGCTGGCACAGCTCGGTGCCGACCCGGCCGCCCTGGGCGCCGCTTGCCTGACGGCGCTGATCGCCGCGGCGGGCTGATCGGCTGGATACGCGGCTAACCGCCGGGGCTTGATTCGGCGGTCCAGCTTCGGCTCTCCTGCGTCGAGCCTCGCTAACCGCCGGTGATGGTGCGCAACTGCTGCATCGCGGATCCCTCCGCGCTGCGGCGAGCAGTCGGCGCGGGCGGCGGCACATCTCCGCCGGGGCCGGGCTGGACTCCCCCGGGCTGCTGACCACCACCGGGCGCCGCGCCCCGGGCGGCCTGCGCGGCCGCGGCGGCACGCAATTGCTCGGCCATCGGCTCGGGCAGCCGCACCGGTAACGGGGTACGCACCGGCAGCGGAGTGTCGCCACGCCGGACCACGGTGTCCGCCAGGGCATCTCGCGCCTGCTGGGAGAGCGCCTCCAACGACTCGTGCGGGCCGTTGACCACGCAACGCACCATCCAGCGATAGCCGTCGACCCCGATGAACCGGACCGCGCCGGCCGCCGATCCGACCACCTCCCGACCCCACGGGCCGTCGATGACGCTGACGCTCGCGGAGTCCCGTCGCAGCGCCTCGGCAAGCTCGGCGGCGACCTCACGCCACAGCCCCGCCGACTTGGGCGCGGCGTAGGCGGCGATGTTGAACCGGCCATTGGGCGTCACCATCCAGACCGCGCTGGGCACGCCCGCCTCACTGAGCTCGACTTGGACCTGGGCCCCTGCGGGCATCGGCACCAATACCGAACCCAAGTCGAGCCGGGCCGTCGCCGCAGCCGCCGGGTCGTCGAAATCCTCGATGTCGAACGGGCCCTCGAGCTCCTCGCCCGCGTCCTCGTCGAGGTCCTCCAGCTCCTCGGGTGCCGGCTCGGCGCGCGTCGGCTCGTCGCCGCCCACCTTGCTCTTGCCCCTACCGAATGCCATCACAGCCGCCCATCTTCGTCACTTCTGCCATCACCAGCCGTCACAAACTCGCGTGCCCGCCCGACGAGCCGTGGCCGTCACCGCCCCGGGTGGTCCCGGCCAGGCCGGCCTCGTCGAACGAGGTCACCTCGACCAGTTCTGGTAGCTCGACCCGCTGCACCACCAGCTGGGCGATCCGGTCCCCCCGGTGGATGTCGATCGGGGTCGCCGGGTCCAGGTTGATCAACGCCACCTTAACCTCACCGCGGTAACCCGCGTCGATCGTTCCCGGACTGTTGACGATCGAAAGACCCACCCTCGCAGCCAGACCCGACCGCGGGTGCACCAGGCCGACCATGCCGAACGGAATCGCCACCGCGATACCGGTGGGCACCAGCGCACGTTGGCCCGGGGCCAGTTCGACATCGACCGCGCTGTACAGGTCGACGCCGGCGTCGCCGGCGTGGGCACGGCTCGGCAGCGGGAGATCAGGATCCAGGCGAACAACCGCGAGACTGGGCGACACGAGGCGCAAGACTACTCTTAACCGGATGTCGGGATCGCGTGTGAACCACCGGGCATCGCAAACCGTGCGGTACCGCGAGCAACTGTGGGTGCCCTGGTGGTGGTGGCCGCTGGGGTTCGTGGGCAACGGGCTGATGGCCTACGAGGTGCGACTGGGGCTGCGCAGCCTGCCGGGCTGGCTGCCGTTCGCGGTGTTCTTCGCGATCACCGTGGCCGCCCTGCTGTGGCTGGGACGCATCCAGGTCCGCGTCGTCGAAACCGACGGCGAGGTCGAACTCTGGGTGGGCGAGGCGCACCTGCCGGCCGGCGTGATCGCCCGTTCCGCGGAGGTTCCGCAGTCGGCCAAGTCGGCGGCGCTGGGCCGCCAACTCGATCCGGCGGCCTACGTCGTGCATCGCGGCTGGGTGGGACCCATGGTGCTGATCGTGCTCGACGATCCCGACGACCCGACGCCGTACTGGCTGGTCAGCTGCCGTCATCCGCAGCGCGTGTTGGCAGCCTTGCAGGGTTGAGGGACGGTACGGGTCAGGCCGCGCAGTCGGTGCAGATCATCACGCCGTTCTTCTCGCTGGCCAGCCGGCTGCGGTGCTGAACCAGAAAACAGCTGGAGCAGGTGAACTCGTCGGCCTGCTTGGGCACGACGCGCACGGATAACTCTTCCCCGGACAGGTCGGCGCCGGGCAGTTCGAAGGACTCGGCCGATTCCGATTCATCGACGTCGACCACGGCGGATTGCGCCTCGTTCCGCCGCGCTTTGAGCTCCTCGAGCGAGTCCTCAGAAACGTCGTCGGTCTCGGTGCGCCGCGGGGCGTCGTAGTCGGTAGCCATCGTATTCTCCCCTCAGTCCCCTCGGTAACCCTGCGCGAGCTTTGTACCAGCGTCGAACGCATCCACCAAATGATTCGTGCCCGGATCACGCCAAGATCAAGTGTGATTTACGTCACATCGCCTTGCTGACCACGGCCGTCGGGGCCGCCCGCGCCCTCTAGAGTGCGTACGTGGTCACGCAAATCACTTCCGGTACCGAGTTCGACAAGCATGGTCTGCCGTTCCGGCGACGCAATTACCGCCCCGCCGCCTACGCCCTGGCCGCCCTGGCCCTGTTGACCGCGGTGGCATGGGCGGTGGCGTTGACCCGACCGGCCGACATCCACGAGGTTGCGGTGTGCAACGCACCGCCGGCGCCCACCGAACCCGACCAGCCGCGACTGGGCACCCAGGTGCCCCGCGCCGCGATGATCACCACCACGCCGGCCAAACTCGCCGACATCAAAGCGCGCGTCCTCAACGCCAGCGGCCGCGCCGGGCAGGCCGCCGACGTCGCCGACGCCCTACGCGACGACGGCTTCGCCCAGCCGACCGCCGCCAACGACCCCGTCTACGCCAACGGCCGGCTGGACTGCAACGGCCAGATCCGCTTCGGCGAGGCGGGACAGGCCGCCGCTGCGGCCCTCTGGTTGGTGGCGCCGTGCACCGAGTTGTTCCGCGACGACCGCCTCGATGACTCCGTCGACCTCGCGGTCGGCAGCGACTTCGTGAGCCTGGCCCACAGCGACGACATCGAGGCGGCGCTGGCGGGCTTGCGTCCGGACGCCACCGGGCTGCCCGACCCGGCACTGCTGACCAAGATCCATTCCGGTACCTGCTGACAACCCGCCGAGGAGATCCATGACCGGCACAGACCCGACCGATTCCCCGCCCGTCGCGCCCGCTGCCGCGACCGGCGACGGACGACCGCAACGACGCGGTTTCGGCGTCGATGTCGGCGGCAGCGGCATCAAAGGCGGCGTGGTCGACCTCGACACCGGTGCACTGATCGGCGAACGCTACAAACTGCCGACACCGAGCCCCGCGACCCCCGCCGCAGTCGCCGAGACCGTCGCCCAGGTGGTCCGGAAGTTCGGCTGGACCGGTCCGCTGGGGGTCACCTACCCCGGTGTGGTGATCGACGGCGTGGTGCGGACCGCCGCCAACGTCGACAAGTCCTGGATCGGGGTGAACGCGCAAGCCGCGATCCAGGCCGCGCTCGATGGGCAGCCCGTCGTCATCCTCAACGACGCCGACGCCGCCGGACTGGCCGAAGAGCGGTTCGGCGCGGGCAAGGACAACACCGGCGTCGTCGTGTTGCTCACCTTCGGCACCGGGATCGGCTCGGCGGTGATCCACAACGGAAAGCTGCTACCCAACACCGAACTCGGGCACATCGACGTGGCCGGCAAGGAGGCCGAGCACCGGGCCGCGGCGTCGGTCAAGGAGCGCAAGAACTGGAGCATGAAGAAGTGGTCCAAGCAGGTGACCAAGGTGTTGGTGGCGATCGAGGACGCGCTGTGCCCGGACCTGATCATCGCGGGCGGCGGCATCAGCCGCAAAGCCGACGAATGGGTGCCACTGCTGCGCAACCGGACTCCGGTGGTCGCCGCCACATTGCAGAACACCGCCGGGATCGTCGGGGCCGCGATGGCCGCCACGGTCGACGTGACCCGCTGAATAGCGCCCGCTCAGCGATTGGTGCGGCACGCTGTCGTTACAATGGTCCGCGGCGGCCGCCTAACCGATAGCGGCGACTATCCCAGTTGATCACCCAACTGAAATAGAGCCGACATCTGATATACCCGACACTTTCGGTGGCGCACGGCGCTGCGACCCGAAAGTCAGTCCGACCGAAGGGGTGGACGTGGCAGCGAGCAAGGCAAAGCCGGCGACCGAGGAGCCCAAGAAGCGCAGTGCCACCAAGGCACCCGCCAAGGCCGCCGCCAAGTCGACTGCGAAGGCCCCGGCCAAGACCGCCGCCGCGCCCGCCAAGCGGACCGCGGCGAAGGCCACCAAGGCCGCACCGGCCAAGAAGGCCACCAAGAGCGCCGCGCGGGCGGCCACCAAGAGCGCCGCCAAGACCGCCGACGACGGCGACGCCAAGCCCAAGACCCGGTCGGCCCGGGGCCCGGCGAAGAAGGCCGCCGCCCGGGGCGCCAAGGGCGCAGCCAAGAACACCGAGATCGACCTCGCGAACGAGGAGCTGGACGCCGACACCGAACTGGACACCGAGCCCGGCGACGAGGACATCGACGAGACCGACCTGAACCTGGAAGACCTGGACGAGGACGCCGAGGAGTCCGGCGCCGACGAAGCCGTGCCGGCCGCCGGGGCGGCGACCGAGGAGGCCGGCGAGGAAGCTGCCGACGACGACGACGAGATCGCCGAGCCCAGCGAGAAGGACAAGGCTTCAGGTGATTTCGTCTGGGACGAAGAGGAGTCCGAGGCGCTGCGCCAGGCCCGCAAGGACGCCGAGCTCACCGCATCTGCCGACTCGGTGCGCGCCTACCTCAAGCAGATCGGCAAGGTGGCGCTGCTCAACGCCGAAGAGGAAGTGGAGCTGGCCAAGCGGATCGAGGCCGGTCTGTTCGCCACCCAGAAGATGGCCGAGCACGCGGAGAAGGGCGAGAAGCTGGCCGTCGCCTACCGGCGCGACATGGCCTGGATCTGCCGCGACGGCGACCGGGCCAAGAACCACCTGCTGGAGGCCAACCTGCGGCTGGTGGTCTCGCTGGCCAAGCGTTACACCGGCCGCGGCATGGCGTTTTTGGACCTGATCCAGGAGGGCAACCTCGGCCTGATCCGTGCGGTGGAGAAGTTCGACTACACCAAGGGCTACAAGTTCTCCACCTACGCCACCTGGTGGATCCGCCAGGCCATCACCCGGGCCATGGCCGACCAGGCGCGCACCATCCGCATCCCGGTCCACATGGTCGAGGTGATCAACAAGCTCGGCCGCATCCAGCGTGAGCTGCTGCAGGATCTGGGCCGCGAACCCACCCCGGAGGAACTGGCCCGGGAGATGGACATCACCCCGGAGAAGGTGCTGGAGATCCAGCAGTACGCCCGGGAACCGATCTCGCTGGACCAGACCATCGGCGACGAGGGCGACTCTCAGCTCGGTGACTTCATCGAGGACTCCGAGGCGGTGGTAGCCGTCGACGCCGTCTCGTTCACGCTCTTACAGGATCAGCTGCAGTCGGTGCTCGAGACGCTCTCCGAGCGGGAGGCCGGCGTGGTCCGGCTGCGGTTCGGGCTCACCGACGGCCAGCCGCGCACCCTCGACGAGATCGGCCAGGTCTACGGCGTCACCCGCGAGCGGATCCGGCAGATCGAGTCCAAGACGATGTCGAAGCTGCGGCACCCGAGCCGCTCCCAGGTCCTGCGCGACTACCTCGACTAGCCGGCTGTGGCAAAACCCCCACCGGCGGCGCTGCTGGCCGCCCTCACCGCGATGCGCGGCGGCCTGCAGCGACTGCGTCACGCGGCGGTACCCGCCGGTGTCGCCGTCATGGAACTGGGATTCGGGGCATGGCTGGCCCAGGCGATGCACGTCGCGGTACGGCTGGGAATCCCCGATGCGCTCCGAACCGGCCCG
The DNA here is from genome assembly GCF_002086455.1 of Mycolicibacter algericus DSM 45454. Classification (GTDB taxonomy): domain Bacteria; phylum Actinomycetota; class Actinomycetes; order Mycobacteriales; family Mycobacteriaceae; genus Mycobacterium; species Mycobacterium algericum. The sequence continues at coordinate 200,012 of NZ_MVHC01000006.1, forward strand.
CTGACCGCCGACGAGACCGCGCGGCGGGTCGGCACCGACCCCGCGGCCACGTACCGGCTGATGCGTGCGCTGGCCAGTCAATCGGTGCTCAAACTGCGCCGGGACGGCCGGTTCGCACTGACCCGCATCGGGCGCGCCCTGGTCTCCGATGATCCGGCCAGCGTGGCGCCGATGATCGCGTTCATCGGCGACCCGGCGCACCGGGAACACTGGTCACACCTGGAGCACTCGGTGCGCACCGGCGAGACCGCGGTCGACAAAGTGCGCGGGATGTCGTTCTTCTCCTACTTGGACACCGAACCCGAACTGGCGCAGGTCTTCAACAATGTGATGACCGGGGCGTCCGCCGTGGCGATCGAAAGTGCGGTTCCCGCATATGATTTCAGCGCCAGCAAACTGATCGTCGACGTGGGCGGCGGCCACGGTGCGCTGCTGGCCGCGGTGCTGCGCGCCGCGCCCGGCGCCCGCGGCGTGCTGTTCGACCAACCCGCTGTGGTGGCCGGGGCTGAGGCCACCCTGGCAGCCGCCGGAGTGACGTCGCGGTGTGATGTCGCCGGTGGGTCGTTCTTCGAATCGGTGCCGGCCGGCGGTGACACCTATCTGCTCAAGACCGTCATCCACGACTGGGACGACGAGCGTTCGTGCGCGATTCTGCGCAACGTCCGCAGCGCCATCGCCCCGGACGGCACCCTGCTGCTGCTGGAGATGGTGCTGCCCGAAGGCGCGCCCGCCCACCTGGGCCTGCTGCTCGATCTGGAGATGCTGGCGGCGGCCGGCGGCTTGGAACGCACCCGGCGCGAATACGCCGAGTTGCTGTCCCGGGCGGGATTCCGGCTGCAGCGGGTGGTGCCGACCGCCAGCCCGATGTCGATCATCGTGGCCGCTCCGGTTTGACGCCCGGTCACCGATCCGCCGGTAGTATCGCCGAGCATGCCGACCGATGGCGACTCCCAGACCTTCGCCGCGCTGCTCAACCGCGCGGTGCGCCACGGTCACCGGGCTCCGGCCGAGGCCGGGCTGGATCCGGCCGTGATCTCCGCGCTGAATGCCGTGGCCGCCGCTTGGCCGCGGGTGCCCGCCGCGCTGATCAACAAGGCTCAGACCACGTTCGCCCGTAGCGAACTCACCCGGGCGTCGGCGGCCAAGCCCACCACCCCGTTCAACCTCAATCCGCCGGCCCGAACGCACCGTCCGGGCCGGGCCGATACGCCGTGACGCCGATCACCGCGTCGACGGGCAGCGGTCCGTACAGATGCGGGAACAGCATCGCCTCGGGGTCACCCGGCACGCCCGGCTCCCAGCGCACCGGCGACGCCACCTTTGCCGGGTCCACCTGCAGCAACACCAGATCGGTGCGCCCCCGGTAGAGACGATTGGCCGGCAGATGCACCTGCTGCGGGGTCGACAGATGCACGAACCCGGCGCTGTCGAGCGATTCCGGTCGCAGCGCACCGGACGCCTGCGCCGCCGCCCAATCCCGGGTGCCGCACAGGTGTACCAGAATGTCGTGTTCCATCGCTGCTGATCCTGCCCCAGCGCCGCGCGAGGGGTGAGACACGACACAGCCGAAGCGGGGAACAACGCCGAACGCCCGAGCGTCTGACACACTTGACAGACCCGCGAGAACGGAGGAGCCCATGAACGCGACTCTGACCAGTCCCGAACTCACTCGGGCTGATCGATGCGACCGGTGCGGTGCCGCCGCCCGAGTGCGAGCCACGCTGCCCTCCGGAGCCGAGTTGCTGTTCTGCCAGCACCACGCCAACGAGCACGAAGCCAAGCTGATCGAGCTGGCCGCCGTGTTGCAGGTCAGCGCCCCCGCCGGGGACTAGCCGATCGCAGCCCCGGATCCGCGCGCAACACGCCCGACGGAGGGAATTGGGCGCTAGCACCATTCGTCAGGAATGCTGGGCTGGTCATGGCTGACCAAATCCCCAAACCTTCCCGGCATCACCTGCTGCGCATCGCACGCCGCACCTTGGTGAAGAGCTGGGACGATTCCATCTTCGCCGAGTCGGCGCAGGCCGGTTTCTGGTCGGTGCTGTCGCTGCCACCGCTGCTGCTCGGGATGCTGGGCAGCCTCTCGTATGTGGCGCCGTTGTTCGGCCCGGATACGTTGGCCACCATCCAGGATCGGCTGATCGGGATGGCCAGCAGTTTCTTCTCGCAGAACGTGGTGGTGGAGATCATCGAACCCACCGTGCGCGACATCGTCTCCAACGCGCGCGGCGAGGTGGTCTCGCTGGGCTTCGTGATTTCGCTGTGGGCCGGTTCCTCGGCGATCTCGGCCTTCGTCGACTCGGTGGTCGAGGCACACGATCAGACCCCGCTGCGCCATCCGGTGCGGCAACGGTTCTTCGCGCTGGGCTTGTATGTGGCGATGTTGGTGATCGCCGTCGCCGGGGCGCCGTTCGCCGCGCTGGGGCCCCACGCGATCGCCGAGCACCTTCCCGCGCGGTGGACAGATCTGCTGCGGTTCGGTTACTACCCGACGCTGGTGCTGGGGTTGCTGCTGGCGGTGACCGTGCTCTATCGGGTCTCGTTGCCCAAACCGCTGCCGTCACACCGCCTGGTGATCGGGGCGTTGCTGGCCACCACGGTGTTCGTCGTGGCCACCCTCGGGCTGCGGGTCTACCTGCGCTACATCACCAGCACCGGCTACACCTACGGTGCGCTGGCGACGCCGATCGCCTTCTTGCTGTTTGCGTTTCTGCTCGGGTTCGCCATCATGCTCGGCGCCGAACTGAATGCCGCCATTCAGGAGGAATGGCCGGCGGAGGCCACCCACCTGCGTCAGCTGCGCGTCTGGCTGGTGTCCCGGACGGGCCGAAGCGACCCCGGCGACGAGCCGGTGAACGAGCCGGTCAGCTCCTCTTGAGTGTCGCGTAGATCCGCTTGCAGTCCGGGCAGACCGGCGATCCGGGCTTCGCCGACTTGGTCACCGGGAAGACCTCGCCGCACAGGGCCACCACGTGGGTGCCCATGACCGCGCTCTCGGCGATCTTGTCCTTCTTGACGTAGTGGAAGTGTTTGGGGGTGTCGTCGCCGGTCCCGTCATCGACGCGTTCCTCGGCATCGGTGCGTTCGAGGGTGTCGGTCTGTATGCCCATTGCCCCATTGTGCCCGGAACTCAGCGGATCTTAAAACCCTTCGTGGCTGCGGGCCGGTCCGTGTGCGACAGTGGAGTGATGAAGCACGGCCCCGAGCTGGGTTTCGACGACGACGGTCGGCCGGTGCTCATCACCGCAGCCGCCCCGTCCTTCGAACAGCAGCACCGTGAGCGGGTACGTAAGTACCTGACGCTGATGGCGTTCCGGGTCCCGGCGCTGATCCTGGCCGCGGTCGCCTACGGTATCTGGCACAACGGCTGGATCTCCCTGGCGATCCTGATCGCCTCGATACCGCTGCCGTGGATCGCGGTGCTGATCGCCAACGACCGGCCGCCCCGCAGCGCCGATGAGCCGCGGCGCTACGACGCCGCCCCGACGCGCACGCCACTGTTCCCCACCGCGCCGCGCCGCGAGCTGGGTCCGCGATCGCCGCAGCCTGAATCGGCCGGTCGCGAGCCGGGTTCTGAGCCGGAGTTCGGGCCGGGGCCCTCCGGCGGCGACCGGGCCGGCGAACCGCCGCAAGGTACCGGTTCTTAGCACATTCTCAAAGTCATCGGCGTATTCCCGCACGTCAAGTGGTGTGGAAAAGCGATCGGGCGGGAACTCTGCACCCGTGTCGGACGTTGACACGTGTGACAGCTGAAGCCGATCAACGGGAGGCCGTAATGGCAAAGGCAGATGCCACCATCAGTCGGATCGACGGCGATCTGGATGCGCAGAGTCCAGCCGCGGATTTGGTGCGGGTGTACCTCAACGGTATCGGCAAGACCGCACTGCTCAACGCCGCCGACGAGGTGGAGCTCGCCAAACGCATCGAGGCCGGGCTGTACGCGAAGCACCTGCTGGAGACCCGCAAGCGCTTCGGCGAGAAGCGCAAGCGCGAGCTGGCCACCGTGGTCCGCGACGGCGAAGCCGCCCGCCGGCATCTGCTGGAAGCCAACCTGCGCCTGGTGGTCTCGCTGGCCAAGCGTTACACCGGACGGGGCATGCCGTTGCTGGACCTGATCCAGGAAGGCAACCTCGGGCTGATCCGCGCGATGGAGAAGTTCGACTACGCAAAGGGATTCAAGTTCTCCACCTACGCGACGTGGTGGATTCGCCAGGCCATCACCCGGGGTATGGCCGACCAGAGCCGCACCATCCGGCTGCCGGTGCACCTGGTCGAGCAGGTCAACAAGCTGGCCAGGATCAAGCGGGAGATGCACCAGCAGCTCGGCCGTGAGGCCACCGACGAGGAACTCGCCGCCGAATCGGGCATTCCGGCGGAGAAGATCAACGACCTGCTGGAGCACAGCCGCGACCCGGTCAGCCTGGACATGCCGGTGGGCTCCGACGAGGAGGCGCCGCTGGGTGACTTCATCGAGGACTCCGAGGCGATGTCCGCGGAGAACGCGGTGATCTCCGAACTGCTGCACACCGACATCCGCAGTGTGCTGGCGACCCTGGACGAGCGTGAGCACCAGGTGATCCGGCTGCGGTTCGGCCTCGATGACGGACAGCCCCGCACGCTGGATCAGATCGGCAAGTTGTTCGGCCTCTCCCGCGAGCGGGTCCGCCAGATCGAGCGTGAGGTGATGGCCAAGCTGCGGCACGGCGAACGCGCCGATCGATTGCGTTCGTACGCCAGCTGACACGACCTCTGCGCCGGGCCACCGCATACCGTTGCGGTGGCCCGGCGCAGCCGCGTAGCGCCCGGGCCGGTCAGCTGTCGCTGGCTGACCACGCAGCCGCCGCCAAGTAGACTCGTCGGGGACGGAAGGGCCCGAATGAACGAGTTGGTTGATACCACCGAGATGTACCTCAGGACGATCTATGACCTTGAGGAAGAGGGTGTCACGCCGCTGCGCGCTCGGATCGCCGAGCGCCTGGAGCAAAGTGGCCCGACCGTCAGCCAGACGGTGTCTCGCATGGAACGCGACGGCCTGCTGCGGGTGGCCGGTGACCGTCACCTCGAACTCACCGAGAAGGGCCGCGCCCTGGCGGTCTCGGTGATGCGCAAGCATCGGCTGGCCGAGCGACTGCTGGTCGACATCATCGGGCTGCCGCTGGAAGAGGTGCACGCCGAGGCCTGCCGTTGGGAGCACGTGATGAGCGAGGATGTCGAGCGCCGCCTGGTCAAGGTGCTCGACAACCCGACGACCTCACCGTTCGGCAACCCGATTCCCGGCCTGCCGGACCTCGGCTTCGGCTCGGACGCCGGGCCGCGAGAGACCGACCTGGTGCGATTGACCGAGCTGCCGGCCGGCTCGCCGGTGGCCGTGGTGGTTCGCCAGCTCACCGAACACGTCCAGGGTGACATCGACTTGATTACCCGGCTGAAGGACGCCGGTGTGGTGCCCAACGCCCGGGTGACCGTCGAAGCCGACGCGGAGGACGGCGTGACGATCGTCATGCCCGGCCACACCGACGTCAGCCTGCCGTACGCGATGGCACACGCCGTCAAGGTCCAGAAGGTCTGACCGGTTCGTCTCAGCCGGCCCGTCGACCGAAACCCTGCCGCTGCGGCAGCGCCACACCGAGCCGGCCGGCCAGCCGATAACCGGTGTCAGCCAGCCCGCGGATCCGGTCGGGCCGCAATCCCGACTGCAGCGCGGTGTCGAGCAGACCCGCCATCCGGTGGTCCGGCATGCAGCGCAACGCTGCCTCCAGCGACACCCCTGCCAGCGGTCCGTCACCGCGCGCATAGGCGCTGAACGCCAGCAGCACCAGCGCGTCGGCCCGCCACGGCTCGGGCAGCGTGCGGGCCAGTATCGACCACAGCGTCTCTGCGTCGGCGGCGTGCTCGCTGATGGCCAACGCGCACAGCGTGTCCCGTACCAGCACGTCGGTCAGCGAGCATCCCAGCCGGGCCAGCTCCGGTTCGCTCGGCTCCCGGCCGGCGGCCAGCGCGGCGACGGCCGCGAGCATCTGCTCGACGTCGCGGCGGGCCTGGCGACGCCCATCGGCCTGGCTCGCTGCGGCCCGGTCCGCCGCATGATCGTCGATCACCGCTGCCACCGCGGCACGGCGCGCCGCGTCGTCGGGGATGATCACCGCCTGCAGATCCGCCCGGCGCCGATAGAGCCGCCGGCCCTCCAGCACGGCGGCAGCGGCCAGCGGAGAGGCCTCCGGGTCGTCGACCGGGCCGCCCGCGCCGCAGCCATCGATGCAGTGCCAGCGCCCACCGTGCGCCACCCGGTCGACCACGTGCGCGCCGAGCAGCGCGATGTCGTTGCGCGACAACTCCTGCGACAGCGCGTCGACCAGTCGGCGGTGCTCGTCGTTGCAGACCGGGCAGCACGCCCCTGCCGCGTCGACGATCACCACGATGGCCCCGGCCGGGGCGGCGGCCGCGGCGACATCGGCGAGCTGGCCGACGGTGTCAGCGATGCCGTCGGACAGGTCGACCCGCAGCACCGAGCCCAACTCGCCGCCGTCGACCGACACCAGGATCAAGGATTTCTCCGGCACGAAGCCGAGGATGGCCGGCAGCGCCGCAATCAGCGCTGCCGGGCGGTTCAGAGTGAATTCGGGTTGCTTCGTCGTCATGGCAGCAACGTTGACGACACCCACCGTCATCGGAGCGCGCCCACGTGGCGTCTGCGACCGCATTGTGGATGAACCGGCAACTGTGAGCCGACTGCTGCTCGGGGGTGTGGGCAGCCGCCGAGGCGGGAATTCCTCGTTAGGCGAACTCCGATCCCGTCGGGAATGGGGCCGGGGTGACCGGGCGTTTTCGATGACATCCGCGCACCGTTTTCCGGTGCGGCCTGACGTAAGGGAAAATGGACCGCGCGATCCGCATCGGGATCCGCACGACGAGGAGGCGAAGGCAATGGCCGAGCACCCGGACACCGGCTCCGACCGGGACCGGCACTACCAGGCCCAGCAGGGCGGCATGTACGAACTTGAGGTTCCGGCGCCGCAGCTGACATCGCCGGACGGCGAAGGTCCGGTCCTGATCCACGCGCTGGAGGGTTTCTCCGACGCCGGCCATGCGATCCGGCTGGCGGCCGGCCACCTCAAGACCGCCCTCGACAGTGAACTGGTGGCGTCGTTTGCCATCGACGACTTGCTCGACTACCGATCCCGTCGGCCGGTGATGACGTTCAAGACCGACCACTTCACCCACTACGCCGAACCCGAATTGAGCCTGTACGCGTTGCGTGACAGTGCGGGGACGCCGTTTCTGCTGCTGGCCGGCATGGAGCCGGACCTCAAGTGGGAGCGGTTCATCACCGCGGTCCGGCTGCTGGCCGAGCGGCTGGGCGTGCGGCGGACCATCGGGCTGGGCACCATCCCGATGGCGGTGCCGCACACCCGCCCGGTGACGCTGACGGCGCACTCCAACAACCGCGAGTTGATCGCCGACTTCACTCCGTGGATCGCCGAGGTGCAGGTCCCGGGCAGTGCGTCCAACCTGCTGGAGTACCGGATGGCCCAGCACGGCCACGAGGTGGTCGGGTTCACCGTGCACGTGCCGCACTATGTGTCACAGACCGACTACCCCGAGGCCGCCGAGGCACTGTTGCGGCAGGCGGCACAAACCGGCTCGTTGCAGCTGCCGCTGACCGAACTCAGCCGGGCCGCGGCCGATATCCGGGCCAAGATCGACGAACAGGTCGAGGCGAGCGCCGAGGTGGCGCAAGTGGTGACGGCGCTGGAACGCCAGTACGACGCCTTCATCGCCGCCCAGGAGAATCGCTCGCTGCTGGCCCGCGACGAGGAGCTGCCCAGCGCCGACGAACTCGGTGCCGAGTTCGAGCGGTTCCTGGCCCAGGAGGCCAGGAAGGACCGCGGCGACGACGGCACCGCCTGACGGGCGGGCCTACCCCGTTCGCCGCAGCGCGGCGGTCAGATGGTTCTGCGCCGGCTCCCCGACGGCTCCCATGTCCAGGGTGTAGGACAACTCGTCACGCGCGAGGCGGTAGCGGCGGCTCAGTGCCGTCACCTCCTTGGCCGTGGGAGCCAGCCCGATCGTCGGCGCCGACATCTCGAGTTCGATACCGTCCGCGGTCACCCTGTAGCTGCCCACCTCGATCTCGGTGATGCCGCTCGGGTGCGCCAGGACCCACTCGATCCGGCCGGGTTGGGGCACCCGGAGATAGCCGGTCTCGGCGTGCAGCGGCAGTCCGTCAGCCGCCGACTTCGTCTTCTGGCCGTAGACCAGAAACGGTTTACCGACATGGGAGAAGGTCACCTCTTCGAGGTAGTCGAACGAGGCGATGGTGGGGTATACCCCGCGTCCCCGGCCCGACCAGGTGCCCAGCAGCGGTGCCAGCTCCACAAGGTTCGGGTGCAGCTCTGGTGCCATTGGGCCAGCGTAGTGCGTGCCGCGGCGCCGCGAGCCTCAACCGGTGGTGGGCACCTGGCGGTGCTCACGCAGCGCTTCGATCTCCCGCTCGAAGTCGGCCGCCGACGAGAACGAGCGGTACACCGAGGCGAAACGCAGGTAGGCGACCTCGTCGAGTTCGCGCAGCGGACCCAGAATCGCCAATCCCACCTCGTGGCTGGGGATCTCCGGTGAGCCCGCCGCCCGCACCGCGTCCTCTACCTGTTGGGCCAGCAGATTCAGCGCATCGTCGTCGACCTGGCGGCCCTGACACGCCCGGCGCACCCCGCTGATGACCTTTTCGCGGCTGAACGGCTCGGTGACACCGCTGCGCTTGACCACCGCCAGTACCGCGGTCTCCACGGTGGAAAAGCGCCGCCCGCATTCCGGGCAGGACCGACGGCGGCGGATGGCCTGGCCTTCGTCGGTTTCGCGGGAATCCACCACCCGGGAGTCTGGATGGCGACAAAACGGGCAATGCATGGCCGCTCCTTCGCCGTGCCGAGAGCCGGACACCTGCACGCGTTGCGGCGAACCCGGCCACTGGGACAACTGTGAGCGTACCTGCGCGGGTGCCGGGCGGCGCGCCGTGCTGCCCGCATGCCGCGACCGGCCGGACATCGACGGCCGCTCAGCCGATCGGCGCGATCAGCGTCTGGCCGGCATCCAGCGCCGCCGACTCGAGACTGTTGAGCTCGCGGATCCGGTCGACGACCTGGCTCGTCGGCGCGTCGGGTGCGACCCGGGCCGCCAGGTGCTGCAGGGTCTCGCCGCTCTGGACCCGCACCACGCCCAGCTCGCCGGGCACCGCGGACCCGCCGTCGGCCATTGTCGCACCGAACTGGGCGATGAGACCGAGCCACACCGTGATTCCCGCGGCGATCAGGGCGAGCACCACGGTCGTCGCGGGCGTGATCGGTTTGGTGGGGCGGGGCCGATGCGCCGTGCGCGACATCAGCACACCGGTACCGCGATGCGACAGCGGCGCACCGTCCGGCCGCGACCGCACCACTCGCGCGGGGCGGGTGTGAACCGCGTGCGCCCGCCCTGACGTGACTGGGCGCCGCCGGGGCCCCACCGGCGCGCGCTCGGCCGGGTCGAACGTCGGAGCGAACGTGTCGATGAGCATCATGTGCGGTTCTCCCTCACTCGGCGTCGGCGACCCTGTTCGCTCGACTGTTCGAATAGTAATCGATTGTATGTTCGATTTCCGAACATGTGATCGATTCGTTGTCGAAAACATTAGCGAAAGGGTCCGACAGCCGACCGGCGGTTCGAACGTGCGCCCGACACACCTCGAACACATGTTTGATTAATGTCGGCAAGGCGACTAGATTCGCCCCTATGAGCGACAGCAGCAAGACAGCGCCAGCGCCCGACTCGACGCTTACCGCGCGGCAGCGCACCATTCTGAGCGTCATCCGCGCCTCGGTGAGCGAGCGGGGCTACCCGCCGAGCATCCGCGAGATCGGCGATGCCGTCGGCCTGACGTCGACGTCGTCGGTCGCCCACCAGCTGCGCACGCTCGAGCGCAAGGGCTATCTGCGCCGTGACCCCAATCGGCCCCGTGCCGTCGACGTCCGCGGCCCGGAGGAGTCGACCGGCTCCGACGCGGCGCCGCGCAGCGATGTCGCCGGCTCGGATGCGCTGCCCGAACCCACCTTCGTTCCGGTGCTCGGCCGGATCGCGGCCGGTGGCCCGATCCTGGCCGAGGAGGCGGTCGAGGACGTCTTCCCACTCCCCCGCGAGTTGGTGGGCGAAGGCGAGCTGTTCCTGCTCAAGGTGGTCGGTGAGTCGATGGTGGACGCCGCGATCTGCGACGGCGACTGGGTGGTGGTTCGCCAGCAGAACGTCGCCGACAACGGCGACATCGTCGCCGCGATGATCGACGGCGAGGCCACCGTCAAGACCTTCAAGCGCACCGGCGGTCAGGTATGGCTGATGCCGCACAACCCGGTTTTCGACCCGATTCCGGGCAACGACGCGGTGGTGCTGGGCAAAGTCGTCACCGTCATCCGCAAAGTCTGACAGGGCGATTCGACGGCCACCCGGGGCCGTCGGTTCGCAGCGTGGCCGACAGAGTCGACGTGACGGTCGTGGACCCGCTGGCGTGCACGCCGCGCACCCCCATCGTCGATCATCGTTGGTTCAGATTGGCGGCGGCCGGCCCTATTTGTCAATTATTTTTGGTGTTACATTGGGGCGATGAGCTCCCCTCGCCGCGGCCATCCGGATCCGCTGACCGGGTTGAGCAGCCTGGACGATCCGGTACGGCAGCGGCTCTATCACTACGTCGCGTCGTGCGACGAGCCGGTAGCCCGGGAGCAGGCCGCGACCGCCGCCGGCATCAGCCGCACACTGGCCGCCTACCACCTCGACAAACTGGCTGAGGCAGGGATCCTGTCGGTGAGCTACGCGCGGCCGGCCGGCCGCTCCGGTCCCGGCGCCGGGCGCCCCGCCAAGCGCTATGCACGCACCCGGGACGAGCTGTCGGTGAGTGTGCCGCCCCGCAACTACCGGCTGCTGGCCGACCTGCTGGTCACCGCCATGGCCGACGACGATGCCGGGGCGGTGCGCTCGGCGGTCTCGGCGGCGGCCCGCCGGGTCGGCCGGGCCGGGGCTACCGAACACGGCGTCTTGGAGGTCCTCCGGGAATTCGGCTACGAGCCGGTGGTCAATGACGCCGGCGACATCGAGCTGCGCAACTGTCCGTTCGAACGACTGGCGCGCCGATACACCGAAGCGGTCTGCGGTCTCAACCTGCAACTGATCGAGGGCATGCTGGAAGGCACCGGCGAACCACCGCGGCGGGCCACGCTGACCCCGTCAGAGCGGCGGTGCTGTGTCACCGTCCGAGCACCGGGGCGCGGGCACCGGTGAGCCTGCTGGAGTCACTCGGACTGAGCGCCCCGGTCGTGCAGGCCGGAATGGGCGGCGGGGTGGCCGGCGCAGAGCTGGCAGCCGCGGTGTCGGCGGCCGGTGGTTTGGGCACCGTCGGGCTCAGCGATCCGCGCAGCTTCGCCACCGAGCTGCGCCGCGCCGTGGCGCTGGCCGGCGGGCGCCCGGTGGCGGCCAATCTGCTGGTGCCGTTCGTCCGCCGGGCCCATATCGACGCGTGCATCGCGGCCGGTGCCGCCCTGGTGGTGTTTCACGACGGCGCTCCCGCGCGCTGGATCGCCGCGCTGCGGGCCGCGCGAATCCCGGTGCTGTGCACCGCCGGTGATGTCGCCCAGACCCGCCGGGCACTGGCTGCCGGCGCTGACGGTCTGGTGGCCCAAGGCGTCGAGGCCGGCGGCCACCTGGTGGCCGATCGACCGCTCAGTGTGACGTTGCCTGAGGTGCTCGGTGCCGCCGACGGTGCCCCGGTGCTGGCCGCAGGCGGGGTCGCCGATGCCGACGACGTCCGGGCGCTGCTGGCCGCCGGTGCCGTGGGGGCGGTCGCCGGGACCCGCTTTCTGCTCACCGAGGAGTCGCGCGCCCACCCCGGCTACAAGCAGAAGGTGCTGGATGCGCAACGAACCATCCGCACCATGTTGTTCGGGGTGGGCTGGCCGCTGGCCCACCGGGTCGTTCCCAATGTCCTCACCGAACGCTGGTGTGCGCGAGATGAACTCGGTCCGCCGGCGGTGCGGGCATTCAACCGGATCGGTGCGCCGCTGGGGCGGCTGATGCCGCTGGGCGCGCTGGGGACGATCCTGGCCGCGCAGCGGACAGCCGTGCCGCTCTACACCCCGGCATTGCCGTTGGCCGGAATGGACCCGGCCGCAGTGGACCGGTCAGCGCTCTACGCCGGCGAGACCAGCCGGCGCATCCATGACATCGTTCCGGCAGCCGAGGCACTGGCACGGCTGACACCGTAACGAATCACCGAGGGAGATCACCATGTTCGGCCCGTGCCCACCTTTCGATGCGGAGTCGGCGCGCCGTAAGGTCCGAGCCGCCGAAGACGCCTGGAACACCCGCGACCCTGAACGGGTGGCGCAGGCCTACACCGACGACTCGGTCTGGCGTAACCGAGACGAGTTCGTCACCGGGCGCGCCGAGATCGTCGCGTTCCTGCGGCGCAAGTGGGCCCGTGAACGCGACTACGCGCTGCGCAAGGAGCTGTGGTGCCACCACGACAACCGAATCGCGGTGCGCTACCAGTACGAAAGCCGTGACGCGACCGGCCAGTGGTGGCGCAGCTACGGCAACGAACTGTGGGAGTTCGCCGACGACGGCCGGATGAGCCGCCGCGAGTCCAGCATCGACGACGTCGCCATCACCGAGGATCAGCGACGGATCTTCGGGCCCCGCACCGACAGTGACGAGCACACGCCCCTGCCGCTGCGGTGATCAGCCGGCCCTGGTGAACCCGTTGAGCCGGGCCGCCTCCTCGGTGGCGAACCAGATCTCGGCCAGCGTGTCGTCGTACAGCGCATTCTGCGGCGTGTAGTAGAGCCCCGAGCCGATGTTCGCCTTGATCGGGTAGCCGTCCGGCTGCTGGTAGGGGTCGTCCAGCGGCAGGTGCATCACCGGATGCGCCGACTCCCCGGCCCCGAAGCTGCGCTGGCCGGAGCCGAAGCCACGTGACGGCGTCGAGGATCCGAAGGCGCCCGAGTCGGTGGCCGACGCCCCGTGCCCCACCGCGTGCCGACCGGTTCCCAGGTCCTCCTCGGTCACCACCCGCGTCGGCGCGGTGTCGGCGTCGTCATCGTCGTCCGGCTCGTTGTCGGCCTCGGCCTCGCCGTAGCGCAGCCAGGGCGCCTCCGGTAGCGGCTGACCGAGCGCCTCGGCCTCGGGCGCCGCACCGAACGACGACGAGCGGCCGTAGCGGCTCGGCAGCCGGACGGTGCCCTCGTGGTCCAGCTGTTCATGGTGCGCCCACTGCTCGTCATCGTCGTCGTAGTCGTCACTGACCGGCGCGGGCACCGCGACCGGCGGGCGTGCGGACGACGGAGCCGGCCGGCGCCGCTGCCACCACATCGCCGCGCCCGCCAGCGCCCCCAGCACCGCCAGCACCGCGACCGGGATCAGCACCCACAACCAGTTCCAGTGCGTCTCGGTGCCGGTACCGGTCGTGGTCGCCGTGCTGCCGTTCGGCAGGTTCATGCCGGGGATCTGCAGGCCCGCCAGCGCCGGCGCGAGATCGGCCGGCTCGGTGCTGAAGGCGTTGTTCGCCTGGTTCCACGACACCGTCCCGCCGGTGAACTTCTGCGAGACCACGTCTCCGTCGACGGTCTGGTCGCCCACCGGGGCGCCGAGCTTTCCTGAAGCACCATCGAGCTTGTCCCAGGCCGCCTTCATCGCACTGCGCACCACGAAGGCGCCGTTGTCGGGGCTGAAGAAGATCACCGGGTCGTCGTCGGCGGCGAACGACGCGAACTTGCTCCCGGCGATGGCACCGTCAGCCGTGCCGGTGATCGGGAAGCCCAGATCGCTGCCGGTCGGGCCGCCCAGCGACTCGTACTTGGCCAGGACGTCGCCGTCCAACGCGTAGGCCCCGGTGGCCGGGGCGAAGTAGACCTTGCCCCGGACGAAATCCTGGCCCGCTCCGTCGCTGCCGACCACGTACTGGTCGCCCTGCTTGGCCCCGAGCGAGCCCGATGCGCCGCCCGTGGCGCGCCACGCCTGGTCGATGGCCGCGGTCGGATCGAGCTGAACCTGCAGATCGGCCAGCTGGGCCGCCAACTCCGGCGGCACCGTGGTGAACGTCCGAGTCGCGCCGTCGAAGGACAGCGCACCGGCGCTGAACTTCTGGGTCACCACCGCGCCGTCGTAGTTCTCGTCGTCGACCGGCACGCCCAGCGCTCCGGTGGAGCTGCCCAGCTTGTCCCAGGCCGCATTCATCGGGCCGCGCACCACATGGGCGCCGTGTTCGGCCGTCCAGTAGATCACCGGGTTGTCGGCACCGGACAAGATGGCCACCCGGCTGTCGGGCACCAGCCCCGGCACCTCATCGCTGCTGGGGAACCCCAGGCCGCTGGTCGCCGCCCCACCCATCGACTCGTACTTCTCGAGGATCGCGCCGAACAGCGCCTTGGCCCCGGTCTCCGGTGTGAAGAAGATCGTGCCGCCGGCGAAGTCCTGCGCGAAGCCGACACCGGCCGGATGCACGTCGCCCTTGGGCGGCCCCAGCGGCGAGCCGTCACCTCCGGCCGCCTGCCATGCCGCCGTGATGGCGTCGTGAGCCTCACTGTCGGGCGTTGCCGCCGCGGTCTGCATCGACAACAGCACGGTGACCGTCGCCGCGAGGCCGAGCGCCATGCGCACCGCCATCTTGCCGAACCGATCTTTCCGACTAGTCACCAGCCCTCCCAGGCACCGCAATCGACGCAAATGTTCCGGCACAAACTTTCCCGCAATCGACCCGTATTGCGAAGCGAAGTCATCGATATTGCGGAAACAGATACCCACCCGATGCCGAAAAGTTGCCGACCCGCATAGCGACGACGAGGCCCCGCCCACGGCTGAACACGCAGGTCAGGGCCCCGTCTGTAAGAATCAGACGCCCAGGCTGCGGCCGATGATCTCTTTCATGATCTCGGTGGTGCCGCCGTAGATGGTCTGCACCCGCGCATCCAGGTAGGCCCGCGCGATCGGATATTCGCGCATGTAGCCGTAGCCGCCATGCAACTGCAGGCAGCGGTCGATCAAGTGGACCTGCTTCTCGGTGCTGTACCACTTGGCCATCGCGGCCTGTTCCACCGTCAGCTGCTTGTCCAGGTGCAACCGGATGAACTCGTCGACCATCATCCGCACCACGGTGGACTCGGTGGCCAGCTCGGCGAGCAGGAACCGGCTGTTCTGGAAGCTGCCGATCGGTTTGCCGAACGCCTTGCGCTCCTTGGTGTAGGTGATCGTCTGCTCCAGCGTGGCCTCCATCGCCGCGGCGGCCATGATCGCGATGGAGATCCGCTCCTGCGGCAGATTCTGCATCAGGTAGATGAAGCCCATACCCTCCTGGCCCAGCAGGTTCTCCACCGGCACATGCACGTCGGTGAACGACAGCTCGGCGGTGTCCTGGGCGTCCAGCCCGACCTTGTCCAGGTGGCGGCCGCGCTCGAAGCCCGCCATGCCGCGCTCCACCACCAACAGGGAAAAGCCCTGGGCGCCCTTCTCCGGGTCGGTCTGGGCGACCACGATCACCAGGTCGGAGTGGATGCCGTTGGTGATGAAGGTCTTGGACCCGTTGAGCACGTAGTGGTCGCCCTGCTTGACCGCCCGGGTCTTGATGCCTTGGAGGTCACTGCCGGTGCCTGGCTCGGTCATCGCGATCGCCGTGATCAGCTCACCGGTGCAGAACTTGGGCAGCCAGCGCTGCTTCTGCTCCTCGTTGCACAACTCCAGCAGGTAGGGGGCACAGACGTCGTTGTGCAGGCTGAAACCGATGCCGCTGTAGCGACCGGCGGTGGTCTCTTCGGTGATGATCGTGTTGTAGCGGAAGTCGGGGTTGCCGCCGCCGCCGTACTCCTCTGGCACCGCCATGCCCAAAAAGCCCTGCTTGCCGGCTTCGAGCCAGACGCCGCGGTCGACGATCTTGGCCTTCTCCCACTCCTCGTGGTGCGGCGCGACGTGGCGGTCCAGAAACCCCCGGTAGGACTCCCGGAACAGCTCGTGCTCGGGCTCGAACAGGGTTCGCTGGTACTTGACTGCGGCGCTCATCGCCTGACCTCCGAGATCGACGGAAACTTTCCGACGACAATAGACCAACCGGATGGTTGGGAGGTCAGAGGCCCGCTAGCCGGCCACTTCGCTTGGACGTCTCCGGTGCGGATTACCGCGCGTCCGCCCCGGTACGGCGCGCCCCGCCCCGCCGTGCCGGTCGCTGGGCGGCTCCCGGCGCCGCGGCGCGACGTCGACGGGCGCCGCCCGATCCGCGGTTCTTCGGCGAAGCGGGGCGCGGCGGCGGGGCCGCCTTGGGGGCGGGCATCTGCAACGGGGCGACGTCGCCGACCAACGCTTGCACCGGCATCGAGTCGACGCCGACCTGTTGCGGGGCGACGGTGATCCCGGCCCGGCGCAGCAGTACCTGGGTGTCCCTGCGCTGTTCGGGCAACACCACGGTGACCACGTCGCCGGCGTTGCCGGCGCGTGCGGTGCGGCCCGAGCGGTGCAGATAGGCCTTGTGTTCGGCCGGCGGGTCGACGTGGACCACCAGCTGCACCTCATCGACGTGCACGCCGCGCGCAGCGATGTCGGTGGCCACCAGCACCCGAGCCGCCCCGGTGCTGAACGCGGCCAGATTGCGGTCCCGCGCGGGCTGAGACAGGTTGCCGTGCAGGTCCACTGACGGGATGCCGGACTCGGTCAGTTGCTTGGCGAGCTTGCGGGCCTGATGTTTGGTCCGCATGAACAGGATTCGGCGACCGGTGCCGGACGCCAACCGGTGCACCAGATCCTTCTTGTCCTGCGCCCCCGCGACGTGAAACACGTGATGCGTCATGGCCGGCGGCGGCGCTGCCCGGCCGTCGTCGACCTCATGCGACACCGGATCGTGCAGGAAGCGCCGCACCAGCTTGTCCACTCCGTTGTCGAGGGTCGCCGAGAACAGCAGCCGCTGACCGGTGGCCGGCGTAGCGGCCAGAATCCGCGTGACGCCCGGCAGGAATCCGAGGTCGGCCATGTGGTCGGCTTCGTCGAGCACGGTGATCTGCACGGCGTCCAGGCTGATCAGCTTCTGCTTCATCAAGTCTTCGAGGCGCCCCGGGCAGGCCACCACGATGTCGACGCCGCCGCGCAGCGCCGTCTCCTGCCGGCTCTGCGCCACCCCGCCGAAGATGGTGGTGACCTTCAAGCCGTAAGCCGCCGCAAGCGGTTTGACCGTCGCGGTGATCTGGGTGGCCAACTCCCGGGTGGGCGCGAGCACCAGGCCCGACGGCCGGTTCGGGCGCCGCTTGACGTCGGCCAGCCCAGCTACCAACGGAATTGAGAACGCCAGCGTCTTGCCGCTGCCCGTCTTTCCGCGACCCAGCACGTCGCGTCCGGCCAGCGTGTCGGGCAGGGTATGGATCTGGATCGGAAACGGCGCGGTGATCTCGTTGTCGTGCAGCGCGGCCACCAGCGGGGCGGGCACGCCGAGGGAGTCAAAGGATGCAACAGATTTAGTCATTGAGTGCGGTGCCTTTCCGGCATCGGTTGCGCTGCTCGAGCCATGACGACGAGGTCGGGTGACTGGCGGCGCAAAGTGGCGAGATTGCCGGTGGGCAAAATCGATCGCCGCGAGAAGAGCTTGTGCTGGACGCACCGTCCACCGGATATGGGTGGCGTGTAAGCGTTCCACGACGTACCGGCGTCCTTTGACGCCAGCGTTGGTTGTGACCCTAGCGCACCGGTGCGCGCAGCCCGAAACTTCTGTGACCGATCACACGCCGCGCGCGGCTGCTACGCCTGGCCGAATTCTCGCAGGCTGGCGGCCAGCGCCGCCGGTACCCGCGCCCGGATGCGGGTGCCGCCCTCGCCGTGCTCGGCTTGGGTGAGCCGGCCCTGTTCATGCACCCGGGCCACCAAATCGCCACGCTCGTAAGGGATGACCACGTCCACAGCAGTGTCGGCCGGCGCCACCAACTGCCCCATCCGGCGGCGCAGCGACTCGATACCGTCGCCGGTGTGAGCCGAGACGAACACCGCGTCGGGCAGCGCGCGACGCAACTGGGCCAGCGCCAGGTCCCCGGCGGCGTCGATCTTGTTGACTACCAACACTTCCGGCGCAGGCTTGGCGTCCCGCTCGGCGATCACCTCGGAGATCACCTGGCGCACCGCGCTGATCTGGGCCAGCGGCGCGGGATCGGCGCCGTCGACCACATGCAGCAACAGGTCGGCGTCGGCGACCTCCTCCAGCGTGGACCGGAACGCCTCCACCAACTGGGTGGGCAGATGCCGTACGAATCCGACGGTGTCGGTGAGTACGAAGGGCCTGTCGTCCTCGAAAAGACCACGGCGCGTGGTGGGCTCGAGTGTGGCGAACAATGCGTCCTGCACCAGCACCCCGGCGCCGGTCAGCGCGTTGAGCAGACTGGACTTGCCGGCGTTGGTGTAGCCCACGATCGCGACGGAGGGAACGTCGCTGTGCAGGCGCCGGCTGCGCTGGGTGTCGCGCACCTGCTTCATCGCCTTGATTTCGCGGCGCAACTTGGCCATCCGCTCCCGGATGCGTCGCCGGTCGGTTTCGATCTTGGTCTCACCGGGGCCGCGCAAGCCCACCCCGCCGCCGCTGCCGCCGGCCCGGCCGCCGGCCTGCCGTGACATCGACTCGCCCCAGCCGCGCAGCCGCGGCAGCATGTAGGCCATCTGCGCCAGCGCCACCTGGGCTTTGCCCTCGGCGCTGGTGGCGTGCTGGGCGAAGATGTCCAGGATCAGCGCGGTGCGGTCGATCACCTTGACCTTGACCGCCTTCTCCAGCGCGGTCAGCTGCGCCGGGGACAGCTCGCCGTCACAGATGACGGTGTCGGCGCCGGTGGCCAAGACCACCTCACGCAACTCGACGGCCTTGCCGGAGCCGATGTAGGTGGACGGGTCGGGCCGGTCGCGGCGCTGGATCAGGCCCTCGAGCACCTGCGAGCCGGCGGTCTCGGCCAGCGCGGCCAACTCCACCATGCTGGCGTCGGCCTCGGCGGCACTGCCCTCGGTCCACACCCCGACCAGCACCACCCGTTCGAGGCGCAGTTGGCGGTATTCGACCTCGGAGACGTCGGCGAGTTCGGTGGACAACCCCGCGACCCGGCGCAGCGCCGTGCGGTCGTCGAGGGCCAGTTCACCGGTGCTGGGAAGCTCGGGATGACTCACTGCGCCGACCACCACCCCGCCGCGATGTCGCCGCGGGCCACCAGCTCCGACGGGCCGCGCAGATAACTGGTCGCCTCGGTGACGATGACGCGGACCTGCCCGCCCGGGATGTCGACCCGCAGTGTGCCGGTCGACGCGCCGGCGTCGGCCAGTGCGGCCACCGCGGCGGCCACCGTGCCGGTCCCGCATGACCGGGTCTCCCCGACCCCGCGCTCATGCACCCGCATCGACACCGCGCCGTCACGGGCGGCGGTCAGGACTTCGACGTTCACCCCGTTCGGGAACTGCCCGCGGTCGAAACTGACCGGTGCGGCCACATCCAGCGCGGCCAGCTCGGCCGCCGACAGTGCCGGATCCACGCACGCCAGATGCGGATTGCCCACGTCGACGGCGAGCCCGGCGAATCGCCGCCCGCCCACCACCGCCTCGCCCGGACCCAGCGTGTTGGCCTTGCCCATGTCGACGGTGACCTCGGCCCGCACGTCGTCGGCGTGGTGCACGGTGATCGGCCGCGGCCCGGCCAGCGAGCCGACCACGAACTCGTCGGCCGATTCCAGGCCGGCGGCGCGCAGGTAGTGGGCGAAGACCCGGATCCCGTTGCCGCACATCTCGGCCACCGAGCCGTCGGCGTTGCGGTAGTCCATGAACCAGTCGCCGGCCGACACCCCCTCGGGAAGCTGGTCGAGCACGCCGGCGGTGACCGCGGCCCCGGCCGTGGTGACGCGCAACACACCGTCGGCGCCCAGGCCGCGGCGCCGGTCACACAGCGCGCTCACCGCGGCGGCCGTCAGGTCCAGTTCCACCCCTAGGTCCGGCAACACGACGAAGTCGTTCTGGGTGCCGTGGCCCTTGGCGAAAAGCATGTGCTCAGGATACGTGCCGCCACGCGGCCAGCGCCGCGTCGAGCAGTCCGCCGGCGGCGCCGTCCAACCATTCGATGCGGTGGTCGCGGCGGAACCAGGACCGCTGTCGGCGCACGTAGCGGCGGGTCCCGATGAAGGTCGGCTCGCGGGCGCCGTCACCGTTGCCGCCCGCATCGAGGTCGGCGATCACCTGGGCGTAGCCCAGCGCTCGGGCGGCGGTGACCCCGTCGCGCAACCCGGCCTTCAGCAGCCCCACCACCTCGGCCACCAGGCCGCAGTCGAACATCGTCGCGGTCCGGGCGGCCAGCCGTTCGTCGAGAAGCACGGTGTCGCAGTCCAATCCGATGATCGCGGTGTCCCAGCGGGGGACGCCGATGGTGGGCGCAGACGCGGCGAAGGGCCGGCCGGTCAGCGCCACGACTTCGAGTGCCCGCACGATGCGCCTGCCGTCGGTGGGCAGGATCGCCGTCGCCGCAGCCGGGTCGGCGGCGGCCAGTTCGGCATGCAGCGCGGCCACTCCGATGTCGGCGAGCCGCTGCTCGTAGCGGGCCCGCACCGCGGGGTCGGTGGCGGGAAAGGACCAGTCGTCGAGCAGCGCCTGCAGGTAGAGCATCGATCCCCCGACGATGATTGGTACCGCGCCGCGGTTCATGATCGCCTCGACATCCGCGGCGGCGGCCTGCTGGTAGCGGGCGACCGTCGCGGTCGCGGTGACATCGAGGACGTCGAGCTGGTGGTGCGGGATGCCGCGTCGCTCCCCCGGCGACAGCTTGGCGGTGCCGATGTCCATGCCCCGGTAGAGCTGCATGGCGTCGGCGTTCACGATTTCAGCTGATCTCCCCGACTTTTCCAGGCCTTCGGCCAGTTCCAGCGCGAGCTGCGACTTGCCGGTGCCGGTCGGCCCGACGACCGCGATCGGCCTCACGGCTCCCAGACTCCGACGAAGTAGCCCACCCCGTAGGGGGCGTCGCGGTAGAGCTGCGTGACGGAACGCGGCCGGTGCCCGACCAGCCCGGCCAGTGCCGCGAACGCCGCCCGGCCGACGACCTGCGGCGGCAACCCCACCAGGCCGGCTACATCGCCGCCGGCCAGCGCGTCGTCGAGGGCACGCTGGACGTCGACGTCGGCGGGGTGATGTCCGCCGGGGGCCGCCGCGGTCAAGGTGTTGGCCCCGTCGGCCAGCACCAGCACACCGATCGGCTCGTCCGACTGCTCGATCTCGGCGCGCAGCCGCCTCCCGGCGGCCAACGCCGCATCCGGGTCGGTGTAGGCCTGCACCGCCACCTCGCCGTCCGGGCGCAGCTGGGCGCTGATCCACCCTGCGACCAGGGCGCACAGCGGCAGGTCGGCCAACCGGGCGGCACCGGGCGACAGCCCTACGGTGATCTCGGTCCCGTATCCGGCGAAATTGCCGGCGCTGTCGGGCCCCCATGCCCCCTCGGCGCCGGCGCCCAGGGCCACCCAGCGCGGCGGCAACGCCTCGGCGGCCGCCAGCACCGCGGCCCGCAGTTCGGCGGCCTCCGGGGCGCTACCGGCCAGTTCGGGCACCAGAACCGGCGCCGACGGGATGATCGCGATCGGTCCCAGCACGAGACCCCGGCTAGCTCGTCGGTGACGCCACCGGTGTCTCCCGGTCTGCGCCTCCGGCATCAGCGACGATGGTGGCGGCCTCGCCCCGGGCCAACGCCGCCGTCGCGATGACGATCAGCACCACCCCGATGATCACCGCGGCGTCCTCGACCCCGCCGGCCTGAATGTGCTCGTTGAGCAGCAGCACGCCCAGCGCACTGGCCACCAGGGGTTTGGCCACGATCATCGTCGGCATCGATGCCGTCAAGGCGCCGGCCCGGAACGCCGATTGCTGGAAGATCATCCCGGCCAGCGTCGCGGCCAGCCAGGGCACCACCACGGGCGACTCCAGCGCGTCTTCCAGACCCTCGGCTTTGATCAGCTCCACGAGCACTTTCGTCAGCAATGCGAACACCGCCAGCGAGGTACCGGCCACCACGGCCAGCAGCACCGCGGCGGCCGGCCGGCCCCGGAGTCTGCGGGCGGCCACCGCGCAGGCCAGCAACAACGTGACCACCACCACCGACACCGCGATCCAGGTGCGCGCCGGCGCGTGCTGTTTGCCCTCGGTCGGGTCGCCGACGATCACCACCACCGCCAGTGCCGCGGCCAGCAGCACCGCCCACATCCACTCCCAGTTGGTGACCCGGCGGTGGGTCAACCAGGCGTACATCGGCAATGCGAACAACAGCGCGGTCACCTGCAGACCGGTCACCAGGATCACTGAACCCACCGCCAACGCCAACGCCTGTAGCGCGTAATTGGCCACCGCCGCGGCTCCGCCGCCCCACCAGCGCGCGTCGCGCAGCGACAACCAGAACAGCTGTAGATGCCCGACCTGCTGGTCGGTGATCTCCTGGGCGGACCGCTGACGGATCACGTCTCCGATCGCGGACGCCAGCGCGGCGCACAGCGCGAGCAGCGCCGCGATGACATTTCCTGTCGACATGGCCCCTCCTCAACCGCGCAAGAATACCCGCCAAACGCCGATCCGCCCGGTCGCCGCCGAGTTGCCGGTACAGCGCGGCGGTTAACTGCTTGAATACTCTTGGATACTTCTAGGTAGATCGAAGGCGCCGCGGTGCGCGGCAGATGCGCGGGTTGACCGCGAAGGGTTAGGTGACGACAGCGATGACCATCGACAGCGGTTCGTCCGCCCCCATCCCCCGCCCGGGCCCGCGACCTGGGCC
>NZ_MVHC01000060.1 GCF_002086455.1 Mycolicibacter algericus DSM 45454
CGGTCGAATCCCGTTGTGCTAGACTACAACTCGTAGTCAAATCATCTCTGACTTACACAGAATTCGTGACAGGCTCCACGGGTGGGCGACCCGGGCGGGATCGGTGAAAAATCCGCGGGCTTGGGAGTACTCTGTCCAGCCCACACTGAATTGCGGGTCGGTCGAATCTGCCTTGGGCACAATCGGTGTCATGTTGTCGGGGATCAACACCTTGAACACGCCATCGAAGAATCTCCAGGCCGACTCGCAGCCGGTGATGATCGCCTCCAGGGTCTGGTGAAACGTCAGCCACACGAACATGTGCCGTGAGTAGACGGCGGTGAAGATCAGTGCGTGCACGACCCGGTTGCGCCCAGCTTCGGGATCGAAGAGCGTGCCCATCTTCCCGAAGTCGATCTGGCACTCCACGCCGGGCTCGCCGTCGACCACCGGCACCGTGCCGGCCGGTCCGCGGCCTCGGTAGTCGGTGCGTTCGGTGCAGTACCGGTGCAGGGTCCGCTGCGGCACCATGATCCCGCGGCGGGCCAACAGGTCACTGATCTTGACCACCGTCAAGTCCTTGCCGACCCATTCAACGATCTGATCATGGTTGGCGCGCAACAACTCCCACGTATGGCCGTGACCATCGGGGCGGCCCGGACGCACCGCCTCGATCACCGCACCGATCAGCTCGTCGGTGAGCTGATCCAGGTCACCGCCCCGATCCAGCCCCGCCGACACCGCCGCGTTCGTATAGTCGCGTGCGGTCTTGCGGTCCACCCCGGCCAACACCGCGACCCGGCGCAGACCGGCACCGGCCATCCACACCCGCAACAGCTCACGTACCTCGATCACCGAAACCTCCCGATACATTCAGCAGACCTCCTCCACATCGATCGACATGAAGTGATCCGACCCAGTAATCGAGCGGCCACCGGCGCGACACGCCAGCGGTCCCATAACTGGCAAACGGGTGGTCCAATGAAACTGGCTAAACCCTAGTCAACGTGGTCCCATCACCGTGGCGGTCGACATCCACGCCATCCTGATCTGGTCAGACGCGATTTCACCGCCATCGCGCCTGACCAGCTTTGGGTGACGGACCTGACGTACGTGCCCACCTGGGCCGGAGTGGCCTACGTGTGTTTCATCACCGATGCGTTCAGCAGGATGATCGTCGGCTGGCGGGTCGCCTCGCACATGCGCACCACCATGGTGCTCGATGCGATCGAGATGGCCCGCTGGTCGCGGGGAAACACGTTGCCGGGCTTGCGATGTCACTCCGATGCCGGGTCGCAATTCACCTCGATTCGCTACGGTGAACGACTCGCTGAGATCGGCGCGGTGCCCTCCATCGGCACCGTCGGCGACAGCTTCGACAACGCCCTGGCCGAGACGGTCAACGGCTACTACAAGGCCGAGCTGATCTACGGACCCGCCCGTTCGGGGCCGTGGAAGACCGTCGAGGACGTCGAACTGGCCACCCTGGGCTGGGTGCACTGGCACAACACCAGCCGACTCCACGGCTACCTCGACGACCTGCCGCCGACCGAGTTCGAGGACGCCTTCTACGCTGGGCAACGGATCGACCAAACCCTGGTCGAAATCCAATAGCCCGAGCCTCCACCAGACCGCCACCAGACCCAGGGCGATTCAGCCAGACATCATCGGCGATGGCAATCGGTGCCGCGGACTCCCAGCCCTGCCGTCGTGCGTCGGTGTCGTCAATCGGGTGTCGTCAATCGGGTGCAGGGTGGTGACCAGTTGTGCGCGGGGCCCGATCGGTACGTTGTCGCCAATGATGGTCGGCGCTCAGTCCAGCAAGACCCGCATCGTAATTCACGAAGTAGTGAGCGCTGATGCTGATGTGTTTCCCGTAGTCACAGCAGAGTCGGGGCTCGACGACCGAATCCGGCCCGAATGACCCGAGCAGCTCGCCCAGCAGGTCCCGCCGCCGATCGTCATCGTCGGGCGCGGTGGCGTTGAACGCCGCGACCAGGCGCCGGCAGGCCCGACGATCTGCGACCAGGGTGGGATCCTCGGGTAGATATGGCTGTCCGTTGAGCATCTGCTCCCGGTGGCTGCACATGCCCGCTGATCCTACGGGCGGCCGGCCCGCGCCCACCGCCCCGAATACACCCGCCACCCGACGAACACCAACCGCAGCACGATGAACGTGGTCAAGCCCGACCAGATCCCGGCCAACCCCCAATCCAGCATCAACGACAGCCAGGTCAGCGGGAGGAATCCGATCAGGGCGCTCATCACGGTGGCGGTGCGCATGAACGCGGCATCGCCGGCACCCAGCAGTACCCCGTCGAGAGCGAAAACGATTCCGGCGAGCGGCAATTGGGCGACCAGAAACCACCACGGCACCCCGATCGCCGCCAATACCGCACCGTCGCCGGTGAACAGCCCCGGCAACACCGCCGAACCGAAGGCCAGTAACGCGGCCAGCACCGCGGCGGCGGCCGCCGAGAACACCGTCACCCGGCCGGCCACCGTTCTGGCGCGCCCCGAGTCACCGGCACCCAGTGCCGCGCCGACCAGGGCCTGAGCGGCGATCGCCAGCGAATCGAGCACCAGCGCGAGAAATGTCCACAGCTGCAACACAATCTGGTGGGCGGCCAGCGACGCGGCCCCGAAGCGCGCCGCGACTGCGGCGGCTGAGACGAAGCAGGCCTGAAAGGCCAGCGAGCGCACGATCAGGTCACGGCCCATCGTCAGCTGCGCCCGCACCATCGCACCGTCGAAACGCAGTGGGGCCCGCTCGCAGTGCAATGCCCGCAGGAACAGCAGCGCGGCGAGCCACTGGCCCGCGCAGTTGGCCACCGCCGAGCCGGCCAGGCCCATCCGCGGCATGCCCAGCGACCCGAAGACCAGCAGCGGGCACAGCAGCGCCGAAAGTGCAAAGCCCGCAACCACATAGCGCGGAGGCTGCGCGGTGTCCTGCACCCCGCGCAGCCAGCCGTTGCCGGCCAGCGATACCAGGATCGCCGGTGCACCGAGTATCGCGATCCGCAGCCATGGCAGGGCGGCCGTCGCGATGCTGTCCCGTCCGGCGACGGCCGAGAGCAGCGGCACCGCCGCGACCTGCACGACGACGACGATCAGCGCGCCCAGTCCCAGTGCCAACCAGGTCGCCTGCACCCCCTCGGCCACGGCCGCCGAACGGTCACCGGCACCGTAGTGGCGCGCCGAGCGCGCCGTGGTTCCGTAGGACAAGAAGGTCGCCTGCGAAGCCACCAGCCCCAGGATCAGGCCACCGATGGCCAGCCCGGCCAGGCCCAGGGCGCCGAGCCGACCGACCACCGCGGTGTCGAACAGCAGATACAGCGGTTCGGCGGCCAGCACCACCAACGCCGGCAGTGCCAGCGCCAAGATCTGGCGAGCGCCCGCCGACGCGCCGTCGGCCATCAGGCGAGTGCGGCAACCAGGGCGGCGACCACGTCCTGCACGCCGCCACTGGCGCTATACCCGGCGGCCAACCGATGTCCGCCGCCGCCGAAGCCGCACGCCACGGTCGACACATCCACCGCCGACTTGGCGCGCATCGAGACCGCCCAGCATCCCGGGTCGACCTCCTTGAACACCGCAGCGACCTCCGCCTGCTCGGTGGTCCGCACGATGTCGACGATGCTCTCCACCTCCTCGGGCCGCGCGGCGCTCCACTCGGCATGCTCCACGACCGCATAGACCAGCCCGCGGCCTCCCACCGCGTCGGGCAGCAGCTGCGCCTGCGCCAGCACCCGCGACAGCATGGTCAGCCAACCGAAGCGGTGGGTGTCCATCACGGCCCGGGTGATGGCCGCATTGTCCACGCCGACGTCCACCAGCCGCGCCGCCAGCCGGTACGCGCGGGCGGTGGCCCACCGGAACGAGCCGGTGTCGCTGGCCAGCCCGGCATACAGGCAGTGCGCCACATCGGCATCGATCGGTTCGCCCCACGCGTCGAGCAGGTCGGCCACCATCATGGTCGTCGAATCCGCCGACGGGTCAACGAAATTCGCGGTCCCGAACAGTTCATTGGATGCATGGTGATCGATCACCAGCAGCTCACGTCCGCCGACTGCGAAGTCTCGCAGGCCCCCGAGTCGATCGGCACTCGATATGTCGACCGTCACCACCAGGTCGACGTCCTGGCGTATCGCATCCGGACCGACCAGCAGCCAGCCACCCGGCAGCGACTGCAACGACTGCGGCAGGGTCGCCGGGCGTGCGAAGGAGACCTGGACCGCCTTGCCGCCCCGCTCGAGGACCATCGCGAGCGCCAGCCCGGCCCCGACCGTGTCGGCGTCGGGATGTACGTGGCAGATCACCGCCAGCGTGGTTGCGCCCGCCAGCAGCTGCACCGCCCCGGCGGCGTCGACGCGCCGAGCCGGAGCCAACCGGTCAGTCCCCCGATTGCTCACCGTGACCGCTGTCTTCGCCATCCGATGACGCGGGGTCCTCCCGGTACGGATTGGCCTCTCCCACCGGCTGCTTACCCTCGCGCAGCCGAGCCAGATCGGCATCGGCCGCCTTGGCCGCGGCCAGCAGTTCCGACATCCGGTGGGCCGTTTCGGGCACCGTGTCACGGACGAACGTCAGCGTCGGCGTGAACCGCACCCCGGTACCGGCGCCCACCTTGGACCGCAGCACACCCTTGGCCCGTTCCAGCGCGGCGGCGGCACCACCGTAGTCGGGGTCGTCGTCCAGGGAACTACCCAGCACCGTGTAGTACAACGTGGCATCGTGCAGGTCGGCGGTCACCTTGGCGTCGGTGATCGTCACCCCGGCCAACCGCGGATCCTTGATCTCGTACTCGATCACCGAGGCGACGATCGTCGAGATCCGCTTGGCCAGCCGACGCGCCCGGGCCGGATCCGCCACGGCTAGGTCCGTGCCTTCTCTACGAGCTCATAGGTCTCGATGACGTCGCCTTCCTTGATGTCGCTGTAGGTCAGCGTCAGACCACATTCGTAGCCGTCGCGCACCTCGGTGACATCGTCCTTCTCCCGGCGCAGCGACGAGACCGTGAGGTTCTCGGCGACCACCACCGAATCGCGCAGCAGCCGAGCCTTGGCGTTGCGGCGCATGATGCCGGAGGTGACCAGGCAACCCGCGATGTTGCCGACCTTCGAGGACCGGAAGATCGCGCGGATCTCCGCCCGGCCGAGCTCTTTCTCCTCGAAGACGGGCTTGAGCATGCCCTTGAGCGCGCCCTCGATCTCTTCGATGGCCTGGTAGATCACCGAGTAGTAGCGGATCTCCACGCCGTCGCGGTTGGCCAGCTCGGTGGCCTTGCCCTCGGCGCGCACGTTGAAGCCGATGATGATCGCGTCCGAGGCCGAT
Source organism: Mycolicibacter algericus DSM 45454 (assembly GCF_002086455.1). GTDB lineage: Bacteria > Actinomycetota > Actinomycetes > Mycobacteriales > Mycobacteriaceae > Mycobacterium > Mycobacterium algericum. Next base: position 5,314 of record NZ_MVHC01000060.1, read on the forward strand.
GCCAGGTTGACGTTGGTCTCGGTGATGCCACCGACTCCGCGGTCGATCACCCGCAGTGCCACCTCGTCGTCGACCTGAATCCCCATCAGGGCCTCTTCCAGCGCCTCGACGGTACCGGCGTTGTCGCCCTTGAGGATCAGGTTCAGCTGGCTGGTTTCCTTCAGCGCCGAGTCCAGGTCCTCCAGCGAGATCCGCTTGCGCGAGCGCGCCGCCAGGGCGTTGCGCTTGCGGGCGTTGCGCCGGTCGGCGATCTGGCGGGCGATCCGGTCCTCGTCGACGACGAGCAGGTTGTCGCCGGCGCCGGGCACCGAGGTGAAGCCGATGACCTGGACGGGCCGCGACGGCAGCGCCTCGTCGACGTCGTCGCCGTGCTCGTCGACCATGCGCCGCACCCGGCCGTAGGCGTCGCCGGCAACGATCGAGTCGCCGACGCGCAGGGTGCCGCGCTGGATCAGCACGGTGGCCACCGGGCCGCGACCCCGGTCCAGGTGCGCCTCGATCGCCACACCCTGGGCCTCCATGTCGGGGTTGGCCCGCAGGTCCAGCGCGGCGTCGGCGGTCAGCAGCACCGCCTCCTCCAGGGCGGCGATATTGGTGCCCTGTTTGGCCGAGATATCCACGAACAGCGTGTCACCGCCGAACTCCTCCGGCACCAGACCGTATTCGGTCAGCTGACCCCGGATCTTGGACGGGTCGGCGCCCTCCTTGTCGATCTTGTTGACCGCCACCACGATCGGCACTTCGGCCGCCTGAGCGTGGTTGATCGCTTCCACCGTCTGCGGCATCACGCCGTCGTCGGCGGCGACCACCAGAATCGCGATGTCGGTGGCCTTGGCGCCGCGGGCACGCATGGCGGTGAACGCCTCGTGACCCGGGGTGTCGATGAAGGTGATCAGCCGCTCGGAGCCGTCGAAGTCGACGGCCACCTGGTAGGCACCGATGTGCTGGGTGATGCCACCGGCCTCGCCCTCGCGCACGTTGGCCTTGCGGATGGTGTCGAGCAGGCGCGTCTTGCCGTGATCGACGTGACCCATCACGGTCACCACCGGCGGGCGGCTCTGCAGGTCTTCTTCATCGCCGGCGTCCTCGCCGTAGGTCAAGTCGAACGACTCCAGCAGTTCGCGGTCCTCGTCCTCGGGCGAGACGACCTGGACGACGAAGTTCATCTCGCTGCCGAGCAGCTCCAGCGTCTCGTCGCCGACCGACTGGGTGGCGGTGACCATTTCACCGAGATTGAACAACGCCTGCACCAGCGCCGCCGGGTTGGCGTCGATCTTCTCGGCGAAGTCACTCAGGGATGCGCCGCGCGCCAGCCGGATGGTCTCGCCGTTGCCGTGCGGCAGCCGCACCCCGCCGACGACGGGCGCCTGCATGTTCTCGTATTCGGCGCGTTTCGCCCGCTTCGACTTGCGTCCCCGCTTGGGTGCGCCGCCCGGACGGCCGAACGCACCGGCCGCGCCACCGCGCTGGCCGGGACGGCCACCGCCGCCGGGGCGGCCCCGAAAGCCTCCGGCGCCGGCGCCTGCTGGGGCACCTCCACCGCCACCGGGTCCGCCGCGGTAGTTACCGCCGGGACCGCCGCCGGGGCCGCCCGGACGGCCGCCGGGGCCACCGGGACGGCCACCGCCGCCGGGGCGCGGCGGGCCGCCGGGGCGCGCCGGGCGGCCCTGCGCGCCGAAGTTACTGGTACGGCCGGGCATATTGCCCGGTGTTGCGCCGCCGCCGGGACGCGGCATGCCGGGCCGGGGTGCACCCGGCCGCGGCGCCTGCGGGTGCGGACGCGGGATGGCGCGTTCCGCCGGCTGCGCCGACGAGAACGGGTTGTTCCCGACGCGCGGGGTCCGGGCGCCGGGCTTGGGTCCGGGCGTGGCGGGCCGAGGGCCGGGAGCCGGCGGCGGCCCGGGTTGCGGCGGGGCCGGTGGC
>NZ_MVHC01000061.1 GCF_002086455.1 Mycolicibacter algericus DSM 45454
GTCGACGGGCGAGCCCGCAACCGCCGGATCGGAGGTCGCCTGAAAATCACCGATCCACAGGTCTTGACAATATCTCGTCTCCGGACACGCCGGGGCGATTCAGCGATGGTGCGCGGGAGACTGGCCTCGGGAACGGTCGTTAGCCGTTTGAGACGGTGAATCTCGGTGGCGACATGGTCCATCGGTTGACTGATGCTGCCGGGTGGACAGAAGGACTCGTCGCCCTTTTCAATCCCCACTGTCCGCAGGTCGCCAGCCCATTCGTACACGTCTTGGAACAGATGTCGGTGAATTGCGGTGAGGTACGGTGCGGTCGCGGTCGCGCTCGAGGGGCGGGACGCGGTTACAAAGGTTTGCCGGCCGCAGCGCATCAGCGGGTGATCGGCCGTGTGAGGATCAACATCGGTCGGTCGGGCGACGTTACCGCGTCAAAGGAGGGCGGCAGAGCGACGCAACCACCTCGATGCACCCCGGCATTCAATCACTCTCGCGCCGCGACTACGCGGACACGAGAGCCAACACACTCGGAATCAATTGGGGCACAGCGGATTCATCTGATGAAAACGTAGTGGTTTACTGGAAACCCGCCGTAGTCGATTCCGTCGTATTCCTCTCGACATGGAGCAGCGCATCGAGCCGTCCTGCGCAGAACTTGCCCTTCCCGGCGCTGAATCGCTTGTGGATGCGGACACACCGGCTAAGCACTCCCGACCGCGGGTTTCCTGTCGACGCTGGGCCTGATGAGGCTGTGGGCTCTCGGAGTGTCTGGGCCGGTGGCCAGCGAATCCGCCCCGTTTCCGCGCCTTCGAGGCAGCCGTTCGGATTTCTGGTTGCTTTTTGGTGGCTTTATCGTACCCTTGACGGTGTAGACCCTGTAAAAAGAGGTTCGAGACACCGGAATAGCTTGGGAGGTGATCACGATGGCTGTAGCGAACGGAACGGCCATCCACGCCCGTGCGGTGCGCCTTGACCCGCCAGAATTGGTGCGTGAACTTCTAGACCACCTGGGGCCGACCGTGGTGGCGGCGTTGGCCGGAGTGCGTGACCGCAAGCAGCCCTACAAGTGGGCCATCGACGGCGGCGCTACGCCTCGCAATGAGTCGCTGTCCCGCCTGCAAGTAGCGTATCGGGCCTGGTGGACGATCGCCGACGTCGACGGTGAACAGATCGCCCGGTCGTGGTTCATCGGGGCCAATCCGCGCTTCGGTGAGCAACCCCCGTACATGGCGATCCGTGAGGACCGGTTCACCGACGTCCTAGCGGCCGCCGAAGAGTTCGTCGACCACTAGGAGTTCCCGGAAAACGCTTGTCTCCTTGCGCGGATAAGATCAGGGTCTCCAATCTGAGGTGTCCGTGCAGGAGGTTTGCCAGGTCGTGGCGCGTGACGTGCTGATTTGCAACACAACGCAATTGGCATTGTTGCTGGGCTCCTTGCAGCCGGTTTATCGCTTGGCGGATCCGCACTATGGGCCCCTGAGACCCAGGTTGCGACCCACCGATGCATCCGACAATCGCTCCACCTGGCACCGCTATGACCTGGCAGGGGAGCGCACCATCTATGCCGCCTCCAGCCTGGAAGGCATGTACGCCGAAACACTTCAGCCGTTGAAGAAGCCTGAGCCGACCCCGGCTGGCGCGTTGTTCGACGACGCCGGCGAAGGCGAAACCGTACAAGACCTCATCGCGCACGACTTTGCCGAAGACGGCAAGGAACCCCCGCACGAGATCGACCTGGACTGGCTGCTCAAGCGGCGTCTCTACACAATGCTGCTGCCTACTGCGGGCTGGTTCATCGATGCGGAGCACTCCAATACCATCGCCTACCTGAACCGCAACCGGCCGCCGGTACTTCTCGCGAAGGGCCTGCAGCAGGTGACCGTGGCCGTGCTGCGCGGTGAGGACCGCTACGTGACCAGCCACCTGGCCGAATCGATGGCCGGGCCGCGCCTGCAGGATCAGACCAGCCCGATCGGCCTGCTCTACGGCTCGAAGCTCGGCAGTGACTGGGACTGCTGGACGGTGTGGCTGCGCGACGGGGTGCACAATGCGATCAACGTCGACTCTGGCGAGCCCGTCCTGCACCCAGGCGAAAACCCGGCACTGCTGAAGGTCCTCAGGAAATACGGACTTTCGGTGCCGGGCGCGTGATGCGGGTAGACCCATGCTGATCTGCAAACTCTGGGCCATTGTGTCGTTCTCAATGCGATTGGGGCACAGCACAATACGGCGTACTTTATCTGACATAATGTACGTTATCGGCGTTAGGCCTACACCGAGTTGCATTAGGTGAAAGGGCTCGCACCCCTTGATGACGATTCGGCTGTCGGACCTTGTGGCGGGTGCAAAGTTACGTTCCGCCGGGGCTGCCATCCTCAGCGTCGGTAAACGTCCGCGCGATGATCGACACGCTGAATCAGCACCAGTGAGCGCCCCTGGTCGATCCGGTACAACAGGCGGTACGGTCCGCGCCGGGCGCTATACAGCCCGGTCAGTTCACGCCGGAGCGGCTTGCCAACGCGGTGCGGTTCGTGTGCCAGGTCGCCGAAAGCGAACTCAATCACGGCCGAGAGCACCCGTGGCGGCAGCTTGTGCAGGTCGCGCCGCGCGGTGCTGGTGAACCTAACCGTGTAACCCATCGGCTACGTTAGCCGGCACGCCGAGGCGCGCCGAACTCGGCACGAATTTCGTCCTCGCCGTACGTGCGCCCAGCGTCAATATCGGCGTCGGCCTCAGCAATCGATTCTTTGATCCCGGGCTGGGAAAGCCAGTAGAGCGTCTCTTGCAACGATTCCCACTCGTCGGCGCCGACGAGCACCGCTGCCGGTGCACCGTTCTTGGTGATCGTGATCTGATCCTGCGTTTGGGCGACCGCATCGACGTACTCGTTGAGCTTGTCCTTCATCTTCGAGATGGCCAGTATCCGCATGTCATCCATATTAGCCTAAATCACGACCGATGATCGGCTTGAATTAAGGCCGATGTTCCTCGCCGCGGCCACGCGGCAACTCGCACCTGCCGAGCACGCACCGGTACCAGCAGGTATGTCCGCTGGATGTGGCTTCCGATCGAGCCGGTGTCGCTGATCTCTTCTGTCGATCCGGAACAAGTTGGCAACAAGCTGCGACGACTTGACGGCTGACCGGTTGCGTCCGGCTTCCCGAAACCATCGGACACTGGCGGCCGCCCCAGCGCGAACGCTGCTGCCAATCGACGAACCTCAGATCGGCATCACCCCGGCCGGACCCCAATCCGTCTGGATGTGGCAAGTGTCGGACGCGCAGCGGTTCCCGCCTGGCTGACAATACGTCACAGTGACGAAATATTCGGGTGTCCCGGCTGCCGAATTATCTTCCCGCGCATAGCTTCCGAGGAACAGGAAGCGGAGTGCGCCACGGCGGACTTTGAGTTGGACTGTTCACCTATCCGCGGTTTCCCGTCGTTTCGTGGACAGAGTAATTATCCAGGGATGTGGTGGTTTTCGACGACTCGTGAACACATCGGGTATGAGTCGTGGGTGGAGCGTGACCATTTGATGGCGCTGGATGCTGACCCCGCGGTCACTGGCGTTGCGTCGCAGCCGTTCCGGTTGCACTGGGGTGATGGCAGGCACCACGTGCCTGACTACTTCGTGCGTTTGTCCGACGGATCCGCGAGGGTTCTCGACGTGCGCCGCGATGACCGGATATCGGATGCTGATGCTGAGTTATTCGCTCGATCGGATCAGGCGTGCCGGTCGCTCGGATGGGCCTATCAGCGTGTGGGCGAGGCAGATCCGGTGGTGACGGCGAACCTGCGCTGGTTATCTGGGTATCGGCATCCACGGGTGTACCGCCCGGCGGTCGCTGCGGCGTTGGAAGCGGTGTTCGACTCGGCGCGGCCGCTGATGGCCGGTGTGAGATCGGTCGGCGAAGCGATCATGGTGTTGCCGGTGCTGTTCCACCTGCTGTGGCATGGGCGGCTGGGTGTTGACCTTTGCGGGGCCGTGTTGGCCGAGGAGTCGATCGTCGGCCCCGCCTTGTGGCGACGACGGGTATGCGTTCAGGTGTCATCCGTGAAGGCGATGAAATCCGTTTATCCGACGGGGTGTTCACGGTTGCCACACTTTCTGGTGGCGCAGCCAGGCTGACCGATGCGGTCGGCGGGCAGTCGGTGGTACCGCTGTCTCGGCTGCTGGGTGACACGACGTTGGAGTTGGTGTCGGGGTCGCGACCTGCTCTGTGTTCCGAGGAAGCCTTGGCCGGTGTGCCGGAGGCTGCCGCGGAGCGGGCCCGCTGGTGGGAACGGCACTTGATCGAGGTGTTGACGGGTCGACGGGTTGATGCCGAGGCAGGGAGTCGGCCGCGACCCGAGTTCGATCCGACGTCGTGTTCGCTGCGGCAGCGCGAGCTGACCAAGCTCGCCGAGCTGCAGTCGGCCGGCCACGAGATCAGCTTGAACACGTTGCAGCGGCAACGCTATGCCTACGAACGAGACGGCCTATTGGGCGTTGTCGATCGTCGTCACATCCCCCGCCGGCCGGTGTTCGGCCGCGTCGACGAGCGGCTGGTGGCCGCGATCCGGCAGGCAATCGATGACGAGACCGACCTGTCGACCGGGACGGTCAGCCGCTTGCAGCGACGGGTGACAAAATCGTTGGTGGCTCAATACGGCGCGCAGGACGCTCCGGCGATGCCCTCGCAGCGCACTTTCTATCGCCTGGTGAAGAGGTTGTCGGCGGGCCGGCACACGTTCGGGTCCGCGCGCACCCGCCGTTCGCTGGCCAAACAGCCAGGTAGCCCGTTCGGTGTGCTGACGGTGGCACGGCCCGGTGAGATGGTCGAGATTGATTCGACTCCACTGGATGTGCGGGTGGTCCTCGACGACGGGACGGTCGACCGGGTCGAGCTGACCGGCATGGTTGACGATGCGACCCGCTCAGTTCCGGCGGCGGTATTGCGGCCCACGACCAAAGCGGTCGACGCTGCGCTGCTGCTGGCGCGGGCACTGACGCCGGAGCCGATGCGGCCGGGATGGTCCGATGCGCTGCGCATGTCGCGCTCAGTGCTGCCGCACCGCTGCTTGAGCGAAGTGGATCAGCGGTTGGCCGATGCGGCCGCCCGGCCAGTGATCGCCCCGGAGACCGTGGTGTGTGACCACGGGAAGGCCTATCTGTCGCAAACCTTCCGCCAGGCTTGTTGCACGCTGGGTATCAATCTGCAGCCCGCCCATCCCGACACGCCGACCGACAAACCCAAGATCGAGCGGACGCTGCAGTCGGTGGCCACCTTGTTCGCCCAGCATGTCGCCGGGTATGTCGGCTCCAGCGTCGAGCGGCGCGGCAAGAACGCCGAACAGGACGCGGTGTGGTCGATCGTGGAACTGCAAGCCCTGCTGGACGAGTGGATCGTCGCAGTCTGGCAAAACCGTCCCCACGACGGCTTGCGTGACCCCGTCACCCCGGGAAAACCCTTGACTCCCAACGAGAAGTACGCCGCTTTGGTCGAAGTCGCCGGGTATGTTCCGGTGCCGCTGTCGGCCGACGATTACATCGAGTTGCTGCCGTCGTGCTGGCGACGCATCAATTCCTACGGCATTCGGGTCAACAACCGCACCTACGACGCCAAGGCACTCAACCCCTACCGCCGCCAGCATTCGGGGGTGGAATCCAAGAAGGGCCAGTGGGAAGTGCATCACGACCCTTACGACGTGTCGCGGATCTGGGTGCGCAACCATCACGACGAGGGCTGGCTGGCCGCGACCTGGACGTATTTACGCACCCACCCGGTGCCGTTCGGCGAATCGATGTGGCAGCATGCGCGTACCGTGCTGGCCCAGCGCGGGCAGGATCAAGCGACCGAGGCCGAGATCGCCCGCGCGGCCGACGAACTGCTCGACCGAGCCGCACAAGGCCCCGAACCCTCCCGACAGGAATCGAAGGATCGCCGGGTGGCGGGCCGAACGCGGGCGACCACGGCGCCGGCGTGGCCACGGCCGGACGCCGCAGCACCCTCCGTTGAGGCAGATGCGCCGTCAGACGACGAAGACGACGGCGAGGACGCCGAGACCGCGCAGGTCATACCACTTCCGGTGTTTGATGCACGCAAGGAGGCTGAATCGTGGCGGCTGTGAACACGATTGCCCCGGTGAGCCAACTCGAGGATCGGCGCCAACCCACCACCACGCTGGAGGGTTGGCGCCGTTTCGTTGATGCGGATCCACCCGAGTTCATCCTGTTGCCCGATGCGCGAGCCTGTCACGAATTCTGTGTAAGTCAGAGATGATTTGACTACGAGTTATACTCTAGCACAACGGTATTCGACCGG
>NZ_MVHC01000062.1 GCF_002086455.1 Mycolicibacter algericus DSM 45454
GGCGCCCCGTGTTGGGGGTGTGGTGTTGTTTTTGTCGGTTTTTCGGAACTGATGTTTTCAGGATTGTTCTGAACGTTTTTTGTTTGGAGAGTTTGATCCTGGCTCAGGACGAACGCTGGCGGCGTGCTTAACACATGCAAGTCGAACGGAAAGGCCCTTTCGGGGGTACTCGAGTGGCGAACGGGTGAGTAACACGTGGGTGATCTGCCCTGCACTCTGGGATAAGCCTGGGAAACTGGGTCTAATACCGGATAGGACCATGGGATGCATGTTCTGTGGTGGAAAGCTTTTGCGGTGTGGGATGGGCCCGCGGCCTATCAGCTTGTTGGTGGGGTGATGGCCTACCAAGGCGACGACGGGTAGCCGGCCTGAGAGGGTGTCCGGCCACACTGGGACTGAGATACGGCCCAGACTCCTACGGGAGGCAGCAGTGGGGAATATTGCACAATGGGCGCAAGCCTGATGCAGCGACGCCGCGTGGGGGATGACGGCCTTCGGGTTGTAAACCTCTTTCAGTATCGGCGAAGCTCCGTGGTTTTCTGCGGGGTGACGGTAGGTACAGAAGAAGCACCGGCCAACTACGTGCCAGCAGCCGCGGTAATACGTAGGGTGCGAGCGTTGTCCGGAATTACTGGGCGTAAAGAGCTCGTAGGTGGTTTGTCGCGTTGTCCGTGAAAACTCACAGCTCAACTGTGGGCGTGCGGGCGATACGGGCAGACTGGAGTACTGTAGGGGAGACTGGAATTCCTGGTGTAGCGGTGGAATGCGCAGATATCAGGAGGAACACCGGTGGCGAAGGCGGGTCTCTGGGCAGTAACTGACGCTGAGGAGCGAAAGCGTGGGGAGCGAACAGGATTAGATACCCTGGTAGTCCACGCCGTAAACGGTGGGTACTAGGTGTGGGTTTCCTTCCTTTAGGGATCCGTGCCGTAGCTAACGCATTAAGTACCCCGCCTGGGGAGTACGGCCGCAAGGCTAAAACTCAAAGGAATTGACGGGGGCCCGCACAAGCGGCGGAGCATGTGGATTAATTCGATGCAACGCGAAGAACCTTACCTGGGTTTGACATGCACAGGACGACTGCAGAGATGTGGTTTCCCTTGTGGCCTGTGTGCAGGTGGTGCATGGCTGTCGTCAGCTCGTGTCGTGAGATGTTGGGTTAAGTCCCGCAACGAGCGCAACCCTTGTCTCATGTTGCCAGCACGTGATGGTGGGGACTCGTGAGAGACTGCCGGGGTCAACTCGGAGGAAGGTGGGGATGACGTCAAGTCATCATGCCCCTTATGTCCAGGGCTTCACACATGCTACAATGGCCGGTACAAAGGGCTGCGATGCCGTGAGGTTTAGCGAATCCTTTAAAGCCGGTCTCAGTTCGGATCGGGGTCTGCAACTCGACCCCGTGAAGTCGGAGTCGCTAGTAATCGCAGATCAGCAACGCTGCGGTGAATACGTTCCCGGGCCTTGTACACACCGCCCGTCACGTCATGAAAGTCGGTAACACCCGAAGCCGGTGGCCTAACCCTTGGGAGGGAGCCGTCGAAGGTGGGATCGGCGATTGGGACGAAGTCGTAACAAGGTAGCCGTACCGGAAGGTGCGGCTGGATCACCTCCTTTCTAAGGAGCACCATGATTCCCCCGTACCTCACATGGGTGAGGGTGATGCGGTTGGGAGAGTTTGTGCCGGCGCCTGTAGTGGGTGGTCGGTGGTGCAGAGGAATTACGAACAACAACAAGTGAAGACACCAACCGCCAGCAGCCTTGTGCTTCTGGTGGCCGGCTTTCGGGTTGGGCACACTGTTGGGTCCTGAGGCAACAGGCCTGTTTGTGCCCCCGTGTGGGGGTGGGTGTGTTGTCGCTCCATCTTGGTGGTGGGGTGTGGTGTTTGTTTTGTGGATAGTGGTTGCGAGCATCTAGCAAGCAGGCCTTGTGGTCTGTTTGTTTTTGCAATTTTTTGTTTCTTGGTTTTTGTGTTTGTAAGTGTGTAAGGGCGCATGGTGGATGCCTTGGCATCGAGAGCCGATGAAGGACGTGGGAGGCTGCGATATGCCTCGGGGAGCTGTCAACCGAGCGTGGATCCGAGGATGTCCGAATGGGGAAACCCGGCATCAGTGATGTGGTGTCACCCTCCGGTGAATGTATAGCCGGTGGGGAGGTAACGCGGGGAAGTGAAACATCTCAGTACCCGTAGGAAGAGAAAACAATTGTGATTCCGTGAGTAGTGGCGAGCGAAAGCGGAGGATGGCTAAACCGTATGCATGTGATACCGGGTAGGGGTTGTGTGTGCGGGGTTGTGGGAGTGTTGTGTCCGGGTCTACCTTGCCTGGAGGGCAGTGAGAAAGTGTTGTGGTTAGCGGAAGTGGCCTGGGATGGTCTGCCGTAGACGGTGAGAGCCCGGTACGTGAAAACCCGATACCTGCCTTGCGATGATTTCCCGAGTAGCAGCGGGCCCGTGGAATCTGCTGTGAATCTGCCGGGACCACCCGGTAAGCCTGAATACTTCTCGATGACCGATAGCGGACGAGTACCGTGAGGGAATGGTGAAAAGTACCCCGGGAGGGGAGTGAAATAGTACCTGAAACCATGTGCCTACAATCCGTCAGAGCCTTCCCTTTTGGGGTGGGGTGATGGCGTGCCTTTTGAAGAATGAGCCTGCGAGTCACCGGCACGTCGCGAGGTTAACCCGGGTGGGGTAGCCGTAGCGAAAGCGAGTCTGAATAGGGCGTATCGCATCCGTTGGGGTGTGTGTAGTGGCGTGTTGTGGACCCGAAGCGGAGTGATCTACCCATGGCCAGGGTGAAGCGCGGGTAAGACCGCGTGGAGGCCCGAACCCACTTAGGTTGAAGACTGAGGGGATGAGTTGTGGGTAGGGGTGAAAGGCCAATCAAACTCCGTGATAGCTGGTTCTCCCCGAAATGCATTTAGGTGCAGCGTTGCGTGTTTCTCACTGGAGGTAGAGCTACTGGATGGCCGATGGGCCCTACTAGGTTACTGACGTCAGCCAAACTCCGAATGCCGGTGAGTCAAAGCGTGGCAGTGAGACGGCGGGGGATAAGCTCCGTGCGTCGAGAGGGAAACAGCCCAGATCGCCGGCTAAGGCCCCTAAGCGTGTGCTAAGTGGAAAAGGATGTGCAGTCGCGAAGACAACCAGGAGGTTGGCTTAGAAGCAGCCACCCTTGAAAGAGTGCGTAATAGCTCACTGGTCAAGTGATTGTGCGCCGATAATGTAGCGGGGCTCAAGCACACCGCCGAAGCCGCGGCAATCCGTGAGGATTGGGTAGGGGAGCGTCCTGCATCCGGTGAAGCCACAGAGTGATCTAGTGGTGGAGGGTGTGGGAGCGAGAATGCAGGCATGAGTAGCGATGAGGCAAGTGAGAACCTTGCCCGCCGAAAGACCAAGGGTTCCTGGGCCAGGCCAGTCCTCCCAGGGTGAGTCGGGACCTAAGGCGAGGCCGACAGGCGTAGTCGATGGACAACGGGTTGATATTCCCGTACCCGTGTGTGGGCGTCCCTGATGAATCAGCGGTACTAACCACCCAAATGGCAGAGGATCTGATCCCTTCGGGGTGAAGACGTCTGCCGGCTGCGTGGGACCTTCGTTGGTAGTAGTCAAGCGATGGGGTGACGCAGGAAGGTAGCCGTACCAGTCAGTGGTAATACTGGGGTAAGCCGGTAGGAAGAGATCTAGGCAAATCCGGGTCTCATATATTCCGAGAGGTGATGCATAGCCAAATGTGGCGAATTCGGTGATCCTATGCTGTCGAGAAAAGCCTCTAGCGAGCACGCACACGGCCCGTACCCCAAACCAACACAGGTGGTCAGGTAGAGAATACCAAGGCGTACGAGTGAACTATGGTTAAGGAACTCGGCAAAATACCCCCGTAACTTCGGGAGAAGGGGGACCCTCATACCGTCATGGCCTTCGCGGCCGGCAGCGGGAGGGGGTCGCAGAAACCAGTGAGAAGCGACTGTTTACTAAAAACACAGGTCCGTGCGAAGTCGCAAGACGATGTATACGGACTGACGCCTGCCCGGTGCTGGAAGGTTAAGAGGACCGGTTAACCCCTTCGGGGGTGAAGCTGAGAATTTAAGCCCCAGTAAACGGCGGTGGTAACTATAACCATCCTAAGGTAGCGAAATTCCTTGTCGGGTAAGTTCCGACCTGCACGAATGGCGTAACGACTTCTCAACTGTCTCAACCATAGACTCGGCGAAATTGCATTACGAGTAAAGATGCTCGTTACGCGCGGCAGGACGAAAAGACCCCGGGACCTTCACTATAGCTTGGTATTGATGTTCGATGCGGTTTGTGTAGGATAGGTGGGAGACTGTGAAACCCGCACGCCAGTGTGGGTGGAGTCGTTGTTGAAATACCACTCTGATCGTATTGGACCTCTAACCTCGAACCATGAAGCTGGTTCAGGGACAGTGCCTGGTGGGTAGTTTAACTGGGGCGGTTGCCTCCTAAAATGTAACGGAGGCGCCCAAAGGTTCCCTCAACCTGGACGGCAATCAGGTGTTGAGTGTAAGTGCACAAGGGAGCTTGACTGTAAGACTGACACGTCAAACAGGGACGAAAGTCGGGACTAGTGATCCGGCACCCCCGAGTGGAAGGGGTGTCGCTCAACGGATAAAAGGTACCCCGGGGATAACAGGCTGATCTTCCCCAAGAGTCCATATCGACGGGATGGTTTGGCACCTCGATGTCGGCTCGTCGCATCCTGGGGCTGGAGCAGGTCCCAAGGGTTGGGCTGTTCGCCCATTAAAGCGGCACGCGAGCTGGGTTTAGAACGTCGTGAGACAGTTCGGTCTCTATCCGCCGCGCGCGTCAGAATCTTGAGGAAACCTGTCCCTAGTACGAGAGGACCGGGACGGACGAACCTCTGGTATACCAGTTGTTCCACCAGGAGCACGGCTGGATGGCCACGTTCGGACAGGATAACCGCTGAAAGCATCTAAGCGGGAAACCCACTCCAAGACCAGGATTCTCACCCATTTCAGTGGGATAAGGCCCCCCGCAGACCACGGGATCGATAGACCAGACCTGGAAGCACCGCAAGGTGTGCAGGGAACTGGCACTAACCGGCCGAAAACTTACCAACACACAACAAACAAAATAATTGTCGTGTTGCCCGCAACCACACACCACAAAACATAGAGAACCCACACCCCACCACCAAACACAAACAATGGTGACACCAGGTGCCGGCCACCAGCCCGCACCCACACAAAAAAATAGAGTTACGGCGGACATAGCGACAGGGAAACGCCCGGTCCCATCCCGAACCCGGAAGCTAAGCCTGTCAGCGCCGATGATACTGCCCAACCGGGTGGAAAAGTAGGACACCGCCGAACACAACATA
>NZ_MVHC01000063.1 GCF_002086455.1 Mycolicibacter algericus DSM 45454
GCGGGATACCTGCTTGCACGTCCCATAACTCGAATCCTCCCAAGATCGGGAGTCTCCGGACTTACCGGGACGGCTCACACCCCACCATCTCGACCGCACTGAGGCGACAAGTCCTGGAGCGCGACCATAGCCGCTGCGTGATCTGTGGCGTCGGCGCTCGCGAGCCGTATCCCGGCGAGCCGGGCACGAAGGCCCGCCTGACAGTGGGCCATAGAATCGCAGAGATCCGGAAGGGCGAAGCCAGCCTCGACAACCTGCAGACCGAGTGTGCCCGGTGCAACGAACAAGCCCAGGACACTCCGCCTCATCCCGAAAGCTTGGGTGAAGTCCTGGCGGTGGTGAAGCAGCTAGGCGCGGCCGATAAGGCCGCGCTGCTCACATGGCTCGAGTGCGGCTACCGCCACCGCAACAAGGTGGACTTCGCCTACGACCGCACCCGGCGGCTCGCCCCGTCGGAAAAGGAACACATCATGGCGTTCCTGCGGTCGGCCACCAAAGGGATGCGACAGGTTGGCGGCGCAGAAGTCGACGATCCGCGCAACCTCTCGGCGGCCACGGAGGAACCCTTCGCCGATGCGCCCGACGACTCGTCGTAGACATGCGCGCTTCGCACCGCGCTTAGCCCCTCAGCGTTTGGAAGTGCCCGCAACCTCGGTAGACAATGCCCCCCATATCACCTGGCAGGGGACACGAATCGCTCGGTGTAGCAGCCGACTATCAGCCCACCATCGCCCGGCCTGCCCTAGCTCGCCAGCGCGGCACAATCGCTCGACCAGGGCACCGGGATCATCCATCTGCCAACTCGCGGTCCGCCACCTGCCGGTCCATCTTGGTGAAGTGCCATCCGTTGCCCGGGTACGCGCCCGGTTCCTCATGCGCGGCCTGCAGGTTGCGCATCCGCGCAGACACCGCAGTCGGAGTGCGCCCGAGGGCGTCAGCCAGCGCCCGCACCCTATCGTCGTAAGCAGTGAGCTTGCCGAACTGACGGAACAGGTCATCCACAGCGATCACGTCGTCCTCTGTCCATGGCTGGGCAACGACCCGCTCGCGGGTGTTGTAGACGGTGGCTCTGCTGACGCCGAACTCGCGGGCCAGCGCCGACGCCGATTCACCATCTGCCAACCGCTGAACCATCGCCTCAGCCTGCTCCCGGTCCAATGAAGGCACACGGCCCTTGTAGACGCCCTTGCCCTTGGCGATGGCGATTCCCTCGCGCTGGCGCTCCAGCTGCAGCGCCCGCTCAAACTCGGCCACCGCTCCCATGACTGACAGCATCAGGGCTGCAGACGGGTCGGAGGTGTCGCGAGTGAAGGTCAAACCCTCCTTAACGAAACGAACGGTGACGCCGCGCTCAGTCAGGTCATCCACGGTGCGGCGTAGGTCCGCTAATGACCGGGCCAGCCGGTCCATGCTGTGCACCACCAACTCGTCGCCGTCACGTACGAAACGCAGGCACTCGGTCAAGGCGGGCCGGGACGTGTCCTTGCCGCTGGCATGGTCGATGAACACCCTGTCTAGTTCAATGCCGTCCAGCTGCCTGTCTAGGTTCAGGTCGATGCTGCTTACACGCACGTAGCCTACCGATTTCCCCTTTTTCAATGCCCGATCCCCGCCTGTCTTGTTTAATTCTTAAACCCATTGTAGAAATATGTCGAATAATTCGCAATATCGATCCTAGTTAGACTGCGGACGGGCGCAGTGGCGTGGCTCGGACAAGATGGTGTAGCCAAACCGGAGCGAGCGTCCGGCGTGACCGAATACGGTGCCCTGACGCGCCGAACGGGAGGAATTGAGGTTTTCGTGACGACGGACAAGGGCGTGGACGGCGCAGTCGAACTGGTCGCCGTGTTGGACCAGATGAGTGACACCAGTCCGATTGCATTTGACGCGCCACGTTCCGCCGCTCTGTATCGCTACCTATCCGAGGGGATGCGCGCGGGGCCCAAGGCTGAAGAATTTCGCGACCTGGCGATCGAGCTCATACAGCGCCTGGGCATTTGGTGGTCGCCAGAGATATACGCAACTCTGCCGGTGATGGTGCCGTGGTGCATCCGGGACCGGGCCTGTCGCTACGACCAGGGGCCTGAATCCTGGGGTTCACCACGAAGTGACGGCTATCTCCGCGACGACAACTCGATCATCAAAAAGTTGCCGCTCCCGCTACCGATCAGCGGCCCGGAAGGAAGCGCCTATCGGGGACGAAAACCTTGGCGAGGGTTCACGGCTTGCCATATCTGGCGGGACCTGCCCAGCGGCAAACTAGCCGGTGCTGACCCCTGGTTGTACTCCTTCGTACCCAACCTGATTTGGCTGCCCACTTGGCTAGCGCCCCTGACGGATCGCCAGGGAGACAACACGCAGGTCGTGCTACAGCGGACGAGCATCGCCTTATTCAGGGGGGTCGAGCTAC
Source organism: Mycolicibacter algericus DSM 45454 (assembly GCF_002086455.1). Taxonomy (GTDB): domain Bacteria; phylum Actinomycetota; class Actinomycetes; order Mycobacteriales; family Mycobacteriaceae; genus Mycobacterium; species Mycobacterium algericum. The sequence continues at coordinate 2,411 of NZ_MVHC01000063.1, forward strand.
GGGGGCCGGTGACCGGATATGCCGAAGCAGCCTGGGCCAAACTCCCGTCACCGCCCCCAGGCCCGGGCCTCGCCCTCGAGACCCTAAATAAGTTCGATGCGGTACCGAGCTACCTCACCCGCCGGTTGAACTCTCTCGACAAGTTCGTGAAGGGCTGCGACGAAATCCTTGCGGGCCACCAGATCAAGCAGAAGCTGGTCTGCACCCGCTATACAGAGGAGTTGCCCAAGCTCGACCGCCGCAATGTGAAGCAGTTCCGCGACACCATGGAGGACTACCGGCAGGCATGCGCCGCCGCGCTGCACGCGTCCTGTGAGGATGACATGGCGTAGTCAGGGGCGCCCGCTCCCCCGCTCGGCCCGATCGGCGTCACAACCTCGCCGGGTAACGATGAGGCGGTGTCACTCCTGCAAATCCTGCTCAGCTCGAGGCTCCTCCGACGCTGAGCTATCACGGTCCCACAAGATCACTGCCATCGCCGCAGCCGCCAGCTCATTTCCAGCATGCAGGGTGTCATCTTCAGAGGGCCCGCGCCCCTGCCACCGCGCCAGGGCAGTGATGAGCGATTCAAGAATGTCGACGGGGATCACGGATAACCCTTCCACTCGTGGCCACGATGTCCCAGGCCTAGCGGCGAGGGTAAAGCTGGCCAACTGTCAAACAGCAGCCTGGGTGAGGTATCGGTAGACCGTGGCGCGGGAGACGCCGAGCATCTTCGCGATGTCGGTGGCCGAGATGCCCTTGTCCCGCAGGCCACGCGCCTTGACTGCGTCGGCGTCGTCGACCTTGCGGGGCCGACCACCTTTGCGTCCGTTGGCGGCAGCCGCTGTCAGACCGGCGCGGGTCCTCTCGCGAATGGTGTCGCGCTCCAGCTGGGCGAAGGCGGCCATGATGGTCAGCATCGCCTTGCCCATCGGCCCGTCGGTATGCAGGCCCTCGGTCAGGCTCCGGAAGCCGATGCCACGCGCGGTCAGTTGGTCCACCACGGCCAGCACGTGCTGGGTGTTGCGCCCCAGGCGATCGAGCTTCCAGACGATGAGTTCATCGCCTTCGCGGAGGTGGTCCAGGCAGCCATCGAGTTCTGGTCGCTGTGCGGTGGAACCGCTGACGCCGTGGTCGGTGAAGATCCGAGTGGCCCCGGCGTCCTTGAGCGCGTCAAGTTGGAGCTGCGGGTTCTGGTCGATAGTCGACACCCGTGCATATCCGATGGTGGCCACTTAGCCTCCCGTCTCATATTCCCGTCCATTCCCCGGTTTTGAGAATACAAGTTATGAGACGGGTTTTCAAGACGTCCTCACGTCGCGTTAGACCTGGAAGCTGAGCCCGAATGCGGCGAGCTGCCGGAGTCTCATCAACCCATCGTTTTCGAGACTCGGGAAAGAGCGCGCCGGGCCTGCCGATGCATCCCTAACGACCGCAAACGCAGCAGCTGGCTTATACCTGGATATTGCTCTCCCCGGGTGGACCTGGTTGGCCCGGTGTGCCGTCGGCGCCTCCATTTCCCCCCTTTCTACCTGGCGTTGCAGTGCGTCCGTTCGTGCCATCGCCACCACGCCCACCGTCACCGCCTCTGCCATTGCCATTTACGCCTGCTTGTCCACCATCTCCACCGTCACCACCGGCTCGTCCACGGCTCCCATCACCTCCGTTGCCGCCCTTGCCCCCCGTGCCACCAAGGACGCCATCGCCATCACCCCCGCGTCCACCGTCGCCACCCGTAGCGCCCAAGCCACCGTCGACGACTTCGTCGACGTGGCCACCGTTGCCGCCATTGCCACCAGCGCCACCTGTGCCACCGTTGGTGCCGTTGCCACCGTTGCCACCTTCTCCGCCATCCCGGTAGGAACCAGTACCTCCATTGCCACCGTGCCCCCCCGTGCCACCGGTCCCGCCGCTGACGCCGTTACCTCCGACCCCGCCGTCAGCGCCCCAACTCCCGTAACCGCCGATACCTCCCTTACCGCCCGCACCACCTACGCCGCTGTGAGAAGCACCGCCATCTCCCCCGTCACCGCCGTTAGCGACCCTTCCGGACATATCGGTATCGATGCGCCCCCCGTTGCCGCCATCACCGCCATCTCCCCCTATACCTCCGCGGGCGTAGCCGCCGTCTCCCCCGTCACCACCGCGCGCTTCAGCATTAGGCCTGGTAGCGGTGCTACCACCATCGCCGCCGTCGCCCCCGTTACCGCCCCTGCCGCCGTCGTAGGCAGCTCCGCCCGTACCACCCTGGCCACCCGCGGCACTGCCACCGGAGGCGCCTGCTTTTCCGCCTATGCCGCCGTTGCCACCGTTGCCACCGACACTGCCAGGACCGTTACCGGCTCCGCCGCCGCCACCCCCGCCCGAACCTGCACCGACACCTGTTTCGGTGGAGTTGCCGCCGGTACCACCGCGCCCGCCGGTACCGCCGCCACTGCTACCCCCGTCACCACCGGCACCGCCTGCGCCGCCACCGGTTCGCCCGTGCCCACCCTCGCCGCCGTTCCCTCCGCTGTTTGCATCGGCACCATTCAGGCCGTTGCCACCACGGCCTCCGTTACCTGCGTCCCCTCCGTGTGTTCTCCCACTGCCGCCATCGCCACCATTTCCTCCTGCCCCAGCGATGAAGCCCACACCCTTGGCCGCTCCCCCGTCGCCC
>NZ_MVHC01000064.1 GCF_002086455.1 Mycolicibacter algericus DSM 45454
CTCGGTATCACCGGCCTCCGCCACCGCCAACCGCGCCGTCAAATCATCAATCTTGCGCAGCGCCTCAGCGACAATCGCCCGGCGATCCGGCCCCCCGGCCGGTACAGCGTTCATCTCGCTCAACTCAACCTCCCCGAAAGCCGCGCGAGCAGCCCGTCATCGCGTCACACAGACCGAGCGGAAGTATCCAGTCGGTCGAATCCGTCCCGCTGGTAGATCTCCACGCAGCTGGAGCGGCGGATCTTGCCGCTGGTCGTGATCGGGATGGCGCCTTGCGGAACCAGCACCAGATCGCCGATCGCCAGGCCGTGTGCCTTCGACAGCGCGGCCGTGACCTTCCGCCTCACCTCGTTCAGCCTGTCGACGACCTCCTCGTCCGAGCCCCCCTTGTTCTTGAACTCGGCGATCGTAACAAGCTGCTCCGACCTACTGTTCGATACGGACACCGCAGCGACACGCCCGCCGGTGATCTCCTGCACGGTGGCCTCGATGTCGTCCGGGTAGTGGTTCTTGCCGTCGACGATCAGCAGGTCCTTGATCCGGCCGACGATGTAGAGCTCGCCGCCGGAGATGACGCCCAGGTCGCCGGTCTTGAGCCAGGGGCCCTGCGGCGTGCCGGGCGACGGGTCGACCAGTTTGCCGCCGAAGGTGCCCTCGGTGGCCTGCTGGTTGTGCCAGTAGCCGGCCGCCAGGTTGGGGCCGTACGCCCAGATCTCGCCGACCTTGCCCTCCGGGTTCTCGGTCTGGGTGTCGGGGTCCACGATGCGGACCGTGCAGGCCCGCGGCACACCGCAGCTGACCAGCTCGACGCCGCCCTCGGGTCCGCTCGGCTCGGCGATGCCGTCGGCGAGCTTGGTGTAGTCGAAGCGCGGGGTCGGCGGCGGGCTGCCCGGGGTGTTCGACGTCAGGTAGACGGTGGCCTCGGCCAGTCCGTAACCGGGTCGCAGCGCCGCCGGGTTGAGGTTGAACTTGGCGAACCGGTCGACGAGCCGGCGCAACGTCGCCGCGTGCACCCGCTCGGCGCCGAACGCAAAGGTGTGGACCTGACCCAGGTCGAGACCTGCCATGTCCTCGTCGGAGGTACGCCGGACGGCCAGCTCGTAGGCGAAGTTGGGTCCACCGGTGTAGGCGTTGGGATAACTGGCCACCAGCTGCATCCAGCGGGCCGGCTTGGCCAGGAACGCCATCGGGCTGAAGATCACCGCCTGGTGCCCCCCGACCAGCGGGAAGATGATGCCGCACATCAGGCCCAGGTCATGGTAGAAGGGCAGCCATGCCACCAGGGTGGTGTCGGCCGGCACCGTCTTGCCGCGGTCCTCGAAGGTGTCGGCGATCATCTGCCGCATGTTCTCGATCGCGTTGTGGTGGCCGACCATGACACCGGCGGGGGTGCGGGTCGAACCGGAGGTGTACTGGAGGAAGGCGATCTTGGTGTGCGCGGTGGTGGTGGGCGCCGCCGCCGGCTCGGAGTCGAGGTCCAGCGCGTCGACCTCGATCACCACCGGCGGTTTTCCGCCCAGGTCACGGATCGAGTTGGCGATGTCGCCGACCGCCGCCGACGTGGTCAGGATCGCCGCCGGTGCGCAGTCGCGCAGCGCGGCCGAGACCCGCTCGTCGTGCGCGCCGAACATCGGCACCGGCAGCGGCACGGCGATCATTCCCGCCTCCAGCGCGCCGTAGAAACCGATGATGTACTCCATGCTCTGCGGGGCCAGCAGCGCCACCCGGTCGCCGGGCGAGGCACAGGTCGCCAACTCGGCGGCCACCACCTGCGCCCGGTCGCGCAGCTGCGACCAGGTCACCGTCTCGCGGTAGCCCTCCGGGTCGACGTCGAAGTCGATGAAGGTGTACGCAGGCGCATCCGGCTTTTCCCGGGCACGGTCGGCCAACAGGCTCGGGATGTGCGATTGAGTAACCGGCATAGCGATGATTTCTCCTTGTGCTGTCAGGTCCGCGGACCTCACCTGCTCAGTAGTTCGGCCCCGTCCAGAGTCGTCACGTGTGGCGTCCGAACTGACGGTTTCGCTGCGCGGCGCCCCTGCACAGCGGAGGTATGCAATTGGATTGGCGACATTTGGGATGCTTCCCTGGGATCGGGTCCGGTGGGCAACGTGGCGCGGCCCGCTCAGCGCAGTGCTGCAGCCTCACCCGGGGCCGGTTGCCCGCCATGCCGGTCGAAGAGGAGGGCGGGTACGTCCGGTCGCCGAGATCGCGCGGCCCATGCGGCCGGAACGGGTGGTTCGACCATCGACACGGGTACCCCTTCTGGATGCTTGGAACCTACGCAAAAACTCCTTGGACCCCGACATCCCAGGCGTTTCCCTCCCGCGGAGGCTACCACGTAGGCACTGTTGACAAGGAATTTCTAGGTCCCATACAGCGCGAACAAGGCAGACCCGGCATGTTAGCGCAGAAATCGCTAACAGCACCAGCGGTCACACCGGTACCAACAGCAAACTCACAGTCAAGCCGGGCGTGGCCGCGGTCGCCGGTCATCGTTGGTAGTAGGCCGCCAGCTTCGCCTCGATGTCGCCGACCAGTTCCGGCAAGTGGTCGTTGAGGTAGAAGTGGTGGCCCGGCGCGGTGAACGTCCTGGCGCTGAACTCCGCGGTGGTGCGCTCGGCCCAGGGGGCCACCTTGTCGGCGGTCGCGACGTCGTCTTCGTCGCCGTGGAAAGCGACGATGGGGCACGACACCCGGGCCTCCGGCGGGCAGTCGTAGTTGGCGATGGCTTTCAGCCCGCGCAAGGTCGGGAGGATCTTCGCCGCGAACTCCTCATTCTCCAGGAACTCGGGGTTGACCCCGGTCATCTGGCTGACGGCCTCGAGCAGGCCGCGATCGGAGTCCCCGATGTTGTCGTACCC
>NZ_MVHC01000065.1 GCF_002086455.1 Mycolicibacter algericus DSM 45454
GCGGGATACCTGCTTGCACGTCCCATAACTCGAATCCTCCCAAGATCGGGAGTCTCCGGACTTACCGGGACGGCTCATTACGGCGATATCAGAGACCTTGAACTGCGACTGGAGCCCAACCGCATCATCAATGCCGTGGCGGCTCGCCTGATGGAAAAGGGCGTCAACGGCCATGAGCTGTGCGCCAAGCTCGATGAGCTCACCACGACCACCCTCGGCGGCACGTTGATGCAGCGTCCCGACTTCGGGTTGCTCAAAGAGGTGTTGGCCAAAGACCAGCTGTCACCGCGCGATGTCGTGGAGGCCAAACGCTACCTGGCTGATCTCAACACGCTGTCGACGGTGATCACCCGCACCAAGAAGGTCGAGGTCGACGACCACAAAGCGAAACGCACCCTGGACCGTCACCAAATCACCTGGACCCCAGCCGAAGCCAAATTCTACGACCAATATCTCCAGTGGTGCCAAGACCGCGCCACCGCGATGGGTAGGCCACTGCACTTCGCGATGCAGATGCCGCTGCGGCTCGCCAGCGCATGCCTGCCGATGGCCCGCCGCGCGGTGCTCGACCCGCAAGGGTTCGGCGACATCTCCGATGCCGACTCGGATACTGCGGCGGTTCGTCTGGAACCGCATGCGGAGTTGGTAGCTGCCGCACGACAGCTACCCGAAGGTGTCGACACCAAATTCGATGACCTGCGTGATGCGTTGCGCACGTTTCATGAGCGCGGCCGGCGGGCGCTGGTGTTCACCCATTCACGGCCCACGCTGGCCTATCTCGCGGGCAGACTCGAGGACGAGTTCCGTGTCGCCGTCATGCACGGCGGGGTCAACCGCGAGCAGCGGCGTAAGATCATGGCGGACTTCCGCAGCGGCGCATACGATTTCGTTCTCGCCAACCGGGTCGCCAGCGAAGGCCTCGACTTCGAGTTCTGCTCAGTGGTCGTCAACTACGACCTGCCGTGGAATCCGATGGAGGTCGAGCAGCGCATCGGCCGCATCGACCGAATCGGCCAGGTCGAAGAGTCCATGCTGGTGGTCAACTTCGTCAACGACGCCACCATTGATGAACGCATCCTCTCTCGCCTCCTTGATCGCATCGGCATCTTCGAATCCTCCATCGGGGCACTGGAACCGATCATCGCCGCCCACGCACCGAAGGCCTTGGAAGCCGGCTTCGACTTCACGCTCACACCCGAGCAGCGCGACCAGAAGATGCATGAGGCGCTGACGGCCATCGAAGAGCAACGCGCCGGACTGCAGGACGTATCGGATGCGTCCACCGCGCTGCTGGTCAGCAATGACGTCGATGTCGCCGGCCTGGAAGACGAGCTGATGCGCACCGGACGCTACATCGGGCAGCAGGAGCTTGCCCAACTTCTCGACGACTGGGCGCGGGTCGACGGCGCGCCGGGAATCCGACTGGCCACCGACCGGCGGGTTGCGGAGCTGTACGGCAACCCGGTCATGGCCGCACGTGTCGAGGAGCTCGCCAAAACCGCACAGCGCACCCGCGCCGAAACGAGTTTCCTCACAACTCAACTCCGCAACGAGATCCCGGTTTCGCTGGTGTTGGATCAAGAGTTGGCGCGCACTAGCGGCGGCACACTGCTGACTGCGACGAGTCCGCTCGCGATGGCGGCGACCGCAGTGCCCGGGCACCGGCAGGCCCGGTTTGCCTCACTGCGGCTTTCCGTCACAGCCGAAGATGTCACACCCGGTATCTACGTTGTCGTCATGGCCAAAGCGGTATCGGCGTCGCGTGGTGGCGACGAAATCTGGGGCGCCGCCGTCACCGAATCCGGGCGTGACGCCGGCGACGGTCCGGCGAACGCCTTGCTGGCTGCGCTCGCCGAAGGAAAACTTGCCGATGCTCCCGTGCCGATCATCAACCGGCTGGAAAAGCTTGCCGATCGCGCGCACAACCAGCTGCATCGCCGGCACCTGGATGAGCAAGCACGGCGCAACCATGAGTTCGAGGCGCTTCGGCAGGCGCGGGCGTTCACTATGCAACAGCAGTATCAGCGCAAGGTCGCCACGATCGAGAACCGGATCGCCACCGCGCGAGCACGCGGTCGCGGTGAGCGGGCGATAGCGCTGTTTGAAAGCCAGCGGCGTCGGGCGCAGGAGCGCTACGCAGCGCTCTCCGCCGAGTTGCAGAGCGAAGTCCAACCCGAAATCCGACTCGAGCCGCTCGCGGCCTGTGTCATCGAAATAGTGGCCTGACGGAGGGATTAGTGAGTACGTCCAAGGAACTTGAGATCGAAGACGAGCGCACCGCTGAGAAGCGTTACGGGACGCTGCTGCGAGAGAAGGCGAGCCGCCCACTGGCCTATCAGGGGCCACGCAATGGGTTGTGGACCGGCACCGGCTTGCCGGCACGACGAGAGGTGCCGGTCGGAGAACTCGTGGGTAGGGTGGCGCTGGCGAGCAATGATCAATACCTGTGGATGAGCCTCGGTGAGGCGGCGTAGGAAAGGGCGCACCTTCCCGAGGATGATCTGA
>NZ_MVHC01000066.1 GCF_002086455.1 Mycolicibacter algericus DSM 45454
ACCTAAGGGCCTCGATGAGCTGGCGCAGCTGGGTCGCAGTCTCTGGAAGCGGCGCCGCGAAATCCTGGCCTACTTCGACGTCGGCATCTCCAACGGCCCCGTCGAAGCCATCAACGGCCGCCTGGAACACCTACGCGGCATCGCCCTGGGATTTCGCAACCTCAACCACTACATCCTGCGATCCCTGATCCACTCCGGCCAACTTCAAGACCGGATCAACGCACTCTGAAACCGGAAGAGCCACTTTGCCCTTAGACCGACCCATCATTGAGACTGAGCAGGCCGAGATTGCCGATACCCCAAACTGGACCACCGAGTACCGGCCTGCTCCAGCGACGCCGATTCCCCATTTTGTGGATCCCGGAGAAGCAGGCAGTCACCTTCATATGGTCGAAGCGATCCAGGTTCTAGTGGAATATGAAGGGCCCGTCCATATCGAAGTCGCTCATGAACGTCTTCGGGCATGGTGGAACATCGGACGTATTGGTTCCAATATTCGCAACAACATCGACCGCGCTATCCAGAGGGCGCAGGTTATCCGAGACGGAGACTTCCTAATGTTGCCCGGCCGCCAAGTATCAGTGGTTCGCGTACCTGCAGGGAACACCGCTCGGAAGGCCGAACACGTGCATTTGGAGGAACTAGGAATGGCCGTGGTCCTTACCGTTCAAGACGTGGGCGCGGCCAGGCGGACTGAAGTCGTTCAATGTGTTGCGCGTGTATTCGGGTGGACAAGAATCGGAGCAGTCGTGGAGCGTTACATCGGCGATGCTATCGATCATCTCGTTGTTGGCGGAAGAATAACGATCAGCGGCGATGACACGCTCACGCTCTCGTCGGTTCAGCAATCCTCACCGGGGATTGTTTTGTAAGGTAATACTTTTGACACCTTTTGGGGCGAGTATGAGTGGGACGACGAATAAATGATTGACGCATGCGGAAGCTGGCGTCGAGTGCGGGCGATATCTGAAGCGGTCGGCCAAGCTCGTCGCTGGGGTTGCCATGCACCAACATAGCGAGAAGAAGTGCTCGAGGATGGCGTCGATGGTCTCATCGGCTATGGGACCTGCGCATTCCTTCGGCTACCACCCTGACCCAGAGCAGCTCCATGTCGCACTCGACCGTGGTGAATTCGCGCGTGCACTAATTCTTGATGGGCCGGTGCGGGCGATGGTGTCCAGCGTTGCGGAGTGCCGGGTACTCGGGAAGCCCGAGGTCGAACTGCCCGAGGGGCTCTATTGGTTCCAGGGCATCGATGGCGGTGCGTTCATCCTCCAGGTTGCTATCGGGGCGCCGACCGGTGACGCGACGGTGGTCCCGCTCGATCAACTCCACGACGATCATCCGCTCATGGCCGCCTTCGGCTGGGCGGAGCACCTCTGGCTTGGTGCGCAACTCGTCCCGGCGCCGCGATTCGAGGTCAACGAAGCTGCGGTGACGCATCCGGGCGATGCGGACGTCGTGATCCGCGATCGTGTGTTCCATGGCGGGCCGTCGGGGCAGTGGTCCTACACGGTGATCGTGGAGGGCCGCCAGCAGAACGTCATCGAGTCATCGCTGAAGGCCCGACCGGAACTCGATGACCCACGAAACTGGGTCACCCGGGAGCCGACCCCGGCGCGACGGTTCGGTGCCACGCTTACGCGGGCAAAATTGCAGAGCAAGTTTGCCAACACCCTGTTCTCGTTTCGGGCCACCCGAACCACGTTTCGGCCGTACCAGTTCAAGCCGGTCCTCAAGCTGCTGCAGACCGGCAAGGCCCGCATCCTCATCGCGGACGAGGTCGGCCTCGGTAAGACGATCGAGGCGGGCCTGATCTGGACGGAACTTGAAGCGCGCCGTGAAGCCGACCGGGTGCTGATCGTCTGCCCCGCTGGCCTTGTCGGCAAGTGGAAAGAAGAGATGGACGATCGCTTCGAGTTCGACGTGGTCGAGCTCGACAGCAAGACGCTGCAGACGTTCCTTGAGCGGCACCGCCAGAACCGCCTACCCCGGCGGCAGGCGTACATCTGCAGCATTGAGCGGCTTCGCAGCTGGGCGGGTATCGAAGAGCTGGACGATCTGCCACCGGAATTCGATCTGATCATCGTCGACGAAGCGCATTCCATGCGCAACCAGGACACCAAGAGCTACGCATTGGGCACGCGGCTGTCCGACTGGGCGGACAACCTGGTCTTCCTCACCGCGACACCGATCAACCTTCGCCAAGAAGATCTGCTGAATCTGTTGGAACTGCTCGCGCCGGGGGATTATGAGCCGTCCCGGTAAGTCCGGGGACTGATTTCCTTGAATCACCCCGCCTTCGGTGGGGTGTGCCTGTGATCGTAGT
>NZ_MVHC01000067.1 GCF_002086455.1 Mycolicibacter algericus DSM 45454
CACCCCAGGACCCGCCTACATCCCCAACCTCACCCGGTCAGCCGCGCCCGCCCACGCACTCCCGATCGGGAAGAGCCAGCAAACCGTCCGCGCCGTCGATCGGGGTCCCCGATTTCACTGCATCGGCGATCAGCGAATCCAGTGTGTCGGCGCTGAACGCCTCCGCCAACCGTCGGGCCGCCGTCTTGTCCTGAGCCGGCGCCTTCGTGGACTTGGTCACAAAACACTCCTTCTGTCCGCCCCAACGGCGGTCCGATGATGGACCACCTCGGACTTACACAGATGGAATGACACGCCCCGGGGTGCCGGTGGACAAGGTCCGCTACGACAACCTCAACAGCGCGGTCAAGCAGGTGTTGTTTGGGCGGTCCCGCCAGGAAAACGAACGTTGGATCGCGTTCAGATCCCACTACGGCTTCCAGGCCTGGTACTGCCAGCCCGGCCACGAAGGCAGCCATGAAAAGGGCGGCGTGGAAGGCGAAGGCGGGCGGTTTCGGCGCAACCATTGCGTGCCCATGCCGGTGGTGGATTCCATCGATGAGCTCAACGCCCTGCTGGAAGCCGCCGATGATGCTGATGACCGACGACGGGTCGCCAACCGCGCCACCAGCGTTGGCGATGACTGGACGTTTGAGAAGACGCTGCTGGCCCCGCTGCCCACCGAGCCGTTCGACACCGCATTGACGTTGACGCCGCGGGTGGACCGCTACGCCCAAGTGGCGGTGCGCTGCAACCAATACAGTGTTCCGGCCCGGTTCATCGGGCACCGGCTGCGGGTCAAGCTGTCGGCATCGACGGTGGCCATCTATGACCGCAGCACGGTCGTGGCACGCCATCAGCGTGCGGTCGGCAAGGGCGCCAAAGTCCTGGATTTGGACCACTACCTGGAGATTCTGCTGCGCAAACCCGGCGCTTTGCCCGGGGCCACCGCGCTGGCCCAGGCGCGTGCAGCAGGGGCGTTCACCACCGAGCACGAGGCGTTTTGGCAAGCGGCCCGCACCGCTCACGGCGATGCCGGCGGCACCCGCGCCCTGGTGGAGGTCTTGCTGCTGCACCGTCACCTCGACCGCGCCGCCGTGCTGGCCGGTATCACCGCCGCCCTGTCGGTCGGCTCCACCGCCAGCGACGTCGTGGCCTTGGAAGCCCGCAAAGCTACTGAACACCGCAGCGCCGTCGCCGGTGATCGGGATCGGCGGGTGGTCGTGCTCGCCGAGCACCGCCCGGCAAGCATTCCCGCCGATCAACGCCCCCTGCCGACGGTGGACCAATACGACAGCCTGCTGGGCGGACAAACCTCATGAGTGCCCGGCGTGGGGTCACCGACCAAGCCGCGACCGCAGCGATCGAACAGGGTGCGCGGATGCTGCGCCTGCCAACCATCCGCGACCGATACTCCGAGATCGCCACCGCTGCTGAGCGCGAACAATTGTCGTATCTGGGGTTTCTGGCCGAACTGGTAATTGCCGAATGTGACGACCGCACCCAGCGCCGCGCCCAACGACGCGTGCGCGACGCCGGCTTCCCCCGCCCAAAACGGTTAGAAGAGTTCACCTTTGACGCCAACCCTGCCATCAACCCCGCCGTCATCGGGCACCTGGCCACCTGCGACTGGGTCAAGCAAGGGCAGCCGCTTTGTCTGATCGGTGATTCCGGCACCGGCAAAACACACCTGCTCATCGCCCTGGGTACCTTGGCCGCCGAAGCCGGCTACCGAGTCCGCTACACCCTGGCCAGCAAACTGGTTAACGAGCTGGTCGAAGCCGCCGACGACAAGCACCTGATCAAACTGATCAACTACTACGGCCGCGTCGACCTGCTGCTGGTCGACGAGCTCGGTTACCTGCAACTCGACCGGCGCGGAGCTGAACTGCTGTTCCAAGTTCTCACCGAACGCGAGGAACGCTCCGCGATCGCCATCGCCTCCAATGAGCCCTTCTCGGCCTGGACGAAGACCTTCACCGACCCCCGGCTCTGCGCGGCCATCGTCGACCGGCTGACATTCGCCGGACAGATCATCGAGACCGGCACCACCTCCTACCGACTCGCCCACGCCCGCAACACCCGCAAACCAACCCCTACCAGTGGGGCCAGCTCAAACCGTCACACTGGGGCCACTTCGAGTTGACACAGCCACGAAGTAGGCCAGGATTTCGCGGCGCCGCTTCCAGAGACTGCGACCCAGCTGCGCCAGCTCATCGAGGCCCTTAGGT
>NZ_MVHC01000068.1 GCF_002086455.1 Mycolicibacter algericus DSM 45454
GTCGACGGGCGAGCCCGCAACCGCCGGATCGGAGGTCGCCTGAAAATCACCGATCCACAGGTCTTGACAATATCTCGGCGCTGGCCGGGCCCGATGAGTGGGTGCTTGATGGGCAATCGGACTTCTACATCGGCGAAAAACATGCCGAGTTCGACGGAACCCTGGTGTTTAGTTGGACCGCTCCGATCGCCTGCACCTTCTACCGCGGCACCAAGCACCACAAACTTTGTGACGAGGTCGCCGTCGTCCGCACCATGGTGCGACGCAACGGCCAGATCGTGGACTTCAGCGACGAGACTGTCCGCGCCGATGCGCCCGAACATCCATTTCGCAAGCGCGGGTTGGCGATCCCCGCCCCGCCGACGGTGCCCAAACGGCCGCAGCCCGATGTGCCGAGACCGCTCGACCCAGTGGCCGAAGGGCTTTCCCCGGATGGGCCTGAAAGCCATCACGCCGACCACCCACCCGCCGGAATCCGGGCGGAGGAAGCGTTGCGGGCGCAATTGCAGGCTCCGCGAACAAAGAGGCTGGATTCGGTTCTGGCCACACTGCAGCCGGACCAGTACGCGTTGGTGACGATGCCGGCGGGCGACAGCATGATCATCGAGGGCAAGCCCGGTACCGGGAAGACGATCATCGCGTCGCACCGCGCCGCCTATCTGGTCAACGAGGACACCCCGGCCGAGGACAGGGCTTCCGGCAATGTGCTGCTGATCGGGCCGACCGCCGGGTACTCCAAACACGTCCTCGGCGTCATCAACCGCCTGGCCGGCAACTCCGCGCAGTTGCGGGTGCTGTCGCTGCCGGAGCTGTGGCAGCACATCCTCGGGCTGAAGTACCCTCCGAAAGGCGAGATCTCGCCGGAATCGCAGGATGATGTCTGGAAACTCGTGCGTGTGCTGCGGCGCGCCATCCGGCACATCCGCACGGCCAACGGTGGTGCCGCGATGTCAGCCGAGCAGGTCTACGAATACATGCGCGCCAACCGTGCAGCGATCACATCCGATCCGCAGTGGAGCACCTATCTGAGCGCGCTGCCCGCCTACCGGCATGCGCTGACGCTGCGGGCCCATTCGCCGCTGCTCGCCTACATCCAGTGGGAGGTGAGTCCACCCGCCGACCTCGCCGGTATCAGCCACATCATCATCGACGAGGCACAGGACGTGACACCGCTGGGCTGGCTGCTGCTCGACGAGATCAACATCGAGGACCGGTGGACGGTGCTGGGAGATCTCAACCAGCGTCGGTCCGACCACACGCCGACGAATTGGCATGAGATCCTGGACTTGATCGCGATTGAAGACGACACCGCGACCTTCGAGCTAGCGATCGGATACCGTTCCACGCGGCCGATTTTGGAGTTCGCCACCCGCCTGCTCCCGCGCAGTGAGCGGGCAGTCAACGCCTTCCAGCAAGAGGGGCCGGCTCCTACCGTCGAGAAGGTTCGGCCGGCGGAGCTTGGCGACGCGGTCACGGCGCAGGTTGATCGGCTCCTGGCGGCGTACCCGTTGGGTACCGTCGCCGTCATCGGTCCGGACACCAGTGCGGTTAGAAAGAGTCTGCGCTCTCGCGGTTGGGTTGGCTCCATGCACGACCTGAGCCCGTGGGAGCGGGATGGGCGGGAGGTGACGGTCCTTGACCCCGACTCGGCCCGCGGTATTGAGTTCGACGCGGTCGTGGTGGTTGAGCCGGCGGACTTTAAACAGAACCGCGGGCATCAGGGGCCGCTGTATACGGCGTTGACGAGAGCGAATCGGGAGCTGGTGGTGGTGTATAGCAAGACATTGCCGCGGGAGCTCCGGCAGAGGCAGCCGCCAACAGAACCAACGTGGGTTTATCGTTGATTCGTCCTGCGGGACTACCGGGCACCGCAATCGCAGCGGGTGGGAGGATCTTACCTTGAACCGACCCCATACAAGGTAGGCCCCTCGTTCGGCTGCCGCAAGCTGATTTGCCCATTGGCTGGATGTCGACGGCTGGCGACACGCATCAGCTTTGAACGTGTATTTCAATCTGACGGTGCATAGTGAGAGGCATTGATGGGGGCGTACCACGGTCTGTCGGCAAGGGGTAAGTTCACGTCCCCGGCGGTGGTGTAAGTAGGGGCGGCGTGTCGGTCCTGATGTAGGGGGCCATCGCGGGAGTCTCTGT
>NZ_MVHC01000069.1 GCF_002086455.1 Mycolicibacter algericus DSM 45454
TGAAGGCCGCCGGCATCGCCGGTGTGCACCGCCGCCGGAAGGTACGCACCACCAAGGCCGATCCGGAGGCTCCACGCTGTCATTTGCCACGAGGATGGGACCACCGGTTGGCCAGTAACTATGGACCACCTATTTGGCTCATTGGGGATGATCGGCGGTCGTCGGCCGGGTGTCAACTGAGGGCTTTTGGCGGCGTCGGTAGGACTGGCCTTCGATGACGAGTTCGTGCGCGGTTGAGGTGAGCCGGTCGACGGCGGACTGGGCCAGCAGTGGGTCGGTCATGACGGCCAGCCATTCATCGGGGCTGCGGTTGGAGGTCAGCACGGTCGAGGCTCGCTGGTGGCGGGCCACGATGAGCTCGTAGAAGTCGGCGGTCGCGGTGGCGTCCATGGGTTGCAGAGCGAAGTCGTCGATGATCAGCAGCCGGATCTGGGTCAGTCGGCGCATCTCGGCTTCGGTACTGTTGTCGAGTCGGGATGCTTTGAGCCGCTTGAACATTGCATCGGCGCGCAGCATCTGGGTGGGGATGCGGCGGCGCACGGCGATGTGGCCGAGTGTGGTGGCCAGGTGTGTTTTGCCGACGCCGACGGGACCGAGTAGCAGGGCGCCGTGGGGGCCGTCGAGGAACCGCAGGCCGGTCAGGTCGGTCCACAGGGTGCGGTCGTAGCGCACGGCAGCGGTGTCGTCCCAGGAGTCCAGTCGCATGGCCACGTCCAGGCCGGCGTCGCGGGCGCGGCGGGCCGCTGAGCTGTTGTCGCGGCGGGTGGCCTCGTCGGCGAGGATCAACTCCAGAAACGCCGCATGCGACAGGTGCTGTTGATGGGCCAAGGTGAGCCGCTCGGGCAGGGTGTCGAGCATCCGTCCGAGCTTGAGCTGGCGCATCACGTTCTTCAGTTCGGTTGAGATCGGGTCGCTGACAATGGGTTTGGTCGCCATGGTGATCACAGCCCCTTGTTGTCGTTGCTCTTGGTGGGGGGTGTGGTGCCGCCGTCGATGACGCTGAGCCAGTCGGGTCGCTGCCGGCCGTGGGGTCGGTATTCACCCGGGTCGCGGGCGAACCGGGCCGGGGCCAGCCCCGAGGCTGCTCGCGGCGCCTCTGCGGGGGTGTTCTCGGTGGCCTTTTGCAGCATCGCGGCGATCTTGGACACCGAGACGACGTCGAGTTCCAGGGCGCGCCCGCAGGCGGTGTCCACCGGGGCCGCACCGTAGCGTTTGACCAGCCCCAGCAGGCGGTAGACCTGGCGCATCCGGGTCCAGGGCAGTTGGTGGTCGAGCAGGCGTTCAGCGTAGATGCCGATATCTGGGCCGTGGCCGGTCGCGGTGGTGATCAGCCGGGTCAAGTCCCGCATTGCATAACCGGTCTTGTCTGCGGGCAGATCAGCGGGGTCGGTGGATCGCCCGCCGGCGGGCTGGCGGGGATGGGTCTTGACGAGCTTTCCGCGGTGAAACGCCTTGACCAACTCCCCGTCAGCGCGCACCGAAACAGTCTGTCCACGAAGGTGTTCAGGGATCGAGTACAAGGCCCGATCAACTTGAATGTGGTAGTCACGATGAACCTTGGCTTGCGCGTAGATCGGCACCTGGTAGACCGCCACGGGGGCGGGCAGCAGCAACCCGGCCTCACACTCAGCGAACACCATGGCGGGACGTTGGCAAGTGGTGCCGTGGATGCGCTGCCCGGCCTTCTCGGCGCACCAGAGTTCGGCATGGGCTTGGGCGTCGACCAGGTCGGTGAACTGCTCGCCGGCGAAGAAGTTGCCGCGCACGTACTGGACCATGCGCTCGACTCGGGGTTTGTCGCACGGGTGGGGCGTGTCATTCCATCTGTGTAAGTCCGAGGTGGTCCATCATCGGACCGCCGTTGGGGCGGACAGAAGGAGTGTTTTGTGACCAAGTCCACGAAGGCGCCGGCTCAGGACAAGACGGCGGCCCGACGGTTGGCGGAGGCGTTCAGCGCCGACACACTGGATTCGCTGATCGCCGATGCAGTGAAATCGGGGACCCCGATCGACGGCGCGGACGGTTTGCTCAACGAGCTGACCAAGGCCGTGCTCGAGCGTGCCCTGAATTCGGAGTTGACCCATCACCTGGGTTACG
>NZ_MVHC01000007.1 GCF_002086455.1 Mycolicibacter algericus DSM 45454
TCTCACGGCATAGTGAAAACCACAGAGCCTCACGCGGAAACGCTGGCCCTACTTACACCACCCCACGGGGCGCGACCCGGACGGCCTCGCTGCCCAGGAACGGTGTCGCCATGGCGGGAGTCTGCCAACTACCACTGACACAACCGCCGAACGTGTACTGGCTGCGAAAATGCCACCGAAATTTCGCAGTGGTTACACGTTCGGCGGGATGGTTGGCGGCAGGACCGGCGCAGCGGGGCTGAGCCCAGCCCGCAAAGACTCCACAATCGCCTCCACGGGCGAACGCCACTGCAAGCCGAGATCCGCCAACGTGGCCGAGTCGTCGGTCGGGGTGGCCGAGGTCAGCAGCCAGGCCGCCTCGTAGCTGAGCGACTCGGGCAGCGGCAGCAGCTTGCTGGCCAGGTCGCTGACTCGGCCGATGCCCTTGAAAACGCTGGGGGCCACCCGGATTCGGCGCACCGGCTTGCCCAGGCCCCGCTCCACCGCGGCGATCATCTCGTCGAAGCCGACCATGATCCCGCCGCACAGGTAGCGGTGCGGGCCTCGACCGGGCTGCATCAAAGACGAATGCACTCGGCCGACATCGCGGACGTCGACCATCGCCATGCCGCCGCGCACTACCGGCGCCACCCGGTACTTCACGATCGGCGCCCAGCCCCGCTCGGTGACGCCGGGTGCCGTCCAGAACGCCGGACCGACCACGCTGGAGGGATAGGTCACGACGACCGGGTGCCCCTCGTCCTGCAGCCGCCGGGCCACCCGCTCGCCGTAGGCCTTGGTGCGGGCGTAGGCGCTGCGCCCGGGCACGGTGGGCGAGTCCGGGCCGATCACACCGTCGGGCGGCGGGAACAGCGCACTATACGAACTGACCGACACCACCGGGTCCAGCCGCGCTTCCACCGCGCGGGTCAGGATCGCCTCGGTGGCATAGGCGTTGATGTCCCACATCAACTTCTCTTGCCGATCGTTGGTGCCGACCACCCCCGCGGCGTGCAGCACCGCGTCGCAGCCGTCCAGCAGCGCGGTCACCACTGCGGTG
This sequence comes from Mycolicibacter algericus DSM 45454, assembly GCF_002086455.1. Lineage (GTDB taxonomy): Bacteria > Actinomycetota > Actinomycetes > Mycobacteriales > Mycobacteriaceae > Mycobacterium > Mycobacterium algericum. Next base: position 1,040 of record NZ_MVHC01000007.1, read on the forward strand.
TCGCGGATGTCGCCGTTGAGCACCTCCAGTGCGCCCAACTCGCGAAGCCGGGGGAGGACGGGCTCGTCGCCGCAGCCCGGCGCGACCAACAACCGGACCGCGTGCCCGGCTTCCAACATCGCCTTGACGGTGTGGGCACCGACGTAGCCGGTGCCGCCGGTGACCGCGATCCGCATCAGCGGTTCTTGAACTCGGGCCTGCGCTTCTCGGCGAAGGCGCGCGGCCCCTCCTTGGCGTCCTCGCTCAAGAACACCTTGATGCCGATCTTGGTGTCGATCGCGAAGGCGTCGTTCTCGTGCATGCCCTCCGTCTCGTGGATGGTGCGCAGCATCGCCTGCACCGCCAGCGGACCGTTGTTGTTGATCTGCTCGGCGATCTCCAGCGCCTTGTCCAGCGCGGCACCGTCGGGCACCACGTGGCCGATCAGGCCCATCTCCAGTGCCTCGGCGGCGGTGATGTGCCGACCGGTGAACAGCAGATCGCAGGCCATCGTGTAGGGAATCTGGCGCACCAGACGCACCGCGGAGCCGCCCATCGGGTACAGGCTCCACTTGGCCTCGGAGATGCCGAATTTGGCGCTCTGCCCGGCGATGCGGATGTCGGTGCCCTGCAGGATCTCGGTGCCCCCGGCGATTGCGGGTCCTTCGACCGCGGCGATCAGCGGCTTGGTCAGCCGGCGGCCCTTGAGCAGTCCGTCGATGCGCGACGGGTCGTAGCTGCCGTCTTTGAATGAGTCGCCAGGCGCCTTCTTGTTGGCCGCCTTGAGGTCCATGCCCGCGCAGAAGTAGCCGCCCGCCCCGGTCAGAATGCACGAGCGGATCTCGTCGTCGTTGTCCACCCGGTCCCAGGCCTCGACCATGATCGCCAGCATTTCGCCACTCAACGCGTTGCGGGCCTCGGGCCGGTTCAGCGTGACGATCAGCGTGTGTCCGCGCTGTTCAACCAGGGCGTGGGGCTGTTGTGACGACTCGCTCACCGGCGTCCGCCTTTCCGCGTTGAGGCCTCGACTTGAAAACGAAATGTAACACGTTCTAGTTTGTGTGGTGTGGCTCTCAACATCGCGGATCTCGCCGAACACGCCGTCGACGCCGTTCCGGATCGGGTTGCCCTGATCTGTGGGGACGAGCAGCTGACCTACGCCCAACTGGAGGAGAAGGCCAACCGGCTGGCCCACTACTTGATCGACCAGGGCGTCAAGAAGGACGACAAGGTCGGCCTGTACTGCCGCAACCGCAACGAGATCGTCGTTGCGATGCTCGGCATCATCAAGGCCGGCGCCATCCTGGTCAACGTCAACTTCCGCTACGTCGAGGGCGAGCTGCGCTACCTGTTCGACAACTCCGACATGGTCGCGCTGGTGCACGAGCGGCAGTACAGCGAGAGGGTGGCCCGGGTCCTGCCCGACACCCCGAACGTCAAGACCATCCTGGTGGTCGAGGACGGCAGCGATCTGGACTACGCCCGCTACGGCGGTGTGGAGTTCGAGGCCGCACTGGCGCAGGGCTCACCGGAGCGCGACTTCGGCCCGCGCAGCGCCGACGACATCTACCTGCTCTACACCGGCGGCACCACCGGGTTCCCCAAGGGCGTGATGTGGCGCCACGAGGACATCTACCGGGTGTTGTTCGGCGGCACCGACTTCGCCACCGGCGAGCCGATTGCCGACGAGTACGACCTGGCCAAGCAGGCCGCCGCCAACCCGCCGATGATCCGCCACCCGATCCCGCCGATGATCCACGGCGCCACCCAGTCGGCAACCTGGATGTCGCTGTTCAGCGGCCAAACCGTGGTGCTGGCACCGGAATTCGACCCCGATCAGGTCTGGCGCACCATCCACGACCACAAGGTGAACCTGCTGTTCTTCACCGGCGACGCCATGGCGCGCCCGCTGCTCGACGCGCTGCTGGCCGCCCAGGCCGACGGCGAAGAGTACGACCTGTCATCGCTGTTCCTGCTGGCATCCACCGCGGCGCTGTTCAGCCCCAGCATCAAGGAGAAGCTGCTGGAGCTGCTGCCCAACCGGATCATCACCGATTCCATCGGGTCGAGCGAGACCGGTTTCGGTGGCACCAGCATCGTCGCCAAGGGCGAGGCGCACACCGGCGGCCCCCGGGTCACCATCGACAAGACCACCGTGGTGCTCGACGAGGACGGCAACGAAGTCCAGCCCGGCTCCGGCGTGCGCGGCATCATCGCCAAGCGCGGCCACATCCCCGTCGGCTACTACAAGGACGAGAAGAAGACCGCGGAAACCTTCCGCACCATCAACGGCGTGCGCTACGCCATCCCCGGCGACTACGCGCAGGTTGAGGCCGACGGCACCGTCACCATGCTCGGTCGCGGCTCGGTGTCGATCAACTCCGGGGGCGAGAAGATCTACCCCGAGGAGGTCGAAGCCGCCCTCAAAACCCACCCGGACGTGTTCGACGCCCTGGTGGTCGGCGTGCCCGACGCCCGCTACGGCCAACACGTGGCCGCGGTGGTGCAGCCGCGCGGCGATGCTCGACCGTCGCTGGAGGAGATCAACACCTGCGCACGCACCGAGATCGCCGGCTACAAGGTGCCCCGCAGTCTGTGGTTCGTCGACGAGGTCAAGCGTTCCCCGGCCGGCAAGCCCGACTACCGGTGGGCCAAGGAGCAGACCGAAGCCCGTCCCGCCGATGAGGTACACGCCAACCACATGTGATGCGCCCAGCGAGATTCCCGCGATCCGCATCCGGTGACCGGGGTCGCGGGGCTAGTCTCGGTCGATGCAGCGACTTTCGGGCGTCGACGCCGCGTTCTGGTCTGCCGAGACTGCGGGCTGGCACATGCACATCGGTGGGCTGGCGATCCTGGATACCAGCCAGGCACCGAATTACAGTTTTGAGCTGGTCCGCCAACTTCTGATCGAGCGACTACCGCAACTGCCGCAGCTGCGCTGGAAGGTCGCCGGTGCGCCGCTGGGTCTGGACCGGCCGTGGTTCGTCGAAGACAACGAACTCGACATCGACTTCCATGTGCGGCGTATCGGCGTCCCGGCCCCGGGCGGGCGCCGCGAGGTCGAAGAGCTCGTAGGCCGGTTGATGTCCTACAAACTGGACCGTTCCCGACCGCTGTGGGAAGTGTGGGTGATCGAGGGGGTCAACGGCGGCCGGGTCGCGACGCTGACCAAGATGCACCACGCGATCGTCGACGGCGTCTCGGGCGCGGGCCTCTCCGAGATCATGCTGGACGTCACGCCGGAGCCGCGTCCACCGGAACCGCAAGCGATCGGATCGCCAACCGATGACGGCATTCCCAGCTTCGAGCGCCGTGCCATCGGTGCGCTGGTCAACGTCGCGGTCATGACGCCGTTTCGCATCGGCCGGTTGCTGCAACAGACCGTCCGTCAGCAGATCGCCACGATCGGTCTGGGCGTGGCACGTAAACCGCCACGCTACTTCGACGCCCCGGTGACCCGGTTCAATGCCAGCGTGTCGCCGCACCGGCGGATCACCGCCTGCCGCGTCGAGTTGGCCAGGGTCAAGGCCGTCAAGGACGCCTACGGCGTGAAACTCAACGACGTCGTGCTCGCCATGGTCGCCGGCGCCGTCCGGCAATATCTGAGTGAGCGCGGGGAGTTGCCGGACAAGCCGTTGGTCGCTCAGATCCCGGTGTCGACCCGCACCGAGGCGAGCCAGGGCGAGGTCGGCAACAAGGTCAGTTCGATGACGGTGTCGTTGGCCACCGATCTCGAGGGCGCCGGTCAGCGGCTCAAGATGATCCACGAGAACACCCAGAGCGCCAAGCAGATGGCCAAGGCGCTGTCTGCGCACCAGATCATGGGACTGACCGACACCACCCCGCCCGGGCTGCTGCAGCTTGCCGCGCGCGCCTACACCGCGACCGGCCTGTCGAATCGGCTCGCCCCGATCAACCTCGTCGTCTCCAACGTTCCCGGCCCGTCGTTCCCGCTCTACATGGCCGGCGCGGAAGTGGAATCGCTGGTGCCGCTGGGGCCGCCGGTCATGGATGTGGCGCTGAACATCACCTGTTTCTCCTATCGCGACCACCTCGACTTCGGGTTCGTGACCACGCCGGAAGTCGCCGAGGACATCCACAAGATGGCCGATGCCATCGAACCGGCGCTGGCGGATCTGGAGCACGCCGCCGGTCGGAGTAAGCCCCGGGCCGGGAGGCGTTGAAGCACTACCGGCCGGGTAGTGCCTGCACCAGACGGATCATCGGGGTCAGCAGCTTCTGCCACAGTGGGCCCGAGATGCCCAGCGGCGGATCCAAGTTCAGGATCCGGGCGGTGGAGACCGTCTGCGACTCGGTGTACTTCAGGATGCCGTCGGCGCCGTGGCGGCGGCCCACCCCGGACGCCTTCATCCCACCCATCGGCGCCGCGGTGCTGCCGAATGCCAGTGCGTAGCCTTCGTCGACGTTGACGGTGCCGGACTTGATCCGGGCGGCGATCGCCTCACCCTGCGCCTTGGTTGCAGCCCACACGCTGGCGTTGAGACCGTACTCGGTGTCGTTGGCGCGCGCGATGGCCTCTTCGACGCTGTCGACCGGGTAGATCGACACGACCGGGCCGAACGTCTCGTCGCGTGCGCACTCCATCTCGTCGGTGACGTCGGTGAGCACGGTTGGCTCGAAGAACAGCGGTCCGAGGTCCGGACGGGCGTTTCCGCCGGCGATAACCTTGGCGCCCTTGGCCTTCGCATCATCGACGTGGTTGGAGACGGTCTTGATCTGGTCCTCGGAGATCAAACTGCCCATGTCGGCGGAGAAGTCGTAGGCGCCCGAGAGCTTCATGGCACGCACCTGCTCGGCGAACTTGCTGGCGAACTCGTCGGCGATCTCGCGCTCGACATAGATCCGCTCGATCGAGATGCACAACTGGCCGGCGTTGGAGAAGCAGGCGCGGGTGGCGGCCTTGGCGACCTCGGACAGGTCGGCGCCCTTGGTGACGATCATCGGGTTTTTGCCGCCCAGTTCCGCGGAGAACCCGATCAGCCGGGCGCCACACTGCTCGGCCAGCGAACGGCCGGTGGCGCTGGATCCGGTGAACATCAGATAGTCGCACTGCTGCACGATCGCGGTCCCCACCACCGACCCCGGGCCGGGCACCACCGCGAACAGCTCACGCGGCAGACCGGCCTGATACAGCAGTTCAGCGTTGGCCAGCGTGCAGTACGGGGTCTGGCTGTCCGGTTTGACCACCACGGCGTTACCGGCCAGCAATGCGGGGATGGCGTCCGAAATCGACAGTGTCATCGGGTAATTCCACGGTGAGATGACCCCGACGACGCCCTTCGGGTGGTGGTTGACCACGGTCTTGACGATGCCCGGCAGCAGACCCTGCACCCGCTTGGGGGCCAGCAACTTGGCGGCCTGGCGCGCGTAGTAGCGCGCGTTGAGCATGATGTCGACGATCTCCTCCTGGGCCGCCGAACGGGCCTTGCCGGTCTCGGCCTGGGCGACGTCCATCAGGAAGTCCCGGTTGGCGATCACTAGATCGCGGTAGCGCTCGATGATCGCGCAGCGCTCCTTGACGCTGCGGGCCGCCCACTGCTGCTGGGCGGCGCGGGCCTTGGCGACGGCCGCTGTCACATCCTCGGCGGTGCCCACCGGGATGGTGGTCAGTGGTTTGCCGGTGAAGACCTCGTCGATGGTCTTCGACTGGCGGGCGTCAGCGTCATCGATGGCGACCAGCGCGCGCAGCCGGTCGAATTCTGCGGTGGACGGAGCGGGCATGGCTGTCTCCTACTCGCGGGTAACAAGTGGTTAGCCGCCAACCTACCCGGCGCAGCGGCCGCCCGGTAGCGCGGCGGCATTGGCGCTGAGCCACTCGGTCATCTGGTCGAGCGCGGCCACCCCGGCATCGAAGCTGCCGTTGTTCGGTTCGGCGGCCATCGCCACCGCGACATCGCCGCGCGGGGTACCGACGATGCCGAACTGCCGCACCAGGTAGCCGCCACCGGTGCCGGGGCCCCAGCCGCCCTTGGTCGGTGCGCCGATCTTCGCCAGGCCCCAGCGCTGGTTGGTCACGGTGTTTTTCATCAGGCTGACCACGGGTGCGGCAGCTGGCATGCACGGCAGGTGAGCGGCGAACACCGCTTGGCGGGCCAGCGGCCACTGCGTCTGGCCGAAGGCGCTGAATTCGGGCCGCAGCCGCCGGGATTCGACCGCGGTGCCGGTGTCACCGCCGGCCCGCAGCACGGCCTGCACCTGCTGGGCGGCCTGCGGCGCCGGCCCGAGCTCAGACCACAACTGTTCGGCGGCGTCGTTGTCCGAGGCGGTGACGGCTCTGGCCGCGAGGTCTTGGGCATTCGGGCGGTTGGCATGGATCGCCGCGATTGCCAGCGGGACCTTGATGGTCGACCAGGCCACCCCGTTCTGCAGGGTACCGAGCGTGCCGGTGCGGTTCTGGCCGACCGGGGCGTAGGCGATACCGATGGTGGCCGGGATGGTGCCGGCGAGCTGCGCGAACGCGGGCTGCAGCGGATCGGCGGCGGCGGGGGAGGCCGGCAAAACAGGGGAGGCCAGGGCCAACACGGTGACCAGGGCCGCGACGAGTGCTCGACGGGCAGCAGGCATTACTTCAGTATTGCGTGCCAAGCGGCGGAAATCGCGGTGGTCGGTGGGGCGGGTCGGCAGCCATACCCCACCCTTCGAGGCCACCGATACGGAAAAGGTTCGCGAAGAACCGCACTCATTTCTATTTTGGATTATCGTCTCGGTATGAGAGCCCTCGTCCACGCAGTGGTCGCCGCCGCAACTCTGACCGCCGCGGCGATCGGCGGCGCTGCCGCTGCCGCCGCCGAGTCGGAGATGCACTTCTTCGAGTCTCCCAGCGGAAACATCGCATGCCTGGCCGATTCGGACTGGGTCCGGTGCGACGTCCGGGATCGGGACTGGTCGCCGCCGCCCCGGCCGGCAGACTGTCCGAGTCAGACCGGATACGGCCAGGGCATCAACCTCGAGGCCACCGGTAAGCCGGAGTTCGTCTGCGCCGGCGACACCACCTTCGGTGGCGACGCGCGCACGCTGCAGTACGGGGATCGCGAGAAGATGCCCGGCTACAGCTGCGTCAGCGAGACCTCCGGTATCCGTTGCGAGAACCGCGACGGTCACGGGTTCGAGATCGCACGCGACTCCTACCGGCTCTTCTGAGCCTTGTGCTCACCGCTGTGCAAGCACCGCCATGTCGGGCGCCAGCACGTCGGTCAGCGCCGCCCACGGCACGGTGATCACCGGCAAACCGTGCCCGAACTGGTAGTCGGCGAAATGAAGTTCCAAGCCGTCGGCGGTCGGAATCCAGTTCGCGAAGTTCTCCGCGATCGGCCGGTTGCCGGGTTCGTCGAGCATCGGCTCGCCACCGTCACCGTAGACCGTCGGCCATATCCGCTTGGTCTGTTCCGAGAGCCGGTTGAGGCCGTCCTGCTCATCGGAGAACAGGTCGCTCAACGTGATGGGCCTGGCGCTACGGCTGTCGATGACGACCGTGCTGACGTAGTTGTTCGGATGGGCGGCCCCGTGCGCGTAGTACACACCGGTGAGAAGTTGCGCGAGCGCAGTAGGCCGAAAGAACAACTCGGACTTCACTTCGAAGGTCCACGACGGTACCGAGTCCGCATCGGTGCGCACCTGCTCGATCTGGCCGCGGGCCGAGGCGTCACCGGCCTTGTTGAACGCCTCGGCCACCGAGGGGTCACCACCGGACACCTGAGCGACCTCGGCGTGCCAGCGTCCGCCACCGTCCGGAGTGGCTCCGGCGATCGTGGCGGCCGCGACGGTATACGTCTTGCCATTGGACTCTCCCGATTCCGAGGCGGCGGCTGGCATGGGGTCGGCAGGCGTCCGAGGTGACGCCTGAGTCGAAGTCGGTTGCGGTGTTGCCGAACGCGATTCGGTGTTGCCGCATGATGTCACCGAAACGAACGCCACTGCGACGATTGCTGCGAGGGATGTCGTGACGATGTGGGGCATCAGGCGCGCAGGGCTTTCCGGGTTGGCCACAGAAGCTGTGGTCGGCGGGTTACTGGAACGACATCAGCAGATCATCTCACTGTCACCGGGTTTGCGCTGGGAAAAGCGGTGTCGCGGACTGACAACCCTGCCGACGCCTTGATCGAGGAGCGGGTCCATGTACATCCGACGCAGCCTGGTCATGCTGCACACGGTCCGCGGCACGGTACTGCTCTCGGTCCTGCTGGGGTTGTTCGTCACCGCGCTGCCGTTCGTGTCCAACGCGGCGTTCGGGCCGCTGATGCAGGCGGTCGCAGTTGCGGGCATGGACGGCAATCTGGCTGACGTGTGGGGCTCGCGGGGGGCGTTGCTGAGCCGCGAAAGCGATGGGTCCACCGGTATATTCGGTTGGCTGACAACACCGGTGACTTTCGCGACGCTGCTGGCGGTATGGGCGGTTTCGCTGGTGCTCGCGCAAGCCCTGAGTTTCGCCAACGCCTGGGTCGGCGCACACGTCGAGCGGAAGCTGCTCAGCGCGATCCTCCAGCGCGTTCACGGCCATATTCAATCGCTGTCACTGGATTTCTTCATAGGTGCGCGCAGTGGTGCGCTTATCCAGCGAGTACAGCAAGAGGCCCCGTGTGTTCAGCGGCTCTTGACCGAGTGCCTTGTCCCACCGGCGGTCGACGCCGTGGTGCTGCTGATCGCATTGAGCTATCTGCTGGCGCTGTCGTGGCAGATGACGATCGTGTCGCTGGTGTTGACCCCCTTGGCGCTGATGGCACTTCGCCTCGCGGGAAAGAGGCTTCAGGCCGCCACCCGACGGGCGATGATGGCAAACCGCGCCATGAGCAGCGAACTCGCGGAGACCACCAGTGGTATCGCCGAGATTCAGGTCTTCAATGCCCAACGGCAACGCAACGAGTTGTTCCGCATCTCGTCGACGTCCGCAACGAGAAATATGGCCGCGATGAGGATCTGGATGCAGGCCGCGGCCAACGGAGTTCAGGTTTTCATCGCACTGAGTACGGTGCTGGTGTTGATCACCGGTATCGCATTCAGCAACCGTTTCGGCCTCACCTTCGCGGGCCTGGTGGTGTTCATCGCCTACGTGCCAACGATGTTCGCGGCGGTGCAGCGGATGGTGTTGGCGTACACGACGTACAAGTCGATCCTTCCGCACATTGCGTCAACGTACGAACTCCTCGACACCGAGGCGACCGTGCGGGAGCGACCGAACGCCACGCCGCTCGGTGAGGTCCGCGGCAACGTGGTATTCGACGACGTGACATTCAGTTACTCGCCGCACCAGAAGATACTCGACGGGCTGTCATTCTCGATCGCGGAGGGAGAAACGGTCGCGCTGGTCGGTCCGATCGGATCAGGCAAGTCGACCGTCTTCAATCTGTTGCTCCGGTTCCTGGATCCACAGGGGGGCCGGATCCTGTTGGACGGCCGCGATATCCGCGATGTGACGCTGCATTCGCTGCGTGAGCAGGTGTCCAAGCTTGCGCAGTTCCCGTTCTTCTTGAAAGACACCATCCGCGAAAATGTGCGGCTGGGCCGACAGGACGCCACCGACAGTGACATCGAAGCGGCATGCGAGCTGGCGCACGTTCATAGCGTGATCTGCGACCCGGCTAAGGTGCGAGACGGCTACGACACCGTCATCGATGTGGAGGTGCCGTCGGGAGGCCAGAAGCGATTGATCGCCTTCGCCCGGTGCCTGCTCCGCCGGCCCGAGGTGTTACTGCTCGACGAGCCGACCGAGAACCTGGATGCGGATCAGCGGGCGAGGGTGACCGCAGTGATCCGCGAATATGCCGGCGATCGAACCTGCCTGGTAGTCAGCCATGACATGGATTTCATTGCCTCGGTGGCCGATCGGATCATCGTCCTCAGCCAGGGGCGTGCGGTGGAGCAGGGCACCCATGACGAATTGCTCGCGATCGGCGGCCTGTACACGCGCCTGTACGCAGCGGACAATGCGGATCCCGCATTGCTCAGCGGTGATCGGTTGGCCGCGCCAACTCAACGGCCGGACAACGGGCTCCGCTGACCGGGGCGGGCGCGCGGCGGCGGCCGTCAGCGCGGCGGCAGCGGTGCCACCGTGTCGGGGGTGTCGTAGTGCCGGCTGTACCAGCCCATGTAGCCGTAGCCGGTACTGCTGTCGGAAAGGTAGTTACCGCTGCCCTGGGTGGCATCACGCACGTCCCCGACGCGCACCACCTGTGGGGAAGAGTAGCTCTGCACCGTAAGACCTCCGTGATCGGGTTCCTGTTTGCTACAAAAGTGTACGAGCTACCAATGATCAATTCCCGGAATCCGCCGAACCGGGACTAAAGTACTCTGACTCGGCAATCCGTTGTGTCGGGTCGGCCGCGTAATGCAGGTGGCGCAGCCAGACCTCGATCTGCATCGCGGTGTAGAACTGAGTCACCGCACCGATGCGGCCGGCGGAGCGCAGCGCGCGGTCCCAGGCGTCGGCGTCGACATAGCCGCGCTGCACGATCTGCGGATTCGCGCCGAGGTATTCGCGCCAGCGGGGATGGCGCTCAAAGCCGTGCAATATCGCCTCGTCGGCGATCGACTTCGATCGCCGGCGAAGTACGGTCTCGCTGACCAGCCCGGCGAACGCGTACCGTTGCACGGCACGGTCGATCCGAGGATCTGCGGCGATGTCCCACGGGGTGGTCATTGCCACGTCGACCAACGACGGCGCCAACAGCGGATGACGCAGTTCGACGCCTTCCGGGGCGAACAGCTGGCGGGATCTGGCGAACTCGACGCAGCGCAGGACGTTCTCCACGACGGCCTGGCCGTGCACCGACCGCGCACGGACGGTCGTGGTGACCTGTGCCCGGTGCTGCAGGCGGTGACGCTCGATGTAGGCCTGGCGTAACCACGGTGCCGATGCGGCGATGGGCCGGGGTGGTTCCAGCGTGAGCGTCCGGCCGCTTCGCCATCGCCGCAGCCCGTCGATCGCCGCACGCCGTACCCAGAACGCGGCGGAACGCCCCAGTTCGGACTGGGCGCCCCATCTCAGCGACTCGCGCTGTAGTTGCGCCCATCGTCCCGTGCGCAACAGGTCGGCCAAGTACCAGGGAAGCAGGCCCGCGAAGAACACGGCGTCCCCGCCCTCGCCGGTGAGAATCGTCGACGCCCCCAGCCCCCTCGCAAGAGCCTCCTCGGCAGCGCTGGGCGCCCAGTTGAGAATCCGGCGTGTCGGTGCCGGCAGGAAGGTGCCCAGTTCCGGCCCCGCCGTGAAGGGCCCGTGCTCGGTGGCGTCGATCGGATGCCACGGTGCCGGCGTCGATCGAAGCACAGCCCGGATCCAAGACGACTCGTCGCTGCCCGGGGAGCCGGGATGGACGAAGCTGAGCGCATGTATCGGCGCGATGCCGGTGGCCACCGCCAAGACGGTCGAGGTGTCCAGCCCGCCCGACAACTCGACGGCGTCCGTACCGTCAGACGACAATGCCCCCGCGACAGCATGTTTGACGGTCGCGCGCAGTAGATCCTGGTGCTCGTCGAAGGTTCCGGGACGCGGTTCCGAGAGGGGACGCCAACCACCTCGTACCCGCAGGCGGCCCGCCCGGCAGCTGGCGAACTCGCCGGGTTGCAGCCGGCTTATGCCGCGATACGGCGTTCGGGGCCCCAGATGCAAGCCGGTGCTGAACATATCGGCCAGGTAGTCCTCGTCGGGTTCATGCCAGGCACCGGTCTGGCGGGCCAGGGCGCCGAGGTCGGTCGACACCACGGTGCCGTCCGCCCCGCAGGCGAAGTACAGCGGGCGCAGGCCCATGCGATCCCCGAACAGGACGGCGTCGGGGCCGTCCACCACCACTGCGGCGTACTCGCCGACCATACGTTCGGCCGCGTCGGCAGGCCACCGCCGCAATCCAGCCGCCACGATCTGCGCCAAGGGTGCCGACTTCGCCAGGTCCAGCTCCCGTCGGAGCGATGCCGGGCTCGCGAGGAAGCCATGGAACCACACCGCGGATTCGCCGACCCGCTGAAATCCAGGCCACCCGTGGACACGTGCCGGTGTCTCGGTGGGCAGCGCTACCAGGAATCCATCCAGTGATGGCCGGGCCGGTTGCATCACGCCTGCTGGATCACGGTGAAGCGCCGCAGGTCACCCTCATTCAGGGCGGTCCCGTTCAACTCCACCCAGGCATGAGCCTCGAACGGGTAGAGCGCCACGCCCATCACGTGCCGAGCCGGCCAACCGGCGGTTCGCAGAAAGCGGGTCAGAGCGAGCGAGCGCGGCAAACAATCCAGCGGAGCCTGGCGGGCCGGGTAGAGGCCCTCGGCGATCCGGAAGCGTCTCATCAAGAGTTCCACGGCGGTGCGCGGCGCAGCGGTGTCGGCCGTCGGCCCTACCCGATTCGCGTAGGCCGTTGCAAAGCCCCTTCGCAGATCACGCTCTGCGGCAACACGTTCCCGCAACGCGCGCAGAATGGTCGGGGTGCGCCGCGGTGACCGCTCGACGGATGGCGGCGTCGTCCGCTGATCGGTGACGAGGCGACCCGCGGCAAGCTGGGCCGTGGCGAAGTCGGCGAAGTCGGCTTCCAGCGTGGCAGGCGCGACGCCGTACTCTTCGGCGAGGCCGGTGATGTTGCGCTCGTCGGGTAACCGCGTCAGTTGTGCCCACATGGCCGCACCGACCTCGTTGATCACGTCGTAGACGCCCGCGGACAGATCCAGTACCACCAGCTGTCCGGCCACCTCGGCGCAGCGCAGGTTCGGCGCGCAGAACAGCTGCGGCGGGTGTGTGGGCGCCGGATGGGTCACGATGTTTGCGTCCGGTGGGGTGTCGAGGCGACGCCGTGGTCGGCACGAGGTTGCCGATGTCGTTCGTGGCCGGGTGGATGCTCGGTGGCGGTCCGAAATAGCCCTGTGGTGCGCCAACTCGAAGAGATTTCCGAAATAGTAGCGGTAAGCCCATTTCCCGGCAAGGTGTGTCGGCTGGCCGGAGACGTAGCCCCGGCCCCTCCTCAGGGGCGCTCGATCTGGAACACCGGATCGGCACACTCCAGGCCCTCGGCAGACAGCACCCGCTTGAGCACCTTGAACGTCTCGGTGCGCGGTAGCGCGGCGGCCACCCGGACATACGACGGCCACTGCTTGGGTCCCAGGTCGGGTTGCTCGGCCAGGAATGACCGGAATTCATCCACGTCGAACGATGCCCCCGCGGCAAGCACCAGTGCTGCCATCACTTGATCACCCACCGCGGGATCGGGTATCGGGTAAACGACCGCCTCGACGACAGCGTTGTGCCGCAGCAAGATCTGTTCGATGGGCGCGGTACCCAGGTTCTCGCCGTCCACCCGCATCCAATCCCCCAACCGGCCGGCGAAGTAGGCATACCCGGCGTCGTCGCGGTACGCCAGGTCGCCGGTGTGGTAGATCCCGCCCGCCATCCGCTGCGCTTCGGCCTCGGGATCGTTGTAGTAGCCCCGGAACTGGCCGGGTCCGCTGGTGTTCACCAGTTCGCCGACCACGCCCGGCGGGCATTCTTCGCCGGTATCGACGTCGATGATGGTGTTCCCGCCCGTCAAGGGGCCCAGTGCACCGATCGGTGTGTCCGGGGTGCGGCCGATCGCCACCCCGCCCTCGGTGGAGCCGAAACCGTCGATGACGGTGCAGTCGAACCGCTCGGCGAACCGCTCCAGATCCCGCGGCGCGCCCTCGTTGCCGTACAGGATCCGCAGCGGGTTGTCGGCGTCGTTGGGCCGCTGCGGCGTGGCCAGCACATACGACAGCGGTTTGCCGACGTAGTTGGCGTAGGTGGCGCCGAAGCGGCGAACGTCGGGAATGAACCCTGACGCCGAGAACTTTCGGCGCAATGCGATCGATGCTCCCGCCGCCAGCGCCACGGACCAACCCGCCATCACCGCGTTGGAGTGGAACAGCGGCATCGACAGGTAGCAGACATCAGCGGACGTCAGACCGAACCGCTGGGCGAGCATGAGCCCGGGGGCCGCCGCCTTCTCATGGGTGCAGCGCACCGCCTTCGGATCCCCGCTGGTGCCCGAGGTGAAGATCAGCATGAACAGGTCATCGGGTTCGGCGGCGCGGAACGTCACCGACGCATCGCCGAAGCCGGCCAATTCGTCGGCCCAGGAGGGCGACTCGACATCGATCGCGCCGGCGACCTCGGCATCGGTGCTGTTGTCGGTCAGCACCAGCTGGCAATCGGCGTGGGCCACGTCGCGCAGCAGGGCTGTCCCCCGGCGGGTGGGGTTGAGTCCCACCGGCACCAGGCCGGTCAGTGCGGCCGCCACCAACAGTGTCGAGAAGAACGGGGTATTGCCCAGCAGCACGCCGACGTGCGGCGGCTTGTCCGGATCGAGCCTGGCGTGCAGCGCGGCGCCCAACCGAGCGCCGGCCGCGATGTGGCTGCGCCAGCTGATGAAATCGTCCAGGTAGTAGACGCCGCGGTCGTCGACGTCGGCCAGCGGGGCCAGCAGCCCGGTGACGGTGGGTTTTTCGTCGATGAGAGCCGGTGCTGACATGCTGGTCACATTAGTGCTGCAATGGTGCGGTGACTGAATTCGACGCCTTCGCCGACATCGAGGCAATCAAGCAGGTCAAGTACCGCTATCTGCGAGCGCTGGACACCAAGCACTGGGACGACTTCGCCGCCACGCTGGCCGAGGACATCACCGCCGACTACGGCAAGTCGATGGGCAGCGATCACAGCTTCTCCGACCGCGACTCGCTGGTGGAGTTCATGCGGACATCGCTGCCGGGAAACTTGATCAGCGAGCACCGGGTCAACCACCCCGAGATCACCCTCACCGGCGCGGACAGTGCTACCGGCATCTGGTACCTGCAGGACCGGGTGATCATGCCCGACTTCAACCTGATGCTGATCGGCGCCGCGTTCTATCACGACACCTACCGCCGCACCGCCGACGGCTGGAAGATCAGCGCCACCGGCTACCAGCGCACCTACGACGCCACCGTGCCGTTGTCGGACCTTCCCGGGTTCAAGGTGACGTTCGGAGATGCGCTGCACCGCTGACCTAGACCGGGGTGTCGGCCAGCTCGCGACCGATCGCCAACAGCTGGCCGGTAGCGCCACCGAGCGCAAACTCGGTCTGCTTGGCGGCCAGGAAGTAGCGGTGAATCGGGTGGTCGGTGTCGATGCCGACCCCGCCATGGATGTGGACGATGCTGTGCGCCACCCGATGTCCGGCGTCCGCCGCCCAGAACGCGGCCGTGGCGACCTCGCTGGTCGCCGGCAATTCCTCGCCGACCCGCCAAGCCGCTTGGGTCAGCGTGAGCCGCAGCCCCTTGACGTCGATGTAGCCGTCGGCCAGCCGCTGGGACACGGCCTGGAAGCTGCCGATCGGCTTGTCGAACTGTTCGCGTTCGCGGGCGTATTCGGCGGTCAGGGCCAAGCCGCGCTCCAGCACCCCTAACTGGTAGGCGCTGCGGCCCAGCGCGGCCAGGGTGCTCAGGTGGTCGAGGACCTCGGCGCCGCCGACGAGACGGCCGGACTCCAGCTCGGTTCCCGACAGCTCGAGGTGGCCGACACTGCCCAGGCCGGTGGTCGCCAGCGAAGTAACCGTCACGCCGGGATCGGTGGCGGCCACCAGGAAAACTCGTGTGCCGGAATCGGTTTCGGCCGGCACCAGGAAGGCGTCGGCCACCGGGGCGAACCCGACCTGCGTGCGGGTACCGGTGAGGCGGAAGCCGGAACCGGTCGCCGCTGCCTGGACCGGACCCTCACCCATGTCGCCGTCGGTCGCAGCCGTCAGGATCTTCGCGCCGGCCACTGCCGGGGCGCCCCAGGCCTGCTGCAGCTCCGCGGAGCCGAACTTGGCCAGTGCCCCGGCCGCCAGCACCACCGACTCCAGGTAGGGCACCGCGGCCAGCTGCCGACCCAGAGCGGTCAGGATGGCCGCCTGCTCCAGCACGCCGAAGCCGCCGCCGCCCAGCGACTCGCTCGCCGCGCTGGACACCACGTCGGCCTCGACGAGCTTGCGCCACAGTTTGGTGTCGACCCGCTGCTCCAGCCCGTCCAGCTCGCGCTGGTGTTCCGGGGTGCACACCGCCTCGACGATGGTGCCGACCAGACCCGAGAGATCTTGTGCTGCTTCGGTTGTGGAGAAGTCCATAACGAGTCCTTTACCGGTTGCGGGGCAGGCCCAGGGCGACCATGCCGATGATGTCGCGCTGCACCTCGTTGGTGCCGCCGCCGAAGGTCAGGATCAAACACGCCCGGTGCATGCGTTCCACCCGGCCGCGCAGCAGCGCACCTGGGGAGTCTTGCCGCACGGTGGCGGCGGTGCCGAGCACCTCCATCAGCAACCGGTAGGCCTCGGTCGCCAGTTCGGTGCCGAACACCTTGGCCGCCGATGCGTCCGCCGGGGACGGCGAGGCGCTGTCGGATGAGGCCAGCTCCCAGTTGATCAGCTTGAGCACCTCGGCCTTGGCGAGCACCCGGGCCAGGTTGAGCTGCACCCACTGCGAGTCGATGATCCGGTTGCCGTGGCTGTCTTTGGTGTGCTGCGCCCACTCGCGGACCTCGTCGAGCGCCACGAAGATCGGCTGCGCCGACACCAGTGCGACCCGCTCGTGGTTGAGCTGGTTGGTCACCAGCTTCCAGCCCGCGTGCTCCTCACCGACCAGGTTGGACACCGGCACCCGCACGTCGGAGTAGTACGTCGCGCTGGTGTCCGGGCCGGCCATGGTGTGCACCGGCGTCCAGGAAAAGCCCTCGGCCGTGGTGGGAACAATGAGCATCGAGATGCCGCGGTGCTTCTTGGCCTCCGGGTTGGTCCGCGCCGCCAGCCACACGTAGTCGGCGTAGGCGATCAGCGACGTCCACATCTTCTGGCCGTTGATCACGTAGTCGTCGCCGTCACGTACCGCGGTGGTGCGCAGCGAGGCCAGGTCCGTTCCGGCACCCGGCTCGGAGTACCCGATCGCGAAGTGCAGCTCGCCGGCGGCGATCTTGGGCAGGAAGAACTTCTTCTGCTCCTCGGTGCCGAAGGCCATGATCGTCGGGGCGACGCTGTTGATGGTCAGGAACGGCACCGGGGCACCGGCGATCGCGGCCTCGTCGGTGAAGATCAGCTGATCCATCGCCGAGCGGGCCTGGCCGCCGTACTCAGTGGGCCAGCTCAACGTCAGCCAGCCGTCCTTGCCCATCTGGGCGACCGTTTCGCGGTAGACGTTGCCGGTCCCGTACTCGCCCTGCGTCGAACTCAGCGCCTCCCGGCGCTCCGGGGTCATCAGCGTCGTGAAATACGAGCGCAGTTCGCGACGCAGCTCTTCCTGCTCAGCGGTGTAACTGATCTGCATCGGGTCGTCCTTCGCTGGTGATCGGGCTCACGATAAAATTGTCGTCGACAGCCCGTTGTAACACGTTCTAGTCGCTAGGGTCCAGTGGCCCTACCTCGTCGTGTACGGCTGCTGTTGGATCGTATGGTGGCATTAGCGGACACTGACGGACCATGCTGGTGGCCGTCTCGGGCTTTGCAAGGAGAGCGTCATGCGAGTTGAGGTGGACCTGGATCGCTGCGAGGGCAACGCGATTTGCGTCGGAATCGACCCCGACCTGTTCGAACTGAACGACGACGAGCAGGCCGTGGTCAAGATGGCGCCGGTCCCGGCGGACCGGGAAGCCCACGCTATGCAGGCGATCGCCGAGTGCCCCCGTGCCGCGCTGCGCCGCGTTGACGACTAACCTCGGCCCGGCAGGGGACTAGAGGTATTCATAACCGCAGGCGACGAGGGCGCCGCGAGGGGACAGGAGCGGCGTACATGACTGCGAACAGCGCGATCGATCTGACCGGGAAGGTCGCCGTGGTGACCGGCGCCGCCGCCGGGTTGGGCCGGGCAGAAGCGATCGGGCTGGCCCGTTCCGGAGCCACCGTGGTTGTCAACGACATCGCGCCGGCGCTGGAATCCTCCGACGTGATCGACGAGATCGCCGCCGCCGGCGGCAAGGGGGTGCCGGTGGCGGGGGACATCAGCCAGCGCTCCACCGCCGACGAGCTGGTGAGCACCGCCGACGGCCTGGGCGGGCTGAGCATCGTCGTCAACAACGCCGGGATCACCCGCGACCGGATGTTGTTCAACATGTCCGATGACGACTTCGACGCCGTGATCGCGGTGCACCTGCGCGGGCATTTCCTGTTGACGCGCAACGCGGCCGCGTATTGGCGCCAGCGGGCCAAAGATGCTGACGCCGGAACCGTGTACGGCCGCATCATCAACACGTCCTCGGAAGCCGGGCTGATGGGTCCGGTCGGTCAGGCCAACTACGGCGCGGCCAAGGCGGGCATCACCGCCCTGACGCTGTCGGCCAGCCGGGCGCTCAGTCGCTACGGCGTGCGCGCCAACGCCATCTGCCCGCGGGCCCGTACCGCGATGACCGCCGACGTCTTCGGTGAGGCCAAGGTTGGCGACGGGGAAATCGACCCGCTGTCGCCCGAGCACGTGGTCACCCTGGTCCGGTTCCTGTCGTCGCCGGCATCGGACTCGGTCAACGGTCAGGTCTTCGTGGTGTACGGACCTGAGGTAATGCTGATGGCCGCGCCGACGGTGGAACATAAGTTCAGTGCCGACGGACAGGCCTGGGATCCGACCCGGTTGGCGGACACGCTGGCGAATTACTTCTCGGATCGCGATCCGAAGCGGACCTTCTCAGCTTCGGAGTTGATGGACGCCGATTAGAACGCGGTTAGAACGCGTTTCAGCGAGGCGTGGATCACAATTGCTTTGACCAGCATAAATAATCCGTTTCTTTTACTAAAACGTGTCCTTTGACACTCCGAACGTGTTCTAGTTACTATGAGCCGGCTCACGAGGGCCGGACGGTGAATCACGCGAACAGCGCCGGTCACGTGAGGTGGCCGGATACAGTTTTGCGACCACCGGCAGCCGGATGCCCGACCTGAGGGAAGGACGTGCCTTGATCGAACAGCTCACGGTTCCGGCTCGGGCCGTGGGCGGTTTCGTAGAGATGTCGCTGGCGACATTCCGGGCGATGTTTCGCCGGCCGTTCCAATACCGTGAGTTCCTCGACCAGACCTGGATGATCGCCCGGGTGTCGCTGGTGCCGACCCTGCTGGTCGCGATCCCCTTCACCGTGCTGGTGGCGTTCACCATCAACATCCTGCTGCGGGAGATCGGCGCCGCCGACCTGTCCGGCGCCGGGACCGCATTCGGCACCATCACCCAGCTGGGCCCGGTGGTCACCGTGCTGGTGGTGGCCGGTGCCGGCGCCACCGCGATCTGCGCGGACCTGGGCGCGCGCACCATCCGCGAAGAGATCGACGCGATGCGGGTGCTCGGCATCGACCCGATCCAGCGGCTGGTGGTACCCCGGGCGCTGGCCTCGACGTTCGTCGCGCTGCTGCTCAACGGCCTGGTGTGCGCGATCGGCCTGGTCGGGGGCTATGTATTCTCCGTCTTTCTGCAGGGCGTCAACCCGGGCGCCTTCATCAACGGGCTGACCGTGCTGACCGGGCTCGGGGAGCTGGTGATGGCCGAGATCAAGGCGCTGCTGTTCGGCACCGCCGCCGGGCTGATCGGGTGCTACCGCGGGCTGACCGCCAAGGGCGGTCCGCAGGGGGTCGGCAACGCGGTCAACGAGACCGTCGTCTACGCCTTCATCTGTCTGTTCGTCATCAACGTCGTCATGACCGCGATCAGCGTGCGGGTGCTGGTCAAATGAGTTACGACGCCACGCTGCGATTCCGGCGGCTGTTCCGGTGGGCGCCCAAGGCCTACGACAACTTCGGCGAGCAGGCCCTGTTCTACGCCGAGTCGATTCGTTACGTGCCCAACGCGCTGACCAAGTACCGCAAGGAAACGGTCCGGCTGATCGCCGAGATCACCATGGGCACCGGCGCGCTGGCGATCATCGGCGGCACGGTCGGGGTGGCCACCTTCTTGACCCTGGCCTCCGGCGGCGTGATCGCGGTGCAGGGATTCTCGTCGCTGGGCAACATCGGCATCGAGGCGTTGACCGGGTTCCTGTCGGCGTTCCTCAACGTGCGCATCGTCGCACCCGTGGTGGCTGGGATCGCGCTCGCGGCCACCATCGGTGCCGGCACCACCGCCCAGCTCGGCGCCATGCGGGTCGCCGAGGAGATCGACGCCGTCGAATCTATGGCGGTACACGCGGTGTCGTATCTGGTATCCACCCGGCTGGTGGCGGGCCTGATCGCGATCATCCCGCTGTACTCACTGTCGGTGCTGGCGGCGTTCTTCGCGGCCCGGTCCACCACGGTGTTCATCAACGCGCAGTCGCCAGGCCTTTACGACCACTACTTTGATACCTTCCTTATTCCGACCGACCTACTGTGGTCCTTCCTGCAGGCGATCATCATGTCGATCGCGGTGATGCTGGTGCACACCAACTACGGCTTCAACGCGGCCGGCGGACCCGTCGGCGTGGGTATCGCGGTGGGTCAGGCGGTGCGCACGTCGCTGGTGGTCGTGGTAGTCATTACGTTGTTCGTTTCACTCGCCGTCTACGGCGGGTCCGGTAACTTCAACCTCTCGGGATAGCAAGGACATACGGGTGGAAAACGGATCGAGGCGTACCCAGGTGCGGATTGCCGCGGCAGTCCTGGGTGCGCTCCTGGTTGCCGCCACCGTCTTCACCTATCTGTCCTATGTCTCCGTCTTCAGCTCCACCGATAAGGTCACCGTCACGTCGCCGCGGGCCGGCCTGGTGATGGAGAGGGACGCCAAGGTCAAATACCGCGGTATCCAGATCGGCAAGGTCAAGGAGATCACGTATCAGGGCCAGCAGGCCAAGCTCGCGCTGGCCATCGACAGCGCCGCGATGCGATACATCCCGTCGAACGCCGCCGTGCACATCGCCAGCAACACCATCTTCGGAGCCAAGGCGGTGGAGTTCATTCCGCCGCCGGTGCCGTCGGGTAAGGCATTGCGCAGCGGCGCCGATGTGCAGGCCTCCGACGTGCAGCTGGAAGCCAACACGCTGTTCCAGAAGTTGACCGATCTGCTGGACAAGATCGACCCGGTGCAGCTCAACGGATCTATCAGCGCGCTGGCCGAAGGATTGCGCGGCAACGGCGACAACCTGGGCGCGCTGCTGTCCGGGCTGAACGGCTACCTGGAGAAGCTCAACCCGAAACTGCCGCAGCTCCAGTCGGGTTTCGCCAAGACCGCGGTGGTCGGCAACATCTACGGCGACGCCGCCCCGGATCTGGCGACCATCTTCGACAATGTTCCGACGATCAGCAAGACGCTGGTCGACCAGCGCGACAACCTGAACAAGGCGCTGCTGGCGACCACCGGGCTGGCCAACAACGGCTACGACACGTTCGCGCCGGCCGCTGACGACTTCATCGCCGGCATCACCCGGTTCCGGGCGTTGGGCTCTCTGCTGGCCGAGTACTCGCCGGAGTTCGGCTGCCTGTTCCGGGGAATCCAAGGTGCGCTGGAGAAATTCGGTCCGTCGATCGGTGGCACCAAGCCGGCGCTCTACGTGCACTCCAGCTTCATCCCGGGCGCACCGGCCTACACCTATCCGGAGAGCCTGCCGGTGGCCAACGCGACCGGTGGCCCCAACTGTCGTGGCCTGCCGGACATTCCGAGCAAGCAGTACGGCGGCTCCTGGTTCCGGTCGCCGTTCCTGGTCACCGACAGCGCCTACATCCCGTTTCAGCCGAACACCGAGGTGCAGTTCGACGCGCCGTCGACCGCGCAGTTCCTGTTCAACGGGGCCTTTGCCGAACGGGACGAGTACTGATGAGCACCCGCAGCACGCTGATCAAGGTCTCCATCTTCACGCTCGCCATGCTGCTGGTGTCGGCCGGGCTGGTGGTGGTGTTCGGCGAGTTCCGGTTCGCGTCCAACCACACGTACCACGCCAATTTCGCCAGTGCCTCCCGGCTCAAGGGCGGCGAGGATGTGCGGATCGCCGGAATCCCGGTCGGCACGGTGAAACGCGTCGAGCTGGCCGGCGACAACAGCGTCAACGTCACTTTCGACGTCAACAAGCGTTACCAGATCTACGACTCGACCCGCGCGCTGATCCGTTACGAGAACCTGGTCGGCGACCGGTACCTGGAGATCGCCTCCGGCGCCGGCGATCTGCGCAAACTACCGCCCGGCGGCACCATCGCGCGGAAGAACACCCAGCCGGCGCTGGACCTGGACGCGCTGCTGGGCGGGATGCGCCCGGTGCTCAAGGGTCTGGACGGCAACAAGATCAATGAGGTCAGCAACGCGATCATCGAGTTGTTGCAGGGCCAGGGCGGCGCGCTGACGCAGATGCTTTCCAGCACCAACTCGTTCACCACCACACTGGCCTCCCGCGACCAGCTGATCGGCGACGTGATCAACAACTTGAACACGGTGCTGTCCACCGTCGATGACAAGCGGGAGCAGTTCGACGCCACCGTCGACCGGCTGCAGCAGCTGATCACCGGATTGGCAGAGGGCAAGGACGCGATCGCCGGGGCGATCGGACCGCTGGCGTCGGTGGAGACCGACCTGACCGACACACTGCGCCGCACCCGCCGGCCGCTGCAGGGCGTGATCGAGAACGCCCGGCCGCTGGCCACCGTGCTGGATAAGCGCAAACAGGAACTCAACGACGTCATCGACCCGCTGGAGGAGAACTACCTGCGGCTCAATGCGCTCGGCGCCTACGGCTCGTTCTTCAACATCAACTACTGCACGGTCTCCCTGAAGTTGAACGGGCCGGCGGGCAGCGACATCATTCTGCCGATGGGCGGCCAGAATGACACCAGCAAGGGGAGGTGCTCTCCTGTCAAAAATTGACCGCGTAAACCCGGTTCGCACCGGCACATTGGGCATCGCACTGGTGGCATGCGTGCTCTTGGTCTCCTTCGGATACACCAGCCTGCCGTTCTGGCCGCAGGGCAAGGTTTACCAAGGCTATTTCGCCGACGCCGGCGGCATCATTCCCGGCAACGACGTGACGGTGTCCGGTATCCGGGTGGGCAAGGTGACCAAGGTGGTGCTGGCCGGAGCCAGCGCGAAAGTGAGTTTCTCCGTCGACCGCAACATCCGGGTGGGCGACCAGTCGCTGGCCGCGATCCGCACCGACACCGTGCTGGGCGAGAAGGCACTGTCGATCACGCCCGCCGGCGCCGGTTCGGTCACCGAGATTCCACTGGACCGCACCCGTGCCCCGTACACCCTCAACAACGCGCTGCAGGACCTCGGCGGCAACGCCCGGGATCTGGACAAGCCGCGATTCGAGGAAGCGTTGCAGGTGCTCACCGATTCGATGCGCGAGGCGACGCCGCAGTTGCGCGGGGCGCTGGACGGGGTTGCCGCCCTGTCGCGCAGCATTAACCGCCGCGATGAAGCGCTGGGCCAGTTGCTGACCCACGCCAAGTCGGTCACCGGAGTACTCAACCAGCGTGCCGAGCAGGTCAACCAGCTGGTGCTCGACGGCAACCAACTTTTCGCAGCGCTGGACGAACGCCGTCAAGCGATCGGTGCGCTGATCGGCGGTATCGACGATGTGTCGCAGCAGCTTTCCGGCTTCGTCGCCGACAATAAGGCCGAAATCGGCCCGACCCTGAACAAACTCAACCTGGTGATGGACAACCTGATCGAACGCAAGGACCGGATCGCCGGGGCGATGGAGCGGCTGCCCGGATACGCCACCACGCTCGGTGAGGTGGTGGCCTCGGGTCCGGGCTTCCAGATCAACCTCTACGGCATGCCGCCGCCCACCATGTCGGAGGTGCTGCTCGACATGTACTTCCAGCCCGGCAAGCTACCGGACAGCCTGGCCGACTACCTGCGCGGGATGATCTCCGAGCGCACCGTGATAAAGCCGAAGTCGCCATGACGCGACCGTCATTGCGGATTCTGCTCGCCGGGGCGCTGGCCGCGCTGCTGGCCGCCGGTGTGTACCTGGTGCTGCCGGCGCAGCGCGGCTACCGGATCACCGGTTACTTCGCCTCGGCGGTGGGCCTGTACCCGGGCGACGACGTTCGGGTGGTCGGGGTACCGGTCGGCCGGATCGAGTCCATCGAGCCGCGCGCGGAGAACGTCAAGATCACCATGTCGGTGAACAGGGACGTGCCGTTGCCGGCCGACGTGCACGCGGTGCTGATGGCGCCCAACATCGTCTCGGCGCGGGTCATTCAACTGGCTCCGGCCTACACCGGCGGCGAGCGGCTTGCCGACGGCGCGGTGCTCGGCGAAGACCGCACCGCGGTCCCGGTCGAATGGGACGAGGTCAAGAAGGAACTGACGCAGCTCAGTGCGCAACTGGCGCCCGAGCAGGGCAAACTCAACGGCGCGCTGAGCGCGGTCGTCAACCAGGCCGCTGACACCTTCGACGGCAACGGGGACTCGTTCCGCAGCGCACTGCGGGAGCTGTCGGCGACCACAGGACGGCTCGGTGACTCGCGCACGGATCTGTTCGGCACCGTCAAGAACCTGCAGGTGCTGGTCGACGCACTGTCCGGCAGCAACGAGCAGATCGTGCAGTTCACCGATCATGCCGCGGCCGTCTCGGCGGTGCTCGCAGACAGCTCGGTCGACCTGGATGTCACGCTGGGCACCCTCAACCAGGCGCTGCGCGACGTGCGCGGATTCCTGCACGACAACAACGACGCGTTGATCGCGCAGGTCAACAAGCTCTCGGAGTTCAGCAAGCTGCTCAGCGACCAGAGTGAGAACTTCGAGCAGGTGCTGCACATCACCCCGCACGGCCTGGTCAACTTCTACCAGATCTACAACCCCGCGCAGGGCACCCTGAGCGGTCTGCTGTCGCTGCCCGACTTCGCCAACCCGGTGCAGTTCATCTGCGGCGGAATCTTCGACGTCGGCTCGGTGCCGGACAACTTCAAGCGGGCCGAGATCTGCAAGGAGCGGATGGGGCCGGTGATGCGGCGCTGGTCGATGAACTTCGTGCCGTTCCTGTTCCATCCGATCAACTCGATCACCGCCTACAAGGGCCAGATCATCTACGACACCCCGGAGACCGAAGCCAAGGCGCAGACACCGGTGCCCTACCTGAAGTGGATGCCTGCACCGGGTGTCACGCCGCCGAGCACCGATGACGTCGCCGCGCTGTTCCTGCCGCCGTCGGAGCCGGGACAGCTGGGCCAGGCACCCGGTCCGCACGGCCCGCAGCGGCCCGGGGCCGGCGCACCACGGGAGGGCGGATGAGGGTGAAATCTCTTGCCTGCGTTCTGGGGGCCGGAGCGCTGGTGCTGTCCGGCTGCCAGTTCGGTGGGCTGAACTCGCTGAACATGCCGGGCACCGCGGGCCACGGCCGAGGGTCCTACAACATCACGGTGCAACTACCGGACGTGACCACGCTGCCGCAGAACTCGCCGGTGATGGTCGACGACGTCACCGTGGGCAGCGTCTCCGGTCTGGAAGCCGTGCAGCAACCGGACGGCAGCTTTTTTGCGGCGGTCAAACTGTCGCTGGACGGCAATGTTCAGCTTCCGGCCAATGCCACCGCGAAAGTCGCCCAGACCTCGCTGCTGGGATCCCAGCACATCGAACTTTCCGCACCCCACGACGAGGCCCCGACCGGCCGACTCGCTCCCGGCGACCAGATCCCGCTCAGCCGCACCGGGCGCTACCCCAGCACCGAAGAGGTGCTGTCCTCACTGGGCGTGGTGGTGAACCAGGGCAATCTCGGCGCGCTGCAGGACATCACCGAGGAGGCCTACGCGGCGGTCGCCGGGCGGGCCGGCACCTTCGCCGGACTGCTGCCCCGGCTCGCCGAGCTGACGGCATCGCTGGACCGCCAGGCCCATGACATCATCGCCGCCGCCGAGGGGCTCAACCGGATCGGCGTTACCCTGGCCCGCAGTGCCCCCAGCCTCGCGCGGGCCCTGGAGACCATGCCGGGTGCGCTGCAGGTGCTCAACGACAACCGCGCCAACATCGTGGATGCGTTCGGAGCGCTGCAGCGGTTGGCGACCGTCGGGTCACGGATCATGACGGAGACCAAAGAGGACTTCGCCGCCGACATCAAGGACCTCTACCCGGTCATCAAGGCGTTCGCCGACAACGCCAACGAGTTGGTAACGGCGTTCCCGTTCATTCCGACCTTCCCGTTCCCGTCGATGTATCTGCGCAACGCGGTGCGCGGCGACTTCCTGAACGTCTACGTCACCTTCGACATGACGCTGCGGCGATTCGGCGAAACCGTGTTCACCACCGGCGCGTTCGACCCGAACATGCCGCACATGCACGACGTGCTCAATCCGCCCGACTTCTTGATCGGTGAAATGGCGAACCTGTCCGGGCAGGCGGCCGACCCGTTCAAGATCCCGCCCGGCACGGCTGTCCGATATGAGGAATGACCTGCGATGCTGACCCGCCTCGTCCGAATCCAACTCGGGATCTTCGCCGTGGTCACCGTGCTGGCCGTCGGCGCGATCTCGATCCTGTACCTGCACCTGCCCAGCCGGATGGGGATCGGAACCTACAAGGTGACCGCCGATTTCATCGCCGGCGGCGGAATCTACCAGAGCGCCAACGTGACCTACCGCGGCGTGACGGTGGGCCGGGTGGAAGACGTCCGTCTCACCGACCATGGGATCGACGCCCAGATGCGGCTCAACAGCAGCACCAAGGTCCCGGGCAACGTCACCGCAACCGTCAAGAGCATGTCTGCGATCGGGGAGCAGTACATCGACCTGGTTCCACCGGAAGGAGCCGCGGCCGCCGGGGCGCTGCACAACGGCGCGCGGATCGGCCAGGACCGCACCGCGATAGGCCAGGACATCGCTGGGATGCTCGACCAGGCCCAGACACTGGTCAACAGCGTCGCCAACAGCCGCCTTCGCGACCTGCTGCGCAACACCTTCGAGGGCTTCAACGGTTCCGGGCAGGAGCTGGCCCGGATGATCGCGTCGTCGCGGCAGCTGATCGATGAAGCCAACACCAATTTCGCGGCGACCGAGGGCCTGATCGATCAGTTCGAACCGTTCCTGGATGCCCAGATCCGCAGCGGCGACGACATCAAGACGCTGGCCCGATCGTTGGCGGTGGTCACCACCGAGGTGCGCAATGCCGATCCGCAACTCCGCGAGGTGCTGCAGGTCCTGCCGAGTGTCGCCGACGAGGCGAACACCACCTTCAGCGGGATCCGGGCCTCGTTCCCGACCTTGGCGGCCAGCATTGCCAACTTCGGCCGGGTCGGGGTGATCTACCGCAACTCGATCGAGCAGGCGCTGGTGGTGTTCCCCGCACTGATGGCGGCGCTGATGACGGTTGCCGGTGGCGTCCCGATGGAAGAGGGCGTCAAGCTGGACTTCAAGATCGACATGCACGACCCGCCGCCGTGCACGGTGGGGTTCCTGCCGTTCACCGAGATGCGCACGCCCGCTGATGAGACAGTGCGTGAATTGCCCAAGGAGCTGTACTGCAAAGCGGCCCAGAACGATTCGGTCGCGGTCCGCGGGGCGCGCAACTACCCGTGCATGGAGTATCCCGGCAAGCGGGCGCCGACCATTCAGCTCTGCCGTGACCCGAAGGGTTTCGTCCCGATCGGCAGCAATGCGTGGCGGGGTCCGCCGGTGCCGTACGACACGCCGATCACCGACCCGCGGATGATCACGCCGATGAACAAATTCCCGTACATCCCACCGAGTTCGGACTACGACCCCGGCCCGCCGGTGGTCGCGCTGCCTCCCGGTGTGCCGGCCGGTCCCGGTCCGGCGCCCAATCCGCCGTACCCGCTGCCCTACCCGCCGAACGAACTCGGCCCGAATCCGCCGGCACCGTGGCCGTACTACGCCCCGCCGGACCAGAACCTGCCGACCGGCCCCGGCGGCAACGGCGGCCTGCCGCCCTACGGACGGGACCCCGCGCCGGGACCGGCCCCCGGGCCCGCTCCCGGACCATTGCCGGCCGAGGCGCAGGCCAACGGGGTCGCCTACAGCAGCTATGACCAACGCACCGGGAAGTTCGTCGACCCGGCGGGCGGCACCGGAGTGTTCGTCTCGGGGGCCGACAAATGGCTGCCGGCCGAGAACTGGGCCGACCTGATGCTCGAGCCGAGGCAGACGTGACCGGTCCCGAGGAGGCCAGAGCTCGTCGCCGGGCCTCGCGGGCCGCCGGACCGGCCGGTGACGCCGCCGAGGTCGCCACGACCGTCGTTCCGACCCCGGGTCGGGCCGCCGTGCGGGCGGTCCGCCCGGTCGGCCCACCGCCGCGGCGACAGCCCAACGCGCGTCAGGCCGCTGTCGTTGCGGCAGCGGCCGCCCTGGTGGCGAGCGTCGTGCTGGGCGGTCTGGTCGGCGTGCTGCTGCTGCAACACCGGCACGCCACCGCGGCCGAGAGTCGTGACCAGCGCTTCGTCGACACCGCGGTCCAGACCGTGCTGAACATGTACACCTACACGCCCGACACCATCAACGAGCAGGTGGACCGCTTCGTGGCCGGCACCAGCGGACCGCTGCGCGACACCATGGCCGGCAACGCGGACAACCTCAAGGCGCTGCTGCGAGAGACCAAGCACAGCTCGGAGGCGGTCATCAACGCCGCAGCCCTTGAGGATCGCGATGAAGTGGCCGGCAACGCCTCGGTCCTGGTCGCGATGCGCGCGACCGCCACGGATGCCGACGGCGTCAACAAGCCGTCGCAGCCCTACGCGCTGCGGATCATCGTGCACGAAGACGATGCCGGCAACATGACCGCCTACGACCTCAAATGGCCGGACGGCAGTCGATGAACCGGCGATGGTCGGCCCTGGTGGCTCTGCTGGTGGTCCTGCTCGGAGTGTTCGTCGGTCTGGGCGCCACCGCCGGCTCGCTGTACTGGAGCCGGGTCGCGACGCGGGGGCAGGAGTTGGCCCGCACCGAGTTGGCCAAGCTGACCGCCGACGAGATCCCCAAGGTGCTCGGCTACGACTACACCACCGTGGAACGCAGCCTGACCGAAACCTATCCGATGTTCACCGACGACTACCGGCGTGAGTTCGAGGCCCGGGCCGTCAACGAGATCATCCCGCAGGCCCGGGAGAAGCAGCTGGTGAACCAGGTTGACGTCGTCGGCGTGGGACCGCTGGACGCGAAGCGGACCACCGGTTCGGTGCTGGTGTTCGTCAACCGCACCGTCACGGGCAAGTCCAAGGAGAAGTTCTACGAGGGCAGTCGGCTGCGGGTCGACTTCCGCAAGGTCGACAGCAAGTGGCTGATCAGCAACATCGCGCCGATCTAGCTGAGAGGATTGCGCCATGAGGAAGCTCATTCGCGGTCTGGCCGCGTTCGGCATCGCGGTGGCGGCGAGCGCCGGGCTGGCCGTCGAGGCCGCCGCGGACGACGATGCCTTGCCGGAAGGCACCCTGGAGGGCATCTACACCTACAACGGCGCCGGCACCACGGCGACGTGGAAGATTTACCCGCTGTGCGTGCCCACCGTGGGCGACGGCCGGGTGCCGCTGAATCTGGCGATCGGTTGCCGGCTGCAGGTCGAAAGCAACGGCCCGCCGGGGCAGGCCGGCTCCTACCGGCTGTCCAACGGCCTGTGGTCCTACCACACGCCGCTGCTGGCCGGTACCCGATGCCCGGACGGCAGCACCGCCGGCAGCGAAGAGATGTACCAGTTCGACACGTCGCTGCGCGGCACCTACACCCAGTCACACAATGCGGTCTGCGGCTGGCAGCCCGGGCTCGAAAAGCACCCGTTCACCCTGACGTTCGTGTCGCCGCTGCCCAACCCGGTGGTCCGCTACCCGCTGACCTGTCAGGACAACCCGATTCACCTGTGCAGCTGAGCTAGTCGGCCGTTTCGGCGAGCGAGTCCAGGAAGGATCGGGCCCAGCGGTCGACGTCGTGGGTCAGCACCTGGCGGCGCAGCGCACGCATACGCCGGCGGCCGTCTTCGGGGTTCTGGTTG
Organism: Mycolicibacter algericus DSM 45454; assembly: GCF_002086455.1. Lineage (GTDB taxonomy): Bacteria > Actinomycetota > Actinomycetes > Mycobacteriales > Mycobacteriaceae > Mycobacterium > Mycobacterium algericum. The sequence goes on from NZ_MVHC01000007.1 coordinate 30,839, forward strand.
ATCGCCGCCTCGATGGCATCCTTGACGCCCTCCAGGTCGTGCGGGTTGACCAAGTAGGATTGCTTCAATTCTGCTGCCGCACCAGTGAATTCACTCAAGACGAGGGCGCCGCCCAGGTCGCTGCGGCAAGCCACGTACTCCTTGGCGACCAGATTCATCCCGTCGCGCAGCGGGGTTACCAGCATGACGTCACTGGCCACGAAGAACGCGATCAACTCGTCGCGGGGGACCGGGCGGTGCAGGTAGTGCACCACCGGGTGACCGACCTCGCTGTACTCGCCGTTGATGTGACCGACCTGGCGTTCGATGTCCTCGCGCAGGATCTGGTAACTCTCCACCCTTTCCCGGCTGGGTGTCGCCAGCTGCACCAGCACGGTGTCGTCGCGCTTGGCGCGGCCCTCGGCGAGCAGCTCGTTGAACGCCTTGAGCCGGACGTCGATCCCCTTGGTGTAGTCCAGCCGGTCCACGCCGAGCAGGATCTTGCGCGGATGACCCAATTCGGCCCGGATCTCCTTGGCGCGCCGCCGGATTCCCCGCTCACGCGCCTTGTGGTCGAGCTCGCCGGAGTCGATCGAGATCGGAAAGGCGCCAACACGCACGGTTCGGTCAGGCAGACTCACCTCGCCGAACCTGCCGCGAACCCCCACCGCGCCGCGCGAGGTGGCCGCGCCGGTCAGGTTGCGGGACAGGAACAGGAAGTTCTGCGCGCCGCCGGGCAGGTGGAAACCGACGAGGTCGGCGCCGAGTAGGCCGTCGACGATCTCTCTGCGCCACGGCAGCTGCATGAACAGCTCCACCGGTGGGAACGGGATGTGCAGGAAGAATCCGATGGTCAGGTCCGGACGCAGACTTCGCAGCATCTTGGGCACCAGCTGCAACTGATAGTCCTGGACCCACACCGTCGCGCCCGGTCCGGCGGCCTCCGACGTGGCCTCGGCGAACCGGCGGTTGACGTCGACGTAGCGCTCCCACCACTGCCGGTGGTAGATCGGCTTGACGATCACGTCGTGGTACAAGGGCCACAGTGTCGCGTTGGAGAATCCCTCGTAGTAGTCGGCGATATCGGTGGCGCTCAGTGCTACCGGATGCAGTCGCAGGTCCTCGATATCGATCGGCTCCGCGGGCCCGTCCGGAGTGCCGGGCCAACCCACCCAGGCGCCGTGGCGCTTGCGCAACAGCGGCTCGAGCGCGGTGACCAACCCGCCGGGGCTGCGCTTGTACGCCGTCGTGCCGTCGGGCAGTACGTCGATGTCGATCGGCAGCCGGTTGGCCACCACCACGAAGTCGGCCTGGCCCCCCGACCCCGGCACCGCTAGGCCCCGGGCTTCTCGGTATTCGCCGGACCGATCCCCAGCATGGACAGGAAGACCCGGCACTCGTCGGCGTCCTCAGCGTAGGCGGCTACGACTCGCCGCGCTTGGCGTGCGGTGCTGTCGGCCAGCGGTTCCACGTCGTCGATCTCGGCGGGTTCGGATTTAGCAGGCATGCCGTCGACTCTAGCGAAGTGCGCCGTAACCTGTGAGGCGGACGACAACGAGGGCGGAGGTCCAGTGGCGACATCGGAGACCACATCAGAGCAGGTCGGCGATCTCGTCGACTACGAAATCCTCGACGACGGCCGCATCGCCCGGATCTGGCTGAACCGTCCGGAGACCCACAACGCGCAGAACCGCACCCTGCTGGTGCAGCTCGACGAAGCGTTCGCCCGGGCCGAGGCCGACGACGCCGTGCGGGTGGTGATACTGGCGGCGCGCGGTGAGAATTTCTCCGCCGGCCACGACCTGGGCTCGGAGGCGGCGGTGGCCGAGCGCCGGGCCGGGCCGGGCCAGCACCCGAGTTTCCGGAGCCACGGCGGCACCCGGGAACCGGTCGTCGAGAAAACCTACCTGCAGGAGTGGCACTACTACTTCTCGAACACCTGCCGTTGGCGGGAGCTGCGCAAGATCACCATCGCGCAGGTGCAGGGCAACGCCATCTCCGCCGGGTTGATGTTGATCTGGGCGTGCGATCTGATCGTCGCCGCCGACAACGCCCGGTTCTCCGACGTGGTGGGGGTGCGTCTGGGCATGCCGGGCGTCGAGTACTACGCCCACCCGTGGGAGTTCGGCCCGCGCAAGGCCAAGGAACTGCTGCTGACCGGGGACTCGCTGGATGCCGACGAGGCCTACCGGCTGGGAATGGTCTCCAAGGTGTTCGGTGTCGAGGAACTGGCGGACAAGACACTGGAGTTCGCCCGCCGCATCGCGCAGCTTCCGACCATGGCCGCGCTGTTGATCAAGGACTCGGTCAACGCCGCCGCCGACGCCATGGGCTTTTCCGAGGCGCTGCGCCACGGGTTCCATATCCATCAACTCGGCCACGCGCACTGGTCGGCGCATAACGACAACAAGTTTCCGGTCGCGCTGCCGCCGGAGGTACCCGACTGGCGCACCGCCAAGGCCACTGACGTGGCCCGTCGCGACCAGCCGTAGCCACAGCTCCGGCCAGCATGGTTCCATGGGTAGAACATGTTCCAGTTTTGGTGTGAGGGGTCGGTGTGACACTTTCGTCGCGGATTTCGTTCGACGGCCGCAGTTACCTGATCACCGGTGGCGGTAGCGGTATCGGTAAGGCGGTGGCGGCCGCGCTGTCCGCCGCCGGGGCCGATGTGCTGATCGTCGGCCGTAATGCCGAGCGGCTGGCCGCGGTGGCCGACGAGATCGGGGTACGCCACCAGGCGACCGACGTCACCGACGAGGACAGCGTGATCGCAGCCGTCGACGCCGCCGTGAGCGGAAGCGGTCGGCTGCACGGGGTGGTGCACTGCGCCGGCGGTTCGGAGACCATCGGTCCGATCACCCAGATCGACTCGGAGGCGTGGCGGCGCACTGTTGACCTCAACATCAACGGCGCCATGTACGTGCTCAAACACGCCGGGCGGGCGCTGGTGCGTGGCGGCGGCGGCTCCTTCGTCGGGATCTCCTCGATCGCGGCCAGCAACACCCACCGCTGGTTCGGCGCCTACGGTCCCACCAAGTCGGCGCTGGACCATTTGATGCAGCTGGCCGCCGACGAACTGGGTGCCTCGTGGGTGCGGGTCAACAGCATCCGCCCCGGCCTGACCCGCACCGACCTGGTGTCGGTGGTCCTCGATACCCCGGCACTGGCCGAGGACTACCGGGTCAGCACCCCGCTGCCGCGGGTCGGTGAGGTAGAAGATGTCGCCGACTTGGCGCTGTTCCTGCTCAGCGACGCTGCCGGCTACATCACCGGCCAGGTCATCAACGTCGACGGCGGGCAGATGCTGCGCCGCGGCCCGGACTTCACGGCGATGCTGGAGCCGGCGTTCGGCGCCGACGGCCTGCGCGGCGTGGTCGGCGAATAGCCGTGGGCGTCTACGCGGTCACCGGCTCGGCATCCGGTATGGGGCAGCAGGCCGCGGAGAAGCTGCGCGCGGCCGGGCACACCGTGATCGGCGTCGACCTGCGCGATGCCGAGGTCATCGCTGACCTGTCCGGCCCCGAGGGACGAGCAGCGGCGGGGGAGCAAGTGCTCGCGTTGTGCGGGGGTCGCTTGGACGGTGCGGTGCTGGCCGCCGGCGTCGGGCCCACCCCGGGCGCGACGCGGCTGATCCTGCAGGTCAACTATTTCGGGGTCGTCGAGCTACTGGAGGCATGGCGCCCGGCGCTGGCCGCATCCGGCGCCGCCAAAGTGGTGGTCGTCGCCAGCAATTCGACGACCACGGTGCCGGTGGTGCCGCGATCGGCGGTGCGGGCACTGTTGGCCGGGAAAGCGGCCAAGGCGCTGCGCCGGCTGCGACTGCTCGGGCCGGGCGCGCCGTCGTTCGCCTACGCGGCCTCCAAGATCGCGGTGTCGCACTGGGTGCGCCGACGGGCCGTCGAGCCGCCGTGGGCGGGGGCGGGGATTCGGCTCAACGCCCTGGCGCCGGGGGCGATCATGACGCCGCTGCTGGAGAAGCAGCTCGCCTCCCCCAGGCAGGAGACCGCGGTCCGCAGCTTTCCGGTACCGGTCGGCGGCTTCGGCGATCCCGGCCAGCTGGCCGACTGGATGCTGTTCATGCTCTCCGATGCCGCCGAATTCCTCTGCGGCAGCGTGATCTTTGTCGACGGCGGTTCGGACGCCTACTTCCGCGCTGACGACTGGCCGCGCAGCGTCGGATTGTCGCGGCTACCGCGCTACCTGGTGCGGTTCAGGGCGTTCCGCGGTGCGGCTCCCCCGGCGCATTGACCGGCGCCGTTCGCGTTAGCGTGTCAGAAGACTTCGAGAGATCTTGAGGAGAGAAATGCCGGCAGAGCTGAGCCACGACGAGACCCTGCGCGAGGTCACCATCGAGCAGGGGGTGCTGCGCTACCACGAGGCCGGTGACGGCCCGACATTGCTGCTGCTGCACGGCTCCGGACCGGGCGTCACCGGGTGGCGCAACTACCGCGGGGTGCTGCCGGCTTTCGCCGAGCACTTCCGCTGCCTCGTGCTGGAATTCCCCGGGTTCGGGGTCAGCGACGACTTCGGCGGGCACCCGATGGTGTCGGCCTTCGGCGCGGTCGGGCAGTTCGCCGACGCGCTGGGCCTGGACCAGTTCAGCATCGTCGGCAACTCGATGGGTGGCGGCGTCGGCATCAACTACGCCATCAACAGCCCGGAGAAGGTGCGCAAGCTGGTGACCATCGGCGGCATCGGCACCAACCTTCTCACCCCCGGGCCGGCCGAGGGCATCCGGCTGCTGCAGGAATTCACCGACAACCCCAGCCGGGAGAGCCTGATCCGGTGGCTGGAGTCGATGGTCTACGACCCGAAGGTGATCACCGAGCAGCTCATTGAGGAGCGCTGGGCCCTGGCGACCGACGCCGAGACGTTGGCGAGTGCGCGGCGGATGTACGGCAAGGAAGCCTTCACCAACATGGTGAAGATGATGCAGGCGTCCAAGGGCCCGCTGCCGTGGTCGATGATGCACCGGGTCAAGGCACCGACCCTGGTCACCTGGGGCCGCGACGACCGGGTCAGCCCGCTGGACATGGCGCTGATCCCGATGCGCACCATCCCCAACGCGGAGTTCCACGTATTCCCCAACTGCGGGCACTGGACGATGATCGAGGCCAAAGACGCCTTCGAGTCGGTGGTGCTGGACTTCTTGCGGCGCGATTGATTCCACGCCCGGCAGCGCCGGCTTTGGCCGTCCTCCGCCCAAGTCGGCGGGAGCGGGCGGCACCACCCGTCGTACAATCGCCATGGCTCATCGAGCCGGCCCCGGCCGCGTTAGCTCAGTTGGTAGAGCGTCGCTCTTGTAAAGCGGATGTCGAGAGTTCGAGTCTCTCACGCGGCTCCATTACCTCTCGGTACCGGCGGATAGCGTCTGTCATATGACAGTGACCTGTCTCGGCTGCAGACTCAGTCGCCCGCTGGGAGCGCACCGGGGGTCGCGCGACGCCATCGTAGACGGTGCCAGAGCCTAATGGGGCTCGGTCGGTCGCTCGAGGTCGGTCGGGTCCGGGTCGACCACTCGCTGGGAGCGTACGGTCCGCGGTGGCGGCGGGCGCCGACTGGACCGGCGCGGCAGCAGCGGAATGCGCTCGGCGATGTTGCTCAGCGGGTTGACCACCATGGTCAGCGCGATCACCGCCTCCTGCAGGGTCTCGATGGCGGGCTCCAGCGCCTCCATCCCCGGGGCCAGCCGGCTCAACGTGTCGGCGACGTTGGCAAGCTGCTCCAGCGGGCCGTTGCGCGCGGTGAGCTTGTCGATCAGCCCGCCCTCGGCCAGCAGGCGGTCGGCCAGGCCGTCTTCGGACAACAGTCGCTCGATCAATCCGTTCTCGTCGGTCAGTTGATCCACCAGTCCGCCGGGTTGCAATGCCCGCTGCAGCCCGCCGCCTTCGGCGGTGAGCCGGTCGAGGACGCCTCCCGGCCCGGTCAGTTGGTCGACCAGGCCCCCGGGAGCCAGCAGTCGGTCAGCCGGGCCGCCCGGAGCCAGGGCGCGGCCGAGTGGGGCGTCGTCGTCCATCAATTTGGCGAGCCGGTTGGCCCGGGCGATGGCGTCCTCCAGGCCCAGCATCTGTGCCATTGAGTTGGCGGGCCCGTGGGTCTCGGGTTCGCCGAGGGTCTGCCGGGCCAGCCCGAGCGCCGCGGTGGCGACCCCGAGTCCGGCATCGGCGATGGAAAGACCGATCCGCGCCGGCGCGGTCGACACGGCGATCAGCTGTTTGGCCAGGCCCACCAGGTCAGTGTAGGGGCGAAACCCCACCGATATCAGGTAGTTTGATTGACAACAAACACACAGCCGGTTTCCAGTTTATTTTCACCCGTTCGGGAGGGAATTGACCCCATGGGAGCTACAGCTGCGCAAGACGCCGCACCGGAGGCCCGCATCCTGGTCGTCGATGACGAGACCAACATCGTCGAGCTGCTGTCGGTCAGCTTGAAATTCCAGGGGTTCGAGGTCTACACCGCATCCAGCGGGCCGGCGGCGCTGGACCGTGCGCGCGAGGTCCGGCCGGACGCGGTGATCCTGGACGTGATGATGCCGGGGATGGACGGGTTCGGTGTGCTGCGCCGGCTGCGCGCCGACGGTATCGACGCCCCGGCACTGTTCTTGACCGCGCGTGACTCGTTGCAGGACAAAATCACCGGCCTGACCCTCGGCGGCGACGACTATGTGACCAAGCCGTTCAGCCTGGAGGAGGTGGTGGCCCGGCTGCGAGTCATCCTGCGCCGGGCCGGCAAAGGTGCCGGTGAGCCACGCAACTCGCGCCTGAGCTTCGCCGATATCGAACTCGATGAGGACACCCACGAGGTATGGAAGGCGGGTCAGCCGGTGTCGTTGTCGCCCACCGAGTTCACCCTGCTGCGCTATTTCGTGATCAATGCCGGCACCGTGCTGAGCAAGCCGAAGATCCTCGACCACGTCTGGCGCTACGACTTCGGCGGTGACGTCAATGTGGTGGAGTCCTACGTCTCCTATCTGCGGCGCAAGATCGACACCGGCGAGAAGCGACTACTGCACACGCTGCGCGGAGTTGGCTATGTGTTGCGCGAGCCGCGCTAGCGAATGCCGCCGGTGATTGCCGGGCGCGGGGGATCGGACGAAGGATAGAGGGATGGCGAAACCCCCGCGCGGCATCCTGCCCCTGCGCGTCAGCCTGGTCGCCGCCACACTGGCCATGGTGGCTATCGGCTTGCTGGCACAGGGATACGCCGTGACCACCATCCTGCGGCACCGGCTGATCAGCAGGATCGACGCCACGCTGATCGACGCGGCGCACGGTTGGGCGCTTGAGCAGCGCGGGCGGTCACCGGTGAAGGCGGACGAGGATCCCAACCCCGGCCGGCCGCCGACGAGCTTCTATGTTCGCGACGTCGACCCCGACGGCAGCGTCTGGACGGTCGTCAACGATCAGAATGCCGAGCCGCTGTTGCCACCGGACAACGACGTGGGGTCGGTGCCGGTCACGATCGGCTCGGTCGACGGGTCGGGCGTGCAGTGGCGGGCGCTGTCGGTGCACGCTGAGAGCGGCCGGCTGATCACGGTGGCCAGGGATCTGTCGGACCCGCGGGCCACGCTGCGCTACTTGGCATGGTCGCGGGTGGCGATCGGTGTCGGGGTACTGCTGGTGCTCGGGGCCGCCGGGTATCTGGTGGTCAACCGCAGCCTGCGCCCGTTGGCCGAGGTTGAGCGGACCGCGGCGGCGATCGCCGCCGGCCAGTTGGATCGCCGTGTGCCCGAACGTGATCCGCGCACCGAGGTGGGGCGCCTCTCGCTCGCGCTCAACGGCATGCTGGCGCAGATTCAGCAGGCGGTGGCCTCCTCGATTGCCTCGGCGGACAACGCGCGTGTCTCCGAGGAGCGGATGCGCCGGTTCATCACCGACGCCAGCCATGAGCTACGCACGCCACTGACCACGATCCGCGGCTTCGCGGAGTTGTACCGGCAGGGTGCGGCCCGTGACGTCGAGTTGCTGATGTCTCGCATCGAGAGCGAAGCCCGCCGGATGGGCCTGCTCGTCGAGGATCTACTGCTGCTGGCCCGCATGGATGCCCAGCGGCCGCTGGAGCGGCGCTGGGTCGACTTGCTGGTCTTGGCGACCGACGCGGTGCACGACGCCCGGGCGATCGCGCCGGACCGCGCCATCGAACTGGAGGTCTTCGACGGCCCGGGCACCCCCGAGGTGCTCGGTGACGAAGCCCGGCTGCGTCAGGTGCTGAGCAATCTCATGTCCAATGCGCTGGAGCACACTCCGGAAGACGCCGCGATCACCGTGCGGGTCGGGACCGCCGGCGGCGACGCGATCCTCGAGGTCGTCGACCAGGGTCCCGGGATGAGCGAGGAGGACGTGCAGCGGGCCTTCGAGCGCTTCTTTCGCACCGACTCGTCGCGGGCGAGAGTCAGCGGCGGCACGGGTCTGGGACTCTCGATCGTCGACTCGCTGATCCGTGCCCATCACGGCACCGTCACCGTGAGCTCGCCACCCGGTCAGGGTTGCACCTTTCGGGTCGCAGTACCTCGTCTTGCCGAGACGGCGGCCCAGCCGGCCGAGTTACCCGCCGAAATCAACTGAACATCAAGGAATCTCGGACAGCGCAGCCTTGATCTTGGTTTGCGCCTCGTCGAGCGATTCCGGTGACGGGTTGCGGTCCACGCCGGCGAAGCCGAAATCGGACAGGCTGCGAGTCGGAAAGACGTGGACGTGCAGGTGCGGGACCTCCAGGCCGGCGATGATCATGCCGGCGCGGTCGGTGTCGAACGCCCGGCACACCGCCTTGCCGATTCGCTGCGCCACGGCCATCACCCCGGCGAACACGGCGCCGTCGACGTCCTGCCACTGGTCGATCTCGGCGCGGGGCACTACCAGGGTGTGGCCCTGCGTCATCGGTTCGATGGTCAGGAAACCGACGACGTCGTCGTCCTCGTAAACGAATCGACCTGGCAGTTCCCGGTTGATGATCTTGGTGAAGACAGTGCTCATGAACTTCAGCATATGCGTCGAGTGCCGGATATAGCGGGCGTAGCTGCGTATTATCGAAGACACGCTGGTGCCCCTGGCGGGTGCTCGTCACGCCACAGGTAGAGGAGATGAGATGTCAGCTGTCACAACATTTCTCAGCAGTCCCGAGGCGGTCGGCGTTTGGAGCCTCGATACCGAGCAGTCGAGCATCCGGTTCGAGAACGGCACGATGTGGGGCGCGCTGAAGGTACGTGGCGCGTTCACCGATTTTTCTGGCAGTGGCGAGATCAAGGACGCCAAGACCGTGTCGGGCCGCATCGATATCAAGGCCGCTTCGATCGACACCGGCCTGGGCACCCGCGACCATGATCTGCGGCGGTCGAATTTCTTCGACACCGACCACTACCCCGACATCACCATCGTGGTCAAGAGCGGGGAACCGGCCGGTGGCGACGCGGCCCGACTGAACGCCGACCTGACCGTCAAGGGCATCACCGGGCCGCTGCCGCTGAAGGTCGACATCACCCCGCTCGGTGACGGTGGCGTGCGGCTGACCACCGAGACAACCGTCACTCGCAAGCAGTTCGCAGTCGAGGGCAATTTTCTGGGGATGGTCGGCAACAAGACCAAGCTGAAGGCCAGCGTGGTGTTCCGGAAGGTCTAGTCCTGGCGTTGACTCTGCACTGAGGGCGGGTGCTTCTCGCACTTCTTCGCCCTCAGCGCAGAGTCAACTGCGATCAGAATCCGTGTAGCGGATGATGCCGCGGATGTTCTTGCCGTCGAGCATGTCCTGGTAGCCCTCGTTGATCTGCTCGAGTTGGTACTGGCGGGTCACCATGTCATCCAGGTTCAGCTTGCCCACCTTGTACATCGACAGCAGTTGCGGGATGTCGTATTGCGGGTTGCCGCCGCCGAAGATGGTGCCCTGCAGGTTCTTCTGCAGCAGTGTCAGCATCGCCAGGTTGAGTGTGACCTGGTTGTCGAGCATGCTGCCCATCGCGGTGAGCACACAGGTTCCGCCCTTGGCCGTCAGGATCATGTAATTGTCGACGTCTGTGCCGTGCACCTCACCGACGGTGACGATGACCTTCTTGGCCATCAGCCCCGCCGTGACCTCCATGATCCCGCCCATGGCGGCATTGATCTCCGGATAGACGTGCGTAGCACCGAACTTCAGTGCCTGGTCACGCTTCCAATCAACCGGATCGATGACGAAGATGTTGCGCGCGCCGGCATTGACCGCGCCCTGCAGGGCAGACATGCCCACCCCGCCGACGCCGACGATCGCGACGTCGTCGCCGGGACGGATGTCGGCGGTGCGCACCGCCGAGCCGTAACCGGTGGTGACGCCGCAACCCACCAGGCAGGCCACCTCGAACGGGATGGCCGGGTCGATCTTCACCACCGATGTCTTGTGCACGACCATCCACGGCGAGAAGGTGCCCAGCAGCGTCATGGGGTACACGCCTTGGCCGCGGGCCGTGACGCGGAAGGTGCCGTCGCTGACCGCCACGCCGTTGAGCAGTCCCGCGCCCAGGTCGCACAGGTTGCGCAGCCCCGACTGGCAGGTCGGACAGCTACCGCAGGAGGGAATGAAGGACAGCACCACGTGGTCACCGGGCGCGATGTCCTCCACGCCGGGGCCGACTTCGGTGACGATGCCCGCGCCCTCGTGCCCGCCGAGGACGGGGAAACCGGCCATCGGGATGCTTCCGGTCATCAGATGGTGGTCGGAGTGGCACATCCCGGCCGCCTCCATCTGGATCTTGACCTCGTCCTTCTGGGGTTCACCGATCTCGATCTCCTCGACCGACCACGGCTTGTTGAACTCCCAGAGCAACGCACCCTTTGTCTTCACCACGAACCTGCTTTCATTCTCGAATATCCGGCTAGGAAACGGCCCCGGTCCTAGCTCGGGACTCTGGGCAGCCCACTCGTCGCAGCCTATAGCCCGTCACAGCCCGGGGGAAGGGGTCGCCCAACCAACCGTCTGATTGACCGAGAGTGCCATGGATCGGGTCTAGCCGTGGTAGGCGACTTGTAGGTCTTTGACCCCGTTGATCCAGCCCGAACGGAGCCGTTGCGGCTCGGCCAGTTTGGTGATGTCGGGTAGCTGGTTGGCGATCTCATCGAACATCAACCGGATCTCCATACGGGCCAGGTTCGCGCCGATGCAGTAGTGCGTACCCTGTCCACCGAACGCCAGATGCGGGTTGGGATCACGCAGGACGTCGAAAGCGAAGGGTCGCTCGAAGACCTCCTCGTCGTAGTTGGCCGAACTGTAGAACAGGCCGACCCGCTGTCCCTGCCCGATGGGCACCCCGCCGATCTCGGTGTCGATCTTGGCGGTGCGCTGAAAGCAATGCACCGGGGTGGCCCAGCGGACGATCTCGTCGACGGCGGTCTCGGGGCGTTCCCGCTTGTAGAGCTCCCACTGATCGGGGTTCTCCGCGAAGGCGTTGATGCCGTGAGTCATGGCGTTGCGGGTGGTCTCGTTGCCCGCCACCGCCAACAGGATCACGAAGAACGCGAACTCGGTCTCGCCGAGTGATTCACCGTCCATGTCGGCCTGGACCAGCCGTGTGACGATGTCGTCGGCCGGGCAGCGCCGCCGCTGCTCGGCCATGGTGTAGGCGTAACCCATCAACTCGGCATTGGCCATGGCCGGATCAGAGTCGAAGTCGGGGTCATCGGTGTTCATGATCGAGTTGGTCCAGTGGAACAACCTCTCGCGATCGGCCTCGGGCACCCCGATCAGATCGGCGATCGCCAACAGCGGCAGCTTCATCGCGATGTCATCGACGAAGTTGCCGCTGTCCTTCTCGGCGGCCGCCGCAACGATATCGCGCGCCGACTGCGCCAGCTTCTCCTCCAACGCGCCCACGGATCGCGGGGTGAACAATCGGGACACCAGCTTGCGCAGCCGGGTGTGCTCGGGCGGGTCATGGTTGATCAGCAGCGCCTTGGTCAGCTCCAACTGGTCGGCGGTGATGCCGTCGGGCAGCCGCATCACTGCGCCCTTGGCGTTGGTCGACCACACCTCGTTGTCGCGTGAGATCTCTTTGATGTGTTGGTGTTTGCTGACCACCCAGTAGCCGCCGTCATCGAAGATGTTGCTGTGCGCGGGCTGCTCGTTCCACCAGACCGGGGCGGTCTTGCGTAACTCGGCGAACTGGGCGATCGGCATGCCGTGCAACAGGACGTCCGGATCGGTGAAATCGAAACCCGGGCCGAACGGACAGGCTGGTTGCGTTGATGTCAAGACGAACACCTCTGATTGTCGCGGGCTGCCGAGCCAACTTCGAACATACACATGATGGTCATGTGTATGACCTGATGTCAACCGGTTTTGTGCGGCACGTCGGTGACCAGACCGCCGTCCATGACGAACTCCGAACCGGTGGCATAAGAGGACTCATCGCTGGCCAGGAAGACCACGAAGGTGGAGACCTCCTCTGACTCGCCGGGCCGGCCGAGCGGGATGGTGACCATGTCCTCGGGCAGATGCTCGGTCATCGGGGTGCGGATGAATCCCGGATGCAGCGAATTGACCCGGATGTTGTGACGCGCCAGCTCCAGGGCGGCGGACTTGGACAGCCCGCGCACCGCCCACTTCGAGGCGACATAGGGGTGCACCATCGGTGCGCCGCGCAGCCCCTCGATGGAGGACACGTTGATGATGGATCCGCCGCCCGCGGCGATCATCGAGTCGATCGCCGCCCGCATGCCGAGAAAGGTGCCGTTGAGGTTCACGTCGATCACGGCGTGCCACTGGTCCAGGTCGAACTTGCGCAGCGAGCCCAACGCAACGGTGCCGGCGTTGTTGACCAGCACGTTCAGCTTGCCGAACCCGTCGACGGCGGCGGTCACGGCAGCGGCCCACTGCTCGGGGTCCCGGACGTCGAGGTGCACGTAGACCGCGGCGTCCCCGAGCTCGGCCGCCAGCGCCGCACCCTCCTCGTCGAGCACGTCGCCGATGACCACTTTGGCGCCCTCGGCGACCAGCATGCGAGCGTGAGATGCGCCCATCCCACGCGCACCGCCGCTGATCAGAGCTACTTTTCCGGCGACACGCCCCATAGCTGTCCTCAGCCTTTCGATGATTCGGTGATTATCTGTGTGCCGCCGGTGACCAACGGCAGGTCCAATGTGGTGACGATGCCCGGCGGTGCTGCGACAACGGCGGGAACGGCGTTGACGACTCGTCCCACCCCGGCCGCGATCGCCGCGTAGTTGTGGTCACCGTGGCGACTGGTCGGGCGGATGTCGACGGTGTACGAGGGCTCGCCGGTGATCTCCACGCGATAGGAGCCACCCGGTTGGGCCGGCTGCGCCCAGTCCGGCCGCAGGTCGCTGCGCAGTCGGGTGACGTGCTCCACCACGATCAGCGGATGGCCGTCGACGATGCCGCGGATCTCGAACTTGAGTGCGGCGACACCGCCCTTGGGGATGTGCCCGGCCGCGATGTCGAACGCCTCAGGCGCCGGTTCACGCTCAGCGGAATCGGTGATGGCATCCAGGGTCACACCCAACCCGTTGGCCAGCTCGCGCATCGCGGCGCCCCACGCGATGCTCAAGATGCCGGGCTGCAGCAGCATCGGGACTTCGTCGAGGGGACTGCCGAAGCCCATTACGTCGAACATCACCTCGGCACCGTCATAGGTCGCGTAGTCGGCGATCTCCAGGCAGCGGATCTGCTCGACGTGTTCGCACGTGCTGGCGAACGCCAACGGCACCAGGTCATTGACGAAGCCGGGATCGACGCCGTTGACGTAGACACTCGCATTGCCCTGGCGGGCAGCATCTTCGACGGGAGTGATGAACTTATCCGGGATGACACCCCACGGGTACTGCAGTACCCCGGGCGCGGTGCCGATGACGTTGATGCCCGCCGCGAGCAGCCGGCAGACGTCGCGCAGGGCGCCGGGCAGACGGGTGTCCCCCATGGCGCAGTAGACAGCAGCGTCCGGCTTGGCTCCGATGATCGCATCGAAGTCATCGGTAGCGGCGATGCCGGTATGGACGTCGAGGCCGGCCAACTCACCGGCGTCGCGACCCACTTTGGCGGCCGTCGAGACCCACACCCCGGTGAGCTCGTATGCGGGATTGCCGATCAGCCCCCGCAGGGCGATGCGCCCCGCGTTGCCGGTGCCGATCAGAGCGACACGGATGGCCACGTGTTCTCCTGGGTGTCAGTTGTGGGCTACCAGAGCGGTACCGGCGACTTGCCGAGCGGGTAGTAGCCGGGGAGCTTCTCGCCGGCCAGGCTGCGCTCGATGCGCTTCTGCATGCCTTTGGAGAGTTTGCCGGCAGTCATCAGATCCAGGTAGAGCTTCTGGACGTGACCGAAGTCGAAGAAGTCACGCTGCCACTCGATGAGCGGCCGCCCGTCTTTGTCGGCGAGCCGAAACCAGCTGCCGCCGAAGCCGTAGATCTCCGATTCGACTCCATCGGAGTCCGTCGCGACCTGTTTCCAGAACCCGACGATCTCGCCCTGCTTGTCGTCGATGAGCACCTTCTGGTACGGGTACTGCCAGTTGTCCAGCCCCTCCATCTCCAGGCCCAGGGCGATGTCCCGGATCTCGTCGATGCCGACGCACATGACGTCCTCCTTGGGGCCGATATTCCAGCCGTAGGTGGCATCGTCGGTGTAGAAGTCGGCCAGATTGCGCCAGTCGCCGGCGGCTTCGGCGTCACGGTTGGCCTGCAACCAGCGCTCGACCCAGTCTTCGAGAATCTCGCGGGAGTGGGGGTGGGAGGTCGGCATTTCTATTCCTTCTCTTCAATGGACAACGCTCGGGTGGGACAGGCCCGCACGGCCTCTTCGATCTGGCGACGGTCGGATTCCGGTGGCTCGTCGTTGAGGATCTCGACCTTGCCGCGCTTGGGCACCCGGAAATAGTCGGGCGCCTCCAGCTCGCACATGGCGTGGCCCTGGCACAGGTCCAGATCGACCTTGACTCGAAAAGCCATGGGAACCCCCTTATTTGGTTCGCCGCCGGTAGCGCACCTTGGCCGGGCGGGCAAGCTGCACCACCATCTTGGAATGGTCGTTACGGTAGGTCTCCGGCGGCTGCGACATCTCGAACTCATACTCGCGCAGCAGCACCGAGAAGATGGCCTTGATCTGCATGGTGGCGAACGCCGCGCCGACGCAGCGATGCCGGCCCGCTCCGAACGGAATCCAGGTCCAGCGCTGGAGGACGTCTTCCTCCCGCGGCTCGTTATAGCGTTCCGGCACGAACTCATTCGGCTCCGGGAAGGATTCCGGGATCCGGTTGGAGACCGCCGGAGAGGCCGCCACCATGTCGCCCTCGTGGATCGGGTAGCCGCAGACCTCGAACTCGCCTTTGGCCATCCGCATCAAGATGATCAGCGGCGGGTGTAGCCGCAGCGTCTCCTTGAGCACGTTCTCCAGGTTCGGGATCTGGCGCAGCGCATGGAAACTCACCTCACCGCCGTCGGCGTAGAGCTCATCGAGCTCACTGATGACGGCCGCGTGTGCCTCCGGGTGGCGCAACAACTCGATCAGCGTCCAGGCGGAAGTCCCGGAGCTGGTGTGGTGGCCGGCGAACATGATCGAGATGATGATCCCGGTGATCTCGTCGGCGGAGAACCGCGGATTGCCGCTCTCGTCGGGGATCGAGACCATGACGTCGATCATGTCCCGGCGTCTCTTGTCGGTCTCCGGATTGGCGATTCGGCCGTCCATGATGCCCTGCACCAGCTCGACCAGCTTGACGCGGGCCGCGTCGCGGCGCTGGAAGCTCTCGATCGGTAGATACGGGTCGACGTAGCACAGCGGGTCGGTGCCGCGCTCCAGCTCGTAGTACAGCTCGGCGAACCGGTGGTCGAGTTCCTCGCGGAACTTCTGCCCGATCAGGCAGGCCGTCGAGGTGTAGATGGTCAGTTCGGCGAAGAACTCCAGTAGATCGATTTCACCGCTCTCACCCCACCCCTCGATCATCTTGCGCACTTCGTGCTCGATAGTGCTGGCGTGCCGCTTCATGTGGTCGCCGCGAAGCGCGGTGTTGTGCAGCATTTCCGCGCGTCGTTCCGGCGGAGCGTCGAACACCACGCCGTTGCCGAAGATCGGGGTCATGAACGGGTAGGCCGCGGCCTGGTCGAGCTCGTCGTCGGTGGACCGGAAGAAGAACTCGTTGGCCTCGGCGCCGGTCAGCAGCACCACCTTTCGGCCGGCCAGGTCAAACCAGCCGACGTCCCCGCATTCGTCGCGCACCCGCTGCATCAACCCGATCGGGTCGGTGCGGAACTCCTCGAGGTGGCCGTGCTCGGCCTCGCCTCCCGAGACCCGGGGAACCTCAGTCGTGACAGTCATGATTGCGGCATTCCTTCCTCACCCAGTTGCAGGTGCTGGCGATCGGAGTCGGTGTCGTGCAGCGGCGCCTCCGGCTGCACTTCCAGGTTGACGACATGGGCCCCGCGTGGGGTCTCCGCGACGAACGCGATGGCGCGGGCCAGATCGGCGGGCCGCAGGAAGTAGCTGTGCCGGGCCTGGCCCCACTTGGCCCAGTCCTGCAGCATCGGGCCCACCTGCTCGGCGGAGAGCTTCCAGCCCATCTCGGTCATTGTCGGGCCCGGGTGCACGATCGAGGCCCGGACCCCGGTGCCCTCCAACTCCATCCGCATGTTGTTCACCATGGCGACGAGTGCGGATTTGGCTGCGCCATAGGCGCCCATGTGCGGGCGCTGCTGCAGTGCCACATCGGAGCCGACGAAGATCACGTCACCGCGCCGGCGGGCCACCATATCGGGCACCACTGCGGTCGCGAGCCGGTTGGCGCCGATCAGGTGCACCTGGATCTGGTCGTTGAACGCCTCGGTGCTCATCTCGTGAATGCGGCCGGGGAACATGTCGCCGGCCCCGGAGACCAGCAGCTCGATCTCGCCCAACGCATCAATGCTGGACGCCACAAAAGATTTCACCGAGTCGGCGTCGGTGACGTCCAGTGGGAACGCCACCGCCTCGCCGCCGTCGGCGCGAATAGTATCGACGAGCTTCGCCAACTTGTCCGCGCGACGCGCTCCCAAGGCCACCGGAAAACCGCGGCGTGCCAACTCTTCAGCCGTGGCGGCACCGATACCCGAGGACGCCCCGGCGACGATGGCGGGCCGGCGAGCTGGGGGCGGGTCGAAACGTGGCACTTAGGCCTCCTTGATGGTGATGGGGAGGTCGGCGAAGCCGCGCACGTTCGATGAATGCACCCGTACGGCGTTGGCTTCGTCGACCTGGTAGTCGCTGATCCGGTTGAAGAGTTCTTCAAGGGCCACCCGGGCCTCCATCCGGGCCAGGTGCGCGCCGAGGCAGAAATGGGCGCCGCTGCCGAAGCTGAGCAGCTTGGAGCCGATGTCCCGGCCGATCCGGAAGGTGTCGGGGTCCTCGAAGACCCGCTCGTCGCGGTTACCGGAACCGGGCAGCAGCAGCACCACCGACTCGGCCGGGATGGTGGTGCCGCCCACCGTGTAGTCCTCGGCGGCGGTGCGCGCCAAAATCTGGCTGGGCGTGTCGTAACGCAGCGTTTCCTCGACCCACAGCGGGATCCGGGAACGGTCGGCGAACAGCGGCGTCAGCTGGTCGCGGTTGCGGTGCCCCCAGTAGATGGCGCTGCCGAGCAGCTTGGTGGTGGTCTCGTTGCCGGCGATCACCATCAGGAACAGGAACGCCAGGATCTCGGAGTCGCCCAGCCGGTCTCCGTCGACTTCGGTCTCCAGCAGTGCCGAGGTCAGGTTGTCGGCCGGATTCTTCTTGAAGTCGGCGATCATCTCGTTGTAGTAGGTCATCAGATCCATCGACGCCTGGATCGCCGACTGCGGCACATCGGTCACCCCGTCCTCGCGGTGCAGCACCCCGTCGGCCAGCTCGCGAATCCGAGTCCGGTCGGCCTCCGGCACTCCCATCAGCTCGGAGATGACGTCCATCGGCAGTTTGCCGGCGAAGTCGTTGATGAAGTCGAACGAGCAGGTGCCGTCGGAGCCCGGTTGGATAGCGTTGTCCAGATGCTGGCGCGCCAGCCGCACCACATTCGGTTCGAGCTCGCGGATCCGGCGCGGCGTGAAGCCTTTGGACACCAGGGTCCGCAGCCGCAGGTGCTGCGGGTCGTCCATCGCCAGGAACGACATCACCAGCTGGGCGTGCGGGCCGCGGGAGACCGGATCCAGGGAGACACCGTCACGGTTGGACAGCGCGTCGCTGTTGCGGAACCCGTGCAGCACATCGGTGTGGCGCGAGATCGCCCAGAAGTCGAGCTCTTCATTGTGATACACCGGGGCTTCGTCGCGCAGCCGCTTGTAGTACGGGAACGGGTCCTCGTGGAAGTCGTAGTCGTACGGGTTGAGGACCGGCGGGCCGGAGGTCTGGGAAGTCACAGCCTGCAAGCTCATCGCGAAGCTCCTGATTCGAGGATCAGGCTGACCACATAGGACAGCCGATCGGTGATCTGGTGGTAGGTGAAGGCGCCGCTGCCGGCGTTGACCAGCGCGCCGAAGAACGTCATCTCCAACGCGGAGACCTTCTCCGGATCCGCGCCGGGGCCGATCGCAGAGACGATGCGGCGGTGGATCTCCGCGCCGATCCGGTCTCGCACCGTGCGCACCGCCGGATCGCCGCTGCCGCTGAGCAACGCCGCGGTGCAGGCCGCCGCGACTTCTGGTTCGTCGGCGACCACCAGCGCCAGGTGCCGCAGCGCCTGGTTGACCCGGCTGGGCATCGGCTCGTTGACATCGGTGAAGTACGGAACCTGACGCACCAGGTCCAGGTAGACCTCGGCTATCAAGTGGTTCTTCGACGAGAAATAGGTGTAGGCGGTCGCCGGGGCGACCTTGGCCCGCGCCGCAACCGCACGAACGGTGAGGTCCGCGTAGGACTTTTCGCGCAACATCTCGACCCCGGCGGTCAGCACCTTGCGGAAGGTCTCCTCCTGGCGACGGTTGCGGGTGCCCGGGGCGCCCGCAACCGTCGACGGTACCGCCGGTGCGCCGTTCGCCGGTGTGACTGCCGCCACGGATTCGCTGGACACCTGTCCAACGTAGCCGACGGCGGCTTGGTTGGGCAAGTCTGCTGGGAAATAAGGTTTTCTCGGCCGCCGGGTTGCCAGAGTCGCAATTCTGCCGCTAGGGTTCGACCGAGCGATAACAGACAAGTGTCCAATTTCGGACGGGCACCGGGAAGCTGTGGGAGTGACTGATGGCGCTACTGGCCGACGGCGTGAGCCGGCTGCTCATCGACGGAAAGCTGACCGCCGGCGGGGCCGGCGGGTTCGCCACCGTCAACCCGGCCACCGAGGAGGTGCTGGGCGAGGCGGCCAACGCGGACAGCGCCGACATGGACCGCGCCATCGACGCGGCACGGCGGGCATTCGACGACACCGACTGGTCGACCAACACCGAGCTGCGGGTGCGCTGCGTACGCCAGCTGCGTGAGGCCATGCGCGAGCAGGTAGAAGAGCTGCGGGAGCTGACGATCGCTGAGGTGGGTGCGCCGCGGATGCTCACCGCCGGTGCCCAGCTTGAAGGCCCGGTCGAAGACCTCGGGTTCGCCGCGGACACCGCCGAAAGCTACGAATGGACGCAGGATCTCGGCCATGCCACCCCGCTGGGCATTCCCACTCGCCGGTCGGTGGTGCGCGAGGCGGTCGGGGTCGTGGGCGCCATCACGCCGTGGAATTTCCCGCACCAGATCAATCTGGCCAAGCTCGGCCCGGCGCTGGCCGCGGGTAACACCGTGGTACTCAAACCCGCGCCCGACACCCCGTGGGTCGCCGCAGTGCTCGGGGAGCTGATCGCCGAGCACACCGATATCCCGCCGGGCGTCGTCAACATCGTCACCTCCACCGACCACACGCTGGGCGCCATGCTCGCAGGAGACCCTCGGGTGGACATGGTCTCGTTCACCGGTTCGACGGCCACCGGCCGCAGCGTGATGGCCGACGCGGCCGCCACCATCAAGAAGGTCTTTCTGGAACTGGGGGGCAAGTCGGCTTTCGTGGTGCTCGACGACGCCGACCTCGCCGCGGCCTGCTCGGTGGCGGGCTTCTCGGTCTGTCTGCACGCCGGGCAGGGCTGCGCGATCACCACCCGGCTGGTGGTGCCCCGGGCTCGCTACGACGAGGCAGTGGCCATCGCGGCCGGCACGATGGGCTCGATCAAGCCCGGCGACCCCACCAAGCCCGGCACGGTCTGCGGTCCGGTGATCTCGGCGCGCCAGCGCGACCGGGTGCAGAGCTACCTGGACCTGGCCCTGGCCGAGGGTGGTGAGTTCGCCTGCGGCGGTGGCCGCCCGGCCGATCAACCCGCCGGCTTCTTCATCGAGCCCACCGTCATCGCCGGGTTGACCAACGATGCGCGGGTGGCCCGGGAGGAGATCTTCGGCCCGGTGCTCACCGTGATCGCCCACGACGGCGACGACGACGCGGTGCGGATCGCCAACGACTCGCCCTACGGGCTGTCTGCCACCGTCTACGGCGCCGCCGCGCAGCGAGCGGCCGCGGTGGCGGCCCGGATGCGGGCCGGGACGGTCAACGTCAACGGCGGGGTCTGGTACTCGGCGGACGTGCCGTTCGGCGGATACAAGCAGTCCGGCAACGGACGCGAGATGGGTGTCGCCGGGTTCGAGGAATACCTGGAGATCAAAGCCATTGCGACAGCAGCGAACTGATAATCGATAACGGGATTCAAGGGAGAACAAGCAGATGGGGCAATTCGACGACAAGGTGGCCATCGTCACCGGCTCCGGTGGCGGGATCGGCCAGGCATACGCGGCGGCGCTGGCCGCTGAGGGCGCCGCCGTGGTGGTCGCCGACATCAACCTCGAGGGCGCGCAGAACGTCGCCAAGCAGATCGTCGCTGACGGCGGCAAGGCCCTCGCGGTGGAAGTCGACGTCTCCGACCCGGAGTCCGCGCAGGCCATGGCCGATGCGGCGGTCAATGAATTCGGCGGGATCGACTACCTGGTCAACAACGCCGCGATCTTCGGCGGCATGAAGCTCGACGGGCTGCTGACCGTGCCGTGGGACTACTACGAGAAGTTCATGCGGGTGAACCTCGACGGTGCGCTGATCTGCACCCGCGCGGTCTACGAGCACATGGCCCAGCGCGGCGGCGGCGCCATCGTCAACCAGTCGTCGACCGCGGCGTGGGTGTACGCGAACTTCTACGGGCTGGCCAAGGTCGGTGTCAACGGCCTGACCCAGCAGCTCTCCCGTGAGCTGGGCTGGCGCAACATCCGGATCAACGCGATCGCACCGGGCCCGATCGACACCGAGGCCAACCGAGTCACCACTCCGCAGGCCATTGTGAAGCAGATGGTGCAGCAGCTGCCGCTCGCACGGATGGGCACGCCCGAGGACCTGGTTCCGATGTGTCTGTTCCTGCTGTCGGACCAGGCGTCGTGGATCACCGGACAGATCTTCAACGTCGACGGCGGACAGATCATCCGCTCATAGCCACCGGCGACGACGCAGAGCGAAGCGATGAGGAGGAGTCGGAATTTATGAGCGCAGCGACTGAGGCAACGCCGCGCCTCGGCTACATCGGGCTCGGGAACATGGGTGCGCCGATGGCCAAGCGGATGGTCGAGTGGCCCGGCGGTGTAACGGTTTTCGACGTGCGCGCCGAAGCGATGACCCCGCTGGTCGAGGCCGGGGCCAGCTCGGCTGACAGCCTCGCGGACGTCGCGGCGGCAGCCGACATCATCAGCGTCACGGTGCTCGATGACGCCCAGGTCCGCGAGGTCGTCGCCGAACTGGCGGTCAACGCGAAGCGGGGCACCGTCATCGCGATCCACTCGACCATCGCCGACACCACCGCTGCCGAGCTGGCCGGGCAGCTGAAGCCGCAGGGTATCCACGTCATCGACGCACCGGTCAGCGGCGGTGCCGGCGCCGCCGAGAAGGGTCAGCTGGCCACCATGGTCGGCGCCGACCGCGCGGTCTACGAACAGATCAAGCCGGCGTTCAAGCAATGGGCGTCGCTGGTCATCCATGCCGGCGAGCCCGGGGCGGGCACCCGAATGAAGCTGGCGCGCAACATGCTGACGTTCACTGCTTACGCCGCTGCCGGTGAGGCCATGAAATTGGCCGAGGCGGCAGGGCTGGATCTGCAGGCGTTGGGCCGCGTGGTGCGGCACACCGACGCGCTCACCGGCGGGCCCGGCGCGATCATGCTGCTCGACTCGACGGCGCCCTTGCCGGCGGACCACTTCCTGCACGATGCCTTCACCCATACCCGCGGGCTCGGGGAGAAAGACCTCAGCCTCGCACTGGCATTGGGCCAGGCCACCGGAGTCGACCTTCCGCTCGCCCAGGTTGCGCTGGCCGGGCTCGCCGCGGGCCTCGGTGTGCCGCATACCAACGACTAGGAGAGATCTGATGGACGAACTGCGCCGTACCGGGCTGGCCAAGATGAACGAGGTCTACGGCTGGGAGATGCCCGACTTCGAGGGCGACCCGTATTTCGATCTGACCGTCGACCACCTGTTCGGCAAGATCTGGACCCGCCCGGGGTTGTCGATGCGCGACAAGCGGATCATGACGCTGACGGCGGTGGCCGCGGTCGGCAACCGCGACCTGGCTGAGATACAGATCAATGCCGCACTGCTCAACGGCGAGCTCACCGAGGCCGAACTCAAGGAGATGGCGGTCTTTGTGACCCACTACCTCGGGTTCCCGTTGGGATCGGCGCTCAACGGCGCGGTCGACGCCGTCGTGGCCAGGCGTAAGAAGGCCGCGGCTAAGGGCCAGGCCGAGGACAAGAAGGCCAACGTCGACGCCGCGGTCAAGATGCACGGCGGCGGGTAGGGAATGCGGAGAGCAGCATGAGCCTGGAGATCACCACGGCGGGGCGGGTGCGGACCTTGACCCTGACGAGACCCGAGGCGCTCAACGCCTTCAACGAGGCGCTCTACGACGCCACCACCGAGGCGCTGCTGGAGGCCGCGCAGGATCCCGAGGTGGCGGTCGTGGTGCTCACCGGCGCCGGCCGCGCCTTCAGCGCCGGGACCGACCTCAAGGAGATGCAGGCGCGCGTCACCGCAACGGATTTCACTCCGGGCCGGCACGGCTTCCTGGGGTTGATCGACGCGCTCAACGGGTTCGCGAAGCCGTTGATCTGCGCGGTCAACGGAATCGGGATCGGCATCGGCACGACCATTCTCGGCTACGCGGACCTGGCGTTCATGTCGTCGACCGCACGGCTGATGTGCCCGTTCACCAGTCTCGGTGTCGCGCCGGAGGCGGCCTCGTCGTATCTGCTGCCGCGACTGATCGGCCGGCAGAACGCCGCCTGGCTGCTGATGTCCTCGGAATGGATCACCGCCGAGCAAGCCCTGGAGATGGGCCTGGTCTGGAAGGTCTGCGAGCCCGATGACCTGATGGCGGAGGCGCATCGGCACGCCGAGGTCCTCGCTGCGCGACCGCTCGCCAGCCTGATGGCGGTCAAGAAGAGCATCGCTGCGCCCACCCTGCCCGGGGTGGCGGCCGCCCGCGAGCGGGAGAACGCCTACTTCGTCGAGCTGATGGGTTCCGGCGCCAACGCCGAGGCGCTGGCGGCCTTCACCTCGACACCATGACCGACGAGACATTGCTTTCCGGGCGGGCCGCCGTCGTCGTCGGCGGCAGCCGGGGCGTCGGCCGGGCGGTCGCCGACCTACTCGCGGCTTGCGGCGCCGGCGTCGTGGTCAACGGCCGGGATCCGGATGCGGTGGACGGCACCGTCGCGGCGATCACCGGTTCGGGAGGTCGGGCCGTCGGGGTAGCCGGGGCCGCCAACGCCGAGGCGACCGCGACGGCGTTGATGGCGGCCTGCCGGGACGAATACGGCAGCGTCGATGTGCTGATCAACTGCGCCGGCATCGCTGAACCGCCCGGTTCCTCGATCCTGTCGATATCCGGCGCGCAGTTCCAGGAACTGCTCGACGCTCATCTCGGCACGGCATTCCACACCTGCCGGGCCGCCGCCCCCATCATGGCCGAGCAGCGACGGGGGTCGATCGTCAACAGCGGTTCGGTGGCCTTCCTGGGCGACTACGGCGGCACCGGCTATCCCGCCGGCAAGGGGGCGATCAACTCCCTGACGCTGGCGATGGCGGCCGAGCTCGCGGAGCACGGCGTTCGGGCCAATGTCGTCTGTCCGGGCGCGAAGACGCGTCTGTCGACCGGCGCCGACTACGAGCAGCACATCCGCGACCTGCACGCCCGGGGACTGCTGGATGAGTTCACCATGCAGGCGTCGCTGGATCCGGCGCCGACCGGCTACGTGGCACCGCTGTATACCTACCTGGCCAGCGACCTGGCGAGCACGGTGACCGGCTCGGTGTTCCTGGCATCCGGAGGCTTCGTCGGCCGATTCGACCGTCCCGCCCCCGCGGTGCTGGGCTACCGCGATCACCATGGCTCATCACCATGGTCGATCGCGGAGTTGCACGCCATGGTGACGGGCAGTTGACCCGCTGAAAGTACTCGGGAGACGCCAGCAGCGCCGAGCCGGGCGGGCTGAATGGCGACGGCGGTAACGGCGGCGACGGTGGCGATGGCGCAGACGGTGCCCTCCGGGGGGGCGGTCACGTAGGCCCGTCGCCGCGTACCGGGCGGTCTTGCTATATATCCTTGGTCTCGCGCCCCGCCGACGACGATGCGAGGGGAAATGAGAGAGGAGTGGCGCCGATGCGCGTCCTGGTGATCGGTTCCGGCGCCCGGGAACATGCGCTCCTCATGGCCCTTCGCAACGACCCGAAAGTCGATCACCTGGTGATCGCACCGGGCAACGCCGGCACCGCAGCGGTCGCCGAACAACGCGAGGTCGACATCACCTCCGGTCCGGCGGTCGCCGCCCTGGCCCGTGACGTCGCTGCTGACCTGGTGGTGATCGGGCCCGAGGTGCCCTTGGTGTTGGGCGTTGCCGACGCGGTGCGGGCCGCGGGCATCGCCTGCTTCGGGCCGTCCCGGGACGCCGCGCGCATCGAAGGCTCCAAGGCGTTCGCCAAGGACGTGATGGCCGCGGCTGGGGTGCGCACCGCCCGCTCGGAGATCGTCGACAGCCCGGCCGACCTGGACGCTGCCCTGAGCCGGTTCGGCCCGGATGCCGGCGAGGCGGCCTGGGTGGTCAAGGACGACGGGCTGGCCGCCGGCAAGGGAGTGGTGGTGACGCCGGACCGCGCAGTGGCCCGGGCGCATGCCGCCGGACTGCTCGACGCCGGACATCCGGTGCTGTTGGAATCGTTTTTGGATGGCCCCGAGCTGTCATTGTTCTGTGTCGTCGACGGCGACACGGTGGTTCCGTTACTGCCGGCGCAGGATTTCAAACGGGTCGGTGACGGTGATGCCGGCCCCAACACCGGCGGCATGGGTGCCTATGCCCCGCTGCCCTGGCTGTCCCGAGAGGCTGCGGCGGGGATCGTCGCCGACATCGTCAAGCCGGTCGCCGCCGAACTGGTGCGCCGCGGCAGCCGGTTCGCCGGGCTGCTCTACGCCGGAGTGGCGATGACTTCGACCGGGCCGGCTGTCGTCGAATTCAACTGCCGCTTTGGGGATCCGGAGACCCAAGCGGTACTGGCGCTCCTGGAGTCGCCGCTCGGGCAGCTGCTGCACGCCGCCGCCACCGGTGGGCTCAGCGAGTTCGGTGCGCTGCGCTGGCGGGACAGCTCGGCGGTGACGGTGGTGCTGGCCGCGGAGAACTATCCCGGCCGGCCCCGCGTCGGGGACGTGATCGTGGGCGCCGAGGGTGAGGCCGTGCTGCACGCCGGCACCGTGCTCCGCGAGGACGGGGCGGTGGTGTCCTCCGGTGGCCGGGTGCTATCGGTGGTGGGTGTCGGCGACGACTTGGCCGCGGCCCGCGCGGCCGCCTACCGGACCCTCGGTTCGATCCGCTTGCCCGGTAGCCACTTCCGCACCGATATCGGCTTGGCGGCCGCCGAGGACAAGATTCGGATCTAGCCGAGCCCAACATCCTCGGTCGGCTCGGCGAGGGCGCCGGTACAGTTACCCAGTATGTCTGACGAAACCGAGCTGGACGCTGCTGAGTCGGCCGACGAGGATCACCCATCGGAGCAGCCTGCGGCTGCGAAACGACCGGCGGCCCAAGCGCCGGTGAAATCAGCTCAGGGGCCCCTGCTTCTCGCGGCGGCGATTGCGCTCGTCGCCGGAGCCTTGGCCGGCGCGGCGGTTGCCTGGTGGCTCCCGGCATCCGCGACGTCGGCCAATTTCTCGGATCAGCAGGTTGCCGACGCGAAGAAAGATGTGTGTGCTGCGGCAGTGCTCGCGCGCCAGGCGGTGGCCAACAACATGCACCTGAAGAACCCGGATCCCGAGAACCCGGTTGCCCAGCTTGCGGTGGCCGCCAACGCGAGGCTGTCCCTGACGGCGGGTGCCGCATACCTGCGGGGTCGCGTTGAAGAGAAGGCCGCCGTTTCACAGGATATCGCGGAAGCGGCCCGCGCGATGGCCGGCGAGCTTGAGCATCTGAACCTCAGTTACCTAGTCGGGCAACCGAATTCAGAACGGGAGCAGCTGGGGCGCGATCTTGACGCGCGCATCGCG
The DNA here is from genome assembly GCF_002086455.1 of Mycolicibacter algericus DSM 45454. Lineage (GTDB taxonomy): Bacteria > Actinomycetota > Actinomycetes > Mycobacteriales > Mycobacteriaceae > Mycobacterium > Mycobacterium algericum. Next base: position 57,321 of record NZ_MVHC01000007.1, read on the forward strand.
GCATTGGGCAAGCTCTGCCAGTAACCGCAGCCGGCTGACCGGACTCTGCCGGGTCCGATCAGCCGGCCCTAGCTCAGAAACCCAAGAACGCCAGCGGATCCCAAGCCGATACGACCGCTGACGTCGCGTCGTCGATGCCCGACACGGCATCGCCGGCGTCAAGCGGCGCGATAGCGTCGAACATGCTGAACATGCCCGACAGGTCGATGTTGCCGAACGGGGTGATCAAGGTGTCGGTGATGCTGGCGGCCGCCGTCCCGTCGGCGTTCGGGATGGCCTCGTAGACGTTGGTGAAGCCCCAGAGGTCGGTGACGCTGTAGACCGTGCCCAGTGTCGGCAGGTCCGCAAGCTGGGCGTCGGTCAGACCGGAAGCGGCGTCGACCGAGGTAACGGTGAACTGAGTGGTCTCGATCCCGAGAATGTTCGACATGTTCTCGCCGAAACTGACCGTGCCCAGCGTGGCACCACTGTCGTCGTACACGGAGATGCCGTCCTGGGTAGGCAGGAAGGCCCCGAGCGCGTTGACGCCGGAAATCTGCAGCAGCGGTGCGATACCGAACAGCGGATAGCTGGCGTCGGTGCTGAACCCGTCTGCGCCCGGGTCGAAGGTGGTACCGCCGATGGTGAACGCGTTGTCACTGAGGGCGGCGCTGTCAGATGTCGCGGCGAGCGCACCCAACGGCGCAGCTGGGTCCAGCGGTGCGGTCGCGTCAAAGGTCGTCGGTAGGTTGAGGTTACCGAACGGGGTTACCAGGGTGTTGGTGATGCTGGCCGACCCGCCGCCGGTTCCCGGGGTGGCTTCGTAGACGTTTGCAAAACCACCACCGAAATCGGTGACGCTGTAGACCGTCCCGACGGTGGGCAGTCCCGCAAGGCTGATGTTGTTGAGCACGCTGGCGATGTCATCGTTGGTGATGTCGCTGCCGGCGAGGTTGAGATCGCTGGGAAGAAGCGAGATGAGAACATCATTGCTGGTGATGTCACCGCTGCCATAGTGCAGGATGTCGCTATTGGCGGCCAGGGCATTCGCCAGCTCTGCTGCGGTGAAATCGGCGCTGCTGAAGTCGAGGTCGGCGGCTAGGGCGCTTTCGAGCGTGGAGGTGGCCGGGTCGATGGCGCCGACGGTGAACTGGGTGCTGTCGATCCCGAGCACGTCGGAGTACCAGAGGAAGGTGTGGACGGTGCCAGCGTCGGTACCGTCGGCGTACACCGTGAATTCCTGCTCCGCCTGGGTGCCTTCCAGGCCGCTACCGGAGATATTGAGGGCGCTGGCTTCCAAACGCAGCAGCGGCGCGAAGCTGGACAAGGACAACGGCATAGGGATGTCGATGCCGTCGCTGCCCGGGTCGAAGGTGGTGTCCCCGATGGTGAACGCGTTGTCGCTGAGACCGCTGATGCCGGATGCGTTCCCCAGGGCTTCCAGAGGGACGCCCGGGTCCAGCGGTGCGATGGCGTCATAGGGGGTCGGTAGGTCGAAGTTGCCGAACGGGGTGACGAACGTGTTGGTGATGCTGGACGCGGCCGTGCCGTCGGCGTTGGGCACGGCCACGTAGACGTTCGCGAAGCCGCCGCCGAGGTTGGTGATGCTGTACACCGTGCCGTCGGTGGGCAGCTCGGCGGCTTGCGCGGCGGTCAGGCCGTCGGCCGCAGTGCTGCTGGTGACGGTGAACTGCGCGGTGACGATGCCCAGGAGATTCTGAACGTTGGTCGAGGTCAGAAGTGTGCCGAGCGTTTCGCCGCTGCTGTCCTCGATGGTGAACTGCTGCGACCCGAGGCTGAAGAGACCCAGCAGGCTGTCGCTGCCGAGCGACAGCAGCGGGGAATTGGCGAACATCGGGGTGAGAGCTTCATAGCCATCGGTCTGCGTGCCGGTCAGAGCGTCGATCGCCACCGGGTCGGTGAAGCTGATATCGCCGATAGTGAAGCCGGTCTCGGATCCGCTGTCTGCGACAGCCGTGGCCGCCTGCAGAAACGCCGCGGTCAGAATTCCGCCGCCGGCTGCGGCGACAGCAGCGGCCATCCGGATTCGATTCGTCATCGGGAGTTCCCATCTGTCGGGCTCAGGAATAGTCGAGTTACCTATGAGTACGTTTAGAAAAATTACTCGGAGTGTTCTTTGTCACACAAGGGCAATTCGGGCCATGATGCGGGAAATTTCGGCTGGTTTAGCGGACAAAACGAGGGAATCTCGGACGTAGACACATATTTGCGGTAATGGGTGCGGCCGGGCTGCGAGGATACGTCGGTCTCGCTATCCCAGGTTGGGGCTGAGGAATTGACTAAGCAGTCAAGAGCGGGGCTACCCAGGTCAGCTCGGCCGGGAGCTGCGAGCTCCAGTAGGACCCGTCATGCCCGCCGGGGGAGAAGCCGCCGGCGGGGGGATTGGGCAGCTGGTCGATGAAAGCCCGGGTCGCCGAGTAAAAGGGGTCGGAGTCGCCGCAATCCACCCGGATCGGGATCGATCCCAGGGCCGGCATCCCGAAGACGGAGTTCGCCGCGAAGTCCGCCACGCCGTCGAACGCGCCCGGCGCCGTCGCACCGGGCGACAGCCACAGCGCAGGGCTCACCGCGCAGATCGCCGCGGTTCGGCGCGGACCGAGGCGGCCCCCGAGCAGCAGCGCGCCGTAGCCACCCATCGACCAGCCGATGAACGCCACGCGAGAAGTGTCCAGTCCCTGGTCTGTCAGCAGCGGCAGCAACTCGTCGGTCACCATCGCGCCGGAGTCCTCCCCGGAGGTGCGCCGGTGCCAGTAACTGCCGCCGCCGTCGACGGCCACCACCGCGAACGGGGGCAGGCCGGCGGCGACCGCCTCGGCGAGGCCCTGTTCCACTCCGCCGGCCATCACCGTCGCCGCGTCGCTGCCTTTGCCGTGCAACGCGATCAGCGGGCGCAGTGACTCGGTCTGTCCCGGCGGCCGGGCGATCGCCCAATTGGTCGAGATCCCGCCGCGCGCGGCCGAGGCGAACGAACCGGTCGTCATGGTGGGCAGCGTCGGGGTGGCCCGCGCGGGCCGGACGCCGATCAACGAACTCACGCCCAACGCGCCCGCCGCGCCCACGGTGGCCCCGAGTCGCAACGCCGCTCGTCGGCTCAACCCGGGCATGGCGGCCATCATGCCAGCGGAGCGCGGTTTGTCCGAAAAGACGCAAACCCATGATGCGGCGATAGCTCTGCTGGCAGCATCTCTAGGCGTGATGACAGCGGTCACGCCCAAGGGCGAACGCCGACGGTATGCGCTGATCAGCGCTGCCGCCGAGCTACTGCGTGAGGGTGGGTTCGAAGCGGTGCGACACCGCGCGGTGGCGCAGCGGGCCGGCCTGCCGCTGGCGTCGACCACCTATTACTTCTCGTCGCTGGAGGACCTGATCGCCAGCGCGGTGGAACACATCGGAATGTTGGAGGTCGCTCAGCTGCGGGCCCGCATCGCCGGCCTGTCCCGGCGCCGGCGCAGCGCCGAAACGACGGCCGACATGCTGGTGGATCTGCTGGTGGGTGAGGAGAACGGCTCGCAGGTCACCGAACAGCTCATCTCGCGGTATGAGCGGTCCATCGTCTGCGCCCGGCAGCCCGCCCTCCGCGAAATCCAGCGCCGCATCCTGCACCAACGGTCCGATGCCGTCGCCGAAGCCGTCGAGCGTTCCGGGCGGATCGCCCGGGTCGAGATGGCGCATGCGCTGGTCTGCATGGTCGATGGGGCGGTGATGGCGGCCCTGGTTGATGACCGCCAGGGACCGCGGGCCGTCGCCCGGGCGGCGGTGATCGACGTTATCGACCTGCTCGCGCCGCTGGATCAGCGCGCAGTGTCAGCCTGAGAAGCTCACACGGTATGCTGCCTCGACCCCTTTGTCGCTACTTTGCTACTGGCGGGTAACCGGGGGGTGCCAAGACGCCCAGAAACGCCTACGAGAAGCGAATGCGGAGAGCTACGTCATGAATATCGGTGTCCTATCCGAGGCGCAGCCCGGTGAGACGCGCGTGTCGGCGACGCCAACCACGGTCGCCCAGCTGATCAAGCTCGGCTACGAGGTGGTGGTGGACGCCGGTGCGGGAGAGGCGTCGTCGTTCACCGACGCCGCCTACGTCGAAGCCGGCGCCACAATCGGCGACGCCCGCGCCGCTGACATCGTCTTCGGCGTCAACGCCCCCGCGACCGAGCAGCTCGATGCCATGAAGCCGGGCGCGACGCTGGTCAGCCTGCTGGCACCGGCACTGAACCCGGATCGGGTGGAGGATCTGGCCCGCCGGCCGATCACGGCACTGTCGATGGACGCGGTACCCCGGATCTCGCGTGCGCAGTCGCTGGACGTACTGAGCTCGATGGCCAACATCGCCGGCTACCGCGCCGTGGTGGAGGCCGCCCATGTGTTCGGCCGCTTCTTCACCGGCCAGGTGACCGCCGCCGGAAAGGTGCCACCGGCCAAGGTGCTGGTGGTGGGCGCCGGCGTCGCCGGCCTGGCCGCGATCGGCGCAGCCGGCAGCCTGGGAGCGATCGTGCGGGCCACCGACCCGCGGCCGGAGGTCGCCGATCAGGTGAAATCCCTGGGCGGCGAGTATCTGTCGATCGAAGATCCCGAGGCCGAGGTCTCGGCAACCGGCTACGCCAAAGAGATGGGCGACTCCTACAAGGCCCGCGAGGCCGAGCTCTATGCCGAGCAGTGCAAAGACGTCGACATCATCATCACCACCGCGCTCATCCCCGGTAAGCCGGCACCGCGGATCATCACCGCCGACATGGTCGCCTCGATGAGCCCGGGCAGCGTGATCGTGGATATGGCCGCAGCCAACGGCGGCAACGTCGAGGGCACGGTGGCCGACCAGGCCGTCGTCACCGACAACGGGGTGACGATCATCGGCTACACCGATCTGGCCGGCCGGCTGCCCGCGCAGGCGTCGCAGCTCTACGGCACCAACCTGGTCAACCTGATGAAGTTGATGACGCCGGGCAAGGACGGCCAGCTGGTGCTGGACTTCGACGACGTGGTGCAGCGGTCGATGACCGTGGTGCGCGACGGCGAGTCGACCTGGCCGCCGCCGCCGGTACAGGTCTCGGCCGCCCCCGCCAAGGCCGCCGAAGCTCCGGTGGCCAAACAGGAGTCGAAGGCGCCGATGACGGCCGGTCGGCGGCTGGGTCTGGTGGTAGCCGCGGCGGCGGTGCTGTTCGCGCTGGTGGCGCTGGCGCCGGCGGCGCTGCAGGTGCACCTGACGGTCTTCGCGCTGGCGATCGTGATCGGTTATTACGTGATCGGGCATGTGCACCACGCGCTGCACACGCCGCTGATGTCGGTGACCAACGCCATCTCGGGCATCATCGTCGTCGGTGCGCTGCTGCAGATCGGGCACGGCGATCCGGCCATCACGGCACTGGCGACCGCGGCGATCCTGCTGGCCAGCATCAACGTCTTCGGCGGTTTCGCGGTGACCCGCCGCATGCTGGCCATGTTCTCCCGCAGCTAGGCGCTGCGCACCCCGATTTGGAGTAGACCCCTATGTTCTCGATCGACACCGCCGCCTCGGCGGCATACATCGTCGCGGCGCTGTTGTTCATCCTGGCGCTGGCCGGGCTGAGTAAGCACGAAACGTCCAAGGTCGGCAACAGCTTTGGCATTCTCGGCATGACGGTGGCGCTGGCCGCGACGATCGCCTTGGCGGTCAACCGCTGCATCCAGCCGGTCGGCCTGGCGCTGCTGATCGGGGCGACCGTGGTGGGCGCGGCGATCGGGCTGTGGCGGGCCAAGGTCGTCGAGATGACCGGCATGCCCGAGCTGATCGCGCTGCTGCACTCGTTCGTCGGTCTGGCCGCCGTGCTGGTCGGCTGGAACGGTTACCTGCACATCGAAGCCGACATGCAGGGGGCCGACGCCCAGGAGTTGGCGGCCTCGGGGTTGCTGGGCATCCACTCCGCCGAGGTGTTCATCGGCGTGTTCATCGGTGCGGTCACCTTCACCGGCTCCATCGTGGCCAACCTCAAGCTGTCGGCGCGGATGAAGTCCAACCCGTTGATGCTGCCCGGCAAGAACTTCCTCAACGTCGGCGCCCTGGTGGCGTTCTTCGCGCTGACGGTGTGGTTCGTCAACGAGCCGCAGCTGTGGCTGCTGATCGTGGTCACCGTGCTGGCGCTGGCGCTGGGCTGGCACCTGGTCGCCTCCATCGGCGGTGGCGACATGCCGGTCGTGGTCTCGATGCTCAACAGCTACTCTGGCTGGGCGGCTGCGGCATCGGGCTTCCTGCTCTCCAACGACCTGCTGATCATCACCGGTGCACTGGTCGGCTCCTCGGGTGCCTACCTGTCCTACATCATGTGCAAGGCGATGAACCGGTCGTTCATCTCGGTGATCGCCGGTGGCTTCGGCATCGAGGCCGGCCCGTCGGATGACACCGATTACGGCGAGCACCGTGAGATCACCCCCGAAGGGGTGGCAGAACTGCTGGCCGGCGCCGACTCGGTGGTCATCACCCCGGGCTACGGCATGGCCGTCGCGCAGGCCCAGTACGGCGTCGCCGAACTGACCCGCAAACTGCGCGAGCGCGGGGTCAACGTGCGCTTCGGCATCCACCCGGTCGCCGGCCGGCTCCCGGGGCACATGAACGTGCTGCTGGCCGAGGCCAAGGTGCCCTACGACATCGTCCTGGAGATGGACGAGATCAACGACGACTTCGACGACACCTCGGTGGTGCTGGTGATCGGCGCCAACGACACCGTCAACCCGGCCGCCGCCGAGGATCCGGGCAGCCCGATCGCCGGCATGCCGGTGCTGACCGTGTGGGAGGCCGACAACGTGATCGTCTTCAAGCGCTCGATGGCATCGGGCTATGCCGGCGTGCAGAACCCGCTGTTCTTCCGGCAGAACTCCGCGATGCTCTTCGGGGACGCCAAGGATCGGGTCGAGGACATCCTGCACGCGCTGTAGGGGGCCGTAAGCTAGCTGCTCGTGAGCATCCCCAACGTGCTGGCCACCCGCTACGCCAGCGCCGCGATGACCGACATCTGGTCGCCGCGGGCCAAGATCGTCGCCGAACGCCGACTGTGGCTGGCGGTGCTGCGGGCGCAGGCCGAGCTCGGCGTGCCGGTACCCGAGGAAGCGATCGCCGACTACGAGGCCGTGCTCGACAATGTCGACCTCGAGTCGATCGCCGCCCGCGAGCGAATCACCCGCCACGACGTCAAGGCGCGCATCGAGGAGTTCAACGCGCTGGCCGGCCATGAGCACGTCCACAAGGGCATGACCAGCCGCGACCTGACCGAGAACGTCGAACAGCTGCAGATCCTGCAGTCTCTGAGGCTGGTGCACCGACACGGCGTGGCAGTCGCGATCCGGCTGGTTCTGCACGCGGAGGCCAACCGTGAGCTGGTGATGGCCGGGCGCAGCCACAACGTCGCCGCCCAGGCCACCACGCTGGGAAAGCGGTTCGCCTCGGCCGCCCAGGAGACGCTGATCGCGTTGCAGCGGCTGGAAGAGCTGATCGGCCGTTACCCGCTGCGCGGTATCAAAGGCCCGATGGGCACCGCCCAGGACATGCTCGACTTGTTCGACGGCGACACCGCCAAGCTCGCCGAACTGGAGCGCCGAGTTGCCGAATTCCTGGGATTCTCCACGGTTTTGACCAGTGTCGGCCAGGTCTATCCCCGATCGCTGGACCACGATGTGGTGTCCGCGCTGGTGCAACTGGGCGCCGGGCCGTCGTCGCTGGCCCACACCATCCGGCTGATGGCCGGTCACGAACTGGTCACCGAGGGTTTCGCGCCCGGCCAGGTGGGCTCGTCGGCGATGCCCCACAAGATGAACACCCGAAGCTGCGAGCGGGTCAACGGATTACAGGTGGTGCTGCGCGGCTACGCGTCGATGGCCGCCGAACTGGCCGGCGCACAGTGGAATGAGGGCGACGTGTTCTGTTCGGTGGTGCGCCGAGTCGCGCTACCGGATGCGTTCTTCGCCATCGACGGACAGACCGAGACGTTCCTGACCGTGCTCGACGAATTCGGCGCCTACCCGGCGGTGATCACCCGCGAACTGGACCGCTACCTACCGTTCCTGGCCACTACCAAGGTGCTGATCGCCGCGGTGCGCGCCGGGATGGGTCGAGAAGCCGCCCACGAGGTCATCAAGGAGCACGCGGTGGCCGTCGCCCTGGCGATGCGCGAACGCGGCGCCGAACCCGACCTGCTGGACCGGCTGGCCGCCGACGAGCGGCTGCCGCTGGACCGCGCCGCCCTCGATGTGGCGATCGCCGACCGGCAGGCGTTCACCGGTGCGGCTGCCGACCAGGTCGACCAGATGATGGCGGAGGTCACCGCGCTGGTCGAGCGGTATCCGTCGGCGGCCGGCTACGTTCCAGGCGCGATTCTCTAACCGCGCATGAGCGTGACGCGGTGGCCGGGACCGGACGCCTTCGCGGCGGTGATGGCCACCGGCATCTTGTCGATTGCCGCCCGCAATCATCAATATTGGTGGCTTTCAGACACTTTGGGGGTACTGGCAACCGGTCTGCTGGTGGTGTTGGGGGCAGTCGCAGCGCGCGCCGTCACCCGCTGGGACCTTCGCGACCCCGACGTGACGCTGCGGTTGTTCACGTTCGTCGCCGCGTGCGCGGTGCTGGATTCGCGGCTTGTCACCCACCCGGTGGTGGTGCGGATGCTGGGCGCGATTGCGCTGACGGCGTGGCTGGTGTTGCTGATCTTGACGTGCCGCAACCTGGCTGCCGGTGGTCGGGTCGCGCTGCGTGGCAGTGCCCACGGCGCCTGGGAACTGGCCAGCGTCGGGACATCGGGGCTGGCGATCCTCGCCGCTCAGGTCGCCCGGCACACCGGTGATCGCGGCTGGACGGCGGTGGCCATGGCGGTCTGGCTGCTCGCGATCGCGATCTACATCGCGATGACCTGGCTGATCCTGTGGCGCGCCGTCCACGAGCGCAAAGACCGGGACGGCCTCGAACCGGACGACTGGATTCTGATGGGGGCGTTGGCGATCGCCACCCTGGCCGGTCACACCATCTACGGCGTGGCGGTGGGCTGGCCGGCCGGGGCCGTACGGGCCGTCACCGCCGTGACCTGGGTAGCGGCCAGCCTATGGATCCCTCCGCTGGTCTACTTCGTGTTGCACCGGATCAACCGGCGCCCGGCGGTCCTCAAATTGACCGGCGCGTGGTGGGCGCTGGTATTCCCATTGGGGATGTACTCGGTGGCCACCGGGGCGATGGCCACCGAACTGCGGATGCCCGCACTGCAGACCCTGTCGCTGGTGTTCTACTGGAACGCGTTGACCGCCTGGCTGATCGTGGCAGTCGCCGGGTTGCTGCGCGCGCGAGCCCTCAGTGCGGCCGCGCTGCATCGGCGCGGCGGCGCATCCGCGCGGTCAGCCTGGCCCATACCCACGTCAAGGGCACGTCGCGGCCGGTAGCCAGGTACTCCACCGTGGCAGGGTAGTTGCACACCTCGCGCACCTGGGACAGCCCCTCGGGCTTGCCGACGAGCAGCACCTGGTCGTCGAGCGCCAGTGTGGTGTCCGGGTCCGGCATGAACGTCGGCGCACCGTCTCGCATCAGCACCAACGCGGCCAGCGGCAACCGCACCTCCCGGTCGTCGGGCCGGCGGATGAGATCGCCCAACGTCAGCGTCTCCCCACGTCGCAACCAGTCCGCGATCGCCGGAGCCTGCTCGGCCGACAACACGATGACATCACGACTGGGCGTGCGCCGCCCGCAGGTCTCCTGCAGGTGGTCGCGCACCCTGGTGGCCCAAGCTTCATCGCGCCCGAAGGCGTGTTCAACAAAGCTCCAGAACACCGGTGTGAGGGTTCGGGCCAGGACCTCGCGGGCAACGAGCTCGGGCGCGATGTAAACCGAGTCGATCTGCAACGCGTCGAGCAGGGCTTTCTTGGCGTTGGTCTGTTGGCGGACCACCAGATAGACGTCCGCGTTGGCCAACCTTGCCTGCTCTGCTACGGCGATGTTCGTGGTGTCGCTATTCGTCCCGGCGATGAATCCGACGGCATCGGCGACGTCGAGTTCATCCTCGGCGGGGTCGACGAGGTCTACGGCCAGCCCGCTGGCGGTGAGATCACGTACCAGTTCGTCACCGAACTCGGGGTCGGCGCAGACCACCCAGCGGCCGGTGGCCAGTCCCCGCCGCAATGGCGGCAGCTGGTCTTCTTCGTTGTCCATCAGCCAGCGAAGCAGCTGGTGATTGACCGGGCGATGAATGGACAGCGCGAGGTAGTCACCGAACCGGTCAGCGGGGTTGATGATTCCCGCCGGAGCGAAGCGCTCGATACGGGCCTGGATCTTCGGGTCGCTGCAGCGGGTGAACACGGGCACTTCAGGCCGCAGCAGCGCCACGGTCATCACCACCGCGAGGTTTGCGTCGTCATCGTTCGTCAAGGCCAGGACGCCCTCGCAGTCGCGGTGAGCGAGGCCGGCCACGCCGAGCACGGGCGGGCTGGCGCAATCTCCCTCGATCGCCGGGACGTCGGAACTGAGTTGCCCCGATGTCACCGATGCGACTCTGGATTCCTGTTTGTCGATGACGACGAACCGGCGCCCGTGTTCGTCGAGTTCGGCGCCGACGGCCCGGCCGGCCTGGCCGTAGCCGGCGATGATGACGAAGGGCTCGACCATCCGGCGGACTTGCCGGCGAAACCGCTGCGCGGCGATGGCGTCCTGAAAGGCGGTGTCGTTGATGACGGAGAAGAAGACGCCGATGGCGAAGGCCCAGCTGATCACGACCAGGTAGATCGACATCGACAGCCACATCCGCTGCGGGTAGCTGAAGGCGTGAGGCACCTCGCTGTAGCCGACCGTCGTCAACGTGATCGTCATCTGGTAGAACGCATCGAAGACGGTCAGCCGGTAGGGATTGCCCTGCGCATCGACACCGGGCATCAGCATCAAGCCGGTGGTGCAGACGCTGAACATGGCGATGACGACAATGAACGGTGCGCGCATCCGCCGCATGAACAAGAAGATGACCTCGGTGGTCTCGACCGTCGTCGGGACTCGGATCGGCTTGGGCCGCGGCTTGTTCGGTCGCCGGGTCCAGAACGCCAAGAGGTGCAGGGAGTTGGGCATCTGCTATCGACGTCTGAAGGACGCCGTTTCGACCACCAGCAGCGTGACCGACACGATGTTGGCCAACAGCGCCCCGCCGGACAGCGACACCACGCTGGCGATGGCATGTGCGTCCAGCCCGTAGCTGGACACCTGGGTGTAGTAAACCCACATCGTCGCTGCGCCGGCGAGCTGCAGCAGCGCGACCAGGCTCGTCGCCAGATGGACCGCTCCGAGCTGGGTGCGGTCACCGAACTTCAGGATCGAGGTGATGAAGGCGACGATGAGGGCGAGGAAGAGTTCCCACGGATTGTGGATGAGCGGGTCGCCGATGTCGCCGACGAAGAACCCGAAATTCAATGTCGCCGCTAGCAACACAAAGAAACCGAAAACCACCTTCTCGAGGTTCACGACCGCAGCCTAACTCGCCGCGCTCAGGGATCGGGGATGTCGCGCCAGCCCGGCAGACCGTAGCTCGACGGCGGCGAGTTCGGCGATCACGGGGAGGTCTTGATGCCGCCATGCGCCGACCGGGTCGGGACTGACCGCGGTCAGCGCGCGGTGCGGCCGGTTCGCCAGCGCGCGCAGTGCCAGCAACTGCAGGCCGGCCGGCGTGGCGGCCAGCGCCAGCACCGCCCGTTTGCGCAGGAAGAATCGCAGCCGCAACGCCAGCCACGGCATCGCGACCGCCAGGATCGGTGGCGCCGCCACCGCGATCGCCAGCAGGTAGGCCAGCCAGCCGGCGGTGGTGTTCAGGTTGTGGCCGGCGCCGGCGATGTCGACTGCCGCCTCGCCGGCCGCGGTCAGTGGCTTGCTCACCGCATCGCCCACCAGCGGAATGCGATCCGCGCTGTGCCCGGCCGAGGCCAGGCTCTCGGCCACCCCGTTGGCGCCTTGCTCGAACTGCCGTCCGACCCCGGCGATGGTGGCGACGGCCCCGTGCACGGCCAGCGCGACCAGCACCCACAGGAAGGTCCAGACCGCGACGATGGCGTCGCTGAACAACTGAGCCAGCAGGCGGCCGGGGGAGGTGGCGTAGGGCAGCAACCGTGACGTCATGTCGTTGATCCCAGCACAGTTGATGCCGTCTGGTGCGGTGGTGCGGCTCAGCTGTTGGGCGTCACCGTCACCGTGACGACGGAAGCGCCGGCGTCGGAGGCGATCACCAGCACCGGGGCGTTCGGCTCCGAGGCGACCTCGCCGCCGGTGACCACCACCTGGTAGCCGTCCGGGTAGATGCTGGTCGGCACTGAGATGTCGGTGTGCGCGCCGGCGGCGAACTGGCCGGAGCCGTCGGCCATTGCGGTGGAGTAGCTGAACGCGAAGGTGCCTTCGGTGAACGACCAGGTGCCCGGGATGCCCGACACCGCCTGCGGGTAAGGCGCGGCCAGGGTGAGCATCGCGTCGGTCGCCACGTTGTCCCCGGTCGGCGGCTGCGCCATGTCACCGACCAGCACGTTGTTGTAATCCCAGAACAGCCAGCCGAATCCGTGCTTGTCGGCGGCGCCGGTCGCGTTGCTGATGACGCCGGGAACGGTGGTGTTGCCGAACTCGGTGAGCATCCCCGGCAGGCCGTGGGTCTGGGTGTAGGCGGCGGCCTGATCCATGATGAAGCCCTCGTAGGCCGAGCAACCGATGTCGGTGCCCAGGACCTCGAACCACGGGCAGTAGCTGTGGAACGCGAAGATGAGGTTGTCATCGTCCGGCGGGGTCACGTGGGTGGGCACCGGCAGGTTGCCGAACAGCGTGTTGGGTTCGAAGAGTATCGGGGTGGTCGGGTCGACCGACCGGATCGCCGCGGTCACCTGGTCGTAGAACGGCGACAGCTGTTGGGTGTCGAAGAACGGGTTGCCGAACGCGGTCGACAGATAGCCTGAGCCCGGCCAGGGCTCGTTCATGATCTCGTAGCCGGCGACATTCGGGTTGCCGTTGAAGTAGCCGGCGACAGCTTGGAACATCGCGGCGTAGTGGTTCTGCAGGCCGATCCCGTCCGGTGCTGCGGAGTTGGTCCAGAACGCGTCCCAGGCGTGGTTCACCGCGAAGTTGAGCGGATAGTTCCACGGCCAGCCGAAGTTGATGTTGAGCGCATCGCCGGTCTGCACTGCCCACTCCGGCGCCCCGTCACCGATGCCGGTGATGGTGTCGCTGTACAGATCCTGGTGCATGTCGAGGACGCTGACGATGCCGTGCTTGGCGAGCAGGTCCACGGTGGCCTTGATCGACGCCAGGTACCCATAGTCGATCTCGCCGGGGTTGGGCTCGACCCCGGCCCAGATGATCCCGACCCGCACCGCGTTGACGCCGTTGGCGGCCAGGTACGCGGCGTGCTGCTCGTCGAAGTGGTTGGCCTCCGGGGTGAACGGCGCACCCTTGTTGACTTCGTTGACGCCGTGCAGGATCAGCACCCGGCCGTCGGCGTCGGTGAGCCAGGTGCCGGCGGTGCTGAAGGCACCGCTTCCGGTGGGCGGGCCGCCGCCCGCGGTGCCGAAGGCGCCGACCGCGCCGTGGGTGCCCGCCACCCCCGGGTTGCCGCCGGCCCCGCCCAGGGCCGGCACCGGGTGCCCGGCAACGGACCTGATGCTGTCGCCGTCGCCGGCGTCACCGCCGTGCCCGCCGGCGGCGAACAGCCCGATGCCGTTGCCGCCGTCACCGCCGTCACCGCCGGCGCCACCGTCGCCGCCGGCGCCACCGTTGCCCAGCAGCCAGCCGCCGGCCCCGCCCGCGCCGCCGTGAGCCCCGGCACCGCCCGCGCCGCCGGCGCCTCCGTTGCCGAACAGTCCCGCCGCGCCGCCGGTTCCGCCGCCGACCTCGGCCTGGTCGCTGTCCCAGCCGGCGCCGCCATCGCCGAACAACCAACCGGCCGCGCCGCCATTCGGGTTGTCTGCGGTGCCGGCGGCCCCGTCACCGATCACATGCGAGCCGAACCCGTTGAGGAACTCGGCCACCTGCTGGCCGGCTGTGCTGTCCAGCCACTGCTGCAGTCCGTCGTGCACCGGTAGGTAGATCGAGTGCTGGAACCAGTCGGTGAAGTCGAAGCTGGTGGCCGACGCCGCAAACGGGTCGCCCCAGTCGGCGGCGATCCCGGCCAGCAGCTGGTCGAAGGCGTCCTCGATGACCTCGGCGTGAGCGGTCGGGGCGCTCACCGGGGCCAGGCCGAACCCGAACGACACCCCGGCTACCACGGCCGCGCCGGCCAGTCGGGTGCGGCCGCTCAGCCGCGGCGGCCGGCGATTCTCCGAGACGGTGTGTGCGTGAGCCATGGCTGGACGATCCCTCGCGGCTGGATTTTAAATATGAGTCAGGTGTGAGAAGCCTAACAAATAACTGTAGGCGATGATTGGGTCGTTGTCCGGGTTTGTGGACGACCGGCCACTCGGCCAGGTTGATGCGGCGGCCCCATCAGTGGTTCGGGGATCCCCCGCCTTGCGGAGTGCCCACGCGCCCGCCGCCGGCGCGTCGCGCATGTTCGCCCGGTTAGGCTGGCGCAATGTCGCGTCCCGCGCTCTCCGACTATCAGCACCTGGCCAGCGGCAAAGTCCGCGAACTGTACCGGATCGACGACCACCACCTACTGTTCGTCGCCACCGACCGGATCTCGGCGTTCGACTACATCCTCGACAGCCAGATCCCCGACAAGGGGCGCATCCTCACCGCGATGAGCGTCTTCTTCTTCGACCTGGTCGACGCGCCCAACCACCTGGCGGGCCCGCCCGACGATCCGCGCGTCCCCGAGGAGGTGCTGGGCCGGGCGCTGGTGGTGCACGAACTGCAGATGATGCCGATCGAGTGTGTGGCGCGCGGCTACCTGACCGGCTCGGGCCTACTGGACTACCAGCGCAGCGGATCGGTCTGCGGCATCCCGCTGCCGCCGGGGTTGGTGGAGGCCAGCAAGTTCGCCAACCCGCTGTTCACCCCCGCCACCAAGGCCGAGATCGGCGAACATGACGAGAACATCCCGTTCGCTCGGGTGATCGACCTGGTGGGCCCGGTGCGGGCCGGCCAGCTGCGCGACCGCACCCTGCAGGTCTACCTGCAGGCGGCCGACCATGCGCTGACGAAGGGGATCATCATCGCCGACACCAAGTTCGAGTTCGGCGTCGACGAACACGGCAACCTGCTGCTGGCCGACGAGGTGTTCACCCCCGACTCGTCGCGGTACTGGCCAGCCGATCAGTACCGGGCCGGCGTGGTGCAGGAGAGCTTCGACAAACAGTTCGTCCGCAACTGGCTCACCGGCCCAGACTCGGGCTGGGATAGGGCCGGTACCGAGCCGCCTCCGCCGTTGCCGGACGAGATCATCGCCGCCACCCGCGCCCGTTACATCGAGGCCTACGAACGGATCTCGGGCCTGTCCTTCGATGACTGGGTCGGCCACGCGGCATGACCGACGGTTCACGAACGCTGCCGGATCCCCCGTCGGCCAAGCGGGTGCACAGTACCCGCACCCACCACGGGGACGTTTTCGTCGACCCCTACGAATGGCTGCGCGACAAGTCCGACCCCGCGGTGATCGCTCATCTGGAAGCCGAGAACGCCTACACCGACGCCGCTACCGAGCACCTGGAACCGTTGCAGCAACGCGTCTTCGACGAGATCAAGGCCCGCACCAAGGAAACCGACCTGTCGGTGCCGACCCGGCGCGGCGACTGGTGGTACTACGCCCGCACCTTCGAAGGTAAGCAATACGGCGTCCAATGCCGCTGTCCCGTCAGCTCGCCCGACGACTGGGATCCACCTCGACTCGCCGGGGACATCGAGATCCCCGGCGAGCAGCTGATGCTGGACCAGAACGCCGAAGCCGAGGGGCACGATTTCTTCGCACTGGGCGCCGCCGGTGTCAGTCCGGACGGCAACATCTTGGCATACTCCGTCGACGTCGTCGGCGACGAGCGATACACGCTGCGATTCAAGGATCTTCGCACCGGCGAACTGTTCCCCGACGAGATCGCCGGAATCGGCGCGGGGGTGACCTGGGCGACCGACAGCCGCACCGTCTACTACGTCACGGTCGACGCGGCCTGGCGCCCGGACACGGTGTGGCGCTACGGTATCGGCGCCGGTCAACCCGCCGAGCAGGTCTATCACGAGGATGACGAGCGGTTCTGGCTGTCGGTGGGGCGCACCCGCAGTGACGCCTACGTGCTAATCGCCGCCGGCTCGGCGGTCACCTCCGAGGTGCACTACGCCGACGCCGCCGACCCACACGCGGAGTTCACCGTGGTGCTGCCCCGCCGCGAGGGCGTCGAGTACTCGGTGGAGCATGCGATCCTCGACGGCCGCGACCGGTTTCTCATCCTGCACAATGACGGCGCGGTCAACTTCACCCTGGTGCAGGTGCCCGTGGCGGACGCGGGGAACCCGGCCGCGCAGCAGACCCTGATCGCCGGAGCCGATGACGTCCGGCTCGACGGAGTGGACGCCTTCGCGCACCACCTCGTCGTCGGCTACCGCGCCGAGGGGCTGCCGCGGCTGCAGCTGTGGCCGATCAGCAGCGACGGCGACTATTCACCGCCGCAGGAGATCACATTCGACACCGAGTTGACCTCCTCGGGCCTGGCGGCCAACCCGAACTGGGACTGCCCCAAACTCCGGGTGGGTGCGACGTCGTTCATCACGCCGGTTCGCATCTACGACATCGACCTCGCGACCGGCGAACGCACACTGCTACGGGAACAGCCGGTACTCGGGGACTACCGCCGCGAAGACTATGTGGAGTACCGCGACTGGGCCTACGGCGAGGACGGCACCCGCATCCCGGTCTCGGTCGTGCACCGGGCCGGCATCGAGCTACCGGCGCCGACCCTGCTCTACGGCTACGGCGCCTACGAGATGTGTGAGGACCCGCAGTTCTCGATCGCCCGACTGTCGCTGTTGGACCGGGGCATGGTCTTCGCCGTCGCGCACGTCCGCGGCGGCGGCGAACTGGGCCGGCTCTGGTACGAGCACGGCAAGTTGCTGGAGAAGAAGAACAGTTTCACCGACTTCGTCGCCGTGGCACGCCACCTGGTCGAGTCCGGGGTCTGCGAACCGGGGCGCCTGGTGGCGATGGGCGGCAGTGCGGGCGGACTGTTGATGGGCGCGGTCACCAATCTGGCACCGGAACTGTTCGCCGGCGTGGTGGCCCAGGTTCCGTTCGTCGACCCGCTGACCACCATCCTGGACCCGTCGCTGCCGCTGACGGTCACCGAGTGGGATGAGTGGGGAAACCCGCTGGACGACAAGGACGTCTACTTCTACATGAAGTCTTATTCGCCGTATGAGAACGTCACGGCCCGGGACTACCCGCCCATCCTGGCGATGACGTCACTGCACGACACCAGGGTGTTCTACGTCGAGCCGGCCAAGTGGGTTGCGGCGCTGCGCCACAACAAGACCGACGCCGGCCAAGTACTGCTGAAAACCCAGATGAGCGCCGGCCACGGCGGCATCTCCGGGCGGTACGAACGCTGGAAGGAAACCGCGTTCTGCTACGCCTGGCTGCTGGCCATGGCCGGCTGCGACGTTCCCGGCGAACACCGATCGGGCTGAGCTGATCGCAGTCGCCACCGGCAACGGGTAACCTCGCGGCCATGAGCCTCGCCGATATCCCGCTGACCACCCTCGACGGCCGGTCCACGTCCCTGGCCGACTACGCCGATCGAGCGGTCCTGGTCGTCAACGTCGCGTCCAAATGCGGGCTCACACCCCAATACAGCGCCCTGGAGAAGCTCGCCCGGGACTACGCCGACCGCGGTCTGACGGTGCTGGGGGTGCCCTGCAACCAGTTCATGGGTCAGGAGCCCGGGACCGCCGAGGAGATCCAGGACTTCTGCTCGACCACCTACGGGGTGACGTTTCCGCTGCTGGCCAAGACCGACGTCAACGGCGATGATCGTCACCCGCTGTATGCCGAGTTGGCCAAGACCGCCGACGCCGATGGCACCGCCGGCGACGTGCAATGGAACTTCGAGAAGTTTCTGCTCGCTCCGGGGACGGTGGTGGCAAATCGCTTCCGGCCCACCACGGTGCCCGATGCGCCCGAGGTGATCGCCGCCATCGAGGCGGTCCTGCCAAGCTGATGCGTCCCAGCTCGGAGCGCTTCCCGAGTGTGCGGGCGTTGGCGCTGGCTTACCGGTTTCGCGAGAGTCTGTTTCTGCTGCCGCTGCTGATCGTGTTCGGCGGCATGCTGCTGGCCGTCGGCAGCCGAGTGCTCGATCGGCACGTCGGCCCGTCGCCCCGCTTCCTGCTGAAGATGGACAGCGGGGTGGCCACCTGGCTGCTGTCCACCATCGCCGGCGCGACCATCACCACCGCGGGGGTCATCTTCTCGCTGACCATCGTGAGCCTGCAGCTGGCCAGTTCGCAGCTGTCGCCGCGGGTGATGCGCTGGTTCATCCGGGATCGGCTCAGCCAGGTCGTGATCGGCCTGCTGGTCGCGACGTTCGTGTACTGCGTGCTGAGCCTGCCGGATCTGGACGGATCCTCGCCGCACCGCGCGCCGCCGGTGACGGTGACGGTCGCGGTCGTGCTGACGATCGTCACGGTGATCACGATCATCGCCCACATCGACCACCTGGCCCATCGGCTCGAGGTCGGTCAGGTGGTGCGGGAGATCGCGGCGGAGGGCTCGATGGTGATCGACACCGTCATGGCCGCCGCAGCCGATGAGCAACCGGCCCCCGAAACCGACATGGACGCTCCGCGGGACGCGCTGCGACTGACCTCGCCGGGCAACGGCTGGATCAGCCGGGTCGACACCCGGCGGCTGCTGGCCGCCATCCCACCGAACACCAAGATCCGGTTGGACACCCGAGTGGGCGCCTACATTCACCTGGGCCAGCCGCTGGTCACGATCTGGCCGGCGCCGGACAACCCGGACCGGGTGCGGCAGAAGCTGACCAGGGCGATCGCCGTCAGCGACAGCCGCACCATGCAGGAAGACGTCGACTTCGCGTTCCGCCAGCTCGTCGACATCGGCTTGCGCGCACTGAGTTCGGCGATCAACGACCCCACCACCGCGGTGGAGGCGACGCTGCGCGTCGGCAGCCTGCTGCGCCGCCTGCTGGTGGCGCCGTTGCCGCTGGTGGCGGTAGCCGGCCCGGAAGGGCGGATACTGCTGCGGCCCTGGGGCCTCAACGCCAAGGAGTACATCGCGCACGGCTTCGATCAGCTCCGTCAGGTCGCACCGGCTCAGCCCATGGTGGCGGCCGCGATCTTGCGGGTGCTGCGGATGCTGGCCGGTCATGTCGAGGAGGCCGGCCGTCCCGAGCACCTTCCCGCGCTGCGTGAGCAGGCCGACCTGCTGCTGGACTCGCTTGCCAAGATGCCGAACCTGCATCCCCGCGACCTGGCACGGTTGCGGGCGATCGCCGCCAACAGCACCGACCCGGCCAACCACAGTCGTCGCCGCCGGATGAACCCGTAACGCCGGCTGACGTCTTTCCCGATGTCACCGGCCGGTCACCTGCACCGGCCACAATGATGGCGTGACCGGCCAGTTGATCGTCTCCGTCTCGGGCATCGGTGCACGTAGCCGCGCCGATGCCGAGGCGTTCTGCGCGCAACTGGACACCCGCGCCGTACCGGTGTCGCTGCTGGTGGCACCGCGGCTGGGCGCCGACTACCGGCTCGACCGTGACCCGGGCACCGTCGACTGGCTGACGCAACGGCGGGCAGCCGGCGCCGCGATCGTGCTGCACGGTTTCGATGAGGCGGCCACCAAGAAGCGTCGCGGCGAGTTCGCCACCCTGCCCGCGCACGAGGCCAACCTGCGGCTACTGGGCGCCGACCGCGTGCTGGAACACCTCGGGTTGCGCACCCGGCTGTTCGCCGCGCCGGGCTGGACGGTAT
This sequence comes from Mycolicibacter algericus DSM 45454, assembly GCF_002086455.1. Taxonomy (GTDB): domain Bacteria; phylum Actinomycetota; class Actinomycetes; order Mycobacteriales; family Mycobacteriaceae; genus Mycobacterium; species Mycobacterium algericum. The sequence goes on from NZ_MVHC01000007.1 coordinate 77,191, forward strand.
CGCCGGGAACCGTGTTGGCATTGCCGCGCAACGGGTTCCGCCTTCTTGCCGGACTGCACGCCATGACCGACCTGGTGCTCGACCGCACGGTGCGGGCCCGGGTGGTCGGCGTCGGGGCCGGTTTTCTGACCGCGCCCTGGTGGTGCCGGATGGTGGTGGGGACCAGTGAACGCATCGCACGCCGCGGCGGGGTGGTGCGGCTCTCGGTGGGTGCTCGACAGCTGAGCCAACCCGGCGTGGTGGCGGCCATGCTGGACGCGGTGGACACGGCGCTGGGCTACGGCTGCCGACCGGTGCCCTACCGGTGGCCGGTCGCGGCCGACGTAGCCGACGTGGCCTCGGAGCTGAGCGCCTGAGTCGTTACCCTGGAACGCCATGAGCGATAGGGCGGACGCCGACGCGATCATCGTCGGGGCGGGTCTGGCCGGCCTGGTGGCGGCCTGCGAACTGGTGGAGCGCGGCCAGCGGGTATTGATCATCGACCAGGAGAACAGCGCGAATCTGGGCGGGCAGGCATTCTGGTCCTTCGGTGGCCTGTTCTTCGTCGACAGCCCCGAGCAGCGGCGGCTCGGGGTGCGCGACAGCCATGAACTGGCACTGCAGGATTGGCTGGGCACCGCGGGCTTCGACCGGCCCGAGGACCACTGGCCGCGCCAATGGGCGCACGCCTACGTCGACTTCGCGGCCGGCGAGAAGCGCAGCTGGCTGACCGCCCGCGGCCTGAAAGTCTTCCCGCTGGTCGGCTGGGCCGAGCGGGGTGGTTACGGCGCGATCGGGCACGGCAACTCGGTGCCGCGGTTCCATATCACCTGGGGGACCGGGCCGGCGCTGGTCGAGATCTTCGCGGGCCGGCTGCGGGGCCGCTCCAGGGTCCGCTTCGCACACCGCCACCAGGTCGACGAACTGATCGTCGAAAGCGGCCGGGTGACCGGGGTCCGGGGCAGTGTGCTGGAACCGTCGACTACGCCGCGCGGTGTCGCATCGTCACGGAACACGTTGGGGCAGTTTGAGTTCCGTGCGCCCGCGGTACTGGTGACCAGCGGCGGTATCGGCGGGAACCTGGAGCTGGTGCGGCAGAACTGGCCGGAGCGGATGGGCCGTGTCCCCGCACAACTACTGGCCGGCGTGCCCGCCCACGTCGACGGCCGGATGGTCGGGATCACCGAGGCGGCCGGCGGCCGGGTGATCAACCGGGACCGGATGTGGCACTACACCGAGGGCATCACCAACTACGACCCGATCTGGCCGGGCCACGGCATCCGGATCATCCCCGGCCCGTCGCCGCTGTGGCTGGACGCGGCCGGCGCCCGGCTGCCCGGGCCGCTGTATCCCGGCTTCGACACCCTGGGCACCTTGGAGCACATCGCCCGCTCCGGGCAGGACTACACCTGGTTCGTCCTCAACGCGAAGATCATCGAGAAGGAGTTCGCGCTGTCGGGTCAGGAACAGAACCCGGACCTGACCGGGCGCAGCCTGCGGAAGTTGATCGCGTCGCGGGCGCGGTCGGGGCCACCGCCGCCGGTGCAGGCGTTCGTCGACCGCGGGATCGACTTCGTCAGCGCCGATTCGCTGCGTGATCTGGTCGCGAGGATGAACGAGCTGCCCGACGTGGCGCCGCTGGACTACGCGACGGTGGCTGCCGAGGTCACCGCGCGCGACCGTGAGGTGACCAACCGGTTCTCCAAAGACGGTCAGATCACCGCGATCCGCGGGGCCCGGGCCTACCTGGGTGACCGGCTGGGCCGGGTGGTGGCCCCGCACCGGTTGACCGATCCGGCTGCCGGTCCGCTGATCGCGGTCAAGCTGCACATTCTGACCCGTAAGACGTTGGGCGGCTTGGAGACCGACCTGGACTCCCGGGTGCTCGGCGGCGACGGTAAGCCGATCGACGGGCTGTACGCGGCCGGCGAGGTGGCGGGCTTCGGGGGCGGCGGGGTGCACGGCTACCGGGCGCTGGAGGGCACTTTCCTGGGCGGGTGCATCTTCTCCGGACGTGCCGCCGGCCGGGGAGCCGCCGGCGATATCACCTAAAGGCACCGCCGGTTAAAAAGCCACGGCACTCTCGGGCGGCAACACCTGAAAGTCGGTGCGCCCCATCTCGGCGAGCCGGCCGTGGTAGATGCCACGGGCGTCGGTCGCGATGATGCCCTGATGGATCGGCACCGCGGCGCGCGGCGCCACCGCGCGCAGATAGTCGACCGCCTCGGCGATCTTCATCCACGGCGCCGCTGCCGGGGCCGCCAGCACGTCCACCGGTTCGCCGGGCACGAACAACGCGTCGCCGGGGTGCATCAACCGGGCCGGATGCCCGGCGTCACCGACCAGATAGGAGATGTTGTCGATCATCGGCAGCTCGGGATGGATCACCGCATGCTGCCCGCCGACACCGCGCACCCGCACCGAGCCGAGCTCGAAGGAATCCCCGACGTGCACCGGCCGCCACGGCGATCCGAGTTGGGCGGCGGTCTGCGGGTCGGCGTAGAGCGCGGCTTCCGGGTTGGCGTCGATCAGGGCCGGTAGCCGCTGGGTGTCGACGTGGTCGGGGTGTTGGTGGGTGATCAGGATGGCCGTCAGCCCGGTGATGCCCTCGAAGCCGTGCGAGAAGGTTCCGGGGTCGAACAGCACCGTGGTGTCGACGAAATCGGCGAGCAGACAGGAATGGCCGAAGTGAGTCAGTCGCATGCCTACGATTGTGCGCTCCGGCGCCACGGATGGGCATCGGTATTGTTGACGCGACCGATCCTCATCGACAGTAGGGAGCGCGCGTGGCCCGGGTGGTTGTGCACGTGATGCCCAAAGCCGAGATCCTCGACCCGCAGGGGCAGGCGATCGCCGGAGCGCTTTCCCGGCTCGGACACACCGGCGTGTCGGACGTGCGGCAGGGCAAGCGCTTCGAACTCGAGGTCGACGATTCGATCGACGATGCCGCACTCGCCGAGATCGCCGAATCGCTGCTGGCCAACACGGTGATCGAGGACTGGACCATCAGCCGGGAGACGCCGTGAGCATCCGGGTCGGCGTCATCACCTTTCCCGGCACCCTCGACGACATCGACGCCGAACGCGCCGTCCGGTTCGTCGGTGCCGAACCGGTCAGCCTGTGGCACGCCGACGCCGACCTGAAGGGGGTCGACGCGGTGGTGGTGCCCGGCGGGTTCTCCTACGGTGACTACCTGCGCGCCGGCGCCATCGCCCGGTTCGCCCCGGTGATGGGGGAGGTCGTCGACGCCGCCAAGCGGGGTCTACCGGTGCTGGGCATCTGCAACGGTTTCCAGGTGCTCTGCGAGGCCGGGCTGCTGCCCGGTGCGCTGACCCGCAATGCCGGCCTGCACTTCGTCTGTCGCGACGTCTGGCTGCGGGTGGCCTCCAACCAGACGGCCTGGACCTCCCGGTTCGACGCCGACGCGGACCTGTTGGTGCCGCTGAAGTCCGGCGAGGGCCGCTACGTCGCCCCCCCGCAGGTGCTCGACGAGCTGGAGGGCGAAGGCCGGGTGGTGTTCCGCTACCTGGACAACATCAACGGCTCACTACGGGACATCGCCGGGGTGAGCTCGGCCAACGGCCGGGTGGTCGGTCTGATGCCGCACCCCGAGCACGCCATCGAAGCCCTGACCGGTCCCAGTGACGACGGGCTGGGGTTGTTCTACTCCGCACTGGACGCGGTGCTGGCGGCCTGAGCCGCGCGAACGTGCTAGCAGGTCAGCGCGACCGCGGCCTCGGCGGTGTAGCACAAGAATGTCAGCGTTTCCTGCAGGTACAGCTGCACGTTCTCGGCGTCGTGCGACAGGTAACCGATCGACACGTCGGTACCCAGGCGCAGATCGAAGTCGCCGCCCCGGGTGGTCAGCACGAACGCGCCGTCGATCGCCGGTGCCCAGATGATGTCGCCGGTGACCAGCCGGCGCAGGTGCTCCAGGATCGGGTAGCCGTGATCGGAGGTCTCGGCGACCTTGGTGTAGGCGTCCGCCGACAACAGCACCGAGTACGGGCCGTCCACCCCGGCCAGCCGTAGCGCCGACAGTGCCTGGGTGATCACGTCCGGGATGTCGCGCGGGTCCTCCGGCAGGGTCAGCTCCGGGTTCGAGCTCGCGCTGCGGATGCCCTCCACCGAGGCGGCCGGGTAGCCGCCGAAGACGATCCGGTCCTCGGCGAACGCCAGCTTCTTGGCCGCCGCTTTCACCGGGTCCCAGTCGGGGTCCTGCGAGCCCCGCTCGACATCGTCGATCTCGGCACGCGACAGTGTGAACGGAACCCGTAGGCGCACCAGCGGTTTGCTGTCGCGCAGGTGCGCGACCACACCGTCGGCCGGGTCAGCGATCCCGGTCAGCCGGCCGGTGCCCACCGCGGCCGCCGTCGGTCCGGCCGGCTCGCTCACATCGACGACCCGGCGCCCGGCGATGTGCCGCTTGAAGGTCCGGGCGGCCTCCTGCTCGATGTCGGCCCAGGCCGCTTCGGTGACCGGGGCCAGGTCGCGATACAGGTTGTTCATTGCGAGAATCCTTTCAGGCTGCCAATATTCAGTGAGCCGTCAACGCCGGGTCCGGCGGTCTCGACGGGCGTGGCGGACTCAGTGGGGGCCGGGACCGCCACGCCCGGGAGCGGCGGCGGATCGTCGAGGAAGTCGGCGGTGGGGGTGAAGAACAGTCCACCGGTGATCGCGGTGGAGAAATCCAGGATGCGGTCGGTGTTGCCCGGCGGGTCGCCCAGGAACATGTTGCGCAGCATCTGCTCGGTGATCTCCGGGCTGCGCGCATAGGCGATGTAGTAGGTACCGGACTCGCCGGAGCCCACCGAGCCGAACGGCATGTTGTGCCGCACGATGTCCAGTTCGTTGCCGTCCTCGTCGGTGATCACGTTCAGCGCGATATGCGAGTTCGCCGGCTTCACGTCGTCGTCGAACTCGATGTCGTCCGCCTTGGTGCGGCCGATCACCCGCTCCTGCTCGGTGACCGGCAGCGCCTCCCAGGCGGCCATGTCGTGCAGGTACTTCTGGATGTGCACATAGGATCCGCCGGCGAAGTCGGGATCCTCGTCGCCCACCGCGGTGGCCTCGAGCGCCTCCTCGTCGACCGGGTTCTCGGTGCCGTCGACGAACCCGAGCAGGTCGCGATTATCGAAGAACCGGAAGCCGTGCACCTCGTCGACCACCGTGATCCCGTCGCCGATCGCCTTGACGATGCGTCCCGCCAGCTCGAAGCAGACGTCCATCGTCTCGCCCTTGATGTGGAACAGCAGATCGCCCGGGGTCCCCGGCGCGGTGTGCCGGGGACCGGTCAACTCGACGAACGGATGCAGCTCGGCCGGGCGGGCCCCGGTGAACAACCGGTCCCAGGCGTCCGAGCCGATCGAAGTCACCAGCGCCAGCCGCTTGGTCGGGTCGCGGAAGCCGATCGCCCGCGCGAATCCCGCCAGGTCCGGCAACGCCTCGTGTACCGCGGCCTCACCGCCCTCTTCGATGGTGGCGACCAGGAAAATGGCCGCACAGGTCAACGGGGTGGTGACTGGCTGAAGGGACGGCACGGTATCGACCCTAACGTCCCCGCCCGGGTCCGGATGCGAAAGACTTGAGCCCATGGCGGCCACCGCGACCGGGTTATGCGAGTTCATCGACGCCTCTCCATCGCCCTTTCACACCTGTCTGACCGTCGCCGAACGGCTGCGGGCAGCCGGCTACACCGAGCTCGCCGAGGCCGATCGGTGGCCCGGGGCCCCCGGGCGCTACTTCACCGTCCGGGCCGGCTCGCTGATGGCCTGGGACGCCGCCGGCGCCACCGACCCGGCCGCCCCGTTCCGGATCGTCGGCGCCCACACCGACAGCCCCAACCTGCGGGTCAAGCAGCATCCCGCCCGCGAGGTCGCCGGTTGGCAGCTGGTGGCGCTGGCGCCCTACGGCGGCGCCTGGCTGAACTCCTGGCTGGACCGCGACCTGGGCGTCAGCGGGCGGCTCTCGCTGCGAGACGGAACCCACCACCTGGTCCGCATCGACGAGCCGATCCTGCGGGTGCCGCAGCTGGCCATCCACCTGGCCGACGACCGTGCAGCGGTCAAGCTGGATCCGCAGCGCCACGTCAACGCGGTTTGGGGCGATGGGCGGTCTCCGGACTTCCTCGGCTATGTGGCGGGACGCGCCGGTGTGGAACCCCGCGACGTGCTGGGCTTCGACCTGATGACCCACGACCTGGCGCCGTCGGCGGTGACCGGGCTGGGCCGCGACTTCGTCAGCGCGCCGCGGCTGGACAACCAGGCCAGCTGCTACGCGGCGCTGGCCGCGCTGGTCGCCACGGCCACCACCACGCGTAGTCGCTACCTGCCGGTGTTGGTGCTGTTCGACCATGAGGAGGTCGGTTCGACCTCGGATCACGGCGCCCAGTCGGATCTGCTGCTCACCGTCCTGGAGCGCATCACCCTGGCCGCCGGCGGCGACCGGGAGGACCTGCTGCGCCGGCTGGCCGGCTCGACGCTGGCGTCGGCGGACATGGCCCACGCCACCCACCCCAACTACCCCGACCGGCACGAGCCGGGCCATCAGATCGCGGTGAACGCCGGACCGGTGCTCAAGGTGCAACCCAACCTGCGGTACGCCACCGACGGCCGCACCGCAGCGACGTTCGCGCAGGCCTGCGACCAAGCGGGGGTCGCGCTGCAGCGCTACGAGCATCGCGCCGACCTGCCGTGCGGGTCGACCATCGGCCCGATGAGTGCGGCGCGCACCGGTATCCCCACCGTGGACGTGGGCGCACCGCAACTGGCCATGCATTCGGCACGCGAGCTCATGGGCGCGCGCGACGTCGCGGCCTACGCGGCAGCGCTGGCGGCGTTCCTGGCGCCGGACTGAGTGAAATCGGTGCCCTACACTGTGGCCGTGACGCCCGGGCCTGCCATAGATACCGTCGAACACGCCGCCGCTACCCCCGACCATCCGCAACCGTTCGCCGAGCTGGGCCTCAAAGACGACGAGTACCAGCGCATCCGCGACATCCTGGGCCGCCGGCCCACGGACGCCGAGCTGGCCATGTACTCGGTGATGTGGAGCGAACACTGCTCCTACAAGTCCTCCAAGGTGCACCTGCGCTACTTCGGCGAGACCACCAGCGATGAGATGCGCAAAGCCATGCTGGCCGGGATCGGTGAGAACGCCGGTGTGGTCGACATCGGCGACGGCTGGGCGGTCACGTTCAAGGTCGAGTCGCACAACCACCCGTCCTACGTGGAGCCCTATCAGGGCGCGGCCACCGGGGTGGGCGGCATCGTGCGCGACATCATGGCGATGGGCGCGCGCCCGGTGGCGGTGATGGACCAGTTGCGGTTCGGCGCCGCCGACGCCCCCGACACCCGCCGGGTGCTCGACGGGGTGGTGCGCGGCATCGGCGGCTACGGCAACTCGCTGGGCCTGCCCAACATCGGCGGCGAGACCGTCTTCGACCCCTGCTACGCCGGCAACCCCCTGGTCAACGCGCTCTGCGTCGGGGTGCTCAAGAAGGAAGATCTGCACCTGGCGTTCGCATCGGGCACCGGCAACAAGATCATCCTGTTTGGGGCGCGCACCGGGCTGGACGGCATCGGCGGCGTGTCGGTGCTGGCATCGGACACTTTCGGTGGCGACGAAACCGGCAGCGGCAGAAAGAAACTCCCGTCGGTTCAGGTCGGGGACCCGTTCACCGAGAAGGTGCTCATCGAGTGCTGCCTGGAGCTCTACGCCGCCGGCCTGGTGGTCGGCATCCAAGACCTCGGCGGCGCCGGATTGGCTTGCGCCACTTCCGAGCTGGCATCGGCCGGTGACGGTGGCATGGCGGTCGAACTGGAGAAGGTTCCGCTGCGGGCGGCGAACATGACCCCCGCCGAGGTGCTCTCCAGCGAATCGCAGGAGCGGATGTGCGCCGTGGTGGCCCCGGAGAACGTCGACGCCTTCATGGCGGTCTGCGCCAAGTGGGAGGTGCTGGCCACGGTGATCGGTGAGGTCACCGACGGCGACCGGCTGCAGATCACCTGGCACGGGCAGACCGTCGTCGACGTGCCGCCCCGCACGGTTGCCCACGAGGGACCGGTCTACCACCGCCCGGTGCAGCGCCCCGACACCCAGGACGTGCTGAACGCCGACCGCTCCGACAAACTTCCGCGACCGGCCTCCGGCGAGCAGCTCCGCGCGACTCTGCTTGCGCTGCTGGGCAGTCCACACCTGTGCAGCCGCGCCTTCATCACCGAGCAGTACGACCGCTACGTGCGCGGCAACACCGTGCTGGCCGAGCACGCCGACGGCGGCATGTTGCGCATCGACGAGGCATCCGGACGCGGAATCACCATCTCCACCGACGCCTCGGGCCGCTACACCAAGCTGGACCCCTACGCCGGCGCCCAACTGGCGCTGGCGGAGGCCTACCGCAACGTGGCGGTCACCGGCGCCACGCCGGTCGCCGTCACCAACTGCCTCAACTTCGGGTCCCCGGAAGACCCCGGCGTGATGTGGCAGTTCGCCGAGGCGGTGCGCGGTCTGGCGGACGGCTGTGCGGCACTGGGGATTCCGGTCACCGGCGGCAACGTGAGCTTCTACAACCAGACCGGCGCGACACCGATCCACCCCACCCCGGTGGTCGGGGTGCTCGGCGTCATCGACGATGTGAACCGCCGGCTGCCGACCGCGTTCGGCGTCGAGCCGGGCGAGACGTTGCTGTTGCTCGGTGACACCCGCGACGAGTTCGACGGATCGATCTGGGCGCAGGTGACCGGCGACCACCTGGGTGGCCTGCCGCCGAAGGTCGACTTGCAGCGGGAGAAGTTGCTCGCCGACGTGCTGCGCGCGGCATCGCGCGACGGCTTGGTCTCCGCCGCCCACGACCTGAGTGAAGGCGGGTTGATCCAGGCCGTGGTCGAATCGGCGATCGCCGGCGAAACCGGTTGTCGCATCCTCATTCCCGAGGGCCCCGAGGCTGCCGACCCGTTTGTTTTCTTGTTCTCCGAGTCGGCGGGGCGGGTGCTGGTCGCGGTGCCGCGCACCGAGGAGAGTCGGTTCCGGTCGATGTGCGAGGCACGCGGTCTGCCGGTGACCCGCGTCGGTGTGGTGGACCAGGCCTCGCAGCAGGTCGAGGTCCAAGGCCAGTTCAGCGTGTCGCTGGCCGAACTGCGCAGCACGTCGGAGGCGGTGCTGCCGGGGATCTTCGGATAGCCGTACCGGCATGGGGACCACGGCCGCACCCCCGGGCAGGCATCCACTTTTCGTGTGGGCGTGGGGGCTGTTGCGGCTGAAGTTCGTCGGCGTGGCGTTCGGCGCGCTGTTCTTCTGTCTGTCGCTGACCCCGTCGCTGCTACCGCGCGATTGGCTGTTCCAAGGGCTGATCGGTGGCATCAACGCCGCTTTCGGATACGGCCTGGGAGTGGTGATCGGCGCGGCGGTCGACCGGTTCGTGCTGCGCGGCGCCCGGTGGTGGCCGCCGTCGAAACGGGTGCTGCTCGTGCTGAAGGCGGCCGTCGTGGTGGCGGCGCCGACCGCGTGCGTGCTCATGCTGATCCCGGCCGCCGGCTGGCAGCGGCAGGTTTCCGAACTGCTGGGCATCGAGGGCCCGGCAACGCTGGGCTACCTGCGCACGCTGGCCGTTGCGAGCGGTGTCGCCGCCGCCCTGGTGTCGACGGTGCGCACGCTGATCGACGCCAGCCGCCTGCTGGCGCGGGCGCTGATCCGGCGATGGCATCTGCACAGCGAGGTCGCGCTTTTCATCGGCACCGCGATCGTCGTCGTGCTGCTGGTCAGCCTGATCAACGGGGTGCTCATCCGCGGCTTCTTCGCCGGTGCCAGCGCGGTGTTCCAGCCCGAGAACAGCGCCACCAAACCCTGGGCGATCCAGCCGCAGCAGCCGGAGCGGTCCGGCAGCCCGGCGTCGCTGGCGCCCTGGGAGACCCTGGGCAGCCAGGGCCGCAGCTTCGTTTCCGGCGGTGCACACGCGGGGGAGCTGAGCCGGATCAACGGGCGGCCCGCCCGCGAGCCCATCCGTGTCTATGCCGGCCTGCACAGCGCCGACGACGACCAGGACCGGATGGAACTGCTGGTCGACGAACTGGAACGCACCCGGGCCTTCGACCGCCGGGTGCTGGTGGTGATACCGACCACCGGCACCGGCTGGGTCAATCCGGCTGCCGCGGACTCGCTGGAGCTGCTCTACAACGGTGACACCGCGATCGTCGCCGTCCAGTACTCCTACCTGCCGAGCTGGATCTCCTTCCTGGCCGACCAGCGCAAATCGATGGACTCCGGCCGGTTGCTGGTGCATACCATCGCGCAGCGCTGGCAACGCCTGCCGGCCGACCATCGGCCCAAGCTGGTGCTCTACGGCGAAAGCCTGGGAGCGATGGCCGGTCAGGCCGCGTTCGACTGGCTGCCCGACATCGCCGAGATGGGTTTCGACGCGGTGCTGTGGGTGGGACCCCCGCAGGCCAGCCCGCTGTGGCATGCGCTGATGGTGCGACGCGACCCGGGCAGCACCGCGACGCTGCCGCGCTACGACAACGGCCGCACCGTGCGGTTCTCGCAGGCCACGTATCCAGCCGAGATCGCCCGGATCGCCACGCCGCCGTGGGACGGCCCGCGGGTGCTGTTCTTGCAGCACGCCTCCGACCCGGTGGTGTGGTGGTCGCCGGATCTGCTGTTCGCCCGGCCGGATTGGCTCACCGAGCCTCCCGGCCCGGACCGCACCGCGTCGATGCGCTGGTACCCGGTGGTGACGTTCTGGCAGGTCAGTGCCGACCTGGCGCACGGCGAAGCGATGCCGGCCGGGCACGGCCACAACTACTCCGACACCATCCTGGACGGCTGGATGGCGGTGTTGCCGCAGCAGGGTTGGACACCGGCCGACACCGAGCGGGTGCGCGCCGCGTTGCGCGAGGCGCGTGGTAGCGACGGCCCGGTGTCGTAGGGCTGCGACGAGCCCCGCGGCACCCGAATACCCTGAGGCACATGCCCGCCCCCGCCGATCCGGCGCAGACGCGCGCCGCCGTGCTGGCGGTCGCCGCGTGGCTGCGCGACGAGACCCTGCCCGCCCCGGACCGGACCGAGCTGGCCGCCGCGGTCCGGCTGACCGCCCGCAGCCTGGCCGAGGCGGCCCCGGGCGCCAGCGTCGAGTTGCGGGTGCCGCCCTTTGTCGCGGTGCAGTGCATCGCCGGGCCGCGACACACCCGAGGCACCCCGCCCAACGTCGTCGAGACCGACCCCCGCAGCTGGCTGTTGCTGGCCGCCGGCCTGCTCAGCACCGCCGAGGCGACCGCCGCCGCGAAGCTGCGATTGTCCGGCTCGCGGGCCGCCGAGATCGCCGGATGGCTGCCGTTGGTGAAACTTGACGCATGTTGACCGTAGACTGAAGACCGTCACTTGAGGCCCGTCCCCCTGGAGCAGCTAAAACGTGCCGGACCAGCAGCCCGTAGACCTTGAGAACTCCCCCCGCGAGGAGTGCGGCGTATTCGGCGTTTGGGCTCCCGGCGAAGACGTAGCCAAGCTCACATACTACGGCTTGTATGCGTTGCAGCACCGCGGTCAAGAGGCCGCCGGTATCGCCGTCGGCGACGGGTCGCAGGTGCTGGTGTTCAAGGACCTCGGCCTGGTCAGCCAGGTGTTCGAGGAGCAGACGCTGGCGGCGATGCCCGGCCACGTGGCGATCGGCCACTGCCGCTACTCCACCACCGGTGACACCACCTGGGAGAACGCGCAGCCGGTGTTCCGCAACACCGCGGCGGGCACCGGGGTGGCGCTGGGCCACAACGGCAACCTGGTCAACACCACCGAGTTGGCCGGCCGCGCCCGCCGGCTGGGGCTGATCGACACCCGTCGTCCCGGCGTGGCCACCACCGACTCCGACATCCTGGGAGCGCTGCTGGCGCACGGCGCCGCAGACACCAGCTTGGAGCAGGCGGCGCTGGAACTGCTTCCGACCGCGCGCGGCGCCTTCTGCCTGACATTCATGGACGAGAACACCCTCTACGCGGCCCGCGACCCGTGGGGTGTGCGCCCGCTGTCGTTGGGGCGGCTCGACCGCGGCTGGGTGGTGGCGTCGGAGACCGCGGCGCTGGACATCGTCGGCGCCTCGTTCGTTCGGGACATCGAACCCGGTGAGCTGCTGGCGATCGACGCCGACGGGGTGCGCTCGTCCCGATTCGCGAACCCCACCCCCAAGGGCTGCGTGTTCGAGTACGTCTACCTCGCCCGACCCGACAGCACCATCGGCGGCCGGTCGGTGCACGCCACCCGGGTGGAGATCGGCCGCCGGCTGGCCCGCGAACATCCGGTCGACGCCGACCTGGTCATCGGGGTGCCCGAGTCCGGCACCCCGGCCGCGGTCGGGTACGCCCAGGAGTCCGGCATCGACTACGGGCAGGGCCTGACCAAGAACGCCTATGTCGGGCGGACCTTCATCCAGCCGTCGCAGACCATCCGCCAGCTCGGCATCCGTCTCAAACTCAACCCGCTGCGCGAGATCATCCGCGGCAAGCGGCTCATCGTCGTCGACGATTCGATCGTGCGCGGTAACACCCAGCGGGCACTGGTGCGGATGCTCCGCGAGGCGGGCGCCATCGAGGTGCACGTACGGATCGCGTCCCCACCGGTGAAATGGCCGTGCTTCTACGGCATCGACTTCGCCTCACCGGCCGAGCTGATCGCCAACGTCGTCGAGGACGAGACCGAGATGCTCGAGGCGGTGCGGCGCACCATCGGCGCGGACAGTCTGGGCTACGTCGGGCTGGAGGACATGATCGCGGCCACCGAGCAGCCCAAGTCGCGACTGTGCAGCGCCTGCTTCGACGGCAACTACCCGATCGAGTTGCCCGGTGACAGTGCGCTGGGCAAGAACGTCGTCGAGCAGATGCTTGCCACCACCGCATTACAGGCCGAGAGTGACATCGACCCGGCGCTGAGTAAGCCCTAACCACCCGCGGCATCCGCGGCCCTTCGGGCCGAAGCCCCGGCACAAGTATCAACTACTTGACACTAGATCGGTCACTTCGATAGCGTCGGCGCCATCGAAGCTCGTCCCTGACGTCATCAGGCCAGGACAGGAGTGGTTGTGGCGCGTTTTCCCAAGCCGCCCGAGGGCAGTTGGACCCAGCACTATGAACTCGGTACCGAACCGGTGTCCTACCGCGATTCCATCAGCCCCGCGGTCTACGAGAAGGAGCGGGCGGCGATCTTCCAGCGCGCCTGGCTCAATGTCGGTCGGGTGGAACAACTTCCACGCAAGGGCAGCTACTACACCAAGGAACTCAAGGTCGCCAACACCTCGATCATCGTGGCGCGCACGACATCTGACGAGGTCAAGGCCTACCACAATGTCTGCCGGCACCGCGGCAACAAGCTGGTGTGGGACACCATGCCATTGGAGGAGACCAGCGGGAACTGCCGCCAGTTCACCTGCAAGTACCACGGCTGGCGCTACGACCTCGACGGCAACCTGACCTACGTGCAGCAGGAAGAGGAGTTCTTCGACCTGGACAAGAGCCGCTACGGGCTGGTCGGCGTGCACTGCGAAGTCTGGGAGGGCTTCATCTTCGTCAACTTCGCCGCGGCGCCCGAGCAGTCGCTACGCGAATTCCTCGGCCCGATGGTCACGGCTTTGGCGGGTTACCCGTTCGGGAAGATGACATCGCGTTGGCAGTACCGTTCGGAAGTCAACTCGAACTGGAAGCTGTTCCTGGACGCGTTCCAGGAGTTCTACCACGCTCCGGTGTTACACGGGAACCAGACACCCGTAGCGTTCAGGGTGGCGGCCGAGGAGGCCGGTTTCGAAGCGCCGCACTACCGGCTCGAGGGGCCGCACCGGTTGGTGAGCACCTCGGGGGTGCGGGCCTGGGAGATGTCGGCCGAGATGCGCAAGCCGATCGAGGACATCTGTCAGAGCGGGTTGTTCGGCCCGTGGGACCCGCCGGACATCGGTCCGGTTCCCGACGGCCTCAACCCGGCCAACTGCGATCCCTGGGGCCTGGACTCGTTCCAGATCTTCCCCAACTTCACCATCCTGTTCTGGGGCCAGGGCTGGTACCTGACCTACCACTACTGGCCGACGTCGCACGAGTCGCACATCTTCGAGGGCACGCTGTACTTCCCGCAGCCGCGCACGCCCCGCGAGCGGGTCGCCCAGGAACTCGCGGCCGTATCGTTCAAGGAGTACGGGTTGCAGGACGCCAGCACGCTGGAGGCCACCCACACGATGCTCGGCACCGGAGCGGTGGACCACTTCCTGCTCAACGACCAGGAGGTGCTGATCCGGCACTTCCACCACGAAACCGCCCGATGGATCGCCGAATACGAGCACGCGAACGCGAAGGTGTGAGTTGCCATGACCGCGATGCTGCCGACCGAGTTCTCCGACCTCGAACCCTTCAACGGCTGGTGCCTGGCCTCTGAACCGGAGCGCTACGCCAAGCGGATGGCCAGTTCCATGGCGGACATGCAGGCGTTCTACGATGCCATCACGGCGCGCGCCGAAGACGCGCTGGCCTACTGCGACAAGTTCAGCCTCGACGACCTGCCCGAGGACGTCCTCAACCTGATGCATCTGCTGTATTCCATGATCACGGTGGCGTTCCCGGCCGAATCCTGGAAGCAGCCCACGGTTCCCGACTCCGGGGCCGCCGTCATCGAGTGCGTCGCCGAGCCGTTCCCGTGAGCGAGACCGGGACCACTGTGCTGCGGGCCGCCCGGTGGCTCGACATCGATGCCGGCGTGCTGCGGTCGCCGGCCGTCATCGTGATCGAGGACGGGCGCATCGCGGCGCTCAATCCCGAAGCGCCGGTAGCCGATTCCGCCGAGGACATCGACCTCGGTGACGTGACGTTGCTGCCCGGCCTGATGGACATGGAACTCAACCTGCTCATCGGCGGTCCGGGCAGCCCCGAAGGGCTGCCCACGCCCATGCACGGTGTACAGGACGACCCGGTCTATCGCACACTGCGGGCGGCGGTGAACGCGCGGACCACGCTGGAAGCCGGATTCACCACGGTGCGGAACCTCGGCCTGATGGTCAAGACCGGTGGTTATCTGCTCGACGTCGCACTTCAGCGCGCCATCGACCAGGGTTGGCACGTCGGCCCGCGCATCTATCCCGCCGGCCATGCCGTCACGCCCTACGGTGGGCACCTGGATCCGACGGTCTTCCAGCGGTTGGCGCCCGGAATCATGCCACTGTCGGTCGCCGAGGGCATCGCCAACGGGGTACCCGACGTGATCGCCTGCGTGCGGTACCAGATTCGCCACGGCGCCAAGCTGATCAAGGTCTCGGCGTCCGGCGGCGTCATGTCGCACAGCACCTCGCCGGGCGCCCAGCAGTACTCCGATGCCGAGTTCGCCGCGATCGCCGACGAGGCCCACCGGGCCGGGGTGCGCGTGGCCGCCCACGCCGTCGGTGACGTCGCCATCCAGGCCTGCATCCGGGCCGGCATCGATTGCATCGAGCACGGCTTCCTGGCCAGCGACGAGACCATCGCAATGATGGTCGATCACGGCACTTTCCTGGTGTCCACCACCTATCTCACCGACGCGATGGCCGTCGACCGTATCGCCCCCGAGCTGCGCAAGAAGGCCGCCGAGGTGTTTCCGCGCGCAAAAGCCATGCTGCCCAAGGCTATCGCCGCTGGCGTGAAGATAGCGTGCGGCACCGACGCGCCGGCCATCCCGCACGGCCAGAACGCCAAGGAGCTGGCGGCGCTGGTGCAGCGCGGCATGACACCGGTACAGGCGCTGCGGGCGGCCACCACCACCAGCGCCGAACTCATCGCCGCCGAGCACGAACTCGGCCGGGTGGCGCCGGGCTACTGCGCCGATATCATCGCGGTGCCCGGCGACCCGACCCGCGACATCGCAGTCACCGGTGACGTGCGGTTCGTCATGAAGGACGGCCGAGTCTTCAAGCGCAGCTGACCTGGGAAGTGGGGACATGGATCTCAACCGCAATACCCTGTGGCTGCTCAAGCAGGCCTTCTACTACTCGCTGACCACCGTGAACGAGGCGATCAGCGATTACGGGGTGAGCACCGCCCAGATCGGGTTGTTACGCCAACTGGCCGGCGAGCCGGGGCTGTCCGGCGCGGAGTTGGCGCGCCGGCTGCTGATCACTCCGCAGGGCGTACAGCTGGCGCTGAGCGCGCTCGAGGGACGCGGTCTGGTGGAGCGCAAGCAGGATCCGCGGCACGGCCGAATCCTGCGGGCCTATCTCACCGATGAGGGGCGTTCGGTGGCCTCGGCGGTGGTCGCCGACGCGATCGCCGCGCACGAGAAGGTGTTCGGCGTATTGACCGCGCAGGAACAGGAGACGCTGCGGGCGCTGCTGACCCGCGTCGTCGAGCAGGGCACCGGGCATACCCTGTTCGACGACCACGTCGAGCCTCACTAGCGTCGGGGCCCGGGTTTCGGCGCGGCGAGTTCGGCCAGCGCCGCCGAGAACAACTCGTCCATCCGCGGGCTCAACGCGGCCAGCGTCGTGGCGCTGGCATGGCCGGCGGCGCCGAAGACCGGCCGGTCGGTCTCGCCGGTGGCGCCGATGGTCAGACACAGGCAGCCGAGGCCGTCTGCGCGGAGTTCCTCGATGGCCTTGCCGACGTCGGCCTCGGCGTAACGGCCTTCGTAGCCGACGTCGTAGGGAAAGCCGTCCGACAAGACGAGCAACAGCCGATTGGGGGTGCCCGCCTCGGCCTTGAGGATCTGCGCGGCGCCGCGGATCCCGGCGCCGAGCCGGGTGTAGCCCGACGGCTGGAGCTGGTTGAGCCGGGCCCGCCCGACCGCACCGAAACGTTGCCCGAAGGTCTTGATCGCCGGCAGCTCAACACAGTGCCTGCCCTGCGACCGGAACGCATAGACGGCCACCCGATCGCCGAGCTCCTCGAGCGTGACGGCCAGCGTGGCGGCCGCTCGGCGCTGATGGTCATGCACCGCGAGGCCTGCCGGGTCGGTGTCCGTCGACGATCCGGACGCATCCAGCAAGATCAGGACGCCGAGATTGCGGGCAAGCTTGCGCCGTTCGGTGTAGACGTGTTCCGGTGGCGAATGGCCGGAGCGCAAGTCCACGAACACATCGACGAGCGCCTCGAGGTCCAGCTCGTCCCCGTCGGGCTTTCCCCGTAACACCTTGGGCCCCAAGCCGACCCGCGACAGCCGCCGGCGAAGCACATCATCGTGGATCACACCGGCGCCGGAGGGGGGTGCGGCGGCGGTGAGCGGGAAATCGACGACGCGGCACCAGTTGGGCCGGTAGGTGTTGCTGAAGACATCCCACTCGGGATACCAGGCTCCGCCGATACCCGCCGTTGCCGCCGGCTTCTCGTCGGTGAATCGGATCCGGCTGGGCAGCGGGCGGGCGTTCGGTCCGGCCGACCGCGTCCGGCGCAGGGTGCGGGCCGACAGCTCACCGCCGGAGTTGCTGTCGCCGGACCGCGAGCCGCCGAGCAGTTTTCGCAGAAACTCGGAGAGGGCTGGCGAATTGAAGACCGGGTTGTCGAACAACTTGAGGATCCTGCTCTGGCCGGCGTCCGTCTCGTCATCGTCATCGTCTGCCGGTGCGTCGGTGGCAACGAGCTCGAAGCGCAGGTCGGCGTCGGCGGCTTTCGCGCTGGCGGTGCCGGCCGACTGCAACAGCCGGGCGGGTTTGATGACACCGAACCACTCCGGTGGGTCTGCGATGTTGACCCGCGTTCTGGCCAGCCGCAGCGATTCGTCGGCCGTCGCGGTACGCGGCGGCGACCCGGAGCGCAGTGCCGCCGCCAGCGGCAGCCGGGTGGCGACGTCGCTCAGTACCCGGTCGCCTTCGAGCGCTAGATAGCGCCGGGCCACCGAGGGGCGTGCCCGCAGCGCCTTGACCAGCCGCGGTTCCAGGCTCCCGGCGCCCAGCAGCGCGCCCTGGACCAGGATCTCGCGGCGCTGCGTCGCCGCCGATGCGCCCGCCGACACGAAGATGGCATGCCCGTTGGTGTGTGCGGCCTCGCCCGCGGGCGCCTGCGCAACCTCGACCGACCGGCCCGCGAGGTAGCCGGCGATGAACGTGAACCGGTCGGGCGTGGCCGGGCCCGGCGCGCTCACATCGGGGGAAGTACGGCGTCGGCGAGTTCACCGAGCGCGCGGATGACGTCGGTGTCGTCGGAGAGGACTTGGACGATGGCGGCCTGGACTGCGCTGCGCAGGCCGAGGCCTTCGGCGACCAGGCCGCCGGCCAGGATCAGCATCCTGGTGGAGGCGCCCTCGCGCAGCGGTGAGCCGTCCAGGTTCCGGATGGCGTTGCCGAGTGCCACCAGAGCCTGCGCCGTCTGCGGATCGACCCCGGTTTCGTGCGAGACGATGTCGATCTCGGCCTGCGCCGGCGGGAAGCCGAGCTCGATGGCGACGAACCGTTGCCGGGTCGACTCCTTGAGATTCTTCAGCACGCTCTGGTACCCGGGGTTATAGGAGATCACCAGCTGAAACCCCGGTGCCGCCGGCACCGTCGTGCCGAGTCGATCCACCGGCAGGGCACGGCGGTGATCGGCGAGCGGATGGATGACGACGGTGGTGTCCTGGCGCGCCTCCACCACCTCGTCCAGATAGAAGATGGCGCCTTCGCGTACCGCACGGGTCAGCGGACCGTCGACCCAGACCGTTTCCGAGCCCTTGAGCAGGAATCGGCCCACCAGGTCCGCCGACGTCATGTCCTCGTGTCCGGCGACGGTGATCAGCTCGCGACCCGACTGCTCGGCCATGGCCTCCACGAAACGCGTCTTCCCGCATCCCGTGGGCCCCTTCAACAGCACCGGCAGCCCGCGACGCGCCGCCGCCCGAAAGACTTCGATCTCATCGCCGACCGCCCGGTAAAAGGGCGCCCCGGTACGGCTTTCGGCCGATGTGGCGGAGCTGTTGTTCAGCACTGTTACTTCCCGGGCTCGAAGGGCACGATCGGGGGCACCGAAACCCCGTCGGGCATCACCAGTTGGCCGTCGACATTGATGTAGCCGGACCGGTTGGACGGCATCGGCAGGGCCGGATGCGGACACGGCTTGTCGGTCCCGTCGCCGCAGATGCCGCCGGTGAAGTAGGAGCGCTTCTGGTGGTCTTGCGGCCACGGATCGGCATGCAGGGCGATCCATTGCGCCGGGCCCATGTAGAAGGCGAAGAAGCACGCGCTCACCCCGGCGAAGATCGCCAGGAACCGGGTGAACTGCTGCCGCGCGAATCCGCCGCGGACGCCATCCAGTCCGCGCTCGACGACGGTGCGGCCGCGATCGTCGGTGAAGTAACGCAGGCAGCACAGCGCCGCCTGCACCGCTCCCCACATGAGTCCCTCGTAGACGGGCCATTGGTAGTAGGTGTCGGCATTGATCGACACCGACCGGATGGCGCCGGGGTAGGTGTACAGGCCGATCGGCAGCAGGACCAGGCCCTCCATGACGAAGTCGAAGACGAACGAGATCGCATAGGTCACGGCGATCAGGCGAAGATTGCTGATGCCGGGCCAGCGCGCCTTGATCTTTCGCATCACGGCGCATCCGACGATGGTGATCAGCAGCACCCCGTAGGCGTAGCCCGGAAGGTTCGTCAACAGCGGCTCGGCGACCTGGCGGCCGGGTTCCTCCGGTGACGCCCACCCGGGGATGTGCGACGTCCAGGCGCCCCGGTTGAACAGCCAGGTGTTGTAGGTGCACCAGGTGTTGAAGTAGTTGAGCAGCGGGTCTTGGAAGAACATCAGGCCGATCGATAAAAAGAGCATGCCGTCCAACGTGATTCGCCGCTCGCGACGCCAGGGGCGGATGAAGAACCACCAGATGGCGAACGGCAGGCCGACCCACAGCACGATGGCGTTGGCCATCAGCGGAACCTTCATGTACATCGGCGGATCGTTCGGTCCGACCGGGACGCGTTCGAAGTACGGGCCGGTGATCCAACGCGCCCACACATACAGCTGCAGCGCCAGCAGCGCGCCGCCGGCGGCCGCCCAGATCCGGATGGCCCCGCCGCCTCGACTGCCGGCGGACTCCGGCCGCGCGGCAACTGACACGTTCTGCTGGCTCGGCACGCCGCTACCCATGTTGCGGTCCCCTTCCCGGATGACGCAGTGTGTGCCGAAATATACTCATCGGTATCTGAGTTGCCAATAGGTATCGCAGATTCTGTGGGATGATCTCGGGCATGGTGGAGCGGTGGACCCGGGAGCGGCGGCTGGCTCACACGCGTTCGCTGCTACTGGACGCCGCCGAAGAAGTGTTCGCCGAAAAGGGCTTCACCACCGCGACTCTCGATGACATCGCCCAGGCCGCCGGCTACACCAAGGGCGCCATCTACAAGCACTTCGGCGCCAAGGAGGAGCTCTTCCTGGCCGTCAGCGACCGGTACTGGCGGCGCTATTTCGAGAACTTCGCCGAGGTGATGGCGAGCGCGAGTCAGATCGGGGCGCGGGAACTCGACGACATCGCCGAGCGGTGGCGGCAGCTGAGTCAAGACCGCGGCGCAGAGCACGCCGCGCTCGGGCACGAGTTCGCGCTGTATCTGCTGCGCAACCCCGACGCCCGGGAGCGGGTCGCCGCCAAGCGGGCCGAGGTCGTCGAGCAGCTGGCGCAGTTCATCGTCGCCGGTGTCGAACGGCTGGGCGGAACGCTGCTGATCCCCGCATTGACGCTGGCCCAGGTTCTCGTCGCCACCAGTGATTCGGCCGTGCTGGCCAGCCGGCTCGACGACGTCGATCTGTATCGGCCGGTCGTGGCGATGTACGTCTCCATGATCAAGCTGCCCTGACCGGTTGTCAGCGGTGCAGCGCCCGGCACTTGAGATTAATGACAAGTACTTGATAATATCCGTCACGATGCAGTGCGCAGTTGTGATTCGCCGATCGGCGCCGAAGGGGATGCAATGACCACAGAGGTGTCGCCGCGGGTCGCCGTGGTCACCGGCGGAGCCTCCGGCATGGGCGAGGCCACCTGTCACGAACTGGGCCGCCGCGGCTATCGCGTCGCCGTTCTCGATGTCGATGACCAAGCTGCGCAGCGGGTTACCGACGACCTTCGCGGCCTGGGGGTCACTGCGCTGGGAGTCGGGGTCGACGTCACCGATCGGGTCGCCGTCGACGACGGCCTGGCCAAGGTGCGCAGCCAGCTGGGGCCGGTCGCCGCACTGGTCACCAGCGCGGGCGTGTTCGGCTACTCCGCCTTCGCCGACATCACGCCGCAGGAGTGGGCGCGAATCATCGACGTCAACCTCACCGGCACCTTCCACTGCTGCCAGGCCGCGCTACCGGACATGGTCGAGGCCGGCTGGGGGCGCATCGTGATGATCTCGTCGTCCAGTGCCCAGCGCGGCACACCGTTCGCGGCCCACTACGCGGCGTCCAAGGGCGGGGTCATCACCCTGACCAAGTCGCTGGCCCGCGAGTACGCCGGCCGCGGCATCACGGTCAACAACATCCCGCCCTCGGGAATCGAGACGCCCATGCAACACCAGTCGCAGGCGGCCGGACACCTGCCGCCCAACGAGCAGATCGCCGCCAACATCCCGCTGGGCCGGCTGGGCACCGGCGCCGACATCGCCGCGGCTGTCGGGTTCCTGTGCTCGGAGGAGGCCGGCTTCATCACCGGTCAGGTGCTGGGCGTCAACGGCGGATCAGTGATGTGACACAGCGTATTTCGCCGGGTAATCAGGGAGGTTCAGATGCAACGATCCGGTAGGCCCGCAGTGGGTTCGTGGACCGAGCACTATGGGCTCGGCACCGGCCCGGTCTCGTTCGCCGACTCCACCTCGCCCGAGTTCTACGAGGTCGAGCGCGAGGCGGTGTTCAAACGAGCCTGGCTCAACGTCGGCCGCGTCGAGGAGGCGCCCGACCACGGCAGTTACGTCACCAAGGAGATCGAAGCGGCCCGGGCATCGGTCATCCTGGTGCGCACCGACGGCGGGGTTCGCGCATTCCACAACGTCTGCCCGCGGTGCGCCACGAAGCTGGTCTGGGACGACTTCCCGGACCGCGAGACCGCCGGGCAATGCCAGGAGTTCACCTGCAAGCGCTGCCGCGGCAGCCACGGATTCGACGGTGCCAAGCCGGACCTGATCGCAGTCCACTGCGACATCTGGAACGGCTTCGTCTTCATCAACTTCGCCGCCGAACCGCGGCAGGGTCTGCGCGAATTCCTCGGGCCGATGATCACCGGTCTCGACGACTACCCGTTCGAGAAACTGACCGAACGCTACGACTGGGTGGCGCACAACAACAGCAACTGGAAGATCTTCGCCGACGCGTTCCAGGAGTACTACCACGTGCCGGCGCTGCACTCGCAGCAGGTTCCCGCCGCGGTGCGAGTGCCCGATGCCGGCTTCACCTGCGGTCACTTCCAAGTCGACGGGCCGCACCGGTTGGTGTCCACCGCCGGGCGGCGCCGCTGGTTGCTGCCGCCGGAGTACATGTACCCGATCGAGCGCGCCACCCGCAGCGGACTGGTCGGTCCTTGGGAGACCCCCGATATCGGTGAGATACCGGCCGGGGTGAACCCGGGCGGCATCGAACCATGGGGGATCAGCAACTTCCAGATCTTCCCCAACACCGAGATCCTCATCTACGGCGGCTGGTACCTGCTCTACCGGTACTGGCCCACGTCGCACAACACCCACCGGTTCGAGGCCCACACCTACTTTCACCCGGCCCGCACCGTGCGTGAACGCATCGAACACGAGGTTGCCTCGGTGGTGCTCAAGGAGTTCGCACTTCAGGACGCCGGCATGCTCGGCGGCACCCAAGCCGCGCTGGAGTACGGCATCGTCGACGACTTCCCGCTCAACGATCAGGAGATCCTGGTCCGGCACCTGCACCAGGTGGTCAACGACTGGGTGGACGACTACCGGCGCGACCACGTCGGCGCGGGAGGGCCCCGGTGACCGCCAAGAAGCTGCCGAGCGCCTTCGCCGAGCTGGAGAGGTTCGCCGAAACCTGGTGCTTGCCAACCGAAACCGAACGATTCAGTCAGCGGCTGGCCAGCACCATCCCGGAGCTGCGGGTGTTCTACGACGCGTTCTTCCCGCGGTTGGAGGAGGCGATCGACTACTGCGACAAGTTCGCCCTCGACGAGCTTCCCGAGGACGCGCTCAACCTGCTGCACCTGATCTATTCCCTGGTCATGGTGGCCATGGCGGTCGAGGTCATGCACCAGCCCGCCCCCGTCGACGCCGCCGACGCGGTCATGATCCGCACCCGCTGGCCCGTTCCGTGACCGCCGGAGTGCCCTGCCCGAAAGGACGCAGCCGATGAGTCTGCTCACCATCAACAAACTCACCTCCTCGGTGGGCGCCGAGGTCATCGGTGTCCAGCCGGAACGACTGGTCGACGACGATCACCTCAGCGCCGCGGTGCTCGAGGCGCTGGAGGGCAACGGGGTCCTGGTGTTTCGGGATCTGCATCTTGAGCCCACCGACCAGGTGGCGTTCTGCGGGCGGCTGGGCAGCGTGGACTTCTCCTCGGACGGCCACCACGAGGTGGCCGGGATCTACCCGATCACGCTGAACAGCGCGAAGAATTCCGCCGCGAGCTACCTGCGCGCCACGTTCGACTGGCACATCGACGGTTGCACGCCGATGGGCGACGAGTGCCCGCAGAAGGCGACCGTGCTCTCCGCGGTGCAGGTCGCCGAGCGGGGTGGCGAGACCGAGTTCGCCAGTTCCTATGGCGCCTACGACCTGCTCACCGACGAGGAGCAGCACCGCTTCGGCGCCCTGCAGGTGGTGCACTCGCTGGAAGCCTCTCAGCGCCGGGTCACCCCCGACCCGACACCGGAAGAGCTCGCGAGGTGGCGGGCCCGGCCCACCCACACCCATCCGCTGGTGTGGACACACAACACCGGTCGAAAGTCATTGGTGCTGGGCGCCTCCGCCGACTACATCGTCGGCATGGATCTCGACGAGGGGCGCGCGCTGCTGACCGAACTGCTCGAGCGCGCCACCGTCCCCGACAAGGTCTACCGCCACAACTGGTCGGTCGGCGACACCGTCATCTGGGACAACCGCGGCGTGCTGCACCGCGCCGCCCCGTACGATCCGGACTCCCCGCGGGAGATGCTGCGCACCACGGTGCTCGGCGACGAGCCCATCCGGTGACCCGGCGGGAGCCGGTGTGTCAGAACGGTCGGCGATACGGTCTACTTGGCGTGGCGGTCAAGGCCTTTAGCGTCCAGGAGGAGACCACATGACCGAGTTGTCCACCGAGAGTGAGCTGTTCGTCGCGACCGCGCGGGCGTTTCTCGACAAGACCGCGGCGATCAGCGCGCAACGCGAGCTGCACGCCCAGGGCCGCTCCTATGACCCGGCGTGGTGGAATCGGGCTGCTGAACTCGGCTGGGCCGGCCTGCTGGTGCCTGAGGAGCTCGGCGGCGGCAGCGTCTCGGCAAGCGGTCTGCACGACCTGGCGGCGATCGCCGAAGCGAGCGGGCGCACGGTGGGCCCGGGGCCGCTGTACCCGGTGAGCACCGTGCTGGCCGGTCTGATCGACGCCGACAACGCCGACGCCCACGCCGAGAGCATCGCCGCGCTGGTAGCCGGGGAACAGGTGGGCACCTGGGCTGCGGATGAACCGGGTCGGGCCTTCCGCCCGCATGCGCCGAGCGCTACCGCCACGGCCACCACGAAGGCCGCCGGAACCGGTTACCGGCTCAACGGCGTCAAGGACCGGGTCGAGGCCGGCGCGCAGGCAGACCTGATTCTCGTCGGCGCCCGCACCGACGACGGCGCGCTGCAGCAGTTCCTGATCCGCTCCGACGCCCCGGGCGTCACGGTGCGCCCGCAGACCTGTATCGACCTGGTGAAGCAGTACGCCCGCATCGAGTTCGACGACGTCGAGGCCGAGGTGGTCGTCGGCACGGCCGCGCAAACCGCGGCCCTCATCGACCGGCAGACCCAGGTCGGCATCGCGCTGGCGTGCGCCGAATCCGTCGGGATCCTGGACGCCGTGCTGGCGCTGACCATCGAGTGGTGTCGCGACCGCTACAGTTTCGGCCGGCCGCTGGCGTCCTACCAGGCGCTCAAACACCGGCTTGCCGACATGACCATGTGGCTGCACGCGGCACGCGCCATCACCGCCGGCGCCGTCGACAAGATCGCCGCGCGCACCCCGGACGCCGGGATGTGGGCCAGCGCCGCCAAATCCTATCTGGGGGAGCACGCCGGCCTGCTGGTCCAGGAGTGCATCCAGCTGCACGGCGGTATCGGCGTCACCTGGGAGCACGACCTGCACGTCTATCTGCGGAGGATCACGTTGTACCGCAATCTGCTCGGCACCCCGGGCGAGCATCACCAGGCGATCTTCACCGCCGCGAACTCGACGGAGCCCGCCGCATGAGCCAGACCGCCGCAACCGAGCTCAGCGTGGCGGAGTTCGCCGCCCGGGCGCGTGCCTGGCTGGCCGACAACATGCCGCGGCTGGACCCCCAGCAGCCGCCGCGCAACGGTCGTGACGACGAGGGCGCCTGGCAGCGTGCCCGCGAACTCCAGCGACGCCTCTACGAGGGTGGCTTCGCCGGGATCTGTTTCCCGCGCGAATACGGCGGCCTCGGACTGGACATCGGCTACCAGAAGGCCTTCGACGTGGAATCCGACGGCTACGAGATGCCGTTGATCCTCAACGTCCCGACCTTCACCATCTGCTGCGCGACGCTGCTCGACACCGGCAGCGAGGAGCAGAAGCGCGAGCACATCGGCGCCGCGCTACGCGGTGACGAGGTGCTCGTCCAACTGCTCTCGGAGCCCAGTGGCGGGTCGGATCTGGCGGGGCTGATCACCCGCGCCGACCGCGACGGCGACGGCTGGGTGATCAGCGGGGCCAAGACCTGGAGCACCAGTGCCTTTGCCGCCGATTACGGGCTGCTGCTGGCCCGCACCGACGTGACGGTGCCCAAGCACGACGGCCTGACCATGTTCCTGATGCCGATCGACGCGCCCGGCGTCACACTGCGGCGCATCGAACAGGTCGACGGATCCAACGAGTTCTGCGAGGAGTTCTTCGACGGACTGCGCCTCGGCGACGACGCGGTGGTCGGTGAGGTCAACAAGGGCTGGGACGTCGCCTCCCGACTGTTGTTCCATGAGCGGCGCGCGGTCGGGCAGGGCTCGGAGTTCGCCAGCGGCCGCGGCGCCGAACGCACCGAGATGGCCGCCGGTGACTTCCTCACCCTTGCCGCCGAAGCCGGGACCGCCGACGACCCGTTGACCCAGGACAAGATCGGCCGGGTGCTTGCCCGCCGGATGGTCCGCGACTGTCTCGTCGACCATGTCGGGCGTGCCATGCGCACCGGGGCGCTGCCGCCCGCCGCGGGCTCGCTCATCCGGCTGTTCCATTCCGACGTCACCTTCCTGGAGGTCGACACCGCCACCGAGGTCGCCGGCCCGCTCGGCGTCGTCGACGACGCGCAGTTGCTCAAGGTCGGAAAGCGGTACCTGTCCCGCCAGACGGTGGCGCTCGGCGGCGGCAGCAACGAGATGGCCCGCAATGTCATCGCCGAGCGGGTCCTCGGCCTGCCCCGTGAATACGCCGCCGACCGCGGCGTCCCGTTCAACCAGGTCCGACACAACAGGGCCTGACCGCGGCACGCGCGAGCACGGTAGCCTTACCGCGATGACGGATCCCGCAGCACATTCGAGCGCCCAGGGCGTCACCTACGCTTCGGCCGGTGTGGACATCGAGGCCGGTGACCGGGCCGTCGAACTGTTCAAGCCGCTGGCCGCCAGGGCGACCCGGCCGGAGGTGCGGGGCGGGCTCGGCGGGTTCGCCGGGCTGTTCGCCCTGCGCAACGATTACCGCGAGCCGCTGCTGGCGTCCTCCACCGACGGGGTGGGGACCAAGCTGGCGATCGCCCAGGCGATGGACAAGCACGACACCGTCGGCATCGACCTGGTCGCGATGGTGGTCGACGACCTGGTGGTGTGCGGTGCCGAGCCACTGTTCCTGCAGGACTACATCGCTGTCGGCCGCACGGTGCCCGAACGCGTCAGCGCGATCGTGTCCGGTATCGCCGAAGGCTGCGTGCAGGCCGGCTGTGCGCTGCTGGGCGGCGAGACCGCCGAACACCCCGGACTGATGGAACCGGATCACTACGACATCTCCGCGACCGGCGTGGGTGTGGTGGAGGCCGACGACGTGCTGGGACCGGACCGGGTTCGCCCCGGCGACGTGCTGATCGCGATGGGCTCCTCGGGACTGCACTCCAACGGCTATTCGCTGGCCCGCGCGGTGCTGCTCGACATCGACCGGATGAACTTGGCCGGCCATGTCGAGGAGTTCGGCCGCACCTTGGGCGAGGAACTGCTGGAACCGACCCGCATCTACGCCAAAGACTGCCTGGCGCTGGCCGCCGAGACGCAGGTGCGGACCTTCTGTCACGTCACCGGTGGCGGGCTGGCCGGCAACCTGGCCCGCGTCATCCCGGACGGCTTGATCGCCGAGGTGGATCGGGGCACCTGGACGCCCGCGCCGGTGTTCGGCATGATCGCGCAGCGCGGCCGGGTGAGCAGGGCCGAGATGGAGAAGACGTTCAACCTGGGCGTCGGCATGGTCGCGATAGTCGCACCGGAAGACACCGACCGGGCGCTTGCGATCCTGACCGCTCGCCATGTCGACTGCTGGCCGCTCGGCACAGTGGCCAAGGCCGGCAAGAGCGCCAGGGCCGGTGCCGGCGCCAAGCTCGTCGGGCAGCACCCGAGATTCTGACGACGGGCGCTACGCCGCAGTGCTCAGCGACGCCAGTCGTCGTCGCCGCTCCACGAGTCGTCGCCGTCGTGGTTGGATTTGTCAGACCCAGCCAGCTCACGTTGTAGCTGGGTGAAATCGGTGGTCGGTGAGCTGTATTTGAGCTCACGAGCAACCTTGGTCTGCTTCGCCTTAGCCCGGCCGCGGCCCATGGGGGGACCCCCTCGCGCAATAACGGAGCGGCCCCAACAAGCAGGCGGCTCCGATCTGAGTGTGTGTATTGTCCTGCCGACAGCTTACCGTGCCGCGCGCGCGACTGCCGACCAGGCCTGTGAGGTGTGACGCCCGTCAACTCCGGGATCAGGCCCGGCCGCGCAGTCGGTCGACGGCGACCCGTCCCGCGCCCGGCGCATCGGGCGGCGGCATCGATTCGGCATCGATCACCGCGCTGACCTGCCCGTCCGGCCCGGTCGACAGGGGTGTCTCGGCCGACAGCCCGCGCTTGAGCAGTGCCAGTGCGATCGGGCCCAGCTCGAAGTGGTCCACCACGGTGCCCAGCCGGCCCACCGGGCGCCCACCGGAAGAGATCGGGTCGCCGGTCGACGGCCGGTCCACCGATCCGTCCAGATGCAGCAGCACCAGCATCCGAGGCGGCTTGCCCAGGTTGTGTACCCGCGCCACAGTCTCCTGCCCGCTGTAGCAACCTTTGTCCAGGTGCACCGCGCCGACGCCGGGACCGCCGATCCAGTTCAGCTCGTGCGGGATGCTGCGCTCGTCGGTGTCCAGTCCCAGCCGCGGCCGCCGCGCCGCCACCCGCTCGGCCTCGTAGGCCCAGATACCGGCCGGCTTCACCCCGGCACGTGCCAGCCGGCGCTGCCAGTCGCCCTTCTCGGCGCGCGGCACCACCAGCTCCAGCGCGTGCTCGCCGGGGCCACGCCGCACGAAGCCGTCGGCGTCTCCGATCGCCACCGCCGCCTCGCCGGGCGGCGCGGCAACGCCCAGTGCGTCGAGCACCGCGGGGTCGGCGAGGCGGGGGCCCAGCAGTGACAGCACCGCGAGATCTGCCGGTTGGATCGTCACGTCGGCCCAGAACACCATCTTGCGAAGGTGTTCGGTCAGCGGATCGCCCAGCCACGGCTCGGTGTCGAGGTAGGTGCGCCCGCCCAGTTCGGTCTGCACCCAGTGATTGGTGATGCGGCCCTTGCCGTCCAGGGTCAGGTTCTCGGTGGTGGCGCCGTCAGCCAGCTCGGCGACGTGCTGGGTGCACAGCGTGTGCAGCCACGTCTGGCGCTCCGAGCCGCTCACGGTGAGCGCCGCGCGATGCGAACGATCCACCAGGACGGCTTCGGTTTGGGCGCACCGCTGTTCGCCGAACGGATCGCCGTAGTGCCAGATCGCACCGGCGTCGGGCCCGGAATCTGGGGCGGGGACGGCAGGCACATGTCAACTCTACGGAGCCGCTACGCTCAGGGTCTATGCCCGGTCGATGCCCGCCGATGACGTCGTGACCATCGTCACCGTGGGCGGCGGCCCGGTGGCCGCGGACCGCCCGTTGTTGCACGCGGACGACCTGGCGGTGTTGCGCGGCGACGGGGTCTTCGAAACGCTGCTGGTGCGCGATGGTTCGGTCTGTCTGCTCGAGGCCCACCTACAGCGGTTGGCCCGTTCGGCGGAGCTGATGGATCTGCCCGCGCCGGATCTGGCCGCGTGGCGAGACGCCATCGACACGGCGGTGCGGCAGTGGACGACGGCCGGCGAGGGGGCACTGCGGCTGATCTACAGTCGCGGCCGGGAAAGTGGCTCCCAAAATGACCCGCAGCCAACCGCATACGTGATGATCACCCCGCTGCCGGCTCGCATCATCGCGGCACGGCAAGCGGGCGTGACGGCGCTGACCCTGGACCGCGGTGTGCCGGCGCAAGGAGAGCCGATGCCGTGGCTGCTGGCCGGCGCCAAGACCCTGTCGTACGCGGTCAACATGGCCGCGCTGCGCCACGCCGCCAGGCAGGGCGCCGACGACGTGATCTTTGTCAGCTCCGACGGCTTCGTTCTGGAAGGCCCGCGCTCCACCGTCATCTTGGTGGAACCAGGACGGTTGATCACCCCGCCCTCGTCGCAGCCGATTCTGCGCGGCACTACCGCCGAGGCGCTGTTCGAGGTGGCGCGTGGCGCCGGGTACCGCTGCGAGTACATGCCGCTGCGCGCCGCGGACCTTGTTGCCGCGCAAGATATCTGGCTGGTCTCGAGCATCACCCTGGCTGCGCGGGTGAACACCCTGGACGGCCGGGTGCTCAACCCGCGAATGCCCGGCGAAGAGATCAGCGGGCTGGTGGACCAGGCCATCGGCCGTTGACGCCGCGGCCGATCAGCCGACGAAGCGGGCCAACCGCGCCGAAAGGTGCGGCACCAGTTCGCCGTCGGCGTCCACCCGCTCCTCCACGTAGGCCAGGTCACCGTCGGCGACGATCCCGTAAAGCCGCTTGGCCCCACCGATCAGCGCACCCGATTTGCTGCGCGCCAGCGCGTCGGTGACCAACTCCCAAGACGCCGGGCCGTGCGGGCGCCCGTAGAACAACTCCACGTAGCCGCTCGAGTGCGCCAGCAGCAACTCGATCGCCTGCGACTCCTCCGGATCGCCGGGATCACTGTTGAAACGCCAGAAGCCGGTTTCCCGCAGGGCCGGCCCGGTGAGCTCGGCGGCATCATCGAGCGGCCAGGACCGCGCCTCCCAGTTCAGGTAGTCACCGCCGTCGTGGGAGACCACGATCTGCTGGCCGAACCGGTAGTCGCCGTGCGCATGGTGGCCCACGCCTTCGCCCCGCCACACCCCGACCAACGGCAGCAGTGCCAACAGGGCGTCGTGCAGATCGGCGCCTTCACGAAGGTTGGCCGTGTCGCTGACCGGAAGGTCCTCGAAGACCGGGATATTGCGGGCCGCGGTCCGGGCGCCCCGTTCGGCAGCCGCGGCTATCGCACGGTCACCGGAACCCGGGATGACCGGACGGTCGCCGCCGCCCTGCGCGTCACCGTCTGGGGCGCTCACATCTCGTCGGTGATCAGCCGATACAGCGTGTACAGCGCGAACCAGGTGATCAGGCCCGTAGCCGCCACCAGCATCAACTCGAAGAACAGCACCACGGGGGCAGTCTATCGCGAGTCGTCAGGCGACCTTGATGTCGACCTCGTGCAGACCGGCGCCCGACGGTGACACCACGGCGTCACCGTTGCCCGCCGAGGACAGTGCCCGCACCGTCCACAGGCCCGGTGCGGCGAAGAACCGGAAGTCACCGGTCGCCGATGCGACCACCTCCGCGGTGAATTCGTCGGAGGAGTCCAGCAGTCGCACGAAAGCGCCCCCGACGGTCGCACCGGAGCTGTCCACCACGCGGCCCGTGATCACCGTCTCCTTCGCCAGGTCGACGTTGGCCGGCAAGACGAGTCCTTGTTTCGGTCCAGAGCACATATCAGCTTCCCAATTCGATCGAGGCGCCCACCAGGGAGCCGTATTCCATCCAACTGCCGTCGTAGTTCTTGACATTCCGGTGTCCGAGGAGTTCGTGCAGCACGAACCAGGTGTGTGAGGAGCGCTCACCGATCCGGCAGTACGCGATGGTCTCCTTCTCGCCGTCCAAGCCGGCGGCGGCGTACAGCTTGGCCAGCTCCTCGTCGGACTTGAAGGTGCCGTCTTCATTGGCGGTGCGGCTCCAAGGCACGTTGATCGCGCTGGGGATGTGGCCGCGCTGCTGGCTCTGCTCCTGGGGTAGGTGCGCGGGCGCCAGGATCTTGCCGGAGAACTCCTCCGGGGAGCGCACGTCGATGAGGTTCTTGGTGTTGATCGCGGCGATCACCTCGTCGCGCCGCGCCCGCAGCGACTCATCGAGCGGCTTGGCCGTGTAGGACGTGGCCGGACGGGTGACCTGCTCACCGGAGAGCGGGCGCCCCTCGAGCTCCCACTTTTTACGGCCACCGTCGAGCAGTTTGACCGATTCGTGACCGTAGAGCTTGAAGTACCAGTAGGCGAACGCGGCGAACCAGTTGTTGTTGCCGCCGTAGAGGACCACCGTGTCGTCGTTGCCGACACCGCGTTCGGAGAGCAGTTTGGAGAATCCGGCGGCGTCGACCACGTCGCGACGGACCGGGTCCTGCAGGTCCGTTCGCCAGTCCAGTCGGATCGCGCCGGGGATGTGGTTGGTGTTGTAGACACTGGTGTCTTCATCGACTTCGACGAAGACGGTGCCCGGCGCGTCGAGATTGCTCTCGGCCCAGTCGGTGGAGACCAGGACGTCAGAGCGAGCCATGGCGGGCATCCTTTCGGTGATTCGAGGCAGCCGCTGCGGTCATGCCGCCGTCGGGCGCAGGCGGACGACGAGCGGGTAAAGCTGACAGGCCAGGCAGATGCCGAAGGCCGCGTTGAGGAAGGCCGCCGCCAGCGCAACGGTCGTCGCGATGATTCCCACCACCGGGGCGGCGGCGAAACCGGCGAGTCCGATCAGGGCGAAAACCAGGCCGACGAGCTGGGCGAATTTCAGCGGAGCCACCGGCTCGCGCGCGCTGGCCGGACTCAGCCGCGGCGCCAGCAGTCGGGCGAACAGCACACCGTAGGGGTGGCGCCGGGGGCCCGACACCGCGCCGATCGCGAACGCCACCGCCTGGCCGGCAAGCAAGACGGTCGCACCGGCCGGGCTGACCTCGAAGGTGAGCAGAACGGCCGCCAGCACCGCGGTGGTGACCCAGGCGCTGAACCGGGGACCCCGGACGTCTACCTGCCCGGTGTCGGAGGAGGTGTCCGGCATGGTGTTGCTCCCTGGCTGTCGTGGCGAATGGCTGGGTGGAGACATGCCACGGATTCACCGGGCGGCTCCCAGAGCGACGCGAGAACGCGGCTACTCAGCGGCAACGACAACAGCAGCAGCCCGCGGTGCGGCACAGATCGACTGCGCGACGCTTGGTGAGCACAAGCTCAAGGCGGGCGAACACGACGAACAGCCTACCCAATGCCGGGGCGTTCAAGCCAATAACGGCTCCAGCGCCGACCGCAGCGCAGCGGCCGTCGGCACACCGGCGGCCCGGTAGCGCTGCCGGCCGGCGGCGTCGAAGATCAGCGTGGTGGGCAACGACAGCACCGAGAACCGCCGCGCCGCAGCGGGGTTGGTGTCGATGTCGACTTCGCGATGCGCTATCTCTCCCGGGCCGCCCAGGTCGTCGCAGACCGTCTCGACCACCCGCCGCACCCCGGCGCAGGGTCCGCACCAGGGCGCGGAGAAATGCACCACGGTCGGGCGGCCGGGCTGCAACCCGAGAAACGCAGCACCGCCGTCGTCTGCGCCGATCTCCGGGGCGGTGGCCGCCACCGCCTTGAGCGCCCCGGCCCGCCGGCTCATCCACCACCCGATGACGCCCGCCAGGAGCAGGCCGGTGAGCATCGCGACCACGCTCACCGCGGGCGGAACTCCGGCAGGGTGACGGTCATGTCCTCGGCGATGCCCTCGATGATCACATCGGAGCCGCGGGCACCCTGGCTGGTCGGCACCAACCCGAACGGCAGCCGCTGCTGCGGCACGCTGCCGTGGAACGCCGCCAGCACCGCGGCCCGCTGCTCCTCGGGAACGTGCTGGTCGGCGGTATCCGGACCCGTGAGCACCCCGGTCGGGGTGATCACCAGTGTGCTGTGGTCAGCACCGCCGACCGAGAGGTCCACCGCCACGCTCACCCGCTTGCCGTAGCCGGCCGGCGTGCCGGTGAACACCAGGCCGTGATTGCTCGAGATCCCCGACTCGGTGGTGCCGCCGGTGGCGTCGTTGGTCTCGTTCGGCGGTGCCTCCACCATCAGGTCGCGGATGCCCAGATAGCGACCCAGGTACACCGAGCCGATGATGATCCGGCTCTCCAGTTTGGCGACCGAGATCTTGGCGCCCGGCCGGAATCGCCAGGACGCCTCGCTCAGGTCGACCGAATGCATGGTGGCCTCCAGCATCGCCTTGCCGACCATCGGCTGCTCGACGGCAGGGGCTTTGATCTCCACTTCGTCGTAGTGATCCCGCCGTGCCTGCGGGATGAACGGGAACCCCAGGATCGCGACGAAGGGGTCGGATCCGAGGTCGGTGGCCCGGCGCACCGCCCGGGACAATTGGTATTCGGCGTAGACGCTGGTCCCGAAATCGACCCCGCCAGCTGCGACCGCCACCGCCGCGATCACGGCCGATATCCCGATAAGCACCCTGCGCACCCGGTCATTCTGGCAGGTCGCACGCTATCGTTAGATCACCTGGGACGCTGGAGGGCCACGTTGGAGCTACTGCTGTTGACCGCTGACCTGCACCCGGAAGTGGTGCTGCCGTCGCTGTCGCTGCTGGCACACACCGTGCGCACAGCGCCGCCGGAGGTCTCCGCGCTGCTAGAGGCCGGTTCGGCGGAGGTGGTGATCGTCGATGCCCGGACCGACCTGGCGGGGGCCCGCGGGCTGTGCCGGCTGCTGAGCACCACCGCCGGCTCGGTGCCGGTGATAGCGGTCGTGACCGAAGGCGGGCTGGTGGCCGTCAACGCCGAATGGGGTATCGACGAGATCCTGCTGCCAGGCACCGGACCCGCCGAGGTCGACGCCCGGCTGCGGTTGTTGACCGGTCGGCGTGCCGCCCCGGCCGCCGATCAAGCCTCCGGTCAGACCAAGCTGGGCGAGCTCGTGATCGACGAGGCCACCTACACCGCGCGGCTGCGCGGCCGGCCGCTGGACTTGACCTACAAGGAATTCGAGCTGCTCAAATATCTCACCCAGCACGTCGGCCGGGTGTTCACCCGGGCGCAGCTGCTGCAGGAGGTGTGGGGCTACGACTTCTTCGGGGGCACCCGCACCGTCGACGTACACGTCCGGCGACTGCGGGCCAAGCTCGGTCCCGAATACGAGTCGCTCATCGGCACGGTGCGCAATGTCGGTTACAAGGCGGTCCGGCCGGTTCGGGGCAAACCGGCGGGCGCATCGGGCAACGAAGACGAGGCGGGCGAGGATCTCGCGGCCGACGACGATGCGGACTCCGCCGGTGACGGTGCACCCGAGTCGCTGGCCAGTCAGTGAGCACCCCGGGGTGGCGCGCTGCGCTCGACGAGGACGAGCAGCGGCAGGTTCGGGAATTGATCGCCGCCGCAGCGCACCATGACGGCGTCGAGCCGGTCGGGGAGCAGGTACTGCGCGAGCTCCCCGGTACCCGCAGCGGGCACCTGGTCGCCGCGGCCGCGGACGGGTTGCTGGGCTACCTGAACCTGAGTGCGCCGCCGGACGACACCGCTCCGATGGCCGAGTTGGTGGTGGCGCCGCACGCCCGGCGGCGCGGTATCGGCTCCGCCATGGTTCGCGCCGCGCTGGCGAAGAGCCGAGGGCGAACCCGGTTCTGGGCGCACGGCACGCTGCCGGCAGCTCGGGCCACCGCCGCGGCGCTGCAACTGGTCACGGTGCGCGAGCTGCTGCAGATGCGACGGTCGTTACGTGGGATCTCCGAGCCGTCGATTCCGGCCGGGGTGGTGATCCGCAGCTATGCGGGCGCGGCGGACGACGCCGAGTTGCTGCGCGTCAACAACGCCGCCTTCGCCTGGCACCCCGAACAGGGCGGCTGGACGGCGGCGGACCTGGCCGAGCGGCGGGCCGAGGGCTGGTTCGATCCGCACGGGCTGTTTCTGGCCTTCGACGAGACCGACGACCAGACGCTGCTGGGATTCCACTGGACCAAGATCCACCCCGGCACCGCCGGCGCGGAACCCGCCGGGGAGGTCTACGTCGTCGGGGTCGATCCGGCCGCCCAGGGCCGCGGCCTGGGCGGGGTGCTCACCGAGGTGGGCCTGGCTCACCTGGCCCGGGAGCTCGCCGACCTCGACGCGCCGACCGTGCTGCTCTACGTCGAGGCGGACAACACCGCGGCGTTGCGGACCTACCGGCAGCTGAACTTCGCCGTGCACAGCGTCGACACCGCCTACGCCGGGGTGGAGGGAGGTTGACCGGTCGGCTATCTATTCACCGCCCGTTCACCTGCCATGCGGTTCCCATCCATAAGTGGCGCATACGTTCCGGGGGGATTTGAACCTGAGCGAGGAAGTGAGGAGCGATGAAACCCACAACGGCGGGTGTTGCCCTGTTGGCGGCGACCCTGGGGCTGGCACTGAGCGGCTGCGGCAGTGACGACAACTCCGGTGGTGCGGCCGGCGCCGGCGCGTCGGGATCCGCCGAGTGTGCCGGCAAGAGCACGCTGACCGCCGAGGGTTCGACGGCCCAACAGAACGCGATCGCGGTGTTCAATCAGGTGTGGGGCAAGGAGTGCGCGGGCAAGAACCTGTCGTACAACCCGACGGGGTCCGGTGCCGGCCGGGAGCAGTTCATCGCCGGGCACGTCGATTTCGCCGGGTCCGATTCGCCGCTGAGCGAGGCGCAGGTCGAACAGGCCGCCGCCCGCTGCGACGGAAATCCCGCGTGGCATCTGCCGCTGGTGTTCGGTCCGATCAGCATGGCGTATCACCTCGACGGGGTGGAGCACCTGGTGCTCAACGCGGACGTGCTGGCCCGCATCTTCAGCGGATCGATCACCAGCTGGGACGACCCCGCGCTGGTCGCCCTGAACCCGGGCGTGGAACTGCCCGCGATCGCCATCACGCCGATCTACCGGTCGGACTCCTCGGGGACCACCGACAACTTCCAGAAGTACCTCAGCGCCGCCGCGCCGCAGGCCTGGACCAGGGGCGACGGCAGCGAGTTCCAGGGCGGCGTCGGTGAGGGCGCGCAGAAATCGGCCGGCGTGGTGCAGGCCGTGCAGAGCACGCCCGGCGCCATCGGTTACGTCGAGAAGGGCTTCGCCGACCAGGCGAACCTGCACTCGGCGATGATCGACTCGGGTGCCGGCGTGGTCGCCGCCACCGACGAGTCGGCCGGCGCGGCGATCCAGTCCGCCGCGTTCGTGACCGAGGACAGCAATGACATGCGACTGGACCTGCGGTCGCTCTACGGGACCAAGCAGGCCGCTGCCTACCCACTAGTCTTGGTGACCTATGAGATCGTCTGCTCCAAGGGCTACGACGCGGATACGGCGGCGGGCGTGAAGTCCTTTCTGAAGGCGGCGTCGACCACCGGTCAGGAAGGCCTGGCGGACGTGGGCTATGTCCGGTTGCCCGACCAGCTCAAGCGGCGACTGAGTAGCGCTATCGACGCGATTCAGTAGCGGCACCGCGCAACCGAAGGGGTGTCTAGTATCGCCGAGTCGTCGAGTTTCAGCGTGACGGAGTCACCGGTGGCGAACAAGTCGCCGCTGACTCCGCCGACGAGGCGCTCCGCCACGGGTTCCCTGACCGACCGGCTGTTCCGGCGGGTGGCCGAGGGTTCCGGCGTGTTGATCATCGTCTTGATCACCGCCGTCGGCGGCTTCCTGCTGCTGCGTG
Source organism: Mycolicibacter algericus DSM 45454 (assembly GCF_002086455.1). Classification (GTDB taxonomy): domain Bacteria; phylum Actinomycetota; class Actinomycetes; order Mycobacteriales; family Mycobacteriaceae; genus Mycobacterium; species Mycobacterium algericum. The sequence continues at coordinate 114,236 of NZ_MVHC01000007.1, forward strand.
CCGTCCCGGCGTTGCAGCGCAACAAGGAGAACTTCTTCACCTACGGCGGCAACTGGGTCACCACCGACACCTCCGCCATGCATTTCGGCGTCGCCGAGCTACTGCAGGTGACGGTGTTCGTCTCGGTGTTCGCCCTGCTGCTGGCCATGCCGGTGGCGCTCGGTGTCGCGATCTACCTCACCGAGTACGCTCCCCGGCGGCTCGTCGGACCGCTCGCCTACATGGTCGAGTTGTTGGCGGCCGTGCCGTCGATCATCTACGGCGCGTGGGGGCTGTACGTGCTGGCGCCGCAGCTGCGGAGCACGGCGCAGTGGCTCAACGACAATCTCGGCGGGTTCTTCCTGTTCGCCACCGGCAACGCCTCCGTCGCCGGCGGCGGCACGGTCTTCACCGGCGGGATCGTGCTGGCGGTGATGATCCTGCCGATCATCACCGCGGTCACCCGGGAGGTGCTGGCTCAGACCCCCCGGGGCCAGGTCGAGGCCGCCCTGGCGCTGGGTGCGACTCGCTGGGAAGTGGTCAAGGTGGTGATGTTGCCGTTCGGGCGGTCCGGCTACATCAGCGCCGCGATGCTGGGGCTGGGCCGTGCGCTCGGCGAGACGGTTGCGTTGTTGATCATTCTGCGGGCCACCCAGACGACGTTCAACTGGTCGCTGTTCGACGGCGGCTACACCTTCGCCACCAAGATCGCCGCCACCGCATCGGAGTTCAACGACCAGTACAAGGCCGGCGCCTACATCGCGGCCGGACTGGTGCTGTTCGTGCTGACCCTGGTGGTCAACGCGTTGGCACGTGCAGCCATCACGAAGAAGGTGCACTGATGACCGCCCTGCTGGACCGGCCCGTCAAGGAGCGCACCTTCGCGACGGTGAGCCTGCGTCGCCGGGTGGCCAACGCCATCGCGACGGTGTTGGTCACCGTCGCGATGGGGGTAGCGCTGGTGCCGCTGATCTGGGTGATGTACTCGGTGTTCGAACGCGGGTTCGGCGCGGTCAGTTCCAGTGTCTGGTGGACGAATTCGCAGGCCGGGATGACGGCTTTCGCAGCCGGGGGCGGCGCCTACCACGCGATCGTGGGAACCCTGTTGCAGGGACTGGTGTGCGCGGCGCTGTCGATCCCACTGGGCATCTTCGTGGCGATCTATCTCGTCGAATACGGTGCCGACACCCGGCTCGGCAAGCTTGCGACATTCATGGTCGACATCTTGACCGGGGTCCCGTCGATCGTGGCGGCGCTGTTCATTTACGCGCTGTGGGTGGCGACGCTGGGCTTTCACCGCTCCGGTTTCGCGGTGTCGTTGTCGTTGGTGCTGCTGATGGTGCCGGTGATCGTCCGGGCCACCGAAGAGATGCTCCGGATCATTCCGATGGATCTGCGAGAGGCCAGTTACGCACTGGGCGCGCCGAAGTGGAAGACCATCGTCAGCATCGTGATCCCGACCGCGCTGTCGGGCATCATCACCGGGATCCTGCTGGCGCTGGCCCGGGTGATGGGCGAGACGGCGCCGCTGCTGATCCTGGTCGGTTATTCGCAGGCGATCAACTTCGACATGTTCCAGGGCTTCATGGGGTCGTTGCCGGGCATGATGTACGACCAGACGTCGGCGGGCGCGGGCACCAGCGCGGTTCCCACCGATCGGCTCTGGGGTGCCGCGCTGACGCTGATCGTCCTGATAGCGATACTGAACATCGCGGCCAGGTTCGGAGCGCGGGTGTTCGCGCCCAAGAAGTTCTAGTCTGACGGCAATCCAGCGCGAAGCGGTGGGAGAAGAATAATTAGGAGTGCTGCACGGTGGCTAAAAGGTTGGACCTGACCGATCTCAACATCTATTACGGGGCCTTCCATGCCGTTGCCGACGTGACGCTGTCGGTCGCCCCGCGCAGCGTGACCGCGTTCATCGGACCGTCCGGATGCGGCAAGTCGACGGTGTTGCGCACCTTGAACCGGATGCACGAGGTCATCTCCGGCGCCCGGGTGGACGGGTCGGTGCTGCTCGACGGTGAGGACATCTACGGCCCGTCGATCGATCCCGTCGGGGTGCGGAAGGCCATCGGCATGGTCTTCCAGCGTCCGAACCCGTTTCCTACCATGTCGATCCGCGACAACGTGGTCGCCGGGCTGAAGTTGCAGGGTGTTCGCAACCGCAAGCTACTCGACGAGACCGCGGAGCATTCGCTGCGCGGCGCCAACCTGTGGAACGAGGTGAAGGACCGGCTGGACAGGCCCGGCGGCGGGCTGTCGGGCGGGCAGCAGCAGCGATTGTGTATCGCCCGGGCCATCGCGGTGCAGCCCGACGTGCTGTTGATGGACGAGCCCTGTTCGGCGCTGGACCCGATTTCGACGATGGCCATCGAGGAGTTGATCGCTCAACTCAAGCAGGACTACACCATCGTCATCGTCACCCACAACATGCAGCAAGCTGCCCGGGTCAGTGACCAGACCGCGTTTTTCAACCTCGAGGCCGTTGGCAAACCGGGCCGGCTGATCGAGATCGACGGCACCGAGAAGGTCTTCTCCAACCCCAGCTGCAAGGAGACCGAGGACTATATCTCGGGCCGGTTCGGCTGACCCCGCACCCCGAACGGCTGACAGCGCAGGCGAACGGTTGCGCATGTAGCCGGTATTTCCGACACCGAGATCGACTACGGTGTAGTGATCAGCGCCGGCGGGAGGAATGTGTGTGAAGTCCAATCGATTCCGCATCGCGTTGAGCCTGATGGTGACGACTCTGCTGCTGGTCGCGGGCTGTGGCGGCTCGACGAAGTCGGACTCCGCCTCGAATATATCGGTGCAGTGCGGTGGAAAGAAGAAGCTGCTCGCCAGCGGGTCGACCGCCCAGGCCCATGCCATCGAGCAGTTCGTCTATGCCTACATCCGGGCCTGTCCGGACTACACGTTGGACTATCGGGCCAACGGCTCCGGCACGGGAGTCGCACAGTTCGCCAGTGGCCACACCGAGCTGGCCGGGTCCGACTCCCCGCTGGACCCGTCGACGGGCGAGCCGCAACGGGTAGCGGCCCGCTGTGGGTCGCCGGCGTGGCATCTGCCCACAGTGTTCGGTCCGATCGCGGTCACCTACAACGTCAGTGGTGTCGGTGATCTCGCCGTGGACGGGCCGACGCTGGCGAAGATCTTCAACGGCACCATCACCAGTTGGGACGATCCCGCGCTGCGGGCTCTCAACGAGGACGTGCAGTTACCGGCCGAGCCGATCCATGTGTTGTTCCGCGGTGACTCGTCCGGGACCACCGACAATTTCCAGAAGTATCTCGACGCTGCCTCCGACGGCGCTTGGGGCAGGGGCGCCGGTAAAACTTTTAACGGTGGTGTCGGCGTCGGGGCGACCGGCAACGACGGGACTTCCGCGCTACTGCGCAGCACCGAGGGATCGATTACCTATAACGAATGGTCTTTTGCGGTGGGGCGGCAGTTGAAAATGGCCCGGATCATCACTTCGGCGGGCCCGGAACCGGTGACGATCTCGACCGAGTCGGTGGAGAAAACCATTGCCGGTGCCAAGTTCATCGGCGAGGGCAACGATTTGGTGGTCGACACGTCATCGTTCTACAAGCCGACTGACGCCGGGGCCTACCCGATCGTGCTGGTGACCTACGAGATCGTGTGCTCGAAGTACCCCAACGCCTCGAACGGGCAGGCGGTGAAGGCGTTCATGAGCGCGGCGATCGGCGCCGGCCAGGAGGATTTGGATCAGTACGGCTACATACCGCTGCCGGATTCGTTCCGGGCGAAATTGCGGACGGCAATCGACGCGATCCAATAGCCGACCGGTCTCCGGTTGCGTTGGCGGCCCCGCAGGGGGTGTTGCCGATACGAATTCGTGGTTCTTCTGAATTTCATTCTGACCAGGAATGTAGCCCTACCTTAAGGTTCAGCTGTAACCTCTGGTTAACCTGCCCTTCATTTGGGAGGTCGCTGCAGTCATGCTGCAGAGCGGGTCACGCCGGTGCCATCGGCATGACTAGGTCGGAGGGAGTGTCGTGGACAGTCGTGAGGCGAGTTCGCTGGTAGGGACGCAATTCGGGCCCTACCTGCTGCTGCGGCTGCTGGGTCGTGGCGGGATGGGCGAGGTCTATGAAGCCGAAGACGTCCGCAAGCACCGGTCGGTCGCACTGAAACTGATCTCGCCGCCGCTGTCAGGTGACCCGATGTTTCGGGCCCGCATGCAACGGGAGGCGGACGCGGCGGGACAGCTCAGGGAACCGCACGTGGTGCCCATCCACGACTACGGCGAGATCGACGGCCAGATGTTCGTTGCCATGCAGTTGGTCGACGGCGACGATCTGGCCGCGGTGCTGCGGCGGTCCGGTCCGATGAACCCGGCACGAGCGGTGGCCATCATCGACCAGGTGGCCGCCGCCCTTGACGCCGCCCACGGCAACGGCGTGACGCACCGCGACGTCAAGCCGGAGAACATCCTGATCACCCGCCGCGATTTCGCTTATCTGGTCGACTTCGGTATCGCACGCGCCGCGACCGATCCGGGATTGACCCAGACGGGTACCGCCGTGGGCACCTACAAGTACATGGCCCCGGAACGGTTCGGCGCCGACGAGGTCACCTACCGGTCAGACATCTATTCACTGGCCTGTGTGCTCAATGAGTGCCTGACCGGTGTGCCGCCATTCCGGGTCGATAGCGTCGAGCGGCTGATCACCGCGCACCTGATGGAGCCCCCGCCGCGGCCCAGTCAGCTGCGGCCGGGCGTCGTCCCGATAGCCCTCGATCAGGTGGTCGCCCGGGGCATGGCGAAGAGTCCGTGGGAGCGCTACAGCAGCGCCGGGGATCTGGCGAACGCCGCTCACGACGCGCTGACGGTGGCAGAGCAGCATCGGGCCGCCATGATCGTGCGGCGGGGTGAGGAAGCCGACCGCCCGGTCAGCGTTGCCGGAATCGCGGTCGGCGGCACGACCGAGCGGCCCAACGGCCACCCCGGCCAACCCGGGCAAACGGGCGGCTTCGACGCGACCATGGCCCGGCCGGCGGCCGCCGAGTCGTGGCGGGAGCGGCCGGCGCCCCCGCAGCGGTCGACGCCCGAACGGTTCGAGAGCCGGTCGTTCGCCGCGGCACCGCGCGGACACCGACGCAAGTGGCTGCTGCCGGCCGCCGTGGCGGCGGTGGTGCTTGCCATCGCGGGCGTGGCCGGCGGATACGCGCTCAGCCGTGAGTCGGGTTCGACAACCGGCGTCTCGGCGGACGGGCAGAGCGTGGTGCCGCTGGAGGGGCTGAGCTTTCGGCTGTCCCCGGGTGGCCTGGCGCTCGACGGTGACGACAATCTGTACATCACCAACCAGAGCATGTACGGCCGGGTGCTGAAGCTGGCGCCGGGATCGAGCAATCCGGAAGTATTGCCGTTCACCGGTCTCTACGAGCCGCAGGGCGTGGCCGTCGCCGCCGACGGCTCGGTCTATGTCAGCGACTTCAACAACCGGGTGGTGAAGTTGGCCCCGGACACCGGCGAACAGACCGAACTGCCGTTCGCCGGACTCAACTACCCGGAGGGGGTGGAGGTGGACGCTCAGGGCAGCGTCTACGTCGCCGACCGGGGCAATAACCGGGTGCTCAAGTTGCCGGCCGGAGCCGGCGCCCAGGTGGTGCTGCCCTTCACCGGACTTCATCATCCAGACGACGTGGCCGTCGACAGCAACGGCAACGTCTACGTCACCGACACCGACAACGACCGGGTGGTGCGGCTGAGCGCCGGGTCCAATACCCAGACGGACCTTCCGTTCACGGGGCTGTCCTCACCGTGGGGCGTCTCGGTCGACCGCGCCGACAACGTCTACGTCACCAACCACGAGAACCACAAGGTCATGAAGCTGGATCCCGTGACCAACAACCAGACCAAGTTGCCGTTCTCCGGCCTCAACACCCCCTTGCAGGTGGTGGTCGACGCCGACGGTGCGGTGTACGTAGCCGACCGCGGTAACAACCGGGTGGTCAAGCTGGCGGCCGGCTCATAGCGGTCCGGCCGGCGGCCGGGTCATCGCTGGCGGACCGAGGTGAGCCGGGTTGCCACCGCGGCCATCACGGCGCTGAGCGCCACCACGATGATCAATGTCAGTGCCGCCCCCCACACCCGGGTATGGCCGGCGGCCTCCGGATTGGCGAGTTCGCTGTAGATCAGCAGCGGTAGTGAGGCCATGTTGTCGTGCAGGATGTCGTAGTTGATCGAGCGGCTGTAACCCACCAGAACCAGCACCGGGGCCGTCTCACCGATGATTCGGGCCAGCGCCAGAAATGTTCCGGACAGGATCCCTGACAGGGCGGTCGGAAGCACGATCCGGATGATCGTCTTCCACTTCGGTACGCCCAACGCGTAACTGGCCTCCCGCAACTCGTCGGGGACCAGCCGAAGCATCTCCTCGGCGGACCGCACCACGATGGGCAGCATCAGCAGCACCAGTGCCAGCGAGACCGCCAGCGCGCTCTGCTCGAAGCCCAGGGTGGCGATCCACAGACTGAAGATGAACAGCGAGGCGACGATCGACGGCACCCCCGCGAGCACGTCGACCATGAACGTGGTCAACCGGGCCCACCAGCCCGAGCCGTACTCGACCAGGTAGATCGCGGTCATCAGACCCAGCGGTACCGCCAGTAGGGCGGCGACCCCGGCCTGCACCAGGGTGCCGTACAACGCGTGATACACCCCGCCGGCCAACTCATCGGGCAGTACGCCGCGCAGCGAGTGCGTCCACCAGGACGCGTGGACGACTGCCCGCCAGCCGCGCGCGATCACCACCCACAGCAGCCAGATCAGCGGCACCGTCGCGATGCCGAACGAGATCATGAATATCAGCGCGGCGAAGCGGTCCTTGATCCGGCGCCTGATGCTGATGTGGCTGCGCACCCGGGACTTGACCGGTGCTGTCAGTGCGGGGGCGCTCATCCGTTGACCTTTCCGCCGGCCACCGCACGCGCGGCGGCGTTGACGACGAACGTCAGGACGAACAGGGCGAAACCAGCGGCGATGTAGGCGCCGGTCGGCAGCGGGGCACTGAACTCCGAGGCGGCGGACGCGATCTTGGACGCAAACGTGTACCCGCCGTCGAACAGCGACCAGTTACCGGGGCGCGGGGCCGCTCGCAAGATGATCAGCATGGCGATCGTCTCGCCCAGGGCACGGCCCAGCCCCAGCATCGACGCGGCGATGACACCGCTGCGGCCGTAGGGCAGCACCACGATCCGCACCACCTCCCATCGGGTGGCGCCCAGCGCCTGAGCCGCCTCGATGTGCGCGGTCGGGGTCTGACGGAAGACCTCCCGGGACACCGAGGTGATGATCGGCAGGATCATCACGGCCAGCACGATCCCGGCGGTGAAGATGGTTCCGCCGCCGGCCAGTGACACATTGCCTTTGGCGAACAGAAACAGCCAGCCCAGGTGGTGATTGAGAAACTTCGTCACCGGATAGAGCATCGGCGCCAGCACGAAGATCCCCCACAGTCCGAAGATGATGGACGGGACCGCAGCCAACAGGTCGATGACGATCCCGCACGGCCGCGACAGCTGCCGTGGCGCATAGCGGGTGAGGAAGATCGCGATGCTGATCGAGATCGGCACCGCCACTACCAATGCGAGCAGCGAGGTCAATACCGTCACCACCAGCAGGTCCCGGATCCCGAACGCCAGACCGTCGGCGCCGCCGGTGCTGAAGGTGGCGGTGGTGAAGAAGTTCGCGGTGTTGGCTTGCAGGGACGGTACGGCGCGGATCAACAGGAAGACGGCGATCAGCGCGATCGCGACGACGACCGTCGAACCGGCCGACAGCGCCAGCGCCCGGAATATCCGTTCTCCGCCGGACCCGTGCTTGCGGGGCAGTGATACGGGCGCCGACGATTCCGAGGTGTTATCGGCCACGGCGACAACACCCTCGAAACCGCGGTGACCGGTGGGGCAGGATCACTCGATGGCGTCGACTGCGGTCGACAGGCGCGGCTTGAACGCATCCGGGATCGGCACGTATCCGTATTCGTCCAGGCCGAACTGTCCGGAACTGATGGTCGATTTCAGGAACATCCGCACAGCGGTGCCCACCTCGGCATCGGGGTACTTCGAGCAGACCACCTCGTAGGTGGCGAGCACGATCGGGTAGGAGCCGGCGTTGCTGGGTTTGTAGAACGACGCGGTGTCGAGCACCAGATCGTTGCCCTCGCCCTTGATGGTGGCTCCGGCGATCGTCTTGCCGACCGATTCGGTGCTGATCGCGACGGGATCCGGACCGGCCGATGTGATGATCTGCGCGGTGCGAAGATTCTTGGCCTGGGCGAACGACCACTCGTTGTAGGTGATGGCGCCCTCGGTGGTGCTGATCGCGGCCGCGGTGCCGTCGTTGCCCTTGGCGCCCTCGCCGACGCCGCCGTTGAACGACTTCCCGGTGCCCTTGCCCCACGCGCCATCGGAGGCGCCCTCCAGATACTGCTGGAAGTTGTCGGTGGTGCCGGACTCGTCGCTGCGGAACACCACATGGATGGGCGCGGCGGGCAGTGCGGCGCCCGGGTTGAGATCTTTCACCGCAGGGTCGTCCCAGCTGGTGACGGCGCCGTTGAAGATCTTTGCGACGGTCGGACCGTCGAGAATCAGATTGTCGACACCGGCGATGTTGTAGGTGATCGCGATCGGGCCGAACACCGCGGGCAGGTTCCAGGCCGGGGAGCCACAGCGCTGCTGCGCCTGGGCGTACTCATCGGCGCTGAGCGGCACGTCGGTGCCGGCGAAATCGGTCTGGCCGCCGACGAATTCGCGGATGCCGGCACCGGACCCGTTGGCCGTGTAGTTCACCGTCTGATCGGGGCACTCTGCGATGAAAGTCTTGACGAATCTGGCCATGGCATTCTGCTGGGCCGTCGATCCGCTCGCTTTCAGCGTCTCGGTGCCGCCGCAGTCGCTGCCGGCCGACGAACCTCCGGAGGAATCGGTGCCGTGAGAGGTGGTGTTGGGGTCGCTGCCGCAGCCGGACAAGGCCAGCGTGCCGGCGGCCAGGATTCCCAGTGCCGCACCGTAACCGTTCCGTGTCATCTCGGGGCCTTTCGGGTCGAATCAGGGTGTCGAATCAAGGTTGCTACACACCCGCTGTATCACCGGATCGGCCCGGCCGCGAAACCACACGGAGCAAGCACGGCACGGGCTGCCAGCAGACTAACAGCCTGCTGTCGAAAAAAAGGATGATATTCCTCTTGGAAATGGACCTGAAAAACGGACCCGCCGCACGAGGCGACGACGCGGTAGCCGGCGTCGCGCTGCTGGGCGCGCGACCGTCCTAGTCGGGTGGGGGCAGGGTGTTCTCGTCGGGGAACTTGCCGGTCGCCTGGAAGATCACCCGGCGCGCCACTTCCACAGCGTGGTCGGCGAATCGTTCGTAGAACCGGCCGAGCAGTGTCACGTCGACTGCCGCGGCGACGCCGTGCCGCCACTCCTTGTCCATCATCACCGAGAACAAATGCCGGTGCAGATCATCCATCGCATCGTCTTCTTCGCGGATCCGGGCGGCCTTCTCCGGGTCCCGCGACAGCAGCACCTCTTGTGCGCTGTTTCCCAAATCGACTGCCACCCTGCCCATTTCGGCAAAGTATCCGTTCACCTCTTCGGGCAGGGCGTGTTGCGGGTGCCGGCGGCGGGCGATCTTGGCGACGTGCAGTGCCAGCGCGCCCATCCGGTCGATGTCGGCGACCATCTGGATGGAGCTGACGATGGCCCGCAGGTCCCCGGCGACCGGTGCCTGCAACGCCAGCAGCACGAAAGCGCTCTCCTCGGCGCGCGCGCTCATCGCGGCGATCTTCTCGTGGTCGGTGATCACCTGCTCAGCCACCACCAGGTCGGCCTGCAGCAGGGCCTGCGTGGCACGTTCCATGGCGATTCCGGCCAGGCCGCACATCTTGCCGAGCTGTTCGGCCAAGTCCGAGAGTTGCTCGTGATAGGCGGTTCGCATGCCCTCAAGACTAACCCGGACGGGGCTCGAGGCGGCTGCGCGCCGCCGCCGCGCTTACTCGCAGGTGGTGTCGGCGGCGTTGGTGACCGTCAGGTCGTCGGGCAGCTCGGTGGGTTCGACGCTGGCGCCGCGGTTGAGTTGCACGTTGATCTGCGAGCCGGTGACCGCCGGCCTGCTGACGGCGCGGAAATCCGCGCCCAGCACCACGCGCACGATGCTGCCCAGCCCGGCGACCCGTTCGATCGGCGCACCGGTCAGCGCTGAGGCCACGGTGGCGGCGGCCTGTTCATTGCCCGGAGAGAACAGCACTTTGGTGTTCTTGACCGTAGCCGGGTAGTCGTCGGCGCTGTCGACGTCGAAGCCCCAGTGCTGCAGGCCCTCGGAGGTGGCGGCGGCCAGGCCGGACTGGTCGGTGGCGTTGGATACCCGTACGGTGACCTCGCCGGGGGAGGTGGTGACCGCCCGGACCTGCTCGCTGTACGGCTTGGCGGTCGGGCTGGCCGGTGTCGCGGCGGCCTGGGTGGAATGCGGAGTCGGGCTGGTCGCGGTGGTCGGGACCGACGTGGCGTTGTGATCGTTCTCGCCGGGCAGCGGGTCGTCGTTGATGATGGCGTCGAACAGCGCTCGCATGTCGTCCATCCGAGGGACCTCGTCGCCGTTCTCGTCGGTCTCACTGGTCGGCACGGTGACGAAGGTGATGTGCCCGGCGGACACCTTCTGCAGCGACTGCCCCAGGTTCACCAGGTCCTTGGTCTTGATGTTGTCCACGTAGCTGTCGCCGATGAACATGTTGACCACGTTGTTGAGCTTGGTCGGGGAGAAGAAGGTGTTGGTGGAGATCAGCGAGCGCAGCAGTGACGACAAAAAGAGCTGCTGGCGTTTGATCCGGCCGTAGTCGCCGTTGTCCTCGGTGGTGACGTTGCGGGCGCGCACGTAGCTCAGTGCGGTCGCGCCATTGACCCGCTGGCGCCCGCTGTTCTCCAGCACGCTGCCCAGCTCGAGGTCGTAGAGCGGGCTGGTGGTGCACACCTCGACGCCGCCCAGGGCGTCGACCATCTTGCCGAAGCCGACGAAGTCGACGGCCATGAAGCGGTTGACCGCCAGCCCGGAGAGCTTCTGGATCTCCTTGACCAGACACTTGGGACCGCCGAAGGCGTAGGTGGAGTTCAGCTTCGTCTCGGTGTAGACCGTGTCGTCGCTGTAGGTGCCGGTGTCCTGGTCGTAGATCGGGCCGTAGGCGCCCGTCTCGGGATTCCAGACCTCGCATTGAATCGGCGTGATCGCCAGGTCGCGTGGGAAGGACACCACCACCACGCGTTTCCGGTTCGCCGGGATGTTGACCAGCATGATCGTGTCGGACCGGGCACCCTCGGCGTCCTCGGTGCTGCCGGCGCCGATATTGCTGTTGGCCCCGGCCCGGGTGTCGGCGCCGACGATCAGGAAGTTCTCGTCGCCGTACTGCCCGGCCGCGTCGAGGATGTCGTGCGAGTTGGGGTCCAGCGCGCTGACGTGGTTGAGGCTGCGGTTCTTCGAGGCGCTCCACTGCCAGGCCGAACCGGTCAGCACCAGGGCCAGAACCGCCATCATGGCCGCTGCCGCCCGGCCGGCCAGCAGCGCCCCGTGACCGGTCTTTCGCGGCCGCGGCTCGTCGGATTCCAGGTCGTCGTGCCCCGGCGGGTCGATTCGCGCCGGCGGTAGCTCGCGGGCGAAGCTGGGACCGCCGACCGAACCCGCCGGTTCGGTGGTGGGCTCGGACCCGGCCCAGTCGTCGGACCAGTCGGTTTCACCGGGCTCGTCGTAGTCCGTGCCGTGAATCCGGTCGAGATCGGGCAACTCCGAGGGGTAGGCCACCTCCGCGATGTCGGCGGTGGAACTCGGCGCGTCCGTCGCGGCGAGGGCCGCACAGGGCTCGGGATCCGGGTCGGGCGTGGTGTCCCGGGGTTCGGCGGCTTCTCCGCCATCGGCGGGATCGGCAGGCGCCGCCGGCTCGTCGGCGACGGTGGCGGCACGGCGCTGGCTGCGGCCACCGGACGGCGGAACACCGCCGTTGACCCGGGCGATCAGGTCCGCGACGGTCACCGAACCGTCACCACGGTGGCGGCGGCGTGACGCGGCCGGCCGACGCGGGGCCGGCGTGTGGTCGTCGGCCGGGGTCTGCCAGCGTTCCCACGGGGCGGGTCCAGGCGGCGTCATCGTCATCAGCTGATGGTCACCGTCGTCCCGGCCCTCTCCAGGCCAGCGTCCAGGAGTGGCGCTATCGCCGTCACTCATGTCCTCAAGGGCCTCCGAGTCTTCGGGCCTGACGGGCGTCGATCACACGTCAGCCTGGCACGGGAGATCGCCGTCGATTCGCCGTGCCTGTTTCCGCCCCCCGCAGGGGACAACCCCCCGGGGCAACAAGCTACTTATTCTACTGAGAAGTTTCCAGACACGCGATGTCGAGAACGTCTCATTTCAGCCACCCGAGTGCATAATGTCGGCTCCGCTCGGCACGGAGCAGTCGTCCGGGTCGGCGAGCCAACCCTCGGGAAGGGTGACCTTGGCCGGTGAGCCTTGCCGTCCGCGCGGTCCGGTCGCAGCAGTCGGGAAGGGGATCGACCCGTCGAGTTGCTTGAGCAGCGCGTCGAGCTCGGCCAGCGTCGTGACCATTGCCAGCCCGCGCCGTAACTCCGAGCCCGCCGGAAAGCCGTGCAGGTACCAGGCCACGTGCTTGCGGATCTCCCGCATACCCTTGTCCTCGCCGAAGTGCGACGCCAGCAGTTCACCGTGGCGGCGGACGATGTCGGCGACCTCACCCAGCGTGGGCGGGGTTGGGGTGGGGCGACCGGCGAATGCTGCCGACAGCTCACCGAACAGCCACGGGCGCCCCAGACAGCCCCGCCCGATGACGACGCCGTCGCAGCCGGTCGCCGCCATCATGGCCAGGGCGTCGCCCGCCTCGAAGATGTCGCCATTGCCGAGCACCGGAATCGAGCGCACCTGCGCCTTGAGTGCGGCGATCTGCTCCCAGTCGGCCTTGCCGGAGTAGCGCTGCGCTGCTGTCCGGGCGTGCAGGGCCACCGCCGCGGCGCCCTCGGCCTCGGCGATTCGCCCGGCGTCGAGGTGAGTGTGGGTGGCGTCGTCGATCCCGATCCGGAATTTCACGGTCACAGGAATACCGGAGTTGGAGGTCCCCTTTACTGCCGCTGCGACGATGTTGCCGAACAGCCGGCGCTTGTAGGGCAGCGCCGACCCGCCGCCGTGCCGGGTCACTTTGGGCACCGGGCAGCCGAAATTCATGTCGATGTGGTCGGCCAGACCCTCGTCGGCGATCATCTTCGCCGCGGCGTAGGTGGTGTCCGGGTCCACCGTGTAGAGCTGCAACGAGCGCGGTGACTCGGCGGGTGAGAACGTCGTCATGTGCAGCGTGGCCGGATGGCGCTCAACGAGCGCGCGGGCGGTCACCATTTCGCACACGTAGAGCCCGCTGACCGTGCCGGCCCGGGACTGTTCCAGTTCGCGGCAGAGCGTGCGGAAGGCGACGTTGGTCACGCCGGCCATCGGTGCCAGCACCACCGGGCTGGCGACCGTGAGCGAACCGATCTTCAGCGGGGACTGCAAGCGCGGCGGAGCCGGGCGCCGCAGGTCCCCGCCATCAGACAGCCCGCGCCGCTGCGCGGTCAGCACGTTACCGCCGCTGCTACCGACTACGGCGCCGATGAGGCGAATTCCTTCTTGGCGGCGCGCTTCTCGGCCATCTTGGCCTCCCGCTCGAGCCGGCGCTGCTTGGCCACCTCGAACTTCTCGCACGTCTGTTCCAGCTCGGCGACGATCTTGCCGATCTCGTCCTGGTAGCGGGCCGCTTCGCCGGTGAAGTCCCGTTCGAGGATGCGCCACTTCTTCAGCACCGGCATCACCACGTCGTCCAGGTGGATGCGTGGGTCGTAGACACCGCCGACGGCGATGATCACCGCCTTGCGGCGGAACTCCGGGACCACGTATCCGGGCATCTGGAAGTTGGCCAGCACCCGGTGCAGCGAGTACATCGCCTGCTCTGGCGCGATGTCGAAACCGGCCGCGCTGATGTCGCGGTAGAAGATCATGTGCAGGTTCTCGTCGGCTGAGATCCGGGCGAGCAGCTGGTCGGCAACGGGGTCGTTACAGGCCCGGCCGGTGTTGCGGTGCGAGATCCGGGTGGCCAGCTCCTGGAAGGTCACATAGACGACCGAGTCGAACAAGCTCTTGGCGAACAGGTCGCCGGAGACCTGCTGGTTCTGGCCCGGGCTGAAGCCGCGGTTGACGGTCTCCATCCGCAGCGTCTCCAGCTCGATCGGGTCGCAGTTGCGGGTCACGACGAGGTAGTCCCGCAGCGCGATGCCGTGCCGGTTCTCCTCGGCGGTCCACCGGTTCACCCAGGTGCCCCACGGGGCGTCCATGGTGAAGTTCATCGCGATCTCGCGGTGGTAGGAGGGCAGGTTGTCCTCGGTCAGCAGGTTCTGCACCATGGCTGTCCGGGCGACTTCGGACAGTTTCGACTGCTCGATATCCCAGTCCTGCCCGCCGAGGGCGTAGTAGTTCTTGCCCTCCGACCAGGGCACGTAGTCGTGGGGATTCCAGTCCTTGGTCATGGAGAAGTGCCGGTTGACCGCGTTCTCGACGACCGGCTCGAGTTCGTGCAGCAACTCCAGGTCAGTCCATTCGCGCGCCATAACAGCTCCCTGAGTATCTGTGTCGATCAGTTGCAGGCAATATATCTGTGTACGTCAGTGACATCAAGCTCGTTTGGGTGTGTTGCCGTCGCCGTCTTCGGGCCGGCCGGTATTGAGCAGCATGTCGACGCAGAAATCGATGAACTGGCTGCGAGTGGCGGCGAGCCGCCCGTCCAGGTAGGCGGTGAACAGGGCGGTCAACGCGCCGATCAGCCCGGTCGCGACCATGTGCTGCAGCGCCGGATCGCCGATCCGGGTGAGTTTGCGCTGCAGCATCCCGATGAAGTTGGGCATCCATTGCGCCCCGGAGTGGGTCAGTACCGGCTCCGTTGCCGGCGCGAGCAGTAGCACCCGGCCGAGCACGGGATCGTCGACCATCAACGTGACAAAGGCTTCCACGGCCGCTCGCGGCGTCTGGGCCGACAGCAGCGTTGTCATCGCGCGCGTACATACGTCGTCGTAGACCGCGCGGACGAATTCGTCGCGGTCGGTGAAGCTCTCGTAGAAGTAGCGTTCGGTCAGCGCGGCGGCCCGGCAGAGCGACCGGATGGTCAGCGTGGGCCCGTTCTCGTCGCCGAGCAGTCCGACGCCGGCCTCGATGAATTCGTCGCGGCGCAGGGCCGGGCGCTCCGCCAGCGGGACCCCGGACCAGCGGCCCCGGCGTTGACCGGACGGCACTTCAATCTCTCCTCGGGTCTGACAACGGTGGTAGTCGAAATAGCCTGCGGTTGCCGAGTTCCATCATGACGCACCGCGGGTACGGGCCGGCTTCGTCCGGCGGTGATTCGTCCCGGTTCGGCGCCGGTCGACGGGTGTGCCGGTCCGGCCGCGCGGGCCGACGCCGCGGCCGGATGCGTCCACGCACGTCGCCGCAGGCGCTCGAGGCTCGGCCCGTTAGTCCAGACAATAAAACCGCCTGGCCGCTTGTCTCTGCCCTTGACTGCGCCCATCGTGCTGCGGAATAGTGTTCTTCAGAACGAAGAATCACGTATGTTGTCCGGACAAATCTGCATACCCGGTGTCTGACGTCGCCGCCGGAGGGTGCGGATCTGCTGCTTGTGCCAGGAGAAGGCGGGTCATGGCGGATCACTCCAGCCTGCTGAGTCACTCGAGCTTGCTGGGCCTTGATGGCCGCGTCGTCATCGTGTCGGGAGCAGGTGGCGGCGGCATCGGGACGACGGTCACCGCGATGGCCGCGCAGGCCGGCGCCACGGTGATCGCGGTGAGCCGCTCGGCGGAGAACCTCGACGAGCACATCGCGCCGCTGGTCGCTGCCGGCCTGCCGGTGGTATCGGTGGCCGCCGACGCCGGTACCGACGAGGGCGTGACCGCGGTGCTCGACGCGGCGCGCAACGCCGACGGGCAGCTCTACGGGCTGGTCAACGTCGCCGGCGGGGCGGCGCCGTCGACCTGGATGGCCTCGACCCGGGTGGCCCGCTCCGATTGGCGGGAGATCTTCGCGCACAACCTCGAAACGGCGTTCTTCATGAGCCGTGCGGTCGCCGCCGAGCTGCTGGCGCAGCGGCGGCCGGGCTCGATCGTCTCGATCTCTTCGATCAGCGGGATGAACACCGCGCCGTTCCACATCGCCTACGGCACCGCCAAAGCCGGCGTCGTGGCGATGACGCGCACCATGGCCCTTGAGTTGGCGGCCGCCGGCATCCGGGTCAATGCGGTGGCGCCGGGGGTGACCGAGACCGCGGCATCGGGAACCTACGTCGACGAGGACCCCGATCGCGACCGAGGCGCGATCGCGTTGGGACGGCGCGGCCGACCCGAGGAGCAGGCCGGGCCGATCCTGTTCCTGCTGTCGGACCTGTCCAGTTACATCACCGGGCAGACCCTGCTGGTCGACGGTGGACTCAACCTCAAGTGGAGTCACCTCGGCGCGGACAACACCTCGCTGTTCCTCAAAGACGAAACCTTCCGCGCAGCGATGAGGAGGATGTCATGACCGATCCGGTGCACAACGCCGATTCGGCCGAAGAACTGTCGCAACCCATGACGATCGGCGTCGAGGCCTACACCTCGGAGAGCTACGCCCGTGCCGAACGCGACAAGTTGTGGCGCAAGGTGTGGCAGCAGGCCGGCCGGGTCGAGGATCTGCCGGAGGTGGGCAGCTACCTCACCTACGACATCCTCGACGACTCGATCATCGTGGTGCGCACCGGCTCGACCTCAGGCTCGGACTCTTTTCGGGCCCACCACAACGTCTGCCAGCATCGCGGCCGCCGGCTGGTCGACACCCCGGCCGGGGAGAAGAACGCCTGCGCGCGCACCCGCAAGTCATTCGTCTGCGGCTTCCACGGCTGGAGCTACGGCCTGGACGGGGCATGCACCCACATCCGCGAGCAGGACGACTGGCAGGGCACCCTGACGCCGGAGAACACCCACCTACGCCCGGTGCGCGTCGACACCTGGGGCGGCTGGGTCTGGATCAATATGGATCCGGACTGCGAGTCCCTGGCGGACTACCTGTTCCCCGCCGCCAAGATCCTGGAACCGTTCGGCCTGGAGAACATGCGTTACAAGTGGCGCAAGTGGCTGGAATTCGACTGCAACTGGAAGGTCGCGATGGAGGCCTTCAACGAGACCTACCACGTCTACACGACCCACCCGGAGTTCAACAGGTTCGGCGAGTTCAAGGGCTGGGCCAAGGTGCAGGGCCGCCACAGCAACATCGGCTACGACGCTCCGGAGGATCTGGAGACCACCAAGTCCAAGATCCGGCTGGGCACCGGTGCCGACCCCCGGGTGTCGACCGCGGAGATGCAGATCTACACCATGGAGGAGACCAACGCCACCACCACGGCGACGCTGGTCAACGCCGCCAAGCGACTGGTCGACGAGCTTCCCGAGGGCACGCCGGCCGAAAAGGTCCTCGAACACTGGCTGGCCTCGGCACGCCGCGACGACGAAGCCCGCGGCGTCATCTGGCCGACGATCCCGGCCGACGTGCTCGGGCAGGCCGGCACCGCCTGGCAGATCTTCCCGAACTTCCAGATCGGCCAGGGTCTCACCAGCGCACTGTGTTACAGCGCCCGGCCGCATCCCAGTTACAACCCGGACAAGTGCATCTTCGAGGTCTCGGTCTTCGAGCTGTTCCCCAAGGGCGAGGAGCCGCAGACCCGCTGGGAGTACACCCCGGTGGGGGACCCGCGGTGGCGCTCGGTGCTGCCGCAGGACTTCTCCAACATGGCCGCCGTGCAACAGGGGATGAAATCCCTTGGCTATCAGGGCGCCAGGCCCAACCCCTACCGGGAGCGCGCCATCGTCAACCTGCACCACCAGCTGGCGAAATACATGGCCGCCGGCGCGCCCGAGCAGATCCCGACAGGAAATGACCGATGACGGAGTGCCCGCCGACCCAGACCCCGGACGACTTCGACATCGAAGCGCTCCGTGAGAAGTACGCCGCCGAACGGGCTAAACGCATTCGCTCCGACGGATCGAGTCAGTACCTCGAACTCAAAGACGATTTCGTGGAGTTCGCCGAGGTGGATCCGCACACCGCGGTGACGCCACGTGAACCCATCGACGCCGACATCGAAGTCGTGGTCCTCGGCGGTGGCATCGCCGGACTGCTGGCCGGCGCCTACCTGAAGAAGGCCGGCGTGCGCGATGTGCGGGTCATCGAGATGGCCGGCGACTTCGGCGGCGTCTGGTACTGGAACCGCTTCCCCGGAATCCAGTGCGACAACGACGCCTACTGCTATATCCCGATGCTCGAAGAGCTCGACTTCATGCCGTCCAAGAAGTTCGCCGACGGCGCCGAGATATTCCAGCATTGCCAGAACATCGGCAAGCACTTCGGCCTCTATGACGGCGCGATCTTCTCGACCCAGGTACGCACCGTCCGCTGGGACGAGGAACTCCGGCGCTGGCGGCTGACGACGAACCGGGGCGATGACCTGCGGCCGCGGTTCGTGGTGATGGCCCAGGGCTCCTACAACCGGCCCAAGCTGCCCGGCATCGCGGGCATCAAGGACTTCATGAACGCCGGCGGCCACGTCTTCCACTCGGCCCGCTGGGATTACGACTACACCGGCGGTGACTCAGGCGGTGGCTTGGACAAGCTGGCCGACAAGCGCGTGGCGCTGGTCGGCACCGGCGCGACCGGTGTGCAGCTGGTCCCGCACCTGGGCCGAGACGCCAAGCATCTCTATGTTTTCCAGCGCACCCCGTCGTCGGTGGATTTCCGCGGCAACGAGCCCACCGACCCGCAGTGGGCGGCGTCGCTGCAGCCGGGTTGGCAGGCCGAACGCAAGCGCAACTTTCACCGCTGGTCGCCGTTCGAGGGCGTGGTCTTCGACGCCCCCGATATGGTGTGCGACTTCTGGACCGAACTGGGTCGCAACCTGACCGCCCGCATCGGCGCCAGTCCCGACCCGACGGCGCTGGGCGTCGAGGAGATCATGGCGATGCGGGAGGAGGAGGACTACAAGATCATGGAGCGGCTGCGCCGCCGGATCGCCGACATCGTCGAGGATCCGCAGACCGCCGAGGCGCTCAAGCCGTACTACCGGTTCATGTGCAAGCGACCGACCTCCAGCGACACCTACCTGCCCGCGTTCAATCGGCCCAACGTCACGCTGGTCGACGTGGCCGAGTCCAAGGGCGTCGAAAAGCTCACGGAGAAGGGCATTGTCGCGGGCGGAGTCGAGTACGAGGTCGACTGCGTCATCTTCGCCAGTGGTTTCGAGATCTCCACGGAGATCAGCCGTCGATACGCGATGGACGTCATCGAGGGCCGCGACGGCGTGTCGTTGTTCGACCACTGGCGCGACGGGTTCCGGACCCTGCACGGGATGACCAGCCGCGGCTTCCCCAACCAGTTCCACACCGGTTTCATCCAGGGCGGCGTGTCTGCCAACACCACCGCGATGTTCGAGCAGCAGGCCGAGCACATCGCCTACATCATCGCCGAGGCTTTCAACCGGGGAGCGACGGTCGTCGAGCCCAGTCAGGAAGGCCAGGACGCCTGGGTGAACACCATCCGGGAGTTGGCGTTCGACAATTCGGCGTTCGACTTGTCCTGCACGCCCGGCTATTACAACAACGAGGGCCGGGGGTTCGGCGACGCCAGCCGCTCTTTCCTGGGAGAGGTTTACTCACCGGGCTTCTACGCCTTCGATGATCTGTTGAAGCAGTGGCGCGAGGCGGGCGACCTGAAAGGTATGGAACTGCAGTGACATTGCAGACGACGAGCACGTTGCCGACACGCGACCTCACCGAGCGCATCGCAACCGAGGTCCACGCCGACAAGGCGGCGCTGCTGAGCGGCGACCATGCCGGGGCGATCCGCGAACTGCTCGAGCGGCGCGGCGTGCTGGTGTTCCCGCAGATCGGGTTCACCGACGCCGAACAGATCGCCTTCACCGAGACGCTGGGCACGCTGGCGCCCGAACGGGACGGCGAGGCCGTCTACGACGTCACCTTGGACACCAACGTCAACAAGCAGGCCGACTACCTCAAAGGCTCCTTCTACTGGCACCTGGACGGCACCATGAACCAGGTGCCGATCCTCGCATCGCTGCTGTCGAGCAGGGTGCTGCCGGCCGACGGCGGCGGTGACACCGAGTTCTGCAACACCTACGCCGCCTACGACGACCTCTCCGAGGACGACAAGGACCAGATCGCGTCGCTGCGCGCCATGCACTCCGCCTGGAACTCGCTGCTGTACTACGACCCCGAGCCCGACTTCGCGACACTTCGGCAGATGATGGCGATCGGAGAGCGGGAACTGCCCGTGGTCTGGACGCACCGCAGCGGGCGCAAATCGCTGATCCTGGGCTGCACCGCCAGCAACATCGTCGGCATGGACTACGCGCAGAGCACCAAAACCCTGGTGCGGCTACGTGATTGGGCTACCCAACCACAGTTCGTTTACCGGCACCGGTGGTCGGTCGGCGATCTGGTCATGTGGGACAACACCGGCACGATGCACCGGGCGCTGCCGTACGACCCGAACTCCGGCCGGATGCTGCGACGGACCAAGCTGGCCGGTGAGGAACCCTTCGCTTGAGCACAGGGCAGCCGCTGAACTTCCATGGCCGGGTCGCCGTGGTGACCGGCGCCGGGCGGGGGCTGGGTCGCGCTTACGCGCAGCTGCTGGCCGAGCGGGGCGGGCGGGTCGTGGTCAACGACACCGGTGCCGACCTCAGCGGTGACGGCGTGCGCGAGGACCCCGCCGAGGCGGTGGCCGCCGAGATCCGCGACGCCGGCGGCGACGCGATCGCCTGCACCGCGTCGGTCGCGACACCGCAGGGCGGCCGGGACATCATCGCCGCGGCGCTGCAGCATTACGGCCGGCTCGACGCCGTGATCCACAACGCCGGAAACGTCCGACGCGGCTCGTTGCGGGACATGAGCTCGGAAGATTTCGACGCCGTCCTCGACGTTCACCTGCGGGGGGCCTTCCACGTGGTGCGGCCGGCCTTTCCGGTGATGTGCGATGCAGGCTACGGTCGCATCGTGTTGACCTCGTCGATCGGCGGCCTCTACGGCAACTTCGGTGTGGCCAACTATGCGGCCGCCAAGGCCGGCGTGATCGGGCTGAGCAATGTCGCGGCGCTGGAGGGCGCGCCGGCCGGTGTCCGCTGCAACGTCGTGGTGCCGGCGGCGGTGACGCGGATGGCCGAGGGCATCGACACGTCCGGCTACCCGCCGATGGAGCCCGAACTGGTCGCGCCGGTGGTCGGTTGGCTTGCGCACGAATCCTGCTCGGTCACCGGCGAAGTGCTGATCGCGCTGGCGGGCCGGGTCGCCCGGGCGGTGGTGGCCGAAAGCCCGGGCGTCTACCAGCCGTCGTGGACCCTCGAGGAGGTGGACCGACGGATCGAGGAGATCCGGGATGTCACGGCGCCGGTGGTCTTCCCGGTGGTGCCGGACGGCCACGCCGACCACATCCGATACAGCTTCGGCCTGGCCCACCCGGTCCAGGTGCCCGACGAGACCCAGGGAACCCGGTAGTTCAAAGGAGTGTAGTGATGCGCGAATACCTCAAGTTCTACATCGACGGCCAGTGGGTGGACCCGGTCGAGCTCACCACCCTCGACGTCGAGAACCCGGCCACCGAGCAGGTCGCCGGCAAGATCGCGCTCGGTTCGGCCGCCGACGTCGACCGTGCCGTCGCTGCGGCGCGGCGGGCGTTTGCCGGCTGGTCGCAGAGCAGCCGTACCGAACGCCTGGATCTGCTGCAGTCGATCCTGGCCGAATATCAGCGCCGCAGCAGTGATCTCGCCGATGCGGTGCACGAGGAGATCGGGGCGCCGCCCGCGCTGGCCGGGGGAACCCAGGTGCAACTCGGGCTCGGCCACATGCTGACCGCGATCGACGCGCTGAAGAACTTCGCGTTCGAAGAACAGCGTGGCGACACCCTGGTGGTCCGGGAGCCGATCGGGGTCTGCGGTCTGATCACCCCGTGGAACTGGCCGCTGAACCAGATCGCGGTGAAGGTCTACCCGGCGCTGGCGACCGGGTGCACCATGGTGCTCAAACCCTCGGAGGTCGCGCCGTTCTCGGCCTACATCTTCACTGAGATCATGGCCGCCGCGGGCGTTCCGGCCGGCGTCTACAACATGGTCAACGGCGACGGTCCCGGCGTCGGGGTGGCCCTGGCGCAACATCGCGACGTCGACATGGTGTCGTTCACCGGTTCGACCCGGGCCGGTGTCGCGGTGGCCGAGAACGCCGCGCCGACGGTGAAGCGGGTGACCCAGGAACTCGGCGGCAAGAGCCCCAACATCGTGCTCGACGACGATGCGTTCGCCGCCAGCGTCACCGCGGGCGTGTCGGTCATGATGGTCAACTCCGGGCAGAGTTGCAATGCGCCGTCACGGATGCTGGTGCCCAACTCCCGGATGGACGAGGCCATCGCGATTGCGAAGGCGGTCGCCGAGCAGGTGAAGGTGGGTGATCCCGCCGACGCCAAGGCGATCGGCCCGGTGGCGTCGGCGGCGCAGTTCGCCAAGGTGCAGGGCCTGATCGAGCAGGGCATCGCCGAGGGGGCGACCGTCGCCGCGGGCGGCGCGGGCCGGCCCGACGGACTCGACAGCGGCTACTTCGTTCGACCGACGGTCTTCGCGCACGTGAACAACCAGATGACGATCGCGCGCGAAGAGATCTTCGGCCCGGTGCTGTGCATCCTCGGCTATGACGACCTGGACGAGGCCGTCGAGATCGCCAACGACACCGACTACGGCCTGGCCGGCTACGTGTCGGGCGCCGACCTCGACGCCGCGCGCGGGATCGCCCGCCGGATCCGGGCCGGCTCGGTGGCGATCAACCACGCCTTCGACATGAACGCACCGTTCGGCGGCTACAAGCGCAGCGGCAACGGCCGTGAGTGGAGCGATGCCGGTTTCCACGAATATGTGGAGATCAAGAGCACGTTGGGCTACGGGGCCGCCGCCGGTTGACAACCGGCGGCCGGGCCCGGCCCGACCATTCGATGACTATTCGTAGTGGACGGTGATCGAGCCGCCTTCGGGAACAGCCTGGCAGGTCAGGATGTAGCCGTCGGCGACCTCATCATCGTCGAGTGCGGTGTTGGCGATCATCTTCGCGCTGCCCTCGCTGATGTGGGCGATGCAGGTGCCGCAGTTGCCGGCCTCGCAGGAGAACGGCGGTGTCAGCCCGGCCCGCCGGGCGCTCTCCAGCAGGGTCTCGCCGGCGACGCGCGGCACCGACTCCTTCTTGCGCCCGAGGTGAATCGTCACCGTCCCGCTCACCTCGGCCGCGGTGCCGGCAGCGGCCGGTGCCGCCGTCGGTATCTCGGCGGCAGCGCCGCCGGTGTCGAAGTCCTCGACGAACAGCCGACCCGGGCCCGGCCAGGCCTGGCGCACCACCGCCATGAAGCCCTCCGGGCCGCACAGGTAGCAGTCGGCCCCGGTGTCCGCGCCGACGAACGCGGTGACGGCCGCCGCGTCGAGCAGCCCGTTCTCGGCGTCGCGATGCCGCTGCACCGACAGCCGGCCCGGGTACCGGGCGGCGAGTTCGCTCAGCGCGTCGTCGAAGATCGCCGCCGAGGCGTCCCGGTCGGCGCAGAGCAGCCGTACTGTGCGGTCGGTGGTGGCCAGCGCGCTCTTGGCCAGCGACAGGATCGGCGTAATCCCGCTGCCGCCGGAGAATCCCAGCAGCGGGGAGTCCGAGGAGTCCAGGCAGAAGGTCCCCGCCGCGCGGGTCATGGTCAACTCGTCGCCCTCGGCGAGGTTGTCCAGCAACCAGTTCGACACCTTCCCGCCGGGCACCCGCTTGACCGTGGTCATCAGCTCGGTGTCGGTCTCCGGGGCGCTCGACATGGAGTAGGACCGGTAGAGCTCCTCGCCGTCGACGTGTACCTGGAACGTCGAGTACTGACCGGCCCGGTAGGGGAACGTCCCCTCATGCGGTGCCAGCACGAACGTGTACGCGTCGGCGGTCTCCTTGACGATGCGGGTCACGGTCGCCCGCTGGAAAACATGAGTGACCGCCATGACCACCCCTTCCGGTTTGCGTTCTTCGTTACAGAGAATACTATTCTCTCAAACCGATAGGATCTTCTCAAATGTCTTCTGGGCTGCGTGCGTCATCCACCGCGGTGCTCACGTTCGAGGACCGGCAGTTACCCCTGCCGGAGCTTGACGCACGGGCCGGCGCGCTGGCGGCCGCGCTGGCCGCCGACGGCGTGACGGCCGGTGACCGGGTCGCGTTGATGGCGTCGAACCGGCCCGAGTTCGTCGTCGCCGTGCAGGCCATCTGGCGGCTCGGGGCGGTGGCCGCCCTGATCAGTCCCGCCTGGAAGCGCGACGAGGTGGCGCACGCGCTGGCGCTGACCCAGCCCCGCTACGCGCTCGGCGACCAGTCGGTGCTGGCCGAGCTGATGCCGATGCGGCACCTCGATGAAGTGACGGCCGAGATTCCGGCTGGCACCTGGGAGGGTGATCCACCGCTGCCGGGCGCCGACGCACTGCTGGTGTTCAGTTCCGGTACCACCGGCCTGCCCAAAGCGGTACGGCACACCCACGCCTCGCTGGCCGCGGGAGTGCGGCACTGGCGGGATGCGCTGGGGCTGACCGCGGATGACCGGATCCAGGTCGTGACCCCGCCGTCACACATCCTCGGGCTGCTCAACATCCTGACCGCGCTGAGCGTCGGGGCGCAGGTGCGGCTGCACCGCCGCTTCGACATCGACGTGATGCTGGCAACGATCGGCCAAGACCGGATCACCGTGGAGATGGCGGTGGCACCGATCGCGCTGGCCATCGCCGCACACCCGGAGCTGGAATCGTTCGACCTGTCGTCGCTGCGCTACATCATGTGGGGCGCCACGCCCATCACCGCCGCCGTCGCCGAACAGGTCACCCGGCGCACCGGGGTCAGCTGGGTGCCCGCCTACGGCACCAGCGAGCTGCCGGTGCTGGCCTGCAGCCCGACCGACGGGGCCCGCGGGGACGAGGCGGTGCTGGACACCGTCGGTCGCCCGGTTCCCGGGGTGGCGCTTCAGGTGGTGGACATGGCCACCGGCGAGCCGCTGCCGCCGGGCGTCCCCGGTGAGATCCTGGCCCGTTCCGAGTCGTTGATGGCCGGCTATCTTCCCGACGAGGCGACGTCGGAAGTATTGCGCGACGGCTGGTTTCACACCGGTGATGTCGGCTACCTCGACGCCGGCGGTTGGTTGCGGATCACCGACCGCTGCAAGGAGATGATCAAGGTCCGCGGTTTTCAGGTGGCCCCCGCCGAGATCGAGGCGGTGCTGCACGAGCATCCGGCCGTCGCCGACTGCGGGGTGTTCGGGGTGCCCGATGAGCGCGACGGGGAGGCCGTCGTGGCAGCGGTCGCGCTGCGCGCACCGGTCAGCGAGGCTGAGCTGACCGAGCTGGTGGCCGATCGGCTCGCCACCTACAAGCACCCGCGCCGGGTCGTGGTCGTTCCCGAGATTCCCCGGCTGCCGTCCGGAAAGCTGTTGCGTCGACTACTGAAGGAGCGCCTATGGATGTCCGGCTGAATGCCGAGCAGCGACAACTGCGGGAGGCCGCGGCGAAGCTCGCCGACGATCTGGGGCCCGGCTCGGTCGCCGAACTCGACGATGCCGGTCGAGTGGCCCGGCTGGAAAAGGCTGTCGCCCAAACGGGTTGGCGCTCGCTGCGCTCCGACGGGGCGTCCGGCGTGGAGGTGGCGATCGTCGCCGAGGAGTTCGGCCGCGGCCTGGTCGACGTGCCGTTCCTCGGTCCGGTGCTCGCCGACGATCTGGGCCGGCACGTGACGCTGGGATCAGCGCCGGCCACGGTCACCCACCACCGGACCGCCGTCGACGCCCGCGGGGCCGAGCAGGCCGTCACGGTGCGCGAGCGCGCGGTACTGACCGTCCCGCTCGGCGCGCTGCGGTGCGGAGCCGACTTGACCCGGCCCGGCGCCGAACTGGCCGGGGAGCCGCACCAGCTCGGTGAGCTCAGCGCCGAGAGCGCCGCGGCGTGGCAGGCGCTGGCGCTGGTGACCACCGGCGCCGACCTGGTCGGCGCCGCGCGCGGCGCGCACGCACTGGCATGCGACTACGCCAAGATCCGCGAACAGTACGGCAAACCGATCGGCAGTTATCAGGCCATCGCCCATCTGCTCGCCGAGGGTCTGGCACTGATCGAAGGCTCGGTGAGCGTGCTACGGCATGCCGCCTGGGCGGTCGACGAGGCCGACGCGGCCGACGCGGTCCGTGCCGCCCGCATCGCCAAGATCTACTGCGCCCGCACCGCCCGGACGGTCTGCGAGACCGCGATCCAGGTGCACGGCGGTATCGGCAACACCTGGGAATGCCTGGCGCATGTGTACCTGCGGCGTGCGTTGACCTCGACCGGCCTGTGGCCCGTGACGATTAGGGAGATCGCTGATGGACTTTCGTGACTCGCCCGCCGAGGCCGACTTCCGCAACCGGCTTCGGTCCTGGCTGACCGAGCGGGCCGGCACCTTTCCCGCCGCCGGCGACGACGAGTACTGGGCGCGCCAGGGCGAATGGCACCAGGCCCTCTACGGCGCCGGCTTCTTCGGGGTGTCCTGGCCCCGCGAGTACGGCGGCCAGGAGCTGCCACCGGTCTACGACGTGATCGTCGACGAGGAACTGGCCGCCGCCGGCGCCCCGCCGCGACCGAGCCTGGGCTATCTGGTCGTCGGGCTGGGCCGCCACGCGAGCAAGGAACTGCAGCAACGGTTCCTGCCCGGGATGATCGACGGCACGCAGCGCTGGTGCCAGGGGTTCTCCGAGCCCGGAGCCGGCTCGGACCTGGCGTCGCTGACCACCACCGCGACCCGCGATGGCGACGATTACGTTATTCACGGCCACAAGATCTGGACCAGCTACTCCGACGTCGCCGACTGGTGTCTGCTGTTGGCCCGCACCGACAAGGACGCGCCGCGGCACCGCGGTATCTCGGCGTTCATCATCTCCATGCACCAGCCCGGCATCGAGCAGCGGCCGCTGCGGATGATCAACGGTGTCACCACCGAATTCGGGCAGGTGCTCTTCGACGGCGCCACCGTTCCGGCGAGCCAGCTGGTGGGCGAACCGGGCGAGGGGTGGAAACTGGCGATGACCGTCGTCGGCCACGAGCGCGAGCCGTCGACGCTGGGGTACTCGGCCCGCTACGGTAAACTCGTCCGCCAGATGGCGGCTCGGGTGGATCGTGCCGGTGCCGAGGTGCCCGAGGAATTGGCTTGGGCGGCAGTGGAAACGGAGATGCTGCGGTTACACGTCCGTCGGCGGCTCTCCGAACAGCTTGACGGCCTGTCGCACGGGCCCGAGGGCTCGCTGGACAAGCTGCTGATGACCTGGGTGGAACAGTCCGTCGGCCACGCCGCGCTGGCGGTCGGTGGCGTCGACGACCCCGACCTGCTCAGCGCCTACCTTTACAGCCGCGCCCAGAGTGTGATGGGCGGGACCTCGCAGATTCAGAAGAACATCATTGCCGGCCGAATCCTGGGATTGACCGAGTGATCGCGAACGCGGGCGAAGCCCGGGTGAAGCGGGTCACGACAAGATAAGGGAGTCTAGACATGTACGACATGCCTGCTGAAATCGACGTGCGCGCCGATGGTCCGTTGCGCATCATCACGCTCAACCGCCCCGACGCGCTGAATGCCGTCAATGACGCACTGCACTGCGGCCTGGCGAAACTGTGGACACAGCTGGACGAGGATCACGATGCCCGTGCCGCGGTGCTGACCGGCAGTGGGCGGGCATTCTCTGCCGGCGGCGACTTCAGCTACCTCGACGAGATCCGCCGCGACGACAAGCTGCGCGCCAAGACGATTGCGCACGGCCGGGAGATCGTGCTGGGGATGGCGCGCTGCCGAACCCCGGTGATCGCCGCGGTCAACGGGCCCGCCGTCGGGCTGGGCTGCAGCCTGGTGGCGCTCAGCGACATCGTCTACATGGCCGAAGGCGCCTACCTCGCGGATCCGCACGTGCAGGTCGGTCTGGTCGCCGCCGACGGTGGACCGCTGACCTGGCCGTTGCAGATGAGTCTGCTGCAGGCCAAGGAGTACGCGCTGACCGGAGCCCGGATTCCGGCCGCCCGCGCAGTCGAGCTGGGCTTGGCCAACCACGTGGTGGAAGACCCGGTGGCCGAGGCGATCTCGTGTGCCAAGCGCATCATCGAGCTGCCCCGCCAGGCGGTGGAGAGCACCAAGCGGCTGCTCAACATCCACCTGGAGCGCGCGGTGCTGGCCACCTTGGACTTCGCGAACATGGCCGAGGACCAGTCGTTTATGACCGACGACTTCAACGCCATCATCGATCGGCTCACCGCGAAGCAGAATTGACCCCGCCGATGCAGATTGCCGAGTTGCTCGTCGCGGCGCGGGCCGGCTCGGTGCGTGCCACCGGGCGGCTGCTCAGCCTGGTCGAAAGCGGCCGGCGCACCGAGGTGCTGTCCGCCGTCGGGCCCGCCACCACCCGGGTCATCGGGGTGACCGGGCCGCCCGGCGCCGGCAAGTCCACCACGATCGCGGCTCTGGTCGGGGCATATCGCGAGCGGGACCTGCGGGTGGCGGTGCTGGCCGTCGACCCGTCCTCGCCGTTCAGCGGCGGCGCGCTGCTAGGTGATCGCATCCGGATGGCCGCGCACATCAACGATCCGGCGGTGCTGATCCGCTCGGTGGCCTCCCGTGGCCACCTCGGCGGGCTGGCCGAAGCGGTGCCGGCGGCCATCCAGTTGCTGGCCGGGCTCGGCTACGACGTGCTGCTGCTGGAGTCGGTCGGGGTGGGCCAGTCCGAGATCGAGATCGCCGCGATCGCGGCGCCGACGATCGTCGTGCTCAATCCGGGTGCCGGTGATGCGGTGCAGGCCGCCAAGGCCGGACTGCTGGAGGTGGCCGACATCGTGGTGGTCAACAAGGCCGACCGCGAAGGCGCGCAACAGACCGTACGTGACCTCCGGGTCGAGCTGAAGCACACCGGCGCACCGATACTCACCCTGATCGCCTCGCGGGGCGACGGTCTCGGCGAGCTGGTCGACACCATCGAGGCCCACCACCGCACCGACAGCCGGGACCGCCGGCTGGCGCGGGCGCGGTCACAGATCCTGTCGCTGGCACAGACCCGGCTGCGGTCCCACCCGGCGCTGGGCAGACTCGCCGAGTTGGTCGTCGACGGCAGCGATGACCCCTATTCGGCGGCGGAGCGGCTGTTGTCGCCGGAGGGCGAATGAGACTTCAGGACCGCTTCCGGGCCGACCAGCGCGGCAGGTGCAGCGGCAGATCGTTGTAGGTGGCGATGCCCGGCTCGGCTGCCACCACGGCCGGGATGGCGTTGATCGGCGGCATCGCGGTCATGATGTGGCCGAGCTCGAAGAAATCGTCGATCGACTTCGCCGAGGCGATCAGGTCCGGCGGCGGCGTGAAGCCGACTTGCATGTTGACCGTCGGGCGGCCGTCGATAGTGATCTTCCAACCGTCGCCGTCGAGTTGCCAATCTGGTTCCAGCGTCTGGCCCTTGCGCCACCGCACGTTGATGTCGATCACGGTCTCACCGCCGGCGATGCCCCGCCAGCTGGCGAACACGCCCGCGACGTGACCGGCCGGGATGGTCCACGACGCCATCGCCAGATCCTCGGTGGTCTGGGCGTATTCGGATACACAGGTGATCTCGTCGAGCTCGACGCCGATCGCGTCGGCGACCAGCTGCACCGCCTCGGCGAACACCGCGGTGCCGTTGGCGGCCATCGGCGCCAGGTCCGGGTCGTCGATGGCGGCACCGAACCCCACCGGGCGCTCGGTGTCGGGGGAGTCATACAGCGTGGTGTCGGCCGTTTCGGTGATGGTGACCTTGTCGACCCGGTCGCAGGCCGTCGCCGCCACGATGGCCAGCAGTTCGGCGAATCCGGGACTGACACCGGAACCGAACAGCGTGGCGCCGCCCTTGCGGCACGCCTCCTCGAGGCGGGCTCGATCGTCGCCGAGGTTGCGACCGGTGATGAACGACGCCGACGTCACCACGTTGACGCCCGCCGACAGGATCTCGACCAGTTCGTCGACGTTGATCCACATCGGGTTGTAGACCACGCAGTCGGGTTTCAGCGCCAGCAGCGCCGCGGCGTCGTTGGTGGCCGGGATCCCGAGCGGATCGATGCCGACCAATTCGCCCGCATCGCGGCCGACCTTGTCGTCGGACCATGCGAAGAGTCCGACGAGTTCGTAATCGGGATTGGCGGCGATCGCCCGGACGGAACTCTTGCCGACGTTGCCCGTCGTCCACTGGACGATCCGATAGGGGACGGTCGCCATATGTATCACCTTGTCTTGCCTACATCTGCGCCCAGACGACCTTCGTCTGGAGATAGGTCTCGATACCGGCCTTGCCCGACTCGTAGCCCCAGCCGGATTGCTTGTACCCGCCGAACGGCATCGAGTGGTCGAACTGCATCTGGCAGTTCAACCCCACCGTTCCGGCCTTGAGACGCTTGGCCAGCCGGTGGGCCCGGCCCAGGTTGGACGTCCACGCGGTAGCGGCCAACCCGTAGGTGCTGTTGTTGGCCAGCGCGATCGCCTCGTCGTCGTCGTCGAACGGCAGGATCGTGACCACCGGCCCGAAGATCTCCTCCTGGAACAGCCGGCTGGAGTCGGGGTCGACGTCGGTGACGACGGTGGGGTGCACAAAGTAGCCCTTGCGGTCCAGCCGGTGTCCACCGGTGACGAGCTCGGCACCGTCGGACCTGCCTTGCTCCAGGTAGCCGAGCACCCGGGTGAGCTGCTTCTGGCTGATCAGCGGTCCGATCATGACGCCGTCGTCTTTGGGGCCGCCGAGCTGCATGCTGTTGGCCATGTTGGCGACGCCCTCCACGACCCGCTCGTAAACGCCGCGCTGGGCGAAGATGCGCGAGCCGCACACGCACGCCTGCCCGGAGTGCACGAACGTGCCGAACGAGGCCATGGTGATGGCCATGTCGAGATCGGCGTCGTCGTAGATGAGCACCGGCGACTTGCCGCCGAGTTCCAACGTCACCTTATTGAGATTGCTTGCGGCCGAGGCCCGTACGATCTCCCGGCCGACTTCGGTGGAACCGGTGAACGCGACCTTGTCCACGTCGGGATGCGCGGTGATGGCCGCACCGGCGGTGTGCCCGTAGCCCAGCACCATGTTGACCACGCCGTCGGGCACCCCGGCCTCGGACAGGATCCGGTCCAGCACCAGTGCCGAGAGCGGGGTCTCCTCGGCGGGCTTGACGACACTGCTGCAACCGGCGGCCAGCGACGGGGCCAGCTTGGCGCAGAAGTTGAAGACCGGGCCGTTCCACGGGAAGATCAGCCCCACCACGTCATAGGGCTCGCGCAGGGTGTAGACGTGCTGATGGGATTCGATGCCGGTCAGGCCGCCGGTGTTCACGTCGCGTGCGATGCCGTCGATCTTGGTGCACCAGCCGGCGTAATAGCGGAACCACTCCGAGCCGACCTTGGTGATGATGGCGGCCTGGGAGGCGGGGATGCCCGCGTTGACGGACTCGAGTTCGGCGAGGATCTCGGCGTTCTCGTCGATCAGGTCGGCGATCCGCCACAGCACCCGGGCCCGGTCGTAGTCGGCCAGCTGTGACCACACACCGGACTCGGCGGTGGCCTTGGCGCGGGCGACGGCGTCGTTGACGGCTTCGGGTCCGCAGTCGGTGAACTCGGTGAGCTGCTCTTCGGTGGCCGGGTCGATGATCGGGATCACGTCACCGGTGCCGGGAACCTTCCGGATGTCATCCAACACCGTCTGCACCGACATGGGTAATCCTCTTCTCGCATGCGGATAATTGGGTTCGCAGCATGAGGCTATGCGCTTCACGAGGGGAAGTCCAGGGTTCTGGAGTTGCCGAGCCGCAGCGGAGCGCTCCGCTCGCGCTCGGCGATCAGCGGGCGGACGAACCGGGTCGAGCGCGGCGGTCAGCTGCGCGCGAAGCCGTTCGCGCAGAAGTCCCACACCTCGTCGGCGGTCAGCGGTTTGACGGCCGGATCGGCTGAGGCCGGGCTGGATTGGGCGTTGAACATGACCGTCTGCATGATCATCGCCGCCACCCGTTTGGGGTTGGAGCCGGCGCGCAGCCGCCCGGCGGCGGCCGCGTCTTCGGTCAGCTCGGTGAGCAATGCCAACAGCGGGGTGTGGGCGACCTTGACCTCGGCGGGGTGGGTCAGCAGCAGGCTCGGGGCGAAGTCGGTGAACAGCGGCCGTTTGGCCGCCGGGTCCGGCCGCGACGACTCGAACAGCAACTCCACCGCGACTTTGAGGCGTTCGAGCGGATCGGTGTAGTTGGCTGCCGCGGCGCGGATCTGTTCGGCCGCGCGGCTCAGGGCGTCCTCGAACAGTGCCAGCAGCAGCTCATGTTTGCCGTCGAACTGCAGGTAGAAGCTGCGCAGGGATTGCCGCGAGCGGTCGACGACCTCCTGCACGGTGAAGTCGGTGCTGCCCTTCTCGATGATGATCGACTGGGCGGCGTCCAGGAACCGCTGGACGCGTTGTGCCGCGCGAATTTTCGCTGTCTTGATGGAGCGTTCGACCGCGCGCTGCTTCCAGGCGGGTTCTTCGCTCGGGCTGGTCACCGGCACTCCGGGCGGGTGTGCGGTAGGCGAGGCACAGCGCAACTGTACTGGACGGTAACCAGCCGGCGTCGCGCCACACCGGATCGGGGCTGACGATTCTGAGATCGCAACTTCTCCATTCGAGAATGATATTCTCATCGCTGCGTCTATGGAAGCGGACTCGCAACATCCGAGCCGGTCCGGACGGAGAGCCCGAGACGCCCGAGCCGAGGAGTGTCGGTGCAGCTGGCCTTTGATTCCGACGTCGAGAATTTCCGGGCGGAGTTCTCGGCGTTCCTCGACGAACATCTACCCACCGACGCCGAGGCGCTCGAGCGATCTCGGTCGTGCTCCCACGTCCCGGACTGGGCACGGCGCTGGCAGCGACTGCTGTTCGACAACGGCTGGCTGCTGCCCGGCAACCCACCGGAGTACGGCGGCCGCAACGCCACGATCCTGCAGCAGTACGTGCACTCCGAGGAGTTGTCACGCCGGCGGATCTACCCCAGCTTCAATCCGCAAGGGGTCGGCATCATCGCGGCGTCGCTGCTCTCGTTCGGCACCGATGAGCAGAAGCGGCGGTGGGCCGTCCCGATCCTGCGTGCCGAGATCACGGCGTCGCTGGGCATGAGCGAGCCGGGTGCGGGCTCGGACCTGGCCGGATTGCAGACCCGCGCGGTACTGGACGGCGACCATTTCGTGGTCAACGGTCAGAAGGTATGGACTTCGGGCGCCCACGACGCCGACGTGCTGTTGACCTTCGTACGGACCGACCCGGACGCCCCCAAACACAAGGGCATCAGTGTCTTGCTGATCCCGACCGATACCCCCGGCGTGGTGCGGCGGCCGTTCGCGTCGGCGTGCGACCACGACGACGTCGACTTCAACGAGGTGTTCTTCACCGACGTGGTGGTTCCCGCCGAGAACCTGGTCGGTCCGCTCAACGGCGGCTGGGGGGTGGCCAACGGCTCGCTCGGGCACGAACGGACGCTGCTGTGGATGAGCTTCGCCGATCGGTTGCGCGACCTGATCCACGACTTCCGGCCGGCCGGGGCGCTGAACCGCGACCGTTTCGCGACCTTGCTGATGGATCACCAGGCGCTGCAGCTGCTCGGCTCGGTGGCACTGGCCCAGGCGGCGCGCGGCGAACAGGACGTCCCTGCGCTGTCGGTGCTGAAGCTGCTGGGCTCTGAGGCGGTGCAGACCGCGGCCGAGCACGCGCTCGACGCGGCCGGCAGCGGCGGCCTGGCACACCCGGGCAGTTCCGGCACCTACATGCCGATGAACGAGGACTACGCGACCGCCGGCTGGTTCGATCGCTACCTGCGCAGCTTCTCGGGGACCATCGCCGGTGGCACGTCGGAGATCCAGCGCAACATCATCGCGCAACGGGTGCTGGGCCTGCCGCGGTAAATAGCGCGAGCAGTCCCCCGCAAGCGGGAGGTGCCCCCAGCTAAAGCCCCCTAAAACGCGTGGATTTGGGGGCTTTGGCGTCTGCTCGGCGGTCTAAAGCTGCGCCAGCCGGGGCGCCGAGCCGCGGGCCCGCAGGCCGCCGCCGACCCGGCGCGTCAGTTCCCGGGAGCCGCCGAGCAATCCGTCGAGCACCAGCACCCGCTCGACGTGACGATGCAGGTCGTGCTCGGCGGTGAACCCGATACCGCCCAGCGCCTGCTGGCAGTGCTTGGCCGCGGTCAGTGCGG
Organism: Mycolicibacter algericus DSM 45454; assembly: GCF_002086455.1. Taxonomy (GTDB): domain Bacteria; phylum Actinomycetota; class Actinomycetes; order Mycobacteriales; family Mycobacteriaceae; genus Mycobacterium; species Mycobacterium algericum. The sequence continues at coordinate 148,591 of NZ_MVHC01000007.1, forward strand.
CCTTGCCCGCGGCGGCCTTGGCCAGCATGGAGGACAGGTCCGGGCTTTCCGCGGTCAGCGCCGCCAGCGTCGCCTCGGCGCCCTCGATGGCCACCAGGGTCTCGGCGAGCCGGTGCCGAACGGCCTGGAAGGACGCGATTGGCTTACCGAACTGCACTCGGTCCAGGGCGTGTTGGCGGGCCAGGGCGAGCATTGCGCGCGCCGAGCCGATCAGCCACCAGCACACCGCGCGCCGCGCCTCGCCGAGTCGCATCAGCTCGCCGTCGGGCACCTCTCGCAGCGGAAGCCCACCGAGGGCGGCGGTATCGCCCTCGTGCCGGCCGCGTTCCCAGATCACCCAGCGGCCACCGGCATAGGGCATCGGCGGGGTGCCGCCGGGCAGGCCACCGATGGTCTCCAGGATCACGTCGTTGAGCACCGATGCATGTGAACCCGTCTCGCCGAGCAGCCGGAACACCAGCGGTATGGCCAGATCCGGGTTCTCGGAGAGCATTTCCGCCCAACCGAGCTCGGCCAGGGCCCCGTCCAGCTCCGCGCCGGAACATCCCAGCATGGTCTTGCGGAGGGTGCCCTCCAGCAGGGCCAGTGATGCCGCGTCGATCTCGCCGGACATCGTCACTCCTTCCCGAGCTCGAGCAGGCGGCGGGCGATGATGTTGCGTTGCACCTCGGCGGTACCCCCGTAGATCGTGGCGGCCCTGGAGTACAGGTACTCAGTGCGCCATTCGCCCTCGGCCAGCTCGATCGTGCCCGGCAGCAACTCGCGGGCGGTGTCGTAGAGCAGTTGTTCGGCGGCGGCCAGCAGCACCTTGTCGATCGAGGTCTCCGCGCCCAGCCGATGGCCGTCGGCCAGCCGGTGCTGGGTGGCCCGGGAGCGGCAACGCAAGGTGTGCAGCGCCAGATACACCGCGCCCAGGTCGCTGTCGATCTCGGCGCCCTGGCGCTTCACCGCGGCGATCAGTGCGTCGAAGCGCGAGTACAGGTAGGCGATGCGCTGCCAGAAGCAGGTGGACCGCTCATAGGGCAGCAGGTCCATGGCGAGTTGCCACCCGTCGCCGGGCTTGCCGAGCATCCGCGAGCCGTCGACGACCACATCGTCGAAATACACCTCGCAGAACTCGTCGACGCCGTGCATGGTCTGCAGCGGCCGCACCTCGATCCCGGGGCTGTCGACGTCGACGAAGAACGCCGTGATCGCCTGGTGGTTGGGCGTATCCGCGTCGCCGGTACGCGTCAGCAGAATGCACCGCTGCGAGTGCTGGGCGAAGCTGGTCCAGACCTTCTGCCCGTTGATCACCCACTGGTCGCCGCGCGGGGCGGCCCGGGTGGTCAGCGAGGCCAGGTCGCTTCCCGAGCCCGGCTCGGAAAAGCCTTGGCACCACTGCTCGTCGCCGCGCAACAGTCGGGGGACCATCTCGGCAGCGAGCTCGGGCCGGGCGTAGTCGATCATCGTCGGCGTGAGCACCTCGAGCATGGAGTACGGTCCCGGCTCCGCCAATCGGCGACCGACGACCTCTTCACCGACGATGGCCCGCAGCACGTCCGGGCCGCCGAGGCCGCCGGCGCGCTCGGGCCAGCCGTAACGGCCCCACCCGGCCTCGTAGAGCGCGCGCTGGACCCGGGCGAACTGCCGCATGTGCGCTTCCAGCGAGTCGTCCTCGGACGGCGCCAGATCATTGGCGTCGAGCCAGGCGCGTAGTTGGGTGCGGAACTCGGCGGGATCGTGCAGTGCACTCATCCCGCTTCGGGCCTGCCCACGGCGTGCGGCCGCCCCGCATCATGGGCGCCGCTGCGCCGGATGAACGTCATCTCGCGGGTCCGAAGCCGCCAGCCGTCGGCGGTGCGCACGTAGGTGTCGTTGTAGTAGCCGATGCGCATGTCGTGGCTGGCGTGGTCGATGAAGCACAACGGTTGGGTGCCGGTCGCGGTGTCGCCGTCCAGTTCGATCGCCGGGGTGCCGGTCATGAATAAGCCTTTGGGGGCGGCATCGACCAGCACCGGAAACCGGTCCAGCGAGTAGGTTTCGCCGAACGCGCTGTAGGTGCCGTCCGGGGTGAACACCGCCACCAGCCCGTCGATGTCGCCCTGGGTGATGGTCACCGCGTAGCGCGCCAGCGTCTGCTGGATCTCGACGAGGTCGTCAGTTCTTGTTGACATACACCTGACCGCCTTTCATGACGAACTGTACGTTGCGGGTAACGGTGATGTCGGACAACGGATCTCCCGGTACCCCGATGATGTCTGCGAGTAGGCCCTCGGCCAGCCGGCCGCGGTCGGCCGCGTTGATCAGTTCGGCAGCGGTCACCGTCGCCGCCTTGAGCACGGCGGCCGGCGGCATCCCCCAGTCGACCAGGGTGACCAGTTCGTCGGCGTTGCGGCCGTGCGGGATCGCCGGTGCGTCGGTGCCGACGGCGATCTTCACCCCCGCCTCGTAGGCGGCCTTGATGGAAGTGCGCGCCTTGGGGAACATCTCGGCTGCCTTGGCCTGCAACACCGGCGGGGCTTTGGAGACGTCCATCGCCTCGGCCAACCGCCGTGTGGTGACCAGGAAGCGGTCGTGCTCGACGAGCATGGCGATCGCCTCGTCGTCCATCAGGAAGCCGTGCTCGATGCAGTCGATCCCGCACGCCACCGCGTGTTTGACCGCCTCGGCGCCGTGGGTGTGCGCGGCGACGCGCAGCCCGCGGCGGTGCGCCTCATCGACGATCACGCGCAGTTCCTCGTCCGAATAATGTTGGGCGCCCGCCTCTCCGGTCAGCGACATGACGCCACCGGAACAGCACACTTTGATCAGTTGTGCACCGTGCTTGATCTGGTAGCGGACCGCCTTGCGGATCTCGTCGACACCGTTGGCGATGCCCTCCTCGACCGTCAACTCCAGCACGCCGGGCATGAATGCGGCGAACATCGTCGGATCCAGGTGCCCGCCCGTGGGCGTGATGGCATGGCCGGCCGGCACCACCCGCGGGCCTTCGATCCAGCCGGCGTCGATCGCCTTGCCCAGCGCAACGTCGAGCAGGTAGCCGCCGGTCTTGACGAACAACCCGAGGTTGCGCACCGTGGTGAAGCCGGCCCGCAGCGTGCGCCGGGCATTGCCCACCGCACGCAGTACCCGGGTCGGCGGATCGTCCTGGACCTGGGACAGGCCGGGGTTCTCACCCCGGCCGCCCATCAGCAGGTTGACCTCCATGTCCATCAGCCCGGGCAGCAGGATCAGGTCACCCAGATCCAGCACCTCGTCATCCGAGGCCGCGGCGTCGCCGATGCCGACGATCCGATCACCCTCGACCCGGATGACCCCGGGCCGGATGATCTCGCCGGAGTCGACGTCAAGCAGCCCGGCCGCCTTGAGCGTCAGCACCTTTAGACGACCGGTTCCTTGATGCAGTCGATCCAGGCGGCGCCGCTGTCCGGGACTCGCGGCTGCTTCCAGGCCTCGATCGGGAAGGAGACCATCACCAAAGACTGCATGAGGTGCATCAGCGAGCGTGCATCATCGGGCAGATCGTTCAGGTCGAACTTGTCCAGGTAGTTGATGGCGTCCTCGAGTCGCCCGAACGCGGCGTCGTAGAACTCCTGCATCTCGCCCATGGTGGAGGCCAGTCGCTTGGCGTAGCGCTCCGGCTCGGTCGCCAGATCCCAGTCGGCGTAGGGCTGCAGGTCAGCGAAGTCAGACGGTAGCGCCATTGGCGTGCTCCTTCTTGTATTCGGATACGTAGTCGCGGGCGGTCTTGTGCAGGTGTCGAATCAGGACCTCTTGGTCGCACAACAAGAAGTCGTCCACGACCTTCGTGCCGATCATGGTCTGGGTGGCTTCCAGGGTGTTGGCGTCCTGCAGCGCGTACTCCTTGAAGGTCACCGCGGCCAGTTCCTGGGCCAGACGCTCCCGGGCATTGCGCGGCGGCACGAAGTACAGGCTCGCCTCGAAGGTGTGCTTGTCGGCAGCGGTCGGCCAGTACTGGTAAGTCAGGTACCAGCCCGGCTCCCAGATCAGAATCATGAAGTTGGGGAAGAACACGAACGAGTCGATGCCCCACTGCGGCACTCGCTTGATGTTCACCGACGGTGGCAATTCCTTGAGGTCGGCGATGAGATCCGGCTTGTCCCAAGGGCCGAACAATCCGCTGCGCAGCGCCCGGTCCAGCGGCTTGACCATGTTGAGGTCGGCCGGCGGCGACTGACCGCCCCACGTTGATTGCAGGCTGTGTGGTCCGGCCAACTCGTAGTGCAGCGCTTCGTAGCCGTATTTCTGGATCTTGGCGGCTTCTTCCTTGGTGTACTGGCCCTGGTGCAGGATCGGCGCGTGGTAGAACTCCACGAACGCATCGAGGAACAGCTTCCAGTTGCTGCCGATTTCGGACTTGTAGGAGTAGACCTCGGTCATCTCGGCGAACGGGTAGCCCTCCAGGCCCTTGGCCAGCGATCCGAGGTATTCGTTGAGCGGGCCGGCGTTGTCGTCGAAGTTGACGAAGATGAAACCTTCCCACACCTCGCAGCGCACCGGGACCAGGCCGTACTGGCTCTTGTCGACGTCGAAGAACTCGCCCTCCTGCTGGATGAACGTCAGGTCGCCGTCGAGGCTGTAGCGCCACGCGTGGTACTTGCAGGTGAACTGGCGGCAGGTGCCCTCGGTCTCCTCGTTCGGGAAGTCGTTCCACACCAACTTGTTTCCGCGGTGGCGGCAGATGTTGTGGAACGCCCGGACCACGCCGTCCTTGCCCTTGACGATGATGATCGAGGTGCCCTTGCACACCGAGGGGAGTTCCCGGGTGAAGTAGCTGCCGGTCTTGGGCAGCCGCTCGACTCGCCCGACGTGTAGCCAGGTGCGCTTGAAGATCGCCTCCTGCTCGTCGGCGAAATGCGCCGGATCGAACGAGTCGGTGTAATCGACCGGCTCAGTGCCGAGCTCGGGATAGGCCTGCGTCCAGCTACCGGCTGCCGGCTTGGGGAAATGTGCCACGGAAATTACCTCCCTGATTCGGGTTCTTCATCGAGTTCAACGCCAAAAGTGTTGAAGGCCATGGCCAGCATGCTGTAGCAGCCGACCGTGAAGACGAGTTCCATCAGCTGGTGCTCGTCCAGGTGCTGGGTGAGGATCGCCTCGGTGGCGGGGGAGAGCCGGGAATCCTCGTCGAGCTCGTCGGCGGCGGTGAGCACCGCCTGATGCAACACGTCGCCCGCCGCGCCGTGTTGCAGGTCTTCGATGTCGGCGTCCGTGAGCCCGGCCTCTTTGCCGATCGTGATGTGGTGGACCCACTCGTATTCGCAGCCGCGGCGGTGGGCGGTCCGCAGGATGGCGAGCTCGCGCAACTTGTCGGGCAGCGTTCCGCGGTAGAGCAGTTCGACGTTGAACTTCAGGAATACCCGGGCCAGTTTCGGGTGGTGGACCAGCATGGTCATCGCGGAGCCGGCGTCGCGCGGGTTGCGCCGATCGGCGGTCAGCACCTGGGCGAGCGCACGCTGGACCGCCTCATCGTCCCACTGGGACTGCGACAGCGGGGCCAGCCGCATCTGCTCCTCCTCGCTAGTGAGAATCACATTCTCATATTTGACCAATAGATTTCCATGTTTCTCGCGATTGGTCAACACTCGGCCGTCGCCGCTGGCAGGGCGGTCGGGCCGGGCGCGTTCGGGGGTTGTGCGACCGCGTCCGGCGGCGCCCGGCCCGCCGGGGCGGCCAGAAGGTTGATTCTCCGAAATGGGGAAGCTAGTTTTCATTGCAGACGTCAGAAGCGTCAGGGGACCGGCGCCGCTGCCGGACCCGGATCGGAGGCTGGGCCGTGAACAAGGACGACATGATTCTGGTCAGCGTCGATGACCACACCGTTGAACCGCCGGACATGTTCGCCAACCACCTGCCGCGCAAGTACCTCGATGACGCGCCGCGGCTGGTGCACAACGCGGACGGCTCCGATACCTGGCAGTTCCGTGATGTGGTGATCCCCAATGTCGCCCTCAACGCGGTCGCGGGCCGGCCCAAGGAGGAATACGGTCTGGAGCCCCAGGGGCTCGACGAGATCCGGCCCGGTTGCTACAACGTCGACGAGCGCATCAAAGACATGAACGCCGGCGGCATCCTCGGCTCGATCTGCTTTCCGTCGTTTCCCGGTTTCGCCGGGCGGCTGTTCGCCACCGACGACCCCGACTTCTCGGTGGCACTGGTGCAGGCCTACAACGACTGGCACATCGACGAGTGGTGCGGGGCGTACCCGGGGCGCTTCATACCGATGGGGCTACCGGTGATCTGGGACGCCGAGAAGTGCGCCGCCGAGGTGCGGCGGGTGTCCAAGAAGGGTGTGCACGCCCTGACGTTCAGTGAGAACCCGGCGGCCATGGGCTACCCGAGTTTTCACGATCCCTACTGGGACCCGCTGTGGAAAGCGCTGTGTGACACCGACACCGTGCTCAATGTCCACATCGGGTCGTCGGGCAAGCTGGCCATCACCGCGCCGGACGCGCCGATGGACGTGATGATCACGCTGCAGCCGATGAACATCGTGCAGGCGGCCGCGGACCTGTTGTGGTCCAAGCCGGTGAAGGACTATCCCGACCTCAAGATCGCGCTCTCCGAGGGCGGCACCGGCTGGATCCCGTATTTCCTGGAGCGGGTGGACCGCACCTACGAGATGCACTCGGTCTGGACCGGGCAGGACTTCGGCGGCAAGCTGCCCTCCGAGGTGTTCCGGGAGCACTTCTTGACCTGCTTCATCTCCGATCCGGTCGGTGTGAAGCTCCGGCACGATATCGGCATCGACAACATCGCGTGGGAGGCCGACTACCCGCACAGCGACTCGATGTGGCCGGGGGCGCCCGAAGAGCTCTGGGATGTGCTCAGCGCCAACAACGTCCCCGATGACGACATCAACAAGATGACCCACCTCAACGCCATGCGCTGGTACTCGTTCGACCCGTTCGCCCACATCCCGCGTGACCAGGCCACGGTGGGCGGGTTGCGGAAAGCCGCCGAGGGCCATGATGTCTCGATTCGCGCGCTCAGCCAGCACAAGCACGGTGAGCGACAGGCGAATGCGCTGATGGACGCGGCGCGGTCGAACAGCTGAGCGGGGGCTTGCGTTGACGGGCACCCGCGGGTGTGAAAGTGTGTCGATCGTATTCGAGAATGGCATTCTCGGATGCGAGATCCAGGGAGTGGAGCGGGGCTCGTGATGAATCCGGATGACATCGATTTCTTTACCGACCAGGCGGTCGTCGGCGACCCCTACCCCTATCTGCACGCCCTGCGGGAGCGCTCGCCGGTCACCCGCGAGCCCCACCACGGCGTGATGATGGTGACCGGGTGGGATGAGGCGTGCGCCGTGGCCGGCAACGCCGACGTGTTCTCGTCGTGCATCGCGGTGACGGGCCCGTTCCCCGGCTTCCCGGTGCCCCTCGACGGCGACCTGGGCGGCGAGACCGTGGCGGGGCTGATCGACAAGCACCGCGACGAACTGCCGTTCAGCGACCAGCTTCCGACGCTGGACCCGCCGACGCACACCAACCACCGGGCGTTGCTGATGCGCCTGCTGACCCCCAAGCGCCTCAAGGAGAACGAGGACGCGATGTGGGAGTTGGCCGATCAGGTGCTCGACGGATTTCTCGCCCCCGGCGCCGGAGAGTTCATCAACGGCTTCGCCGCCCCGTTCACCCTGCTGGTCATCGCGGACCTGCTGGGCGTCCCCGATGAAGACCGCGACGAGTTCGTCAACAACATGGGGCGCAATGTGGGCGGCGGGATCGGCAGTACCGATGCCAAGGCGCTGGCGCACAGTCCGCTGGAGTTCCTCTACGCCACCTTCGCCGACTACATCGCCGACCGTCGCCGTAATCCGCGCGGCGACGTGCTCACCGGGATGGCCGAGGCGACGTTCCCGGACGGCTCGATCCCGGACCCGATGGACGTGGCGCGGGTGGCCGCCAACGTCTACTCGGCCGGCCAGGAGACGACGGTGCGACTGCTCGGGTCCGCGTTGAAGATCCTCGGGGAGACTCCCGCGATCCAGCAGCGGCTGCGTGACGACCGGGCACTGATCCCCAACTTCATCGAGGAGGTGCTGCGCTTTGAGACCCCGGTCAAGGGTGACTTCCGGCTCTCCCGGGTCGACACCGAGGTCGGCGGGGTCGCAGTCCCGGCCGGCACCACGCTGATGGTGCTGGCTGCCGGCGCCAACCGCGACCCACGCCGCTTCAGCGACCCGGACACCTTCGATCCCGCCCGCAGCAATGCGCGCCAGCACATCACGTTCGGGCGGGGAATCCACAGCTGCCCCGGGGCGCCGCTGGCCCGGGCCGAGACCCGCATCGCGCTCGAGCGGCTGCTGGATCGAACGGCCGAGATCAGCATCTCCGAAGAGCGGCACGGCCCGCCCGGCGCACGACGTTTCAGCTACATTCCGACCTACATCCTGCGTGGTCTGATCGACCTGAATCTGGAGTTCACCCCGGCCGGGGAGGGAACGCGATGAAGGCGTGGGTCGACCCGGATCGCTGTGCCGGCCATGGCATCTGCACCACGATCTGCCCCGAGGTCTTCGCCATCAACGACGACGGCTACTCCGAGGTCACCGTCGATGAGGTGCCGGCGCACCTCGAGGACGCGGTTCGTGACGCCATCAAACAATGCCCGGAACACGCCATCGACGATGTCACCGATTCGCAAGAGGAGAGCTAATGTCCAACGGGCCCAAGGGCTATGTCATTCTGACCGAGGCCATCAACGACCCGGAGGGCATGATCGCCTACGGTAAGGCCGCCCAGCCGACGATGGCAGCGGGCGGCGCGAAGATCCTGGCGGTCGACACCAAGGCCGAGGTGGTCGAAGGCGACTGGCACGGGAATCAAACCATTGTACTGGAATTCGAGTCGGTGGACGCCGCCCGAGCCTGGTACCACTCCGAGGGCTACCAGCAGGCGGCGAAACTGCGGCAGGCCGCCGCCGACTGCAACGCCGTCATCCTCTCCGGGTTCCCGGCGCGCTAGTCGCCGTCCTCGACGATCGACAGCGCCTGCCGTGGGCACCGGCGGACCGCCTCGAGCACATCATTCTCGGTCTCGGGGGTGATGTCGGGCTGCAGGATGTGCAGGGTGTCGTCGTCATCGAGGTGGAACACGTCCGGGTTGATGCCCATGCAGATCGCGTTGGCTTCACACAGCCCGTAGTCGACGACGACTTTCCGGTTTGTCATGGGCGCCGGCACCTACCGGAGCACCCGGACCGGGACGTTCTGCCAGCCGGCGACGTTCTGCATGTGAACCCGTTGCAGGCCATCCCACTGCACCTCGTAGCGGGGCATGAAGTCCAACAATCGCTCCAGCGCGATGGTGCTCTCCATCCGGGCCAGCGCCGCTCCCAGACAGCTGTGGATCCCATAGCCGAGGCCCAGGTGCTGTGCCTCGGTCTGATCCCGGTCGATGTCGAAGGTGTCGGCGTCGGTGAAGGCATCTGGGTCGCGGTTCGCCGCGGCGTTGAGCAAGAACACCGGCTTGCCCGCCGGGATGGTGCCGCCGCTGACGTGCGCCTCCTTGAGGGTGTAGCGCACGTTGTACTGCACCGGCCCCTCGTAGCGCAGCAGCTCCTCCACGGCAGCCGGCACCTTGCTGCGGTCGTCGAGCAGTTTGCGCCACTGGTCCGGGTTTCGGGCGAAGATCACCGCGGCGTTGCCGACCAGCTTGGTGACCGTCTCGGCGCCGGCGCCGCCCAATAGCGCAGCGAAACCGGTGATTTCAATATCGTCGAGCCGGCGCGGCTGACCGTCGTCGCCGGGGATCTCGGCGGCGATCAGCCTGCTGAGCATGTCGTCCTGCGGGTTGGTCCGCCGTTCCTGCACCAACCCGTAGTAGTACATCGCGGTATCGATGTTGGCCTGCATGTTGACTTCGCTGATTTCGATCTGCCCGGGTTCGTGGTGCAGCGAGATATTCATCCAATGCCGCACCTGCTGCCGGAACTCATCGGGCACCCCGACCATTCGGGTGATCACCTCGACCGGGAACGGGCCGGAGAAATCCTGCACCACATCGAAGTGATCCGGGTTCGCGGCGCCGAGGAACCGCTCGACCTGCTCGATGATGGTCGCCCGCTGCGCCTGGATCGCCCGCGGCGTGAACGCCTTGTTGAGCAGGCTGCGCATGTGCCGGTGATCCGGCGGGTCCATGAAGATGATCGACTTCTGGGGGGGTTCATCCGAGCGCACCATCGCCAGGTCGCAACCGCGGGCCGAGGAGTAGGTCTCGAAATCCTTGAGTGCCGCCGCCACATCCTCGTGCCGGGTCAGTGCGTAGAAGTCCTCCTGCTCGTCGTAGTAGAGCGGGGTTTCTTCGCGCATACGCCGATAGATTTCGAACGGATCGTTGAAATACTCCTCCGAAAACGGGTCGAAGACGAGTTTCGGCTTGGTCATTGAATCCTCCTCAGCGGCGAGAACCGGCTGAAAAACGTGGTGACCGGGCGTTAGACCGTATGCCCAACTGTAAGATAAACAGGTCTACCGCGGAAGGGGATTCGGAAAGTCCGGCGTCGTCATCGCGGATGATCCATCAGCGCCAGCGCGGCGTCGGCGGCGTCGAGCACCGCGCCCGGTGTCGCCGCCGCCTGCTGTGCCAGATCGGCCACCAGGCGCACGTCCTTCTGCAACAGCGTCCCGGCCATTGCCGCCAGCCGATCCAGGGTTCCGCCGGATCCCCGGATGCTGTTGAGCGCAAAGCTGTTCGAACTGCCACGACTGACCACCTCGGCCAGCCGCTCCCGCGACACCCCCAGTTGCTCGCCCAGTGCCAGCGCGGTCGCGGCGGTGCCCAGATTGGCGGTGAACAGCAGGTTGTTGAGCAGCTTGGTCACCTGGCCCGATCCGAGTCCACCCAGATGCACGACGGGGTCGGCGTAGGTGTCGAATACCGGCCGGCACCGCTGCACCACCTCCTCGTCGCCGCCGGCCATCACCAGCAGCGTCCCGGCCTCGGCGGCCGGTCCGCCGCCACTGACCGGTGCGTCGATCAGCGACACGCCCTGCCGGGCGCAGTGTTCGGCCAACCGGCGACAGGTGTCCGGGTGCACGGTGCTGTGAATCGCGATGACGCCGCCGCGCTGCATCCCGGCCAGCACGCCGTTCTCGCCCTGCACCACCTGCTCGACATCGGCATCGCCGACCACACACAGGCAGACCAGGTCGCTGGCATGACCGAGGTCGGCCGGCGAGTCCGCGACGCGCGCCTCGGTGTCGGCGAAGGCCTCCAGCGTGGCGGCCCGGCGTGCCCACAGCGTCGTCGAGTAGCCGCCCTCGATGATGCGTCGCGCCATCGGCGCGCCTTGGCTGCCCAGTCCGATGAAACCGACCCGCATCAACTGACCTCCGAATTCCGCGCGGCGGTCGCCACGCACTTGTCGACGAATGACAACACCGAACGGTGGTAGTTGCCCGCACTGAAGCCGAGGCTGAGATTGTGGCCGGCCTCGGGTTGTTGATTGGTGGTGAAGCCGGCTGTGGCGGTGAACAGGGCGCGAATGTCGCGCTGCGCAGCCGCATCTGATTGCCAAATCTTCTCGTGTTCGGCGAAGGTGAAGCGCACCGGCACCCGGATCTGAGCGGCCAGCGAGGGAAAATCGTGCCGCGGCCAATCGGCCACCATGGCGGCTTCATACGGTGACCCCGGCGATGAGCTGGTGGTCCCGCGCAGAACCGCTTCGGGATACAGCGTTGCCGGCTCCCAGAGCAACTCACGCAGACCGACCGGACGCTGCCCCGGTCCAGCCGAGCTCAAGGCCTGCCGTGCGGCGCCCCGGTAATGCAGTCCGGTGCCGGCCAGTTCGAGCCCGAGTAACTCGGCGCGGCGCGCGTCGACCGCCATCCGCATCGCCAGCTCGCAGCCGTTGGAGTGGCCCAGGATGAACAGCCCGGCGCCTCGCGGCCGGTCACCGAGGACGGCATCGACGGCCAGGTAGGCCAACCGGACACGCTGTTGTGGGTCGGTCACCGCCTCCGGGTACAGCGCCGAGGTGCCATAGCCCGGCCGGTCCAGCGCGATCACCGTGTAGCCCAGTGCCGCACCGGTTCTCAACAGCGACAATTCGGGTTGTCCCGGGCAGTCGAAGTACAGCGAAGTGGTGCCGCCGCCGTGCAGGGCGACGACCACGGCACGCGGATCGGCAACTTCGGCCAGCAGCGCCGACATCGGTATCCCGTCGGCATTGACCGTGCGCGGCCGAACGGGGTGGCTCATCGGGCGGCTCTCACGAGTCGGCCCGCAGCAACATCACCCCGCTGGGAGTCAGCCCGCCACTGCTGGTCACCGCTACGCGGGCGCCGCTCACCTGGCGTGCACCGGCCTCGCCCCGCAACTGGGTGACCGCTTCGTGGATCAGTCCCATCCCGTGGGTGCGGCCGTGGGAGAGCTGCCCGCCGTGGGTGTTCAGCGGAAGCACCCCGTCGCGGGCGATGTTGGCCCCGCCGTCCAGGAAGCTCTTGGCCTCACCGATGCCGCAGAAGCCCAGTGCCTCGATCCACGACAAGCAGTTGAAGCTGAACCCGTCGTAGAGCTCCGCGACGTCGACATCGGCTGGGCGCAGGGTGGTCCGCGACCACAGGTGCGCGGCCTGGCCCAGCACCTGCGGCTCATGGGTCAGCGTGCTCTGGTCCCAATCGATCGGCTCGAGGATCTGAGTGCCGACCGCCTCCACCAGTACCGGCGGCTTGGCCAGATCACGGGCCGCGTCGGCCGCGGACACGATCACCGCGACGGCGCCGTCGCACGGGACGTCGCAGTCATAGAGCCCGAACGGTGTGGTGATCATCCGGGCGGACAGATAATCGTCCATGGTCAGCGGGTCGCGGTAGATCGCTGTCGGGTTCAGGACGGCATTGGCGCGCTGGTTCAACGCGATCCAGCCCAGCGTCTCGCGGGTGGTGCCGTAGCGGTGGAAGTGCCGCTGGGCGTTCTGCGCCAGCGTGTGCGCCGCCGAGATCGCCCCGAACGGCATCTGCCAGCTCGCGGTGCGAGCGCCGCCCAGCGGGGCGACCTTGCCCTGCTTCATCAGTTCGTTGTAGGTGGCTTCCCACAGCGTCCGGAAGCACAGCACGTGCCGCGCCAGCCCGGTGGCCACCGCCAGCATGGCGGCGATCACTGATCCGCCCGGACCGAACGTCTCCATGCCGCCGTTGTGCCAGGTCGGCCGGAGACCGAGCGCCGCCTCGAGCGCGGTCACCCCACCCTCGCCGAACGGACCCGGTAGACCACCACCGGGATAGGTCGACAGTCCGTCGATGTCGTCGATGCTCAGCCCGGCGTCGGCGATCGCCGCATTACAGGCCGCCACCGTCAACGACAGCGGCGGCACCATCTGCCGGCGTCCCAGCGTCGACATCCCGATGCCGGTGAGCGCCACCTTGTCCTCGAACTTCTCGGTGGTCACCATCGGGCGCACGTGTCGCGCGAAGTCCTCGGGTGCGATCTCGTCCTCGGGCAGCGGCTTGGGCGCTGAACCTGCCGCGCCGTCTGCTCCGGCCGGCACCGGCCGGAACAGCGGCAGCCAGACGTCGTCGATGTTCTCGAAGGCGACCTCCACCTGCTGGCCGAGCTCCAGACCGTCCGGATCGCAATCGATGATGTTGGTGGTCAGGCGAACTCGGGGATCCTCGTTGATCGCCACCTGTGCCACCACATACGGTGCCGGCATACCGGGCAGGCTGAACCGGTGATTGACGGTGAACCCGGCCAGGGTGGCCCGCCCGGACAGGTCGCGCACTGCCAGGTTCTGACTACGGCAGTGGCGGCAGACCGGTTGCGGCGGATGGACGAGACCTGCGCAGTCCCGGCATTCCTGCATCCGCAGCACTCCGTCGGCGCCTGCGGTCCAGAAGAACTCGTTGTCCAAGGTGACCGTCGGCAGCGGTCGTCCCGGTGCGCTCACTGGTCGTCGTCCTCGGTGATCTCGATGATGGCGTGCACCGGGCAGTCCAGCAGGGCACGCATGACGTCACGCTCATCCGCCTCGTCCACGGTGCCGTCGCCGGTCAGCGACGCATAGCCCCAGTCGTCCAGCGAGAAGTACTTCGGCGCGTGTTTGGCGCAGTAGCCGAACCCGTCGCACATCGTGCGATCCAGTCGGATCTTCATGCCGTCACCTCCTCGATCGCGTAGGGACGGTCGGCCCGGTAGGCGCCGCCGCGGCAGGTGTCGCAGCTGTCGGCAAGGTGCTCGGCCACCAATTCCGGGAACCGGGTGAGCAGGCTGGCCGCCACCGTGGTGGCACCGTCCAGCGTCCCGCAGGCGCCGCGCCCGGGCAGCACCCCGGCCCACCGCTGCAGTCGCTCGACGTCCTCGGCGGTCGCGATCCCGTCCCGCAGCGCCTCGGCCACTGCTGCCATCGCCACGGTGCCGTTGAAACACGACCCGCACTGTCCGGCGTTCTCCCGGCCGAAATAGGCCAGCACCGAGGCGGCGACCGCCACCGGGCAATCGTCGGTGAGAACGGCCATCGCCCCGCAGCCCAGGCCGCTGCCGCCGGCGCGCAGCGTCTCGTGGTCCAGGGTGGCAGCCAATCCGTCGCGGTTGAGCAGGCCGGCGAAGTAACCGCCCATCAGTAGCCCGCGCACCTGGCCGAGCGAAATCCCGTGGAACTCGAGCAATTCGCCGATCTCGATACCATGCGGCAGTTCGTAGAGCACCGGGGCCAGCCCGCCACCGGTCACCGTTGCCAGAAAGGTTCCCGGCGACGCCATGGTGCCCGCTGAGCGGAACGCCACGGCGCCGTGCCGCTGCAGATACGGCAGATTCGCCAGCGTCTCGACGTTGGAGACCAAGGTCGGGCGCTGGGCGACCCCCCGCTGGTAGGGCCGCGGCGGTTTGTCGGTCGGCTTGGCCGGACCGCCGTTGATGGCACGCACCGCTGCGGTCTCCTCGCCGGCCACATAGCCGGCGTCGACGGTGAACACGCTGACCGGCGGCCCGGCAATGGTTTCCGTGCTGATCTCGGCCAGCGCGGCCTCGATGCTGCGGGCCGCTGCCGGGTCGGAGACGTAGACGTAGGTGCGGGTGGCCGCCACGGCCGCGGCCGCCAGCCGCAAGCCGTCGAGCACCAGGTGCGGGCGGTTGCGCAGCAGCCAGCGGTCCTTGATCGATGCCGGTTCCCCCTCTTCGCCGTTGGCGACGACGACGGCGTCGAGGCCACGGCGGGCGGCGGCGGCGCGCACCGAGCGCAACTTGACCCCCAGCGGGAACCCGGCGCCACCGCGCCCGAGCAACCCGCTGCGGTCCACCTCGTCGAGGAGTGTGTCGGCATCCGACAGCGTCCGGTAGCCGCCGGCGGCGACGTAGGCCGCGCCGTCCTCGACGCCGTCGCGCAGCAGTCGCGGCTCGCTGCCCGGCCAAGCGGCGACGGTGATGTCCGGGCTTGCCGCAGTTGTCGTCATTGCCACCTCGTTTGGTTAGGCTCGCGGTCGTGAGAACCGCGGTAGTGCGCATCGACGTCGACCCGGCCGGACAACTGACACAGCAGCAGTTGAGGGCCGGGATGGCGACGTTGCGCGATCTGGTGGTGCCGGCCGGCGCCGACCTGGTCGAGACCGACGTTGCGGCGATGCCGGCGGGGCGGCGCCACGTTCGATTGTTGATCGCCGGCACCGACGCCGACATCATCGATGTCGGAATGCGATTGTGCGCCAAAGCGTTCGGTACCGAACCGGTGCCCGGCGTGGTGACCTATGTGAGCCGGGGTACCGACGACGACGCGCTCGGGGTGCTCGCGGGCCTGGGACTGACCGGCGAGATCGGCCGCACCCCGGGAGCAGACGGCCTCGACGTCGTCCATGTGACGCTGGCCGATGCCGACGTGGCGCGGGTCGGCGAGAGCCGTATCCACACCGCGCTGGAGGCGTCGCTGAACTGCGAGGTTCACATCCACACCCGTTGAGGCCATCAGCGCCCCAAAAATTCCAGGATCGCCGGGGCGGCCAGCACCCAGGTGTCGAACATGTTGAAGTGACTCACTTTTCCCGCGGCTCGCTCTTCGGCGGCCCGCTCCCAGGCGTCCTCCGGCCACGGCGGGTCGATCAGCTCGGATCCCTTGATCAAGCAATTCACCTCCAGTGAGGTGCGCTTCGGGTGGTCCCAATCGTTCTCGCCGCCCCGGATGATCAGTGTGGGAACCGTTATGCGGTCGAACATCTCGTCGTCGACTCCGGGAATCGTCTGGCCCGGCTTGGATACGAACGCGTTGAGCCAGCGCAGCATCACCTTGAGAAATGCGTCGCTGTCCATGTCGAGCAGTCGCTGCTTGTTGGCCGGATTCTCCTCGATGCGTTCCTGCCATTCGCGCATGGCCGGCAGCGCCTGGGTGCCGCCGCCGCGCACCGCCAGGATGCTGGGGACCACGTAGTACGAGCCCAGTACGAAGGTGCCGTAGATGCCGCCGACGATGTTCCACAGCACCAGCTTGGTGACCAACTCGGGGTAGAGCATGGTGGTCAGCATCGAGTCCCGCGCACCACCCGAGCCGCCGGCCAGGATGACAGGTCCGGTGTCCAGGGCGGTGAGCAGGCCGTGCAGGGTCTCCGCTCGCATATGCGATTCGGACTGGCCGTAGAACTGCACATCGGAGGCACCGCAGTTGGGGCGGTCCCACAACAGCACCCGGTAGCCGCCGGCAACGAGCTCATCGGCCAGCGGGCGTAGGCCGGGAATCTCCTTGGAGAACCGGCCGCCGGGGGTCAGAACGATCAGATCGCCGGTGTCGCCGAGGATCTCGTAGACAACGTTTCCGCCGTTGATTTCGACAGAGGCCACCGATTGCTCCTGTGTGCTAGGCCTGGACCAGGACGTCGTTGCCCACCACCCGCACCGGATAGGTGCGGATGCTCCACTCGGGTTTGACCGCGGTGGTGCCGGTGGCGAGCTCGAAACCCCATTGATGCCAAGGGCAGTAGATGTATTCGAGGTCGCGGACCATGGCGGCGTCACCCGGCGCGCTCTCGTCGACCACGGTGCGGCCGCGCAGCCGCCCGGAACACAACGGGCCGCCCTGGTGCGGACAGAAGTTCGCGATCGCGTAGAACGTCCCGTTGATGTTGTACACGCCGACGCCGTGATGGCCGATCGGTACGAGTTTACGCGTGCCGGGCGGGATTTCGTCGACGGTGGCAACGATGTGCTCGCGGCCCTGGGCCAGCCGGGGCCGCTGTTTCTCTTCGCTCATTCAGAACACCCGCACCTGACCCTCGAGGGCCGGGACCGTGTCCGGAAGGTGGTAGGTCTTGAGGCCGTTCTTGAACATCACCGCTTCGCGAGCCGCCTTCGGTAGATGCTTGACCAGCCAGCGCGGATCATCGAAGGTCCAGTGCGGGTAGTCCGAGGAGTACAGCAGGATCTTTTCGCACTCCATCCACTCGAACGCCCGGGTCAACTCGGTCTTGTCCTCGGGGTAGTCCAGCGGCTGGGTGGTGAACTTGATGTGGTCCTTGACGTACTCGCTGGGCTTGCGTTTGATGTCCAGCCACGACTTGCGTGCTTCATAGATGGCGTCCATCCGCCACATCAGCGGCAGGATCCAGGTGAAGGCGTGTTCGACCAGCACGATGCGCAGGTTCGGGTGGCGGTCGAAGACGCCGTCGAACACCAGGCTCATCACCTGGTTGGCCGCCAGCAGCGAGTAGGTGACCATGAAATCGTGGTTGTAGCTGGGCATGCCCACCGGCGGCATCGGCAGCTCTTCATGGTGGCTACGCGACAGGTGGCAGCTGACGGTGATGTCGTGTTTGGTGGCCGCCGCCCAGATCGGGTCGTACTTGGGGTCGCCCCATGACGGCCGCGGCTCGGCCTTGATCAGGATCTGGGCCATGTAGGGGTGCCCGGCCCACCTCTCGATCTCGGCGACGGACCCCGCCGGGTCCTCGATGGCGATGCAGATCGAGCCGCGCCACCGCTGGTGCCAGTTGTTGTGGCTGTCCAGCCAATGGTTGGCCTGCCAGTCGTTGAGCGCACACGACATCGCATGCTGCGCTTCGGGAAAGCGGGCCGGGTAGGCGGCAGGCTCCAGGATCGCGAAGTCCGAGCCCGCCTCCATGATGAGCTGCTTGAACGCCAACTCCGGATCACTACCCGGGAATTCGCCGTCGGCCGGGAACGCGTCGACGCGCATGGCGAATGCGTGCGCGTAGTCCGGTGCGTCGTAGTAGATCTGCTCACCGATGCGCCGGGTCAGAAAGTACTTGCTGCGCCACGGCTCCGGGATGTACTGGGTCAGTTCGCCGCGCCGCGGCACCGGGTGGACATCGGAGTCCACACACCGCACCGCGATGCGCTCCGCCGCCGGTTTGCGCTCTGTGGCTGTCACGGTCATGGTGATCTCCCTTGATCCCAACTGTTCTCTAGTGTGCGCCCGCGGGGGCCGGTACGTCGATGCCGTAGAGCCGACTGGCGTTGCGCCAGCACAACTTGTCGCGCTGTTCGGCGCTGAACGTGCTCGGCACGCTCACTTCGTTGCGCTGCCAGTGCGGATAGCTCGATCCGTACATCACCATGTCGTCCTTGCCGGTGAAGCCGAACCACTCGCCGGCGAAGTCGGTGTCCCCGGGACCGTCCATGGCGCCCTGCACGAAGAACACGTGGTCGGGCAGGTAGTCGCTGGGGATCTTCGGCGCCCACGGCGTCTGCTCCAGGTGTGGCCTGCCGAAGGTGTCCATCCGCCAGATGAACGGCGTCAGCAGATCCGCGGCGCCGTCGGCCCAGACGAACTTCAGCGACGGCATCCGCTCGAAGACGCCCTCGGCGATCATATTCATCAGGTGGTACAGGTAGTTGCACGCCATGAAGCTGACGTAGTGCTCGTAGACGCGGGGCACCCCGGACGGCGTGGGGGAGGCGGCGACGCCGGAGCCCACCTCGATGTGTGCGGCCACCGGCAGGCCCGCGTCGATGGCGGCCTCCCACAGCGGCCAGAACTGGGGTTTGCCGAAGAGTTCCCGCGATTGCAGCGGAACGCCGATCTGCACCACCCGAGGATGGTCCTTCCACCGGTCGATCTCGCGCAGTGCCCCGGCGATGTCGTCGGGGTTGACCCGGATGGTGCCGCGGAAGCGCTCGCCGTGCACGCTGTGGTCCAACCAGCGCGACACCAGGATTTCGTTGTGTGCCGCGGCCAGCGCCGACCCCAGCTGCCGATCCGGCATGACGCCGCGGGTCATCGGGTGCAGCACCGCCACATCGACCCCGCGATCGGCGAACAGGTGCTGGGCGACCACCTCGGGATCCGAGCCTGGGTATTGGCCGTCGGGCCCCTGGGTGCCGGGAGCGTACTCGCCGCCCGGCGCTCCGTACCAGTCCATCTCGTAGTCCGGGAATCCCCGGCTGCGGTACGGCTCGCGCAGGTGACCGCGCAGGTCCTTGTTGGATGCGGCGAAGATGTGCACGCTGGCGTCGATGACGGGGGTGCGGCTGCCGTCCGGGTTTTCGATCATCTACGCCGCCCTTCGCCGTATCGCCCGAGTCCGCGCCCGCCGCGGGGCGCGCCGTGCAGAGTCACCGGGAACCCGAGTCCCGATGCCGACCATTGTATAGCTGTATTCTTTGCTTGCAAGAACTGGATTCTCGCAGTCTTGTCGCGGAGCCGGTGCAGGCGGGCGCCGCCACGGCTACGGTAACCGCGCGATACGTTGTGATAGCGCGGTATCTCGCGACGAGATCATTACATTCACTAACGAGAATGTTATTCTCGATCGGGCTGTGGAGGAGGTGACTGCAATGCTGTTGGAGTTTGACGAGGATCAGCGACTGTGGCAGGGCACGGTGCGCGACGTGGTGGGCAAGCAGTGCTCGCCGTCGTTGGTGCGCGGTATCGCCGAGGGTGGAGACGACGGTGCCGTCGACTCGTTGTGGAAGGTCTATGTCGATCTGGGCTGGACCGAGTTGCACGAGCCGGAAACCGCGGTAGAGCTCGCGATCGTTCTCGAAGAACTCGGCCGCGCCACCGATCCCACGCCGTTTCTGGCCACCATGACCCAGTTCGCGCCGTTGGTCGGCGAGCACCATCGACCGGACGGCTCCACCGGGGCGGCGGTTCTCGGCGGCGTGAGCGCCCACCGCAATGCCGCCGGCTGGGTGCTGGACGGAACCGCACTGCACGTACTGGACGGTGACCGGGCCGATCGGCTGGCGGTGGTCGCCGACGCGGGGGTGTTCGTGGTGGACGCCGCCGCGGTGACCACGCGGAAGTCCGCGGTGTTCGACCCGACGCTGCACGTGGCCGATGTGTCCTTCGCCGGGGTCGAGGTGCCCGACAGTGCCCGGATGCGGGTCGACATCGACCGGGCGCGCCATGTCGCGCTGACCGGGATGGCGATGACCATGGTCGGCGCCTGTCAGCGCATCCTCGACCTGGCGCTCGAGCACGTACGCGGCCGTCAGCAGTTCGGCGTGCCGATCGGCTCGTTCCAGGCCGTCCAGCACAAGGCGGCCGACATGCATGTCGCGATCGAGCGGGCCCGTGCGCTGGCGTATTTCGCGGCGCTCACGATCGCGGCGGACGACCCGCGGCGCCGGATGGCCTCGGCGATGGCGAAGGCGGCCGCCGGAGAATGCCAGTCGGTGGTATTCCGGCACGGGCTGCAGTTGTTCGGCGCGATGGGCTTCACCTGGGAGAACGACCTGCAGTTCGCGCTCAAGCGAGCCAAAGCCGGTGAGCTGATGCTGGGCGGTGCCGCACAGCATCGCGCGACCATCGCCGAGGAATACCTTGCAACTCACATTTGATCCCGAGGTCGAAGAATTCCGCGCCGAATTCGCGGCCTTCCTCGACGCGAATCTTCCCGACGAGGCCGACACCGCGGAGCGGCCACGGTCGGTGTCCCACATGCCCGACTGGGCGCGCCGCTGGCAGCGGTTGCTGTTCGACAACGGCTGGCTGCTGCCCGGAAACCCACCGGAATTCGGCGGTCGCAACGCCACGCTGCTGCAGCAGTTCGTCCATTTGGAGGAGCTGTGTCGGCGCCGGATCTATCACAGCTTCAATCCGCAGGGCGTCAACATCATTGCGGCCTCATTGCTTTCCTTCGGCAGTGACGAGCAGAAGCAGCGCTGGGCGGTGCCGATTCTGCGTGCCGAGATCACCGCGTCGCTGGGCATGAGCGAGCCGAGCGCCGGCTCGGACCTGGCGTCGTTGCGGACCAGGGCCGACCGTGACGGTGATGACTTCATCGTCAACGGACAGAAGGTGTGGACCTCAGGCGCCCACGACGCCGATGTGCTGCTGACATTCGTGCGCACCGATCCCGATGCTCCGAAACACAAGGGCATCAGCGTCTTGTTGATCCCCACCGACACGCCCGGCGTGGTCTGTCGCCCGTTCCCCACGATCTGCGGCATCGACGACAAAGACTTCAACGAGGTGTTCTTCACCGATGTGCGGGTGCCGGCCGGCAATCTGGTCGGCCCGCTCAACGGTGGCTGGCGGGTGGCCAACGGATCCCTGGGGCACGAACGCACCATGATGTGGCTGGGCTTCGCCGACCGGCTCGACAACGTGATCGCCGACTTCCGCCCCGACGATGCGTTGCAGCGTGATCAATTCGCCACGGCCATCATGGATTACCAGGCGTTGCGCCTGCTGGGGTCGCGGGCGCTGGCCCGGGCCTCGCGCGGCGAGGAGGATGTGCCCGCGCTGTCGGTGCTCAAGCTGCTCGGCTCCGAAGCCGAGATGTTCGCCTCGGGCCACGCGCTGGATGCGGCCGGGGCGGCCGGCCTGGTCCATCCGGCGAATTCAGGGCCGTATGCGCCGATGAACCTCGACAGCTATTTCGCCAGCTGGTTCGAGCGTCATGCCCGCAGCTTCTCGGGCACCATCGCCGGCGGCACCTCGGAGATCCACCGCAATCTCATCGCCCAGCAGGTGCTGGGACTGCCGCGCGGCTGACCTTCGCCGAGTATTCCGCCCACTGTGCGGTTTCGTACGCACCCCGCGGTATGTCGCGTACGAAACCGCACAGTGGCGGCACGAAACTCAGTCGATGACCACCGATTCCTTGAGCTCGGTGATCGGCCGGGCGGCCCCCTGCTCGTCGCAGATCCGCTGCAGCTTCTCCAGCGTCTCGTCGAGCCCCGGGCCGATGCGCTTGCCGGGGGTGAAGGTAGCCGGCAGATGCCGCATGCCCTGGATGACACCGATGGTGTCGTAGTGCACCGCGCCGGCCGGATCGCAGCGGTAGTCCGGCATCCGGTCGAGCACCGCAAGCATCATCGACTTGAACACGGCACGGGCGACGTGTGAGCCGATGCAGCGGTGCACACCAAGACCGAAACTGAAGTGCCGGTTGCCCTTCCGGTCCATGATGAGGCGGTTGGGGTCCTCGAACACCGACGGGTCACGGTTGGCCATCGCCCAGGACAGCCACAGCCGTTCGCCCTCCTTGACCTGCACTCCGGCCACCTCGACATCGTCGGAGAAGGTGCGCCCGTCGCCGGGGGCCGGCGTGAAGTAGCGCAGGAACTCCTCGGTGGCGTGGTTGAACAGCTTCTCCCGCTCGCGACTGAGGCGCTCCCGTTCCTCCGGGTGCTCGCCCAGCCACTCCAGGCTGTGGGCGGTCAGCGCCGTGGTGGTGTCGAATCCGCCCCCGATCACCACGCCGACCATCGACAGGCCGTCGATGTCGGGAATCGGTTCACCGTTCCGCACCGCCTGGGTGAGCGCGTGGACGATTCCCGGCCGTGGATTCTGCTTGACCTCAAAGTAGTTGGTAGCCAGGTCCAAGCCCATCTGCCGGTGCATCTCGGCCACGCGCACCGAGTCGGGGTCGTGCTCGGGGGTGTACACCGCCGCATGGACCGGTTCGCAGTAGATCGTCCAGTTCTTCAGCGGGATACCGAGGATCGCCAGCGTGAAGACGGCCGGCACCACATTGGCCAGGTCGTCGACGAAGTCGATCTGGCCTTCCTCGATCTTCTCGTTGATCGCGGCGCGGGTGACCTCGTCGATGAACGGAATCCATCGCTTGATGGCCGCCGGCGACATGTACGGGTTGAGCAGCTCGCGGTAGAACTGCTGTTCCTCGCCGTCCATTTCGAGCACGCCGCCGCGGGCCTGTGCCCGCTTCGCCGGCGGGATGGAGATGCCCTTGTAGCCCCGACGCTCGTTGTTGATGTCGTGGTCGTTGGAGACATGTGGGCACCGGGCCAGTTCGAATACCTCCGCGGCGCCGGCCGCCACCCAGTGGCCGTCGTAGGTGTCGGTCCAGGCCATCGGACACTTGGCCTGCATCTCGTCGGTGATGTCGAGGAACCGATCACGGTATTCCGGCGCATGGCGGTCGAAGTAGTAGTAGCGCTGCTTCTTCTGCTCGTTCACTGCGCAGTCCAATCTGGCTGCCCCGCACCGGTTGCGACCTGGCCGGTGGAGTCCTTTCCGTCGACGAAGATCGCGCGTTCCGGGCACGATCGCATGGCTTCGATCACCACTTCCTGTTGTCCGGCGACGACGTCTTCGCTGACGGCAGTGGAGTGACCGTCGATGTCGTCGAGGTCGAAGGAATCCGGCGCGATCATCTTGCACAGGCCGTGGCCCTGACAGCGCTCCGGGTCAACCCAAACTTTCATGCTGCTCCTATCGAACACGGGCGAATCTGCGTCAGTCACGCCTCAGACGTGGTAGTCGTACCACTTGAGATATCCACCGGCATCCACCCGCAACTGCATGCCGGTGACGTACCGGGCCTCCTCGGACGCGAGCCAGAGCACCGCGTTGGAGATGTCTTCGGGTTCGATGAACGGCACCTTCATCGCCTGCTGCACGTAGAAGACCGGCTCGGCGTCGGCGCGCGTCGGGTGGTCCAGATCCGGCCGGAAGGAGCGGTACATCGGCTCGCTCTGCAGCATGTCGGTGTTGCAGTTGGTCGGGTGGATGACGTTGGCGCGAATGCCGCGTACCGCCAACTCGGTGGCCAGGTCGTGCACGTACTGCGCCATCAGGCGTTTGGAGGTCATATAGGCCATGCCGCCCGGGTCGTTGCCGGGGTTGGCCTTCTGGTGAGCGTCCATCAGCGCGGCGGCCGACGAGGTGGCGATGATCGAGGCGCCCTCGCCCAGGTGGGGCAGCGCGACCTGGATGCCGTTGATGGTGCCGACCAGGTTGGTGTTGATGACGTCGATCCAGGCCTGCAGCGGCGGGTTGCCCTTCATGCCGGCCACACCGGCCTGGGCGACGACGATGTCGAGCTTGCCGAATTCGGCCAGCCCGGCCTCCAGCGCGGTCTTCAGCGCCGCCGCGTCGCGCACGTCGGCCTGCGCGGTGACGATGCCGCGCCCGGTCTTCTCGACCAGCTTGGCGGTCTCTTCGAGGTCCTCCGGCCGGGCCATCGGGTAGCCGATGGTCTCGATGTCCTGGCACAGGTCGACGGCAATGATGTCGGCGCCTTCCTCGGCCAGTCGCAGCGCGTGGCTGCGCCCCTGCCCGCGAGCGGCCCCCGTGATGAATGCGACCTTTCCGGCAACGCGTCCCACAGCTGTTCCTTTCGTTGATGCACCGTCGGTATCGGCAGTGTCAGGTGTTGCGGCCGCCGTTGACGCCGAGGATCTGCCCGGTGATGTAGCCGGCCTCCTCGGATGCCAGGAAGGCGCACGCTGCCGCGATGTCTTCGGGCTTGCCCATGCGGCGCACCGGGGTTCGGGCGATGTTGTCATCGATGTCGCCGAGGAATCCGTGGCTGGCGGCATTGCGCAGCATCGGGGTGTCGATGAAGCCGGGCGGCACGGCGTTGACGGTGATCCCGCTGGGCCCATACTCCAGGGCCAGGGTCTTGGTGAGGCCGTTCACTGCGGATTT
Source organism: Mycolicibacter algericus DSM 45454 (assembly GCF_002086455.1). Lineage (GTDB taxonomy): Bacteria > Actinomycetota > Actinomycetes > Mycobacteriales > Mycobacteriaceae > Mycobacterium > Mycobacterium algericum. The sequence goes on from NZ_MVHC01000007.1 coordinate 173,383, forward strand.
GGCCGCAACGTAGTGCGCCATATAAGGAACTCCGGAGTGGGTGCTCGACGAGGAGATGTTGATGATGCGTCCCCAGCCGGCCGCCACCATGTCGGGCAGCACCGCCTGGATGGTGTGGAAGACGCCGTTGAGGTTGACGTCGATGACCTGCTGCCAATCCTCGAAGCTGATGTGGTTGAACTTCTTGAAGCCGTCCAGCCCCGCGGCGTTGACCAGGATGCCGACCGGCCCGAGCTGTTCGCGGATCTGCGTCAGCGCGGTATCGATCTGCCCGCGATCGGTGACGTCGGCGGCGAACGACAGCTCGTCGTCGCCGGGTTTGAGATCGATGATCGCCACGCGGTGGCCGGCAGCGCGCAAGCGGTTCACCACCGCCGCGCCGATCCCCGAGGCGCCCCCGGTCACGACAGCCGTCCTCACGAGGTCCGTCTCGGCCACAAAGAATCCCCTTTCCAAGTCGTGAGAATCGTACTCTCGTACGACTGTTTCTGGCAAGGTTCCGGCGAAACCGCTCTCAACAGGGATGATGTCGCATCGCGGGCTTGCCGTGGTGCAGTTCTGCGGTATGGATGGCTTCCGTTTCCGGCTTGAGTTCTCCCTCTCGAGATGTATGATTCGCCGCACATGAGAATGTAGTTACCCGGCGGGAGGCTTGCATGGGTTCGCAGGAAACGGCAGCGACCATCACCGATGGTGCCGACGGTGCAAACGCCGCCGAGCACGTCGCCGCCCGGCACCTGCTGATCGACGGCAAGCTGGTGGGGGCGGACCGGACCTACCCCTCGCTGAACCCCGCTACCGGGGAAGTCCTGGGCTACGCCCCCGAAGCCAGTGTCGAGCAGGCCAGGGCGGCGGTCGCGGCGGCGCGGCGGGCCTTTGACACCGGCGACTGGGCCACCGACGTCGCGCTGCGGGTGCGCTGCCTGGATCAGCTGCACCGGGCACTGATCGAGCACCGCGACGAATTCGCCGCGTTGACCATCGCCGAGGTCGGCGCCACCCCGGCGCTGACCCAGGGCGCGCAGCTGGACCAGCCGATCGCGATCGTGCGCTACTACGCCGATCTGCTCAAGGACTATCCGATGACCGAGGACCTCGGCAACATCGAGAGTCGCGGCATGCTGCACCACCGCTGGGTTGAGAAAGAGGCCGCCGGCGTGGTCGCCGCGATCATCGCCTACAACTACCCCAACCAGCTGGCCTTGGCGAAGCTGGCCCCCGCGCTGGCCGCCGGGTGCACCGTGGTGCTCAAGGCCGCTCCGGACACCCCGCTGATCACGCTGGCGCTCGGCGAGCTGATCGCCAACCACACCGACATCCCGGCCGGGGTGGTCAACGTGCTCAGTTCGTCGGACCCTGCGGTCGGCGCGGCACTGACCACCGACGCGGGCGTCGACATGGTCACCTTCACCGGTTCCACCCCGACCGGGCGGGCGATCATGGCCGCCGCCAGCGAGACGCTCAAACGGGTCTTCCTGGAGTTGGGTGGCAAGTCCGCGGCGATCGTGCTCGACGACGCCGACTTCAACATGGCCGCGGTCTTCGCCTCGTTCTCGATGGTCACCCACGCCGGCCAGGGCTGCGCACTGACGTCGCGGTTGCTGGTGCCCAACAGTCATCACGACGAGATCGTCGAGCTGATCAAGACCAACTTCTCGCATGTGCGCTACGGCGACCCGACCGACCCCAAGACGTATATGGGTCCGCTGATCAGCGCCAAGCAGCGCGACAAGGTCGACGGTATGGTGCAGCGCGCGGTGGCCGCGGGCGCCACCCTGGTGACCGGGGGCGAGAAGGTCGATCCCGGCTTCTTCTACACCCCAACGCTGCTGACAGGAGTCGATCCGGACAGCGAGATCGCTCAGGAAGAGGTCTTCGGGCCGGTGCTGGCGGTCATCGGCTACGACGATGACGACGACGCGGTACGCATCGCCAACAACTCGATCTATGGGCTGTCCGGCGCGGTCTTCGGTAGCCAGGACCGGGCGGTGGCCGTGGCGCGCCGGATCCGCACCGGAACGTTCTCGATCAACGGCGGCAACTACTTCAGCCCGGACGCGCCGTTCGGCGGGTACAAGCAGTCCGGCATCGGCCGCGAGATGGGCGTCGCCGGGCTCGAAGAGTTCATGGAGTCCAAGACCTTCGCCGCACCCGTGGGAGCCGCCGAATGAGGCCACTGGAGGGGGTCCGCGTCCTGGAGGTCGCGATGTACGGGTTCGTCCCGTCGGCCGGTGCGGTACTGGCGGAGTGGGGCGCCGAGGTGATCAAGGTCGAGCATGCGGTGACCGGTGACCCGCAGCGCGGGCTGCGGCAGACCGGCATGCTGCGGGTGGAGGGCGACCCCAACCCCAACATCGAGCACGCCAACCGCGGCAAGCGCAGCATCGGGCTGGACGTGTCAACGCCCGAGGGCCGCGAGGTGCTGCTCGAATTGGCAAAGCGCGCCGACGTTTTCCTCACCAGTTTCCTTCCCGGTCACCGCCGCAAGTTCGCCATGGACGTCGACGACATCCGCGCGGTCAACCCGAAGATCGTCTACGCCCGGGGCAGCGCGCTGGGTCCCCGCGGCATCGAATCGGAGAAGGGCGGCTACGACATGACCGCCTTCTGGTGTCGCGCCGGCACCGCCGCGACCATCACCCCGCCCGGTATCGAGGGCATGATCGCGCCGCCCGGACCGGCCTACGGTGACACCATCTCGGGCACCAATCTGGCCGGTGGTATCGCGGCGGCACTGTTCAAGCGCGAGCGCACCGGTGAGCCGTCGGTGGTGGATGTGTCCCTGCTGGGCAGCGGCCTGTGGGCCATGGGCCACACCGTCGCCTTGACCAGTCATCTGGGCGAACGGCTGGTCCAACAGCCGCCCGGGGTGCACGGCTCGCCGATCAACCCGCTGGTCGGGGTCTACGCGACCGCCGACGAACGCTACATCTCGTTCGTGATGATGCAGCCCACCAAATTCTGGGCGGATGTGTGCCGACACATGGAACTCGACGACTACATCGACGATCCCCGGTTCGCCACCGCCCAGTCGTTCGCCGAGCACACCCCGGCGGCGGTGGAAATCCTGCGCGAGGCGATGTCCAAGCGAACGCTGCCCGAGTGGAGTGAGCGCTTTGCCACATTGGCCGGGCCGTGGGCACCGGTCCAGGACACCTTGCAGGCCGCCCAGGACGCGCAGATCCGCGCCAACGAATACATCGTGCAGGCAGGCGAACTCGAGTTGGTCGCCAACCCGGTGCAGTTCGACGTGGCCGCCCCGGCGGCCGGCCCGGCGCCCGGGTTCGCCGAGCAGACCGACGAGATCCTGGAAGAACTCGGGTTGGACTGGGACCGCATCATCGAACTCAAGACCGCCGGCGCGGTCACCTAGGTCATGCGATGCCGCACGTAGCTTCGATCGGTACCTACCTGCCGTGCTGGGGAACGCCCCAGCGCCGGCTGATCGGTGACGACGAGGATGCCATCACGCTGGCTGTCGAGGCCGGCCGTGCGGCGTTGACCGGCGGTGGCGCGGTGGAGCGCCTGGTGGTGGTCAGTCGTGACTTTCCGCTGACCGACAGCAGCAACGCCGCGGTGTTGCTGGCCGGCCTGGGCCTCGATCCCGAACTCGAGGTGGTCGAGCGTCTCGGCGGCGCCCCGGCCGCCCTGGACGCGCTCAGCTCGGCCCGGCCGCGCACCCTGATCATCGGGGTCGACCTGGACCCGGCCGGCGCCGCGGCGGTGCTCACCGCCGAGAACGGACTGCGTATCCGGACCGCAGCCCGTATCGCCCGCAGTCTGCCGGTGCGCACCCGCAACGACGGGGTGGTGCACGACTACGGCGACCCGCGACTGCTCTACGAGCGGGGCGTGGTGGCGTCGCTGGTGGCCGCCTGGGCGGAGACACCGGTGATGCTCGCCGGGGTGGAACATGACCGCGCGGTGGAACTCTGCACCGGTAAGCCCGCTCCGCTGCCGACCACCGGTGCCAGCTCGGGGCTGTTCGCGCTGGCGGTGTTGGCCGAGACGCAGATGGTGGGTCCGCTGCTGGCGGCCGAGCAGGCCAACTTGTCCGGGATCACCGTCGTCGAAGGCGAGGCGCCGGTGCACCGGCACGAACCGGCGGCCCGGCCGATCCCCGAGCGGGTGCACACTCCCGGCGCGGACCTGCCGATTTCGCTGGCCGCCTACGAGCGTGCCTTCGAAGCCAAGGTCCGCTGGGAGGCGGGCAAGCATCCGGACAGCGACGAACTCGACTTCCCGCCGCGTTACCGCGTCGGCGACGACTCGACGCTGAGCACCAACTACGAGCTCGTTGAGCTGCCCCGCGTCGGCACGGTCTATACCGAGGTGACCGTACAGATCCCGGTGCCCGGGCTGACCACCCCGTACTCGCTGGTCATCGTCGAGCTCGATGACGTGGCGGTCCGCGCGCTGGTGAAGGTGACGGGAGCGCCGGCCGGCAGCGCCTGGATCGGTGACCGGGGCCGGCTGGTGCTGCGCCGGATCGCGGTGCGCTCCGGGGTGCCCGACTACGGATACGCCTTCGAGCCCTTCGACCCGTCGGAACAACCCGAGGCTGTCGCATGAGGAGCGGCGCATGAGACCGCCGGCGACGATGCAGAGCGGAGTCCCCAGCTGCGAAGCAGCGCGGGACGGAGTGATGCTGAGGAGCGGCGCATGAGACCGCCGGCGACGATGCAGAGCGGAGTCCCCAGCTGCGAAGCAGCGCGGGACGGAGTGATGCTGAGGAGCGGCGCATGAGACCGCCGGCGACGATGCAGAGCGGAGTCCCCAGCTGCGAAGCAGCGCGGGACGGAGTGATGCTGAGGAACGGCGCATGAGACGCGTAGCCATCGTCGGCGCCGGGATGACGCCGTTCCGGGAGCACTTCGCGCTGGGCATCAAGGACCTACTGCCGATGGCCTTCGCCGAGTGTGCCGCCAGCGTGGACAAGGGCCTGGCCAAAACCGATGTGCAGGCGGCCTGGTTCGGGGCGCTGGGCACCACCGACGGCTTTCCGTCCGGGATCCTGGCCGACACCTTGGGACTGCCCGACCTACCGGTTACGCGGGTGGAGAACTCCTGCGCCACCGGCAATGACGCGGTCCGCAACGCGTTGTTCGGCGTCGCGTCCGGGGCGGTCGACGTGGCGCTGGTGATCGGTGCCGACAAGCTGCGGGAGACCGCCACCAAGGACATGCTCTGGGCCTGGGAGGAAACCGCGCGCGACATGGCGTGGGACTACCCGCTTGGGTTGGTCGCGCCGGCCGGTTTCGCCCTGCACGTACGGCGCTATCTGCACGAGTCGCCCGCTACCCGCGAGCACCTGGCGATGGTGGCGGTGAAGAACCACCGGCACGGAACCAGTAACCCCCGCGCGCGGCTGCGTTTCGAGATCACCATGCAGCAGGCCCTCGAAGCGCCCATGGTGGCTTCCCCGTTCGGGGTGTACGACTGCGCCCCACAGAGCGACGGCGCCGCCGCCCTGGTGCTGGCCGCCGAGGACGTGGTGGATCGCTTCACCGATCGGCCGGTGTGGATCCGCGGGGTGGGGCTGGGTCTGGACGCGGTGATGCATCAGCACAAACGGGACATGACGACGTTTCCGGCGACATTGCGCGCCGCCAAGCAGGCCTTCGCCATGGCCGGGCTGACGCCGTCGGACATCGATGTCGCCGAGGTGCACGACTATTTCACCGGTGTGGAGATGATCAGCTACGAAGACCTCGGCTTCGCCGAACGGTTCGAAGCCCACAAGTTGCTCGAAGCCGAGGTGACCAGTGTCGGTGGCGCATTGCCGGTCAATCCCAGCGGTGGTTTGAAGTCCAAAGGCCACCCGCCGGGGGCCACCGGTGTGGCACAGTGCGTAGAACTCTTCGAGCAGTTGCGCGGGACAGCGGTCAATCAGGTCGATGGCGCCCGGATCGGCTTGGCGCACAACATCGGAGGGCCAACTGCGGTGGCGGCGGTCACCATCGTGGAAGGGGGCGGCGATGGCGCTTAGCGGCACGGCGGCGCTTCCCATCCACATTGACGTGACCGTCAATAACTGGGCGGCGGTGCGGTAATGGTGCTGGGGGCAACCGCCGATCCACCGCTGGACCGGGAACACGGCGAGCAGAGCCAACAGGAGGCTGCGGCAGGGCGGCATCGGCCCACCGGCCAGCGGCGAGAGTCGCCGGCCTATGTGCGGCCGATGATCGGGCTGCTGACGATCCTGACGATCGCGGCGCTCGTCGCGCTGCCGATCGCGCTGTTCCGCGGCAGCTTCACCCGCACGGTGCCGGTCACGGTGCTGTCCCAGCGCGCCGGTCTGGTGATGTACCCCGACGCCAAGGTCAAGCTGCGCGGCGTCCAGGTGGGCAAGGTCGGGTCCATCGAGCCGCTGGCGGATGGCACCGCCGTGCTGCGACTGGAGATGCAACCCGACCAGCTGCGGCTGATCCCGGCGAACGTCACCGCCCGAATCGCCTCCACGACGGTGTTCGGGGCCAAATCCGTCGAGCTGGTGGCGCCCCCGGACCCGGAGGCGACCAGATTGCACGCCGGTCAGGTGCTGGCCGGCGAGCACGTCACCGTCGAGATCAACACGGTGTTCCAACAGCTGGTGCGGGTGTTGGACAAGATCGACCCGAAGAAGCTGAACGAAACGCTCAGCGCCGTCTCGACGGCGTTCAACGGACGCGGGCAGAAACTGGGGCAGGCGCTGACCGACTTCGACAAGCTACTGGCAGAGCTCGAGCCCAGCCTGGACACCCTCGAACATGAGGCCGCCACGATGCCACCGGTGTTTCGGTCTTACGCCGATGCGGCGCCGGATCTCACCGCTGCGCTCAACGCCACCAGCACCATGAGTGAAAGCATCGTGGCCGAACGCAACAGCCTGGACAACTTCCTGCTCAGCGCCATCGGCCTGGCCGATACCGGCAACGAGGTACTGGGCGAGAACCGGCAGGGACTGACCGACCTGACGCGGGTGCTGGAGCCGACCGCACAACTGCTGGACAAATACAATGACGAACTCGGCTGTTCGATCGGCGGTTTGGTGCCGTTCGCCAAATCCCCGCCCTTCAACGTCCCCGGCATCATCATCACCGCCAGCTTCACCCTGGCCAAGGAACGCTACCGCTACCCCGACCACCTACCGAAGGTGGCGGCCCGCTCCGACCGCTCCTACTGCACGGAACTGGGCCTGCCCGACGTACCGCCCGAATACCGGGTGCCCGCGTTGATCGCCGATGTCGGAGCCAACCCGTATGAATACGGCAACCAAGGCATCCTGCTGAACTCCGACGGCCTCAAGCAGGCGCTGTTCGGGCCGATCGGCGGACCGCCCCGCAACAGCGCCCAGGTGGGGATGCCCGGATGAGACGCGACATGGGGCCACTGGTCAAGTTCGGGATCTATGCCGTGGTGATGGTGCTGGCCACGATCTTTCTGTTCGCGATCTTCGCCGAGGTCCGGACCGGCCCGACGGCGGGCTACCAGGCGGTCTTCTCCGACGCCTCCCGGCTGAAAGCCGGGGACAGCGTGCGAGTCGCCGGCGTTCGGGTCGGCACCGTCGGTCGCGTCGCGCTGCGCCCGGACGGCACGGTGCTGGTGAAATTCCAGGCTGACCGCAACATTTCGCTCACCACCGGCACTCAGGCCGCGGTGCGCTACTTGAATCTGGTCGGCGACCGCTACCTGGAACTGACCGACGGGCCCGGCTCGACCCGGCTGTTGCCGGTCGGCTCGGAGATCCCGCTGGAGCGGACCGCGCCCGCACTGGATCTGGACCTGCTGCTCAACGGCCTCAAGCCGGTGATCCGCGGACTGAACCCACAGGACGTCAACTCGCTCACCGCATCGCTGATCCAGATCATGCAGGGCCAGGGCGGCACCATCGACTCACTGCTGTCTCGGACATCGTCGTTCTCGAACTCCCTGGCGGACAACAACCAAGTGATCGAGTCCCTGATCGACCAACTGCGCGCCACGCTGGCCACCTTGTCCAACGGCGACAAGCGGTTTTCCGGGGCGATCGATCGACTGGGCAAGCTGGTCGCCGGCTTGGCGGCCGACCGCGACCCGATCGGCACCGCGGTGACGGCCCTGGACCGCGGCACCGCGTCGCTGGCCGATCTGCTCGGCAACGCCCGCGATCCACTGACCAACACGATCACCCAGGTCGATCGGTTGACCACCGCGATAAACGCCGATCTGGCCGGCCTGGACATGTCGATACAGAAGGCGCCGGAGAACTACCGCAAGGCTATCCGGCTCGGCGCCTACGGCGGATTCATCCAGTACTACATCTGCGCCGTGCAGGTCCGGGTCAGCGACACCCAGGGCCGGACGGCGGTATTCCCCTGGATCAAAGCGGAGGAGGGCCGATGCAGCGACACCGACTGAGCGGCGTGCTGCCCGCCGCTGCGCCGGTACAGCGGGGGAGCCACCGATGCTGAAATACCGCGGCAGCCAATTGAGCAGGATGGGCCTGATCGGCATCGTGGTCGTGGCCTTCATCGTCGCGATCGGGTTGCAGCCCGAACAGTTGATCCAGTGGGCCACCAGCGTGCGTTACCAGGCCCGGTTCGCCGAAGCCGGTGGCCTGAGCACCGGTGCCGACGTCACGCTGTCGGGGATCAAGGTCGGCTCGGTCACCGATGTCGCACTCGACAACGGCGACGCTCTGGTGACGTTCACGCTGGCCGGCAAGTACCCGCTGGGCTCGCAGACCACCGCGCACATCCGCACCGGGTCGTTGCTCGGCGAGCGGGTGCTGACGGTGGAGCCCGCCGGCAGCGACAAGATGCGCCCGCTGGATGTCATCCCGCTCACCCGCACGTCGTCGCCGTACTCGCTGGTCGACGCGGTCGGCGAACTGACGTCCAATACCGCCGGCACCGACACCGAATCACTGAACCGTTCGTTGGACACCCTGTCGGACACCATCGACCAGATCGCGCCGCAGCTGGGGCCGACGTTCGACGGCCTGAGCAGGTTGTCCCGGGCGGTCCACAGCCGCAACGAGGGCCTCGCCGACTTGCTGAAATCGGCCGCCGAGCTCACCGGTGTGCTCTCCGAACGCAGCCAGCAGATCAACTCGCTGATCCTGGACGCCGACAGCCTCGTCGACGTGCTCAACACCCGTCGGCAGGCGATCGTCAACCTGCTGGTCAGCACGTCGGCGGTGTCGCGGCAGCTGTCTGAACTCGTCGCCCAGAACAACGAACAGCTCAAACCGACGCTGGCGAAGATCATCGAGCTGAACAAGATCCTGGAGAAGAACCGGGACAACCTCGCCAAGGCGCTGCCCGGTCTGGCCAAATACGAACTCACCCAAGGCGAGACGGTGTCCAACGGGTCCTACTACAGCGCCTACGTTCCGAACCTGTTCCTGCCGCAGCTGTTCCAGCCGTTCTTCGACTACATCTTCGGCTTCCGGCGCGGCGTCGACGCCGGGCAACCGCCGGACAATGCCGGGCCGCGTGCCGAACTGCCGTTCCCGATCAACGGGATTCCGCAACCAGGAGACCTGCCGCCCCGATGAAGACTCGTAGATCACTGCAGATCGCGGCGGCCGCCGTGGCGGCGCTGCTGGTGCTGGCGGGCGCGGGCATCCTGATCCGGCACACCGTGCTGAAGCCGACCAAGATCACTGCGTACTTCTCCACCGCAACCGCCATCTATCCCGGTGACGAGGTCCGGGTCGCCGGGGTGAAGGTCGGCACCATCGACAGCATCGAACCGCAGGGCACCCAGGCCAAGCTCACCCTGCGCGTCGACCGCAAGGTGCCGATCCCGGCCGACGCCAAAGCCGTCATCGTCGCACCCAACCTGGTGGCGGCGCGGTTCGTCCAGCTCACCCCCGCCTACCATCGAGGCGACGGGCCGACCCTGCCTGACGGCGCGGTGATCCCGCGTGAGCACACCGCGGTCCCGGTCGAGTGGGATGAGGTCAAGACCCAATTGAACCGGCTTGCCGCGGAACTGGGTCCGCGCAGCGGTGTTTCGGGAACGTCGGCGTCGCGCTTCATCGACAGTGCGGCCAATGCGATGGACGGCAACGGCGCCAAACTGCGCGAGACCTTGGCTCAACTCTCCGGTATGGCCCGGATCTTTGCCGAGGGCAGCGGAAACATCGTCGACATCATCACGGGCCTGCAGACGTTCGTGACGGCGCTGCGTGACAGCGATCAGCAGATCGTGGTGTTCGAGTCGCGGCTCGCCACGTTGACCAGTGTGGTCAACGACAGCCGATCCAACTTGGATGCCGCTCTCACCGACTTCGCCGGCGCGATCGACACGGTGCGGGATTTCGTGGCGGGGAGCCGCGCCGAAACTGCCGAGGCGCTGCGGGGTGTGGCCGCCGTCAGCCAGACGCTGGTGGATTCGAAGAACGCGATCCGCAATATCCTGCACATCACCCCGAACGCGATCGCCAACACACTCAATATGTACAACGTGACCAGCGGGACCCCGGTGGGCTCGTTCGCGTTCGCCAACTTCAGCAACCCGGTTCAGGCGATCTGCACGATGACCGGTGCGATCGGCAACGTGACGTCGACGGAGACCGGCAAATTGTGCGAGGGGTACCTCGGGCCGGCCATGCGGCTGCTGAATTTCAACGGGCTCCCGTTGCCGATGTCTCCGTATCTGACCAAGGCGGCCAGCCCGGAGAAGTTGATCTATACCGACCCGGCGTTGATGCCGCACGCCGAGCACCCGGGAAGCCTGCCGGAACAGGAACCGTCGATCTCGGCCTACACCGGGCTGCACGGCGACGTCCCGCCGCCGCCGGGCTGGACGGATCCGCTGCAACCGCGCGGTTCCCTTGCGCCCGACGGATTGCCGGCCGCAGCGACACCGCCACTGAACCCCGGAGTGCCGCTGCCCAGTCCGACCACCTTCGACGGGATGCTGCTGCCCGGCCCGCCACCTCCGGGCCCGCCGCCCGGTCTGCCCGGTCCGTTGCCGGCGGAAGGGACACCCTCGCCATGATCGGTCTACGCTCACTGCGGCGCAGCGCGGCGCTTGCCCTCGTGGTCGCCGCCACCACGACCGGCTGCGCCTTCGGCGGTCTGAACTCGGTGGCGCTGCCGGGCGTTCAAGGCCGCGGTTCCGGAGCGCAGCATTTCACCGTCCGGCTGGCCAATGTCGGGACATTGGAATCCAATTCGCCGGTGATGCTCTCCGATGTGGTGATCGGCAGCGTCGGCAAGATGACCGTCACCGACTGGCACGCCAACGTCGACATCGCGGTCAACCCCGGCGTTGAGGTCCCGGCCAATGCGGTGGCGACCGTCGGGCAGACCAGCCTGCTCGGTTCGATGCATCTGGCGCTCAATCCGCCGATCGGGCAGCAGCCGACGGGGCGGCTGGCACCCGGCGCGACCATACCGCTGAGCGACTCGTCGACGTACCCCTCCACCGAGCAGACCCTTTCGTCGCTGGCGGTAATCGTCAACGGGGGAGGGCTCGGCCAGATCGGTGACATCATCCACAACTTCAGCACCTCCATGGCGGGACGGGAGGCCGACATCCGCGATCTGATCGTCCGGCTGGACAACTTCACCGGGGCGCTGGATCGGCAGCGGAACAACATCGTCGAGGCCATCGGTGAGATGAACCGGACGGCCACGGCATTCGCCGGGCAGCGCGACACCATCCACCGTGCGCTGGACAAGATTCCTCCGGCCATCGACGTCTTGATCAAGGAGCGACCCAAGTTCGTCACCGCGTTGACCAAACTCGGCCAGTTCGGCGACCTGTCGGCCGGGCTGGTCAATGATTCTGGGCGCGAACTGGTCTCCGACCTCATCCACATCGAACCGGCGTTGCGGTCGCTGGCCAACATCGGCCCGGAGCTCAACTCGGCGGTCGCCTACGCCTCGGCTTTCCCGTACGGGCCCAATGCGATCGAGCGCGCCGTGCGGGGTGACTTCCTGAACCTGTTCGCCGTCTTCGACCTCACCAAACCGCGACTCAAGCGGGCGCTGTTCGCCGGCACCCAGTGGGGTGACGAAGATGCGAAACTCGTTCCGGCGCCCGGTGACCCGTGGTATCTGAACTATTCCTACGACCCGCTGCAAGAACCGATTCTGCAGGCTTCGAGCCAGGGCTTACCGCCGGGAACCCTCGGGTCGGGAGGCGGTGGATAGATGCTGACACGCTTCGTACGCATTCAGCTGGCCCTGTTCCTCATAGCATCGGTGATCGGCGTTTCAGCCATGATCTTCGGCTACATGCAGGTGCCGACCCTGCTCGGGATCGGCCGGGTCACGGTCAAGCTGGACCTGCCGGAGACCGGCGGGCTCTACCGATTCTCCAACGTCACCTACAACGGGGTGCAGATCGGCACGGTCACCAACGTCGAGCTGACGCCGGGCGGCGTGCGCGCCACGTTGTCGCTGAGTCGATCACCGAAGATCCCGGCGGATCTGACCGCCGCGGTGCGTAGCGTTTCGGCGATCGGCGAGCAGTATGTCGATCTGCTGCCGCGCAGCGACGGCGGTCCGTACCTGCAGAACGGCTCGGTGATCGCGGCGTCCGACACGCAAGTGCCCCAACAGGTCGGTCCGATGCTCGATCAGGTCAGTGCCCTGGTCGACAGCATCCCCAAGGACCGGCTCAGCGACTTGCTCGACGAGACCTTCCAAGCCTTCGACGGCGCGGGTTACGACTTCCAATCACTGCTGGATTCGGCGACCACGATCAGCGGTGACGCCAACCGGGTCGCCGACAAGGTGCGCAAGCTGGTCGATGACGGTGCGCCACTGCTGGACTCCCAGGAGAAAAGCACCGACGCGATCCGGACCTGGGCGCGCAGCGTGGCCGGGATCTCCGAACAGGTCGCCGTCAACGACCCGCAGTTGCGCGCGATCTTGCAGCGCGGTCCCGGATTCGCCGAGGAGGTGTCCGGTCTGATGCAGGATCTCAAGCCCACGCTGCCGATTCTGCTGGCGAACCTGAACACCCTGGGGCAGGTGTTGATGGTCTACAACCCATCGCTGGAACAGTTGATGGTGCTGTTGCCCGGATACATTGCGGCCCAGCAGTCGTTCGGTCTGCCCAAGAACAACCCGACCGGTCTGCCGCAGGGCGACTTCACCCTCACCTTCGGTGACCCCAACCCGTGCACCGTGGGGTTTCTGCCGGCCTCCTCCTGGCGCTCCCCGGCCGACACCACCACGATCGACACCCCCGATGGGTTGTACTGCAAACTCCCGCAGGATTCCCCCGTGTCGGTGCGCGGCGCCCGCAACTTCCCGTGTATCGAGCACCCGGGTAAGCGCGCGCCCACGGTCGAACTGTGCGACGACCCGAAGGGGTTCGTGCCCATCGCGATGCGTCAGCACCTCACCGGACCCGGACCCATCGACCCGAACCTGCTCAAGCAGGGCATCCCGATCGACGACCGGGCCGATTTCAACGACCGGATCTTCGCCCCGACCGGGGGCACCCCGTTGCCGCCGTGGGCCACCCCGTCGGGGACATCACCGGATTCCCCCCGGCCCGAGGTTCCGGCGCCGCCGCCGCCGTTCGCCGGGCACGACGGGAGTGCTGAGCAGCGGCCACCGGTGGCGGTGTTGCCCTATGACCCGAACACCGGCAAGTACATGACCCCCGACGGGCGCTACGAGCAGCAGACCAACCTGGTGCCCGGTTCGGGCCCCAAGACGTGGACCGACCTGATGCCGTCCTAGCCGAAGGAGGACATAACATGCAGGTACGCGAATTAGCCGCCGCGACAGCGGCGTTCGGGCTTGTTGCCGGGATGGCCTCGGCGCCGCCGGCGCATGCCGCCCTGGGCTTCGAGCTCAACGGCCCCTACCGGGTCACTTCGAGCGGAGACTGGGCCAAGACCAACGAAGTGTTCATGGACGAAGTCACCGTCTCGTCGGTGTGGACGTTCAGCTCCAGTTGCGAGAACGCGCACGTCTGTACCGGCCAGGTCAGCAGCGACCAGGGCTGGACCGCGCCGCTGGAATTTCGCACCTCGCGGTGGATCGTCGACCGCTTCCATGAGAACTGGCAGACCTGCCCGGACGGCACCACCTCGCCGGGGCGGCAGCGCTACCAGTTCCAGGGCAGCGACTCCAACGGCCAGTACGACAAACGCAACATCGACCTGCTGGTCGGCTACGACAGAACGATCGGCGTCTCGGGGGCCTGTGGACGCAACCAACCCACGGTGATCACCATGCCGCTGAGCGTGCGGCGGCTTTAGTCGGTAGGAGACACGATGCGGAACACCCGTGTGATGATGACGTTCGCCGCGGCTGCTGTGGCCGCCGGGGCGGTGGCCGCGGTGACCTCGGCGGCGCCGTCGGTGGCCGACCCCTACGTGCCGATGTGCGACGTCCCGGCGTGCACACCGGGAATCGCGCCGAATGTCGTGCTGGGTGCGCCGTGCTCCAACACCACCTACTTCGTCTTCGGGTCCGCTGTCGCAGGGCCGTCGACCCTGCCGGGCAGGCTGGTGTACTGCGGATCGCCCCGCCGGTACGAGCCGCGCTGGTTCCGTTCCCCGGAGATGCACGGCATCAAGGAGGAGAACAGCAGGTGCGACGAGTACGTCGGCGAGGTGGCGCAGGCGCCCGATGGACTCTTCCTGGCCTGCGTTGCCGACGGCGAGGCCCGGTGGCGTCGCGGAGACCTCTAGCGACACAACAATCCTGGCAAGTCGAGGGAGTCCGACCCATGATGCGAACCACTGTTGGTGCAGCGCTCGGCGCGCTGATGGTTGCAGCGGGCGCCACCGCTGTGGCACCGACGGCCGCGGCCGATATGCGCTACGGCAACTACGAGGTGCTGAGCAACCGGTGGACCGATGCGACGTGGGTGTGGGCGGCCTACCCGTGCGAGACGATGGGCAAGTTCGACGACCTGCCGGCCGGCTGTGTTGAGGTGAGCGCGATCGACCGACCGCATTTCTTCGGTCGCGGATACTACGGCGGCACCGCCAAACTGGTGGACGGTCAGTACTCGTTCACCTCGGATTACCCCAACGGTCTGACCTGCCCGTTCGGCCCGTCGATGCCGACCCGCGACACCTACACCTGGGATGCCAACACACTGGCCGGCGTCGTCGAATCACATTTCGAGGTGGGCTGTATGAATGGTCCGGGCGGGGTGAACACCTGGACGTTCGCGCTGGTGCGGATGTAGCGCCCCCGCAAGCGGGTTGGCCTACACCGGATCGAACGAGGAGATCAGCCACCGGCCGCCGTGCTTCTCCAAGCCGACCTTGACGCTGCTCATCGAGTAGGAGCCGTCGGGGTTGGTCTTGCTGATCGTGGTCTGGTTGAGATAGATCAGCACCTCGGCGGAGCCGGGACGCAACGACACGATGCCCTTGCGAACCACTGCAGCGATCGTCTGCACCTCCTTCTCTTTGACCGCCGGGGTGACGACCTTCTGGGTGAAATCGGTGTAGTGCGAGAGGAAGTCACCGGTGAGGTGGCTCTCGGCCGCGGCGAAATCCTGCTCCATCGTCTTCGGTGCGTACGTCAGTACGGCGACCGCACCGTCGGCGGCGGCGGCCATCACGGCCTGCTCGGCCGCGGGTCCGAGTTGCTGATCTGCCCGGAGCACACCGAAGTACAGCCAGCCGGCCAGCCCCGCTGACGCCAACAGCAGCAAGCCCAGGGTGGCAGCGATCCAGCGCGACGTTGAGACCGTCGGGCCGGCTTGGGATTGATCGGCAGGTGACTCCGCTGCCGCCGGATCGGCGGGCGCGACGTCGGCGTCGGCAGTCACGGAATCGTCCTCGACCGCTTCGGGTGTCACGTCATCACTGTCGGATTCGCTCATGCCGCAAAGTCCACCTTCGACATCTTGACCTGGTCGCCCTCGCGGGCCAGGTGCACGGTCAGGCGCCAACTGCGGGGTTCCTCTTTGGCTCCGGCGGTATTGGTGACCTTCGTGGTGGCCGCGACCAGCACCACCGCCTCGTTGTCCGACATCGATTCCACGCCGGAGACCACCGTGTCAACCGAGGTGACGGTTTTGGACTCGCGGGCCACCTTGGCGAAGTCGCCGGCGTGGGCTTCGAAATCCTTCTTGAACTCACCGGTGGAGTTGTCCAGAATCGCCTTGACGTCGTCGTCGACTGTCTCGTAGTTCAGTGACATCAGCGTGACCACGCCCTGACGGGCGGCCGCGGCGTACTCGCCCATTTGATGCTGGCGCTGGGCAACGTCGCGATGGTGGGACAGCATCAGCACATCAACGGCGAGGAAGCCGCCGATTGCCAGTACGGCCAGCGTCGCCGCCACCCACCCCAGTTGTCTGCGGATGCCGATGAACCCGTGCGGTTGTTCAGCCGGTTCATCGACGGCACCTTCGTCGACACCCGGCGCCAGAGCATCGGCTTCGATGCCCGCCGGCTCGACGTCCGGTGCGGTTTCCGGGTCGACCGCTTGGCTGGGTTTCGATTCGGAGCCCTGTTGCGCTTTGAGCAGCTCGGCACGGGCGCGGGCCAACTCCGCTGCAGCCTCGGCGGCCTTCGCCTCGGCTTCTGCCAGCGTCAGCGCATCCTTCGAGGTGCGCTTGGCGGCGTGCTTTCCACCACCACCCGGTTTCGCCGGATCACGCGACGGCATATGCCCTCCTGTCCGTTGTCCACCCAGCTCCGGCAGGGCCCCCCACAAGGCCAAGCACTCTCGCAAGCCCGCTCCGAAACGGTAGCACCGGGTCTCTCACCAGGTGCGGAGCGAGCAGAGCGCCCCCTTGGTGCCGGCGTCGGTGGCGACGACGACGTCGTCGATGCGCAGTTCGCAGACGAACCCGGGAGAGGCCAGCTGGGGATGCATCCCCGGCAGCGACACCACCACCATCGCCCAGTTCTGCGGGTCGGCCAGGGTGGTCTCGAAGATCCAGGGCTGGTTCGGCCCGATCGTGACGTCGGCACGCGGGCTGTATTGGTACGGGTTGTGGCTGTATTCGCCGAAGTTGGGCGGCTGAACCTCGCGGTAGTAGATGTTCGCCTGGGCGGTTTCGGTCGCACTGACCAAGTAGCGCACCCGGTGGGGTGCCGAGTCGTCGGCGGGAGCCGGGGCGGCGGTGGCAAGCGCGCCGGTGAACGCCAGGCCCAGAACCAGGGGCGACGCCGAGAACTTCCTGGTTGTCACGGGCTCCTCCGGGTGCGCTCACCTGCCAAAGACTCAAATTCTTTGCGGAGAAGAATAGCATTTCCGGTTGGGCGGCGGCGGGCGAATTGTGCTGCTCGTCAGACGCACGAATCGCCGGTGGCCGCCGCGCGTCCGGCACGGAAGCCGAACACCATCGCCGGTCCGATCGTGCCGCCGGCGCCGCCGTAGGCCCGGCCGGTCACCCCGGCCATCGCGTTGCCCGCGGCGAACAGGCCGCGGATCGGCCGCCCGGTGACGTGCAGCACGCGACCGTCGGCGTCGGTGCGCGGACCGCCCTTGGTGCCCATCGCTCCCACCGACAGCGGTACGGCGTAGTAGGGCGCGGTGTCGAGCGGCCCAAGGGTGCGACCGGCCGGGGTATCCGCCTGATCGTCGCCCCAGTACCCGTCGTAGGCGCTGGCGCCGCGCCCGAACTCGGGATCGGCGCCGGCGGCCACGCCGCGGTTCCAGGCCGCCACGGTCTGGGCCAGACCCTCCGGTTCGATGCCGGTTCGGGCGGCCAGCGCCGCCAGGTCGGGCGACTCGCAAAACCACTCCGGCGCCGCACCGCCGGGGGCGACGCCGAGGAACCCGTACCGGCGCAGGTGCTCGGCGTCGAAGACGATCCACGCCGGATCGTTGACGTAGCCGCCGCGCGGCTCCAGGTAGTGAAAGGCGCCGGCCATCGAGTTGTAGTCACATGCCTCGTTGACGAACCGCCGTCCGGACCGGTTGACGATGATGCTGCGCGGCCGGGTGCGCTCCAGTCGCACACTGCGGCTGCGCTGTTGGCCGTCTATGGTGTCGCCGGGGATCCGGACGATCGGAACCCACCACGCCTCGCCCATGTTGGCCAGGTCGGCGCCGTGTGCCATGGCCATGCGCAGCGCATCGCCGGTGTTGTTCGGCGGTGACACCGCGCCCCGCATCGGCCCCCGCAGAAAGGCTTCCACCAAAGTGGTGTCCCACTCGAATCCACCATTGGCCAGGATGACGCCCCGGCGGGCGCGCACCCGCCGCGACGTCCCGTTGGCGTCCACCCGGACGCCGGCGATACGGCCATCGCCGCCATCACCGATGAGCTCGACGCCGCGACAGCCCGTCGCCGGGGCGACCCCGGCGTCCAGCACACCCTTGAGCAACCCGGCGATCAGCGCGGTGCCGGCCACGCAGACGTTGTCCGACGCCGTGCCGATATCGGCATGCAGCCGGGCGCGGGTCTCGGCGTCGAATCCGACATTGCTGTAGTCGGCAGGGAAGGCGGTGATCCGGTCCTGCCAGGCACCCAGCCGGGAGATGTCGTAGGGCAATGGGCTCAGTGAGCGGCCACCGGACGGGCGTCCGCCGGGCAACTCCGGCTTGTAGTCCGGGAAGCCGGACGCGATTTCGAAGCGCACCTCGCTGTGCTTCTCGACGAAGTCGACCATCTCCTGGCCGGTGCGTACGAACGTCGAGACCAGCTCGTCGTCCATCGCGCCGAACGACTGCGCCCGCAGGTAGTCCAGGGCGGCCTCGACGGTCAAACCGGGGGCCCGGGTATGCGCGGGAATCCAGGCGATGCCACCGGAGACGGCGGTGGTGCCTCCCACGGTCGCGGACTTCTCGTAGACGGCGACCGAGGCGCCGTTGACCGCTGCGGTGAGCGCGGCGGTGAGCCCGGCCCCGCCGGTACCCAGTACCACCACGTCGAACTCGTCGTCCCAATCACCGACTGTCAATGACGTCTTCCTTTCGGGCGCAGCGGATTCAGCTGAGGATCTCAGACAGTTTGTCGGCCGCCGCGAGCACGGCATCCCGACCGCGCAACACGACGTCCTCGCGGTGGGAGATCAGGTTGATGCAGGTGGGCGGCGAGGGAGGCCGGCGACGGACCGGAACCGCCAGACCGAATGTTCCGGGTTCGATCTCGCCGTGGGTGACCACCCAGCCGCGCTCACGGGTCTGCTGGACGACGTCGCGTTCGTCCGGGCGCCGCGGCATGGCGGCCGACAACGCGATTCCGGCGGCGCCGAGGCTCAGCGGGTGGCGACTGCCCTCGTGGAACGCCAACTGATAGCCGACCTGGGTGGGCACGATCACGGCGACGGCCACTTGCTGGTCGCCCTCGGCCACCAGTAGCGACACGGTGGTGCCGAGTTCGTCGGCGAGCGCGCGCAGCGTCGGCAGGCTCAGCTGGCGGACATTGTTGTCGAACGAGGCGCCGAGGACGGCCAGCGCCGCTGCCGAGCGGAACCGGCCGTCTTCGCCCTTGGCCACCAATCGGTGACTCGTCAGGGTGTTCAGCAGCCGGTAGGCGATGGTCCGGTGGACGCCGATCCGGTCGGCGACCTGCTGGATGGTCAGCCCGTCGGGTGCGGTGGCCACCGCCTGCAACGCGGCCAGTCCGCGGGCCAGGGTCTGCGACCCCGGAGCGGCATCGGCGGCACCGTCGGGCTTCAGCCTGGTCATCAGGTCGGCCTCCTTGACATCCACCCATTAGAGAGTGATGCTCTTCAATATAACGTACATCCATGTGCGATAAAAGCACGCTTCAATATCGGAAAATGAGAACTGCATTTCCGTGACAGCACAAGGAGAGGTGGCCGGTGCCGGAGTTCGAGAGCATCTGGAGTGATCTTCAGGGCGTTGCGTTCGAGCAGGGGTATCTCGATGCGGGTGGGGTGCGCACCCGCTACCTCCGGGCGGGCGACCCGAGCAAGCCGGTCCTGGTGCTGCTGCACGGCTCCGGCGGGCACGCCGAGGCATATGTCCGCAATCTGGCCGCGCACGCGGAGCACTTCTGGACCTGGTCGGTGGACATGCTCGGTCACGGCTACACCGACAAACCCGGTCATCCGTTGGAGATTCCCCACTACGTGGCGCACCTGATGGATGTGCTGGACGCCATCGGTGCGCCCAAGGCCAGCATCAGTGGTGAATCACTCGGCGGCTGGGTGGCGGCGCGCGCCGCCATCGACCACCCGGACCGGGTGCAGCGCCTGGTGCTCAACACCGCGGGCGGCTCCCAGGCCGATCCCGAGGTGATGAAGCGGATCATCACCTTGTCGATGGCGGCGGTGGAGAACCCCGACTGGGAGACGGTGCAGGCCCGCATCAAGTGGCTGATGGCCGACAAGTCCAAGGGCTACGACGACATCGTGGCCAGCCGGCAGCGGATCTACCGGCTGCCCGGATTCATCGACGCGATGCGCGACATCATGGCGCTGCAGGATCCCGAGATCCGCGCCCGCAATCTGCTGGGTCCGGGGGACTACGGCAAGATCACCGCGCCGACGCTGGTGGTCTGGACCAGTGACGATCCGACGGCCGACGTCGAGGAGGGCAAGCGGATCGCCTCGATGATCCCGGGCGCCCGGTTCGAGCTGATGCCGGGCTGCGGCCACTGGCCGCAGTACGAAGACCCCGCGACCTTCAACCGCCTGCACCTGGAATTCCTGCTGGGGCGTTAGCGTGACCGCTGAAAAGAGTGCAGCCGTCGACGTCGACGTGGTGATCGTCGGCGCCGGGCCGGTGGGCTTGACGTTGGCGAATATCCTCGGCCTGCAAGGGGTCCGGACCCTGGTGGTCGAGGACCGCGCCACACTCATCGACTATCCCCGGGGGGTCGGGCTCGACGACGAATCGCTGCGCACGTTCCAGGCGATCGGCCTGGTGGATGCCATCCTGCCGCACACCGTGCCCAACCAGATCCTGCGATTCTTCGACGGTAACCGGCGACTGCTCGCCGAGATGGCTCCTGCCGACGCGTGTTTCGGATGGCCCAAGCGCAACGGCTTCGTCCAACCACTGGTCGACGCCGAACTGCTGCGCGGCTTGGAGCGCTTCGACCACGTCCGGGTGCTGTGGGGTCGCCCGATGACCGGCTGCACTGAGACGGCCGACGGCGTCACCGTAAGCCTGGGTGGTTCGGATGGCCAGGAACCGCAGCCGATTTCGGCTCGCTACGTCGTCGGCTGCGATGGCGGCCGCAGCGCCACCCGCCGCCTGATGGGGGTGTCCTTCGACGGCACCACATCCTCGACCCGCTGGCTGGTCATCGACCTCGCCAACGATCCGCTGGGCCACCCCAACAGCGAGGTCGGCGCCGACCCCGCGCGGCCCTACGCCTCCATCTCGATCGCCCACGGCATCCGGCGCTTCGAGTTCATGATCCACGCCGACGAAACCGACGAGCAGGCCGAAGACCCCGAATTCGTCGCGGCGATGCTGGCACCGTTCCTACCGCATCCGCACGATGTCGACGTGATCCGGCACCGGGTCTACACCCACCACTCCCGGATCGCCGGTGCGTTCCGCCGCGGCCGGCTGCTGTTGGCCGGTGATGCGGCACACCTGATGCCGGTCTGGCAGGGGCAGGGCTACAACAGCGGCATCCGCGACGCGATGAACCTGGGCTGGAAACTGGCCGCGGTGGTGCAAGGGCAGGCGCAGCCGAGCCTGCTGGACAGCTACGACACCGAACGGCGCAAGCACGCCCGCGCCATGATCGACCTCTCCACGATGGTGGGCCGGGTGATCTCGCCGACCAACCGGCGGGTCGCCGCGGTGCGCGACCGGGTGATCCGGGCCGCCTCGGCGGTACCGACGCTCAAGCGCTACGTGCTGGAGATGCGATTCAAGCCGATGCCGCGCTACGACCACGGTGCCGTCGTCCACGACCAGCCGCATCGTCCCGACTCGCCGACCGGGACGCTGTTCATTCAGCCCCGCGTGGACACCCGCACCGGAACGGATCTGCTCCTCGACGACGTCATCGGGGGCGGGTTCGCGGTGCTGGCCTGGAACAACAATCCGCGTGCCCTGCTCGGGGAGGACGCCTTCGCGCGGTGGAATGCGTTGGGAGCGAGCTTCATCGCCGTCCGGCCGCTGACGCAGCTGCACTGGACGCCGACAGGCCAGGTCGATGACCCGGCCGTCACCATCGTCGGCGACCGCACCGGAGAGCTGAAAGCCTGGTTCGACCGCCACACCGAGTCGGTGTTGTTCCTGCGCCCCGACCGCTGCATCGCCGCGGCCTGCATCGCTCAGCGCGCCGCCGAGATGAGCGCCCGGCTCGCCGACGTCCTGACGCTGACCGTAGGGGGTGATACCGCCGATGGCACTAGCCCTGTGCTGCATGTCCCACAGCCCGCTGCTGAATCTGCCGGGACCACCCCCTGAGTTGATGGCCGACATCGAGGCCGCCGTCGACGACGCGGCCGCGTTCGTCGCCGACTTCGACCCGCAGCTGACGGTGGTGTTCGCGCCGGACCACTACAACGGGTTCTTCCTGCAGCTGATGCCGCCGTTTTGCATCGGCACCGCCGCGCACGGTGTCGGCGACTACGGCACCTACGCCGGCCCGTTGAACGTCGCCGTCGACCTCGCCGGTGAAACCGCGGCCGCGGTGCTGGAACACGGTGTGGATGTCGCAGTTTCAGCTCACATGGCTGTCGATCACGCAATGGTGCAACCGCTGGAGCGACTGCTCGGCGACGCATCCGCATGCCCGGTGATCCCGATCTTCATCAACGCCGTCGCCGCCCCGCTGGGGCCGATACACCGCGCCCGCGCCCTGGGCGCCGCGGTCGGTGCCTACCTGGGCACCCTGGATCTTCGGGTGCTGATTTTGGGATCGGGCGGACTGTCGCACGATCCGCCGATTCCCACCCTGTCGACCGCGCCACCGGTCACCCGCGACCGGATCCTGCACGGCACCCCGATGAGTGCCGAGCAGCGGATGGCCCGCCAGGACACGGTCATGGCGGCGGCCCGCGACTTCGCCGCGGGAACCAGCGACCTCGCGCCGCTGAACCCGGAGTTCGATCAACGGTTCCTGTCGGTGCTCGACAGTGGCCGGCTCGACGACCTGGCCGACTGGTCGAATTCGTACATCACCGAGGCGGGTGGGGGATCTGCACACGAGATCCGCACCTGGGCTGCTGCTTTCGGTGCGTTGGCGGCGCAAGGCCCGTACCGTACGGCCAACCACTACTATCGGCCGGCCCCGGAGTTGATCGCCGGATTCGCCGTTCGCACCGCGCAACCGGTGGAGGTGGGCTCGTGACCGAGAACGACCACATCGTCGACGTGCTGGTCATCGGCTCCGGCGGTGGCGGAATGACCGCCGCGCTGGCCGCCGACGCCTGCGGCCTGCAGACCCTGGTCGTGGAGAAGTCGCCGTACTTCGGCGGATCCACCGCGTTGTCCGGCGGCGGCATCTGGGTGCCCGGCGCACCGGCGCAGCGCCGGGAGGGTTACGTCCCCGACCCCGACGGTGTCGTCGCCTACCTGCGCGCGATCACCGGCGGTCTGGTCACCGAGGCGCGGCTGCGGCAATACGTGGACACCGCGCCGAAGATGATGGCGTTCCTGGAGCAGGCCAGCGGCTGGCTCGAGTTCGTCTGGAAGCCCGGCTACGCCGACTACTATCCGGAGCTGCCGGGGGGATCGGCACTGGGCAGCACCATCAACGTGCCGGAGATCGACCTGCGCAAGCTCGGCGATCAGGAGCAGCACCTGCTGGCGCCGTTGGCATTGGCGCCCAAGGGAATCTGGTTCGGTCCCAAGGACCTGCGGCTGTTCTACCAAGTGCGGCAGTCCTGGCGCGGCAAGGCGGTGCTGCTCAAGCTGGCATGGCGGATGTTCCGCGCCCGGGTGTTCGGCGACCGCATGGCGGCCATCGGCCAATCACTGGCGGCCCGGCTGCGGCTGGCGATGCTCGAACGCGACATGCCGCTCTGGCTCGACACCCCGATGACCGAGCTGATCACCGATGCCTCCGGCGCGGTCACCGGCGCCGTGGTGCAGCGCGACGGTCGGCCGCAGCGCATCACCGCGCGCCACGGCGTCATCCTGGCAAGCGGCGGCTTCGACCACGACATGGCGTGGCGCAAGGAGCATCAGCCGGTGCTGGAACAGGACTGGAGCTTCGGCAACCCCGTCGCCACCGGCGACGGCATCCGGGCCGGGGAGCGCGTCGGGGCGGCCACCGAACTGCTGGACGAAGCCTGGTGGTTCCCGGCCATCTGCTGGCCGGACGGACGGCTGCAGTTCATGCTCAACGAACGCATGATGCCGTCGCAGTTCATCGTCAACGGCGACGGGGAACGCTTCATCAACGAGGCCGCGCCCTACATGGACTTCGCGCACGCCATGATCGCCGGACAGCAATCCGGCGTCACCCACATCCCGTGCTGGCTGATCACCGACCAGCGGTCCTTCCACCGCTACGTCGTCGCCGGGCACCTGCCGATCCCGAAGATCCCGGGGGCCCCGGTACCGACCGGGCGCAACATCCCGCAGGCCTGGCTCGACTCGGGAGTGGTCAAGGCCGCCAAGTCATTCGCCGAGCTGGCCACTGCGATCGGTGTCCCGCCCGACCGGCTGGAGCGCACCGCGCAACGGTTCAACGAGCTGGCGAGATCCGGCCACGACGACGACTTCAACCGCGGCGACAGCGCCTACGACAACTACTACGGTGACCCGACCCTGCCCAACCCCAACCTGTACCCGCTGGGCAGGCCGCCCTACTACGCGTTCCAGATCATCCTGGGTGACCTGGGCACCTCGGGCGGCCTGCGTACCGACGAGCACGCCCGGGTGCTGCGCGCCGACGACTCGGTGATCGACGGGCTGTACGCGGTGGGCAACACCTCGGCTCCGGTGATGGGCCGCAGCTACGCCGGTGCCGGAGCCACCATCGGCCCGGCGATGACCTTCGGCTACGTCGCCGCCCGACATATTCACGCGACCCGCCGGCCTCTCGGCACCCAGACTGCAACCGAACTCCAAGGAGGTAACCCGTGAAGATCTCACTGTTCTACGAATTCGCACTGCCCCGGCCGTGGTCCGACGACGACGAGCACATCCTCTTCTCCGATGGTCTCGACGAGGTGGAGGCCGCCGACAAGGCCGGATTCTCGACGGTGTGGCTCACCGAGCATCACTTCCTGGAGGAGTACTGCCACGCGACCGCTCCGGAGATGTTCCTGGCCGCCGCCAGCCAGCGCACCAAGAACATCAGGCTCGGGTTCGGGATCATGCACCTGCCCCCGGTGGTCAACCACCCCGCCCGGGTGGCCGAGCGGATCGCCACCTTGGATCTGCTGTCGGGCGGCCGGGTCGAGTTCGGCACCGGTGAGGGATCGTCGATCGCCGAACTCGGCGGATTCGGCATCGATCCGGCCGACAAACGCGCCCAGTGGGAAGAGGCGCTGGAGGTCTCGATCCGCTGCATGACGGAGGAGCCGTTCACCGGCTTCGAGGGCCAGCACGTGCAGATGCCGGCCCGCAACGTCATCCCCAAGCCGATGCAGAAGCCGCACCCGCCGGTCTGGGTGGCCTGCACGCGGCCCGCCTCGGTGCAGATGGCAGCCCAGAAATGCATCGGCGCACTGAGTTTCGCCTACACCGGTCCGGGACCGCTGGCCGAACGTGTCAACGGTTACTACAAGGAACTCGAGGAGAACGGCGTCCCGGTCACCCCGCAGGTCAACCCCAACATCCTGGCCATCGGCGGTGACCTGTCGATGATGGTGGCCCCCACCGACGAGCAGGCGTTGCAGCGGCTCGGTGTGGGCGGTGGGTTCTTCTCGTTCGGGATCATGCACTACTACATGACCGGCGAGCACACCCCCGGCCGCACCAGGGTGTGGGAGCGCTACCTCGAAGAGGTCGAGAAGGACCCGACGCTGGCCTACGGGCCGGGCCGCGGCGCGATCGGCAGCCCCGCGACCACACGGGAGTTCCTGCGCGGCTACGAGGAGAGCGGTGTCGACGAGCTCATCCTGCTGCTCAACCCGCGCAGCCACGAGGCGACGATGGAGGCCATCGAGCTGATGGGCAAAGAGGTGCTGCCGGAGTTCATCGAACGCGACGAGAAGGCGGTCGCCGACAAGGCCAAGCGGCTGGCGCCGGTGCTGGAGAAACTGGAGGCGCGGCGTACGGAGTCGGTCGCGCCGAAGTTCGACGAGTCCTACTCGTTCGGCGGGTTGCCGACCGGCCGCGGTGGTAAGTTCACCGCGACTGAGATCCCCGAGGCGATGGCCGAGATGAACGAGGGCCGGGTGCAGGCTGCACAGCTGGCCAAAGACGAGCGAGCAGAGCGGGGCCGCGGCCAGAAATGACTGCACCCGCCGGGCTTTGGCGCTACGACGGTCGACGGACCGTGGTCACCGGCTGCGCGTCGGGTATCGGCGCGGAGCTGGTCGCCCAGCTCGGTGAGCTCGGAGCTGACGTGATCGGTCTGGACCTGGCCGAGCCCACCGGGGCGGTGGGCGAATTCCACCGGCTGGACCTGAGTGATCCGGCGTCGATCGATTCTGCGGTGGCGGCGATCCGAACGGGAGGTCGGGTCGATGCGCTGTTCAACGTCGCCGGGGTGTCGTCGGGCATCGGCGATCCGGAGCGGGTGGTCATGATCAACTTCCTGGGCATGCGCCACCTCACGGGGGCGTTGCTGCCGGCGATGTCGGCCGGCTCGGCGATCGCCAATGTCTCCTCGCTGGCCGCCGCGGCCTACCTGGAGAACGCCGAGACCACCGCCGGCCTGCTGCACACCGCCGACATGCCCGCCGGATTGCGGTGGTGCCGAGCGAATCCCGAAGCGCTCGCCGACGGCGGCTACCGGCTGTCGAAGGAGGCGGTCATCCTCTACGGCATGATCAACGCGGGCCGGCTGGGTAGTCGTGGTATCCGAATCAACTGCACGGCCCCCGGCGTCACCGAGACACCGATACTGGACCAGCTGCGCAGCAGCTACGGGCAGCGCTATCTCGATGACATCCCCAAACCGCTCGGCCGGGTTGCCAGCCCGGCCGAACAGGCCGCACCGCTGGTGTTCCTCAACAGCCCGGCCGCCGGTTATATCACCGGTCAGGTGCTCTGGGTCGACGGCGGCAACATCGGGAGTCGCACCGCCGCAACGCTTCCGAACGGATCGTGTGCATGGCCGGCCTGACCGAGTTCCGCCGGGTCGGCGATGCGGTGCGCAACTGGGGGCGCTGGGGCGACGACGACGAACTGGGCACGCTGAACCTCATCACACCGGAGAAGGTTGCTGCGGCCGCGGCCCTGGTGCGCCGCGGCAAGGTCTTCCCGCTCGGCGTCGACTTCGGATCCTCGGGTCCGCAGGGCGCATTCGCGTTCCGGCACAACCCGATTCACGTGATGACCGTGGACGGCGGAGACGTGCACACGCTGGCGCAATACGGCCCGGAATGGCACCGCAATATCGTGGCACAGCAGCTGAGTGAGTTCTTCACCGACAATCCCTTCCGATTCAACGACGACATGGTCGTCATGCCGCTGCAGGCCGCCACCCAGTGGGATGCGCTGTCGCACGTCTACTACGACGATCAGCTCTACAACGGTTTCCCGGCCGGCTCGGTGACGAGCCTGGGCGCCTACCACTGCGGCATCGACAAAGTCGACGGCAAGGGCATCACCTCCCGCGGGGTGCTGCTCGACGTGGTCGCCCACCGTGGTGCGGAGACATTCCTGCCGCTCGGCACCCCGATCACCCCGGACGAACTCGACGACGTAGCACGTTCCCAGCAGGTCACGATCTCCCCCGGCGACATCGTGCTGGTCCGAACCGGTTGGTGGCAACGGTTTTCCGAGACCGGCGACGGCGCCGAGCCGGGCGCGGGACTGGACTGGCGGTGCGCCACCTGGCTGCACGAGCATGACATCGCCGCGGTGGCCGCCGACAACCTGATGGTCGAGAACCCGGTCTCCGGGGTCGAGGGCACGTTCTTGCCGATGCACATGCTGTGCTTGCGCGACATGGGGATGATGCTCGGGGAGTACTGGGATCTCGGCGCGCTGGCTGCCGACTGCGCCGCGGACGGCGTCTATGAGTTCCAACTGGTGGCGCCACCGCTGCGGGTGACCGGTGGCGTCGGGTCACCGGTGAACCCGATCGCGATCAAGTAGACCGGCAGAGGAAAGCACATGCGATTCGTATTCGTCCACGGCGGATTTCACGCCGCCTGGTGCTGGGAACGCACCATGGCGGAGCTGGAGCGCATCGGCCACAGCGCTATCGCCATCGACTTGCCCGGACACGGCGCCCGGCTCGGCGAGGAGTCGACGCTGGCCAACCGGCGCGAGGCCGTCACGGAGGTGCTACAGCCCGGCGACGTCCTGGTGGGACACTCCGGCGGCGGCTTCGATGCGACGCTGGGCGCCGACAGCGCACCGGACCTGGTGCGCCACATCGTCTATCTCGCGGCGGCGCTGCCCCGGGAGGGACGCAGCTACACCGATGCGATGACGATGGGCAGCGACGGAGCCGAGTTCTTCGACACCGCGGCCGGCGACATGCTGTCCCACCTGCACTTCGCCGACGACGGCGCGATGACCTTCGCCGACATCGACGGTGCGCGGCAATACTTCTACCACGATTGCGACGACGACACGCTGCGATGGGCGTTCGAACGGCTGGGCCCGGAACGGTTCGGCGATACCACGGTCGCCCCGGTGTCGGTGCCGAACTTCTGGGCGGCCGATATTCCGCGCAGCTTCATTCGCTGTGAGCAGGACCGCGCCTATCCGCGCTGGCTCGCCGACCTGGTCTGCCGCCGACTCGGAGTCGAGCCGTTGACCATCGACGCCTCGCACTCGCCCTTTCTGAGTCGCCCCGCCGAGCTCGCCGAACTGCTGGTGCACGCCACCACGACCCGGCCGGTCGGCCCACTGATCCCGGACTGAGGAGCCGACGTTGCCGATCGAGCGTAAGACCGTCGCCGTGGACGGCCTGAGCACCTCCTACCTCGAAGCCGGAGATCCGGCCGCCCCGGCGGTGGTGCTGCTGCACGGCGGGGAATTCGGCGCGGGCGCCGAGATCGGGTGGGAGCGCAACATCACCACCCTGGCGCAGCGGCACCGGGTGCTGGCGCCGGACCTGCTCGGCTTCGGCGAGTCGGCCAAGGTCATCGACTTCAACGACGGTCGCGGCATGCGGATTCGCCACGTCGCGCGGTTCTGCGCCCAGCTGGGTGTCGAGTCAGCCGATTTCGTGGGCAACTCGATGGGCGCGATCATGCTGCTCGTCGACGCCACCTCGGCCGCGCCGCTGCTGCCGGTACGCCGCCTGGTCGCCATCTGCGGCGGCGGCGAGATCCAGCAGAACGAACACATGGCCGCGCTCTACGACTATGACGCCACGCTGCCCGCGATGCGCCGGATCGTGGCGGCACTGTTCCACGACCCGGCCTATCCCGCCGACGCGGAGTATGTGCGGCGGCGCTATGAATCGAGCACTGCGCCCGGGGCGTGGGAGGCCATCGCGGCGGCCAGGTTCCGCCGGCCGGGTGCCGAGCCCCCGCCGCCGCCGTCGAACAGCCGTGCCTATGAGCGCATCTCGGTGCCGGCGCTGGTGATCGAGGGCGGCTGCGACAAGCTGCTGCCGCCCGGCTGGGCGGCACAGATCGCCGATCAGATTCCCGCCGGCCGGTCGGTCGTCGTCGACGCCGCGGGGCACTGCCCGCAGATCGAGCAGGCCGAGCAGGTCAACCGGCTACTGCTCGACTTCTGTTTCGGCGACTGATCAACTCCGACATCTCCTCGACCAATCACGAGCCTGTAGTTGGCGCGTGAAACTGCGAGTAGCGGGCACGCCAACTACAGGCTCGGGGGAGGGGAAGGGAAATCAGCAGGCGTCGGGCCGCGTCGGGGGGTTGGTGAACCAGAGATTCTCCTCGCGCAGGCTCCGGCTGCGCCAGCCGTCGGCGGCGCGAACGAGGTCGTGGTGGTAGTAGCCGCCGCAGTAGCTGAGCTCGGCCATCCCCGGTAGCTGCATCGGGTTGTAGAACATCGCCCGCACCTGCGCGGAATCCCCGGCGTAGTCAAGTATCTCGATGTTGCTGATGTAATGCATCGACATCGGGATCGCGGTGAAGCCCGCGGCCAGCCAGTCGGCCACCTCGTCGCGAGTGCCGCAGATGGCCCCGGCCGACGAGTAATCGATGACGGCGTCATCGGTGAACACCGACCGGTACAGCGCCCAGTCCTTGGTGTCGACCGCGCGGGCGTAGCGGTACAACAGCGCAGCGATCTCCAGGTGATCGCCGGCCGGGAACGTCATTCCGGCATCCCGATCGTCTTGATGTGCAGGTATTCGGTGAAGCCCTGGGCGCCGTTGCGATACCCCAGGCCGCTCTGCCGGGTGCCGCCGAACGGGCTGTCGATACCGAAGTGGCTCTTGCCGTTGATGCTGACGTTGCCGGTGCGCATCCGGGTCGCCACCGCCATCGCCCGGTCCACGTCGGCGCTGCTGACCTCGCCGGACAGGCCGTAGATCGAGTTGTTGGCGATCGCGACCGCCTCGTCGTCGGTGTCGTAGGGGGTGACGGTGAGCACCGGGCCGAAGATCTCCTCCTGGGCGATCTGGCTGTCCGGATCGACGTCGGCCAGCAGGGTCGGCTGCACGTAGTACCCGGTGGGCAGGTGCTCCGGGACGCCGCCGCCGGTGATCAGCCGTGCGCCCGAGTCCAGGCCGGAGGCGATCAGGCCCAGCACCTTGCGTCGCTGTGTCTCGCTGATCTGCGGGCCCTGCATGTTGCCCGGGGTCCACGGATCGCCCATCGGGAAGTTCTCCATCGACGCTTGCAGCACCGCCAGGCCTTCGTCGTAGCGGCTGCGGGGCAACAGGATCCGCGACGGCAGCACGCAGCTCTGGCCCGACATCACACAGGCCATCATCGCCGCCATAGGCAGGGCGGAGTTGAAGTCGGCGTCGTCGAGCACGATGTGGGCCGACTTGCCGCCGAGCTCCAGCAGTGTCTTCTTCACCGTGGGTGCCGCGGCCGCCAGGATGGCCCGGCCGGTGGCCGTGGACCCGGTGAAGGTGATCATGTCGACTCGCGCGTCGGCCGACAAAGCCGCGCCGACCTCGTTGGCGTTCGAGGTGACGACGTTGAACACCCCGGCCGGGATGTCGGTCTTCTCGGCGACGATCCGGCCCAGCTCGCTCCCGGACCACGGTGTGAGCTGCGCCGGCTTGAGCACCACGGTGTTACCGGCCAGCAACGCCGGCACGGTCTCGGCGATGTTGAGGTACAGCGGCACATTCCACGGTGTGATCGCACCGACCACGCCCTGCGGTTCGTAGTGCAGCTTGCGCCGCGCCGGTCCCAGCGGTGTGTCGTGCAGTCCGGTGTCCACCAGGTATTCGAACCCGCGGGCGTGATCGGCCCAGTGCTTCACCTCCGCGATCGGGGACTCGATCTGGCTGCCGGTGACCGTGACCGGGCATCCCACCTCGGTGATCAGTATGCGGCGCAGCCGTTCCTTGTCGGCCTCCAGCGCGGCGTGCAGCTGCATCAGGCAGTGGTGCCGGAACTCCAGATCGTGGGCCCAGTCGCTGGTGTCGAACGCGCGCCGGGCCGCGCCGACCGCGCGTTCCATATCGTCGACCGTGCCGTCGGTGGCCGTCCCGGCGACCTGTTCGCTGGCGGGGTGCACGACGTCGAACGTCGCTCCGCTGCTGGTCTCTGCCAACTCGCCGTCGACGAGCATCCGGGCCTCGCCGGCCAACACGCCCGAATCATCTTGTACCGCAGTCATCGCAGATCCTTTCGTCTGCGGGGTAACGCTACTCTACTAACGTAGAGCCAAGGAAGAGCCGACTCCCGCGACGATCCCCGAAATGAGCGCGTCCAGTTCCGCGGCGCTGCGAATACTGCGGTCACCGCCGGCGAATGCCTGCATCACACCGCTGATGAACATCATCACCACGTAGGCCTGCCGGTCGGCCAGCGCGCGGTCCGGCTTGTCCTGTAGCCGCAGCACCACGTCGACGATCAGGGCGCGGAACCGGTCACCGTAGCTACGGAGTGCCTCGTCGAGCAGTGGGTCCCGGCCGGCCTGCAGCGCGAGTTCGTAGCGGGCCTTGGTGCGGATCAGCCTCGCGCCGGTCGCCGTGCGCATCACCAGGGTGGCCAACCCGGACGGTTCGTCCGCGGTGAGTTCGGCCGGCGTTTGCGCCCGCGTCGCCGCGATCAGGTCCTTGAGATCCAGCTCGGAGACCCGGACCGCCACCGCTTGCAGCAGCGCCGACCGGGTGCGGAAGTAGAACGATGTGGTTCCATCGGGGACACCGGCTTTGCGGTCCACCTTGAGATGGCTGACCCCCTTGATCCCGTCGTCGGCGAGTAGCCGGATGGCGGTATCGCAGAGCTCGCGCCGGCGTTGATCTGGATTGGGCTTGCGTCGCATGGTGCTGCCGAGTCTAGTCCGCAATGTCTCTACTGTTGTAGAGTCAGCGGCGAGATGAAGCTAATATTCAACCTTCCCCACATGCTGCGGCTCAAAGCCATGATGCAACCGTGGGAGGCCGACGTCACCGGAGCCGACCAAACCCGGATGGCCAAGTGCGCCGACGAGTGGGGCTACGACATGATCGCCGTCCCCGAGCACTTCGTGATCCCCACCGAGCACGTGGAACTGTCCGGGCCGCACTATTTCCAGTCGACGGCCGCCCAGGCATATCTCGCCGGTGCGACCAACCGGATCATGCTGAACTCGTGCGTCACCGTGCTGCCACTGCACCAGCCGATCGTGCTCGCCAAGGCGCTCGCCACCGCGGACTGGCTCAGCGGCGGCCGCATGATGGTCACCTTCGGGGTGGGCTGGCTCCAGCGTGAGTTCGAACTACTCGGCGTGCCGTTCGCTGAACGCGGGCGCATCGCCGATGAGTACCTGGCGGCGATCATCGAGTTGTGGACCAGTGAGTCGCCGCGATTCGAGGGCCGCTATGTCTTTTTCGACGAGGTGGCGTTCGAGCCGAAGCCGGTGCGCAAACCCCATCTGCCGGTCTGGATCGGTGGCGATGCAGATGCGGCGCTACGGCGTGCGGCGAAGTACGCCTCGGGGTGGTGGAGTTTCCTGACGCCGCCGGAGCAGATCGCGCAGCGCGTGGATTTCATCAAGTCCCAGCCGGAATACGACGGGCGTCCCTTCGAGGTGGTGCACGGCATGGCGACCACGCGGGTCGGGGAGGGCCACGTTGCGCGCAACGACCCGAACGCGCGATCAGGGATGAGCGGTCAGCAGATCATCGATCGGCTGAGCTGGCTCGCCGAGCAGGGCGTGACGGTCAGTGCCGTGCCACTGCCCTCGGTGCGCGAGGTTGATGAGTACCTCGATTACGCGCAGTGGGTGATCGAGGAGATCAAGCCGAAAGTCCCCTGATCGTAACGGCGCTCAGCCACCACGCGGCGCAACGATATTGGCGACCACCATGCGCAGAAACGGCCGGAACACCGCTTGGTCGTCGAGCAGGCTGTTCAGCGTGACACCGTCGTTGGCCGCCAGGATGACGCGGGCGAGTTCCAGCGCGGGCATGGCGAGCTCACCGCCCAGCCGCGCGGCGCCTTTGGTGATGTAGTCGGCCAGGGCCTGCGCGGTCTGCTCGCGCTGGGCCGCGACACGCTCGCGGGCATCGGGATTGCGCAGCAGGAACAACGTGAACTCGTACCCCAGCACCGAACGGTCGGGGCCCTCTTTGGTGATGAGCTGGCGCCAGCGCTCGGCGAGTTCGTCGATGTCGAGTTCGTCGAGCCGGTGGAAGGTGGCGATGACGTCGGCGAACCCATCGAGAAACTGCTGGCGCTGCCGTTCGATCACCGCGAGGAACAACTCGGCCTTGCTGCCGAAGTGCGAGTAGATGGCGCCCCGGGTGTAGCCGGCCGCGTCCGCGATGTCCTCCAGCGCGGCGCCGTCGAACCCGCGGCGCGCGAAAACCTGCTCGGCGGCGTCTAACAGCAGGTTTCGGGTGTGTTCAAGGCGTCGTTGCATCGTCCAGCGTTCGGCCATCTGTCGATCCTTCCACGGACAACGGAGAACGGTAGGGGCATCGCCGGCCAGAACAGCTCAGTGCTGGCCACTTCTCCCGGCAGGCCGGATGCCCTCAGGGCATGGGCCTTGAACGCGCGCGCTCCGACACTGAGCCGATGCCGAAAGCCGTTGTCGGCGAGCGGCAGGGGAAGCCCGTCAGGCACCACGGAGCCGCAGACGTACGACAGGAACTCGTGTTCGCAGTTCGGGTCATAGCAGGCGCCGCTCATCGTCACCAGCGGCACTGCCCACTCGGGTGGCACGGCCTGCCCGTCGTGTCCGCGGACGCCGGCTCCGAGGATCTTGAGGGCGGCGCCGCCGGAGGGGGCCGGCAGTCGCACGACAACGTCCCACCCGGCCATGGCGCGATCGCAGATCAGCCCGCCCGCCCACCGGACCGCGGCGCCTGGATCGTCTGCCCAGACCTCCATCCGGGATCGCACCATCGGCCACCTCTCGAGATCGGGTTTGTGAGTCACGCCACTAATAGACACTCTTGTACGAAATATACATCGCTGTATAGTCGTGATGTCAATCACAACAGAGGAGGCCGCAGTGCAGACAGCACTCCCGGGGACCTGGGTCGACAACGCCACGTCCCTCGACGACATCGGGCCCGACCGGTACCGGATGCAGATCCCGACCGAGCGCTACACCAGCGCGGAATTCGCTGCGGTGGAACGTGAATCGATCTGGATGAAGACCTGGCAGGTGGCCGGTCGGGTCGACGAACTTGGCAAGACCGGCGATTGGAAGCAGTATCGGATCCTCGACCAGTCCTTCATCGTGGTGCGCGGCAAGGACGACAAGATCCGCGGCTTTGTCAACGCCTGCCGCCACCGGGGCAACCTGCTCTGTCCGGAGGCGCGTGGCAACACCAAGCGCAACTTCTTGTGTAACTACCACCTGTGGTCCTACGACCTGCAGGGCAGGCTCACCGGCATGCTGCGTGAAGATCTGGCCGGACCGATCGACAAGGACACCCACGGCCTGATCGAAGTCCCGGTGGACACCTTCGCCGGCTTCATCTTCCTCAACCCGGACCCGCAGGCCGCGCCGCTGTCGGAGTTCATCGGTGACGAGATCGCCACGATGCTCGCCCCGTACCACCTCGACGAGATGGTCACCGTGATGGACGTGACCGAGCGCATCGATTGCAACTGGAAGGTCGTCATGGACGCCTTTCAGGAGGGCTATCACATCAACGGCATCCACCCGCAGCTGCTGCGGGTCATCAACATCGACCCGGCGACCACCCGGTACCGGTTCTTCGACCGGCACAGTGTCGCCGTCGCCCCGTTCGACGTCGTGGGCGCCACCCCGGCGGACCAGGTCGAGGGGACGATGGCGCTGCCGGACACCTTCCCCTCGACGGCCGCCGTGTTGCCCCGATTCAAAGAGCTGGTGGCGCAGTACGAATCGGCGGACGGAGCACTGACCTTCCCCGAGGGTGTCACCGCGCGCACGCTGCTACAGCAGGCGACGCGCGACACGTTGACCGGTATGGGGCTCGACGTCAGTGGGCTGACCGACGCGCAGATGAGCGACAGTCACGGGTGGGTGCTGTTCCCCAACTTCTTCATGACCATCCGTGCCGGTGAATGCCACATCATCATGGCGCTGCCGGACCCGGACGGCGATCCCCATCGCTGTGTCTGGCATGTGGCCAGCTACATGTACCTGCCCGATGAGTACAAGGCGTCGTTCGTCGCCGAGCCTCTCGTGGTCGACGAGCCCGGCAGCTACAAGTACTTCGAGGCCCTGCAGCAGGACTACGACCAGATGCCGCGCCAGCAGGCCGGGCTGCGCAACAGCATGCTCACCTACATGGCACTGGTCAAAGAGGAAGTGGTGATCGCGCACTTCCACTCGGTCATCGACAACTGCATCGCGGCCGTGTCCGTGAACTCAAACCACCGAAGCGAAGGGTGAACAGCATGGATATCCAGGAACGTATCGAGCACCACCGCCGGATGGCCGAGGCGTACCGCAACGCCTATCTGCGCCAAGGGGTTCAGGACGGGGAGACCTACGAGGCGTGGACCTTCGCCGATGACGGCGTGTACGTCTCGCCGTACTTCACCGGCGATCAGGTCTTTTTGCTCAAGGAGTTTCCCGCCGACACCGCGCAGGCCGCCACGATGGAGGCCAAGGCCTACGCACTGACCTTTCCCGACTGGAAACCCGCCAGCTTCAACTACTGGCCCGCCGACAACGGATTCGTGATGAAAACCCGGTGGCAGGGCACCACCAAAGACGGCAAGACCATGGGCTTCTACTCCTACAGCTTCGTCGAGACCAACGACAAGGGCGAGGTGTCGCGCTGGGAGACCCACGTCAACGACGAGTACAGCCCGTTCCTGGAAGTTGCGATCGGAGTCAGCGGCCCGTTCCACGGCACCACCGAGTATGTGGACGCGCTGCACCGCTGCCTGGAGAGGGCCGGAGTCTCCCTCTGACCGCGGATACCGCCCCCGAGAAAAGAGTTGCAATGAAGGACATCGACGAGGTCATCGACGGCTATAGCGGGCGGGCGCGCACCGTGCTGTTGTACACCCAGACGGTCAAACGGCTGGCCGACGCCGCCAAGCGGCCCGGCTTCACCGCCGACGACTGGGCCCCGCTGGCGGCACTGGTCGACACCGGCGAGTTCGAGCGTGTCGGCAATTTCAAAGAGGTCATGAATTGGCCGGAGTACCTTGGATTTCTGTCGAACTGGGCGCCGTCGTCCAGCTGGGAGGCCTCGTTCAAACGGATCAGTGAGGTCGACGGCGTGGTCTTCCTCGAACTCGAAGAACGCAGTGAGGTCGGCGACTTCACGTCGGTGGTGAACTCGCTGTCGGTCTACGAGTTCACCGACGACGAAAAGATCCGCCACATCGATCTGTATCTGCAGATGGCACTGCCGAACATGGAGATGCTGGACAGCTATTCCTCGGTGGAGATCTCCGAGTGAGCCTTGACGCCAACAGAACCGACATCGATGCGGTCGACTTCTTCACCGACAACGCCCTGCTGCATGACCCGTACGCCTACCTCGCGCAGCTGCGCGACGAATGCCCGCTGCGCAGGGAACCGCACCACGGTGTGGTGATGGTGACCGGCTACGACGAAGGGGTGGCGATCTACAACGACACCGAGCGGTTCTCGGCCTGCGTGTCGGTGACCGGGCCGTTCCCTGGTTTCCCGGTTCCGCTGGAGGGGGAAGACGTCTCGCCGCTGATCGACAAGCATCGTGACGAACTGCCGTTCAGCGATCAGCTGCCCACCTTCGACCCGCCCAAGCACACCGCGCACCGGGAGCTGCTGGCCCGGATGATCACGCCCAAGCGGCTCAAGGAGAATCAGGAGTTCATCTGGCGATTGGCGGACCAGCAGTACGACGAGGTGCTGACCGGCGGATCGTGCGAATTCATCGGTGATTTCGCCAACCCGTTCGCGATGCTGGTGATCGCGGATCTGCTCGGTGTTCCCGAATCCGATCACGACGAGTTCCGCGCGGCACTGCTCAAGGGTGCCACCGGGACCATTGGGAGCAGTTCCGGTGATGCGATGACGCATACGCCGCTGGAGTATCTGTACGGCAAATTCACCGAGTACATCTCCGACCGGCGCGCCGAACCGCGCGGTGATGTGCTGACCGGTGTGGCCTCGGCGACCTTTCCCGACGGCACCACGCCGGAGGTGATCGACGCCGTCCGGGTGGCGGCCAACCTGTTTGCCGCCGGCCAGGAGACCACCGTGCGGCTGTTGTCGACGGCGGTCATGATCATCGCCGAAGACCAAGCGCTGCAACGACGACTGCGGGACAACCGCGATCTGCTGCCGCGGTTCATCGAGGAATGCCTGCGCTACGAGAGCCCGGTGCGCGGCGACTTCCGGATGGCCAGGGTGCCGGTCACCGTGGCCGGCGTCGACCTCCCGGCCGGCACCATCGTGATGCTGGTCAACGCGGCGATGAATCGGGACCCGGCCAAGTTCGAGGACCCGGAGGCCTTCGACGCCGAGCGCGCCAACGCACGCAATCACGTCGCCTTCGGTCGCGGTCCGCACAGTTGTCCCGGCGCCCCGCTGGCGCGCACCGAGGCGGTGGTCAGCCTCCAGCGCTTGCTCGACCGCACCTCTGAAATCCGGATCGACGAGGAAGTGCATGGTCCGCCCGGGCAGCGCAGGTACCGGTACCTGCCGACCTTCATCCTGCGCGGGCTGACCAGACTGCATATCCGGTTCACGCCCTGACCGCCGGGCCCGGAGCCCCAGCCATTTAATTCAGTCGCTTGACTGAGCGAGGTGAAACGGGTTGAGTCGAACCGCTGCGATGTTCCTGGCGAAGGGTGGTCGATGGTCAACGAGCTGGCGGGTAAGACGGCGATCGTCACGGGGGGCGCATCCGGTCTGGGCCGGGGGATCGCCGAGCGGTTCCTCGCCGAGGGAGCCCGGGTGGTCCTCGCCGACCTGGACCCGGAGCGCGGGGCGGCGCTCGCCGACGAGCTCGGCGCCGACACGGTGTTCCGGGTCGCCGACGTCGCCGACCCGCAACAGGTCGGCGACCTGGTCGACGCCGCCGTCGAGACGTTCGGTGGCCTGGACATCATGGTGAACAACGCCGGTGTCTCGGGGACCATGCACAACCGATTCCTTGACGACGACTTGGCCGATTTTCACCGGATCATGGCGGTCAACGTGCTCGGCGTGATGGCCGGCACCCGCGATGCCGCCCGGCGGATGTCCAAAGCCGGCGGAGGATCGATCATCAACCTGACCTCGATCGGGGGTATCCAGGCCGGTGGCGGGGTGATGACCTACCGTGCCTCGAAGGCTGCGGTCATCCAGTTCACCAAGTCCGCCGCCATCGAATTGGCGTACTACGACATCCGGGTCAATGCCATCGCACCCGGCAACATTCCGACGCCGTTCGTGGCGTCGTCGGCCGCCGCGGGGCTGGACCAGGAGGCCATCGAACGGTACGAAGCGGGCATCCGGGAGACGATGCGCGCCGATCGCCCACTGAAGCGGGAGGGCACCGCGGCCGACGTGGCCGAAGCCGCGCTGTACTTCGCCGGCGATCGGTCCCGCTATGTGACCGGCACGGTATTGCCGGTCGACGGCGGCACATCGGCCGGCAAAGCGATCCGTCGGCGGAGCGACCGGACGCGTTAAATCAATCGCTTGACTTAATTGGTTGGACGGGGTTGACTGGCGCGGTGACCACCGCTGATCGGGCCGTGCGCGCTGAGCGGGCCAATAGCACGCGGGAGGCGATCCTCACCGCAGCTGAACAGCTGTTCGCCGAACACGGGGTGTTCGCGGTCTCCAACCGTCAGGTCAGCGAAGCCGCCGGCCAGGGCAACAACGCCGCCGTCGGTTACCACTTCGGTACCAAGACCGATCTGGTGCGGGAGATCGAGCGTCGCCACCGTGTTCCGGTCGAACGGCTGCGCGAGAACATGGTCTCGGGTGCGGTGAATTCCGCCGATCTGCGTGGCTGGGTGTCCTGTCTGGTGCGGCCACTCACCGATCATCTTGCCGCGCTGGGTAACCCGACCTGGTATGCGCGGTTCGCCGCGCAGGTGATGGCCGACCCGGCCTATCACGACATCGTCGTCAAGGACGCACTGAGCTCGCCCTCTCTGGTGCAGGTCATCGACGGCATCAATCGGTGCCTGCCGGAGCTTCCGGTGCGGGTCCACCAGGCCCGCAACGTGATGGCCCGAAACCTGTTGATGCACACCTGTGCCGACCACGAACGTGCGCTGGCTTCCGGTTCGTCGGCGTCGATCAGCTGGGGCGAGGCCGGGTCCGGCCTCATCGACGCGATCGTCGGGCTGTGGCTGGCCCCGGTCACCGGAGTTCAGGGAGGTTCGCCATGAAGGTCACCGCCAACCAGGACATCTGCGCGTCGTCGGGGCAGTGCGTCGGATTCGCGCCCCGGGTATTCGACCAACGCGACGAGGACGGCGTCGTCGTCGTGCTCGATGAGAATCCCCCAGCAGAACTCGCCGACGCCGTGCGGCAAGCAGCCCGAGTCTGTCCATCCGGAGCCATCAAGATCGTCGAGGAGTAAAGCGTGACCGACGCAACCACCATTGCGGCCACCGCAACACCGGAGTACCCGATGAGCCGGGACGCTCGGTGCCCGTTCGCCCCGCCGCCGGAGACCATGGCGCTGGCCGCGCAGGCTCCGCTGAGCCGGGTGCGGATCTGGGACGGCAGCACGCCGTGGCTGATCACCGGGTATGAGGCGGTGCGCACGCTGTTCTCCGACCCCCGGGTCAGCGTCGACGACCACCAGCCCGGCTTCCCGCATTGGAACGAGATGATGCGCGCCAGCGTCGACCACCGTCCGAAATCGGTGTTCACCACCGACGGCGCCGAACACATCCGGTACCGGCGCATCCTGTCGCCGTCGCTGACCATGAAGCGCGTCGCAGCCATGACCCCGGTGGCACAACGGATCACCGATGAGCACATCGACGCGATCCTGGCGGGACCGCAGCCGGCCGACCTGATCGAGAAATTCGCCCTGCCGATTCCCTCGCTGGTGATCAGCGAGTTGCTCGGCGTGCCGTATGAGGACCACGAGTTCTTTCAAGAGCACGCCACCATGGGGGTG
The DNA here is from genome assembly GCF_002086455.1 of Mycolicibacter algericus DSM 45454. Classification (GTDB taxonomy): domain Bacteria; phylum Actinomycetota; class Actinomycetes; order Mycobacteriales; family Mycobacteriaceae; genus Mycobacterium; species Mycobacterium algericum. The sequence goes on from NZ_MVHC01000007.1 coordinate 213,922, forward strand.
GACCGCAACGCCACCTCCGACGACCTCGCCGAGGGCGCCACCGAACTGTCCAAGTACCTGGTCCGGTTGTTGGAGGCCAAGATGGCCGAACCGGCCGAGGACATGGTTTCGGATCTGGGCAAGCGTGTCACCAGCGGCGAGCTGTCGGTGCGCGAGGCCACCCAGCTGGGCACCGGGATGCTCATCGCCGGCCACGAGACGACTGCGAACATGATCGGCCTGGGCATCGTGGCGCTGCTGGGTGAGCCCGACAAGATCGCCGAGCGCACCGCGGTGTTCCGCGGTGACGATGACGCCGCGATCGCCAACGCGGTCGAGGAACTGCTGCGCTACCTGTCGATCATTCACACCGGCCAGCGCCGGGTCGCCCTCGAGGATATCGAGATCGGCGGTGAGACGATCCGCGCCGGCGAGGGCATCATCATCGACCTGGCGCCGGCCAACTGGGACCCGGCCGTCTTCCCCGACCCGGAGGTGCTCGATCTGGCCCGGCCGGCCCGCCAGCACATGGCCTTCGGCTTCGGTCCCCATCAGTGCGTAGGCCAGCAGCTGGCGCGCGCCGAGATGGTGATCGCCTTCCGCACGCTGTTCCGCCGCATACCGACGTTGCGGCTCGCGGTGAGCGTCGATGAGATCCCGTTCAAGAACGACCGCCTCGCCTACGGCGTTTACGAACTCCCCGTCACCTGGTAACCGCCCGATTGGAGTGGATTGACATGTCCAGTAGCGCAACACAAACCGCTGAGTTCTACCCGCCGGGCGGGTACGGCGCCCCCAAGGACCGTCGCGGCAACGCCGGCGGCGACGCCCACGCCGTGGGGCTGCCGACCGGCACCGAGGTGTTCTCCGCCGACAACCATATCTCGATCGCCGACGACATCTTCTACCAACGATTCCCCGACGACCTCAAGGACAAGGCGCCCCGGATCTGGTACGAGGACGGCGCTTACATGGTCGGGCGCAAGGGGCAGTCGTTCCTGCCGGGCGACTTCTCGGCGGTGCTGATGCAGTACGACGACCTGGCCGGCGCCGCCAGCAGCAATATCGAGGCCCGGATCCAGGAGCTGGCAAGCGACGGCGTCGACAAGGAACTGGCGTTTCCGAATGCGGTACTCGCATTGTTTCATTTTCCCGACAAGGAACTGCGGGAGCGGGTCTTCCGGATCTACAACGAGTACATGGCGGAGCTGCAGGAGCGGTCGAACGGCCACTTCTACGGCGTGGGTCTGATCAACTGGTGGGACCCTGCCGGTACCCGGCGTACCGTGGAAGAACTGAAATCCTTGGGGCTCAAGACGTTCCTGCTCCCACTGAACCCCGGCAAGGACGACGACGGCAACATCATCGACTTCGGTTCCCGGGCGATGGATCCGGTATGGGATGAGATCGAGCAGTCCGGGCTGCCGATCACCCACCACATCGGTGAAACCCCGCCCAAGACACCCTGTGAGATCAACAGCGTCGTGGTCGGCATGATGGTCAACGTCGACTCGTTCCGGGAGCAGTTCGCCAAATACATCTTCTCGGGCATCCTGGACCGTCACCCGGGGCTGCGGATCGGCTGGTTCGAAGGTGGGATCGCCTGGGTCCCCACCGCTTTGCAGGACGCCGAACACCTGCTCGCGTCCTACCAGCACATGTTCAGCCACCAGCTGCAGCACGACATCCGGCACTACTGGGACACCCACATGAGTGCGTCCTTCATGGTTGATCCGCTGGGCCTGCGGCTCATCGACGAGATCGGGGTGGACAAGGTGATGTGGTCGTCGGACTACCCGCATAACGAAAGCACCTTCGGCTACTCGGAGAAGTCGTTGGCCGGCGTGGTCAACGCGTTGGGACCCGAGGACGCCGCAAAAGTGGTGAGCGCCAACATCAAGAACTTCCTGAGGGTCTGATGGGGCCGGCTGCGGCAACGCTGCCGGCCGCGGTCGGCAGCGTTGAGATCGCAGATGTCCCGGACCGGGCACGGTTACGTCGGGAGACCGGCGCCCGGTTGCGCGCGGCGATGGCCGAACGCGGAATCGACGCCCTGGTGCTGCTGGGCAACGACGCCGTCACCTACGCAACCGGAACCAGCCGTCGGCTCGGCGACGCCGGACTGTCCCACGTGGACCGACCGGTTGCGGTGGTCCTCGCCGATGACCCGCACCCGCATCTGTTCCTGCCGTTCCACCGGGGTGGCTCGGAGAACCCGGAGCTGCCGGCCGATCACCTGCACGGGCCGGTGTACCTCGAATTCGATGAAGGGGTAGCGCAGTTCGCCAAGCAGATCGCCGAACTCATCCCGGCCGGCTCCGCGGTCGGCGTTGACGAGTGCACCGGTGCCATGCGCCGCGCTCAGCAGCACCTCTTTCCCGGCCGACGGCCGATCGATGCGATACAGGTGGTCGCCGACGCCAAGTTGATCAAGACCGCCGATGAGCTGTCCTACATCCGCTCCGCCTGCCGGATCACCGAGCAGGCGATGGCCGCCGCGCAGGCGATGCTGGCGCCCGGGGCCCGCCAACTCGACCTGTCAGCCCACTTCCTGCGGCGGGCATTCGAATTGGGTGCGGACGCCAGCATGTTCGAACCGATCTGGCAGGTGATGCCGGCCAGCAGGGCCGCCGGCGTGTGGACCACCCACGGGGAGTTGGCGCTGCCACTGCTGGCGACCGGGCGGGAGCTGAGCGCGGGCGACGTGCTGTGGAGCCAGGTCTCGATCAGCTGTGACGGGTACTGCTCAGAACTCGGGCGAACCTGGATAGCCGGTTCCGAACCGACGTCAAGCCAGCGTGCCCAGTTCCGGAGGTGGCGGGAGATCATCTCGGCCATGCAGGAAGTGATCCGTGCGGGCTGCAATGCCGCCGAGCTGGCTCGCGTGGCCACCGCCGCCAATGCCGGCGTGCGGCCGTGGCTGCCGCACGGTTGCCTCGGCCACGGCATCGGAGTGACCGATACCGAGATGCCCAAGATCGGCACCGACCTGGGCGCGGAGTTCGACCGGAACTTCGTCTTCGAGCCCGGCATGGTGCTGGTGCTGGAGCCGATGGTGTGGGAAGACGGCACCGGTGGATACCGCGGCGAAGAAGTCGTGGTGGTCACCGATGAAGGCTTCATCTCGCTGACCGACTACCCGTTTGCGCCCTATGAGCACTGAAGTCCTGCCCGATGTCGCCGGGCTGCGCTGCGGGCGGCGTGAGCGTGCCCTGGCTCAGATGGCGGCTCACGACCTCGACGTGCTGGTGCTGGGGCGCCAGGCCAACGTTCGCTATGTCACCGGCGTACCGCAGCGCTGGACGGCCGGCACCCGGCCGTTCTCGCCCAACTGCGTTCTGGTGCGCGCAACCGGCGCCATCCACCTGCTGAGCAGTTGGGACGACGGTGTCCCCGAAGACATCCCGCACGACAATCTCTACGAGATCTCGTGCAATCCGACGAATATCATTGCCGCGCTGGCGCATATCGAGGGCGCTCTCACCGCGCGCCGGGTTGGAACCGACGCGATCTCACCGCTGTTCGCCCAACTGCTGCCGCTGGCCTTTCCCAAAGCCGAACTCGTCGACGGTGAACCGGCCATGCGGGCGGCCCGGGCGATAAAGACGCCCGACGAGCTGACCGCGCTGCGCAGCGCCATCGCCGTCGCGGAGTCGGCGCTGGCGGCAACGGTGAACGCACTGCAACCCGGGGTCGGTGAGGCGGCCCTGGCCGGGGCGATGATGCAGGCGATGGCCGGGGGTGGGGGCACTCCGGCGAACCAGGACGTCGCCTGGGTGACCTCACGTGACCAGCCGTGGCGACGGGCAGGGGGCGAT
>NZ_MVHC01000070.1 GCF_002086455.1 Mycolicibacter algericus DSM 45454
GCGGGATACCTGCTTGCACGTCCCATAACTCGAATCCTCCCAAGATCGGGAGTCTCCGGACTTACCGGGACGGCTCAGGCGTCCACCTGTTCGAATGTGGTCGTCGCATCGGCCAGCGTCTTTTGTAGATCGTAGGGAACCGATGTGTTCGCCAAACTGATGGTGTGGCGGTCAAGTTCCCCGTCGCCGGCGGGGGACAACTCGAGATAACGCGATCCGAGCAGAGTGGTCAGCTTGATCGCGGCGCGGGTGTCACGCCCTAGGCGAATGTCGTTGCGTATCTTAAATTTTACGATGACATGGTCATCGGCAAGTTCCACTCCGTTGACGCTACCCACGGAAATCCCCGCGACGGTAACTTGGTCTCCCAAGCGGATCTGCGCCGCCTGGAGAAACTCGCCGCGATACCCGCTCTGCCCCGCCGACAAGTGGCCGACCGCGATGATAAGCACGGCCACCACCACCGCGGTGAGTGTCAGCGAGATGGTGCCCAGCCAGGTCTTGTTGTACGCCTCGACGGGTCGTTTGAGCCGATCGAACATGGTGGTTTACCTGCACATCGCTGAGTGTTGGATGACGTTGCCCGGCGACGCGAGTCGCACAGTTCCCGGAATCACTCGGCTGAGGAACGCGAAGATCGAGGAGTTGACATCGCACAGATAGCCGTTCATGTAGGCCCCATCTTGGCTTACTCGGGCAAGCCCCTTGAGGAGCATCGGAAGATTTGCCCCCATGTACGCGAAACGTTCCCGAGCGTCGCCGGTGAGGTGCCCGGTGAATCCGGGTTCGCGGCGGATGATTTCTTGCAGATCGGGGCGGATATTGTCGGTGATCGTTGCCAATCGTTCGACTGCCGTGTTGATCGATCCCCCGGATGCCACTAACTGGTCGCGCCGGTTCCCGACAGTGGCTAACACGTCACGAGTTTGACCAATCAGCGTCCGCAGGCCGTCGGTCTGCCCGGCCAGGTTACTCACCACGTCATTGAGTTTGGTGATGACATCACCGAGAACTTGATCAGGGCCCGCCAGCGATTCGGCGAGCGCCGACACCTCACTGATCAGTGTGAGCACCGACCCGGAATCCCCCTGTAGCGCTTGAATGATCCCGTTCATCAGATTGTCCAACTGCTGCGGGTCCAGCAAGGCAAGTAGCGGCTCGAACCCGTTGAGCAGATAGGAGATGTCGAATGACGGCCTGGTGCGCTCCAAGGGGATCTGGCTTCGGTCTGCCAGCGGCGTCCGGTCCCCGGACGTTCCCTCTGCCAGTCCGAGGTAGCGCTGCCCGATGATGTTCTGATAGATCACCGCGGCGATGGTGTCCTTGTAGAGGACTTGTTCCCGCTGCACTCGGAAGGTGACTTTGGCCAGGGCGCCATCCAGGTCGACCCTATCCACCCTTCCGACGCGAACTCCGGCAACGCGAACATCATCGCCGGGATGCAGCCCGGAAACGTCGGTGAAGATGGCCGAATAGCTGTTCGTCACGCCGGCGACCTCGCGACGCAGTGTGACCAGGACCATCCAGCTCCCCACCGTCGCCACCACCAGGAACAGGCTCAGGCCGATCAGCGGCTTGCGGTAACTCACCGACGCCCCCCAGAATCCAACGCAAAATGTACCGTCGCCCCGCGCGCCACGGGCCCCAGCAGCAACGCAGTTGCCGCGTTCGCCTCAGCACCGACGATGAGACTTAACTGGTCTTTCTCCTGAGGGCTGCCCACCGGGCCGACGTTGCCACCGATGACCGTTGACTGCGGTTGAACGGGGGGCAGCGGGGGCAGCTCAGCGGCTGGGGGAGCCGGTGGGGATTGGTCGGGAGCCAGCGGCGCCTCTCCGACCTCGCCACTGCCCCGTGTCGAATCCCGCGGTGGGGCCAGGTTGGTCCGGTTCTCCGAGATGCCCGGCGGCAGCGGGGCTAAGTCCCCTGGGATGGTGGGGTTTCGGGCCTGCGGCTGACCGGGGCGGTTGGGCTCTTGGTGTGTCGTTGAGG
>NZ_MVHC01000071.1 GCF_002086455.1 Mycolicibacter algericus DSM 45454
TCCGCGCGCAGGGTGCGCACCATCCGCACCGCGGAGGCCTTCTCCTCCGGACTGTAACGACGACTCGTCGGTTTACCCGGCGACTGCTTGTTCGACATGGCTCCATCCTCGTTTCCAAGGTTCGGAGCCTCCACGCAACCCAGGGCGATTCAGTTCCCAGACTGGGTCGACTACACGCCGAACTCGATCTGGATCTACGACACGACGCACTTCACCAGGGCCAGTATGGCGGTGCTGATCATTCAGGATCTGGTCTCACGCAAGTGGATCACCGAGGTGGTCTCCGCCGAGGAAACCTCCACTCAGGTCGAAGTCGGGTTCACCGACGCACTTGATGCCGAGGGCCTCCTGGACGCCGTCGAGCGACGCCAAGACGGCCTCGTCGACCTCGACACCGACGACCAGGCCCGGCCGATCCTGCTCGCGGTATCTGACAACGGCCCGCAGATGACATCGGGGTCCACCCGGGAGTTCATGGCGTTGTGCGCGATCGCCCAGCACTTCGGCCGCCCGGGCACCCCGACCGATCAGGCATGGATCGAGAGCTTCAACGGCCACCTCAAGGCCGAGTTTCCGCACCTGCTCGCGATCACCGACCCCGCCACCCTGCGCGCTGAACTCGCCATCACTCGCGAGCACTGGAACGGGGTCCGGCTGCATGCCGGCATCAGATACGTCACACCCAACGACGAACACGAAGGACGAGGGGAGGCCATCCGCAAAGCACGACAAGCCGGGCTCGAATCCGCCCGCAACCGCCGCCTTGCCTGGCACCGCAAGAACCGGCACACTCAACCCATCAAGGACCCCACCGATGTTGTCTGATCCAACGCGAATCTCTATCGCAAAGTCAGAAACAGGTCAACTCCGGTGCACGCCTCCTGGCTCAACCAAGTCGAGATTTACTTCTCCATCGTGCAACGGAAAATACTAACTCCCAACGACTTCCCCGACCTCGCCGCGCTCAAGCAACGCCTGACGGCGTTTCAGGACCGCTACAACGCCACCCACAGGCCCTTCACCTGGCGCTACACCGCCGCAGACCTACACGAGCACCTGACGCGACTCGACACCAACGACACTTCCCAAACACACGCCGCATGACCCCCGACGAACTGAACCGCCCCGGGTTCGATGCCAATGCCGTTAACGGGACTGTCGCAGTAACGGTGTAAGTGGCCTGACGGCCCCCCGGTGTGTCGGGGGCAGAAGGGTCGTCTGATGACCGAGACTGTCGTGGCTGTGGAGCCATCGCAGAGCAGTGAAGAACAGACCGCTTCGGCGGCGATTGAAGTCCCTGAGAACCGCGAGGTCGATGAGCTGGAAGTCGCCCGCGAGTTGGTGCGTCAGGCCCGTGATGCGGGGGTGGCGCTGACCGGCCCGGACGGGTTGCTCAAGGCGGTCACCAAAACGGTGGTCGAGACCGCACTCGACGAGGAATTGTCAGAGCACCTCGGTTATGACAAGCACGCCCCGGAAGGCCGCGGTAGCGGCAACTCTCGCAACGGGGTCCGTTCGAAAACGGTGCTCACCGATGCCTGTGGAGCGGTGGCTATCGACGTGCCGCGGGACCGGGACGGCAGCTTTGAGCCGCAGATCGTCAAGAAGCGCCAGCGCCGGCTCACCGATGTCGATGAGGTGGTGTTATCGCTGTATGCCTGAGCCGTCCCGGTAAGTCCGGAGACTCCCGATCTTGGGAGGATTCGAGTTATGGGACGTGCAAGCAGGTATCCCGC
>NZ_MVHC01000072.1 GCF_002086455.1 Mycolicibacter algericus DSM 45454
GTCAGTAGCGGGTGGGGGCTGATCTCGATGAAGATGCCGTGCTCGCGTGCCGCGGCGGTGATGGCCTGGGCGACCAACGCCGGTTGACGCACATTGGCGACCCAATAGTCGGCATCGAGCACTGGAACCGGCCCGGCCGGATCAACCACCGTGGAAAAGAACGGAATCCGCGGGGCCGACGCAACCAGATCCGCCAACTCCGCCCGCAACTCAGCCAGGATCGGATCCATGAACGCGGTATGCGAGGCCACCTCCATATTGACCCGCCGCGCAAACCGCTCCCGGCCGGCCACCGCCGCGATCACCTCATCCACCTCGGCCGGCAAACCCGCCACCACCGTCTGCCGCGGCGACAAGTACCCGGCCACCTCAACCTGCGGATAACCCGCCAACAACTCCTGCGCCGCCGCGCCATCCAGTTCCAACAACGCCACCGCCCCGGCACCGGCCTGCCGCGACATCAAGACCGACCGCGCCGCGATCACCCGCAACCCCTGCTGCGGCGTCAGCGCCCCGGCCACCACCGCCGCAGACACCTCCCCCATCGAATGCCCCACCACCGCATCCGGTTCCACACCATAGGAACGCCACAACGCCGCCAACGCCACCTGCAAGCCCATGATCACCGGCTGCACCTGCGCATCACCGGAAATCTCAGCACCCGAGGCGATCACATCCCGCAGCGAAAAACCCACCTGCGCAACAAAATCCGGCTCCAACTCATCAATCGCCGCCGCAAACACCGGCTCATCGACCAACAACCGCCGACCCATCCCCGCCCAATGCGAACCCTGCCCGGAGAACACGAACACCGTACCGGGCCCGGGCAGCACCGTTGCCGGCTCGACGACGCCGGGTGCGGACTCTCCGGCGGCCAGCGCGCTCAGACCGGCGATGGCCTGTCGGTGGTCCCGGGCGGCGACGGTGGCGAACTTCTGATGGCGCGTCCGGTGGTGGTTGAGCGTGTGGGCGACATCGGTCAGCGGTACGTCGGCGCCATCGCCGGCCAGCCAGTCGGCCAGCACCCCGGCCGTGGCCGCAATCCGCGCCGGCGACTTCCCCGAAACCAGCAACGTACTCACCACCGGCTCGGCAACCGGCGACACCGACTCCGACACCGGCGCCTGCTCGACCACCACATGCGCATTGGTGCCCGACACCCCGAACGACGACACCCCCGCCCGACGCGGACGCGACACCGCCGGCCACTCCATCGCCTGCGCCGCAACCTGAAACTTCGACGCCCCCACACCGGCATTCGGCGTCAACGCCGAAAAATTCAAATGCCGCGGAATGAACCCGTGCTGCACCGCCAACACCGTCTTGATGAAACCCGCGACACCGGCAGCCGACTCCAGGTGACCGAGGTTGGTCTTGACCGACCCCAACACCAACGGCGCCGCCGCACCCCGCTCACCGAACACCGCCGCCAACGCATCCAACTCGATCGGATCACCCAGCGCCGTCCCGGTCCCGTGCGCCTCCACATAATCAATATCGGCCGGCGACAACCGCGACGCCGCCAACGCCGCCCGCACCACCTTCTGCTGCGCCGGACCCGACGGCACCGTCTGACCCGACGACGGCCCATCCTGATTCACCGCCGAACCCCGCACCACCGCCAACACCCGATCACCATCACGCTGGGCATCCGAGAGCCGCTTGAGCACCACCACCCCGGCACCCTCGC
>NZ_MVHC01000073.1 GCF_002086455.1 Mycolicibacter algericus DSM 45454
GTGCCGAGAAGTCCAGCTCCAGGGCCTTATCCAGATCGGCCGAAAGAGCGTCGAACGCCTCGACGATTTCTTCCCGATCACTCGAACGCATGTGCTAATTCTAGCGATCCGCACCGACACTCCGCAGAAACCATCCACAGCCAAAACCACAGTGGCACAAGTGAACACAGTGACACACGAGGCCGACGGCGGTTAGGTCAGTCGGCTGGCGACCACCGACCACATCGGCAGGTGGACGCGGTGGTTGTCCAGTGGCGGTTCCAACGCCCCCAACTGATCCGGCAGCCCCTTCATCTGCGGTGCGACACCATCGTCGGAGTCCAGCCGCGAAAGGAATGCCAACGCTCGCGGGCCGAAAGCGCCGACGTAGGTGGAGGTCCCGAGGTAATCGAGACGCCAACCGTTCTCGCCGAGCAGCCGGCCGAAGTTATCCGCCGGCAGGCCGTCGAACTGCAAGCCGTTGAGGTTGTGTCGTCCGAGTTCGAACATGAACAACCGCGCGCCGGGAGCGGTAGCGAAGTGCAGCGCCCGGATGTAGCGCGCCTGCAACTCCTCGTCGTGCGCGAACACGTGATAGAACGCGCTGTCGACGACGGTGTCGAACCGGCCTTCGAAGTCGGCCAGCCGGGTCGCGTCGGCGACCCGGAAGTCCACGGTCACTCCCGCGCGCTCGGCATTGCGCCGGGCGTGCTCGACCGCTGCCGGCGAGGCGTCGACACCGGTGGCTGTGTATCCCCGCGCGGCGAAATGGATTGCGTGATGGCCGGGGCCGGTGCCCGGATCCAGCACTTCGCCGCGCAACGCGCCGTGGGCTACGAGTTCCTGCACTGCCGGCTGAGGGCCGCCGATATCCCAGGGAACCGTTCCGGCGTCGGTCTGCTCATCGCGGTACATGGCATCAAAGGTCGGGTCGGCCGGCACGGACCTCTCCTCTCTATCGCTGACCAAGAAATACAACTCCCTTGTATACTTGGTCAGTGACCAAGAATCAAGGTGTCGTCCGGGCGCGGGCCGGCCTCGGTGTTCACGATGTGGTGCGGGCGGCGTTCGTCGTCCTGGACGGACAGGGAATCGCGAAGCTCTCGACGCGCGCGATAGCAACGGAACTCGACGTCAGCATGAACACCGTGATGTGGCACATCGGCACCAAAGGGCGGCTGCTCGAACTGATGGCCGACGCAATCGTGGGGGAGGCGGAGGCGGACCAGTTACACGGCGACTGGCGCAGGCGGGCGGCTCAGTTGCTGGGTCGGCTCCGCCAGGCGATGCTGCGACACCGTGACGGTGCGGTTGTCGTTGCCGGGACCTTCCCGGCCCTACCGGCGACGTTGGCCTTCGGCGACCGGTTGGTCGCGGTGCTGCGGAGCGGTGGAGTCGCGGCCAAGCCGGCGGCCTGGACCGCGTGGAGCCTCTTCTACTTCACCCTGGGCCTGGTCCAGGAGGAGCAGCGGGCGCCCGATGCCTTGCCGAGCGGTCTACCGGATGTCGTGACCGAGAAGGATTTCCCCAATCTGCATGCGGTACTGGATGATTTCCTCTCAGCAGACTACGAGGCCCGGTTCCGATTCGGCATCGGCCAGATCCTCGCGTCTCTCGGCTAGTGTCCTGAGTCATTAATTCGTCGGCAGTAGTTGGCGATGGATTCCAGGATTTGGTCGGCGGTTTTGGTCCAGACG
>NZ_MVHC01000074.1 GCF_002086455.1 Mycolicibacter algericus DSM 45454
CGAGATATTGTCAAGACCTGTGGATCGGTGATTTTCAGGCGACCTCCGATCCGGCGGTTGCGGGCTCGCCCGTCGACGGTTTGGGGGTGATGTCGGTGGGTCGTTCAAGCAGCTTGCCTTTGTGGAACACCGCGCCCGCACGTACGAGGGCGACCAACTCGGGGGCGTTGACCTTGCGCCAACGGGCTTGGGCGGCCTCGATGAGCTTGTAGGCCATTGCCAGCCCCGCTGCTCGTGAACCCGGCCCTTTGGTCACCTTGGTCCTCAAACGGACTGTGGCAAAGGTGCTTTCGATCGGGTTCGTGGTCCTCAGGTGGATCCAGTGCTCGGCCGGGTACTTGAAGAACTCCAATAGGACATCGGCGTCGTCGACGATCTTGGCGACCGCCTTGGGGTACTTGGCGCCGTAGTCGATCTCGAAGGCCTTGATCGCCAGCTGCGCCTTGTCGATATCCTCGGCGTTGTAGATGTCCTTGAGCGCCGCCAGTGCGCCCGGGTGTGCCGATTTCGGCAGTGCGGCAAGAACGTTGCCCTGCTTGTGCCACCAGCAACGCTGCTCTCGGGTGTCAGGGAACACCTCGCGTAACGCCTTCCAAAACCCCAGCGCGCCGTCGCCGACCGCGAGCACCGGTGCGGTCATGCCGCGGCGGCGGCAATCACGCAGTAGATCCGCCCAGCCTTCGGCCGACTCGCGGTAGCCGTCGGTGAGCGCGACGAGCTCCTTGCGGCCGTCAGCACGGACACCGATCATCACCAGCAGACACAGTTTCTCCTGCTCCAGACGGACTTTGAGGTGAATCCCATCCACCCACACGTAGACGTAATCCGTACCCGAGAGATCACGCGCGGCGAAGGCTTTCGCCTCGTCCTGCCACTGGGCGGTCAGCCGGGTAATCGCCGACGCCGAGAGCCCCGCACCGGTGCCCAAGAACTGCTCCAGCGCCGGGCCGAAGTCTCCGCTGGAGAGCCCATGCAGATACAGCAACGGCAGCACCTCGGCCATCTGAGGTGACTTACGTGCCCAGGCCGGCAGGATCGCCGAGGAGAACCGGCACCGCTGGCCGGTATCGGCATTGATGCGCTTGTCGTTGACCCGCGGAGCCTTGACCGCCACCGCGCCGGCCGCAGTCAGCACGGTCCGCTCCTGGTGGTGGCCGTTGCGCACCACCAAGCGATGCCCGTTCTCATCGAGGACATCGGTGAACTGGGCGATATAAGCCGCGACCTCGGCCTCCAGCGCCGCCGCCAGCATCTTGCGGGCGCCGTCGCGGACGATCTCATCGAGCACCGACCGGCTCGAACCAGCCTCTTCGTTGGACGATTCCGCGTCGTGAACTACCGTGAGCATGGGCGTACCTTCCCGAACCAGCGCGCCAACGCCGGCTCTTGATCAGACCTTCGACATTCAGATCATCCTCGGGAAGGTGCGCCCTTTCCTACGCCGCCTCACCGAGGCTCATCCACAGGTATTGATCATTGCTC
>NZ_MVHC01000075.1 GCF_002086455.1 Mycolicibacter algericus DSM 45454
CACCCCAGGACCCGCCTACATCCCCAACCTCACCCGGTCAGCCGCGCCCGCCCACGCACTCCCGATCGGGAAGAGCCGGCAAAGTCTTCTTACTCCGGTTGTCAAGAGGTGCAGCAATCGCTTCCTCAATGGCAGCTCGTAGACGCGCCTCTTCTGCAAGACGATCGCGGTACCACGCTGTGCCCCAGATGCGGTGGAGTCTCCAACCGAGGCCGACCAGTATCTGCTCACGAAGGCGGTCACGGTCTCGAGCCGCGGGAGCCGAGTGGTATTGGTAGCCATCGCATTCGATTCCGATCGCGAACATCCCGGGGTAAGCGGGGTGCCGAACACCAATATCGATCCGGTATCCCGCAGCGCCCACTTGAGGCTCAACGACGTAGCCCCATCCGCGGATGACTGCCAGTACGGACTCTTCAAACGGTGATTCTGGATCGCGCCCGCTAGGTGAATACGGGACCGCAAGCACCTGAGGCCCTCGCTCCGCATACTCAAGGTAGGAACGGAGGTAGTCAACATTTTTGTTTGTCGACGGTGGAATCTCACGTGCGCGCATCGATGCGACGACCTCGACACGTTGACGAGCGCGGGTGATACCGACGTTGAGACGTCGCCACCCCTTGTCCTTGTTCAAGGCACCGAAGTTGGTTGATATCTTTCCCGCCTCGTCCGGGCCATAACCGATGGAGAAAATGATCACATCGCGCTCGTCGCCTTGCACCTGTTCCAGTGCTCGGATGAAGAACCCACGGAGACGATCATCCGTATCAAAGAATCGGTCGAGGTCTCGCCTGCTGACTCGAGCCTCATCTATGGCGCTCTGTACCGCATCCGCTTGAGCAACAGAGAATGTCACCACACCGAGAGTGAGTTCGGGATGCTTAGTGAAGTGCTCGATGACACGCTCGGCGACCTTGGCCGCTTCGATAGGGTTGAACGCCCCACCGCCGCGTCGATACATGCCATGTGCATGGAAGAACTCGATGCCGACGTCCTCGCCTTCGGCCTGTGCGGAGGGAAAAGTGACGAGTTGTCCCCCATAGAACTTGTAGTTGGAGAAAGCGATGAGGTCTTCGTGGCGGGACCGGTAGTGCCACCGGAGGCCCAAATTGTTGAACGCACCTGAGGCTTTGGCGAGTTCCAGAACCGATTGAAAGTCCTTGACGTCGGTTTCGTCCTCGTCGTCGTCCGTACTGCGGTCGAAGAAGGAGGTGGGCGGCAATTGCTTGTCGTCGCCGGCCAATATCAGGGCTTTGCCTCGGTAGATACAGTTTATGGCATCACCAGGAGTAACCTGCGAAGCTTCGTCAAAGATGACGATGTCGAACTCCATTTCCGGTGGCAGGTACTGGGATACTGAATCCCCCCGGCGTTTCCGGACGCTCACGGGTTTGAGAACTCAGTGACTTTCTGGGTTCGGTGCTGACTGTAGTA
>NZ_MVHC01000076.1 GCF_002086455.1 Mycolicibacter algericus DSM 45454
GGGCGTGTCATTCCATCTGTGTAAGTCCGGGGTGGTCCACCATCGGACCGCCGTTGGGGCGGACAGAAGGAGTGTTTTGTGACCAAGACCACGAAGGCGTCGGCTGAGGGCAAGACGGCGGCCCGACGGTTGGCGGAGGCGTTCAGCGCCGACACGCTGGATTCGTTGATCGCCGATGCGGTGAAGTCGGGGACCCCGATCGACGGCGCGGACGGTTTGCTCAACGAGTTGACCAAGGCGGTGCTCGAGCGGGCCCTGAATTCGGAGTTGACCCATCACCTGGGTTATGAGGCCGGTGATCCGGCCGGGCGTGGATCGGGTAATTCCCGCAACGGCACCACGCCGAAAACGGTGGCCACCGTCAATGGTCCGGTGCGTATCGATGCGCCGCGGGATCGCAATGGTTCGTTCGAGCCGGCGATCGTGCCGAAGAAAACCCGTCGACTCAACAACATCAATTCGGTTGTGCTGTCGCTGTATTCGCGCGGGATGACGACCCGCGATATCGAGGCCCACCTCGAGGAGGTGTACGGGGCGTCGGTGTCGCGGGAGCTGATCTCCAACATCACCGACGTGGTCGTCGATGAGATCAAGGCCTGGCAGTCCCGGCCGCTTGATGAGGTCTATCCGATCCTCTACATCGACGGTCTGCGGCTGCGGATCGGCGACAATGGGGTCATCACCACCAAGGTGGCCTATCTGGCCATTGGCGTGGATCTCGACGGCCGCAAACACGCCCTGGGCTGCTGGATCCAAGACAGCGAGGGCGCGAAGTTCTGGCAGAAGGTCGTCATCGACCTACGCAACCGCGGCGTGCGTGACATCCTCATCGCCTGCTGCGACGGCCTGACCGGTCTGCCCGATGCGATCCGTTCGATCTACCCCGACACGGTCGTGCAGACGTGTGTGGTGCACGTGATCCGCAATGCGATGCGGTTCGTGTCCTACAAGGACTGCAAAAAGGTCGCCACCGCGATGCGGACGATCTACACCGCGCCCACCGTCGATGGCGCTGAATTGGCACTCAAGGAGTTCGATCAGCAATTCGGCGCCCAGTACCCGGGCGCGATCGACGTGTGGCGAGGCGCCTGGCCGGAATTCGTGCCGTTCCTGGACTATCCGGTGGAGCTACGCAAGATCGTCTACACCACCAATGCGATCGAGTCGATCAACTTCCAGCTACGCAAAATCACCAAGAACCGGGGCCATTTCCCCGACAAGGACGCTGCGATGAAGTTGCTGTACCTCGGGCTGCGCAACATCTCCAGCGAGAGAGGAGGCTATTCCGGAACCGGGACCCACAACTGGACCGTGGCACTCAACACACTCGCCAGATTGTTCCCCGGTCGAATACCGTTGTGCTAGAGTATAACTCGTAGTCAAATCATCTCTGACTTACACAGAATTCGTGACAGGCTC
>NZ_MVHC01000077.1 GCF_002086455.1 Mycolicibacter algericus DSM 45454
TGAGCCGTCCCGGTAAGTCCGGGGACTGATTTCCTTGAATCACCCCGCCTTCGGTGGGGTGTGCCTGTGATCGTAGTGAAGCGCTTCGACGGCTGCGGGGGTGAAGTCGTCGAGGTAGTCGTGGGGACGTTCGGTGTTGAACCAGTCGACCCATTCGGCGGTGGCGAGTTCGACCTGGCTGACGTCGCGCCACGGGCCTTGCCGATGGATGAGCTCGTTCTTGAACGAACCGACGGTCGTCTCGGCGAGCGCGTTGTCCAGTGCGTCGCCGACCGACCCGACCGAGGGGTCCACTCCTTCGTCGATGAGCCGCTGCGTGAACGCCACCGACGTGTACTGGGCGCCGGCGTCGTTGTGCGCAATCAGGCCACGCAGATCGTAGTGCCCCTCTTGAGCCCGAGTGAAGAATGCGTGCTCGAGGGCGTCAAGAACCAGCGGCGTGGTCATCGACCTCGCTGCCCTCCAGCCGAGAATGCGACGGCTGAACGCATCGATCACGAAGGCCACGTAGACAAAACCGCTCCAGGTCGCCACATACGTAAAATCGGCTACCCACAATCGATTTGGCGTCGGAGCGCAGAAATGGCGATCGACCAGATCCGGGTAACGGGCATGGCTGTCGTCACTGATCGTGGTCTTGTGTTTGGACCCATAGCGGGCCCCCTCCCAGCCCTGGGCGCGCATGATCCGCTCCACCGTGCAACGGGCCACATCGTGGCCCTGGCCGCGCAGCCGGATCCACATCTTGCGTGAGCCCAGGGTCTGCACGAACTTGCCGGTCTTGGCGTCGTTGCGCTGAGTGCTGATGATCTCGACTAGCTCGGCCTCGCGCACCTGGCGGCGCGTCGGGGTCTTGTTGATCCACTCGTAGTAGGTCGACGGGCTGATCGACACCCCGTTGGCCGACAGCACCGCACACATGGGCTCGACACCCCAGCGAAGCCCGGCCCCACCATCAGAGCCGGGCACCTGGTAGTCCTTGTGCTCGGCGATAAACCGAATCACCGTTTCCCGGGCCGGTCGAGCTCGGCCCCGAAGAAAATCGCCGCTGCTTTCAAGATCTCATTGGCGCGGCGCAGTTCAGCGATCTCGCGGCGCAACGCCTTGTTCTCCTGGGCCATCGCCGAGGTCACACCGGGTCGCTGACCGGAATCGACCTGCGAGCCACGAACCCAGGTCCGCAGCGTCTCCGCAGTACCGATTCCCAACATGCCGGCCACCGCGGTGATTGCCGCCCACTCCGAGGGGTACTGCGGGCGGACCTCGGCCACCATCCGCACCGCGCGCTCTCGAAGCTCAGCGGGATACCTGCTTGCACGTCCCATAACTCGAATCCTCCCAAGATCGGGAGTCTCCGGACTTACCGGGACGGCTCA
>NZ_MVHC01000078.1 GCF_002086455.1 Mycolicibacter algericus DSM 45454
TGAATCCCCCCGGCGTTTCCGGACGCTCACGGGTTTGAGAACTCAGTGACTTTCTGGGTTCGGTGCTGACTGTAGTAGAGGGCTTCGTATTCGGCTGGTGGCATGTCGGCGCAGTAGCTGTTGATGCGACGGTGGTTGAACCAGTCCACCCATTCGAGGGTGGCGACTTCGACCTGGTCGATGGTGCGCCACGGGCCGCGGGGCTTGATCAGTTCGGTCTTGTACAGGCCGTTGATGGTTTCGGCGACGGCATTGTCGTAACTGTCACCGACCCGGCCGACTGAGGCGTCGATTCCGGCTGCGGCCAGACGTTCGGTGTAGGCGATGGAGGTGTATTGACTGCCTCTGTCGTGGTGTTGCACCAGGCCGGTCAGGTCGCTGATCCCATCGCGTTGGCGAGTCCAGATGGCGTGCTCGATCGCATCAAGCACCAACGCGCTGGTCATCGATGTCGAGGTGCGCCACCCCACGATCCGCCGGGAGTAGGTGTCGATGACGAACGCGGCGTAGACAAACCCTGACCAGGTCGACACGTAGGTCATGTCGGCCACCCACAGCCGGTTCGGTGCGGGCGGGTTGAACTGGCGCAGGACCAGATCACGGGCCCTGACGCCTTGCGGATCAGGGATGGTCGTGCGCTGAACCTTGCCCCGGTGCGCCCCGCGCAGGCCCATGTCGCGCATCAGCCGTTCCACGGTGCAGCGGGCCACTGCCACACCGTCGCGGTTGAGGGCCAGCCACACTTTGCGGGCCCCGTAGACCCCGTAGTTGCGCTCAAACACCTGCCGAATCTGGGGTTTGAGGTCCTCGTCGGCGGCAGCTCGGGCCGAGCGGCCCCGGGCATGGGCGTCGTAGTAGGTGCTCGGTGCGATCTTGACGCCGTGCGCGCTCAGCACCCGGCAGATCGGCTCGACACCGAAGCGATCCTTATTCTGGTCGATATAGGTGCAGATCAACGAGGCCGGCGGTCGAGCTCCGCCGCGAAAAAAGTCGACGCCGACTTCAGAATCTCGTTAGCCCGCTTGAGCTCCCGGTTCTCGGCTCGAAGCCTCCGCAGTTCCTCCGCCATCTCGGAGGTGACACCGGGGCGCTTGCCCGCATCGACCTGGTCCTTGCGGACCCAGCTCAACAACGTCTGCGCCGTCCCGATCCCCAGCTTGGACGCCACCGACTCGATCGCTGCCCATTCCGACGGATACTCGTGACGGACCTCGGCAACCATGCGCACCGCACGCGAACGCAACTCGGCCGGGTACCTACGCGGAGAACCTTCTGACATGACTCCATCCTTCACAAGAAGTGGAGCCTCCGGACTCACCGGGGGGATTCA
>NZ_MVHC01000079.1 GCF_002086455.1 Mycolicibacter algericus DSM 45454
CGCCGGTAGTGCGGTGGGGGCGTTTTTGGCGTTTGGGATGGCGCCGTTGGCGGCTGCGCCGGTGGCCAAGGCTGATGAGCTGGATTGGGTTGTTGACCTGTTCGGTGCGGATTTGGCTGGGGCGCTGGAGGATTTGGGTCAGGCGTCGTCGTGGGAGACGTTGTTTGATGCGGATTCGTGGGAGCCGTTGCTGTCCAATGTGGGGTTGAGTTTTGATGCGTCGGTGGCCGGTGTGCCGGGTTCGGCGGCTGCTGATGACTGGTTCGGTTCGTTGTTCTATACCCCGTTGCATGACTGGGGGCAGGACTTCATTTTGAGTCCGTTTGGGTCTGAAGTCGCGTCGTTTATCAACTTGTTCGGGTTCGGGACGATGTTGATCGGCAATGGTGCCGACGGTGAGGATGGCGGCACGCTGGCTGAGGCTGCTGGTGGTGCTGGTGGGTTGTGGTTCGGTGATGGTGGTGCCGGTGGTACCGCTGCTGATGGCACCGGTGGTGTCGGTGGCGCCGCGGGGATGTTCGGCGATGGTGGCGCCGGTGGTGCGGGCTTGGCCGGTGGTTCTGGTGGTGCCGGCGGTGCTGGTGGCTGGTGGATGGGTGTTGGTGGTGACGGCGGCGCCGGTGGTGAGTTGGGTGGCCATGGTGGTGCCGGTGGTGCCGGGGCCGGGTTTATGTATGGCGTCGGCGGTAATGGTGGTGATGGTGGTGATGGCCTGGCCGGCCTGGCTGGGGCGGCTGGCGCGGCGGGCCTGAATGGTCTGGCTGGTGGCAATGGTGGCGCTGGTGGCAATGGTGGCGCTGGTGGTAAGGGTTCGTGGTTCATCGGTTCGGGTGGCGCTGGTGGCAATGGTGGTGCCGGCGGCAATGGTGGTGCCGGTGGTGATGGTGGCGATGGTGTGGATGCCACCGAGGCCGGTGCTGATGGTGGTGATGCTGGTCATGGTGGCGATGGTGGTGCTGCTGGTGCGGCCGGCAAGGCGGGTGCTGGGGGCTCGGGTGGCTTGATCGGCAGCTCCGGTGCCGCCGGTGTTGGCGGTGCTGCTGGTGTTGGTGGTGATGCCGGTGCTGGTGGCAATGGTGGTGCTGGTGCTGATGGTGACGCCACGACTATTGATGGTGGTGCTGGTGGCCGCGGTGGTGACGCGGGTGTGGCCGGTGCCGGTGGTGCGGCGGCGACCAGTGGCGGTAATGGTGGTGCTGGTGGTGACGGGTTCAGTGCGACGACTGCTGGCGCCTCTGGTGGTGCTGGTGGGCGTGGTGGTGATGCTGGAAACCTGGGTAATGGTGGCGCCGGCGGCAACGGCGGTGACGG
>NZ_MVHC01000008.1 GCF_002086455.1 Mycolicibacter algericus DSM 45454
GCAACGGCGTCAACGGGATCGCGCTGCGGATGATCGTGGGAGGCGAGGCGACGGCAGCCTGCGACTCCAGGACCGCCACCTTCTGCTGCAGCGTCGTGATGGCGTCGATCGCAGAGTTGAGTGAGGCCGTGAGGTTGATGATGGCCTGGTCGTTGGCGTTGGAGTTGGCCAGCGCCTGGACCGCCGTCTGGTTGATGACGGTCAGCAGCCCCGCGACATCCGCCGGGGTCTTGCCCGCCCCGCCGTCACCGCCGAGAGCCGCGTGCATCGTGTCCCACGTCTCTTGGATCGCGGATCCCACGGACGCCCCGCCCTGAGCGGCGGCGTTGTTGATCGGGCTGGTGACGATCTGGAAGTCGACCTGTGCGATGGCTTCCGACGCGATGCGTGTCGCCTGCCGGACCGACGGCGCTGTGTACCGCACCAGCCCTGCCGTCGCCCCGCCTCCCACGATCATCCGCAGCGCGATCCCGTTGACGCCGTTGCCGATCTGCACCATCTGTCGCAAAGGCTCCGGCAGCCCGCCCGTTCCGGTCGTCGGCACGATGCTGGCCAGGGTCAGCACCTGAACCGGACGGCCATCGAAGTACGCCACCACCTGCATTCGCACCGGGGTGTCGGTGACGCGGGACTCAAAAACCAGATCTTCCCACTCGATGTCCATCATGAAGGTGATCAGTTGCCCGACAC
The DNA here is from genome assembly GCF_002086455.1 of Mycolicibacter algericus DSM 45454. Classification (GTDB taxonomy): domain Bacteria; phylum Actinomycetota; class Actinomycetes; order Mycobacteriales; family Mycobacteriaceae; genus Mycobacterium; species Mycobacterium algericum. The sequence continues at coordinate 691 of NZ_MVHC01000008.1, forward strand.
CGCAACCTACCGCATTGCCGTACACGGCCTGCACACGGCCGCCAACCGCCTCGACCTCGCACACCCCATCGGAGAACGTGGTGCGGTCGTCGCCAACGCCATAGGCCGCGCCGAAATTGGGCGCGTACAGCAGTTCCGGCGCACTCGCGGCGACGTGGCCGGATGGCAGCACCTGCAGATTGCGGGGCGGTACCGGGGTGACGATCTTGCTGCCCGGCAGATCCGGCACCGAATTGAGGTGCACCAGCTCGGTGCCGGCAGAGAATCCATCTGCCTTGGCCTGCGCCTGGACCGCCTTCGTATCGACCACGTCGATCTGCTCGCCGACAGCCTGCGCGGCCAGCTCCGCATCCGTCTTCGGTGCCGCAACCGTGCCACCCGACCGCGGCGTGCTATCCACCACCGGGGCCAGCAGCGTGCCATTAGACGCAGGCGAAGCCACCAACCGCCAGCCGGTCGCCTGATACGTCCCGTCCACCTTCCGGTAGACGCGGTACGACGAAGCGCCCGACACTGCATCCCACCGCAAGTCGACATGCGTTGACGAGTTCGGCGGAAACAGCGTCCCCACAAACGTTTTGACGTGCGTGGCCGGACCCTCAACCCCGGACTTCACCGCAGCAATCGCATACGTGATATTGCCCGCCGGGAAGCCAGAAACCAGAATGTCCCAGAACGGAATCGCCGACACATTCGTCGGGGCCGCCGGGATCGCGGTATTCACACCCGGAGCCAGCGCGCCACCGTCGCCATCGTTAGTGCCCGGAGTCAGCACCGGATCGGCACCACCCGGCAGTGCGGCGGTCGGCGTCGTCAACGACGCAACCCACGCCCAGTTCGTGTCGAAATAGCCTATACGCCACGGCTCAATCATCTGATTGATGAACCGACGCACATCGTCAAAGAAGCTGTTGATCGGGTTGGTGATCGCGTGGATCGCATCGTCCAGCCAGGAGCCGCTACCGCCGAGCATCCAGTCGACAATGTTGTTCCAAAACCCACCGTCATTGATACCGTCGATGAAATCTTCCTGCGACGACAGTTCGACGTGAACCGTCGACCACCCGAGTAGGTCATCGATCACGTTGTGCAGCCAGGTCAGGTCGAGATTGCAAGCGTTCTCAGCGAACCGAACCGCGCCGTGCAGCAGTGATGCGATCCAGTCGAACACCGTCGCAAACGAATCCGCAACCAGATTCGCCGCCGACGTGATCGCCGTGTCCAGGAACGCCACCCACGACGACACATCGAACACCGCGGCCGTGGTATCGACGATCTTGTGCAGCAGCGACCGCAACCACTCCAGTTGCAGGTCCGCGACCGTCTGCAACCAGTCAATGACAGTATCCAGGCCCGCCTTGATGTGCGCCGGCCAGTCAATGAAGAACTGCCGAATCTCACCGAGCACCCGCGAAATCTGCTCAGTGAACAGATCCTCGAACGGCGGCTGCCCCATGCCCTCCTGGCTGCCCGAGGGCCGAATGTTGATGCCGGTCTCTTCGCGCGGAATCTGGTAGTAGTCCGGCAATTCCGGCGGCTCTGGGCTGCTCACGGCATCACGTCCGCGGCGCCAGGGTCAACACGTTGATAGCCTCCATGACTCCAGTGATATGCCGTTGATGCTTCGCCAACGGTGGCTCGCTGGCCTTGCCGTCGCCGATCTGCGCGGTAATCTCCCGCTCCCGAGGCGTGATCCGCCACATGATGTTTTCGACGTAGTTGGTGAGCATCTTCGTGCGCCGCATGTACACCAGGCTCATCAGCGAGCCGCGGAAGATGTCACGCCCCAACTTCAGCGGATGCCCATTGCGGAACACCACAGTCCCCGACGTGTGCCCCCTGCTCTCCCACAGCGCATTGATGTAGGCGTACAGCGCTTCCACGTCGTACGTGCCCGAAGTCGGGGTGAGCACCTCCATGGCCGGATGGTAGGGGCCGGCATCAGCACGCCGCCGGTAGTTGTCGAGCATCTGAAACGCCAGAAAGCTGTCCGCCAGGAACCCGTCCATCAGGTTCGATGGGATTCCCGTGAACCCGAGAAGTATTGAGGCACTGTCGATAAGCCAGGAAAAAGCAGCGTTGATGGCATCCGTCAACCACTTCGGTGACTTGCCACCGATGATGTGCCGCCAGCCCTTCGGGGTGTGATCCACGATGTTGCATTTGATGATCGCGCCATCCTGGCCACTGTCCGGGGCTTCAAGGATCGCCCACGGCTGCACATAGTTCACGCCCAACGCCGGCGCGGTGAACACCCCCGGCGGCGCGTAATCGCCGCGCGGATTCAGCAGCGGGTCCAGGGCATTGCCAAGCAGGGAGCCCTGCAGGTCCACCACGGTTCGGATCGCTGAGTCCAGAACCGTTTTCGTCGGCCCCTCGACCTGGGAGCGGTCGCGCACCCGCACCACATAGGTCGGCTGGTCGAGGTTCGCGAACTCGTCGGGCTGATCATCGCCCGGCAGCCACAGGGCCACGTCCACGTCGACACCGTAAGGGCCGGAAATGTCCTTGATCACCTGCCCAACCGACTGCATGCGCACCGTCTTGGCGACCTGCGGACTGGTGTCCAAGAACGGATTCGTGCGCACCACGTAGATGGGCGTCTTGAGCATCTGCTCAATGTTCCCGTTCGACAACATCATTGCCGCCGACCACGCCTGAGTATCGAAGTTCAGGGATGTGACAGCGTTGACGAAGTCGCCCCAACCGGACTGAATCCGCAACGCGCACTGGGCGATCATTGTTTCGATCACGGTCACGATGGGGCCGATGAACACGGCGTGGGAGAAGATCTGCGCGGCGATCGGCATCCACCACATCGGCCAGATCAGCATGTAATTCAGGGTGTCGTAGATGCTGAGGCAGTTGGACGTCGATGTCCACGCGGCATCCTGATACATGTACTCGTGGGTGTCGACGTAGTAGGCGTAGCGCAGGCCGGCGACTTCGCAGATGACCCCGACCAGGGTGTTGCGGCAGCCCATGAGGTGCTCGATGAGGACGCTGTCGCCCTTGAGCTTCAGCCGCGCCGACCCGACATCATTGCGGGGGTCTGTGCCGGACGCTTCCATCAGATCGGTGCCGGGGTTGCCCTTCGGCATCCACAGGTGGTCAGTGACCGTGAATGCGAACTCAAGGTCGTCGGCCTCTTGCGCGTCGGCCAGGGTGGCCGCAGCCTGCGAGATGGCGGCCGGGTCGCCGCCGTCGACGATCGCGTTCCACTCGACGGGGGTCAGCGTGTTGGTCATCGCAGCGGGTACTGCCGTAGAGGGATGCCGGTGGAGATCAGTTGCGAATTCGCGTCACCGTCGGTGATCGACGCGTTGATGTAGTAGGGCTGCGCCTCGCCGGAGACCGGCGCCGGCGGAATCGCGGAGTCGGTGCCGAACCGGCCCTTCAGCAGGCTGTACAGGTTGCCCTGAGGCGGCTGAATCCCGAACTGCGACGCCAGCGCGTGCATCAGCGGGGGTGCGTTGCCGCCGGTAGCGAAGTCGAGGAAGTCCTTGACGGCCTGCTGCCAGTCGTTGAGCTGCTGCGGCGTCGGCGGCTTCGCAGTCAAGTCAGTGATGGTGGTCTTGCGCGGGTCAGTCCGCAGGTAGACCACCTGGTTCTCCAGCAGCGGACCCATGCTGATCATGTCGTCAGATCCGGGCGCAACCCCGATATTGAAGGTGCCGGGCCCGACGAGTGTGTACGTGCGGTACATCGGCTCGGAGCCGATGTTGAGGCACTGGATCTGGCCCGCCTGGGGTGCGGTGTTGTTCGATGACAGTGCCCACCGGGCGACCGGCGCCGGGGTGGTCGCCATCCACAGGATCGTTGCCCCGGCGTGCATCTCCAGGCCGGCCGACCGATAGTTCGGGCCGACGTTCTGCGGACCCGTGTCGAGATGGGTCAGGATGACGCGGCCGTTGCGGCGCACCGTGTACGTACTGCCCGCGCAGATCAGCTCGAACAGGTCACCGTTCTGCGGCTGGACGTCCAGCGCCGCGCCAGTCAGCGGAAACTCACTGCCACCAACGAACTTCGTCAGGCGTACCTGATGCAACTCGACCAGTGCCCGGATGCCGTCCTGGCCCGGCGTGCCCGAGTTGTTCATGCGAGCCCAGATGCCATTGGCCGCGTTGCCGGGGAACGGCAGCCCTGTGCCGTAGCCGCCGAGCAGCAGCTCCGCGATCATGTCGTCGTCGGCGGCCCGGTGAGTCCGGTGGCGCATGATGCCCGAGCGCTCCTCGGCCAGCCACTCCGGATTGGTCGGCGGCGTCCAGATCAGCTCGCCGCCCGAGGTAGAGACATGCCCACCGTGGCCGCCGACGTAGGCCACATCCCAGCCCTCGTCAACGCCGACCTCGAGCACGGTGTAGTCGAACTCGTCGATGTGGCGGTCGTACTGGAAGCCCAGCCCGGAAATGTCCGCCTCGCTGCGCCAGAGCGCGCCGTCGATCCGCAGGCGCAGTGTCAGCTTCTGCTTGCGGGACTCGCCCCAACTGAATGGCTCGGCCGGGGTCTTGTTCCACCGCACGCCAGACCACCAACGCTCCCCGGTGGGGCTGACGACGGTCAGGGGGCTGGTGCGCTTCTTGTCGATCGACCCCAGCAGCTCGGCGACCAGCGACTGCAGGCGGCGCGGATCCCGAGCGATCGCTTCCACGGTGAGCTCGAGCTCGGCCGGGTCGTGGAGGGCGTCGATGAAGGTTTCGCCGTCTTCGGTGGCGCCCTTCTGGCCGACGATCTTCCACGGCGCGATCAGGCTCTTGATGCCACCCTTGGTGAGTCGCACGACCTCGGGGCGGTCGGGCCACGGAATCGACTCGCCGCCATGGAGATAGAACTCGACACTGCCGTCGTGGGAGGCCAGGTGCACCGTCGGGTAGCGGCCGGAGTCACGGTAGTACTGCCCGTGGGGTGTTATGGGGCCCGCGGGATAGGTCGTGACCGTCATCGCGGTCCCGGCCTCGCGTACTGCTGGCTGAGATGGTGTGTCAGGTCTTTGCCCTGGGCGTCCTCGGTGGCGTTGTTGTTGTTCAGGGTGATCTCGTTGTTGATCGTGTTGCCGCCCTGCCCCTGCTGTCCGGGCTGCTGCTTGCCGCGGGCGTCGTCGGGGTTGGGCATGGTCGACTGGCCGGCCATGTTGTTACCGGCCGGGCGCGCCCCCGCGAACCCGGAGGCGATCCGCCCAAGCCACGAGTTGCCAACATCGGCCAGCGGGGACTCGCGTGGCAGGAACGTGTTCAGCAGCCCGGAGACGCCGATACCGGCCATCTGGCCGCCGAAGGCGATCGCCCGGTTGATTTCCTTGATCGCGATCTGGGCTGCGATTCCCGTTCCTGGTATCGGTGACATCGAGGCCGCGGTCATCAAGGCGTCCATCGGTAGCCCACTGAGGCCTTGGAAGCCTTCACCACCGGCGCCGACTGAGGGGTCCAGGCCGACCGGGGCCATGCTCCCACCGCCGGCGCCGGCAATCCCGATCGGCGCCGGCATGGGCACACCGCCCGGCCCGATCGCCGCAGTGGCCAGGCCCTGCCCCGCACCCGGCACCAGGCCAGGCAGCATCGCACCGTCGCCACCGATCACCGACGCAGCCGGCGGCGTCGAGGACAACGCCATGCCGGGTAGGCCCGCCATGCCATACCCGCCACCGCCGCTGTAGCCGATGCTCGACGGCGGGCCGACAGGCATGTGGTAACGCCGCTCAAACTGCGGATCGTCCGCGCCGGCCGCATTGCCGCCATACTGGGCCCCGCCGCCGGTCGCGCCCCCGCCCTCGAAGTGGACCCCGTTCGGCAGGGTGGCCGCCATGTGCCCGGACTGGCCCGGATACGGGTTGACGCCGACATTCAGAGCACCCGGCATATAGCCAGGCCGGAACCCGAGCTTCGCCGCCTCCTCATCGCTGGCGAAGTTGGTGGTCGTGAACAGCCGGCCCGGTGTGGTCTTGCCGGTCTGCAGCATCTCCACCAGATCCGAGATCGAACCCGAGCAGTCCGCCAGCCCATTCACCAGATCAGATGCGGGACCGTACTTGGTGCGGCCGGAAGCTGATTGCGCCAGCGCCATCATCGCCGCCACATTCCCGCCGTAGCCGCCCATCGGGAAGCCGCCAATCCCTGCGGCGGCCATGCCCTGCGGCATCACCATGCCGCCACCAACGCCGCGAACGGGCCCGGCGATGGCCTGCAACGCCCCGAGCGCCGGCGCCAGCGCCAGGTTCGCCAGGAACTTGGTCAGGTTCTCCGCGATCCCCGGCAGGCCCTTGGAGATGCCGAAGTCCTGATCGATCTGCGCACCGATGGACTCCAACGCCCCGGTATGACGCTGCAACGCCTTCTGATGCGCCTCCGCGGCCTTCAGCTCGGCATCCCGCAACGCCCGCTCAGCCTGCAATACATTGTTCTTCGCCGACACCATCGTCGACTGCGCGACATTGCCCTTAGCCTCAAGCTCCAACAGCCGCAGCCGCGCCTCTTCAACGCGGGTCCTCGCATTGAGGATCGACGTGTTATCGGTCGGCCCCACACTGGTGCCGGGCACCGGAATAGCCGCCAACGACCACAACGACGGATCGAAGTAGGGGGGCGGTTCCTTGCCCGCCTTGCCGCCGCCACCGTCGCCGCCAGCGATAGCGATCGGCGCGCCACCAGCCACGCCGGCCCGCATCGCGGCACTATCCCCGCCCTGCTTGCGCTTCCAGGCGTCCAGCATCGCGTTCGCGTCAGTGGTGCGCGGAACGATTCGGGTTCGCCCGTCGCCCAACTGCTCTAGACCGAACCCCATGCCGGCGAGCTTCTCCGCTGGGCCACCCGGACCCTGCGGCAGCGGGCCAACGACCACGTCGCGGTCGACCACCTCGGCGGTCGTGCCGCCGAGGGCGTCACCGAACCGGGCCGACATCTTGCCCTGCTCAGCCCAATCCTTGATCGAATCCTTGAAGCCGTCGATCTTCACGCCGGCCTGGTCGAACCCGTCGCGGATCCGGAATACCGAGTCGGCCCACTGGTCGAGCTTCGCCGCCTCGGCCTCGTTGCCGCCCATGCCGGGAATGCGGTTGAGGAACTTGTCGACGCCCGCCATCGCCCGCAGCAGGCCACCGATCATGGTCATGGTGCCCGAGATGCTGGTGTTGACGATGTCCAGGGACGTGACCGTGATGTTGGCGACCGTCGACCAGAAGTCAATGACCGCGCCCTGGTTGGCCTTCATCCAGGCGGTCATCTGGTCGAGCTTGCCGGTCAGCGCACCAATCAGGCCGGCGGCGCTATCAAACGGGGCCGCGAGTGCAGCAGCGCCGAGGCGGCCGATAGCGGCCCCGAGGTTGTCCATTGCGCCGGAGAACGATTCGCCCATCTTCAAGGCTGACCCGCCGAGTTCCTGCTCCAGAACGGTGCGGAATAGGCGTGCGTCGACCCCGCCCTTCTTGACGAACTTGGTGAACTCATCGCCCGCCAGGCCGGTGGCCTTCTGCAGATAGGTGAAGATGGGAATGCCCTTGTCGGACAACTGCTGTAGCTCGCTGGTGAATGCGCGCCCGTTGGCCTGCACCTTGTTGAAGATCGACGCCATGTCATCGAATGACACCTTGGCGACCGCTGCGGTGTCACCGATCGTGGTCAGGTACGTGGTCAGGTCAGCGCCGGGATTGACGCCGGCCGCAACCGAGGACGCGGCCGCACCGACCGCGGCGTCCAGGCTGAACGCGGTTCCCTTCACCGACGCCTCGGCATCGGTCATGATCTTCTTGACCTCGGAGCCAGTGTGTCCAAGCGCTTTCAGTTTGGATTCGGCCTGGTCGATGTTCTTGAGCCGTTCGAACCCCTTGGTCAGGGTGTAGCCGACACCGCCGATCACCGCGGCAACACCAGCGGTGGCCGCGGCCAGCCCGGCGGTGATGCCGGCGCCCATCGCCCGCCCGGCCAGCACGCCGGCCATCGAGCCTGACGACTCCGCTTCCGACTTCAGGTCCGAGAAGAAACCGCCGATCCGAGACCGACTGAACCCGCTACTGAATCCGGTCTCGAACGCGCCAGACGCCTTGCGGGCCGAGTCCTCGTAGTCCTTCAGGTCGTTGATCGTCTGCCGGATCGCCGCAGATTCCTTGCGCCGCGCCGCCTCCAGCCGCTCGGTCTCCCGCACGATGCGCGTGGTGTTCCCAGAGTCCAAGGCAGCGTTGTACTGCTCCTGAATCGTCCTGACCCGGCCCGTCGCATCAGCAACCTTGTCGTAGGACTTGACGACCTTCTCCGCAGACTGGCGAGCAGACTTCTCCCCGGAGCTGAACCCGTCAACGAGACTGCCGGACAGATCCTTGCCGATCTTGCCGCCCAGCTCCGAGAACACCTTCTCGACCTGATCGGCAACCGACTTGAACGACGACTCATCAGCTTTCGCGCCAACAGGGATAGCAACAACCATCTACGCCACCCTCCCTCCGGTGATCTGAGCAAGAACCTTCGCGTAGGCGTCGGCCTGGAATTGATCATCAGCGGCGTCAGCCGCCTCTTGTTCAGCACGCTCAACCGGCGAGACGAACACCTGCGGCTGATACTCGTACCGAGTGCCGGCGTATCGAGACGCCCTGCTGAGCGCCGCCTCTTTATGGATCTCCTTGAGCATCTGCATCCACGTCGGCCAATCGCCGCCACTCACAGCACGCCGATACGGGCCGTTCTCCGATGAATGCTCCAGCAGGACAAGCAGTTTCCTGCTGGACATGCGGCCCTGATGCCAGTCGGCTATGTCGTGGCCGCGGTCAGATAGCTCAGCCTCAATCGCTGTCGGCTGCTGCCGCCACACCGCTATCGCGATCGGCACTTTTGGAGTCGGCCTCACGCCACTTTCGGATCCGGCGGGCCTGCTTGGCGAACGCCACCGGTATCTCGTTGAACACCACACCGGCCTTGTCGGCGCGCTTGGCCTCGTCGAGGCCCCAGATCGCAATGGCTTGCTGCTCGGCGTCGGTCGCGAGCTCGCTCGGGTGAATCTGGCTCTTGACCAGTTTCTTGTTCTTGCGGAATGGGGTCAGGATGTCGCCGCGGCGGATCACTGTGCCGTCAGATGCCGTGATGTCGTCCTCACGGTCGTAGTCCTGGCGCTCGGCCAGCATGGCATCCCAGCGGCGTTGCTGGGCGTTGCTGAACAGGTCGCGGTGCGGCACCTCGAACGGTTCCCCGTTGGCGCCGTAGATGATGTCGCCGCGCAGCAGGCTGTCGTACTCGTCGGCCTGCTCGCGGGCTTCCTCGGCGTGCGCGGTGTGCCGGTCGATGACCTCGGCGGGAATCTCGTTAGACATGGGCTGCTTGGTGTCCTCTCAGGGCTGTGGCGGCTGCGAAATGGGCTGTTGGGGGTTGGTGGCCGGAGCGGCGCGGGCCTCACAGCCCGACACCCGCGCCACTCCGGGGATCGTGTGATCAGGCCGGAGTGATCTCCAGGCCAGTTCCGCCGACGAGGCCGCTGCCGTTGCCGGTCAGCGGACCGCCGGGAGTGATGACAGTGAACGGCCCGCCGTTGGATCCGGTGACGGTCCAGTCGCTGGCCTTGTAGCCGTCATCCAGCGCAACCAGGGCGCTCTTGACGCCCATAGCCGTCGGCGTGCTGGCGCTCGCGCTGATGGCATCAGTGGTCTCGCCACCGAACGTCAGGACGAAATCGCCGCCGGTCGCGCCACCGAGGTCAACGATGTATTCGTTGGTCTCCGGGGTGCTGGCCAGTGACTCCCACAGCGGCCCACCGATCCACGTGCCACCGAGCGACGGCTGATAGACACCGTCCTGCATCGCCATGAACGACGGGTCCGGAAGCGGCTTGAACTCCAACTCGGGAGCCTCACCATCGGTCGCGCTGAACGCCGACTCGCCCATGTTCGACCGCCGCGCCAACGGATAGCCGTCAACGCACACCAGCTCCTTGCCGTTGAGCTTGCGCACGATCACCAGCAGGAACTGGCGGTCAACCTGCCCACCGCCGAGCGGCTTCGCGTAGAACGCATCCGCGCGGCCCTCCTGACCCACAATCGGCGCACCGTTGGGCAACGACAGCGGCAGTTCATGCCGCAGACGACGCACCACATCCGACGCCGAATCCGACGGCGTGAACTTGAACGTCTCCTCCAGCTTGGTGATGGTCGTGTCGTACGGGTAGATGTCCTGCTCGGTCTCGTAGTCGTCGGTCTCGATCGTTGCCGTCTTCCGCGGCCCATCACCCTTGTGCACCGGGCCGACCAGCCGGAAGCCCTCATTGTCTCCAGCTGAGTCGATCAGCAGGTCTGAGCGCAACTGCCCATCCTCGGCGAGTGGGGAGAAGTTCACGCTGCCGTTCGGGTTGTGCGGCGACATGTTGGTGGCGGGGCCACGGGCGTCCCGGACCATGACCGCGATCAGGCGACCACGGATCAGTAGGGCCGGGTTGGGGCGGTGGAACTGGCCGACGTCAAAAGAGACTCCGGTTGAGGGTCGCGCCATGGTGACGGTTTCCTTTCATGGTGAATGAACCGACGAGCCGCCGGCGGTGAGGTGCTGCGAGTTGGGCTGTGGAAACAGACGTGCCTGAATCAGGCGGTGGCGTAGGACAATCCGAGCTGGTAGCGGGCCACGAGCCGCTCGACAAGCTCGTTCTTGTAGGGCATCGGGATCGGCTTCTGCAACGTCAGGAAGTAGTCCGCATTGGCGATACGCCCGTCGGACATGATCACGTCGGGCTGCTTGCGTCCCAGCAACTTCATGCGCCGATCCACCTGGCGCGCAATCAACTTCGCTGCCTGCACACCCTCGGCGAGAATGTCGACCTGGACAACCGGCTCATCCAGGCACTCGTCAGGGTCATCGCCGCCAGCAACGCGCTGCACCGCAGCAAACGGGAATTCGTCCGCGGAATCGCGGATTGTCCCGGCCCGTAGTAGCGGGGCCAGCCAGCAGATGACGAAGTCGGTTTCGTCGGGCGCTTCTTCATCGAGCAGCTCGACGGTCATTCGACGTCGACGCCCTTGAGGGTTCCGCCGAACTTGTTCGCCGTCTTCTCACCGACAGCGAAGGCCGGTGTCGGCGTGTTCTCGCCGAGCTCCACCCCGGCCCGCGGCACGTAGCGTTCCCCGCCCTTGCTGTCAGGGCCGGTGCCGTACTCGATCAGGTGGGCGCGGCGACTGCGGTTGACGACCCGCGTGCGGCCCTTCTTGGTCTCGACCTTCCACTTCGCGGCGTAACTGCCGGTATCCACCGGAGAGATCGACTTGGCATACTCGACCATCTGCTGGGCCACGCGCTTCTTCTCGGCCTGCACCTCAGCAGACGAGCGGATCGCCTCAGCCAGTTCTGCATCGGAAACGCCGAGTCGGGCAAGGGGGTTCGATGCCATCTAGCCCTCCTGCAGCTTCCCGATGATCGTCACGTGGTCCACGGTCCCGTCGGTGTCGTACTTCGGCATCGCCGCACCCTCGACCAGGTAGGTCACCCCGTCTGCCACAAACTCGTCGGGAGCGTTCATCGCCAACGCGGCGGCGGCCGGCGGCGCGGTGAGTTTCCACATGCCGGTTTCGACGTGGGTGGAATCGCTCTCTGTGGCCGACATCGGCCGCAGGTGGCATCCCCGCACCGGAGGGAACGGCGAGCGCGGGCGGTCCTTCCTGTCAGTCACGCCGAGATAGCCAGGCTGGTCGGCCTTGCCGACCTTCACGAACGTGACCGTGCGGTTCCCGAGGCTCATGGCGACGGGATGATCTGGAACGGAGCAAAGATGGCGGCGAGGCGCTGGTGATTGCTGATCAGCGACACGCCAAGCGTCAGACCGGCAGCCCCGCCCGACGTGGCCGACCATGAGCGTTCGACATCATCGACACGCTTGCCGATCATGTCCGCGCTCTCCCGCTTCGGGTCGGTGAGCTCACGCGACATCAGGTCGACCAGGCGCATCACACCCAGCCGGAAGTCGGCCGCCTGATCGTCGGTGTAGCCGTGCGTCACGACTGCCCTGACCGCGCCGAGCCCCGATGACCAGCGCATCCGGTTGCGCTTGGCGACCGTGCCCCAGGACCGTGAGAAACGCAGCTCGTCAGGGCCATAGACCTGGCCGTCGTCGTCAATCTCCTTGACAGACAGCAGGCGCATGGTCGGCAGGGACAGCACACGCGCCCCTGGGCCGTCAACCTCGAGCTCGTCGTCGACCCGCACGGGGCTGACGTGCCAGCCGCACCACCGACGAGCCGACACCAGCGCGGCAGCAAGAAGCTGCTCGGTCGACTCATCGTCCTTGAGCCGGCCGCGCGTGTAGGTCTCGATGTCGAAGGCGGTCAGCTCGGCATGACTACTAGGGGCTGTCATCGCCTTCGGCGCCCGCCTCGCCGGCGCCGCCGCCGCCGAGGAGTGTCATCTCGGGGGCGTCCTGCTGCTCACTGGCGTTCTTCTCGACGGGCCGCCCTGCGGCCCCTCGCCGTTCATTGCGTGACCGGCGGCGGTCAGTGCTGGCGGTCTCGCCGCCAGGTGTCGACGGCTCGGCGACCGCGACGAAGTGGTCGGCGTGGGTGGCCAGGATCGGGTCGCCGTCTTCGATCAGCGCTCCGCCCGCGATCACGCGGTCCCGGTAGGTGAACCCGCCTACGCATCGGTGCTGCATGGTGCCTCCAAGGGGTTGGGGGTGCGGTGGCGTAGCGGTGGCGGGGCGCCCGTTCAGGGCGGCCCCGCCACCGGCCAGTGCTACGCGTCCTGGATCTGCAGCAGGCGGAACGCGGCCGGGTTGACCACATCCGCACCCACCCGGAAGTGGGTCAGCCATCCGCGCTTGCCGGTCGGTCGACCGTTGGCGCCGAACAGGTTCGGGATGTACTCGATGGTGGTCCCGATCCGGTCAGCGATGACGTAGTTGGAGAAGTCACCGAACACCAACACGTTGGCGCTGTCGACCACCGTCGAGGCCATGGCCTCCGCTACGTAGTTCGGCCGACCCAACAGGTCGCGCTTGCGCGCCTCGTCCAGGTGACCCCACAGGGCAGCACCGCCGGCAGTGTCGAACTGCCGCAGCTTGTTGTAGATCGCCCGGTGCGCCAGCCAGGAACCGTTCGCCGCCCAACGCGCGGGCAGCGACTCGTCCAGCTTGTACACGTCGGCCAGCGCCAGGGTCGACGCAGCGGCGGTTTCCACCACCGACGTGCCCACGTCAGCCAAGGCGGTGATGACACCCTTGGGCTGGCCACTGCCCGACCCGGTGACGAACGCCACCGACTCCATCCGGTCCTTCTCGAAGGCCATCATGGTGGCGAGCTCCTGCGCCAAGTTGCTGGCATCCTGCACCGCCTCAAACGAGGCTTCCACGAACACCTGACCCTTGCCGGCGGTGATCGTCGGCTGCGCCAGAGTCGGCGAGTCATCCGACACCTCGGTGGCCTCGGCATCCCACGAACCGGTCACGCCGGCCGACGACACGCCATGCCACGTGCCGCTGACCGACTGCACCACCCGCGAGATCTGACGCACCTGGTTGAAGCTACCCGCGGCGGTCAGGATGACAGCCGGGTCGAGCTGGAAGGGCACCAGATAGCCACCAGCCGAACCGGTGCCGATCGCCATGCTGCGCTGCAAGGCATCCTGCTCTTCACGACTCAGCGCAGCAACCTGACCGTTGTGCCGCACGATCTTAGCGAACGCACGACTGTAGTCGGGGCTGGTGGTCGCCAGCACCATCTCGGCGGTCCGCATCGACTCGTCGTTGCCGACCAGCTGGGCCGACACCTCACGCACCTTGTCGTCAGCGAACGACATGCGCTCGACCGCATCCTCAGCACGGTGCCGCATCTCCACCTCAGCGCCGGGCTGCCCGAACCGCACCGTGGAGGTGTCCCACGGATTCCGGAACTTGCCACCCAGACTCGGCGCCGACGGGCCGCCGGCACGTTCGGTGTCAACCACGCGGGGCGCGGCGGTGCCCCGCTCGACGGAGACGGGATCGTTGGTGATCGCCGACCGGATCTCAGCCAGCGCGGCATCGTGTTCCAGGTCCAGGCGGTGCTTGTGCACCTCGCGGAACTCGTCGAGCAGGACGGTCACCTGCTTGGTGTCCTCGGGGGTCTTGTCCGCCTTGGCCTTGAGGCGTTCCAGCTCATCCTGGATGTCGCGCTCACGGTTGACGGCCTGCTTGTGGGTCAATTCGACAGCCACGATCAGATTCCTTTCATGGGAGGTGTTGAGTCCCGCAGGTTGGCGACCTCAGCCAAGGCATCGGCGAACAGCCGTTCTTCTTCGGCTGCGCGCGCGGCGTCCACGTCGTCGGTCGGTGCGGGATGTTCTTCGGGGGTTTCCGACTCGTGCCCGTCATCCTCAGTGGTGCCGGGCGGCGTGCCGGTGTCATCCTCCGAGTGCTCAACGCCCACGTCAGTGGTGTCTTGCGGCTCGTCGTCAGACGAATCGCCCTGCTGGGCGATCTGCTCCGATCGGAGCAGAAGTTCAGCGAGCAGGCGGCGCTGCTCGGGCTCATCAAGCCGGGCCGGGTCGATCGTCACCGGCTCAGCACTGCGGACCCCGGCAGTGGTGTCGGTGTACGCCGGCCACACCACCGGGCCAACCTCGGTGAGCTTGGCCTCCAGAATGGTTCGTAGCAGCGGCTCGTCGTCACCGCGCCGGCCATTCCACAGTCGCTCGTCGACCTCATCGGCAGGAACCACGCTCCCGGTGGCGTCACGCCACTCCTCACGCACCACAGAGAACCGGATCGACATGCCATTGATGGCACCGGTCGACAGGGCCTCCTGGATGAAGTCGATGAACAGGTGTTGCCCCAGCCGCGCCTGAACATCGAGGCCGCGCTCGTCCTCGGCAATGCTGGTGATCACACCGATGGGCACCGACCCGATCAGGGGGTGGCGGCCGTGGTCGAACTGAAACTTGGGCGTGTTCTCACGGATCGTCTTGCGGAACGCGCTCGGGGCGAACTGCTCATCGAACCGGCCCTCCCAGGAGTCGATCCGCGTCGGCGAATTGAACACCGCGCCGTACCCGCGGAACGTCCGACCGTCACCGTTGATATCGCCATCAGCGCGCTCGAACTCCACGAACCGGCACAGATCAGACCGTGCGTGCTTCTTACTGCTCATCAGGTATTCCCTTCCGGTGAGCCGTCTTGGGCGCCGGGCTTCTGCAGCTGCACGCTCATCAATCCGGAGTGATTCAGCAGCCGGAAGTCGTTGGCCTCCACGGCAGCAACCACCGACCCCGGCTCATACCCGGCGGTGATCAACGTGTTGATCGTCTCGGCGCGCGTCTTCTGAATGTCCGCGGCGTCCTTCTCGTCCTCCCGCAGGAACGGAACACCGGACGCGTCGTACCACAACCGCACATCAGGGCTCGGCGGGCTCATGATCAGCTCGAGCGACCCGGCCATGTTCTGCCACAACGGATGCGCGGTACCGTCCGCGAGACGGCGCCGGGCCTGGCCATAGTTGCTGTACGTCGCCGAATCCAGACCCTTACTGAGCCCGACGATCACCGGAGGCACCCCTGCCGCCGCGGCGATACGCACCTCGCCACCGGCGCGCACATTGTCGAAATCCATGTCCTTGAAGTTCGACCCGGCCACCGTGAGATCCGCCCCCGGATACAGGTGCAGCGTCTTGCCGGCGTTCTCGGCGCCAGCATGCCCGGCCTCAAGCTCTTTGGCCCACTTGATGATCGCGTCACGGTCGGCTGCAGGCGAGTGCTTGATGATGATGTTCGGGGTCGCGCCGTTGGTGAGGTAGTTGCGCTGGTGTTGCGTCATCGCCTGGTCGGCAGCGATCTCCCGAAGCACCGGAGTCAGCCACGACATGCCCGTGAACTCAGCCAGCGGATCCGGGATCGGGGCGAAGTGCGCGACCTGACTGGCCCGGAACGCTACCGGTTCACCCTGCCCAACTCCGCGCTCCCAGTACAGGTAGCCGATCTTGTGGTAGCTGACCTGGCCGCCGGCCATCATGCGCGGCTTACCGACGATCTGCACCCAGTCAGGCCGCAGCCGCACCAGCGACGCGCCGAGCATGTCATCGGACGGCCGGCCACCACCCGGGCCTTCACGCACCCAGTACGAATTACCCGCCAGGTCCGCGTCCTGAATCATCCGCGACAGCAAGTCTTGGGTCGTTCCACCTACCCACGGCCGCTCAAGCAATCCGAGGTCCAGGTTGCCGAACGTGTCCGACGGCGAGCCATCACGTAGGCGCTGCCACTGGAACCGCACCGACGAGAACACCAGTTGCCGAACCGCCATGCAGGCGAACACCACGCCGTTGGACGCGAACGCGCCGCGGGTGAACGCCTCCAGCGTGTTGGCCGGCAGCTCAACCTGCTGCTGGGTCAGCGTCTGCTGCAGCCCGTACGGCTGGTAGCCGAAGCCCGCGTTGAACTGGTTGAGCTGATGCGCGTAGTCATCGATGCTCATGTCCCGCGCAGTGCCGGCCACCCGCCCGCCCGCGAGCTGGTCAATCAGCCTCACGACGGGGCGCCGACCTCACGCAACAGCACCCATGCAGCACCGACAGTCGAGCCGCCCAGCAGGCCACCAGCGGCCACCAACGCCCAACCAGCACCGGCCAGAACAGCAACACCAGCCACCACCAGGCCGATCGACAACGCAACCAGCGCAATGGCCACAACAACCACAATCCGCGTCGGGTCCATCACACTCCTCACGTCCACAACGGTTCCCAAACCTCGACAGTCTCCGGCCGGCCGAACGCCATCAATCCGTGCAGCGCCAACGTCACCGCCACCAGCTGAGTGATGTCGCTATTGCGGTCCTTGCGATCCCACGCCCACGCATCAGCCAGGTCACGCTGCTTTCCTGAGCACACCGACGTCTGCAGTGCCATCGACCCCAGGTGCCGCAGCTGCTTCTCCTTGACCGCGGAATAGAACTTGCCGCAGGCGTTGGCCATCGCCGCCGAGTTCGTCGTCGCGACGTCGACCTTGACCGCACGCAGATCCTCAATCAGAGCGCCGGCCGATGAGCGTTCATCAATCACGACCGCACACGGCGACCACTTCGACACCAGTTCCGAGACCCGGTCGACGATCCAGCCCATCCCGGGCAGCGAGGTGGCATCGGAGCCAGATTCAGCCGGGACGATGCCCAGGTGGATCAGTCCGTCCTCGCGGTAGCCGGCCACCGCGATCGCAGCATGCGTCTGCGTCTTGTTGACGTACACCCCGAACGACACTGGATCGACTGGGCTCGACCCCGGGTCGGCCAGCTCCGACCACTCGGTATCGCCGATCAGGCCGCCGCCGGTGACCGGCCAGATCCCCATCGCTTCGCGCAGGAAGCCCGCAAGGGTGAGCTTCTTTCGCAGCCGCAGGATCGACACCAACGGGGTGCGGTGCGGGTGCGAGGGGTTCATCACCGGGTATTGCGATCGATCGTCGGGGTCGGCGTCCGGGTCGGCGCCGCACTCGATCCACGCCAGATCATCGGAGGTGCCCGACAGTGCCTCCGTGCGCATCCGCGTGAATGCCTCGGACGCATCCTCCGGCTTCGGCGGCGTACCGACGTACACATGCAGCCCGAACGACGAAGTGTTCATCGTCGCGAGCATGTTCTCTTGCGCCTTGTCAGACAGGATCTGTGCCTCATCCGCGATCAGACCGTCGACACCGGGGATGCCCCGGCCGAACCCGCGCTCCCGGGCCCCGAACAAGATCCTGGATCCGTTGACGAACCGGATCTCCTCGTCACCGGAGCCCTTGAACACCTGCTCGATGAACGGTGCGACCTTCGTCTTGCTGGCGAATGCCTGCATGGCCAGGAACGTCTCACCGTGCGTACGGGCGTGGTGCGCCGACCAGATGAACAACAGCCCCGGGTTGTCGACGCACAGACCGAACACCATCCCGGCCAGCAGATAGGTCTTGCCGACCTGCCGCGGCAGAGACATGCCGACACCGCCGACCGTCGCCGCCAAGGTGCCGTCCTTGCGCTTGGCCAGGATCAGACGACCGGCGCCACGCTGCCACTCGTCGAACTCGATACCGAGCTTGTCGCGACAGGTCTTCTCAACCGCCGGCCAGCCCGTCGAGGCAATCTTCGACGGCTTGACGACATGCCGCGCGACCTCAGAGAGCTTCTTCGTCCCAGCTGTCATCGATGTCGTCGTTGGTCTCGTCGTCGAGCTGCTTCTTACGCAGCTTGATCGCCTCGATCTCCTTGCCGATCTCGATCAGCTTCCTCGACAACGACGCCAGGTCTCGCGGTGGACAGTCCAGCGCGGCAATCTCTCGGGCGATCCGATCGCGCAGTGCGATCAGCAGAGCCAGTTGATCGCCGGTCTTGGCGGCCTGGGCGACGTTGAGCGCGCGTTTGCGTACCGGTTTCTCGTCGGGCTTGACCGATCGCAGGGTGCGCTTGGCGGGTGCAGCCACAGCGACCTCCTCGACAGGTTGATGGCGCGATTTTTCGCGTTCGTTGCAGACCAGAGACGAAAACAGCACATCAGCGCAGCTCACGCATGATTTTTAGCCCCGCGCAAATGCGTTGCAGCCCAATAGATTCAATGATATTGAAAGCTGTTGTGTCGCAGTGCATTTAGCGATTTTCAGAGCATGTATCGCGGATGGTGTGTTGGTGTGGAAATCGTGGTAGATAGATCGCCTGATGAGCGCGTGGGTCGACGGTGGCCTCCTGCCTCGATCGACCCCCCACCCCCCTCCGAGCTGCGTTTTCGCCGGTCAGAGGCTCGGCGATGGGCGTTTCTGCAGGTCAGAGTCTTTTCGGGGGGGTGTCCGGTCACCAGCTGCGGGTCGCGTCGGCTGATCCGCTGACCGCCTCCGGGGCCGACTGGCTCCCGGCGCGCTGCTCGTACCACTGCTTGGCGGCTTGGGCCATCTGCCAGGGGCGTTCGTTTTTGCATCGGGCGAGGACAATCGCGCGGCCGGGATCGACGGTGACGATGCGGGCGCCGGCGCGCTGGTATCGGTCCAGGTCGGCGGGGCTGGGTTGGGAGTGGATGAGGTAGACGTTGTGGTCGGCTGTGAGTCGCATGGCTGCGTCGATCGCTGCGGTGCGTGCGGCGCGGGCGACGGTGCGGACGTGGGCTGGTTGGGTCCAGGTGTCGCGGTCGGTGGGTGTGAGCGCGGCGGCGAGCTGGTCGTAGTCGATGGTGATGTCGCCGGGCTTGGCGTGCTGGCGCATCCAGGTGGTCTTGCCGGCGGCGGGTGGTCCGGTGACGACGATGAGGGTCACCAGTCGCGGGTTCCGTCGGCGCCGGGATGTTTGGCCGCTGCCCGCCGTCGTTGGGCCTTGCGCCCGGCGGCGGCGCGGTTGCAGCGGAGTGCGTGTTCGGGGCCGCGGTAGATGCTGCGGTCGTTGTCGTCGTGGCCGAGGTCCCAGGGTTCGTCGGCTTTGATGGGTTCGCCGCATCGCCAGCAGTTGACTTTGCCGGCGAGGACGAACGGTTCGAGCTTCTTGCGGAGGCGCTTGTGTGCGCCGCCGTATCCGCGCTCAGCTGATGTTGGCTTGCGCTGCCTCGTCATTGACGCTTGCTCGCATGGTGAATCCGCCGTCGTCGTCGGTGGTGATGTCGATGCGGCGGAAGGCTTGCCGGGTGACGCCTTCGAGGGCCGCCATGATCAGGATCTTCTTCCAGAAGGGTGGCCGGGATCCGGGTTGTACGTCGGCAGAGAACTTCTGCAGGTCGGCGAGGTCGGTCATGACGGTTTCGCCGTTGACGGTGGCGGTGATGGGGCCGGCGGCCTGGCGGTCGGGGGCGGTCGGGGGTGGTTCGGGTGCCGCGGCTGGTGGTGCGACGGGGTGCCGTCGCGGTGGCCGGGTGGCCGGCGGGCTGGACGTCGCGGCCTTGGCCGGCGTGCCGGCTGCTGCTGTACCGGTTTCGCCGGCGCTTGCCAGCAGGTCCACCAGTGCTTCGGCGACGAGCTTGGCGGCGTTGGCGTGCGGAAGGCCGGCCTCTTCGGCGAAGTGGCGGGCCATTTCGCCGGGCATGGTGCTGTTGCGGAACATCGGCAGCGGCAGGGCGACTGGTCCGTCGCCGGTGCCGGGGTGGACGAGCTCGGTAGTAAGTGCGTTCTCGATGAGGTCGACGAGCGCGGCGCGGTCGGTGGCTTTGGGCATGGTTGCTCCCCGGTGGGCTGTGGGGTGGGAATGCGAAACGCCACCGGTCGCGCTGGCGGTTCCCGGTGGCGTCTGCGGCGGCACATAGTCGCGCCGTAGGCGACAGCCTACCGGTGAGGTATGGGACAAGCTGTCAAGCACATTCGTCACGGCGTGTCACTTCGCGCCTCGACGGTTGCGGGCGAAGTGCGCGTGCAGCACATCGCCCAGGCGGTAGAACTTCGTGCCAGTGTCTGAGTCGGCGCCGACGGGGCGGATGTCGCCATGCCTAGCCAGCAGTCGCAGGCGGTCACGGTTGAGCCCCTTGCCCATCTCACCCAGGCGGCAGGCGATCGGGTCGATGGTGGCTAGGGTGACGACGCTGCGGTTGGCTTCACGCACGCGCGCCCTGTCGATCACGATCTCGTCGTCCGGCGGCAGGTCCACGCAGCGGTAGCAGGCGTCGATCCGTGCAGCGATGTCGATTCCCGCGTCCTCGCTGCCCGGCGTGAGCGCCAACGGCACCATGTTGCGCCGCAGCCATGCGGAGAGCGAAATCATGTCCTCGCGGCCCGTGTAGCGGATCTGGCGGTGCTCGCACACAAATCGCACCCACGTGACGAGCGCGTTATGCAACTCGTCAGCAGCATCGACCGCGCCGACGTGGTACGGCAGCTTGGATTCAGGCTTGACGCGGTGCAGCTTGCCGATGCCGGACGGCTGGATCTTCGCCTGGCGCGTGATCGTCACCGCCAGGTCCTCGACGAGCTGCGGCACGGTGGCCAGCTTGGCGCGCAGGTCGCGTTGGGACTTGCGGTCCAGGAAGAAGTCCATTGCCATCGCTCACGCCCCCTGATGCTCGTCGTCAGCAGGTCCGCGCTTGCAGGTGGTCATGCGTCCGCCTCGATCTGGATGTGGACGCCGGCCGTTTCGCCGATCTGGGCGATGCGCTTGTAGCCGGTCAGGCTGATCACCTGGGAGTCGTCGCCGAACACGACGTTGGTGAGCGCGTCGAGGCAGGCCCGTTCGAGCTT
Organism: Mycolicibacter algericus DSM 45454; assembly: GCF_002086455.1. GTDB lineage: Bacteria > Actinomycetota > Actinomycetes > Mycobacteriales > Mycobacteriaceae > Mycobacterium > Mycobacterium algericum. Next base: position 21,774 of record NZ_MVHC01000008.1, read on the forward strand.
GTCCAAGTCGGGGCGCTTTGTCGCCGCGGGTGTGCGGGTTTTGGGGGTGGATTTCGGTCGGGGCAGCACGAAGTTGAGTGTCACGTCTATCGCCCCGGTGAATATTGGGCGGCCGGCCATCGCTGCGAATGCGGCCAGGGCGATGCGTTCGCGCCAGGGTCCTGCTTCTTTGCTTGATTCGATGAGTATTCCGCGTCCGACGTGTCTTTTACTGCCTTGGGGTGCTGGTTTTCCGGGAACGAAGAATGAAATCAATGTTCGGATTCTCTTTCTCTGCGCGGTTTAGAAGGGCGGTGGGGGCTCGAACAGGGTGCCGTCGGCGTTGAGCGGATCAGCTGCTGTTGGCGTGTGGAGGTTGGGTCGTGGGTCGATGCAGGCGGCCGGCCAAACGCGGCCGCATTGGTGGTCGGCGTGGATGGTGGCGTTGCCGGGGGGCCAGCGGTGGATGTTCCATTGGGTGCGGCGAGTTGGCCGGCGTGTGTAGCTGGCGGGGATTTGGTAGGTGGGGATGTCGGCGAGGGTGGCGCCGAGTTCGGCGTCGCGGGTGATGGGCGTGGGGTCGATGCGGGTCTTCTCGCCACCGCAATACCCCTCCCAGATGGGCGCTCGGCAGTGGCGGCAGCAACTGTCTGCGAGTTCGGTGGTGATGAGGTGTTGAGGGCTGCGGCGGCGCCGTTCGGTTTTAGGCATGGCGGCCGCCGCGCTGTTTGCTGGGATGGCCGGCAGCACGATTAGCACGATCTTTTCGCTCTATCAGCTCCAGGAAACGTGCCGGGGTGGCGAAACCGCAGGTCGCACCATATTTGCTATCTCGCATGGAAGTTAACTTAAAAATAATCGTGCTAATCGTTCTTTTTGCCGCCTGATCTGCGTAAAGGACAGCACGATTAGGGGTTTCAAGATCGTGCTGAAATCGTGCTGATCGTTCTGTTCTTGAGGGTTCTCTGAGGGGCAGCACGATCTTGAGCACGATCCTGTTCAGTCGTTCCATCGTTGCTCGCTCTCCTCGGAAACCAGCGCCACGCTGTTGTAGAAGCGCACACCGTTGCTGGCCACAGATCGGATGCCGAAGCGGTTGGCTAACTCGCGGCTGAGCACCTTCGCGCCCATCTCCGTCTCGCCGTTCTCGCGCGCCCAGCGCTGATAGCGGGCGAGCACGACGCTGGTCTTGGTTTTGACGGTGATGCCGCCGCCGAGGTGGCAGCATTCGTCGAGGAACCGCTTCAGCGCGTCCTCTTGCTCCTCGTACTCCCCTGTGGCGGCGGCGACCGAGCTGGGTTCGTCGAGGCCGCCGGTGAGCATGTCGACGGTGCCGGCGGTGATCCAGGCGAGAATGGCGGGGCCTTCGTGGTCGACGAGCTCGCGGGCCAGGTTCTCGTTACGCTGCTCTGCTGGGACTTCGTGGCGGAATGGAATCAGTCGTAGGCGTCGCCAGAACGATTTTCCGCCGGCGGATACTTGGGGCTGGTGGTTTCCGGCGAGAAATAGAGTGTGGCTGGGGGTGAAGTCGAAAAAGTCTTGCCGCATGAATCGGCCTGTGATTTTGTCGCCGCCGGTCAACGATTTAATTTTGGCTTCGTCGAATCGGGATTCTTGGTTGACTTCGGAGCAAACGACGAGGCGGGCACCGTTAAGGCGGGCGATTTCGGTCTCGTGTTTGGTCTGGCCGGCGAGAAGGAAGTTGGCTGGTGCGGTGAGTGCGTAGTCGCCGAGGACGTCGACCAGGACGTCGAGGAGCACGCTTTTGCCGTTCTGGCCGGCGCCGAACAGGAACGGTAGAACGTGGTGGGTGACTTCGCCGATGGCTGCATAGCCGGCGAGGCGTTGGACGTAGCGGATGAGTTCGTCGTCGCCGCCGAAGGTGGTGTGCAGGAACTGGTGCCAGCGTGGCGCCGGTAGATCACGGTCGTAGGCGGCGCCGGTGATCTTGGTGTGCCAGCCGTGCGGCGTGTGCGGGGTGAGCGTTGCGGTGCGCAGGTCGATGACGCCGCTCGGGGTGTTGAGGAGGTAGGGGTCGGCGTCGAGGCGGTCGCGGGTGATGCGCATGGCGGGGTTGCGGCGTGCGAGTGCCACCATGGCCTCCAGGCCGGTCTTCGACAGGCTCTTGATCTTGTGCTTGGCGGTGGCCTGGTCGCCGGTGGTGTCGATCGATTCGATGACGGTGTGGGCGGCAGTGATGACTTGGCCGTCGTCGACGGCGACCTCCCAGCGTTGGGTGTCCCAGGACAGCCAACGGCCGAGCTCGGGGCAGTAGCGCAGCCGGTCTGCGCAGTTGGCGACGAGTAGGCCGGCGTTGCCGCTGTCGGTCAGCGTGACGGTCTGTGTCTTGGTGATCGGTGTGACGGTGGCCAGTTCGGCGTTGTCGGTGGCCGGGGTCGCGGGACTGCCGGTGTTGGTGGGCAGTGGGGTGACGTTCGACGGCGGTGCGGGTGGGGTGGTGGTGGTGATGTTGATGCCGCCGGCGAGCTGGTCGAGGTGGGTGTGGTGGCCGAGTTCGTCGGCGAGCCGTGCGTCGGTCATGGTGGCGACGCGGTCGCGGCCGAACGCGAGTGCTGCGGCGATCTCGTAGGGGCCTGGTTTGCGGGCTTGGTCGCCGCCGGTGGTGCAGAGGTGTCGGAAGCGGTCGCAGAGCACTTTTTCGGCGTCGCGGTGCTGGTCGGCGGTGAGGCAGCCGTTGCGGTGGGCTGCGGCCAGCCGGACGGCTTGGGAGACGAGCCAGGGGTGTCGGGAGGTGGGGGCGTCGGTTTTCCAGCCGGCGATGACGGTGGGCATGTAGGTGCACATGCCTGGGGTGCCCCACGCCCAGGCGCCCGGCGGGGCGATGACCTCGCTACCGGTGCCGCGCGGGTCGGGTTCGTGGTAGATGCCGGCTTCGTTGAGGCGTTCGTCGACCTCATCGACGGTCAAGGGCCCGCCGCCGGTCGCGGCCGCGGTGACCGGCACGGGGGTGGTCTTGTTGTTGATCGTGCCGGGTACGCGCAGGATGCGGGGGAGGTCGTAGACGTTGTCGACCTGAGCGCCGCGGCGGTCAGCGACAAGCGCGACGAGGCGGCCCCAGCGGTGCAGCAGTGCGGCCGCGTCGGCGACCGTGAAGGTTTCGGTGATGGGGGCGTCGTCGATGGGCCAGTAGGGCTGCAGCCCGTGCCCGGATGCGATGACGACTGATGGTCGGGTGCCGAGGATCTGGGCGAGGTCGTCGATGATCTGCTCGGCGACGGTGAGGGTGTCGCAGCCGCCGGGCTTGACGTCGAGATCGCACCAGAGGGCTGCCAGGCGGGTGACAGCGTCGGCGGTCCCGCGCCCCGCGTTGGTGCGCACCGGGCCGCTGGTGGGGTTCACCTGGTACCAGATGTCAGCGGTGTCGGGGAGATTGCTGACGTAGGCGGTGGCGGCGTTCGATGGTAGGACCGCGGTGTTGAAGTGGCCTTCGAGTTGGTGGCAGATTCCGACGTGTTCGGTGTCGGTGTAGCCGAGGAGTTCTAGTAGTTCGTCGAAGGTCACCGTGTCCCATCGCCTTTCGTTCCTCGGGGTTTGACTTGGTGTGGAGCGGCCGGCTGAATCGGTGAACGATCCAGCCGGCCGCGGCGAGTGGCTACTTCGCGCTGGAGGTGACCAGGAGCGCGGCCTGGGCTTCCGGGGTGAGGGTGGCCCAGACTTCCGGGGTGATGGTGGGCGGCAGGCCGGGGGGCAGCGCCGTGCCGCCAGCCGGAGCCGGCGTGGGGGCGGCGGTCGGCGCCGGTTGTACCGCCGCCGGGGCGGCCTGGGTAGTGGTGCCGAGGAAACCCGCTCCGCCATCGGCCGCCGGCGGCGTGTAGGACGCCTGGTAGATCTTCGGCGGGTTGAATGCCGGGTTCTTGCGCTCACCGTCGGCGACGTAGGTGATGTTCAGCGTGCCGCCGACGTCGAGCCCCTTGGCTCCGGCCGCGATCACGGCCTGTTGCACGGCGTTGCGCATCTGGCCGCGCACGAAGATGCGGCGTTTGCCGTCGTCTTCGTCGATGGCTGGGTCGCGCAGCTGGGTTTGAACGGTGACGACCATCTGCATGCGCGGTGAGCCGTCTTGCCACACTAGGGGTGTGCCGTCTTTGATGTCGGTCTGCTGCTGGACTTGGGGTTCTTCGGTGATGACGCCGCCGACGGTGTCACCGTAGGTGGTGAACTTCGCCGACGGTGAGCCACCGCCGGACAGGAAGCCGTAAGAGTCGTTGCGTGCTGTTGTCATTTCGTTTTTCCTTTGTTTCGTTGTTCCATTGCTGTGCACTGTTTTTCGCCTCGGCACTCGGCGTTTGTCTAGGTCGAGCCGCCGGTACAGGCCGCGGGGTTCGGATGGCTCTGGTTCGCCGTCCACCACGGGCAAAACTGGCAACTGTCGGGGGTTTTCGGGAACCACGCCCAACGTTCTGGATGCTGTTCGACGTCGAAGTCGTGGATCAGTACCAGGGCGTTGTCGATGCGGCCGAGGGTCTCGTCGACCAGCGTGTCGTTGTAGGGTTCGGTCCACAGGTGGCTGGTGGCGAGTTGGCCGGCGCGCGGCAGGAACCAGATTCCGACGTGTTGGACGTCGAAGCCGGCGTTGCGGTAGCCGCGCCCGTAGAGGTGTGCTTGCCGGCGGTAGACCTCGCTGGGGCCGTGTTTGCGGTACTCGGTCATCTTTGTTGTGCCTGGGCAGTTGTGCGTCGGGATCATCGCTTCGGTGCACAGGAATGTGCTGTCTTCGCTGTCGACGGTGATGCATCGCGTTGGGATCGTTAGGGTGCGTTCGACGGCGGTGATGATGCGGCGTTTTGCTCTGGTGGTTCCGGCCGTCCAAACCTGTTCAGCTTTGCGGGTCAGCCGGAAAGGGTTATCCCCATACGTCACGAAGGTGACCGGATACGCCGTGGTGGTGACACCGAAACCGCGGGCCTGGTGCTCCCAGATGCGTGGCTTCCACCCGAGTGATGCGATCAGCTCAGCAGCGTCATGTGCGAGTTGCTTACTGGTAGTGGTGAATACGGCCTGCTTCCGTTTGCGGTTCCAGGTGCCGTCGGTGTCCATCATTCCTTGTAGCAGTGCCAGACGCTGCGCTCGGCTTGCCCGGAAATACTGTGGCGGAACGTGCTTGTCACCGATCAGGCCCGAGGCGCGCAATGCAGCGGTGAGACCGACGATGCGACGGCGGAATGGGCCGCCGCGGACGTTCTGCCATTCGCCGAGCTCACTGCCCGCGGCTGCGATGTTGTCGAATAACTCAGGTTCAGGTTTGCCGATGCGTCCGGAGTCTGATTCACCGTCGCCGAGCCAGGCGCCCAAGACGTAGGGTTCGATGGGCAGGTTGGCATCCGGGAGTTCCAGTGCGGCTGTGTTCGCAATTCGGATTCGGAGTTGTCCGCGATAGTCGCGCAGCTGAGCCGCGATCTCGGGTGCGGTCATGATCCGCGTTCGGGAGTTCTTGCCGAACTGCACGACCCACTGATGGATGTGATCACTGATGACGCTCACGCCGTCCTCGAATGTGATGCGGTAGCAGTCACGATCGGTGTAGACCGGTGACGTCTCGGTGACGGTGCAGGGCTTTCCGGCTGCGTCGATCACCTGATCGCCGACGGCCAGGTCACCCATCGTGGTCCAGCCTGTCGGCGTCGGGATGGGCGTGCCTAGCGCCAATCCTTTCAGGTCGAGGACGGTGTTGTTCCAGGTGTCGTAGAGGTCGCAGGATCCGGCGAGGTCGGGGCGGATGGTGACGCGGCGTTCGGAGATCCAGCGGCCGATGGGCTTTCCGTCGAGCCAGGTGCAGCGGCTGGTGGTGTCGAGGAGGTGTTCGGCGATGATGCGGCCGTTATCGAGGGCGACCGCCTGCTCGAGTTGGGCGTGCACCGCGGTGCCGACGTAGGAGGGCAGCACGTCACCGGTGGGGTTGATTCGGTCGATCTGCATCAGGCCTTGGGCGAGTTTGCGTACGCAGGGGTGTCCGACTTCGGAAGGCCCGAGGGTTTTCTGTTGGGAGCGAGGTCTGGCGGCGTCGTGGTTGCGGATCAGGGATTTCAGGTCGCCGAGCAGCTCGTTGTCGGTGTCGTCTGGGGTGTCGTCGTTGCCGAACAGGAAGGCCTGGGAGGTTGTGGGCGCGCTCACGGCTTCATTCCCTCTCGTTAGGTGTTGCAGTCGGCGCACCCGTGGCCGTCGCACACGGGGCAGGTGTCGGGTTGGTAGGTGGTGCAGCCGCAGTGGCAGGTGCCGCCGTGGAAATGGCCGCACAGGCACAGGATCGGGTGGAGCATCAGAGCTGCACCTCCTGGCCGATTCCAGGTAGGTGCTGCGGTGGAGCGACGTAGCCTGTCGGGTCATGGTGCTGATTGCGGCGGCTGGGCAGGCCGAAGATCTGTCGAATGCGGGGTTTTGGGGTGCTGTGGGTTTGGCAGCAGCGATTGCGACGGCATTGGCTACCGCGGCCTCTACTGCGACGGCGATCTGGTGGCGGTATCAGGATCGAACCGAAGCTGAGTGGTCGGTGCGGCTGGTCGGTCGCGGAGGTACCGACAATATGGGCTCCAAAGTTGCTTCGCCGCAGGTCCAGGTTGTGATCCAAAACATCGGTGACGGTGTCGCGCACCAGGTTTGCGTATCCGGCGACATGTTGGCCGAGCAACCATGGCTTGGTGAGGCGGAAAGGCCTGGGGACTGGCGGAGGGAGGCCTACCAGCCGATACCGGTGTTGCGTACTGGTGACTCGGTCTATGTGAGCGCGAAGGCCGAAAGTTTCGACGTATGGGATCAAGCGGCGATTGATGTCAGCTGGTGGCCGCCGCCGACGCGCAAGAAGAAGGATTGGTGGATTCGGTCCCGGCAGCAGAGCAAACGCTTCCTGTTGAAGGACATCACGGGCCCGCCGTCCGATCTTCCCCCGGTCAAGGAGGGATACGACGTCCTCTGAGACTGCGTTCGGCGCCATGCCGATCGACACAGGCGGCCGAATCATGCGCCGACTCCGAACAGTGCGAGCTGCCCGGGCGGTAGTGGCCCCGGCACGATCGCGCTCGACCGGTGCAGAGCGGTCGAGCCGTCCTCGTAGCGGACCTCCACGTGGTCCGGCGGCTGCAACACGGTGACCACAGCGGGCCGCATCCGGCCAGCAGCCAGGTCCGCCACATCGACGCGCTGGCCGACCGTGAGCTGATCCAACGATGTCGCGCAACGCATCACGCCACCCCCAGCTCGAACAGCTCCAACTGCCCGACCGGCTCGTCGTCGGTGACTTCCTCGAAACCGAGCGCCCGATTCAGGGCGCGCTCCTGCCGCGCGCCGAGTCGCCGCAGTTCCGCGTAGTGCGCTTCCACCTGGGCGCCGGACGGGTGGTAGCTGCGACACACGCCCGAATGTGGGTTCGGTGGTGTGTGTTCGTATGGGCAGCGGCACCACTCCCATGTGCGTTGATGCCCGGTGTGCATCGCCTTGCGGACCGCGCGCAGCTCGTCGGTGATCGCCTGCGGCAGTTCGCGGGCGTACCGGTTCAATTGCGCCTTGGTGACCGTGACGACCGGCTCACCGAACATGGGAGACAGGATCTTGCCTTTGCGGCACTGGTATCCGTGCGAAAGCCACTCGGGGCCGCCACGAACGCGGGAGCCACTGCAACCCTGCATCGACTCCATCAGGTGATCCACGCCCACCGGACCGATCAAGCAGTCGCGCATCGCCCAGCCGCCCACTGCTCGCAGCAGCCAGCGTTGATCGGTGGTCAGCATGCCGCCTCCCGGAATTGCTGGCAGTCGCAGAATCGGCACGGCGCGGTCTCGGTGTAGTCGTGCTGGGCCCACCAGTGCCCGCAGCAGGTGCCCTGCGTGTTGCGGGGCAGGCCGCGCAGGATGTGGTCGGCGTCGAACCGCGGTGTCGTCGGTTCAGCCGGCGGGGTGAACAACTCCAGCTGCCCGGTCACGATGCCTGCTCGATTCGCAAGGCCGCCCGGTCGCGGACGACTTGCTTGCTGCTGATGCTGAGGCGTTCGGCGATCTCCTGGGCGGACAGTCCGAGGTCGGTGAGGCGCTGCACCGTTGCTTGGCGTTCGGCGATGTCCTCCAATTGCTCGGCGCGCCGGTCCCGGACCGTCCAGGACGGGACCGCGGCCGCGGCCGGGTCGTCGATGGTGTCTTCGTCCCAGTCCAGGGGCAGCGGCCACCTGCGGCGCCGGCCTTCGTTGCGGGCCCGCGAAGACGGTCCGGGCTGCATCTGTAGTTCGGCGAAGAGGGCGTCGACCGCGCGGGCGGTGGTCGCCAACACCAGATCCTTGTCCTCGCGCCACAATCGACCGCCATTCGACTCTGCCATTCCGATACGTGCGCACAGGTAGCGCCGGCTGTAGCCGGCGGCCACTAGGGCCTGCAGTCGGCGCCGGGTGCCGAGTGCGGGGACCTTGCGGCCGGCGGCGGCGACCCGGTGCGGTATCTCGGGTATCGGGACGGCGAGCAGTTTCACGGCGGTGCGACGCCAGACCCGTTTGGTTGGGCCGGTGCCGCGTTCGGGACGTCCGGTGATGATCACCTGAATGGTGTTGTGCGACACCCCGGATAGCTGTCGTAGACGTTTGTTGCTGATGCCTCCGGCGCGCAGGGCGAGGATGTGGTCGCGGATGGGTTGGGCGTCGACGTAGCTGGGTTGCCAGTCGATGCGTGCCCGGTCGGACTCGTAGCAGTTCTGGCAGAGTTGCCGTGATCGCATGGGGCGCTGGCCGCAGCGGGTGCAGAGCGGTTTCGGGGTCATCGCGCCAGCCAGTGGTAGAGGACGGTGCCGATGATCCAACCGGCCTGCATTCCCAGGAGTGAGGCGTAGTGCGTCTCGATGGGCACGTAGCCGGGGATCCGAATCTTCTTCACAGTCCGTGCCTTTCCAGGATGGCGTCCACCACGGCCGCGCACGCCTTCTCGCCGGACAGCTTGAAGTCGGCCAAGCTGACGCCGCCGAAGAACGGTTTAGCGTCCACCGCCGCCAGAAAACCCCGGATCTCCTTGAGCGCCTGCGTCTGCCGGTCGACTAGCTCGATGGTGCTCATCCGCGGACCTTCGATGGTGGTAGGTGGTCGGGTTCGGCCTGGGCGACATCCACGTCACCCCATCCGGTCACCTCGCGGCAGCGTGGGCAGACGAACGGGTTGGCGTGGGTGTGCTGACTGCGGGTGAGGGCGCGCTGCCTGCACACATCGCAGTGGCAGAGGTAGCCGATGATGTCGGGAAAGGTAGCCATCAGCCGACCGCCTTGCGCTGGTGGTTGTTACCGCCACCGCGACCAACACCGCCGAATACCCGCGCCGACACCGCAATCTTGCGGCCAGGCTTCTTGTTGTAGCGCTCCATGATCACCAGCGCGGTCAGCACCGGCAGGGTGCCGGACTGCACATCCCGCAGCGCGACCGCCGAGGTCTTCAAGTGCCGCGGCATCACGTCGAGCAGCGCGTCGACGAGCCGTTCGAGGTCGATGTCATCGCGCAGGGAGTGCAGGATCAGGGCGAGACCGTGGATGATCGGGGCGTCGAGGGCGTCGCGGCGTTTACCCCAGATGTCGATGATCAGCTCGAGGGTTTCGTCCAGCAGCGCGTCGTCGATGTCGGCGACCTTCTCCAGCGTGCCGACGCAGCCAATGTGACCGTCCTTGGGTGCCGGGTCGACGATGAGCCCGCGTTTGTCCAGAACGGCCTGGATGCGGCCGATGATCCAGTCGCCGGCGGCCAGGCGGGCCTTGTAGTGCTCGAAGACGTTGACCTTCTTGCGGGCCCGGTTGAGCTGGTCGAACAGTTTCGCTTCGTCGGCGACGGTGAGACCGGTGTGGACGTTGGCGACCAGCGTGGGTGGATCGTCGAGGAGTTGGGCTGCGGCCCAACGGTGTTGGCCGTCGATGATCGCGTAGCGGGGCAGGTTGGTCGGGCCGCGGTCGGAGACTTCGATGATGCCGGCGAGGCGGGGGTTCCAGTCGCGGGCCATGGCGCGGGCGCGGGCGGGGTCGCAGGGCCGTTGGTAGGTGGTGTCGACGAAGACGTCGCTGGTGTGGATGGCGGTGACGTAGACGTCGGGGTCTGCGGCCGCGGCGGTCACGATTTCACCTCGAATCGGCGGACCTCACTCGTCGACATGCACTCCGCGAACACCTCGGGATGCAGTGACTTCAGCAGCTTCTGGTCCAATGATGTGCGTTTCGACGTCTTCCAGGTGACCACGGTGGTGCCGTCGAGGGTGCCGGTGTCGTCGCCGCCCATCGCCTCCTGAATTGCGGCTTTCGCGGACGCTTCGAGTTCGTCGATGCGGGCCGCGAGCTTGGCGCGTTCGTTGCGGCAGTACTGAAGGATTTCGACCTGGGCGCGAACGCTGGCGAGGTCGGTACTCATCGGGATTCTCCTGTTGATGATTCGAGGGATTCGAGGACATCGGCCACGCTGCTGATACACGCCGGGCAGCCCGACTCGATCAGCGACCGCGGGGTCGTCGGGGTGGCAGTGAGGGTTTCGCCCAGGCCGAGTCGTGGTGTGTCCAGCCATTCGTCTGCGTGGTCGCCGAGTGTGCGTTGCGCCAGCTTGTAGACGTAGTTCTTTCCAACGCTCATGCGGCCACGCTCCGGTCTGTCTTGTAGTGAGCAACGAACTGCCTCAGCAGGTTTGCGTGGATGGGGCAGACGAAGACCACCGATTCGGCGATGGCGACACCGGATTCGTGCGTTGATAGGCCGGCGGTTTCGAGGGTGATGAGGACGTTGATGACGCCGGGGACGGTGGGCCGGATGTCCAGCGCTGAGCACACTTCGGCGGCGTGTTCGTCGGCGTACAGCTGGCCTGGGCTGGCGGGTGTGGCGTGGGCGCTGTTGATGCCGGCGGCGCCGCCGATGATCACTGCGGCGACCAGCAGCCACAGGATCGGGACGACTTTGTCGCGCCAGGTTCGGCGCCAGGGGTTGCGGGGGGTCATGCGGCCACGACCTTGGCGGCCAGGAGCGCGTTCTGCGCTTCGTGCTCCAACCAGGCGCGGGCCTCCGATTCGCTCCACACCAGCACTCCCGGAGGGGCATCGGCGCGGTAGGAGAAGAGATTCCACCGGTATCCGCTGATCGGTTCGATCAGTTCTTGCGCGACCCACACCGGCTCGCCGTTGATGCAGGCGAGCAGTGTTGTGCCGCCGTCGTCGCGGACGTGTTCGCGGATCTCCCAGCCGGTCTGGGTTACGGTGGTGTCTGGCACTGCTTCATTCCTTTCGGTTGGTGGTGCCTTCGCCCCGTCGTCAGTCGCCCTGACGGCGGGGCACTTCTCTATCTGCGGTGCGTGTCGAGGTCGGTCACTGCGGCGGCCCTGGCGAGCCCGGTCGGGGTGGGGTCGAGGCGTTCGATGTGCTCGACGACGTCGGCGCAGGTGTCGCCGAGCCGGGCCAGCAGGGTGCGGAGGGTGTTGAGCCATTCGGCGCCGGCGGCCTCGACGTCGGTCAGCGGGTATTGGCTGGGGTGGCCCGCGCCGGCGGATTGCGGCGTGCCATGACCGCTGGCGATTGTTGTGGAGCTCGGCGCGGGCCGGTCTGCCGAGTTGTGAGCCCGAAGCTCAGACACGACAGACGTCTGGGGGTGGCCGACCGCACCTGCTGTGCCGCCAAGTGCGGTCGGCCCGTCCACGCTGCGAAGCCCCGCGGTGCCACCCGACGGTCGTTGCGTGGACGTGTCCGCGAGCTGCGGCGGCCAAGGGGAGGCGGTCGCCGGCGCGGACGGTTCATCGAGCAGGTCGTAGTCGTGAGCGGCGGTCAGCCCGACCGCGGCATTGAAGTCACGGAACGCTTCGGCCAGCCAGCGGCGCATGCTCATCGGCGGACTCCTTGCGTGTGGAGTGCGGCCTGGACGGTGGCCCGGTAGGTGGCCAGTGCGGCGACGACGTGGCGGGCGCTGCCGGTGGCGACGAGCTCGGCGCGCATCTTGTCGAGGTCGATGAGCACCCGCCGGTAGAGGACCGCGGCGGGGTTGGTGGCGGGATTGTGGGCGGCGCTCATGCGGCGGCTGCCAGTCCGTCGAAGCCGCGTACGGGGTCGTAACCCATCTCGGTGGCCAGGGCGGCGAAGATCGGCGGCCACGCGTCGGCCGCCGCCGCAGACGGGGACGTGTGCGCCCGGGCCCGCGCGGCGAACCGGATGCCGGCCAGCGCGACGTCGTCGTAGTAGTCGGCCAGATCAACGTCGGTCAGCGCTGGCAGTTGGCCGGTGGGAAGGTCCGCCCACCAGTCGTCGATGTCGCGGTAGTCGGGGCCGGGCACGAACGGCAGCGGGCCGTCGGGTTCCGGCGCGGGGACAGCTGCGAGCGGCGGCCGGCCGGCGCGGTGGCGACCGTGCTCGGGGGTCGGGGCGGGCCCGGGGGTGACGGTGCCCGCCAGCATCCATCCGATACCGGCGAACGCGAGGATCATTAGGGCGCTGACCAGACTGGTCTGGGCGTCTACTGCGGGGAGCCACCAGGCGGTCATCGGGCACCGCCGGTGGTGGTGGCGTCCGACGGCCGCGGGATCGCCGCGGCGCGTCGGAGCCCCGCCTTACGCTGCAACTGCTGGAGCGCCGCAAGGAAGAGCGCTCCCGCCACATAACGGGCAGCAACCCGTGCAAACGCAAGGAGATCGTGATGAGCGGTATCGACGACCTGCTCGCGTTGGAGATCGACGAGGCGATCTGCCCTTGGGCCTACTCGCTTCAGGAGATCGTTCGAGAGCGGTCCGCGAGCCGCATTAGTGACGAGGAAGCAGTTCGGCTGACTCTCGTCACGGTCAGCACGGCGGTTCTGGATTTCGAGGAGCGGTTGAACCAGTTGGAGGGGAAGCCCAAAGGTTTCCGCCAGCCCTGACATTGTTGTGCGGCGCCTTTCGGCGGCAGCGGCGCGCTCTTGGCGCATGTCGGTGAGCGCTTGCGTGAGTCCCGGTTGTAGGCCGGGCAGGCCGGCGCTCACTGGTCACCGCCGGTGGTGGTGCCCGGCCCCGGCAGTTCCCCGCTGCCGGGGCCGGTCTCTCCTACGCTCGCTGTGTCAGCAGTGCCCGGACGGGCATCGAACGAAGGAGAAGCATGGGAGACACCGACGAATCGCTCCGCGCGATTCTGAGCAAGTTGGCGAACGCGGATGTGCCGGCCGAGCTGGTAGTCACGAAGCGGCTGCAAGACGCGTTGAAGGAGACCGACTGCAACCTGGGTGATCGTGATTCGATGCTCACGATGCTGTTGGTGGCGATTGTCGACCTGGAGACTGAACTGAGACGCCCGAAAAGCCGTTAGCTCGTCCCATACGTCGTCGATTATCAGAGGGCCTCGGATGTGTTGCGTGAGTCCCGGTTGTAGGCCGGGCAGGCCGGCGCTCACGCCGACGCCTTGGCGTTGGCTGTGATGAATCGCTGGACTTCAGCGACTGAGATCCGGCGGTGCGCACCGATCTGCACCCACCGCAATTCGCCGGCGGCGAAAAGTCGGTAGAGGGTGGCGCGGCTGACCTTTAGTACGCCCATCGTCTCGGTGACGGTCAGCAGCTGCGGAACCCGGACCGCGGCGGTCATGACTCACCGCCAGACAGTTCGTCAGCGGTGTCGAGGAGCTTCCGCGCGAACTCTTGCGCCTCATCCATGGTCAGCAGAGCGCCGCCGCCGTGAAAGCCGTTGACGTACAACCAGATGAACGGCTGGTCGTCGCCTTCGAAAGAGCCGGCGGAGAAGTCCACTGTCCGGCCGTCATCGGAAATGATCGGCTCGGACTCGGAGTAGTGAATGAAGTTGCTCATGCCGCGCCACCGCCAATCTCGCGGCGGATCTGCTCGTCGAGTGCGAGGTCGAGTTGCAGTTGCGCTTGAAGGTCACCGAGTGCGCGGCGGGTTTCGACGAGCTTCCGTGTCAACTCAGGCAGTACGTGCGGGTGCACAGTCCACGCGGAGCCGGTGTGCCAAAACCAGGCTCGGTATGCCTTGCGTGGTGCGCCGGTCTGCTTGAGTACGCCACCGTCGCGTAGGCCGCGGGTGATGTCGGTGGCGTCGAGGTCGATGCCGTACCGCTGCCGGATCAGCGCGGCGAGTTCATCCCAGGTGACCGTGTTCGGCGTGGTGGTGTGGTGGCGTCCGCCGGTGAAGTACGCCTCGATCACGTCGGCGACCTCGCACTGGTAGGCGGCGAGCTTCGGGCGGACATGCTCGGCGACCCGCGACAGCGGGATCGTCGCCAGGTGCATCAGAAACGAACGAACGTCGGCGGTGACCATCCGGTGGCCGACCTCGTGACCAGCGCCAATGGTCGTTACGACCGTGGAACCAAGAGTCGCCCAGTGCTGCTTACGGAGTCGCTTGATCTGCATGCCAGGGTCGGCGAGCCCGATCAGCTCGAAGGCGGGGCGAAGAACAACGTGCGGCTTGCCGTCCACGTCCGCAACGAGCAGGTCGTCACCGTGGAACGGGATCGTGGCGAGGGCGGCGGACATCAGGCCACCTCGCTACTGGCCGGCGTGTTGCGCGGCACGTAGTTGGTGGAGATCGACCCGGCAGGCAGCTTGTATGCGTGCTCGAGCCCGGCGATCAACTGGGCGCTCGCCCCGCGGTGGCCGTTCTCGATAGCACTCAGCGCACCCTTCGTGGGACGGTCTCCGGTGACTTCGGCGACGAGGTCGCAAACCTCGTCGAGCTTCAGGCCGGAGACCTGGCGGAGGATCGCGATCGAGACGTGCGGCGGGACTTTCGGGTTTCTTTGGCGGTCGTACCGCCGAGGCTGGGCTTCCTTCGGCACGAATCCGACGGTACACCATCATGAACCGACGGCAAACCGATATTCCGAAACATGTCCGAAGTTGGCAAACAAGGCCGACCTGCATAAACGTGCCGCCAACGCGGATTGCGCCAGGGAATTACCGGCTTGTTGTTTGCCACACGGCACGAAGGTTTGCCGAAAAAGTCTGGAACAATCGGGGGATGGCACCGAAGAACACCGAAAGGTTCGGCGGAATCATCAGCGATGCGTTCGCCGCTCTCGGCGTAACTCAAGTCGAGCTCCAAAAGCTCGGCGGTCCTAGTGACACCACCCTGCGCAGGATCATGGAAGGCCACGACGTCGGCATTTCGGTGCGCACTCTCAACGGACTTGATGCCGCGTTCGACTGGCCAACAGGGACCGCTGCGCGAGTGCTTGCCGGCGCTGACCCGCCACCCCTCCCCCATCGACACCGGATGCACGTCGGGCCAGACGCCTCCACATCACTCCGAACTTCGGACCGCGTATCCGAGCCGGCGGCACGACCCGGTACCGACTACTCGCCGGTGCTAGCCAGCATCGCCGTGGACGCAGATGACTTACGAGATGCCAGCAGCCATGTCGATACCTCGATCACAACTAGCATCGACGCCAACGATCCTGACGATGTTGAAACGCTGATTGGCGAGGTCGAAACGCTCATCTCAGACGTTGACGATCTCATTGGTGACATCACGGAATTCGCCGACATCGTGGACGAACTAGCAACGAAAGTGGTTGGCCGAGAACGGCTGCAGCGAATGAAACAGGACACCCGCCGGTTTCGACGTCGTCAGTACCTCCAGCAGCACAGCGTGAGTCTTTTCACCGACGCCGATGATGATCGCCAATCTGCTCGGCCAAATGCCGCACGCGGGAGCACGCGCGATTTGTCGCCGGATGTTGACGGCGCCGAGACCAACTCCCAAGACACGGTTGGCGAAACTCCTGAGACTGGCGCGGGGGTGCCGCCTCCGCCGACCGACAATGTCGCGCGCCGGATGACCGACGAGGAGATCCGCAGTGCAGCAGCGGCGGACCCGCTGTGGGCTGACTATGTGCGGACGAAGCGTCCCGAGCTCGCTGAAGACTGGACGTTCGAGTGACCCTGCCACCGTGTGACGGAACGTTCGCCGCCCTGCCGTACCGGGATGCTCCCTACCCGGCCACTCTCAACGAGATCGAGGCCCACTTCGTCGACGCCGCTCCCGAGTCCACGCGCCACCGGCGGGCGTTGATCATGCGGGCTCTGCGTCTGCATGTGGACATAGTGACCACGTTGGCCAGTAAGCACGGCACTGCGGTGAGGATCTTCCTCGATGGTGGGTTCATCACCTGGAAGCCGAAGGCGCCGCGTGACGCTGATCTTGTCGTCTTGGTGCCGCCGGCCGCGTACCCGCATTTCGTGCAACCACCCCTATTCCCGTTGTGGACGCTGTCAGAGGTCGGTGCCACACTGGGGCAAGGCGGTGGGGAGGTGCACGCGGAGGTTCTCCGGCCGGGCTTCGGGCTCGCAGACTGCTACGTGAATCCAGACCTGCCTACAAGCCGCAGGACGTGGCATGAGACTTGGTCTGCGGCACGCGACTTGAGCACCGACAACGTCGTCGAGGGACCACATAAGGGCTACATTGAGGTGGTGAACGACCATGGCTGACGCACCATCGATGTCGGCCTCCGAATTGCTGATCGCCGCGATCCGCGAAACCCGCGAAGCAGCGGTCGAGCACGGCTGGGATGACTACACGACCTCGTTTGCGCTCGGCCAGATGTACGCGGGCACGGTGCAGGGCAATCACGAGCTTGAGTCGATCTGGTCCCGCGAAACCGCTCCCCCCCAGGCACGCCTGGACCTGCACCTGACCGAAGGCTCCATCGAAGGGCACACCGCGCCGGCGGAGAAGTTCGCCCGGCTGGTCGCCGGCCTCTCGGATGCGACGAAGGAAATCTCGAAAAAGAAGCTCGACCGCAAGAGGTACCCGTCACCCCTGCTCGTCCGGGGCGCTGGGCCGGGCTCGTTGCGCCTGGTGATTGAGATTCAACCCCACCCCGATGATGGGCGTCCGGATTCGATGGGTGAGCTGTCGACGGTGGACAGTGAGTCGCTGCGGCAGATTGCGGCGGTCCTGGGCTCCTCCGACGACCTCTCCGAGGATTCCACGCTGACCGCGCAGATCAGCCACCTGCCAGCGAAGGCACGAGCCGCACTGCGTAAGGCCGCCAAGCAGATCGCCGGCGAGCACTGGCACATCGAGGGCAAGGTCGAGCAGCGTGGTTTTCTACCCGCTGCGGTGGGAATCAGCCCGGCCGGCGCCAAACGCCTGCACTTGGAGTTGACGCACGAGGACATCGAACCCAAACCCGTCACGATGTTCGGAATCATCGACGGGACAATCGATATCGAGCGCATCGTGTGGTTCAGCCCCGAAGGTGGACGGCGATTCCGCGCGGTGGCGATTGACAAGGAGACCGCCGAGGCGGCCTTGGAGTTGCAGCCGGGTCATCCGCGTGTGAAGGCCGAGTTCGTCGCCTACGAATCATTGGGGGCGGGCGATGATGTCGTTCGGCGGAGCTGGGAGCTGCGGTCAGTCGAGTTGGCGCCAGCCGCACATGTCGGCGGTCAGGAAGGGTTCGGCGGGCTTGTTTAGCCTCGAGCAGATGTGGAGGTCGTGATATGAGCAGGATCGAGCACCTGCGGCCACTTCAGGAGGCCGCGGTAGCTGCGTGCAATGGTGTGACGAACCCGCTACGTCATGCCGCCGACGACCTTCAGGCCCAGATCGCCGACACCACCGACGTTCAACGGCAACGCAGCCTACGGATGGCCCTCGGCTCGGCCCTGGCCGCCGAGTCGAAATTCTTCGCGCCGAAAAGCGATACGCAACCCGGAACTTGAACAAACGCGCCATGGCCGAACCCCGTCGCCAGCTGCCCCCGCAGATCAAGCCCGTCGAACTCGCCAAGCGCAAGAACGGCCGGCCGGTAGTCCGCTACCAGCTCACGGTCGATGTCGGCGAGATCGACGGCAAGCGCAAGCAGTTCCGCAAGCGCTACCCCACCGAGAAGGCAGCGCGCGCCGCGCTGGACGAGATCCGCGGCCAAGTCGCGACCGGCACCTACGTCCACCCCTCGACCCGCACCGTGGCGCAGGCGTGCGAGGACTGGCTGGCGGGTAAGCGGGCCGCAGACCGGGCCGAGTCGACCGTCGACGGATACGCGGAGAAGCTGTCAGTGGTGATCGCCGAGCTCGGTGACCGCGAGGTGCAGAAGCTCACCAAGCGCCACCTCGACGATCTGGTGATCGCGCTGCGCGCCGGCGGGCTGCCCTCCCCTACCGACAAACCGCGCAAGCCCTGGTCCCCGCGCTCGGTCAACTACCTCCTCGGCCTGCTCGTCGCGATGCTGGAATCCGAGCAGAAGCAGGGCCACGTGGTGCGCAACGTGGCCGCGTTGGTGGATCGCATCGACGGCGACGCGAAGCCACCAGATCCGCTCAGCGAGGCGGAGGTAGAAAAGGTTCTCGCGCACATCGAGGGCGACCGGTACGCCATCGCCTGGGAGCTCGCGCTGGCCGGATTCCGGCTCGCCGAGATCAGCGGCCTGCGCTGGTGCGATGTCGACCTCAAAGCGAAGTCGGTAACGGTCGCCAACACCCGGCTGCAGCGCGGCAAGAAGCTCATCGAGAAGACGCCCAAGTCACGAGCCGGGAACCGGGTGCTGCCGCTGCCGGATGACCTGTACGCGGTCTTCAAGGCGACCCGCAAACTGCAGGCTGCAGACCGGCTTCGGCTCGGCGCGGCCTATCAGGCGAGCGGGTACGTGGTGGTGAACGAGGCCGGTGAGGCGCTGACACCCAACGCGGTGGAAAACCGGTGGGCGCGGATGCTCGCCGCCGCGGGCGTGCGGCACGTCCGGTTGCACGATGCCCGGCACACCTGCGGGACATTGATGCACCTTCGCGGGGTGCCGATCGCGCTGATCTCCGCGTGGCTGGGGCATGCGTCGAAGGCGTTCACGATGCAGACGTACGTGAATCCGAAGCCGGAGGCGTTGGCCATCGCGGCGCAGAGCTTCACGCGAGTTAGCCGCGAGTTGTGACAATTCCCGTGACAACTTTGGCCTGGAGACGATGTCAGGCCCCCTCGAAAGGGGGCCTGACCTGCGGTGGCAGGTGCAGGATTCGAACCTGCGTAGGCTTTCGCCGACGGATTTACAGTCCGCTCCCATTGGCCGCTCGGGCAACCTGCCGTATCGCGCCTAGCAGACTACAACGAGGATGGACCCGCGACACAAGCGGGCAGCACAGCACCACAGCGCAGCACCGCACCAAAGAGAGGACAGGTTCGTGGCGGACTCATCGTTCGACATCGTCAGCAAGGTCGACCGGCAGGAGGTCGACAACGCTTTGAACCAGGCCGCCAAGGAGCTGGCCACGCGGTTCGACTTCCGCGGCACCGACACCACCATCGCCTGGAAGGGTGAGGAGACCATCGAGTTGGTCAGCTCCACCGAGGAGCGGGTCAAGGCCGCCGTCGAGGTGTTCAAGGAGAAGCTGATCCGGCGCGACATCTCGATGAAGGCGTTCGACGCCGGCGACCCGCAACCCTCGGGCAAAACCTACAAGGTCAGTGGCGGCCTCAAGCAGGGCATCAACGCCGAGCAGGCCAAGAAGATCAACAAGCTGGTCCGCGACGAGGGCCCCAAGGGCGTCAAGACCCAGATCCAGGGCGAGGAGATCCGGGTCTCGTCGAAGAAACGCGACGACCTGCAGGCCGTCATCTCGCTGCTCAAGGGCGCCGATTTGGACATTGCACTGCAGTTTGTCAACTACCGGTAGAAAGGCCCTGCCCACCGGCCCGCCGAGTGCCTAGGCTGGTGACCGTGAACACACAGGATGCCGTCGACGTCGTCATCGTCGGTGCCGGGATCTCCGGTATCGGCGCGGCCTACCGCATCGCCGAGCGAAATCCGGGCACCAGCTACGTCATCCTGGAGCGCCGCGAACGCATCGGCGGCACCTGGGACCTGTTCCGCTACCCCGGGGTGCGCTCGGACAGCAGCATCTTCACGCTGTGCCTGCCGTACGAGCCGTGGACCGGCCGGGAACGGGTGGCCGAGGGCCACGAGATCCGCGAGTACCTGACCGACGCCGCCCGCAAGCACGGCATCGACTCCCACATCCGGTTCAACAGCCACGTGACCGCCGCGGACTGGGATTCGTCGACCGACACCTGGACGGTCACCGTCGATGAGGGCGGCACCACCCGGAGCTACCGCAGCCGGTTCGTGTTCTTCGGGTCCGGCTACTACAACTACGACGACGGCTACACGCCGGAGTTCCCGGGCGTGCAGACCTTCACCGGCACGGTGGTGCACCCGCAGCACTGGCCCGAGGACCTGGACTACACCGGCAAGAAGGTGGTAGTCATCGGCAGCGGCGCCACCGCGATGTCACTGGTGCCGGCCCTGACGCAGCGGGCCGGGCAGGTCACTTTGCTGCAGCGCACGCCGACGTATCTGATCTCGGCGTCGAAGTACAGCAGGTTCGTCGACGTGGTCGCGAAACTGTTGCCCCGCAAGTGGTCTCACCTGCTCATCCGGTTCACCATGGCGTTGTTCGAGGGCGTGGTCTGGTTCCTCGCCCGTAAGACGCCACCGCTGATGAAATGGCTGCTGCGCCGCCAGGCCGTCAAGAACCTGCCGCGCGGTTACCCCGTCGATGTCCACTTCAAGCCGCCGTACCAGCCGTGGGATCAGCGGCTCTGCCTGATCCTGGACGCCGATCTCTACGGCGAGATCAGCGCCGGGCGGCTGGAGATGGTCACCGACCGGATCGATCACTTCGACGCGTCCGGTATCGCGCTGCAATCCGGGCAGCACCTCGACGCCGACATCATCGTCACCGCCACCGGCCTGCAGCTGCAGGCGCTGGGCGGAGTCCGGATCAGCCTGGACGGCACCGAGATCAAGCCGGCCGACCGGTTCGTCTACAAGGCGCACATGCTCGAGGACGTGCCGAACCTGTTCTGGTGCGTGGGCTACACCAACGCCTCCTGGACGCTGCGCGCCGACATGACCGCCCGGGCCACCGCCAAGCTGATCGACCACATGAACTCGCGCGGTTACACCCACGCCTACCCGCATCTGGGCGATGAGCCGCTCACCGAGAAGCCCGCCTGGGACATTCAGGCCGGCTACGTGCTGCGCTCGTTGCACGCGCTGCCCAAGTCCGGCACCAAGCGGCCGTGGAATGTCCGGCAGAACTACTTCGCCGACGCCGTGGACTACCGCTTCGACCGGATCGACGAGTCGATGGTGTTCGGGCGGGCCGGCGAAAGCGAACCACTGGCGGGGTAGGCCGGGGTAACTTCGCCCCATGGCAGCTGCTACCCGCACCCCCAAGGTCGTCGTACTCGGCGGCGGATCGTTCGGCACCACGGTGGCCTCCATCTGCTCGCGGCGCGCGCCGACGCTGCAGTGGGTGCGATCCGAATCGACCGCCGACGACATCAACGCCAACCGGCGCAACAGCCGCTACCTGGGCAACGAGGTGGTGCTGTCCGAGACCTTGCGCGCCACTACCGATTTCGCCGAGGCCGCCCACAGCGCCGACGTGGTCGTGATGGCGGTGCCCTCGCACGGCTTCCGGGGCGTGCTCACCGAGCTCGCCAGCGAGCTGCGGCCGTGGGTGCCGGTGGTGTCACTGGTCAAGGGCCTGGAACAGGGCACCAACATGCGGATGTCGCAGATCGTCGACGAGGTGCTGCCCGGCCACCCCGCCGGCATCCTGGCCGGCCCGAACATCGCCCGCGAGATCGCCGAGGGTTATGCCGCGGCCGCGGTGCTGGCCATGCCCGACCCACACCTGGCCGCCGAGCTGGCGCTGCTGTTCCGCACCAAACGGTTCCGGGTCTACACCAGCGACGACGTGACCGGTGTCGAGATGGCCGGCGCGCTCAAGAACGTCTATGCGATCGCGGTGGGGATGGGCTATTCGCTGGGGATCGGCGAGAACACCCGGGCCATGGTGATGGCGCGGTCGGTGCGGGAGATGTCCAAGCTCGGCGAGGCGATGGGCGGCGCCCGCGACACCTTCTCCGGCCTGGCCGGCATGGGCGATCTGATCGTCACCTGCACCAGCCAGCGCAGCCGCAACCGCTTCGTCGGCGAACAGCTGGGCGCGGGCAAACCGATCGACGAGATCATCGCGTCGATGAACCAGGTCGCCGAGGGCGTGCGAGCCGCCAGCGTGATCATGGAGTTCGCCTCGCAGTACGGGCTGAACATGCCGATCGCGCGCGAGGTCGACGGCGTGATCAACCACGGCTCCACCGTCGAGCAGGCCTACCGCGGGCTGATCGCCGAAACACCCGGGCACGAGGTGGAGGGAACCGGGTTCTGACTGTGTGATCGCTGTGGGATTCGCTCCGACTGTGTAACCGATGTTTACTTGCCGGACATGTCATATTCCTGATTCGGAAATACAAGATCAATAGTTTTCCCGCATCTCGGCAACACCGATGAGGGCAGGGGAACCAACCACGATGCTGACCGCGCGCAAAGCCGGCACCGACGTCGACCGACGATCGGGCCGATCGCGCACGATCCTGCGTTACGACCTGCCGGCATCCCTGGTGGTGTTCCTAGTCGCGCTGCCGCTGTCGCTGGGCATCGCCATCGCCTCCGACGCCCCGGTGCTGGCCGGTCTGATCGCCGCCATCGTCGGCGGCATCGTCGTCGGCGCGCTGGGCGGGTCGCCCCTGCAGGTGAGCGGGCCGGCGGCCGGGTTGACCGTCGTCGTCGCCGATCTGGTGAGCCGGTTCGGCTGGAAGGTGACGTGCGCGATCACCGTCGGCGCAGGCGTGCTGCAGATAGTGCTGGGACTGAGTCGGGTGGCGCGGGCCGCGCTGGCGATCTCACCGGTGGTGGTGCACGCCATGCTGGCCGGCATCGGCCTCACGATCACCCTGCAACAACTTCACGTGTTGCTGGGCGGTCAATCGGCGAGTTCGGCGTGGGAGAACTTGGCCGGCCTGCCCGACGGGCTGGTCGAGGCCCATGGCACCGAGCCGGTCCTGGGCATCCTGGTCATCATCACCATGCTCGCCTGGCGATCGGTGCCCGGCGCGCTGGGCCGGGTTCCCGGGCCGTTGGTCGCGATCGTCGGGGCGACGGTGCTGACGGTGGTCTTCTCCCTCGACGTGCGTCGCATCAAGCTGGACGGGTCCCTGCTGGACGCCGTGCAACTGCCCGGGCTGCCGCACGGCAACTGGACTGGCGCCTTCCTCGGCGTGGTCGTCGTGGCGTTGATCGCCAGCGTGGAGAGCCTGCTCTCGGCGGTGTCGGTGGACCGGATGCACACCGGGGCCCGCACCGACTTCAACCGCGAACTGATCGGTCAGGGCGCCGCCAACGTCACCTCCGGGATGCTGGGCGGCCTGCCGATCACCGGGGTGATCGTCCGCAGCGCCACCAACGTCAATTCCGGCGCGAAGTCCCGGGCGTCGGCGTTCCTGCACGGCGTGTGGATCCTGTTGTTCGCCCTGCCGTTCGCGGCGCTGGTTCAGCAGATCCCGAGTGCGGCGCTGGCCGGCCTGCTGATCACCGTCGGGGTCCAGCTGATCAAAACGGTTCACATCGAAGCCGCTTGGCGCAGCGGGGATCTCGCGGTCTACCTGGTGACGGTGCTGGGCGTGGTGTTCCTCAACCTGCTGCACGGGGTGCTGATCGGGCTGGCGCTGGCGATGGTGTTGACCGGCTGGCGGGTGATCCGGGTGAAGATCGTCGCCGAGCACATCGGCGACGAGTGGCTGGTGGCCGTCTCGGGCGCGTGCACCTTCCTGGCGCTGCCCCGGCTGACGGGCGTGCTGGCGGCGATCCCGGCCGGCACGCATGTCACCCTCGACGTCTCGACCACCTACCTCGACCAGGCGGCCGAGCAGGCGATCGAGGACTGGCGGCGACAGCATTGCGCCACCGGCGGCACGGTATACACCCCCGGTGCGGCCGCGGCAGACTCAACAGCCGACGCAAACACGCCAGCGAGCCGGCCGTGAGCTGAGCGCGAAAGCGCCTCAGCCCCGGGCCATCTCCTCGAGCCGGCGAATCCGGTCGGCCATCGGCGGGTGGGTGGAGAACAGCTGGCCGACCTTCTCCCCGACCCGGAACGGGTTGGCGATCATCAGGTGCGACTGGCTGGCCAGCTGCGGTTCGGGCGGCAGCGGCGCGGCCTGCACCCCGTCGGAAATCTTGCGCAGCGCCGACGCCAGCGCCAGCGGGTCACCGGTGAGCACGGCACCGGACTGGTCGGCCTGGTACTCGCGCGAGCGCGACACCGCCAACCGCACGATCGACGCCGCCAGCGGCCCCACCAGCGCGACCAGCAGCATCGCCAGCGGATTGCCGTCGCGGCGGTTGCCCATGAACATCGCCATGTTGGCCAACCCGGTGACCACCGAGGCCAGCGCGCCGGCGACACACGAGATCAGGATGTCGCGGTTGTAGACATGCGACAGCTCGTGGCCGAGCACCGCGCGCAGCTCGCGCTCATTGAGCAGCCGCAGAATCCCGCTGGTGCAGCACACCGCGGCGTGGCGCGGGTTGCGTCCGGTGGCGAACGCGTTGGGGGCATTGGTGTCGCTGACGTACAGCCGCGGCATCGGCTGGTGGGCGGCGGTGGCCAGCTCGCGCACGATCCGGTAGATCTCCGGCGCCTGCACCTCGGTAACCGGCTGCGCGCGCATCGCCCGCAACGCCAGCTTGTCGCTGTTGAAGTAGGTGTAGACATTCATCCCCACCGCGAACAACACCGCCAGCCACATCATCTGCGGCCCGAACGCCCGGCCCACCAAGACGATCAGCCCCGACATGACGAGCAGCAGCAAGAACGTCTTCGCCGTGTTGCGATGCGGGTGCCAGGTCATCGACTTCCTCCTCGGAGATCCGCGGTCTTGCTCATTAAACGCCGCGGACACCGCGCGGGTTCCGGCATTGCGATCAGCCGTGCCGGTTGACGGTGTAGTCGACCAGGCCGGCCAATGCCGCACGGCCCACGCAGTCGGGCAGCGAGGCCAGCTCCGCGCGGGCCTGCGCGGCGTAGTCGGCCACCGTCTGCTTCGCCCTCGCCATGCCCGCCGACGCCCGCAGCAACCCCAGCGCCTCGGCCAGCACCGCATCGTCGGTGACCGGCTCGGCCAGCAAGGTGCGCAGCCGCTCGGCGTCCGGGCCGGTCTCGGCCAGCGCGTAGAGCACCGGCAGGGTGTGCACGCCTTCGCGCAGGTCGGTGCCGGGCAGCTTGCCGGACTCGTCGGGGTCGGAATCGATGTCGATGATGTCGTCGGAGATCTGGAACGCGGTGCCGACGATGCCGCCGAGCCGGGCCAGCCGCTCGATCTGTTCGTCGTCGGCGCCGGAGAACGTGGCGCCGAACCGGCCGGACGCCGAGATCAGGCACGCCGTCTTCTCGTAGACCACTTTGAGGTAGTGCTCGATCGCGTCCACCCCCTCGTCGGCGCCGCGGGTCTCGCGCATCTGGCCGGTCACCAGCTGGGCGAACGTCTCGGCGATGATGCGCACCGCCTCCGGCCCGAGCCGCGACACCAGCCGGGAGGCCGTCGCGAACAGATAGTCGCCGGCCAGGATCGCGATGTTGTTGCCCCAGCGTGCGTTGGCGCTCGGCGCCCCGCGGCGGATCTGCGCCTCGTCCATCACGTCGTCGTGATACAGCGTGGCCAGGTGCACCAGCTCGATCACCGCGCCGGCCACGGTCACCTGCCAGGCGTCGGGTTCGGGGCCCAGCTGGGCCGACAGCACGGTGAACAACGGCCGGAAGCGCTTGCCGCCGGCGTCGAACAGGTGGGTGACGGCCTCGGTCATCAGCGCGTCGCCGCCGCGCAACTCGGTGTCCATCAGCTCTTCGATGCGCGCCACCCCGTCGCGGACGCTGCCCGCGAACGCCGGGTCGCCCAGCCCGCCGAAATCCAGCCCCGCCACCACACTCGCCGGTGTCCTCACGGCTCCAACATACTTGTGAGTGTGAATTCCAGCGCTGAGACCGTGGCCGACGTGGTGATAGTCGGGGCCGGTCCGTCGGGGTCGGCGGCCGCCGCCTGGGCGGCGCGGGCGGGCCGGGACGTGCTGGTGGTCGACCGGGCCACCTTCCCCCGCGACAAGCCCTGCGGCGACGGGCTGACCCCCAGGGCCGTCGAGCAGCTCGAATTGCTGGGCCTGGGCGACTGGCTCGACAGCCACATCCGGCACCGCGGCCTGCGGATGTCGGGGTTCGGCGGCGACGTGCAGGTGGACTGGCCCGGGCCGTCGTTCCCGTCGACCGGCAGCGCCGCGCCGCGCACCGAGCTCGACGACCGCATCCGCAAGGTCGCCGAGGAATCGGGTGCGCGAATGCTGTTGGGCGCCAAGGCCGTCGACGCCCATTACGATTCGTCGGGGCGAGTGCGTTCGGTGCTGCTGGCCGACGGTTCGGAGGTCAGCTGTCGGAGCTTGATTGTGGCCGACGGGGCCCGCTCCACACTGGGCCGGGTGCTGGGCCGGCAATGGCACCAGGAGACGGTCTACGGGGTGGCCGCGCGCGGGTACCTGGCCTCGCCGCGCGCCGACGAACCCTGGCTGACCTCGCACCTGGAACTGCGCGGACCCGACGGCGCGGTGCTGCCGGGCTACGGCTGGATCTTCCCGCTGGGCAACGGCGAGGTGAACATCGGCGTCGGCGCGCTGGCCACCGTCAAGCGGCCCGCCGACGTGGCGTTGCGGCCGCTGATGTCCTACTACGCCGACCTGCGCCGCGACGAGTGGGGATTCGAGGGCCCGGTGCGCGCGCCGGCCAGCGCACTGTTGCCGATGGGCGGCGCGGTCTCGGGGATCGCCGGGCCGAACTGGATGCTGATCGGCGACGCCGCCGCGTGCGTCAACCCGCTCAACGGCGAGGGCATCGACTACGGGATGGAGACCGGGCAGCTGGCGGCCGAGATGCTCGACTGCCCGGACCTGACCCACGCTTGGCCGGAGTTGCTGGCCGCCCGCTACGCCCGCGGGTTCTCGGTGGCCCGCCGGCTGGCGCTGCTGCTGACGTTCCCGCGGTTCCTACCGGCCACCGGCCCGGTGGCGATGCGCTCGACGACGCTGATGCGGGTGGCGGTGCGGGTGATGGCCAACCTGGTCACCGATGAGGACGCGGACTTCGTGGCGCGCGCCTGGCGCGGCGGGGGGCGGCTGTCCCGGCTGATCGACCGCCGCCAGCCGTTCCTGTAACTTTCCTTCCGCCGAGCAGACGCATAGGCCCCCTATTCAGCTCCGTTTAGGGGGCCTACGCGTCTGCTCGCCGCGATGTCAGGGCCATTGACACATATCAGCTTCATTGATATACCGGACTGATGAGCGAAGAATCATTGGATTTCCAGTTCGACGCCGCCTACCGCGGCGAATCCGAGCAGATGGGCTTGGGCGCCAAGCCGCCGTGGAGCATCGGCGAGCCCCAGCCGGAGTTGGCCGCCCTGATCGAGCAGGGCAAGTTCCACGGCGACATCCTCGACGTCGGCTGCGGTGAGGCCGCCATCTCGCTGCACATGGCCGAGCGGGGCCACACCACCGTGGGCCTGGACCTGTCGTCGACCGCCATCGACCTGGCGCGCGCCGAAGCCGCCAAGCGCGGTCTGACCAACGCCACGTTCGAGGTTGCCGACATCAGCAACTTCACCGGCTATGACGGCCGGTTCGGCACCATCGTCGACAGCACGCTGTTCCACTCCATCCCGGTGGAGGCACGCGACGGCTACCAGCGCTCCATCGTGCGGGCTGCCGCGCCGGGGGCGTCCTATTTCGTGCTGGTCTTCGACAAGGCCGCCATCCCAGAGGGCCCGCCGTTCGCGGTGACCGACGACGAACTGCGCGACATCGTGTCGAAGTACTGGGTGATCGACGAGATCAAACCGGCCCGGCTGCACGCGGTGTTCCCCGACGACTTCCCCGGTTTCGGCGGCGTTCCGCTGCAAGACGAGCCGGGCGGTCGCAAGTCGGCTGCGGGCTGGCTGCTCTCCGCGCACCTGGGCTGACAGCCATGACCGCGGGGAAACTCCCCGGCTGGCTCAAGCCGATGAACAAGGTCATGGTGGCGATTCAGAAGCTCGGCATCACCGCGGGCCCGGTCAGTGTGTTGACGGTGCCCGGCCGCAAGTCCGGTCAGCCGCGCAGCACCCCGATGACGCCGTTCACCTACGGCGGGCGACCGCACGGTGTGGCGTTTCCGGGTGCCGACTGGGCCAGCAATGCACGCGCCGCGGGCGTGGGAACCCTGAGCCGCGGTCGCAAGTCGCGGCAGGTGCAGATCGTCGAACTGTCGGCCGAGGAGGCCCGCCCGGTGTTGCGGGTGTTTCACGACGAGGTGCCGGTCGGTGTCGGCTTCATGAAACGCACCGGCTTGGTGCAACAGGGCACCCCGGACGAGGTGGAGGCACTGGCCGGGCGCGTCTCGGTCTTCCGGTTCGACCCGCTGCCGAACTGACCGTCGTCAGGCCGGGAGCTTGCGGGCCGAGTGCAGCGCCACGATGCCGCCGGTGAGGTTGCGCCAACCCACGTCCGACCAGCCTGCCTGCCCGATCTGCTCGGCCAGCGCGGCCTGATCCGGCCAGGCGCGAATCGACTCGGCCAGATAGACGTAGGCCTCCGGATTTGACGACACGGCGCGGGCCACCGCCGGCAGTGCCCGCATCAGGTACTCCTTGTAGGCGGTGGCGAACACCGGGATTCTCGGAGTGGAGAACTCACAGACCACCAGCCGCCCACCGGCTTTGGTCACCCGGGCCATCTCGCGCAGGCCCGCCACGTGGTCGACGACGTTGCGCAGCCCGAAGCTGATCGTCACCGCGTCGAACACCGCGTCGCCGAACGGCAGTTTGGTGGCATCCCCGGCCACCTTGGGCACGTCACGCTTGTGGCCGGCGGCCAGCATGCCGACCGAGAAATCCGCGGCCACACACCACGCACCGGATTTCGCGAGTTCGACGGTCGACACGGCAGTGCCGGCGGCCAGGTCCAGCACCTTCTCCCCCGGCTGCAACGCGAGAGCCTTGCGGGTGGCCCGGCGCCAGGCACGGTCGCGGCCCAGCGACATCACGGTGTTGGTCAGGTCGTAGCGGCGCGCGACGCCATCGAACATCGATGCCACGGCGTGGGGGTCTTTGTCCAGGCTGGCGCGGCTCACCGGGTTGACGCTACCCGCCTCCGATAAGGTTCGTGGAATGCGGTCTTGGCTGGGCACATTGGTGGCACTGGTGACGTTCGGCGTGGCGTTGGCGGCTCCGGCGACAGCCGAACCGCCCGGCACCACGCTGGCACCCGACCACTTCGGGGTGCTCGCCGGATCGGCCGACGCCCCGGTGCAGCTGGAGATCTTCTGCGACCCGCAGTGCTCCGAATGCGCGAAATTCATGGCGGACTCCGGTGACGAGCTGGGCCGGCAGCTGGCCGCCGGGGATGTCGCGGTGACCTACCGGTGGATGACGTTTCTGGACGCCCGCCGGGGCAATGACACCTCCGCGCGGGTCGGCAACGCGCTGATGGCAGCCGCCGACCCGGCCACCTCGGCGGCGACCTACCAGACGTTCGTCAACGAGCTGTACCGCAACGGCGGCACCCCGAACCTCGAGGAGATCGCGACCACCGCTCGGGACAGCGGCCTGCCCGCCCACGTGGTGGACCGGATCGCCGCCGGGGAGTTCGCGGTCGACCCCACATCGATGAACGCCTTCAACCGGGTGCAACTGCTGGCGGCCAACCCGGAGAGTCCCGGCACCCCCACGGTTTACGACCTTGGCACCAGAACGGTCGTCGAAACCGATGATGTCGGCTGGCTGGACCGGCTACCGCGCTAGGCGCCGTTCGACGACGGCCAACCCCGCCAGCGCGGCGATGCCGACCAGCCAGGCGATCACCACGATCGAACCGGCCGGGATGATCGCCAGCACCGCGGTGCGGTGCTGCACCCTCACCAGGTCGGGGTCGCTCTTGTCGTATTCGACGTAAATGCGCATCCCGGTTGCCAATTCGGACGGGTAGAGCACTCCGAGCTCGGGGCGGTAGGTGATTCGCTCCGGGGTGACGAACTCGATGGTCGAGCGCCGGAAACCCGCGTTGAGAACCTCGGCCTCGGCCACCCCCATGTCACGCTCGATGGCGATGTCGTTGCGCCAAGCCCCCGCCACCAACAGCAGCGACTGCAAGGTGACCACGATCATCATGATCAGCACCGCCATCCGCGACCAGCGCAGTAGGCGTCCGGCCAGGCTATGCCGCGCCACGGCGCCCTCGCCGTGAATCAGTCTGCCCAGCAACGATTTCAACGATGTGAAGCGGGGCGATCTCACAGCGCTGCCTTGATCGCGGCGTGCAGCGCCCGCAGCGAGGAGCGGTCAGCTTTGACCTCGAGCACCCGCATGCCGCCGGCGGGTTCGGCCAGCGCGGCGCCGAGCTGCTCGACCTCGATCTGGCGGGACTCGACGTGATACGCGCGGCACAGCGCGCCGACGTCGACGTCGTGCGGGGTGCCGAAGATCCGCGACGACACGTCGGCGAACCGGGGGTCACCTTGTTCCAGCAGCTCGAAGATACCGCCGCCATTGTCGTTGGAAACCACGATGGTCAGCTGCCGCGGCGTCGGCTCGGTGGGCCCGATCAGCAGCCCGGAGCTGTCGTGCACGAACGTCAGATCCCCGATCAGGGCGATGGTGCGGCCGGGATCGGACCCGGTCTGCGTTCGTTCAAAGGCCAGCGCCGCGCCGATCGCGGTGGACACCGTGCCGTCGATACCGGCGACCCCGCGGTTGGACCGAACCACCACGCCGTCGGCGGCGAAACCCACCAGCGCGGCGTCGCGCACCGGGTTGGAGGCGCCCAGCACCAGCTGGTCGCCGGGCCGCAGCGCGTCGGTCACCGCGGCGGCCACATGCAGGCCGGTGGTGAGCGGGTGGGCGGCCAACTGGTCGCGCACCGCGGCATTGGCGCTGGCGTTCAGCTCCGCGCAGCGGCGCAGCCAGGCCGCATCCGGTTGCCCGGTGGTGACGGCTCGGGTGCCGGTGGCCTGCGAGTTTCCCGACACGTCCGGCCAGCGCGGCCCGGTGGTCAGCGCGAACACCGGCACCGAGGGATCGGCCAGCAGCGCCGACACCGGCCGGTGCAGGGTGGGCCGGCCGGCCATGATGACCTGCTGCGGGCGCAGCAGCGGCAACGCCAGCGGGTGCAGTGGATGCTGCGGCGCCGGGGCGGTCGGTTCGGCGACGGTGGGCAGCGCCGCCAGGTTCGGGTGCGTCCCGGCGCCGTGCCCGGCGATCACCACGGTGTCGGGCGTCAAGTCGATGTCCAACGGCTGGTCGAAGGTGACCGCCGGGGTATAGGTCCACGGCAAGCCGCCCCGCCGGCCCGGCGGCAGCGACCCCGAATCGTCGGGCTCGGGCACCAGCGGCTCACGCAGCGGGATGTCGAACTGCACCGGCCCGGCGTTGGCGGTGCGAGATCCGTTGGCGGCGGCCAACACCCGGCACACCGCCGAGCGCCAAGTGGCGTTGAGGGCAGCCATCCGCTCCGGCGCGTCCTCGGCCAGCCCCAGGCTGATGGTGGCGCGTACCTGGGTGCCGAAATAGCCGAGCTGCTCCATGGTCTGGTTGGCGCCGGTGCCCAGCAGCTCATAGGGCCGGTTGGCGGACAGCACGATCAGCGGCACCCGCGCGTAGTTGGCCTCCACCACCGCGGGCCCCAGATTGGCCACCGCGGTGCCCGAGGTCATCGCCACGCACACCGGTGCGCCCGCGCCCACCGCCAACCCGATCGCCAGGTAGCCGGCGGTGCGCTCGTCGATGCGGACGTGCAACCGTAGCCGGCCGGCCCGGTCGGCGTCGTGCAGCGCGAACGCCAGCGGTGCGTTGCGCGACCCCGGGCACAGCACCACGTCGCGGACGCCGCCGCGGATCAGCTCGTCGACGACGATGCGGGCCTGTGCCGTCGAGGGGTTGGTCATTGTTATGAGGTTAGTCGTGCGCCGGGGGCGCAGGCGTCCAGCGGAAGGGCCGGCCGTCGACCTCGGTCAAGAACTCCAGCGCGGCCTTGTTGACCTCGTCGGGTCTCTCGATGAACCCGAGGTGTCCGGCGTCGGGAATCTCGAGGTAGCGGGCGCCCGGGATGGCGTCGGCGACCTCGCGACTCAAGTGAGCCGGGGTGACGACGTCGTCGCCGAACCCGATCACCAGCACCGGCGCGGTGATGTTGGCGTAGGCCGGAAGCCGGTTGGTCAGCGGCGCCACGTCCAATTGGCAACGCAGGCCCGGGGTGTTCTTGATCGGCCACATGGTGAACATCGCGATCCAGTCCCTGATCGCGGCGTCGTCGCTGAGGGTCTTCGGCGAAAAGCTTTCCAGCATCCGCACTTTCGCTTCGTACTCGGCGGGCAGCTCGATGCCGGACTCGGCGAGTTTGACCTCGGCTTGATAGAAGAAGTCGCGGGTGCGGTCGTGGCGGCCGCGGGTGGCCATCAGCACGGCGGATTTCACCAGTTCGGGGCGGGCCAGCATCAGTTCCTGGGCGATGAACGAGCCCATCGACACCGCGACGATGCGCACCGGGCCGACGTCGAGGGTTTCGATCAGCTGCGCGGTGTCGGCGACCATGGTCTCGGTGGTGAACCCCGAGGCGTTCTCGGTGGCGCCGATGCCGCGGTTGTCGAAGGTGATCGGGCGGTAGCGGGCGAGTTGGAAGTCGCGTACCTGGTGCAGGTGCCAGCCGCGGCCCGCGCCGCCACGCCCGGCGATGAACAGCACCGGATCGCCATCCTGATTACGGTCGTCGTAAGCAAGGTTGGTCACGGTGTGAAGGTACGCGACCCGCCGACACCTTAAGGTGTCAGGAGCAACGGCGCAGCTGGGGACGGTGATGCGGAGCGGGACCGCGGGGATGGCATCAGGGCTGGTGCTGGCCTGCGCCCTGCTGACCGGTTGTTCGAGGGTCACCGTCGGCCTCGCGGTGCCTGCCGACCACGACGGCCCCCGGCCGGTGGCGGCGTCGGCGCTGCCGGATCTGCTGCTGGAGGCCTCCACCGTCAGCGACATCATGGGCTCCCACGAGATGCGGGTCAAAGACTCCCGGTCACGGATGTTCGACTCCGTCGGGCAGTTCCCCGACCGCGCCTGCATGGCGGCGTGGATGCCCGTCGAGCAGTCGGTCTACGCCGACACCGAGTGGACCGCGACGTACGTGCAGACCCTCTCCGAAGCCTCGCTGGACCACTTCGTGATCCAGGCCGTGACGATGTTCGTCAGCCGCGACGACGCGCAGAGCTTCTTCGACGCGACCGTCCGGCGGTGGTCACCCTGCGGCGAGCGGTCCTTCACGACCAGTAAGGACGGCGACGTGGAGACGCCGTGGACGTTCGACACCGTCGTCGACGTCGACTCCACGGTGTGGATGACCCAACACCAGGACGACAGCGCGGGCTGGTCATGCCAACGGGCACTGCGCGTCGCCAACAACATCGCGATCGATGTGCTGGCGTGCAAGCTCTACGTCGGCGACGAAGCCGTCACGATCGCCAACGGCATCGACGCGCGACTGCCCAGCGTGTGAGCACTCAGAGCTTCTTGATACCCCGGACGATCCGGTGGAACGGGACCACGGCGGTCAGGCCGTTGCGCAGGCTGCGTTGCAGGGCACTCAAGTTTGCCAACACGATGTAGCGCACCCCGCAATCCCGCCACACCGCAATCTGGTCGATGATCTCGCCGGGGGTACCGGCCAACGCCGTGCCCCGGGTGAGCAGGTGCAGAGTCGCCGCGGCTGAGTAGTGACCGCCGGATTGCGCGGCCGGTGTCGGTCACCGAGGTGCCCAGCCGCAGCCGGGCCATGCGGTTGCGGGCGGCGATGTGCCCGAGCATGGTCCACGGCTCCAGGTAGGCGTCCACCGACGGCATGATCTTGGTCAGGCCGACGTACTTGGGCTGCCACAGCGCCCGCGGGAAGAGCGCGTTGAGATGGTCGGGCCCCCAGAGCGAGTCGGCTCGGCTGGCCACCGCACTCAGGTAGTTGACCCTGGTGATGGTGTCGACGACCGGGCGCGCGGCCATGACGGGATCTTGGACACCGACACCGAATCCGACCATTGGCGCGCTGTGCTCCGGCAGCGTCGGCCTGCCAAGAGTAAGCGCCTACCCTAAATGCGCGTAACAGGCTTTGATCCGCTCGATCCACCACTGCCGCCGCTGCGGTGAGGCGGCCAGGGCTTGCAGCCGGGCCGGGTCCGGTGTTACGGGCTGCACCGGCAAGTAGCCGGCTGTTTGTGGCGGCGTCTC
Organism: Mycolicibacter algericus DSM 45454; assembly: GCF_002086455.1. Classification (GTDB taxonomy): domain Bacteria; phylum Actinomycetota; class Actinomycetes; order Mycobacteriales; family Mycobacteriaceae; genus Mycobacterium; species Mycobacterium algericum. The sequence goes on from NZ_MVHC01000008.1 coordinate 55,842, forward strand.
GGCGATGTCTTCGACGAACAGCGACCCGGTGCCCAGCCCGCAGGCGTGCGGCAACTCCGGCAGTGCCGCCGCCGCATGCAGACCGGCGCCGATGCCGACCGCGGAGTCGATCGCGCTGGAGATCACCACCGGGATGCCGATCTGTTCGGCGATCTGCAGCAGCGCCGAAATGCCGCCCAGCGGCGCGACTTTGAGTACCGCGATATCGGCGGCGCCGGCTTTCGCGACGGCCAGTGGGGCCTGGCTTCCTACGGCCTTGCGGATGCTCTCGTCGGCCGCGACCGGGATGTCGATGCGGCGGCGCAATTCGGCGAGTTCGGCGACGGTGGCGCAGGGTTGTTCCAGGTATTCCAGTGCGCCGGTAGCGGTCAGCGCGTGCGCCGCCTGCACGGCGTCGTCGACGCCCCAACCGCCGTTGGCGTCGACCCGCACGGTCCGGATGAGCGCGCGGACCGCCTCCACGCGGGCCACGTCGTCGGCCAGTGCCTGGCCGGGTTCGGCGACCTTCACCTTGGCGGTGCGGGCGCCGGGAAACCGGGCCAACACGTCGGGCACCTGCTCGGCGTCGACGGCGGGCACGGTGGCGTTGATCGGGATGCGGTCGCGGCGGCCCGGCGGCGGCGGCTGGTAGGCGCCCTCGATGGCAGCGGCCAGCCAATGCGCGGCCTCAGGCGGTTCGTACTCGGGGAACGCCCCGAACTCTCCCCAGCCTGCCGGGCCGTCGATCAACGCAAGCTCGCGAACGGTGATGCCGCGGAACCGCACCCGCATCGGCAGCGCGACGACATGCACGCGGTCCAGCAGATCCTGCAGCGAAGGGTGCGGCATAGATGTAGGTTCTCAGATCATGCGGACTGGCGCGGAGCCCTCTCACCGGGACCCGCCACGACAGCCGTCGGTCGGCCTCAGCATGGCCGCCGCCCTCGACGCGATGGTCGCCGCCCCGATACCGCTACTGTCATCGCTCGCTTCGCCGGAGCACTACGCGACGGCTTCGGCCGAGCTCGATGCCGCCGTCGGCTACTACCGCGACGCCGGCTGGCTCGACGACCCGGGACGCCGGCACCGCAGCCCCGACGCGCCCGCCCACCTGCAGATCGCGCGCCTGCCGGGCCGGCAACAGGGGATCGAGGTCGCCTGGTTCGACAGTGGGTGGCGGCCCGAAACCGGCGAACCCGGTGCCCGACGCTGGCTGTCTTTGCGCGCCAACGAACGGGTACCGGTCCGGCTGCTGCGCCATCCCGGCGTCCCGCGGCCCTGGCTCGTCGCCGTTCACGGGCAGAGCATGGGACGACCGAGCGACGTCAAGATGCTGCGGGTGCGCCGGCTGCATCAGGAACTCGGCATCAACGTGGCACTCCCGGTGCTGCCGCTGCACGGCCCGCGCAGCTGCGGTTTTTCCCCCGCCCGGCAGTTCGCCTCCAACGTGTTCGCCACCAACAACGTATTAGGGCTCACCCAGGCGGTGTGGGACGTCCGCCGGCTGCTGGGGTGGCTGCGCAACGTCCAACAGGCACCCGCGGTGGGCGTGCTCGGCGTGTCCCTGGGCGCTTACGTCAGTAGCCTGTTGTCGACGCTCGAGGGTGAGCTGGACAGCGTGATCGCGGTCGTGCCGACGAGCGACCTGGCCGCCTCGATGCGCGAGGCGGCGCCGGTCACGCGCGCGAAAAGGCGGTGGCACCGCCGGATACATGACCATCGCTCGGCGCTGGTGCACCGGGTGGTCTCACCGCTTGCCGCGCCATGCCTCGTTCCCCACCAGCGGCGCCACATCGTGGCCGGCCAGGTCGACCGGATCGCCCCGCCGCGCGGCGCCGCCCAACTCTGGCAGCACTGGGACGAGCCCTCGATCGCATGGCGGCCACGTGGCCACGTCACCGCATGGCGCGGCGCCGAGTACGACGACCACATCGCGTCGATCCTGGTCGCGGATGGGCTGCAACACCGATCGTGAGGAACCGGAGGAGAGACGTTGCGCCAACTGTCCAGCGCTGATTGGACGATGGTTTCGCTCGACAGTGCCGCCGCCCACAACACCATCGGCATCGTCGGCATCTACGACCCGGCAACACGCAACGGGACGCACCGTGGGCCCGTCAGCTACGACGAGGTGCTGGCATACGTCGAGGCGCGCCTGCACGTCGCCGAGAGCTTCCGGGAGCGGCTCGTCCATGTGCCGTTCGGCGCCGATCGGCCGTGGTGGATCCGGGACGGCGGCTTCGACCTCGAATACCACGTCCGCCACATCGCGCTGCCCCGTCCCGGAAGCTGGCGGCAATTCTGCACTCAGATCGCCCGCATCCACGCCCGCCCCCTCGATCTGGCCCGGCCGCCCTGGGAGCTGTACCTGATCGACGGGCTCGACGCCGTCGACCACGTGCCCAAGGGCGCCTTCGCGGTGTTCCTGCGGGTGCACCATGCCGCTATCGATGGCGTCGCCGGCGCCGAGATACTCACCGCGCTGCACACCCACGCGCCCGACGGGGAACCGCCGCCGCCACCCGAGGGCTACCACTGGGAGCCCGACGCCGTCCCGTCCGACCTCGAGCTGCTGAGCCGGGCCGCGCTGCACGGCGTCGGCCGGCCCTTCGGCGTGCTGGGACAGGTCGGCAAGGTGGCGCGCCAAGTGCCGATGCTGCTGTCCGACAACCGCGACCCCGACCTCACCTCACCCGCGTCGTTGCCGCAGGCGACCCGCTTCAACCAGGTGGTGTCGCCCCACCGGGTGTTCGGCACCGCCTACACGACGCTGGACGTGCTCAAGGAGATCCGCACGGCACTGCCGGAAGCCAAGATCAACGACATCGGCCTGGCCATCGTCGGCGGGGCCATCCGCCGCTACCTGCTCGACAAGGACGAGTTGCCCGAGCAGGCGATGGTGGCGATGATGCCGATCTCGATCCGGCCGACAGCCACCCGCGCCAGCGGCGACGCCGCCGGGACCAGCGGAAACGAGTACTCGGTGGCGCCCATCACGATGGCGACCGACGAGGATGATCCGCTGGCGCGGCTGGCGCGGATCGTGACGTCGACCGCGCACGTCAAAGAAGCCGGTGCCCACCCGGTGCGCACGCTCATCGAAATGTCGGAGGAGGCGCTCGGCGGGCTGATGGGCACCGTGCAACGGGCAGCCGTGCGCGCGCTGAGCCGGCGCGGGCGTGCGGTGGCCGCCCACACCCTGGTGAGCAACGTCCCCGGGCCGCTGACACCGATGTACTTCTGCGGCGCGCAGATGGTCGACACCACCGGCCTGGGTCCGGTGCTCGACGGCATGGGCCTCAACAACGGCATCGGCAGCTACGGCAACCGGGTGACCTTCTGCTTCACCGCCGACCGCGCCGCGCTGCCCGACCCCGAGGTCTACGAGCAGTGCCTGCGCGACGCCGTCGACGAGCTGTTGGCCGCCGCGCGCGCTCGCAGTTGAGGCCGGCGAGATCGATGCCCGCTCTGGTTGCGGTGGGCGCGACCGGACCGAATTACAACACGTTCTAGTCTGGCCGGATGGACGACCAACGACAGTTGCGCAATCCCGTTCACATGGGCCACCTGCTGACCGGCGCGCTGAAACGCCACCGGGACACTCCGGTGCTGTTCCTCGGCGACACCACGCTGACCGGTGGGGAACTCGCCGACAAGATCAGCCAGTACATCCAGGCCTTCGAGGCGCTGGGGGCCGGCACCGGCACCGCGGTCGGGTTGCTGTCGTTGAACCGCCCCGAGGTGTTGATGATCATCGGCGCCGGACAGACCATGGGTTATCGGCGTACCGCGCTGCACCCGCTGGGTTCGCTGGACGACCACGCCTACGTGCTGGCCGACGCCGGGATCTCCACGCTGATCATCGACCCGAACCCGGCATTCGTGCAGCGCGCGGTGGGCCTGCTGGAGAAGGTCGAGTCGCTGCGGCAGATCTTGACCATCGGACCGGTCCCCGACGCACTGGCCGACGTCGCGAGCGATCTGTCCGCTGAGGCGGCGAAGTATCCGGTGCGCCCACTGGTGGCCGCCGATCTGGCCCCGGACCACATCGGCGGGCTGACCTACACCGGTGGGACGACCGGCAAGCCCAAGGGCGTGATCGGCACCGTGGAGTCGATCACCACCATGACGCAGATTCAGCTCGCGGAGTGGGAGTGGCCCGCCAATCCGAAGTTTCTGATGTGCACCCCGCTGTCGCATGCCGGGGCGGCGTTTTTCGCCCCAACCCTGATCAAGGGCGGCCAGATGGTGGTGGCGGCGAAGTTCGATCCCGCCGAGATCCTGAAAACCATTGAGGAACAGCGGATCACCGCGACGATGCTGGTGCCGTCGATGCTGTATGCGTTGATGGACCACCCGGATTCACGAACCCGGGATCTGTCGTCGCTGCAGACGGTGTACTACGGGGCGTCGGCGATCAACCCGGTGCGGCTGGCCGAGGCGATCGAGCGGTTCGGGCCGATCTTCGCCCAGTACTACGGCCAGTCCGAGGCGCCGATGGTGATCACCTACCTGGCCAAGGGTGACCACGACGAGAAGCGGCTCACCTCCTGCGGGCGCCCGACGCTGTTCGCCCGCACCGCCCTGCTCGGCGCGGACGGCCAACCGGTGCCCCGGGGCGAGGTCGGCGAGATCTGCGTCGGCGGGCCGCTGCTGTCCGGCGGGTACTGGAACCTGCCCGAGGCGACCGCGGAGACGTTCCGGGACGGCTGGATGCACACCGGCGACATGGCCCGCGAGGACGAGGACGGCTTCTGGTTCATCGTCGACCGGGTCAAGGACATGATCGTCACCGGCGGTTTCAACGTGTTCCCCCGCGAAGTCGAAGACGTGGTGGCCGAACACGCCGCGGTGGCGCAGGTGTGTGTGATCGGCACCCCGGACGACAAGTGGGGCGAGGCGGTGACCGCGGTGGTGGTGTTGCGCCCCGAGGCGCCCCGCGACGACGAGGCGATCGCGGCGATGACCGCCGAGATCCAGGACGCGGTCAAGGAACGCAAGGGCTCGGTGCAATCGCCGAAGCGGGTGATCGTGGTCGACGCCCTGCCGGTGACCGCGTTGGGCAAGCCGGACAAGAAGGCCGTCCGCGCCCAGTTCTGGGAAGGCGCCGAGCGGGCCATCGGGTAACGGCTGACGCGGAGCGCCCCGGTACGGTCGCAGGCGTGAGCAGCAACCCTTTTGACGAGAGCATCTGGCGAACGGTCGACGGCTTCGCCGACCTGACCGACATCACCTACCACCGCCACGTCACCGACGCCACGGTGCGGGTGGCGTTCGATCGCCCCGAGGTGCGCAACGCGTTTCGCCCCCACACCGTCGACGAGCTGTACCAGGTGCTCGATCACGCCCGGATGTCCCCGGACGTCGGGGTGGTGCTGCTGACCGGCAACGGGCCGTCGGCCAAAGACGGCGGTTGGGCGTTCTGCTCCGGTGGCGATCAGCGCATCCGCGGCCGCAGCGGCTACCAGTACGCGTCCGGGGAGACCGCGGACACCGTCGATGTCGCCCGCGCCGGGCGGCTGCACATTCTGGAGGTGCAGCGGCTGATCCGGTTCATGCCCAAGCCGGTGATCGCCCTGGTCAACGGCTGGGCGGCCGGCGGCGGGCACAGCCTGCATGTGGTGTGCGACCTGACGCTGGCCAGCCGGCAGCACGCGATGTTCAAGCAGACCGACGCCGACGTCGGCAGCTTCGACGGCGGCTACGGCAGCGCGTACCTGGCTCGGCAGGTCGGCCAGAAGTTCGCCCGGGAGATCTTCTTTCTGGGCCGGGCCTACACCGCCGAACAGATGCACGCCATGGGTGCGGTCAACGAGGTCGTCGACCACGCCGAGCTGGAGAGCGTCGGCGTGGACTGGGCGCGTCAGATCAACGGGAAATCCCCTCAGGCGCAACGCATGTTGAAGTTCGCCTTCAACCTGCTCGACGACGGCCTGGTGGGCCAGCAGCTGTTCGCCGGCGAGGCCACCCGGCTGGCCTACATGACCGATGAGGCCGTGGAGGGCCGCGATTCGTTCCTGGAGAAGCGCGACCCCGACTGGAGCAGGTTCCCCCGCTACTTCTGAGGGCGCGGCGCGGCGTACCGGCCCCCGCATAGAGTGGCTATCCATGAGCAAAAGCCCCCTACGCCGCCTGACCGAGGCGGTCGCCCTGGCTGCGATGCGCCCGCCCGTCGCCCCGCAGCTGCTGGCATATCGGCCGCTGGCCAAACCGGTCGACCTGAGCGGCAAGCGGGTGCTGCTCACCGGCGCGTCATCGGGCATCGGTGAGGCCGCCGCCGAACTCTTCGCCGACGCCGGCGCCACCGTGGTGGCGGTGGCCCGACGCAAGGATCTGCTCGACGAGGTCGCGGGGCGCATCACCGCCGCCGGCGGCGACGCGACCGCCATCGCGTGCGACCTGTCCGACATGGACGCCGTGGACGCGCTGGCCGCCGACGTGGAAAAGCGCCTGGGCGGGGTGGACATCCTGGTCAACAATGCCGGCCGCTCCATCCGCCGGCCGCTGGCCGAATCCCTGGACCGCTGGCACGATGTCGAGCGGACCATGACGCTGAACTACTACTCGCCGCTGCGGCTGATCCGCGCGATCGCCCCGGGCATGTTCGAGCGCGGCGACGGGCACATCATCAACGTCGCCACCTGGGGCGTGATGACCGAAGCCTCACCGTTGTTCGCGGTGTACAACGCCTCCAAGACCGCGCTGTCGGCGGTCAGCCGCGTGATCGAAACCGAATGGGCGCAAAAGGGTGTGCACTCCACGACGCTGTACTACCCGCTGGTGGCCACCCCGATGATCGCGCCGACCAAGGCCTTCCAGAACCGGCCCGCACTGACCGCGCACGAAGCCGCCGAGTGGATGATCACCGCGGCGCGCACCCGGCCGGTCCGGATCGCTCCGCGGATCGCGGTGACCGCCCGGGCACTGGACGTGATGGCGCCGGGCCTGGTGACCACGGTGATGCAGCGCGGGACGTGATAGACACGAGGCCATGGAGAGCTCGTGGAGGTCCTAGCCAGCCGGGTGCTGCTCCGACCGGCCGACTACCAGCGTTCGCTGCGGTTCTACCGCGATGAGATCGGACTGGCGATCGCCCGCGACTACGGCGCCGGGATGGTGTTCTACGCCGGGCAGTCGCTGATCGAGCTGGCCGGTCACGGCGGCCCGGAACGTCCGGGGGCGCCGTTTCCCGGCGCGCTGTGGCTGCAGGTGCGCGACATCGCCGCCACCCAGGCCGAACTGGAGGGCCGGGGCGTGCCGATCGCCCGCGAAGCACGCCGGGAGCCGTGGGGGCTGCATGAGATGCATGTCACCGACCCCGACGGCGTCACGCTGATTTTCGTGGAGGTACCCGCCAATCACCCGCTGCGCCGCGATACCCGCCAGGACAAACGCGCCGAACCCGAAGGTTAACGGCAGGCAAACACTTCGAAACGTCTCGGAGTACACCCGCATTTCGCCAGCGTGATCGTTAGACAACGGCACCAGCGGCCGCCAGAATTGACGCTGTGATGCTCTGGTGAGCCTTGATCTGTTCCTCTTGATCATCGTGGTGATCACGGCGCTCGGCTTCGACTTCACCAACGGATTTCATGACACCGGCAACGCCATGGCGACGTCGATCGCCAGTGGGGCGCTCAAGCCCAAGGCCGCCGTCACCATGTCGGCCTGCCTGAATCTGATCGGCGCATTCCTGTCGACCGCGGTCGCGGCGACCATCGCCAAGGGACTGGTGGACGCCCACCTGGTGACCCTGGAACTGGTTTTCGCCGGCCTGGTCGGCGGCATCGTGTGGAACCTGCTGACCTGGCTGCTGGGCATCCCGTCCAGCTCCTCGCACGCCCTGATCGGCGGCATCGTGGGTGCGATGATCGCCGCCGTCGGCACGCACGGGGTGATCTGGAGCGGCGTGGTGTCCAAGGTGTTGATCCCCGCCGTGGTGGCCACCGTGATCGCCACCTTGATCGCCTCCGTCGGCACCTGGCTGGTGTACCGCATCACCCGCGACGTCGACGAGCAGAAGTCCGAGAAGGTGTTCCAGCGTGGCCAGATCGGCTCCGCCGCGCTGGTGTCGTTGGCGCACGGCACCAACGACGCCCAGAAGACCATGGGCGTGATCTTCCTGGCCCTGATGTCCTACGGCGCGGTCAGCACGTCGGCGACGCTGCCGCCGCTGTGGGTGATCGTCAGCTGTGCGCTCGCGATGGCGGCCGGCACCTACACCGGAGGCTGGCGCATCATCCGCACGCTGGGCAAGGGCCTGGTCGAGATCAAGCCGCCGCAGGGCATGGCCGCCGAGTCGGCCGCCGCCTCGGTGATCTTGTTGTCCAGCCACTTCGGTTACTCGCTGTCCACCACTCAGGTCGCCACCGGGTCGGTGCTGGGCAGCGGTGTCGGTAAGCCGGGCGCCCAGGTGCGTTGGAGTGTCGCCGGGCGGATGGTGTCGGCGTGGCTGGTGACGCTGCCGATGGCCGGCGGTGTCGGCGCCGGCGCCTACGGCATCGTGCACGGCATCGGCGGCTACCTCGGGATCGGCGTCGGGGTGACGCTGTTGATCACCGCGGTGCTGGCGATCTGGCTGCGGTCGCGCCGGGCGCGCATCGACCACCACAATGTCAACGCCGAATGGGAGGGCAGCCTGACCGGCGGCCTCTCCACACCCAGCCACGTGCCGCTCCCGGCGGACGCCCCGCTGGTCGAGCAGGCCCTGCGGTCGGCATTCGAGACCGGCCCCGAGGCGCCGCAGCTGACCATCGTCCCGACCGGCGACGCCAGCGCGCGCGAAACCATCCGCTCATGAACGAGTGGTTCAACTACGCCGCAACGGGCAAGATCCTGGTCTTCGGACTGCTGGTCGGTGCCGCGCTGCCGGCGCTGTTCGCGCTCGCCACGCGAATCAATGTCGCCGCCAACGGTGGTTCCGGCGGGGTCGGCGGCCGGCGGCCGCTGCTGATCGCGGTCAGTTGGGCGATCTTCCTGCTGGTGTTGGTCGTGGCCGTCGTCGGGGTGCTGTTCGTCGCCCGCGACTTCCTGGGCCATCACTTCGGGTGGTACCTGCTGGGAGCCAAGCCGCAGTAGCCCGGCTCGCCCGCCGACTTTCGAGCTGAGTACCCGTAATATCGGTCGCGGACATGTTCGGTGGGCGACGTGGGAAAGGTGACGCGGGATGACCAAATTTCTCACCTCGATCGTCGCCTGGCTGCGCGCCGGATATCCCGACGGTGTCCCGCAGACCGACTACATTCCGCTGCTGGCACTGCTGTCACGGCGGCTGACCAACGACGAGGTCAAGACCGTCGCCGGTGAACTGATCGGGCGGGGCGAATTCGACCACATCGACATCGGGGTGATGATCGCCCGACTCACCAACGAACTGCCCGCCCAAGAAGACGTGGACCGGGTGCGGGATCGGTTGGCCGCCAAGGGCTGGCTGCTCGATGACGCCGCCAGCGGCGGAGGCACGCCATAGCCGTCCTGCGTGCGCTGGTCGTCCCACCCGATGGCGCGGTGTCGACACTGCTGCCCGCCCTGCAGGACGTTCTCGACGGCCACAGCGCCGCACTCACACCGGTCCTCGCCGACGGCGACCCCTCGGTCCTGGCGGCCCTGCGGGTCGGTGAGCCCGTCGACGACGATATCGCACTGGTCGTGACGACGTCGGGGACCACCGGGGCGCCCAAAGGAGCACTGTTGACCGGCGCGGCGCTGCAGGCCAGCGCGGCAGCCACCGAGAACCGGTTGGGCGGTCCGGGCCGCTGGCTGCTGGCGTTACCGCCGCTGCACATCGCCGGAATACAGGTCGTGGTGCGCAGCCTACTGGCCGGTACCACGCCGGTACAGATCGACGTCGCAACGGGTTTCGACGTCGAGCGGTTGCCGGCCGCGGTCGCCGAACTCGGGTCCGGGCGGCGTTACACCTCGCTGGTGGCCACCCAACTCGCCAAGGCGCTTCAGGCTCCCGCCTCGACGGCCGCGCTGGCAGAACTCGACGCGGTGCTGCTGGGCGGCGGCCCGTCGCCGCAACCGATTCTGGACGCCGCGGCGGCCGCGGGGGTGCGGGTGGTGCGCACCTACGGCATGAGCGAGACCGCCGGCGGCTGTGTCTATGACGGCGTGCCGCTGTCCGGGGTGCGGGTGCGCGTCGGCGACGCCGGGCGGATCGCGCTCGGCGGGCCGACACTGGCCCGCGGCTACCGCAATCCCGTCGACCCGGACCCGTTCGCCGAGCCGGGCTGGTTCCACACCAATGACATTGGGGCGCTGGATTCTTCGGGACGCCTGCGTGTGCTCGGGCGCGGCGACGACGCGATCAGCACCGGCGGGCTGACCGTGTTGCCCGGACCGGTCGAAGCCGTGCTGTCGACCCATCCCGCGGTGGCCGACTGCGCGGTGTTCGGTGTCCCCGACGATCGGTTGGGCCAGCGGGTGGCGGTCGCGGTGGTGGTGGCCGGCGCTGAGCCGCCGACGCTGGCGGCGCTGCGCGCCCACATCGCGGGGTCCCTGGACGCCACTGCGGCGCCGCGTGAGTTGCACATCGTCGCCGCATTGCCTCGACGCGGGATCGGAAAACTGGACCGGAAATCGTTGGTGCGGCAGTTCTCTCGTTGAGGTGGCACGCTCAAGCGGGGGTCAGTCGCCGCCGCTGCCACCCGACGAACCACCGCTGGAACCACCGCTCGAACCGCCGCCCGACGAACCACCGCTGGAGCCACCGCTCGAACCACCACCGCTCGAACCACCACCCGACGAGCTACCGCTCGAACTGCCACCGGACGAGCTACCGCCGGACGAACCACCGCTCGAACTGCCACCGGATGAGCTACTGCCGGACGAACCACCGCTCGAACTGCCACCGGATGAGCTACTGCCGGACGAGCCACCGGAACCACTGCTTGAGCTACCGCCGCTCGAGCCACCCGAGCTGCTCCCAGAACCACCAGAACCACCGCTCGACCCCGAGGAACCGGAGCTACCCCCAGAACCACTTGAGCCACTGCCCGAACCACTGCTCCCCGAACCACCGGAGTCACTACCCGAACCGCCGGCGGAGCCACCCGGACTACTGCCCGAGCCATCTGCACCGGAGCCGGTACTGCCGGAGCCGCCGGAATCGCTGCCCGCTCCCCCCGCACCGGATCCGCTTGAATCACCACCGGTTCCCGTGCTGCCCGAACCGTTGCCGCCCGACCCGCCGGGGTTACTGCCGGAGCCACCGTCGTCGCCGCCCGTGCCGGTACCACCTGAGTGGTCTCCACCGGAATCGTCGGCGCCGGAACCGCTGCCGCCGGAACCGCTGCCGCCGGAACTACTTCCGCCCGAACCGCTTCCACCGGAACCGGTGCCGCCGGAGCCCGAATCTCCACCAGAGCCAGCGCCGCCGGAGCCGGCGTCTCCACCGGAGCCGGTGTCCCCGGAGCCGGCATCTCCGCTGGACCCGGTACTCCCGGAGCCCGCATCTCCACCGGAACCGGCACTGCCGCCGGAATGACCACTGCCGGTTTCACCGCCACCGGAACCGATGTCCCCCCCACCGATTCCGCCGGTGCCACCGCTATCGCGACCCGAATCACCCAGCCCGCCACGGCCACCGTCAATCGGTCCGGGGATGATCGGGATCGGAATCGGGAACGGGATCAGCGCGGGACCCGACGGCGCGGGTGCCGTCGGCGGCACGATCGGTGGCGGGGCAACTGCGGCCGGCGGCACCGGATTCAAGGGAGCAACAACGGGATTGGGTACGGGAACGTGCGGTGCGGCCACGGGCGCGGGCTTCGGGGCCGGCAGCGCGGGAATGAAGTTACCCGGAACCGGCTGCGGCTGCAGCGGCTGCGTCAATACCGGTGGCTCCACCTGGGTGGCCGCGGCGGTCGGGCGAATACCGACCGTGACGGCCACCGCCAGCGCGGCGCACCCCGCCACCAGGATCCCGCCGACCGAACTGCCGATCAGCAGGGCCCGGCCCACCGGCGGCGGCAGCACCTCGGGCTCGTCGCCCCCACCGGATTCGTCATAGGCGTCGTAGTCGCCGTAGCCGTCCCCCTCGCCCTCGGCGTACTCCACCGGCAACAGTTCGGAGTCGTCATCGGTCATCGAGTACGCCAGCTGTTGTTCGGGCTCGCCCCCCGCTATCGCCGGCTCCGCCGTTGTGGCCGCACCCCCCGCCGTGTCAATGTCGGACAGCGAGGCGGCCATCGTCGGCTCACCGGCGGTCGTCGCCGGTGCGGCCATCGTCGCATCGCCGTCGGGCGCCGACAGCATCGTCGTCTCGCCGTCCTCGCCCTCCACATTGCGCGCCAACGCCACCGCCGAGCGGGCCTGCGACTGCTCGGAGACGTTCTCGACTCCGGCTTCGTCGAGCGCCCGACGAAGCTCGGCCAGCAACGCCGCATCCGACCAGCACAGCCGGGTGGCGGCCAGACGATGGCCTTCCTCGGCCAGCACGCGGTGGGTGCCGGTCACCGTTTCTGCCAGCGTTGCGACCGGATCCTGCGTGAGGTCGAGCATCGACTCGTCGAGCACGGCATCGCCGTAGGCGTCCGATTCCACCAGTGCCAAGCGGGCCAGCGCGCCGGTAACCGACACGCCCAGCGCGACATCCATGCGCGCGCCTCCTTCCGCCGCCGGCTTCAATCAGCCAGTTTAGCGGCGCGAGACGACAGCAAAGCGGTTCGATGTTGGCTGATCAGCGGTGTGCGGCCGACGCGCGGTTAAGGTGAGCTGGTGATCGCCGAGTCGACCCGGCGCTGGAACATCGGCCGTGACGTGACCGCCGCGGTGCTGCTGTGCGTTGCGCCGGCGCTGCCCTGGAGTCTGTACTTCGGAGCCGGGATTCCCGGCAGCGACACCAGGTTGCTGGCCGTGCTCGCCGCGGCAACCGTGCTCGCGCTCGGGTCGGTGGCCGCGACCTACGCCGGGCCCTGGGGGATCCTGGGAGCGGACGCCGATCCCGCACTGGCCGGGCGGCTACGCCGACTGCTCAGCGCCCCCTACCTGCTGCTGGTGTTGGGTGTGGTGGTCGTCGACGTGGTGCAGACCATCCAGTACGGCGGCACCTCCCGGCCGCCCGGCGGGGTGGGCCCGGGAGCCTGGCTGGGCGTCGCGGGCGCAGTGCTGGCCGGGCAGCCGGTGCTGGCCGGTCCCGTCCGGTACTGGAAGCGCGGCGCCCGTCTGCTGGGCGACGTCGCGATCGCCGGCGCCGCCTTGAGCGTGCTCTTCAACTTGTACTGGCGAGTGCACTTCGCCGTTCCCGATGTGCACTCGGCAAGCGACTTCGGCAGGCCGCACGCCGCCATCATCGCGACCGCCCTGGTCTACGGGGCGGTGGCCTGGATCACGGTGGCCATCGCATCACGGTGGATTCTGCGTCGCGACAAGGCATCACAGCTCTGCGTGGTGCTGCTCGGAGGAGCCGCCCTGCTGGCAGGTGTGCTGGTGTGGGTGTTGCCGGTGGGCCGTCTCATCGACAGCTTTCACGGCATCGCGCAGAACACCTCCACCGCGGGTGTGGGTTTCGAAGGGTACCTGGTGTGGGTGGCTGCGGCGGCGATCTTCGCGGTGGCCGCGGTGCGCGACGCATCGGCGGCAACGTGGCTGGGAGCGACACGAAATACCTTGCTGCTCATCATCATCTGGTGCCTGGGGTCGGTGTTGATGCGCATCAACGACCTCGTTGTCGCGGTCAGTCTGGAGCTGCCGTATTCGCCGTATGACAGCGCGGCGATGGCGTCCTTCGACGTGGTGACCGCAGTGGTAGCGATCTGGTTGCGGATCAACCTGGCGAATCGGTCGATTCCGGCGGCTGCCCTGTGGTCGGTGGCCGCGGTGCTGTTCGGGTTCACGATCGCGCGCATCGTGGTCGGTGTCGGACTGGCGCCGCGTCTGCCGGATTCGCAGCGGACCGACGCAGTGGCGCAGCCGGTGTACGGCAACGGCCTCGCCCAGCAGATCACCAGCACGTTCGATGTGATGCTGTGCGGGCTGGCGCTGTGTGCGCTGCTGGTCACGATCGTCGCGGGCCGGTTCGCGCTGCCGGCCGACGACCGCCCCAAACCCGGCGACCCCGGCACCCCGCGGATCTTCCGGACGACCGGATCCACGCGCAAAGTGCGTGCCGGCGGGCCGAAAATCTACCGGGGCGCTGACGATTCGGCGGGCGACGAGTCGATTCAGGGCAGCTCGAACGGCAGCTCAACGCCCTCGTAGGGCAGGCAGTGGGTGCAGCTGCGCTCTTCGTCGACCTGTTCGATTCCCCGATGTACCAGCTTTTTGAACGGCTCGATGTTCTTTTCGAACTCGGCGAAGACGTCGACGACCTTCACCCCGCTGCCGACGTCAACGCCGGCGTCCAGATCGGTGACCAAAGCAATTGCGGCATAACACATCTCCAGTTCGCGAGCCAGTACCGCCTCGGGATAGCCGGTCATGTTGATCAGCCGGAAGCCCGCCGAGGCGAACCACTGGCTCTCGGCGCGGGTGGAGAATCGCGGACCCTGGATCACCACCATGGTGGCGCCGTCGACGACGTCGGGCAGGCCGGTCACCACCGAGCGCAGCGTCGGGCAGTACGGGTCGGCGAACTCGACGTGCACGCCGCCGTCGTCGAAATAGGTGTCGGCGCGACCCCGGGTGCGGTCCACCAGCTGATCGGGCACCACCACCGATCCGGGGGGCAGCTCCGGGGTCAGGCTGCCGACCGCGCAGGGCGCAAGGATCCGCCGCACCCCCAGCGTGCGCAGCGCCCACATGTTGGCCCGATACGGCACGGTGTGCGCCGAATACTCGTGTCGCTCGCCGTGGCGCGGCAGAAACGCGACCTCGTGCCCGCCGACGGTGCCGATCATGATCTCGGCACTGGGCTTGCCGTAGGGGGTGTCGCACTGCACGCGGCGCGCGTCGTCACCGAAGAACGAGTAGAAACCACTACCGCCAACCACGCCCAGCATATTGCGCCGCTTCCTCCTCATCGCTTCGCGCTGCATCGTCAGCGCCGGGCAAGTCAGCCCCTCCCGCGTGCAAGGATCGTGCCCATGTCTGAAAGGGCCAGCTTTGCACAGTGGATCGAAGGCGCGCGTCCCCGCACCCTGCCCAATGCGATCGCCCCGGTGGTCGCTGGAACCGGCGCGGCTGCCTGGCTGGGCGCCGCGGTGTGGTGGAAGGCGCTGCTGGCGCTGACGGTCGCGGTGGCGCTGATCATCGGGGTGAACTTCGCCAACGACTACTCCGACGGCGTCCGCGGCACCGACGACGACCGAACCGGACCGCTGCGGCTGGTCGGCTCGCGGTTGGCCACGCCGCGCGCGGTGCTGACGGCGGCGATCGTCGCGCTGTCGGTCGGCGCGCTGGCCGGGCTGGCGCTTGCGCTGGTCAGCGCCCCGTGGCTGCTGGCCGTCGGCGCGGCCTGTATCGCCGGGGCGTGGCTCTACACCGGCGGATCACGGCCGTACGGCTACGCCGGGTTCGGCGAGATCGCGGTGTTCGTGTTCTTCGGCCTGGTCGCGGTGCTGGGCACCCAGTACACCCAGGCACTGCGGGTGGACTGGGTCGGGGTGGTGCTGGCGGTCGGTGTCGGCGCGCTGTCGTCGGCGGTGCTGGTGGCCAACAATCTGCGCGACATCGCCAGCGACGAACCGGCCGGCAAGATCACGCTGGCGGTGCGACTCGGCGATGCCCGCACGAGAGTGCTGTTTCAGCTGCTGGTGGCGCTGGCCGGCCTGCTGACATTCGCGCTGATGCGGGCCACGCCGTGGTGCGCGGCCGGATTCATCGCCGCGCCGCTGGCGCTGCGGGCCAGCGCCCCGGTGCGCTCCGGGCAGGGCGGTGTCGCGCTGATCCCGGTGCTGCGCGACACCGGCTTGACGATGCTGGTGTGGGCGGTGGTGGAGGCGGTGGCGCTGTCCGTCCCCCAGTGAAACCCATTGATGCGATGAAGGAGCGGAGGCCCGCCCTTTCATCGCATCAACGGGAAAGCTCACTCCCCGCGTAGCCGGGCCTGCAGATCCGCCCGATCGCGCCGGCGCCGCTCGCCGGCGGCGGCCATGCTCTCGGTGGCGCGCCGGCGCAGCGGGGTGAAGATCCACATACCCAACGGCAGCGCGATGATCAGCGCCAACAGCATCGCGATGATCGGCGGGAAGTCGCTCAGGCCGACCAACCGCCCCAGCCCGTAGATCACCGCGCTCAACACCACCACCAGCGCCAGCCGGGCAGCCGTGTACACCGCCACATCGATCACCGCACGGCCCATCCGGGGCTCACCCTCTGTCACGGTCATCAAGCCTACTGTCGGCTCAGCGAGGCTTCGGGGCCGCTAACGGTATATTCGGCGCCAGGAGGTGTCGAGAGTGCTCTACCTGCTCCTCATCCTGACCGTGGGGACACTGGTCTACCTCGGTCTGCGCGCCAGCCGGTCGCGGCCGAAGACGCGCGTCATCGGTCCGGATGACGATCCGGATTTCCTGTGGAAACTCAGCCAGGGCGACAACAAGCCGTAGCGCGCTGACCGCGCTACACGAAGTGCTGGTTGAACCGGTCGTCGCCCGGGAACGCCTCGGCGACCACGGCGGCCAGCTCGACCAGGGCCTCGCGGGTCTCGCGCTTGAGGCGCAGCATGTCGATCTCGGCGCCCTCCTCCAGGTGCGGGTCGAACGGCACCAGGCGCACCGCACGGCACCGCCGGGAGAAGTGGTCGACCACCTTCTGCATGTCGACCTTGCCCGACCGCGGCCGCACGGCGTTGATCACGGCGATCGAGTTGCGCACCAGCTCCTCGTGGCCGTGCGCGTCGAGCCAGTCCAGCGTCGCCGAAGCGCTGCGCGCGCCGTCGACCGAGCCGGAGCTGACCACGATCATGGTGTCTGCCTTGGACAGCACCGCCGACATGGCCGAGTGCATCAGGCCGGTGCCGCAGTCGGTGAGGACCAGGCTGTAGAACCGCTCCAGCACCTGCAGCGTGCGGGCGTAGTCCTCGGCGCTGAACGCCTCCGACACCGCCGGATCGGTCTCCGAGGCCAGCACCTCCAGCCGGCTGGGCCCCTGGTTGGTGTAGCTGCGGACGTCGCTGTAGCGCTGGATGCCGTCGGCGTCGCGCAGCAGGTGGCGCACGGTGGCCGGGGTCTCCATCGGCACCTTCTGGCTCAGCGTGCCCCGGTCCGGGTTGGCGTCCACGGCCACCACCCGGTCGCCACGGATGGAGGCGAAGGTGGCGCCCAGCGTCGCGGTGACGGTCGTCTTGCCGACGCCGCCCTTGAGCGACAGCACCGCGATCCGGTGACAGCCCTGCAGCGGCCGGTTGACCTGCACCACCAGGTCGTTGTAGCGGGCGGTCCGCGGGCTCTCCCCAACATTGATCAACTGCCCGGACAGCACATAGAGCAGTCGGCGCCAGCCCGACGTCGGCGGCGGCTTGACCTGCCGCAACAGTGAGGTGGTGGACAGATCCGAGAACGGCGCGATGGGCTCCGCCGGGCGATACGGGGCATTGCCCGCCCCGCCGGGGCTACCGGGGCCGCCGGCCTGACCGCCGTAGTAGACCGGCGGCGGGTTGTCCATCGGCTGCGGGACCCAGGTCGCCGGTCCGGGGTTCCACTGCTGTTGCTGGGCTTGGGTCTCGGTGGGCGCCGGCCATGGGTCGAGCGGTTCGGCGAACCGGCGTTCGGTGCGGAAGCCGCCGAAGGACCGGGTCACCGAACCATCAGCACCATCAGCGCCCTCGTTCCGCTGCTGCAACGAGCCGGTGTCCGGATCACCGCTAGGGGCCTCGTCCGCCCCGGTGACCTGCTGATACGGCCGGAACTGGGTGGTCGGATGATCCGTCATCTCGTGGCCCTGGGTGGCGTCACCCGGTGCATGGTCGGACACTGATATCTCCCCCATCAGTTGGATCCAGTCGGTGGGCAGTAAGCGCAGGGTAGCGCAGCCGCCCTAACGCTTTCTGTCAGCAGTGTTAGCCGACTCCGGCATACGAGTGCAGTCCCACCGTCACCAGATTGACGAAGAACAGGTTGAAAATCATCGCCACGAAGCCAGCGACGTTGATCCAAGCCGCCTTGTAATCGCGCCACCCGGCCGTCGACCTGGCATGCAAATAGGCGGCGTAGATGACCCAGGCGACGAAGGAGACCGTCTCCTTCGGGTCCCAGCCCCAGTAGCGGCCCCAGGCACCTTCGGCCCAGATTGCGCCGAAGATCACGCCGAAACCGAACACCGGGAACGCGAAGATGGTCGTCCGGTAGGCGATGCGGTCCAGGGTTTGCGCGTCCGGCAACCGGCGCACCATCCGGGCCAGCGCACCGGGCGCGTCGGGGTCGCTCAGCCGCGTCGATCGCACCAGGAACAGGATGCTGGCCACCCCGGCGACCAGGAACACTCCGGAGCCGATGCTGACCACCGACACGTGGATCGGCAGCCAGTAGGACTGCAGCGCCGGCATCACCGGGGCGGCGGTGGCATAAAGCCAGCGCCCGGAGATTGTGAGCAGGATCAGCACCGGCAGCAGCACGAACACCCACAGGCTGCGGTATTGCGGGCGGCGCAGCGCGACCGCGGCGGCCAGCAGGCCGGAGAAGCAGGTCAGGTTGATGAACTCGTACATGTTGCCCCACGGCGGGCGCAGCGTGGCGGCGCCGCGGAACACGATGCAGGCCAGCAGCAGCGCGATGCCCAGGTAGACCAGGGCCAGCCCGGCCCGGCCCACCCGCTCGTCGAACGGCCGCCGGGGCGCCGGCACCACCACGCCGGGGGTGGCGCTGTCGGCGCTGACCTTCCCGGCCGGTACCAGCTCGGCCCCGGCGGAGCTGCGAGCGCGGCTGTAGGCCAGTTCGACGGCCAGCAGCAGCAGCGCGATCACCAGCACGACCAGCGCCGAGGTGAACGCCCAATCGGAGTAGCGCGCCAGCCCGACGTCGATATGGGTGCTATTCATCTAGTCCTCCTTGCCGGTGTCGAACCCGGCCAGCAATCGCGTGGTCAGTCGCTCGAACTCGTCACCCCAGCCGGAGTTGTCGGTGCGTGCCAGGCCGCCCAGCTCGACGTTGACGGTACCGGCCTGCCGCGTCGGCTCCGCGGTGATCCGGATCCAGATCCGGCGGCGGCGCACCACCAGCGACACCACCAGGCCGGCCATCATCGTCATCGCGAACACCAGCACCCAGATGTCGGCCGGGTCGTGGGACACCTGGATGTTGACGAACGGCACCGCGCCGTCGAACCGCACCAGGGTGCCGTCGTCAAGGCGGATGTGCTCACCGGCCTTCAGGTTGGACCGGGCCACCTTGGTCATCCGGCCCTGGTGGATCAGCCGGGAGTCCAGCGTGAACAGTCCCTGCGGACGGCCGGTGTCCAGGCCGGTGTCACCGCGGTAGACGTCGATGGCCACGGCGGGATCGCGCAGCGCCGGGAACGCCGACGACAGCAGTTTGTTGTCGAGTTCCTCGGTCGGCGCGAACAGCCCCTGGATGCCGATCTGGTGTTTGCGCCGCTCGCCCGGATCGGGATAGGTCCCGGCCGGCGGGTCGAAGCGCATGGCGCCCGACGACAGCAGGGTCAGCGGGTTGTCGGGACGGAACTGCACCGTCTGGGTGCGGGTCTGCCCGTCGGGGAAGATCACGGTGAAGGTGGGCGCATAGCCGTGGCCCTGCAGGTAGGCCCGCACGCCGCCCACCCGCAGCGGATGGTTGACCTCCAGCAGGTACGGGCGCCACTGGTCGGTGCTCAGATCATCGCCGACCTGGTAGTCGATGTGCGCGGTATACGCGGTGGCCAACCCGGAGTCCAGGTAGTTGGCGTCGAAGTCGTGGACCCGGATGCACATCGGGTGCAGTCGGGTGCCGTCGACGGTGGTGCCGGCGCGGAACGAGTCGAACGCCGCCGGTGACGCCGAACAGAACCCCGGACCGCCGTCGGCGATGACCATCACGTTTCCCTCGTAGCCGAACAGCCGGCCGGCCGCGACCGCGGCCAGCAGGCCCAGCAGCGCGAAATGGAAGGTGAGGTTGCCGAACTCGCGCAGATAGCCCTTCTCCGCGGAGATCTCGACGGTGCTTTCAGCCGTGCGGGTGATGCGCCGCCAGCCCCGCAGCCGCCCGGCCAGCTCGGCGCCGAGCTCGTCGGGATCGCCGACCAGCTGCGCCTCGGCGTGCTTGGGAAGCCGGGCCAGGTTGCGCGGCGCGGGGACCGGGGTGGCGCGCAGGTTGCGCAGGTGCTCGAGGGTCCGCGGGGTCAGGCAGCCGACCAGCGAGATGCACAGCAGCACGTAGATGGCGGTGAACCAGAAACTGGAGAAGACGTCGAACGCCTCCAACTCGTCCAGCCACGGCCCCAGCACCGGGTGCAGCGCCAGGTACTCATCGACTTTGGCGGCGTTGAGGTTTCGTTGCGGCAGCAGCGCCCCGGGGATGGCGGCCAGCGCGAGGAGGAACAGCAGCACCAGCGCGGTGCCCATGGAGGTCAGCGCACGCCAGGTGTTGCGCAGCAGCGCGAGCAGGCGCGAAAGCCCCTTGAAGCGCGCCGTTTTGGGGGCTTTGGTGTCTGCTCGCGGGGGTGATGTGGTGGTTCCCGCCGGCGGGGGTGACGTAACCATCAGATCGGCAGCCTGACATCGGAGATCAGCCCGTCACGCACCGCGGCCACGAAGTGGCCCCAGGCGCCGGTGACCAACGCCAATCCGACCGCGATCAGCAGCACCCCGCCCAGGATCTGGATGGTCCGGGTGTGCCGGCGCAGCCAGCCCAGTCCGGCCACCGCGCTGGCCGAGCCGAAGGCCAGCGCCACGAACGGGATGCCCAGCCCCAGGCAGTAGGCGATCACCAGCACCACCCCGCGGGCCACGCCGGAGCCGTCGGTGGCCGAGGCGACCGCGATCACCCCGGTCAGGGTCGGCCCCAGGCACGGTGTCCAGCCCAGCGCGAACACCGCTCCCAACAGTGGCGCGCCCAGCACCGTCGAGAGCTGCCGCGGGTTGAAGCGGACCTGGCGTTGCAGCGCCGGCACGAAGCCGATGAACACCAGTCCCATCGCGATGGTTACCACACCGCCGATCCGCTCCAGCAGCACCTGGTTGCTGATCAGCGTGGTGGTCATGCCGAGCACGGCGATCGAGCCCAGCAGGAACACCGCGGTGAACCCGGCGACGAACAGTGCCGCCGACCCCGCCACCCGCCACCTCGCCGCCGGTGGGGCTTTCAGCGGGCCGCCGCCGGGTTGTTCTGCTCGCTCCTCGATACCGACCACCGCCGCCAGGTACGACAAGTAGCCCGGCACCAGCGGCACGACGCACGGCGAGGCGAAGGACACCAGTCCGGCCAGCGCCGACACCGCGACGGCCAGCAGCAGTGGGCCGGTGGTGGCGATCGCGGTCAGGCTGCTCACCGCGGCGCCCCGGTGCTTTCAGCGCTTTCAACGCTTTCTGAGACCAGCCGCGCCACTACCGGCTGCAGGTCTTCGGCGAGCACCTCGCGCAGGAACACCGCCGCCACCCGGTGTTGCCGGTCGAGCACCATGGTCGCCGGGATGACCGATGACGGAAACCGGCCGCCGAAGGCGATCATGGTGCGCATCGCCGGGTCGTAGATCGACGGATAGGTGATGTTGCGGTCGGTGATGAAGTCACGAGGCGCCTGCGGTTCGGGGTCGCGGACGTCGATACCCAGGAACGCCACTCCTTGCGAGCGGGTGTCGTCGTAAACCTTTTGCAGCTGGGAGATCTCGGTGCGACACGGACCGCACCACTGCCCCCACACGTTGAGGACGACGACCTTGCCGGCGAAGTCGTCGACGCCGATGGTGCGCGATGGGTCCATCAGGTCGGGCCCGGAGATCGGGCCGGGCTTCCCACGATCGGCCGGCGGGTCGTAGAAGATGTCGGTCTTGCCGCCGGGCGAGACGAACTCGAAGGTGCCGCCGTGAGTGACGGCGTCGTCACCGGTCGAGCAGCCCGAGACCAGGGCGGCCGCCACCACCCCGGCGATCAGCACCGCCCGCATCGTCAGCCGCCGGACGGGACACGGTAGTCGACGTCGACCAGCCGATCACCGTCATAGATCAGCGTGGTCACCGAGCCCACATCGCACTGGCGCCGGCGCGGATCGTGCCAGAGCCGGTTGCCGCTGAGGTGCTGCCGCACCGTCCACACCGGCAGCTGGTGGCTGACGCACACCACCTCGTGACCGGTGGCACGGGACCGTGCCTTGTCCACCGCGGTGGCCATCCGCGCGGCGATGTCGGCATACGGTTCGCCCCAGGTCGGGGTGAGCGGGTTGCGCAGATGCCACCAGTATCGCGGGTTGCGCCAGGCGCCGTCACCGGGTGAAACCCGTTTGCCCTCGAAGACGTTGGTCGACTCGATGAGATTGTCGTCGGTGTCGACCGGCAGGTCGTGTCGGGCGGCGATCGGCGCGGCGGTCTCCTGGGCGCGCTGCAGCGGCGAGGCGATGACGGCGACGATGTCGGCATCGGCCAGCATCTCAGCGGCGGCGACGGCCTGGGCCCGGCCGGTGTCAGACAGCCGGAAACCCGGGATGCGGCCGTAGAGAATGCCGCCGGGGTTGTGGACCTCGCCGTGGCGGATCAGGTGTACGCGGGTCTGCATCAGGGTTTCGGCTCTCCGGTGGTGGCGGCGGCGCGGGCGGCGGCCGGCAGTGCCGCGGCGATCCGTTCGAACGCCGCGTCGCTGAGCGCAGCCGAGACGAACCAGGCCTCGAAGGCGCTGCAGGGCGGGTAGACGCCGGCATCGAGCAATGCGTGGAAGAACGCCCGGAACCGCCAGGTCTGGCTGGCCTTGGCGGTGGCGAAATCGGTGACCGGCTGCTCGGCGAAGAACACGCTGAACATATTGCCGGCACGCGGAATCTGGTGCGGCACACCGGCGTCGGTCAACGCTTGCGACAGCAGCGCGGTCAGCCGGTCGGCGTTCTCATCGAGGGCGGCGTAGACGTCGGCGTCCGCGGCACGCAGCGTGGCCAGCCCGGCAGCGACCGCCACCGGGTTCCCGGACAGCGTGCCGGCCTGATAGACCGGCCCCAGCGGTGCCAGCCGGTCCATCACCTCCGCCCGGCCGCCGAACGCCGCGGCCGGCAACCCGCCGCTGATCACCTTGCCGAAGGTGAACAGGTCGGCATCCACCGGATCGAGCCCGTACCAGCCACTGGCGCTGACCCGAAAGCCGGTCATCACCTCATCGACGATCAGCAGCGCTCCGTGTTCGCTCGCGATCGCCCGCAGCTCGGCGTTGAAGCCGGGCGCCGGCGCCACCACGCCCATGTTGCCGGGGCTGGCCTCGGTGATGACCGCCGCGATCTGATCACCGAACTCGCTGAACGCTGCGCGCACCGCAGCAACGTCGTTGTAGGGCAACACGATGGTGTCGGCGGCGGTGGCACCGGTGACGCCCGGCGACGACGGCAGCCCCAGGGTGGCCACCCCGGAGCCGGCGTCGGCCAGCAGCGCGTCGACGTGGCCGTGGTAGCAGCCGGAGAATTTGACGACCTTGGGCCGGCCGGTGAAGCCGCGGGCCAGCCGCAACGCGCTCATGGTGGCCTCGGTGCCGGAGTTGACCAGCCGGATCTTGCTCACCGCCGGCACCCGGGCGACGATCTCGGCGGCCAGCTCGGTCTCGGTGCGCGTCGGCGCCCCGAATGACAGACCGCCGCCGGCGGCCTGTCGGACCGCGTCGACGACCGCCGGATGGGCATGGCCGAGGATCATCGGGCCCCAGGAGCAGACCAGGTCGACGTAGCGGTTGCCGTCGGCGTCGGTGAGCCAGCAGCCCTGGGCGCGGTCGATGAACGGCGGGGTGCCGCCGACGGCGGCGAAGGCGCGGACCGGTGAGTTCACCCCGCCTGGGGTGACCGCGCAGGCCTGCTCGAACAGCCGCGCGGATGCCGCCGTGACACGATCCGCACCAACCACGACGACCAGTGTCCCAGCTCGCGCGGCTCCGCCGACTACAGGGTGTAGTTGACGGGGGTTGAGGTGATCGTGCGCTCGGGGTTGGATGACCATCATGCAACTACCGCAACGGCTGGCCCGGTTCAACCGGCATGTCACCAACCCGATCCAGCGGATGTGGGCCGGCTGGACGCCTTCATTCGGCATCCTCGAGCACGTCGGCCGACGCTCCGGCAAGCCCTACCGCACCCCGCTGAGCGTGTTCAGCACCGACGACGGGGTGGCGATCCTGCTCACCTACGGCCCGGACCGGGACTGGCTGAAGAACATCATCGCCGCCGGTGGCGGCAGAATGCGCCGCCACGGCAAGACCTTCGCGGTGAGCAACCCGCAGGTGGTCACCAAAGCCGAGGCGGCGCAGCACGTGCGCGGCCGGGCCCAGGCGGTCTTCGCGCGGCTGCCGTTCGAGCAGGCGGTGCTGCTGACCAGGCTGGACTGAGGATGCAGTTCTCCGAGCGACGCGCCCGGTTCAACCGGGTGGTGACCAATCCGCTGTTCCGCCCGATCTCGGGCTGGGTGCCGATGTGGTCGATCATCGAGCACACCGGCCGTCGCTCCGGTGCGACGTACCGCACCCCGGTCTCGATGTTCCACACCGCCGACGGCGTCGCGGTGCTGCTGCCCTACGGCACCGGCCGGGACTGGGTGAAGAACCTTCAGGCCGCCAACGGCGGGCGAGCCAAGATGGGTGGCAAGACCTTTGCCGTCACCAACCCGCGGGTGGTGCCGACCGGCGAAGCCGCCGGGCTGCTGAAGTCGCCGTGGCGCCAACTGCTCGGGCGCGCCGGCGTGGCGCACACCCTGCTGCTGGACCGGGCCTGACGCCGGCGGCGCGTCACCCCGTTTCCGTGCCGGGTGCGCCCGGCTGCCCCGGGGGTCCGTCCGGGTTGCCGGGCCCACCGGCGCCCGCCGCACCGGCCGCGCCGGCCTCGACGCCATCGCCGCCGTTTCCGCCGTCACCACCGCCTCCGCCCGGACCGACCGCTCCGCCGGCAGCGGGAGCGCCGCCGGCACCGCCGGTGCCCCCGGCGCCGCCGGCGGTCGCGGCGGCGCCGCTACCGGCGTCACCGCCGTTTCCGCCGAGGCCCCCGGTTCCGCCGTCGGGATGATCGGCCGTACCGGAACCACCGGCCCCACCGGTGCCGCCCTTGCCGCCGGCGCCGCTCTCGCCGGCGTAGGGGTGGCCGAGCATGCCCACGGCGCCGTCACCGCCGTCGCCACCGTTGCCGGCCGTGGCGGACCACGACCCGGCCGCACCGCCGCTTCCACCGGCGCCGGCCGCCCGACCGTGGCTGGGGACACCTCCGTAGCCGCCGGCGCCGCCGTCGCCACCATGGCCGCCGTTGCCGCCGTCGCCGTCCGGCGAACCGGCCAGGCCGTCGCCGCCGTTACCACCCGGGGCACTGAAGCCTCCCGGCCCGGCGTTGCCCATGAACACCAGGTTGCCGGCGTTGCCGGCCGCGCCGCCGTCCCCGCCATTGCCCCCGCTGGGGTGATCCTCGGTGCCGGCGCCGCCGTTGCCGCCGTAACCGCCGGACCCGCCCGGGCCACCGAAGCCGGCCACCCCGTTTCCGCCATCGCCGGCGTCACCGCCGTGGCCGCCGTCGCCGCCGCCGTTGCCCCAGCCACCGTCGCCGCCGTCCCCGCCGCGACCGCCGGCGCCGAACAATGAGATGGCGTCGCCGCCGAGCCCGCCGGTACCGCCGTCGCCGGCCGGGCCGGTGATGCTGTCCAGGCCGTCACCGCCCCAGCCGCCTTCGCCGCCGTTGCCCAGCAGCCACCCACCGGTCCCCCCGACGCCGCCGTCGCCGCTGGCGCCGCCGTCCCCGCCCCAGCCGCCGTTGCCGATCATCTTCGCGTCGCCGCCGTCGCCGCCGGTCACCCCCGCGGCGATGTTCTCGTCGCTGCCCGCGCCGTAGCCGTTGCCGCCGTCGCCGAACAGCCAACCGCCGTCGCCGCCGTCGGGGTGGTCGACGGTTCCGTCGACACCGTCGCAGATCAGGCCGCAGGCGCCGTCAAAAGCGAAGAGCGGGTTGATGATCGGGTCGATCAAGGCGCCGGGACCCATCATCCACAAGGTGCCCAGGTCGTGGATGGTGGCGTAGAGCTGATTCTGGACCAGCCCGGCGAAAACGACCTCCACGACCGATGTCCAGGTATAGATGTCGGTGCCCACCTGGCCGAGATCCAGCGTGTCCCCGGCGGTCGCGCCCGGGTCGGCCAGCGCGAAATCGTCGAGGAACTGATCCAGCGAGAACAGGTCGTCGAAGTCGGCTCGGGCCGGCGCGGTGGCGACCGGGCTCAGTCCCAGCGCCAGGAACGTGCCTACCGATGTCGCGGCGCCCACCACTCGACTGCCGGGGTGGCGAACGGGGCGATGGGTTCGGCTCTCAGCGCACTGACGGGGCATTCGCCGACTGTAACCAGCGCAACTCCCATGCCACAACTGAGGAACTTAAATCGATGTTCGTCAGTATGTGAGGACCGATCCAGCGGTAATGACCCGCACTCGCTGGGTTAACACTTGGCCGTCGCAGGTGTATTTTTGTGCCGGTGTCGGCCGGCGATGGCTACGGAGTGTTCCCAGGTTTCGAGTTCCCGCTCGCCTGGCTGCTGGCGCCGGTGACGGTGCAGACCTTCCTCGACGAGCTGTGGGGCGCCGCGCTGCATCACATCGGCCGGGACCGCGCCGACTACTTCGACGGGCTGTCCGGGCTCGCGACGGCCGGGCAGCTGCTGGAGTCGCTGCGCACCGAGCCGTCCGCGGTGCGGCTGGTGCGCGGAGCCGACCATCTGGCCCCGGAGCAGTACACGCTCGCCGACGGCACCCTGGACCTGGGCCGAATCCACGCGGAGCTGGACAACGGCTACACGATCATCTGCAACAACATCGAGAAGTACCTGCGCCCGATGTCGACGCTGACCCACGGCGTCGAGGTCGAACTGAATTTCCCGACCCACGTCAACGCCTACGTCACCCCGCCGTCCGCCGTGGGTTTCCTGCCGCACTACGACCACCACGACGTGCTGGTGCTGCAGATCCAGGGCCACAAGACCTGGCACTTCTACGGCGACGAGCCGATACCGCCGCACCTGATGCAGCAGCTGCACGAGGTCGATCCGGCCGGCCTGCCCGAGCCCACCAGCCTGCACCTGAGCGCCGGGGACACCCTGTATGTGCCTCGGGGGCGGGTGCATTCGGCCGAGACGACGTCGGAGTCGTCGCTTCATCTGACGGTGGGTATCCACGTGCCGACGGTGCTCACGCTGCTGACTCACACGCTGCAACTGTTGAGCCTGCGCGACGACGTCGTGCACACCCGGCTGCCCGCAAGGCATTTGGACGACCCACAGCTGCAAGCCGGCCTGGGCGCGGTGGTCCGGGATGCGCTCGCCGCCGTCGAGACCCCCGCTGCGCTGGCGGAAGGCCTTGGCGCCATGCAGGATCTGCTGGTGCGCCGCGCCCGCTGCCCGGTGGTCGGACAGGTCGCCGACACCGTCGGGATCGATGCCGACACCCTGGTGCGCAAGCAGCAGCCGCTCTATTCCCGGGTGACCCGGACGGTGGACGGCGTCGGCCTGCAGTTCGCCCAATTGGTCGTCAGCGCCCGCCCCGATCATGAAGCCGCGATGTGGTTTCTGTCCGATGCCACCGAGTCATTCCGGGTCGGTGAACTACCCGGGCTGACTGCCGCCCAGCAGCTCGAGTTGGTGCGGAGCCTGATCATGAGCGGCTTTCTGGTGCGGGCGTGCGCCACCGCACCATTGAGTCCATGAATGCGGCGATATCAACCTTATTCGCCCGCATTCAGAGGAATTTTCCAGGAAATAATCGCGATTTGAGGATTAAGATTCGATTATTAACGGGTCAGGGAAGGCAGCAATGACGGAGCCGATCTGGATGGCGTCACCACCGGAGGTGTACTCGGCGTTGCTGAGCAACGGTCCGGGCCCGGGCCCGCTGCTGGCGGCCGCCGGCATGTGGGACGCGTTGAGCGCCGAATACACGGAGGTGGCGCAAGAACTGTCCGCCATGCTCTCCGCGGTGCAGGCCGGATCCTGGCAGGGCCCCAGTGCGGAATCCTATGTGGCAGCGAATGTTCCGTATCTGGCCTGGCTGAGCAAAGCCGGCGCCGATGCCATGACATTGGCCACCCAACACCAAACCGCCGCCGCCGCCTACACTTCCGCGCTGGCCACGATGCCCACGCTGGCCGAACTGGCTGCCAACCACGCCATTCACGCGGTGCTGGTGGCGACGAACTTCTTCGGGATCAACGCCATTCCGATCGCCCTCAACGAGGCCGACTACACCCGGATGTGGGTACAGGCGGCCACCACGATGTCGACGTATCAGACCGTGGCGGGCGCCGCGGTGGCGTCCGCTCCGGCCGCGTCGACCGCCCCGACGGTGCTCAACCCCGATACCCCGCAGCACCGCGACCACCAGCATCGGTCCGACCAGGCCCCCACCCAGGACTTCGGCAACATCTACCAGCAGAGCTGGTGGACGACCCGGATCGCGGAGATCAACGAGGCCATCCAGGCCGATCTTGCCGGCAACAACCCGCTCGTCAGCCTGATCAGCGACCCGGTGCTGATGACGATCGCGCCGCACTACGCGGGCGAGATCGTGCTGGGGATAGCGCCGGCCGTGACGTCGCTGACCGAGACCATGCTCGCGCTGGTCGCGCCCGCGTCACCGCTGGCCGGCTTCGCCGGTGTCGCCGGCCTGGCCGGGATCAACGTTCCGGCAGCGCCGGCGCTGCCCGCCCCGGCTCCACCGGTGCCCGTCGCCGCCGCTCCAGCCGGCCTGGCGGCCCCGCCGGCCCCCGCGCCGGCGGCTCCCCCGGCTATGGCCCCGCCTACCCCGGCACCGGCGGCGACCGTCGGTGGCGGCGTCCCGGTGATGCCGCCGCCGATCACCGGCGCCGAGACGGCGGCATTCCCGTACCTGGTCGGCGGCGGACCGTCCTACGGGGCGCCGGCGAAGATGCGCGTCGCCGCGCCCGCGGCGGCCCAGCGGTCGCAGCCGCCCGCTGCCGCGGCGGCGACCACCGCGACGGCCAGGCAGGCGCGGCGACGCCGACAGCGCGAGACCCTGACCGATCCGGGCAACCGCTACGAATACCTCGACCCCGGCGGGATCGCGGCGTCGGCCAGCGGCGCGGGCCAGCTGGGTTTCCGGGGCACCGTTCCACACGAGACACGTTCTACGGTAACGGGATTGACCACCCTGACCGACAGTACCGCGGGCCCGGCGGCGCCGATGCTGCCGCACACCTGGGAGAAGCCCGACGACCCGACGCCCGGCTGAACCGGTCACTGGCCCAGCAGGCGCATCTTCTGCTCGTTGTACTCGTCGTTGGTGATCAACCCGCGATCGCGTAACTCGGCGAACTCGCGGATCTCGGCGGCGATGCCCATCGCCGTCGGCCCGGGGGCACCCTCGGCGTCACCGGAAGCAGCGGGCGCGGCGGCGGCCGCGGGCTGCGGCAGCTGGACTTTCGGTGCCACATCCGCGCCGCCCCGCCCGCGACTCACCGAACCTGCCAGGGCGCTGCCGCCCATGCCCGCGAGCGCCATCTGACTGAAAGCACCGCCGGCGCCGGCGAGCGAACCGCCCGGTGCGGCGCCCACACCCGGGCCGGCCAGCGGCGTGGTGTAGGACAGGGTCTTGATCTCCGGGGCGTTGGCGGCCCAGCTGATCGGCACCGACAGTTTCCCCGCCGAGACCGCCTCGCCCATCGACGCCGACATCGACACCGAATTCGCCGACGACAGCGCGTCGCCGATGAAGCCACCCGGCCGCGACGGGGTCAACGGCGAGAACAGGTCGATGTTGTGCAGGATCTCGAACTCGACCTGTTCCAGCCGGTCCTGCTGGTAGAGGATCTCCCGCGTGCTGGCATCGGCCGCCATCCAGGCGCCCGAGGCCAGCACCAGCGAGACCACCTGCGCCGCGCTCAGCCCCGCGATGTCACTGAGGCTCGGCAGCGTGATCAGATCCTCGATGCCCTGGGCGGCTCCGGGCACCGTCGCCGCCGCCGCCTGCAGCATCGAGTTGTTCGGCGCCCCGAAGATCCCCGAGGCCAACTCGCCCAGCAGCGACTGGACGTTCGACGACGACGAGGTGGCTTCGGCCGCCCCGGTCGCGGCGGCCTGACTGAGCGGTCCGGCCGGATTGCTGGTCTGCGGTGGCTGCTGGAAGGGCGCCAACCCGGTCGCGGCGGCCGAGGCCGCGGCGTAGGAGTACATCGCGGCGGCGTCCTGGGCCCACATCTCGCCGTAGGCGGCCTCATTGGCGGCGATCGCCGCGGTGTTGGTGCCCAGCACGTTGGTGGCGATCAGCAGCAGCAGCTGCGCCCGGTTCGCGGCGACCACCGTAGGCGGCACCGTCGCACTGAACGCCGCCTCGTAGGCGGCGGCCGCCGCGTTCGCCTGCGCCGTCGTGTGATCGACCTGCGCCGCGGTGGCGGCCATCCAACTCGCATACCGCGCCGCCGACTGCGCCAGCGCCAACGACGCCGGTCCCAGCCAGGCCTGGCCGGTCAGCTCGGCGATCACCGACTCATACGAGGTGACCGCCGCGTGCAGTTCCGCGGACAACGCACCCCAGGCCGCGGCGGCGGCCCGCATCGGCGTGGAACCCGGGCCGGTATAGATGCGCAGCGAGTTGACCTCCGGCGGCAGGGCAGCGTAATTCATCACTGACCCCCTCCCTGGGCACGGGCCGACGTAAACCGGCGTGAGTGTATTTGTAACCGAAAAGCGCCCGGCAGGCCCGGGGATTGTGGATATGCGAAGGGCGGTTGCGCTGACCTGCCGAGATGCCGGTCACAGCCGCACGCTGCGATAACATGCGCGCGTGCGGATGCTGATCACCGCGTTGCGCGACCTGCAGTGGCGGCTGCGCCGGTTCATCGTCGCCGCCGTCGGCACCGCGATGGTGTTCGCCCTGACCCTGGTGCTGGCCGGACTGACCCACGGCTTCCGGGTCGAGGCCGAGCACGTCGTCGACTCGCTGGGGATCGACAGCTACCTGATCCAGACGGCCGCGGTCGGTCCGTTCATGGGCTCGTCACGGTTCCCGCAGAAAGAGGCCGGGGATGTCGCCGCGATCTCCGGTGTCGAGGCGGCGCTGCCGGTGGTCTACGGCAACACCATCCTGCAGGACGGCGAGTCGCCGCTGAACGTGAATGTCTACGGGGTGCCCAAGGCCGCGATGCCGCCGATCACCGCGGGGCGCGCACCGACCGAGCCCAACGAGATCGCGATGTCCGCCACGCTGAAACGCGCCGTCGGCGATGACGTCGAACTGGGCGCGGGCAAGCTGCGCATCGTCGGGCTGGTGGGAAAGTCGACGACGCTGGCCGGGCAGCCCAACGCCTTCCTGACCGTGGCGGGCGCACAGCGGCTGATGTATTCCGGGCAGCCGGTGGCCTCGGCGATCGGCCTGCGGGGCACCCCGGCCGAGGTGCCGGAGGGCTACCGGGTGGTGGATCGGGCCGCCGCCGTCGACGACATGGTGCGCCCGCTGGCCGGGGCGCAGATGGCGCTGTCGTACATGTCGGTGCTGCTGTGGGGCGTCGCCGCGCTGATCGTGGGCTCGCTGATCTACCTGTCGGCGCTGGAGCGCACCCGCGACTTCGCGGTGTTCAAGGCACTGGGTGTCACCACCGGGATGGTGCTGGCCGGGCTGGCGCTGCAGGCGGTGGCCGTGGCGGTGGCCGCGGCGGTGCTCGGCGGGGCACTGGCGGTCGCGATCGGCCCGCTGTTCCCGATGCTGGTGGCGGTGACCACCTCGTCGTTCGCGCTACTGGTGCTGACCGCGGTGGGCATCGGACTGCTGGCCAGCCTGGCCGGCCTGCGGCACGCGGTGGCCGTCGACCCGGTGCTGGCGTTCGGGGGGCCGTAGGCCATGGGAGACCTGCGGATCAACGATCTGGTCATCGAATACGCCACCGGCAGCGGCGAACCGATCCGGCCGATCCACGGCCTGAGCCTGGAGATTCCGGCCGGCTCACTGGTGGTGGTCCTCGGGCCCAGTGGCTGCGGCAAGACCACCCTGCTGTCGTGTCTGGGCGGCATCCTCAGCCCGACCAGCGGCCGAATCCGGTTCGGCGCCACCGAGGTCACCGCGTTGAGCCGCCGGGAGATCACCTCCTACCGGCGCCGCACCGTCGGCATCGTGTTCCAGGCGTTCAACCTGGTGGCCAGCCTGACCGCGCTGGAGAACGTGATGGTGCCGATGTGGGCGGCCGGCTGGACGCAGTGGTCGGCCACCGAACGCGCCCGGGACCTGCTCACCCGCGTCGGCCTGGCCGACCGGACCCACCACCGGCCCGGCCAGCTCAGCGGCGGTCAGCAGCAACGCGTCGCGGTGGCGCGCGCCCTGGCACTGGACCCGCCACTGATCCTGGCCGACGAACCCACCGCGCAACTGGACTTCGTCCGGGCCGGCGAGGTCGTGCAACTGTTGCGGGTGCTCGCCGCCGGGGACCGCGTGGTGGTGGTGGCCACCCACGACACCCGGATCGTGCCGCTGGCCGACATCGTCATCCAGCTCTCGCCCACCGCCACGCCGGCGCGGGCCCAGCAGGCGCCGGTGCGGCTGGGACCCGGCGCGGTGCTGCTGGAACAGGGCACCGTGGAGGACCTGATCTACGTCGTCACCGAGGGCGAGGTGGAGATCGCCCCGGAGACCTCCGGGACCGGCGGCGGCCTGCTCAAGATCGGCAAACCGGACAACTACGCCGGCCAACTCGGGCCGATGGTCCGTATCCCCCGCTCAGCGACGGTCCGCGCGCCGCGCGAGGCGACCGTGGTGAGCTACACCGTCGAGGCGTTCCGCCAACAGTTCGGCCAGCCGCCGACGCCCGACGTTCCTGACGATTCCTAACGAACCCGTATCAACCTGATCGGTGGCGCGGCGTGCCTGACCAACCGCGACGCGGGCCGGGAAATAATGACCGTCATGGCTGATGTGACCCGCCGGGCTGCGTTGCGCCTTGGGGTCGGTGCCGCGGGGGCTGCGGGCCTGTTCGGAGTGGGTGTCGGGCGGCAGCCGGCCGTGTCACGGGCCACCGGGAACACCTACCCCACGCGGGAATCCGGGTCGTTCGTGTCCGCGGCCCGCGGCGGGGTGGAGACCAACTGGATCATCGCCCGGCCGCCCGGGCAGACCGCGCCGCTGCGCCCGGTGATCGCGCTGCACTGCAAGGACGCCGACGCCGCCTGGGTGATGGATCTCGGCGTCGAGGAGGAGTTGGCGCAGCTGACCGCGTCGGGGCGGCCACCGTTCGCCGTGGTGGCCGTCGATGGCGGCAACAGCTACTGGCGACCGCACGGCTCCGGCGAGGACGCCGGGGCGATGGTGCTGGGTGAGCTGATCCCGATGCTGGCCGACAAGGGCATCGACACCTCGCGGGTCGGGTTCATGGGCTGGTCGATGGGCGGCTACGGCGCGATGCTGCTGGGCACCCGCCTGGGCCCGGCGCGGACCGCCGGAATCTGCGCGATCAGCCCGGCGATCTACATGACCTACTTCGGCGCGCCGGCCGGGGCGTTCGACAGTGTCGACGACTGGCGGACGAACTCGCCGTTCACCCTGGTGCCGCAGCTGGCCCACATCCCGCTGCGGGTGGATTGCGGCACGTCGGACAGCTTCTACTACGCGACCCGAAGCTTCGTCGGACAGCTGAATCCACCGCCGGCGGGCGGATTCTCACCGGGCGGGCACGACGTGTCCTACTGGCGGGCCCAACTGCCCGCCCAGTTGGCCTGGCTGGATTCCTGAGTTCGTCGGCCGGTCGCCGCCGAGTGTGCGCTGAGGGCAGTCGGACGCGCGAAATCACGCCCGGAATGCACACTGGGGGCCGGTTGACCGGGTCAGACGATTCGCGGACACTACCGCGCGAACCGCCGTAACCGCAGGCTGTTGGTCACCACCAGAACCGACGACGCCGCCATCGCCGCACCGGCGATCATCGGGTTGAGCAACCCGGCCGCCGCCAGCGGAATCGCGGCGACGTTGTAGCCGAACGCCCAGACGAGGTTCTGCCGGATGATGCGCAACGTGCGCGCCGAGAGCCGCAGCGCGGTGGGGACCGTGCCCAGGTCACCGCGGACCAGGGTCAGGTCGCCGGCCTCGATGGCGGCGTCGGTGCCGGTGCCCATCGCCATCCCGATGTCGGCGGTGGCCAGCGCGACCGAGTCGTTGACGCCGTCGCCGACCATCGCCACCCGCCGGCCCTGCGCCTGCAGCTGCTTGACGGCGTCGGCCTTGTCGGTGGGCAACACGTTGGCGATGACATCGGCCGGGTCGATCCCGACCTCGCCGGCGACCTTGCGGGCCACGGCCGCGCCGTCGCCGGTGAGCAGCATCGGTGTGATGCCCATGGCCTTGAGCTCATCCACCGCCGCGGCGCTGCTCGATCGCACGGTGTCGGTCAGCGTGATGGTCCCCCGGGTCCGGCCGTCCCAGCAGACCTCGACGGCGGTCCCGGTCTCATGGGCGGCCGCCGATCGGGTGACCTCGACCCGCACCCCGTCGACCACCCCGCTCACCCCGTGCCCGGTCCGGCTGGCGAACTCGCTCACCCGCCCGATGGGCAGCCCGGCCGCTTTGGCGCCGGCCACGATGGCCGCGGCGATCGGATGCTCGGATCCGGATTCGACAGCGGCGGCGCGCGCCAGCACGGTGTCGGGGTTCTCGCCGCGGTCGACCGCGAGGCCGCCGACGGCCATCACGCCGGTGGTGACCGTTCCGGTCTTGTCGAATACGACGGTGTCGATGTCCTTGACGGCCTCGAGGACCTGCGGATTCTTGATCAGGATGCCCAGCTGCGCGCCGCGGCCGGTGCCGACCAGGATGGCGGTCGGGGTGGCCAGCCCCAGCGCGCACGGGCAAGCGATGATCAGCACCGCCACCGCGGCGGTGAACGCCGCCGCGGCGGATTGCCCGGCCAACAGCCACCCGGCGAGGGTGAGTGCGGCGATCACCAGCACCACCGGCACGAACACCGCCGACACCCGGTCGGCCAGCCGCTGGATCGACGCCTTGCCGGCCTGGGCGTCTGTGACCAGCTTGGCCATCCGGGCCAGCTGGGTGTCGGCGCCCACCTTGGTGGCGCGGACCAGCACCAGTCCGGTGGTGTTGAGTGACCCGCCCAAAACGTCGGCGCCGACTCCCACTTCTGTGGGCAGTGACTCACCGGTCATCGCCGAGGTGTCCAGCGCGGTGGCGCCGTCGATGACGACGCCGTCGGTGGCGATGCGCTCGCCCGGCCGGACCACGACGACATCACCCACCCGCAGGTCGGCGATCGGCACCCGGGTCTCCTTCAGCCCGTCCGGGCCGCGCCGCATCACCGCGGCGTCCTTGGCGCCGAGTTCCAGCAGTTCGCGTAGCGCCGCGCCCGCCGAACGTTTGGCGTGCGACTCGGCATAGCGGCCAGTCAACAGGAAGACGGTCACCACCGCCGCCACCTCGAAATACAGATGGCCGGCCCCGGTGAGGACCGCGACCGCCGACCACAACAAGGCCGCCACGGTGCCCAGCGACACCAGGGTGTCCATGGTGGCGGCGCCATGGGCGGCGTTAGCCAGCGCGGCACGGTGGAACGGGTAGCCGCCCCACACCACGATCGGGACCGTCAGCGCGAACACCACCCAGCCCCAGCCGCTGAACTGCCAGGCCGGCACCATCGACAGCGCCACCACCGGCGCGGCCAGCAGCGCCGAACCGATCAGCCGGGGACGCAGTTGCCCGGCCGGCACGTCAGCGTGTTCGGCCGGGTGCTCGTGCGCCGCACCGATCACCGCGGCCTGGTAGCCGGCCGATTCCACGGCCCGCAGCAGCTCATCGGCCGAGACGGTGTCGTCATGCTCGACGTGGGCGCGCTCAACCGCCAGATTCACCGTGGCGTGCACCCCGTCGAGCGCGTTCAGGCCGCGCTCCACCCGCGCCGCGCACGACGCACAGGTCATTCCGCGCAGTTCCAGGTCGGTGGTGATCACCCCGTCGATGATACCCCCGCGGGGTATATGGGCTCCGATCGGCGACGGGCCCGGCGCAGCCGCGCCGTACCGATCACCGCCAGCACACCGGCGACCGTCGCCAACAGCAGCGCCAGCAGCAACATGCGCGGGTGGTAGGTCACCGAGGTGGTGGCCGGTTCACCGTCGATCACCGGCGCGACCAGGACCAGGTAGCGGACGTGCATCCAGCTCACGGCGCAGCCCAGCGCGGCGGCGCCGGCCAGGGTGAGCTCGGCGCACCCCCGGACGACCGGAGTGCTCACCATGACGATTCTTCGGCGTCGTCGTCGACGTCGGGCCGGGTGAGCTCGCCGGGCGGAATCGCCTCGGGAAGCAATTCGGTCAGCGCGGCACGCAGCCTGCGGTGATCCCGCGCCCAGGCCTGAACCGTGCGCCGCCCGCTCAGCCGCAGCCCGATGCCCACCCGACGGCGTGGCACCCCGCTCAACTCGCCCAGCGCCCGGGATTCCTGCCACTTCTCCGGTTGGGCTTTGCCCCAGCCGGTCGGCCGCTTGGCCTCGGGGTAGATCATCACGATCTCGGCGATCCGCAGGGTTTCGGTGCCCTGCCGCAGGGTGTCCCGGGTGAGCTCGACGGAGGTGTGGATCCGCGCCGCCTTCACCTGAATGGCGAGCATGCCGGAGACCAGCCCCATCATGATGGCCGGGATCACCGGCTGGAACTCACCGCCGCCGGAGTTCTGGATCAGCAGCAACAGTCCGCCGGCGACCGGGCCGAACAGCACCCAATACCAACTGGCACCGCATTCGAAGAACAGCGGTGCGGACGGTGCCGTCGGCTCGGGTTCAGACATGTCGGGTCAGCCTAACGCGGTTACCGGGCCGCCCGGCGCGGGACTCTCAGGCCGTCGCCCAGGCCAGCAGGTCCTCGACCGGCCACGTGTTGACAATCCGCTCGATCGCAATCTCGGCGTCAAGCGCGCGCTGGGCGCCGAAGCCGAGGAAGTCGAGCTGGCCCGGGGCATGTGCGTCAGTGTCAATGCTGAACAGACACCCCACCTCGTGCGCGAGATGCATTAGTCGGGTTGGTGGGTCGCGTCGTTCCGGGCGGCAGTTGATCTCCACTGCGGTGTTGTGCTCGCGGCAGGCGGTGAACACCGCCTCGGCATCGAACTGTGACTCCGCCCGTCGGCCGCGCCCACCGGTCACCAGCCGCCCGGTGCAGTGCCCGAGCACGTTGACCCGCGGATCGGAGACCGCGCGCACCATCCGCCGCGTCATCGCGCCCGACTCCATCGCCAGCTTGGAGTGCACGCTGGCGACCACGATGTCGAGTCGCTCCAGTAACTCGGGCTCCTGATCCAGGCTGCCGTCGTCGAGGATGTCGACCTCGATGCCGGTCAGGATCCGCAGCGGCGCAAAGTGCTCCCGCAGCCCGTCGATCACCTCGAGTTGGTGGCGTAACCGCTGCGGTGAGAGTCCGTTGGCGATGGTCAGCCGCGGAGAATGATCAGTCAGCGCGCAGTAGTCATGCCCCAGCGCCACCGCGGTGGTCATCATCTCCTCGATCGGCGCTGAGCCGTCCGACCAGTCCGAATGCAGATGCAGGTCCCCGCGCAACGCCGCGCGCAACACCCCACCACCCAGATCCGCCGCCTCGTCGCGCAATCGCACCAGGGTGTCGGGCTGCCCACCGGCCCAGGCCTGCGCAATCACCGCGGCGGTCTTCGGTCCGATGCCAGGCAGAGACTGCCAGCTCTCGGCCACGCCATGGCGGCGCCGCTCGTCGTCGCCCAGGGCCTCGATGACGTCGGCGGCGCGGCGATAGGCCATCACCCGACGCGGGTCCTCGCGGGCCCGGTCCTTGTAGAACGCGATCTGGCGCAGTGCCTCCACCGGATCCATCACCCCAGTCTGCCGCGACCGGTTACCGGGTCAGGTACTCCTGGGCGTCGGAGCGGTGCAGCAGGAAGGTCCCGGCGGCGATCAGCACCGATCCGACGATGCCGGTGACCGCGATG
Organism: Mycolicibacter algericus DSM 45454; assembly: GCF_002086455.1. GTDB lineage: Bacteria > Actinomycetota > Actinomycetes > Mycobacteriales > Mycobacteriaceae > Mycobacterium > Mycobacterium algericum. The sequence goes on from NZ_MVHC01000008.1 coordinate 93,784, forward strand.
GTCACCGCGACCGCCGGCCTCGGATCGGGGTGTGACAGCCCGCTCATCGCGTACGCCACCGACGCGATCGCTCCGCCGGTCAACACGGTGCGGGCCCACCGGTACCCGGAGCGCATCAGCACCAGGAAGGTCGCCACCACCACGACCATCACCAACGCGGTCAAGCCGATGATCGGGTAAGTCACCGGCATCTCGGCGAGTTCCGGGGCAACCAGCAGGCTCACCACGTATCCGGTCGTCATCAACGGCAGCGCGGACAGCCAGAGCCAGAACCCGGTGTCGACATCGGCCGGCCGGGCGGGCCGGGTCGCCGCCGGTGGCTGCGACCCGACATCCGGACCCGTCATGCCAGCCAGCCGGCCGCGTCGACCGCCCAGTAGCTCAGCACGATGTCGGCGCCGGCGCGCCGGATGCCGATCAGCGACTCGAGCGCGGCGGCCCGCCCGTCGATCCAGCCGTTGGCCGCGGCAGCGGCGATCATCGCGTACTCCCCGGACACCTGGTAGGCGGCGACCGGGACCGGGGAGAGATCCGCGGCAGCCGCGATCACGTCCAGGTAGCTCATGGCGGGTTTGACCATGACGATGTCGGCGCCCTGGGCGAGATCGAGGGCTACCTCGCGCAGTGCCTCGCGGGCATTGCCCGGCTCCTGCTGGTAGCTGCGGCGGTCGCCTTGCAGACTGGAGGCGACCGCGTCGCGGAACGGGCCGTAGAACGCCGACGCGAATTTCGCCGCGTAGGCCAGGATCACCACGTCGCTGTGCCCGGCGGCATCCAGCCCGTCGCGGATGGCGGCGACCTGGCCGTCCATCATCCCGCTGGGACTGACCACGTGTGCGCCGGACTCCGCTTGTGCCACCGCCAGCTCCACGTAGCGCTCCACGGTCGCGTCGTTGTCGATGCGGCCGCGGTCGTCGAGCACGCCGCAGTGGCCATGGTCGGTGAACTCGTCCAGGCAGGTGTCGGCCATCAACACGGTGGCGTCCCCGAGATCAGCGGCCAGCTCCCGCAACGCGGTGTTGAGGATCCCGTCGCGGTCGATGCCCGCGGCGCCGGTGGCGTCCTTGTCCGCCTCGGCCGGAACGCCGAACAGCATCAGGCCGCCCACCCCCGCGGCCACCGCGTCGGCGGCCGCGGCCCGCAGCGAATCGCGGGTGTGCTGGTAGACACCGGGCATAGAAGGGATGGGGCGAGCTTCCGTTATCCCGTCGGCGACGAACATCGGCAGCACCAGATGCCTTGGCTCCAAAGAGGTCTCGGCCACCAGCCGGCGCAGCGCCGGCGTGGACCGCAGCCTGCGCGGACGCTCGATCATGCGTTGACGCTGCGGTGAGGGCGGACGCTACTCGCACTTCTCCGCCGTGGACGCAGCGTCAACGTGAGACAGGTCATCGCCGCACTCGCGATCAGCGCCGGCGGCTCTTCTTGCGCGGCGGCGGCAGGGCGCCCTCGGCACGCAACCGGGCGGCGTGCTCGGCCAGCGCGTCGACCAGCGGACCGACCGCGGCCGTCTCGGGCTGCACGTCGACCCGCAACCCGAATTCCGCTGCCGTCTCGGCGGTCTTGGGGCCGATGCAGGCCACGATCGTGCGGGCGTGCGGCTTGCCGGCGATGCCGACCAGGTTGCGCACCGTGGAACTCGACGTGAAGCACACCGCGTCGAATCCGCCGGTCTTGATCATCTCCCGGATGGTCGCCGGCGGCGGGGCGGCCCGCACCGTGCGGTAGGCGGTGACGTCCTCGATCTCCCAACCCCGCTCACGCAGCCCCTCGGCCAGCGTCTCGGTGGCGATGTCGGCGCGCGGCAGCAGCACCCGGTTCACCGGATCGAAAACGTCGTCGTAGGGCGGGAATTCGTCGAGCAGGCCCAGCGAGGACTGCTCCCCGGCGGGCACCAGCTCGGGGCTGATCCCGAACGCCCGGACCCGCTCGGCGGTCGCTTCGCCGACACAGGCGATCTTCACCCCGGAGAATGCGCGGGCGTCCAGCCCGAATTCACCGAACTTCTCCCACACCGCACGGACCGCGTTGGTCGAGGTGAACACCACCCACTGGTAGCGGCCGTCGACCAAACCCTTGACGGCCCTTTCCATCTGGGCTGGGCTGCGCGGCGGTTCCACGGCGATGGTGGGCACCTCGACAGGCGAGGCGCCGTGCCCGACCAGCTTCTCGCTCATCTCGCCGGCCTGATCCTTGGTGCGCGGCACCAGCACCGTCCAGCCGTACAGCGCGCGGCTCTCCCACCAGTTCAGCTTGGCCCGGTTGTTCACCGTCTTGCCGATGGTCACCACCAATGGACCGGCGGCGGTCTCCTGACCGTTGGGCAGGATGACCGGGTCGATGCTGGCCAGCGACGCCGGGTCGGTCAGTGCGCTGAGGCTGGCCTCCACCGAGCGCTGTGCGCAGGTGGTGCCCGAGGTGGTGACCACGCACGGGGTGGCGTCCGCGAGGCCGTATTCGATCAGCGTGCGGGCCGCCTCGGGCAGGTGCGAGGTGGTGGCCTGCAGGATCAGCGGGCCCGGGGCCGCAGCCAGGGCGGCCCAGTCGACGTGCGGGTCGCGGACGTCGGCAACGGTGTGCGACGAGCCGAGCGGCAGGCCGGCGTAGGTGGGCACCGCGCTGGTGGCGGGCAGTCCCGGCACGATCTCGAACTGCACGGTGGTGCGGGCTACCGCGTTGACCTCGGTGATGACGGAGTCGACGGACAGCGGGTCGCCGGCCACCAGACGCACCACGTCGGCGCCGGAGCGCGCCTCGGCGGTCAGGATCTTGGCCACCTCGGCCGGTTCGCCCAGTGCGGGACGGATGTCGGGCCCGCCCGGGACGGTCGCGGCGGCGTCTTCGGCGCCGGCGGCGCCTTCCTCGGCCGTATCGGTCTTGTCCGCCTTGGGGTCCGGCGGCACCGGCCCGGCGATCGGGGGCAGGTCCGTGCCGACCAGCCCCAGCACCGCCTCGGGCACGTCGGGGTCGACGAACACCAGCGCGGCGTTCGTCAGCGCCGTCCGCGCCCGCGCCGTCAGCAGGCCCGGGTCACCCGGACCCGAACCGACGAACACAATGCGGCCCGGCTTGGGCTTCTGCCCTCGCACGCTCACTTGGCGAGCCATTCCCTACTCCCAGTCACTTCAGCCACTTCCGAACGCGGCTGTCTTCACCGCGCGTCCGACATGAGCTCGCGCGCACCCAACTCGAACAGTTCCGCCGCGACCGACACGCCCAATTCCCGGGCTCGGTCCGGACTGCCGATGCCGGACGCGCGGATCACGTCGGATCCGTCCAGCGCCGCCACGCAACTGCGCAGCGACAGCTCTTCGAAGACCCGGCCGTCCTCATCGATCGACTCGACCACCTCGGCGATCGCGCCCACCGGTGCGGAACAACCCGCCTCCAGTTCGGCGAGCAGGGTCCGCTCCGCGGTAACCGCCTGGCGGGTGTCGGTGTCATCCAACTCCGCCAGCAACGCCGCCAGCCCGGTATCGCCGGCGCGGCACTCCACCGCGAGCGCACCTTGGGCCGGAGCCGGCAACATCTGCACCGGCTCCAGCGTCTCGGTGATCGCGTCGAGGCGTCCGATACGGGCCAAACCCGCTCGGGCTACCACGATGGCGTCGAGTTCTCCGCTGCTTACCCTGTTCAACCTGGTATCTAGGTTGCCTCGTAGGGGGCGAATTTCCAAACCGAGACCCAGTGCTCTAAGCTGTGCGGCCCTTCGCGGCGACGAAGTGCCCAGCCGGGCGCCCGCCGGCAACTCCCCCAACACCAAACCGTCCCGCGCCACCAGTGCGTCCCGGGGGTCCTCGCGCGCCGGAACCGCGGGCAGCAGAAACCGCGGGTCATCGGCGGTGGGCAGGTCCTTGTGCGAGTGCACCGCGGCGTCGACCCGGCCGTCGAGAATTGCCTCGCGCAGCGCGGCGGTGAACACCCCCACCCCGAGGTCGGCGATCGGTCCCGACGAACGGTCCCCGATGGTGCTGATCATGACCAGTTCCGCGGGGTGTCCGGCGGCCACCAGAGCGTCACGAACGGTCCCGGCCTGAGTGGTGGCCAGCAAGCTGGCCCGGGTACCGATACGGATTAGTTCTCCCAAAACGTCTACCCGGCCGGCCCGGTTTCGGCGCCGACGTCGATTCCGTCTGACACCACTGGCAATTCGCCGGCGGTCGCCACAGCGTCCACGGCGGTCGGGTCGAGCTCGAACAGCTCGCGCAGCGCCTCGGCGTAACTGTCGCCGCCGGGGGAGCTGGCCAGCTGCTTGACCCGCACGGTGGGGGCGTGCAGCAGCTTGTCGACGACGCGGTGCACGGTGCGCGCCACTTCCTCGCGCTGGGCGGTGTCCAGGCCCGGCAGCCGGTGGTCCAGCCGCAGCAGCTCGGCGGTCACCACGTCGGCGGCCCGCTGCCGCAGCGCGGTCACCGTCGGGGTGACCTCGGCCATCCGCTGCCCGGCCAGGTAGGTGGCGACCTCGCGGGCGACGATGCCGTGCGCGGCGTCGGTGTCGGAGGTGGCGACCTGCGCCGACGGCTCGCGCTGGATCCGTTCCATGTCGATGACCTGCACGCCGGGCAGTCCGGCGACCGTGGCGTCGACATCGCGCGGCATGCCCAGATCGCAGATCACCAGCGGCTGGGTCGCCTCGTCGCGATTTCCGCCGGCCAGCGCATGGTGCACATCGGCCAGCGACACGACCGGGCTCACCGCCCCGGTGCAACAGACCGCGACGTCGGCGTCGGTCAGCGTTGCGGCCATCCGTTCCAGGCTGACGGCGTCGGCCGCGGCGCCGCTCTCGCGGATCTTGTGGGCCAGCCGCTGGGCGCGCGACAGCGAGCGGTTGACGACATGGATGCGCTCCACGCCGGCGCGCACCAGGTGGGCTGCGGACAGCGCACCCATCGATCCCGCGCCGATCACCACCGCAGTTCGCCCCTGTAATGCGTTCTCGCCGAGCTGTTTCGCGGCGATATCCAGGGCGACCGACACCACCGACGCGCCGGCGGCGTCGATTCCGGTTTCGGAGTGCACCCGTTTGCCCACCGACAGCGCCCGCTGCGCCAGCTCGTGCAGCACCCGGCCGACGGTGTTGTTGGCCTCGGCGGAGGCGTAGGCGCGGCGCACCTGCCCCAGCACCTGCTGCTCGCCGACGACCGCCGAATCCAGCCCGCTGGCCACCGAGAACAGGTGCTCGACGGCCGCCTCGCTGTAGCGGACGTAGGCGTACTTGGTCAGGTCGGTCATCGACATGCCGGAGTGCTCGGAGAGCACCTGCCCGACCGCCGACAGCCCGGCGTGGAAGGCATCGACGACGGCGTAGACCTCGACCCGGTTGCAGGTCGACAGAATCATCGCCTCTGTGACGAGCGGCGATTCCAGCACCTGCGCGACGATCTTGGCCTGATCGGGTTCGGCGGTGCTGAGCTGCTCGAGTACTGAGACCGGGGCGCTGCGATGCGAGACCCCGAAGAGCAGGACGCTCACGGCAATATCACCTGGTCCGCTCCTTGCTGTCACCCGTGAACAAACTTGACTCCACGGTAGAGGCTAAAGCGCTGGGCCACCAAATTTGTTCGATTGTTCGTCTGCTCGACAACGTCGGAGGGTGCGGTTTCGTCCCCGGTCCGCCGCTTGTCGCGCCGCAATCCGCGCAGTGGGCGGGTCAGCGGCCGGCCAGGTCGGCGCGCAACCGGGCCTCGTCGACCTCCCAGTAGCTGTGTTCGCGGCCGTCGAGCAGCACCACCGGCAACCGGTCGCCGAATTCGGCCCGCATTGCGGTGTCACCGGCCCTGGCGGCGGCGTCGACATCGGTGGTGCGCAGGTCGAACCCGAGTTCGGCGGCCAGTTGCGTCAGCTGGTCGTGCACCTTGACGCAGACCGCGCAGCCGTCGCGGGTCAGCAACTGCACCTCTGGGCGGGTCATTGCCCCAGTGTGGCCCACGGTGGCTATGTTTTCGATATGCCCGGCGCAAGTGCGGTGACGATCACGAACCTGCTATACCGCTACGCCGAGTCGATGGATGCCGGCGACTTGGATTCGGCCGCAGCGCTGTTCGGTCACGCCCGGCTCAAGGTCGGCCCCGACGCCGATGCCGTGCTCGACAGCGCCGGGATGCTGCAACTGTGGCGCGGGCTGGTCAAGATCCACGCCGACGGCACACCGCGCACCAAGCACGTCATCACCAATCCGATCCTCGACATCGATGAGGAGGCCGGTACCGCGACCTGCAGGTCCTACTACACGGTGCTGCAGCAGACCGATGCCGTTGCCCTGCAGGTAATCGCGGCCGGCCGTTATCACGACGAGTTCGAGCGGGTGGACGGCGTCTGGCGGTTCAGTTTCCGGGATTACTCGATGCTCGACCTCAAAGGTGATCTACGCGATCACCTGGGGGTATTGGGCAGTTAGTCCGGTTAGTGTTGGTGGCGGCCGCAGCAGCGGCCGTCAATGCACAGCGGAGGGAGTCGGGTGATGGCTTTACCGGGCCCGACCGACGGCGATTCCGCAGCGGGCCCTGAGCTGGAGCCGGTGGTCGGCGGGGATTTCGCGGCCAGCGCCGAGCGGGCGCTGGCCGACGTGCTCGACGCCGACACCCCGGCGCCGGTCGATCTGACCGCGGCGGCGTTCTTCGACGTCGACAACACCCTGGTGCAGGGCTCCTCCATGGTGCATTTCGGCCGCGGGCTGGCCGCCCGCAACTACTTCACCTACCGCGATGTCGTCGGCTTCCTCTACGCGCAAGCCAAGTTCCAGCTGACCGGCCGAGAGAACAGCGAGGATGTCGCGGCCGGCCGCCGCAAGGCACTGGCCTTCATCGAGGGCCGGCCGGTATCGGAGCTGGTCGAGCTCGGCGAAGAGATCTACGACGAGATCATCGCCGACAAGATCTGGCCGGGCACCCGCGAGCTGGCGCAGATGCACCTCGACGCCGGCCAGCAGGTGTGGCTGGTCACCGCGACCCCCTACGAGCTGGCCGAGACCATCGCCCGCCGGCTCGGGCTGACCGGCGCGCTGGGCACCGTCGCGGAGTCGGCCGACGGGGTGTTCACCGGCCGGCTGGTCGGCGAGATCCTGCACGGTCCGGGCAAGGCGCACGCGGTGCGGTCGCTGGCGATCCGGGAGGGGTTGAACCTGCGGCGCTGCACCGCCTACTCCGACAGCTTCAACGACGTGCCGATGCTGTCGCTGGTGGGCACCGCGGTGGCAATCAATCCCGATGCCGCGTTGCGCGAGATGGCACGCAAGCGCGGCTGGGAGATCCGCGACTTCCGCACCGCGCGCCGGGCGGCGCGTATCGGGGTGCCGTCGGCGCTGGCGCTGGGGGCCGTCGGCGGGGCCCTGGCGGCGGCCGTGGCGCACCGGAACGAGCGGGCGTAGCCTGCGGAGCCCGCGAGGGCCGGGCGACCGCATCAAGCACCGTGGCGCACCGGAACGAGCGGGCGTAGCCTGCGGAGCCTGCGAGGGCCGGGCGACCGCATCAGGCACCGTGGCGCACCGGAACGAGCGGGGTTGAGCTGCTCGCTGATAGGCTTCCGCCGCCGAACACCACGGCGAGCGGAGGGGTAAACCGGCATGGCAGTACACACCGAGTCGCAAGGGGTCATCGGTACCCACTACCGGTTCCCGGACTACTTCGAAGTCGGCCGGGAGAAGATCCGCGAATTCGCCCGCTCGGTCAAAGACGAGCACCCGGCCCACTTCGACGAGGCCGCCGCGACTGAGGCCGGGCACCCCGGACTGGTGGCGTCCCTGACGTTTCTGGCGGTCGCCGGCCGCCAGGTGCAGCTGGAGATCTTCGACAAGTTCGACATCCCGATCAACATCGCCCGGGTGCTGCACCGCGACCAGAAGTTCACCTTCCACCGGCCGATCGTGGCCGGCGACAAGCTGTTCTTCGACACCTACCTGGACTCGGTGATCGAATCCCACGGCACGGTGGTCAGCGAGGTTCGCAGTGAGGTCACCGACGCCGACGGCAAGCCGGTGGTGACCAGCGTGGTCACCATGCTCGGCGAGTCGGTGAACCAGGACGCCGATACCGAGGCGGCGACGATCGCCGCCCTCGAGGCGATGCGCGATCGGGCGCTGGGCAAGAAGTAGCTACCCGACTCAGCCGAAGAACATGTTGCGGCGGCCGGCCAGCAGCCGGTACAGCGTCTGCTGGATCGTCTCGCGCACCTGGTCGGTCAGTTCGAAGGTGACCATCGGGTCGTCGGCGGCGGCGGGCTCGTAGTCGGTGGTCTCGATCGGTTCCCCGAAGGCGATGTGCCACTTCGACGGCAGCGGCACCAGGCCCGCCGGACCGGCCAGCGGGAACAGCGGGGTGATCGGGAAATACGGCACGCCCAGCAGCCGGGCCAACAGCTTGATGTCGGCGATCATCGGATAGATCTCCTCGGAGCCGACGATCGAGCACGGCACGATCGGCGCCTGGGTCTGCAGCGCCGCCGACACGAAGCCGCCGCGGCCGAACCGCTGCAGCTTATAGCGGTCCTTGAACCGCTTGCCCAGGCCCTTGTAGCCCTCCGGGAACACCGCCGTCAGCTCGCCGGCCGCCAGCAACCGGTGGGCGTCGGCGGTGCAGGCCATGGTGTGGCCGGCCTTGCGGGCGGCCGGCCCGATCACCGGCAGGTCGAACACCAGATCAGCGCCGAGCATCCGCAGGTCGCGACGGCCCGGATGGTGGTCGTGCACCGCCACCGACAGCATCAGCGCGTCCATCGGCAGCACCCCGGCGTGGTTGGCCACCACCAGTGCGGGCCCGTCGGCCGGCAGGTTCTCGATGCCGCTGACCTCGACCCGGAACCAGTCGTTGAAGAAGACCCGCAGCAGCGGCAGCGCGACGGCTTCGTTGAAGTGCGGGTCGAACCCGAACTCGTCGACGTCGTAGTCGCCGGTGATCCGCTCCCGAAGGAATGCGGCGAGGCCGGCCACCCGCCGGACGAACTCGCTCGGGGCCGCCTCGGCGTCACCGGACGCCCCCGCGGCGACGCCGCGGCGTCCGTCGATATCGTGCACTACGGCGCTGATCTGCTCGGCTGAGGCACGGCCGTCGGGGCGGGCCAGCGTCGACGGGTGTCGGCGCGCAGACGCCGAGTTCTTGTGCAGCGGAATGACTTTAGCCCTGGAATCACCAGCCATGGCGTTACCCTCCCCGCGCCCTGTTAAAACCGATATCGCCCAGGCGTTGCACCGCGCTCACCGCGCGCCGTTCCGCCGACTGCACCCATTTGGGGTCGATGATCGGACTGAGACCTCGCCCCCGCACGTAGTCATCGAATGCCTCGGCGGTGGTCCATTTGGTGCTGTACCCGAGGTCGGTTCGCATTCTAGTCGTATCCATCACCCGGCCAAAGCTGAGATAGTTCAGCTGCTCCCGGTTGATCTCGGTGTAGTTGTTGGCCCGCCGCAACGAGTCCAGCGCCCACAGTCCCAGCCCGAACACCGGCATCGGGATCCGGCCCGAGCGGCGAATCGCCTGCGACATCATGATGATGCCGTCGGCGCCGACGTTGAAGGTGCCGGCCTTACCGGCCATCGTGGCCCGTTCCAGGGCGCCCAACGCATCCTGCTCGTGCAGCAACTGCAGGCGGGCATCGCGGCCCAGCACCATCGGCACCAGCGGGCCGCCGAGGTAGCGCGACAACGCGGTGTCCATGGCCGGGCCGATCATGTTGGCCATCCGCAGGATGGTGACCGCGATGTCGGGCCGGCGCCGGCCCAGCCCGCGGGCGTAGCCCTCGATGTCGACGCTGTCGCGGGGGAAGCCCTGGGTGGGCGGCCGGTGGCTGGTGCTGTCCTCGGTGAACAGCACCGGGTCACGCGAGCAGGACCCGTAGACCTCCGAGGTCGACTTGAGCACCACCCGGCGCACCGAGGGCGCCTTCTGGCAGGCGGCGAACAACTGCATGGCGCCCATCACGTTGAGCTCTTTCAGGGCCGCCCCGCCGCCGGAACGCGGCACGTACGACGCCGCGGCAGCATGCACCACGGTATCGACTTCGCTATTTCGAATCACCTTGGCGATAAAGGGATTGCGGATGTCGGCGCGGACGAATTCGGCGCGGCCCATCCGGCGCAGCATGTCCTTGCTCGGCATCACCGCGTCCACCGCGATCACCCGGTTGATCAAGGGATTCTGCGTCAGCCTGGCGGTCAGATAGCCACCCAGGAATCGGCATGCGCCGGTGACCAACACAACCTTGGGATAGTGCCGGACGTCGCTTCGCGTGCTGTCGTTCGGGGGTCCGGCCTCGTCCACCCCGCCAGCCTAACGGCCAGTCCGGAAAAGCAATACCGCGGCGATCGCCCGTCCCCCGCCCGGGACCCGGGCGCGGGCTCGGCGGAGTTACTTACCGAGTTTTCTGCGCTGCACCCGGGTACGGCGAAGCAGCTTGCGGTGCTTCTTCTTCGACATGCGCTTGCGCCGCTTCTTGATGACTGAACCCATGAACTCCGCTATCTGCTGCTGCCCGCGCCGCCACCGGGGCGCTGGGCGAACTTGATCGACCCGGCCACTTTACCCGTAGGCAGGCGCCGAGCAGAAAACCGGCACCTGACCGGGTCCCGGACACAGCCGACCCCGGGCGTCGCCGTGCGGCGACGCCCGGGGGGCGCTTACCTGTCGACCGGCGGTCAGCCTGCGTCGAAGAAGGAGGTCTCCAAGAGGTCGTGCACCGCCTTGGCGTGCACCCGGAAAGACCGTCCCACCCGCACCGCGGGCAGTTCGCCGTTGTGCACCAGGCGGTACACCGTCATCTTGCTGACCCGCATCAGCGCAGCCACCTCGGCCACGGTGAGAAATTGTGCCCGGCCCGTGTCGGCAGGGCCGGCATCCCGTGCCGCCCGGCCGCCAGCGGAGTCTCGTGCCGAAGGCCCGTTCGCAGACGTCATCGTTACCCATTTCAATCAGGCACGTGCAGTCCCAGCGGCTTCCCCTCCGCTGCGCCCACACGCACAGACATAGAGGAGAATAGCGGGACGAATGGGGTTCCTGCGACGGGTGAGAGGCAATATGTGAAAAATAAGTGAATTACTCTGATGTGATTCTTAGCTGCTCAGAGCGGGTTTTTGCGGCCCGGACGGCCCGATCGACCGAGGTCCGCAGGCCGCCGGCCTCCAGTTCCCGCAACGCGGCCGCGGTGGTTCCACCGGGGGAGGTCACCATGGCTCTCAGCTGAGCCGGACCGGTGTCGATGACCGAATTCGCCGTCCCCGCCGTCTCGCCGCGCTCCTCCAACAGCATCTGCGCCGACCCGGCCATGGTCTGCACCGCCAGATCGGTGGCCCCCTGCCGACTCAGCCCGGCGGCGACCCCGGCATCCACCAGTGCCTCCACCATCAAGAAGAAGTACGCGGGCCCAGAACCTGAGACGGCGGTGACGGAGTCCATCTGCTCCTCCGGGACGATCACCACCGTGCCGACGCACTCGAACAGCTCGGCGACCTGCTCGACCTGCTCGCTGCTGGCGAACCGGCCCTTGGCCAGCGCGCTGGCGCCGGCGCCGACCTTGACCGGGGTGTTCGGCATCACCCGGATCACCGCGGTGCCCGCAGGCAGCTTGGACTCCACGTACCCGGTGGTGACACCGGCCACGATGCTCACCAGGACCTGCTCGGGACTGTTCTCTGAGGCGGCGGTGAGGTTCTTGGCGAACTCGGCGACGACGGATTCCACGTCCTGCGGCTTCACCGCGACGATCACGATGGACGCGTTCTCGACCGCGTCGGCGACCGAGGTCACCAGCACCGAATACTTCTCGGAGAGCTGTCGGGCGCGGTCACCGAAGCGTTCGGCGACGACGAGGTCCTTGACCGGGCGGCCGGCCGCCAGCAAGCCCGCCAGCAAGGCCTCGCCCATGTTGCCGCCGCCGATGATCGCGATTCTGGTCATGGCGACAGCATTTCAGACCCGCCTGCCTCAGCGGTCGGGAACCATGGCCAGCTGCCGGGTCTGCACCACGATGCGGCCTTCGCAGTCGACCACGGTGTGGTCTTCGTCGAACCAATCCTGGCCGATCTGCACGCAGCTGCAGATCACGCGCAGCCAGCCGTCGGCCGGCATGGCCCGCAGGTAGGCGGTGAGCTGCACCGTGGGCGCCCAGCCCATCCGGTTGACGGCGTAGGTCACCGGTGCCGAGACGTCGCCGCACAGCAGTGCGAACAGCACGTCGGGCGCGGCGCCCTTGGGCCGTACCCACATCTCGATCACCGGCGGGCCGCCATCCGAGCGCGGGCCGAGCGTGGTCAGCGCCGGGCGGATGTCGCAGCCGTGCGCCAGGTGCACGATGTGTTCCATCGGATGGCCCGGACCGATCGGCTCCAAGCCGGGCGGCGGCTCCGGCGTCATCAACGGCACCACCGGGTTGAAGGACAGCAGCGGCGGGGCCTGGTGCTCCGGCTCGCTCAGGGTGACCACCGCGCGCACCGCGGTGCGCTCGCCTTGGTTGAGTTCGACGTCGACCAGGCTGACCCGGCGGCCGCGCTTGCGAATCCTGGTCACCAGCTGCATCGCACCGGGGTCGGGCGCCCACAGGTAGCTGGCGGACACCGCGACCGGCTGGATTTTCGGCGCTGTCCCGTCGCCGGCTACGGCGGTGCGGGCGGCGTTGGCGCACAACGCCAGCATCGCGCCGCCGTGCACCTTCGGGCCGATCGTCCAGTGCTCGTTGAGCGCACCGGTGAACGATGCCACGTCGCCATCGTCAGAGCCATCGCCGCCATCGGTGCGCACCAGGGCCATGGCATCGGTGAACAGCGTGGATGAGGTCACGCGGGCCTCCTTGTGTCTCAGTGAACTTGTGTCTCAGTGATCAGCAGGCGGTCAGCGCAGCAGATGCGTGCGGGCGAACTGTAGCGACTCGATCAACAGCGCCTCGCGCTCATGCGGCGAGCGGGCGTGGGAGGTGGTCACCTCCAGCACCACATGACCGGTGAAGTCGCTGGCGGCCAGCAGGTGACACACCTCAACGGTCGGCTGGTCACCGCGCCCGGGCACCAGATGCTCGTCGGCCGGCAGTCCGGTGCCGTCGCACAGGTGCAGGTGGGTCAGGCCGGAGCCCATCCGGCGGGCCATCTCCAACGCATCGGTGCCGGCGGTCGCGGTGTGCGACAGATCCAGGGTGTAGTGCGCGTGGTTGCCGTCGAGTGGGTCGTGGGACGGCGCGAACGCCGAAATCGCGGCGCCCGGGCCGCCGCCGCGGCGGCGCATCCGTTCGCGGGACTGATCGGCGCCGAAGAAGCGGTCGGCGCGGAACGGGAACATGTTCTCCACCGCCACGGCCACGTCGCTGCGGGCCTCCAATTCGGAGACTTGGTCGCTGAATCCCTCGGCGTAGCGGCGCTGCCAGCGGAACGGCGGATGTACTACGACGGTCTGGGCTTCGAGTCGTTCGGCGGCCCGCACGCTGCGTTCCAGCTTGTGGATCGGGTTGGCGCCCCAGACCCGTTGCGAGATCAGCAGGCACGGTGCGTGTACCGACAGCACCGGCACCTGGTACTTGCGGGACAACCGCTGCACGGCGCCGATGTCCTGGCTGACCGACTCCCCCCACACCATCAGCTCGACACCGTCGTAGCCGAGTCGTGCCGCGTACTCGAAGGCAGCCTCGGCCCGCAGGGGGTAAACCGAAGCCGTCGACAAGCCGACCTTGATGGCGGGGCGCACGGACTAATAGTGAACGGCTAGTTGGCGTGCAGCGCCAGCGGCCCCAGCGTGATCAGCAGTCCGACCGCGACGGCGATCAAGGTGCTGACGATGTCGACGGTCTTGCGGACGGCCTGAACGGCGGCGACCAGGCCGAGCGTGACCAGCACCGTGAGCACCAGCGCGACGATGCTGTTCCACCGCCACAACTGGTCGAAGGCGATGAACAGCCCGCCGCCGAACGCCACCGCCAGGATCGATTGCAGCACCACCAGCAGCCCGCCGACCACGCCCGGCCGGCCAACGTAGTCGTCGTCCGCCGGCTCGGACGCGACGGCGTCGGCGGCGTCGGGGTCGGCCGGGCCGGCGGTATCGGCAAGATCGGTGCCCGCACTGTCCGCCTCGAAATCCTGCCGGACCGGCCGCTCGGCGCTGCCGGCCTTGCTGAGGACCGAGCGCACGTAGGCCGAGTCCCCGACCGCCAGGTCGGCCTCGCGCACATCGGTGTCCATCACGTCGAGTTCGACGTCGGTGTAGGTGTCGACCGGGTCGGGACGCATCCGTTCGGCGCCGGAGCCGGTGGAACGGTCGGCCGGTGCCGGGCGCCCGTTGCCCGCTGCGGGCACATCCGACCGGCGCATCGGCCGCGGGTAGGGACTCTGCTGCGGGCCGCCGGTGCGCGGCGGCTGCGGCGGCGATTTGGGCCAGCGCGGTTCGGGCGCCGACCGCTGGGCAGGTTCGTCCCGTTCCGCCGGTCGCGGCCCGGTGGCAGGGCTGTCCTCGTCGACGAATCCGGGCGCCGGGCCGATGGGCAGGGCGCCGCTCGCCGCGGTGTCGGAGGTCTCGCCGTCGTCCGGCGATTCGGCCGGCGCCGCCGGCGCCGGGGGCCCGTCCTCGTCCCGGATGATCGGGATCTCACCGGTCAGTTCGGCGACGGTGACGGCGTCGGCGTTGCCGCGCCGACGCCGGCGGCGACCGGTCACCGGCGGCGAACCGATCGTCCCGTTCTTGGCGAGCAGCTCGGCAACCGAGATCGGCCGCGTCTCGACGTCGCGGGGGTCGGGCTTGGGCTCGGTCATCGGGCGCCCCCTCTTTGCCGGGCCATGCCCACGGACGAGGATTGGAGCAAGGTGGCGCTGTCGGCTTCACGGTCGAGCCGCCGCAGGATCAAGCCCTCCCGCAGCGCCCACGGGCAAATCTGAACCGTTTCGATCGACAGCGCTCGCATGCTCGCTTCCGCCACCAGGGCGCCCGCCACGATCTGCGGGGCCCGCTCGGCGCTCACCCCTTCCAATTCGGCACGATCTGCCGTGGTCATCCTAGAGATGAATGATATGAGCTGCCTAAGGCCCGCGGCGGTCAATGTGCGCCGAACTCGCGGCCCGGCAGCCGACGGCGCGGCACCGGTGAGGCGCGCCAGCGAACGAAACGTCTTGGAACTGGCCACCGCGAGGTCGGGTGGGCCGGCGTCGAGAACCGTCGCGGCCGCGGGGGCCAACTCGGTGTCCAGCCAGTCCCGCAGCATCGACACCCGGCGCCGCCCGGGCGGGTCTTCGGGCAGCCACTCCCGGGTGAGCCGGCCGGCGCCCAACGGCAGCGACAACGCCACCTCGGGCTCCTCGTCGAGGCCGCTGGAAATCTCCAGCGAACCGCCACCGATATCGAGGTTGATGATCCGCCCGGCGCTCCAGCCGAACCAGCGCCGCACCGCCAGGAACGTCAGCCGGGACTCGTCCTCGCCCTCCAGCACCTGCAACTCGACGCCGGTCTCGGTGCGCACCCGCGCCAGCACATCCTCGGAGTTGCAGGCGTCGCGGACCGCCGAGGTGGCGAACGCCATCAGCTCCGCGCAGCCCGAACTACCTGCGATGGTGGCGAATTCGTCGATCGTGGACACCAGCTTGTCGGCACCACGCCGGGTGATCTTTCCTGAGCTGTCGGTGGCCTCCGCCAGTCGTAACGTGGCCTTGGTCGAGCTCATCGGGGTCGGGTGACCGCCCCGGTAAGCATCGACCACCAGGAGATGGACGGTATTGCTTCCGACGTCGAGTACGCCTAATCGCACGCAACCAACTTAGTGGGGCGAGGAATCGACCAAGGCGAGACAACGCGAATTCGTGGTCTAGCGTGGAGTTTTGTGACCCCCGCGCAGCCCGGCCCCCCGCGGCGTGAAGTCGGCCTGGACTTCCCCCGCGAATGGGTGGAGTTCTACGATCCGGACAACCCCGAACATCTGATCGCCGCCGATCTGACCTGGCTGTTGTCCCGCTGGACCTGCGTGTTCGGCACAGCGGCCTGCCGGGGCATCGTGGCCGGCCGGCCCGACGACGGGTGCTGTTCGCACGGCGCGTTCCTGTGCGACGACGACGACCGCGCCAAGCTCGACGACGCCGTCGCGCAGCTGACCGACGCCGACTGGCAGTACCGCGACAAGGGTCTGGGCAAGAAGGGCTACCTGGAATACGACGAGAACGACGGCGAGGAGCAATTGCGCACCCGCACCGTCAAGGGGGCCTGCATCTTTCTGAACCGGCCCGGATTCGCCGGTGGCGCGGGCTGCGCGCTGCACATCAAGGCGGTCCGGTTGGGGGTGGAGCCGCTGACCATGAAGCCCGACGTGTGCTGGCAGCTGCCGATCCGGCGCAGCCAGGAGTGGGTGACCCGCCCCGACGACACCGAGATTCTCAAGACCACGATCACCGAGTTCGATCGCCGGGGCTGGGGATCCGGCGGCGAAGACCTGCACTGGTACTGCACCGGTGACCCGGCGGCCCACGTCGGCGCCCGGCAGGTCTGGCAGAGTTTGGGGCCCGAGCTGACGGAACTGTTGGGCGAGAAGGCCTACGCCGAACTGGCGGCGATCTGTGAGCGGCGCAACGAACTCGGGCTGGTGGCCGTGCACCCGGCCACCCGCGCCGCCGAGTAGACGGAGTCTGGTGCACTTCAGCGGCCAGCCGTCCACGAACAAAAACTGCAGGTCAATGGTTGTTTTGCTGCGGAACGGCGTCGCCGGCGACTCCTGGCGAGCGCGAGAACACCCGCCGACCAGGGCAGTCAATGGTGTTCGGAGTCACCGACGAATGATTTTTAGCAGGCGGCGCAGGTCGGTATGCTCGAGGATGCCGTCCCCGGTAGCGCAGCATCATCGGAGTGCGCAATGAATTGAGAAACGCGCCCTACGCGGGCATGATCCCGTATCACACACGCCCGCTGGAGATTCATGATCAGGACCGACATCCACACCGTGGAGCTCGACCATAACGGACACACGCCGCCGGTCGTTCTCAGGCCTCCCGTGGTGCTGGAAGCGCGCAAACTCAACAAACAGTTCGGTCACGGCGATACCGCGACGCCGGTATTGCGGAACGTCGATATCCAGATAACCCGCGGCGAATTCGTCGCCATGGTCGGCCCGTCCGGCTCGGGCAAGTCGACCCTGCTGAGCATCCTCGGCCTGCTAGACCTGCCGACCTCCGGAGATGTGCTCATCAACGGCCACAGTGTCTCGCAGCTGTCGCGCCGGCAGTTGGCCGCCGTCCGATGCCAAACCCTCGGCTACGTATTCCAGGCGTTCAACCTTCTGGCGGGCCTGTCGGTCGTGGAGAACGTCATGCTGCCGGGCCTACTGGCGGGCAAATCCGGCCGCTCCCAGCATGCCCACGCGATGGGCCTGCTCGACCAGGTGGGGCTGGCCGCCAAATCCAAGCGGGTCCCGTCGGAGTTGTCCGGCGGTGAACAACAGCGGGTCGCCGTTGCCCGGGCGCTTTTCATGAAGCCAGACGTCATTCTGGCCGATGAGCCGACCGGCAACCTGGACACCGTTAACGGGCAGCGGGTTATTGACGCCCTGTACAACCTGAATGCCGCCGGCCAGACAATTGTCCTGGTGACCCACGACCGGAAAATAGCCGACGACGCTCCCCGGCTGGTTTCACTTCTCGACGGTGAAATCGAGACCGACAGCGGAATGGCTCATGCGCCCGACAATGTGACATGGCTCGCGGGACATTAGCCGCGACTTTCGGCCTGCTCCGGATCATCAATTTTCGGGCCGTTCGTAAACACGCATTCCGGGCCGCACTGGCCGCTTTCTCGCTGGGCGGCGGCGTCGCGGTCGTGGTGGCCGTCATGATCGAGGTCACCAGCGTGTCCAAGGCGGTGGAAGACGTCGGCTACCAGATCGCCGGGCCCGCACCGCTGCGCGTGGTCGGCGCCGCCACCCGCGGCGGCATCAGTCCGGCGGTCATCGAGGACACCCGGTCGGTCGCCGGGGTGGGCGCGGTGGTGCCCGTCATCCGCGGCGTGACGATGATCCGCAACGACGGCGACAGTGGCGGCAAGGGCACCGAGAGCTACGGGCTGGGCCTCGGCGTGGACTGCTCGGCGCAGTGGATCGTCGACCCGAAGGTCTGCCAAGCCGGGCAGCAGGAGCCACCGCCGGCGATCTCGAAGTCACTGGGCGACTCCCTGGACGCCTCGGCGACCCTGGTCACCGACGCCGGACAGCTGTCAGTGGAGAAGTTCCAGCGGGTGGCCGACCTGGACGAGGTCAACAACGGCCTGGTCGCGGTGCTGCCGCTGAGCATGGCCAAGGTGCAGTTCGCCCGCGGCGACCGAGTGGACATGTTGTACGTGACGCTGGCCCCCGACGCCGACGCCGGCGAGGTCCAACAGCAGCTGAAGACCACGCTGGGACCCACCTACAGCGTGCAGCCCCGCAGCGAACCGGCGAAGGGCTACAACGTCAACGACGTGCTGCTGCCGCTGCTGGGCATCTTCGCGCTGATCTCGATCGGTGTCGGGGTCATCCTGATCACCCAGATCACCCGGCTCTCGGTCGAGGAGCGCCGCCGCGAGATCGCGATCGCCTCCGCGCTGGGAGCCTCACCCGCCTCGATCATGACCGGGTTTCTCAGCGAGGCCGCGCTGCTGGGCGCGGCGGGATCGGCGATGGGCGTGCTGACCGGCATCGTGATCTCCGAGCCCATCGTGGCCAGCGCCAGTGAGCTCACCGAACGATTCGTCGGCGTCACCGTGCCGGTGGTGCTCAAGCCGGCGATCCTGGTGGTCGGCGTGCTGGCCGGGCTGCTGCTGGCGGTGGGGGCCGCGATCGGGCCCGCCCTGTCGGCCTCCAACACCCCGATCGCCGCCGAGCTGTCCGGGCGGGCGGCCCAGGAGCAGACCACACAACGCAAGATCTGGTTCCGGGCGCTGCTGCTGCTGGCGATCGGGCTCAGCGGGGTGATCGCGGCACGGCTGGCGACACTGTCCGGCGCCCTGGTGGCCTGGCAGGCCATCCTCGCCGACGTGGGCGCGGTGGTCGCGCTCATCGGGCTGCTGCTGGCCACCGCGTACCTGAGCGCGCAGGCCATCACCAGCGTGCGACCGCGGCCGGACAAGTCGCGCGGGGCGACGCTGACCATCGCCCTCAACGCGCTGCGCTCGGACCGCTCGCGCACCGCGGCGATCTCGGGCGCCATCGCGGTGCCGGTCGTGGTCGCGATCCTGCTCTCCGGGTTCCTCGTCGCGATTCACATCGGCGCCACCCGGGTCGCCGAATCCCAGGCGGACGGTCGCATCGCCATCACCACGACGCAGTTCGCCGACTACGGCCCCGTGGACGCCCGATTCGCCCCGCAGACGGTCAACAAACTGAACGCGTTGACCGGGGTGGAAAAGATCGAGCGGATGGCCGAGATCGAGATCAGCCTCAAAGACGGGTCACTGGCGCATATTCAGGCCCAGGACCGGCCGACATTTCCGTTCGGATTACTCGCCGGCCAATCCCCGGAGGCGAGTCAGAAGGCTAATCAGGTCGTCATCGGCAGCGTCCTCGCGCGGGAGAAAAAGCTCCATATCGGTGACATTCTGGTATTTGGAAGTGGACTCGATGCGCAGGCGATGAGCATCGGCACCATTGTGGCCACCCCCGAATACGGTGGCCGCCGGATCTACATGCCGTACTCGATCGCCGAGCAGATCTACGGCCCGCAGCCCGCCGGCCTGATCTTCGCCACGCCGGCAGCGGGATTCACCGCCGGCCAGGTCATCGAGAGCATCGGGGCCACCCAGTTCGACCAGCCGGTGACCGCGGTGGACACCGACGGCTACGCCTCGGAGATCGCGACGTCCATCGGCCGGTATCTGACGCCGTTGAACACCCTCAAGTACGGCCTGCTCGGCATCGCCTTCATCTCGGTGCTCTCGACGTTGCTGCTGGTCGGGATCCGGCGCAGGCGCGAAGTGGCGCTGATCCAGGCGCTGGGGGCCACCCGGGTGCGGGTGTTCTCCATCACCACCATCGAGGCCGTCGTCGCCGGCGCCGCCGGCGGCCTGTTCGGCGCGGTGCTGTCGATCGCCATCTCCGAGGCGGTCCGACGGGCCGCCGTGGTCAACGTCGGCCTGATCACCCCGCTGGTGTTCCCGTGGTCGGACGCGGTGCTCTACGCCGTATTGGCCACCGTCGCCGCGGTTTTCGCGGCCGTCATTCCCGCCTGGAAGAGCACTCGGTCCACTCCGGCGACCGAGCTTCGCGACGAGTAAGAGCTCCGCCGACACCGAGGATGCCATGACAGCGACCGCCCCTGCCGTGCCGGGATTCTCCGGCGAAGTAATCGCCCCGAGCGACGCCCGCTACGACGAGGTCCGTCAGGTCTTCAACGGCATGATCGACAAGCGGCCGCGGGTGGTGCTGCAGTGCCGCTCCACCGACGACATCGTCGCCGCCGTGCGCTATGCGGTGGCCGCCGGAGCCGAGATCGCGGTGCGCAGCGGCGGACACAGCGTTGCCGGTCATTCGGCCACCGACGGCGGCATCGTCATCGACCTGACCCTGATGCGCGGGGTGCGGGTCGACGCGCAAGCGCGGATCGCCTATGTCGACGCCGGCGCCACCTGGGGCGACGTCGACCCGGTGACCAGCAGGCACGGGCTGGCCTGCCCGGGCGGGGTGGTGTCGACGACCGGCGTCGGCGGGTTCTCGCTCGGCGGCGGCATCGGCTGGCTCTCCCGCGCCCACGGGATGACCTGCGACAACCTGATCGGCGCGACACTGGTGACCGCATCCGGCAACGTGTTGACCGTCAGCGAGACCGAGCACACGGACGTGCTGTGGGGGCTGCGCGGCGGAGGCGGCAACTTCGGCGTCGTAGCGCAGTTCGTGCTGCGGCTGCACCCGGTGAACGCGGTGACCGCCGGGGTGCAGTCCTACCCCGACACCGACGCCGAGGCGGCCCTCAAGCATTTCCGCGCCCAGATGGACAACGCACCCGACCACCTGGCGTCCATCCTCGACTTCTCCACCGACTTCACCACCGGCAAGACGCTGGTCAATGTGCTGGCCTGTTCAACACGGACCGACTCGATCGGCAGCAACGATGTCAGCGCCCTGCTCGACGTCCGTGGCGTGGCGGCGAAGCCGGTGGTGGCGGTGCAGCACACGCTGGACTACTCGACCTGGCAGCAGGCCCTCGACTACACGGCGCCGTACGGCTGGCTGAACTACTGGAAATCGCTGTTCGTCACCGAACTCACCGACGAGGCGATCCGCCGCATCGCGCTGCTGGGCCGGTCACGGCCCTCGACGCAGACCCGGCTGCACCTGATCCGGCTCGGCGGGTACGCCAGCCGCGTTCCGCCGGAGTCCACGGCCGTCGTCGCCCGCGACCACCCGTACATCATCCATCTGATGACGACCTGGACCGACCCCGCCGACACCGCTCGGTGCACGGCGTGGGCCGGGCAGGCCTTCGAGATCCTGCGCCCACTCGGCCCGGCGAGCGCCTACCTGAACTTCGTGGGCGACGAAGGACAGGACCGCATCCGCGCGACCTTCGGCGACGCCGGCTACCAGCGACTCGCCGAACTCAAGGCGCGGCTGGACCCGGAGAACCGGTTCACCCTCAACCACAACATCGAGCCCGCCGATTGACGTGCGCAGTTCTTAGTGTGTCGCCAACGCGGCCACACGTTTGCGCAGCGCACGGTGGGTATTGTGGTCCGCGGGGGAAAGGACGCAACCATGTCTGCCGCGCACGATCATGAGCAGGATCATGAGCTGGCTTTTGCCGGTGTCGCGCGCCTGGCACAGCTGGTGCATGAGCGGGAGGTGTCCCCGCGCGAGTTGGTGGCCCTGTACCTGGATCGGATCGCCCGGCTCGACCCCGTTCTGAACGTGTTCCGCACGGTGTTGGGTGACCGGGCGATGGACGAGGCGGCGCACATCGAGCGGCGGTTGGCCGCCGGGGAGGTGCTGCCGCTGGCCGGTGTGCCGATCGCGGTCAAGGACGACACCGACGTGGCCGGTGTTTCGTCCATGTGCGGCACCGGAATCGATGTCGGCCCGGCGAGCACCGACAGCGCCGCGGTGCGGCGACTGCGCGCCGCGGGTGCGGTGATCATCGGCAAGACCCACCTCTCGGAGTTCGGCGCCTACCCGGTGTGCGAATCGGCGACCTGGGGTGTGACCCGCAACCCGTGGGATCTGTATCGGACCCCGGGCGGCTCCAGCGGTGGTTCGGCCGCGGCGGTCGCCTCCGGGATGGTGCCGGGCGCCACCGGCAGCGACAGCGGCGGCTCGGTGCGCATCCCGGCCGCCTGCTGCGGGTTGGTCGGTCTCAAGGGCCAGCGCGGCCGGATCAGCACCAAGGAGTCGCCCGAACGAGCGTACCGCTTCCACGGCCTCAACCACATCGGGCCGCTGGCTCGCAGTGTCGTCGACACGGCACTGCTGCACGACGCGATGACCGGGCCCGAACCCGACGACGAGATTCCGTCGCCGCCGTCGGCGCCGCCGCTGATGGACGCGCTGGTGGCGCCGACGCGGCGGTTGCGGATCGCGATGTCGTTCAAGCCGGTGGTCCCGGTGCACGTCAGCGACGAGGTGCGCCGCCCGGTCCTTGAGACCGCGGAGTTGTTGCGTTCGCTGGGCCACGACGTCGTCGAGCGCGACCCGGTCTACCCGGTGGTGGGGATCGCCGCGGTGCTCGCGCTGTTCATGAACGGCTTCGCCGATGAGATCGATCGACTCCCGAAAACCGAACTGCTGGAACGGCGGATGCAGGCCGAGGCGCGGACCAGCCGGCTGGTTCCGGACTGGCTCGCCCGGCGTGCGGTTGCCGCCGAGCCCCGGATCACCGCCCGCTCGCAGCGCCGGATCGCCGACTTCGACGTCCTGATGACACCGGTGCTGGCGATACCGCCGGTGCGGGTGGGCTACTTCGAGGGGTTCGGACCGACGCGCGCCATGCTTCGGATGCTGAAGTTCATTCCGTTCACCTTCCCGCAGAACTACAGCGGCCAGCCGGCCATCTCGGTGCCCACCGGTATCGACGCCGCCGGGGTGCCCGAGGCGGTGCACCTGGTGGGGCGGACCAATGATGAGGCCACCCTGATTTCGCTTGCGGCACAGCTGGAGTCGGTGCGGCCGTGGGCTCAGCGCCGGCCGCCCACCGAGGCGCTGCTGAGCCAGGTCGGCTAGGCGTAGCGCTGGGACAACTTCGACAGTGTCGCCTCGATGCCCGCGGCGTTGATCTTGTCCGGGGCGGACCGAATTTCTCACAGCTTCCTTAGAGTCGGGCTTCCGGATCAGCCCGGGTTTCTGTCGGGGGGTCGAACTAGTGTTCGGGTTATGGGTAGGGACGCGCTCGCCGATCGGGACGCCATCATGGGGTGTCTCGATGAGCAGGAGGCGATTAATGCCCGGTTGGCGCAGTGTTCGTTCGACGCGTTGAGCCCCGAGGAGCTGGTAGCGGTGCTGGCCCGCCGGGAGGTGTTGGCGTGGCAGGCGCCGGTGATCGATCATCAGATCCTGGCCCGGCTGGTGGCCGAGGGCCATTCCGAGGTGCTGGCGGGGTGCTCGCTGGCCAAGGCATTGAGTGAGCGGTTGCGGATCAGCTCGGCGCAAGCCCGACGGCGGGTGGCTGAGGCCGCTGATCTGGGTCCGCGCACCGCCATGACCGGTGAGACCCTCGAACCGGTGCTGCCC
Source organism: Mycolicibacter algericus DSM 45454 (assembly GCF_002086455.1). Taxonomy (GTDB): domain Bacteria; phylum Actinomycetota; class Actinomycetes; order Mycobacteriales; family Mycobacteriaceae; genus Mycobacterium; species Mycobacterium algericum. The sequence continues at coordinate 117,403 of NZ_MVHC01000008.1, forward strand.
AGCCTGGCTGCCGCACAGGCGGCCGGACTGGTCGGCCCGGAGCAGGTGGCGATCGCCCGTAAGGCCATGGAGAAGATCCCGGCCCGGGTGGCTACTGCAGACCGGGAACGCGCCGAGCGTGAGCTGGCGGAGCTGGCGACGCTGTTCGCCCCGGAGGCCTTCCAACGGTTGGCGGTGCACTTGATCGCCGTATTGGATCAAGACGGCGACGAGCCCGACGACCGCGAACGGCAAGCCCAGCGCGGGCTGCGACTGGGGCCGCAACGCGCCGACGGGATGAGCACCTTGAGCGGCAAGATCAGCCCGGAGCTACGGGCGACCTTGGAGCCGGTGCTGGCCAAACTGGCCGCCCCGGGGATGTGCAACTCCGCCGATGAACAACCCTGCGTGTCCGGCGCCCCCAGCCAGGAGCAGATCCAGAACGATCACCGCAGCCGGGATCAACGCCAGCACGATGCCCTGCTGGCCGCCTTGCGCGCCACGCTGGCCTGTGGAGACCTCGGTCAGCTCAACGGCCTGCCGGTCACGGTGATTGTCTCGACCACCCTGGCGGAGCTGCAGGCCGCGTCCGACCATGCACCTCACACCGATCAGCCGCGGCCCGAACCGGCACCGCCGGTAGGCGAGTCCCGTATCACCGGCAAGGCGTACACCGCAGGCGGCAGCCTGCTGCCCATGAGCGATCTGCTGCGCATGGCTTCCCACGCCTACCACTACCTGACCATCTTCGACGGGAAAGGACGGGCACTGTGGTTGGGCCGCACCAAACGCCTCGCCTCGGCGGATCAGCGCATCGTGCTGCACAACCGCGATCGGGGCTGTACTCGGCCGGGATGCACCGTGTCGGGGTATCTGTCCCAAGCGCACCACCTGGAACGCGATTGGGCTGACAACGGCCAAACCGACGTCGATTCCCTCGCGCTGGCGTGCGCGCCCGACAACCGGATGGCCAGCGAACAGGGCTGGACCACCCGACTCGGCGAATCCGGCCGCGTCGAATGGATCCCGCCGCCCAAACTCGACCACGGCCAACCCCGCGTCAACCCCTTCCACTTCATCGAAGCCGTCATCGACCACCACCGCCGACCGCCGCCCGAGGAGCTGCCACCGCCCGACGCCGAGTGGCCGTGGCCCGACGACCCGGTTCGCGATGATCCATTGTTCGACGACCCACTGTTCGACGAGGCCAGCTACGAAGCCGTTCCCGTCGAGGGCCCCGTCCAACGACACCTCTTCGCCGACGACGACTGGCAAAAAGCCGGGTGACGGCCGCTACCGGCGGCAGGACGTGGGGTCAGCGATGCAGGTAGCCATTGTCGCGGTACCACTCGTAGCCGGCACGCAGCGCGGTGGCGAACGGGGTGAACGGCACGCCCAGTTCCTCGCGGGACTTGGTGGCGTCGGCGAAGATGTCGGCGGTGGACAGCCGCATCTGGCGGGCGTCGATCGGCAGTCGCGGTCCGACTACGGCGCGGGCCACGCTGACACCCGCCGCGGCCACCGGGATGAACCAGCGCGGCAACATGACCGACGGTGGACGCCGGCCGAAGAGGTTGTTGGCTTCGGTGAACGCCGCACGAAACGACAGGTTCTCACCGCCCAGGATGTAGCGCTCCCCGATCCGGCCCCGCTCGGCGGCGGCGATGTGCCCGGCCACCACGTCGTCGACCGAGACGAAGTTGGTGCCGCCGGGTGCGGCGAACCACAATCGGCCGTGCTGCGCTTCGACGAGCATGGCGCTGGCGATGCGGTTGACGTCGCGGGGCCCGATCACCACCGAGGGGTTGACGATCACCGCGGGAAGACCGGCGGCGACGGCCTTGCGCAGTTCGGCCTCCGCGAGGTGCTTGCTGTGCCCGTAGGGGAACTGCCGGGGCCGGATGTTGAATTCGTCGGTCTCGACCAACTCGTGTCCGCGCGACGGGATACCCAATGCGGCAAGCGAACTGGTATAGACGAAGCGCTTGACTCCGGCCCGCTGGGCGGCGGTGGCCATGTCGCGGGTGCCGTCGACGTTGGTGCGATACAGCCGGGTCTGGGTGCGGTGGCGCCAGTAGTCCGAGATCGCCGCGGTGTGAAACACCCAGTCGCAGCCGGCCATCGCCTCGGTCAGCGCCTCGACGCCGTCGAGCACGTCGCCCACCCGGGTCTCGCAGTCCAAGCCGTCCAGCGCAGCCATCGGTGAGGTGGCACGACGCAGCACCCGTACCTGCATGCCGCGCTCCAGCAACGCGGCGACCAGATTCGAGCCGACGAATCCGGTTCCCCCGGTGACGAATGCCCGCATCAGATCAGAACCGGTAGGTGGTGCAGCCGACCTCGACACCGGAGCCGACGGCCATGATCAACGCGACGTCGCCGGGCTTGACCAGTCCGCGTTGCCGCGCGTCGGCGATCTGGTAGGGCAGCGTCGAGGTGAACGGATCACTGGTGCAGCCCTGCACCGCGAGGTCGACGAAGCGTGACCGGTCCACCCCGGTGCCCGCGGCGAGTTCGTCGAGGGCGGTGCCCGGAAGATACGGCGGGAACACCAGCGAGATGTCCTCGGGCTCCAAGGATTCCAGCGTCAGCAACTCCTTGACGGCCGAGGGCAGGCAGCTCACGTAGATGGCGGCCAGGTTCGGGTCGCGGTCGACCCGCAGCCACATCCGGCCGTCGCGCTCCTGGGTGTAAGTCCGCAGTGCGCCCCGGTATTCGGGGTGGTGGGCGAAGACGAACCGGCCGAAGCCCTCCGGGCCGGCGCTGGGGCTCAGCATGATCGCCGACCCGGTCTCGGTGATGCCGGCGCGCGGGTAACCGCTCTGCGGGGTGTTGTTCTCCACCTCGGAGGCCAACACCATGGCGTGGCCGGTCCGGCCGGCGCCGATCATCCCGGCCGCGACGTGGCAGCCGTTGAGGAAACCGACTCCGCCGTTGAGGATGTCGAACGCGAATGTCTTGGGGGCATCCGCGGATTCCGGCTCGGCGTTGATCCCGACCTCGCCGGCGACCAGGGTGGCCACGGCCGGTTCGGACAGGAAGTCGTCGCGGTAGATACCGGTGTGGATGACCAGTCCGACCTCGGTCCGCTCGACCCCGCTGTCATCCAAGCAGGCGGCCGCGGCGTCGACGGCGAACTGGATCGAGCTGGGCTGCGGGCCCGCGGCCCCCAAATCGGGCACGGCTATGCCGATCCCCTCGATACGCACCCGCGGCGTGGCCGGCAACTCCCGGCGGCGGGACCGGGTGCCGCGGGCGGGCTGCCCGGCCTGGCCGTTGCCGGCTCGGCGCATCCGGTCGGGCAGGTCGTCGAAGGTGTAGAGCCCGGTGCCGATGGTCTGCCCGGAGCCGGTGATGGACAGCACCACATTGTCACCGGAGTTGATCCGGCCCGCATTGATGTAGTCGTACAGCGCGACGAAATGGGTTGTGGTGGCGGTGTTTCCCCGTTCTGCAAGGTTGCAGATGGTGTTGGCCCGGCTGGCCGCACCGGCGCCGAACACCCGGTTGATGGTCAGGATGGCGTCGTTGATCGACGCCTCGGAGGTCTGGTGCATCAGCAGCTGGTCGGCCGTCTCGGGACGCCAGCCGTGCCGCTGCATCACCGCCGCGACGTAGGGCACCGAGTGCTTCACCGCGATCGCTGTCTGGGTGACCGAGTCGGTGACCATGATGGCGCCGCCGTGCGGGCCCTCGGTGGCCTTGGCGATGCACAGTTTGGCGAATTCGCTGTAGGTGGCCAGGTCGAGGTCGTGGAAGCCGACCCGGTCGCCTGCCCCGAGTTCGAGTACCGCCGCCGCGCCGGCGTCGCCGACGGTCAGGCAGGCCAGCCGGGGGTCCATCGCACCCTCGATCTCCTGCTGCGCGGTCTCGGTGATGTGGCTGATGTATTCGCCGCTGAACACCAGCGCGTTGCGCACCAGCCCGGTCTTGAGGAAGTCCTGGGCCACGCTGACACCGGTGAACATGCCCGCGCAGGCATTGTTGATGTCGAAGCACACCGCGTTGGTCAGCCCCAGCTCGTCGCGCAGTTGTGAGGCGGTGCTGGGCTCGAAGGTGAACATGTGCTCGGGGCCGTCGCAGCGGGAGATGTTGCAGGCGATGACCAGATCGATCTCCTCGGGGGCGTAGCTCGACCGGGACAGACAGTCGGCGATCGCCTTGCGGCCCAAGTCGATCGAGAATTCGTCGACCCCGGCCATCCGCCGGTTCTTGATGCCGGTGAGACGCTCCAGCGGGATCTTCACCTCGTTGACGCAGTCGGCGAGCACCTGCTCGGTGGAGACCGCCCGCGGCGGCAGGTACACCCCGAGGCTTTCGATGACGACGTTGCGGGACGGACCGGCCTGCGCCGGGGTGATCACCGGTGCCGGGGCGGGTTGGGCCGCCGGGACCCGCTGGGGCGCGACCACCGCGGGCTGGGGCGTCGCCGCGGGCTGCTCGGCTGGCCGATCGGCCTTGGCGGCCCCGCCGATCGGGCCGAATTCGGCGGCCAGCTCGGCGATGGTGCCGTAGACGAACATCGACTCCGGGCGCAGCTCCATGCCGAGCTCACCCACCCGCACCGCGACCTCGAGTGCCTGGGTGGAAGCGCCGCCGAGGGCGAAGAAATCATCGGTGACCCCGACCCGGTCCACGTCGAGCACCTCGCGCCAGATCTGGGCGAGTGCCTCCTCGGTCGCGTCGCGCGGCGCTACAAAAACGGAGCACTCCTTCTGCTCCAGGTCGGCGTCGAGAGCCAGCAGCGCCCGCCGATCCACCTTGCCGCTGGGCGACAGCGGCAGCAGGTCGGTGGCGCGGAACACCGCGGGCACCATCGCCGCGGGAACCAGTTCCAGCAGGAACCGGCGCAGCTCCGCGGTGCCCGGGAGCGCCGCGACCGGCACGATATGCGCGATCAGTTGGGTGTTGCCGGAGCTGTCCTTGCGTGCCACGACCGCGCATTCGGCGATGCCCGGATGGTTGGCCAGCGCGGCCTCCACCTCACCGAGCTCGATCCGGAAGCCGTTGATCTTCACCTGATCGTCTCGGCGGCCCAGGTATTCGATGTTGCCGCACGCCCGGTACCGGGCCAGGTCGCCGGTGCGGTAGAGCAACGCGCCCGGGACAGCACTGAACGGGTCGTCGCCGAACGCTGCGGCGGTGGCCTCCGGCCGGTTCAGGTAGCCGCGCGCCACGCCGACGCCGCCGATGCACAGCTCGCCCGGCACACCCACCGGAACCGGGTTGCCCACGGCGTCGAGCAGGTGTATCGCGATGTTGGCGATCGGCCGCCCGATCGGAATGACCGGCTCGGTTTCGCCACGCACGCAATGGAAGTGCGTGACGTCGATGGCGGCCTCGGTGGGACCGTAGAGGTTGTACAGCTCGGCCGGGAGCACCTCGAAGAACGCGTCGCGCAGATCAGCGGTGAGTGCTTCACCGCTGCAGAACACCCGCCGCAGCCCGGTGCAGGATGCGGCCTCGGGCTCCGCCAGGAAGCGACGCAACATCGAGGGAACGAAATGCATTGTGGTGACCTGCTGTTCGGCGATGATGCGCGCCAGGTAGCCGGCGTCCTTGTGGCCTTCCGGTTTGGCGATCACCACCCGGGCACCGACGATCAACGGCCAGAAGATCTCCCAGACGAACGGGTCGAAGTTGATCGGGGTCTTGTGCAGCACCCGATCCTCGGCGGTCAGCCGATAGGCGTCCTGCATCCACAGCAGCCGGTTGCGGATGCCGGCGTGGGTGTTCAACGCCCCCTTGGGCGTGCCGGTGGAACCGGAGGTGTACATCAGGTAGGCGAGCTCGGCCGCGGTCACCTCCGGCGCGGAATCCGCCTCGGCCGGCGCCGCGGACGGCTGATCGAGGCAGAGCCGGGCGCCGGTGAAATCGGTTGGCACACAAGTCAACTGATCCCGGCGGGTGACGCAGACCGGCGCGTCCGGCACGTCGGCCAGCATCGCCTCCATCCGCCGGACGGGCTGGGCGGGATCCAGCGGCAGGAAGACGCCGCCGGCCTTGAGTACCCCCAGCAGGGCGATCACCAGATCTTCGGAGCGTTCCAGCAGCACCGGCACCACGTCGGTGCCGGCGCCGGTGCCGACACCGAACCCGCGCAACCGATGTGCCAGCCCGTTGGACCGCCGGTCCAGGTCGGCGTAGCTCAGCTCCCGGCCGTCGAAACTCACCGCCACGGCATCGGGTGTGCGTGCGGCAGCGGCAGCGACCATGTCGTGCAGAGACGCCGGGGCATCCGGGTAGTCGACCGTGGTGTCGTTCCAGGACTGCAGCCGGGCCCGTTCGGCGTCGGTGAGCAGCGGCAGCCGCGACACCGGGGTGTTCGGGTCCGCGGCGATCCCTTCGAGCAGCAGCCTGAAATGCTCGCCCATCCGGTCCATGGTCGCGGCGTCGAACAGATCGGTGTTGTACTGCAGCGCCAGCTGCAGCTGGTCCTCGTGTTCGCCGACCTGCAGGGTGATGTCGAACGGCGAACCGCCCTGGCCGATGTAGAGCGTCTCCAGGGGAAGTACGGCGTCGGATCCGGCCGCGTTGGCGGTGTTTTCGTCGAACAACCGCACCTGTTGCCAGGCGAACGACACCTGGAACAGCGGGGTGCGCCCGGCGTCGCGCGCCGGCCGCAGCCGCTCCACGAGCAGCGGCAGCGGGAACTCCTGGTGTGCGATGGCGCCCAGCACGGTGTCTTTGACCTGGCCCAGCAGCGCGGCGAAACTCGGGTCGTCGCTCACGTCGACGCGCAGCGGCAGCGGGTTGGTGACATAGCCGACCATGCCCATCAGCCCGGCCCGGTCGCGGCAGGCGAACGGCGAGCCGATGACCAGGTCGTCCTGGCCGCTGTAGCGGTGCAGCAGCACCGCGTAGGCCGCCAGCAGTGTCATGTAGGGCGTCGCGCCGGCCGTCCGCGCGACCTGCTTGATCCCGGCGGACACAGCGGCGTCGACGCTGAACCGGTGGAGCGCACCGACATAGGTCTGCACCGCCGGACGGGGCCGATCGGTGGGCAGCGCCAGCGTCGGCAGCTCGCCGCTCATCGCGCCCCGCCAGTATTCCCAGAGCCGTTCGCCCTCAGGGCCGTTCAGCATCGCGGTCTGCTGCGCGGCGTAGTCGACGTAGCGGTCGGCGGTAGCCTCCGGCATGGCGGCGCCGTGCCCATGCGCGTAGAGCCCACGCAGCTCGTCGAGGATGACGTCGATGGACCAGAAGTCGACGGCGATGTGGTGCACCGTCAACAGCAACACGTGGTCGTCGGGGCGTTCGAGCAGCGTCAGCCGCAGCACCGGGCCGTTGCGCAGATCGAACGGCCGATCGGTCTCGGCCTGGATCCACTGTTGCAGCTCCGCCGGGTCCGCACCGATGCGGTGAGTGTCGATCCGCACCGGCCAATGCGCGTGGACGAGTCCGATCGGCTGGCCGTCACGCTCGGCGTAGGTGGTGCGCAGCATCGGGTGCCGGTCCACCAACGCCTGGGCGGCCCGCTCCAGGGCCGGCACGTCGAGGCGGGCGGCGATGCGTCCGGCGTAGGCGACGGTGTAGGCGGCACTGTCGGGCGCGAGCCGGTGGACGAACCACATCGACCGCTGGCCGTAGGACAGCTGGTGTTCGGTTGTCTGCTGCTGCGCTTTGGCCGTCAGCAGCGCAGCCAGCAGTTCGCGCTTCTGCGCCGGCGACAGGCCGGAGATGTCGATGGGCCCATCGGGTCCGTCCGTCACGGGCTACTCCCATCCTGGGCGTGCTCGCCCTCGGCGATCATCTTCGCCAGCAACGCATCCACTGCCTCGTCGGAGAGGTCGGAGACCTGCGCGAGCACGTCAGCCTCCGGTGTCGGCAGTGGGACGTCGGGTGCCGCACCGGTGCCGGGAACCGGGATCGGCTCGGCGTGGCCGCCGGCGGCCAACTGCCCGCTGAGCCAGCTGGACAGACTGACCACACTGGGGCCGTCCAGCAGGCGGGCGACCGGCACCACGATGCCGAGTTCCCGCTCCACCTGGATGCGCAGTTCCAGGGTGATCAGTGAATCCACCCCGAGATTGTTCAGCGGCGCGGTGACATCCAGGCCCGCCGGGGCCAGTCCCAGCTTGCCGGCGACCAGGTCACGCAGATAAGTCTCCAGCAGCTGCTGACGTTGCGCCGGATCGGCGGCCTGCACCGCCTCGAACAGCCCGCTCGCGGTGGCCAGGTCGTCCGGGCCGCCCGGCACCGCCGCCTGCAGGTCGCGCAGCAGCGGTGACTGCGCGCTGGGACGCCACCGCGCCCAGTCGATGTCGAGCACCAAGACCTGGGTCGCTTGGGACGTCGAGTCGGCCAGCAGCGCCTCCAGCGCGGCGAAGTACGCCGCTGCCGACATGCCTTCGACGCCGTAGTGCGAGAAGTGGCGGTGCAACTCGGAGTTGGTGAACATGCCCAATCCGGCCCACGGGCCGAAGTTGACGCTGAGCGCCGGCCGGCCGGCAGACCGACGGTGCCAGGCCAGCGCGTCGAGGAACGCGTTCGCGGCCCCGTAGTTGGCGGCCCCGGGCGAACCCAGCACCGACGCGGCCGAGGAGAACAGCACGAAGAAGTCCAGCTCGGCATCGGCGGTCTGGGTGTGCAGGTTCCAGGCGCCCTGCACCTTCGGCGCCATCACCGCGCGCAGCTTCGCGGCGTCGAGACGCGCCAGGATCGCATCGTCGACGGTGCCGGCCGCGTGCACCACGCCGCGCAGCGGCGGCATCGTCGCACCGATGGTGGCCAGGGCCGCCGCGACGTCATCGGCCTTGGTGACATCACCTTGGGCGACCGTCACCTCGGCGCCCGCCGCCCGCAGCGCGTCCAGGGTCGCCGCAGCGGCGGCCGATGGCGCGCTGCGCCCCATCAGGACCAGGTGGCGGGCGCCGCGCTCGACCAGCCAGCCGGCGATCTTGCCGCCGACCGCGCCGAGGCCGCCGGTGATCAGATAGCTGGCGTCGTGGCGCACCGCGAACTCGCCGGGCTGTTCGGACAGCGCCGCCGGGTTCTCCAAGGGCTCCAGTCGCGCCACGTAGCGGCGGTGGCCGCGCAGCGCCACGTCGGTCTCGCTGTTATCCGACCAGATCTCGCTGAACAGGCCACGCAGTTCTTCGGTGCCGCTGTCGGTCGACAAGTCGACGGCGGTGGCGCGCAGTTCCGGATGTTCGTGGTCGATGCTGCGGGCCAGCCCCCAGACCGGCGCCTGCCCCACCGCCGGTGCGGCGGGCCCGGCCTCGTCCCAGCCGGCCGGTTGCGCACCGCGGGTCACCAGCCACAGCCGCGGCGACTCCGGCCAGCCCGACAGCGTCAGGGCCTGGATGAGGTGGACCACGCTCAGCGACCCGAGGGTGGTCGCGGTGTCCAGCGACTCGTCGTCGGAGACCAGCAGGTTCCACAGCTGCACCACGCCGCGACACGGCGGCCGGTCGCCGCCGAACGCCGCGCGCAGCAGCTCAGCGAAGTGTTCGGGTTTGTCCGGGTCGATGCGGTAGCTGTCCGCGCTCACGCGTTCGATCTCGGCGAGCCCGACGACCGCCTCCACCAGCACGCAGGACTGCGACTGCGCCTCCAGGTGGTCCCGCAGCGTGTCGGCCACCGGGCCGTCGGACAGGATCAGCCAACTGCCGGGTTCGGCCGCCCGGCCTTCAGACCGGCCTGAGCCGTCGGCGACGATCGACGCGGGCTGCCAGCGCAGCACATAGCTGCGGTCGCGCGGATCCGCGGGGGCGACGACGACCGGCTCACCGGCCTGGCCGGCGACGAGGGTGCCGGTGGCCAGCAGCGACCAGTGGCCGCCGGCCGCACTGGCGTAACACTCGAACGCGTCATCGGTCAGCGCGAACTGCAGGGTGCTCGCGGCGGCCGGACCGCCGCGCAGGCTCAGTTCACCGACCGACCGGCTGCCCGGGCCGAACGCCAGTTCAGCTGCCTTGCAAGCCAATTCACCCAGCTGCTCGGCCGATGGCGCCGTCACGCCCGTGACATCCAGCTCGGCCAGCACCGTTCCGGGCTGAGCGGCCGACCGGATGGGGCCGCGCCAGCCGCCCGAGGCTGCGGTGCTGCCGCGGCGCGGCGCGGCGATGGAGCCGGCATCCAGCCAGGAGTGCACTCGCTGCCAGGGGTAGGTGGGCGCGGGAACGCAGTGGCTGCCCCGCGGGTAGATCTGCTCCCAGGCCACCGGGTGTCCCCGGGTGTAGAGGGCTCCCAGCGCGCCGAGCATGGTCGAGCGGCCCTCATCGTCGCGGCGCATCGAAGGCAAGAGGCTGCAGGTGCGCCTCATGTCTTCAACGTCTTCACGGGCCGCCGTCAGCAGGATCGGGTGCGGGCTGAGCTCGACGAAGGTGTCGTGTCCGGTCTCCAGCAGCCGTCGCAGCGCCGGTGAGAACCGCACCGGCGAACACAGATTGGCCACCCAGTAGTCGGCGTCCAGCAGCTGCTCGCCCACCAGTTCCCCGGTGACCGTCGAGTACATCGGCACCGCCGGCGCGGTCGGCTTCAGCTTGACCAGGCTGCCGCGCAGGCCCGCCCCGAGGGCCTCCATCTGCGGGCTGTGGGAGGCCACGTCGACCTCGATCCACCGGCAGAACCGGTCCCGCTTGGCCAGTTGGGCCATCAGCTCTTCCAGCACCGCGCGCTCACCGGCGAGCACCGTCGACCGGTGGCTGTTGCTGGCGGCGACCGCCACCTCGCGCTCATGACCGGCGATGAGCTCCTGCGCTTCGGTCAGGGTGGTCTCGGTGACCATCATCGCGCCGCGGCCGCGCACGCCCCGCAGCATCCGGGCCCGCGCGCAGATCACCCGCGCCGCGTCCTCGAGGCTCAGCGCCCCGGCGACGTGGGCGGCCGCCACCTCGCCGAGGCTGTGCCCGACCACCGCGGCGGGTTCGACGCCCCAGGACCGCCACAGCGCGGCGAGCGCCACCTGAATCGCGAAGATCGTCGGCTGCAGAATGCCGATGTCGGAGAGCTTGGACTTGTCCTCGTCGCGGGCCAGCTCCTTGAGGATCGAGTGCCCCAGGTGCGGGTGCAGCGCGTTGTCGCAGGCGGCCAGCGCGTCGGCGAACACCGCTTCCTCGGCCTGCAACCGCTGCGCCATGCCGTGCCACTGCGAGCCCTGCCCCGAGAAGATGAACGTCACGCCGGGACCGGGCCGGCCCGGCGAGCAGTGCCCGACCGTCAGCCCGGGACGGGACTCACCGAGCCGGTAGGCCGACAGCGACTCGAACAGCGCGGCCGGTGAGTCGCCGACCACCGCCAGCCGGTAGTCGTGGTGGCCGCGGCGTGCGCCGGCGGTGTAGCAGAGGTCGGCCAGCGCGCCGCCCCCCGCGAGACCGCCGGAAAACAGCGCCATCTCGTACTCGCCGACCAGTGCGGTCAGCGCCTCCGGCGACCGGGCGGACAGCGCCAGCAGTTCGGCGCGCGGCGCGGCATCGTCGTCCGGGTGGCTGCTGCGGACCTGCGGGGCCTCGGTGAGCACCACGTGGGCGTTGGTGCCACCGAACCCGAAGGAGCTGACGCCGGCCACGGCGCGGCTGCCCGCCGGCCACGGGGTCAGGGTCTGCGCCACCTCCAGCGGCAGGCTGTCGAACAGGATGTGCGGATTCGGCTCGGTGTAGTTCAGGCTGCCCGGAATGGACCGATGCTGCAGCGACAGCGCCACTTTGATCAGCCCGGCGATACCGGCAGCCGCCTCCAGGTGGCCGATGTTGGTCTTGACCGAGCCCACCAGACAGCGGCTGCCCTCCGGCCGGCCCTCGGCCAGCACGGTGCCCAGGGCGTTGGCCTCGATGGCGTCGCCGATGGCCGTGCCGGTGCCGTGCGCCTCGATGTACTGGACCGCACCGGCCGGCAGGCCCGCCCGGCGGAACGCCTCGAGGACCACGCGCTCCTGCGCCCGCCCGCTGGGGGCGATCAGGCCGTTGGTCCGGCCGTCGGAGTTGGTGGCGCTGCCGCGGATCACCGCGTAGACCGGGTCGTTGTCCTCCAGCGCCTTGCGCAGCGGCTTGAGCACCACCACTCCGGCGCCCTCGCCGCGCACATACCCGTCGGCGTCGGCGTCGAAGGTCTTGCACCGGCCGTCGGGGGCCATCACCCGGGCCTTGGAAAAGTTGATCGCCAGCGCCGGCGACAGGATCACGTTCACCCCGGCGGCCAGCGCCATGCTGCACTCGCCGTCGCGCAGGCTGCGGCACGCCAGGTCGACGGCCACCAGCGACGAGGAGCAGGCGGTGTCGACCGACAGGCTCGGGCCGTGGAAGTCGAAGGTGTAGGACAACCGGTTGGCGGCGATGCTCAGCGCGTTGCCGGTGCCGGTGTAGGCGTCGACGAGCTGGGGCTGACCCAGCCGCAGGAAGCCGTAGTCGTTGGTGGAGATGCCGACGAACACGCCGGTGCGGCTGCCGGCCAGCGCGTCCGGGACCTGACCGCCATCTTCCAGGGCCTCCCAGGCCACTTCGAGCAGCAGCCGCTGCTGCGGGTCCATCTGCGCCGACTCCCGCGGCGAGATCCCGAAGAACTGAAAGTCGAATTGGTCGACCTGGTCCAGGAACCCGCCCCGGCGGGTGACCGCGGTACCCGGCACCGACGGATCGGGGTTGTAGAACGCGTCGACGTCCCAGCGGTCGGCCGGGACCTCACCGGTGGCGTCCACCCCGCCCGACAACAGCCGCCAGAAGGCCTCGGGTCCGTCGGCCCCCGGGAACCGGCAACCGATGCCGACGATCGCGATCGGCTCGTCGGCGGCCGGCCGTTCGGCGGGTTCGGGCGGCTGGCTACCGGACTGCTCGTTCTTGGCCACGCGGGCCAGGTGGTCGGAGAGGATGTCGATCGAGGGATATTCGTAGGCGATGGTGGGGGCCAGCTCACAGCCCAGCCACTGCTCCAGGGCGGTCGAAAGCCGCACCGCGTGAATGGAATCCAGCCCGTAGAAGGCGAACGGTTTGGCCGGGTCGACCTCGGCGACGGGCAACTCGAGGTCCTGGGCGAGCCGATCGACGAGCCAGGCGCTGATCTCGGCCGCGGTGCGAGTTTCCGCGGCCTGCTGTCCCGGCTGCGCCGCCGGGGCCGGTTCGGACTCGGGCTGCGGCGGCGGCTGCGAGGCGGCCGACGGCCACTGCGCCACGACCGGCAGCGCGCCGTCGAGGTACTGCTGCTTGCAGGCGCTGCGCTGAATCTTGCCGCTGGAGGTGGTGGGCAGTTGCAGCGGCTGCACCAGGACGACGGCGTAGGTGCGGACGGAGTGGTTCTCGGTCACCGCAGTACGGATCGCCTGCATCGCCTCGTCGGCGGCGTCGGCACCGATCCGGCTCGGGTCGACCTCCTGCACCACCACGAGCTGTTCGGCAGCGCCCGGTTCCGGGGCGATCGAGAACACCGCACCGCGGCCGCGCAGCAGCCCCGGGTTGGTGTTCTGCACGGTCAGCTCGATGTCGTTGGGGTAGTGGTTGGTACCCCGGATGATGATCAGGTCCTTGCGGCGACCGGTGACGAACAGCTCCCCGGAATGCAGGAAGCCCAGATCGCCGGTGCGCAGGAAGGGGCCCTCGCCGCTGTCGGACAGGGTTGCGGCGAACGTCTCCGCGGACAGCTCCGAAGCCCCCCAGTAGCCGTGGGCGACGCTGCCGCCGGCCAGCCAGATCTCCCCGACCCGGTCGGCGGCGCATTCCCGGCGGGTCTCCGGGTCGACGATGATCACCCGCTGGCCGCCGCGCGGCTTGCCGCAACCCACCAGGGTCGCGACGTTGGGGTCGTCGGCGTGCACGTCGATGACCCGGTTGTCGCCGAGCGCGACCCGGTCGATGTGCTGCACCATCGGCACCGGGCGGTCCGAGCCGCCGGAGACCAGCAGGGTGGCCTCCGCCAGCCCGTACACCGGATAGAACGATTCCTTCGCGAAGCCGGCCGGTGCGAACGCCTCGGCGAACGCGTCCAGGGTGGCGGTGCGCACCGGTTCGGCGCCGCACAGCGCGACCGTCCAATTGGACAGGTCCAGTGCCGCGCGCTCGGCCGGGCTGCTCAGCTCGACGCACATGTCGAAGGCGAAGTTGGGCGCCGCGGTGATCATCGCGCGATGCCGCGAGATCGCCTCCAGCCACCGCATCGGCCGCTTGATGAACGCGGTCGGCGGCATCAGGATCGAATGGCCCCCGACATAGAGGGTTTCCAGCAGCCCGCCGATCAGGCCCATGTCGTGGTAGGGCGGCAGCCAGAAGACGCCGACCACGTGCGGCATGTCGGTGTTGGCGTCCCAGGCCTCGGCGATGGTCACCAGGTTGTGCACCAGGTTGCCGTGGGTGAGCACCACGCCCTTGGGGGCACTGGTCGACCCGGAGGTGTACTGCAGCATCGCGATGCTGTCGCCGTCGATCCGCGGCGGCGTCCAAGCCGCCTCGCTGCCCGCGGCGGTGTCGTCGGTGATCGTCCACCGCAGCGCCTGTCCGCCCGGCAGCGCGTCGATCGCGGGCTTGATCCTCGGCTCGATCTCGCTGGTGGTGAGCGCGAAGCCGGGCTGGACGTCGACGATGATCGACTCGACGCGCGGGAGGAGGTGTTCGCGCATCGGGGGGTGCACCGGGATCGCGATGGCACCGGCGTAGAGGCAGCCGAAGAAGCCGGCGATGAAGTCCAGGCCGGGCGGGCACAGCACCAGCACCCGTTCCCCGGCGGCTCCCTGAGCCTGCAGGTCCGCGGCGATCTGGCGGGCACGCCGGTCGAGTTCCCGGTAGGACGCCCGACTGGTCTCGTGCTCGTCGCCGTCACGGGAGAAGCTGAACGCCGGGGCATCGCCCCGCTGCTGGGCACGCTGCATCAGCAGGTCCACCAGCGTGCGGAGGGTGTGCACCGTGTCGTCCGGCCCGCTCATCGATCGCGTCTCCCGTATGGCTAACGAAGATGGGTTCAAAAATTGGGCCCAAGGATTCCGTAGGCAACCTTGATTAAGGTTACCTTAAGAACCAGGACGTCAATCTCGTGATTTTCGGCGACGACGACCGCACGAGCAAGTTAGGTCACCCATCCCGGTGACGGCGCGAAGCTCAGCCCTCCAGCTTGTACCCCAGTCCCCGCACGGTAACCAAGTGCACCGGATTGGCCGGATCGGCCTCGATCTTGGACCGTAGTCGTTTGACGTGGACATCCAAGGTCTTGGTGTCGCCGACATAGTCGGCACCCCAGACCCGGTCGATCAACTGGCCGCGGGTGAGCACCCGGCCGGTGTTGCGCATCAGGTATTCGAGCAAGTCGAACTCCTTGAGAGGCAAGGTGATCTGCTCGCCGTTGACCATGACGACATGGCGTTCGACGTCCATGCGCACCGGGCCCGATTCCAGCACGCCCTCGCCGACGCCGCCCTCGTCGTCGCCGCCGCGGCGCAGCACCGCCCGGATCCGCGCGATCAACTCGCGGGCCGAATAGGGCTTGGTCACGTAGTCGTCGGCACCGAGTTCCAGGCCGACGACCTTGTCGATCTCGCTGTCGCGGGCAGTGACCATAATCACCGGCACGCTGGAGCGGGCCCGCAGTTGTTTGCAGACATCGGTGCCCGACATCCCCGGAAGCATCAGGTCCAACAGCACGATGTCGGCACCGGAGCGGTCGAACTCGGCCAGCGCCGCCGTTCCGTCGGTGACCACGGTCGCCTCGAACCCCTCCTTGCGCAACAGGAACGCCAGCGGATCGGCCAGCGACTCCTCGTCCTCAACGATCAAGACGTGTGTCATCGCCGCTGCTCCTCCCCTGGGTGACCGACGACGGGTGTGATCACTGTTCCTCCTTCTCATGGTCCACACTGCCCTGGTAGGCGGGAATCGCCAAGGTGAACGTCGAACCGGTACCCGGCTGGCTCCACAGCGAGATGGTGCCGTTGTGGTTGGCCGCCACGTGCTTGACGATCGCCAGACCGAGCCCGCTGCCGCCGGTCGCGCGCGACCGGGCCTTGTCACCCCGGAAGAACCGTTCGAAGACGCGTTGCTGATCCTTGCGCGCGATGCCGATCCCACGGTCGGTGACGGCGATCTCGACGAAGCCGTCGCGGCTCCGCCGGCTGATCGACACCGGCGCACCGTGCGGGGAGTAAGCGATGGCGTTGGACACCAGGTTGGCCAGCGCGGTGACCAGTAGCGGCTCGTCGCCGAGCACCCGGAAGCCACTCGGAGCGTCGGTGGTGATGGTGATCTCCGCGTTGTCGGCCGCCACCTTGTGCCGGGAGATCGCCTCGTTCACCACACTGTCGACATCGACGGCGCCCAGGTCCGGCAGCGGGTCGGCGCCCTGCAGCCGGGACAGCTCGATCAGCTCGCCGATCATGTTGGCCAGCCGGTTCGCCTCCAACAACACCTTCTCCGCGAACGGGCGTACCGCCTCGGGGTCGTCGGCAGAGGCCAGCAGCGCTTCGGCGAGCAGGCCCATCGCCCCCACCGGAGTTTTGAGCTCATGGCTGACGTTGGCCACGAAGTCGCGCCGGCTGGCTTCCATCCGGGCCTGTTCGGATTGGTCGTCGACGATCACCACCGCGAACCGGCGATCCTCATCGGACAGCAACCGGGCGTAACCGCGCACCGCCGAGAATTCCGATCGGGTGGCCCCGGCTGCCCGCTTGGCCGCCGAGAGGTCGAAATCGACCTCCTGCTCACCGTCCAAGGCGAGCTGCGCGGCCGCCCAGGCGTCGTCGTCGAGGAGCCGGCCGTGCACCAGCCCCAATTCAGTGGCGCGCTCGTTGAGATAGACGACATCGCGGTGGCTGTCGACGACGACGATCCCCAACGATGCGTGGGCCACGATCTGCTGCAGCATCTGCGAGACGGTGATCCCGGCTCGTTCGGTGTGAACCCGCCGGCGCCGCTCGGCAAACCGGGGCGATAACCAAAAACCGGCCGCGACGCCCACGATGAGCGCCGGCAGTGCCGACGCAGCAGCGAGCGTCAGCGCCGAAGTCGCAGCCACGGCAAAATCGTACGCAGTCCGGGACCGACGGTTGGCCAGCGATCGACCATGACGTGCGCCGAACGTGAATTCAGGGCGAAGATTTCACCGGATTTCCACCCGGAATTCACACTGGACGGCCCGGACGGGCTATTTGGCGCCCTGGCTGGCCACCGCGGCCGCTCCGGCGGCGGCCGCCTCCGGGTCCAGGTAAACGCCGCCGGCCAGCTTCGGGCGCAGCTCGGAGTCCAGGTCATAACGCAGCGGGATGCCCGTGGGGATGTTCAAGCCCACCACCGCCTCATCCGACATGCCGTCGAGGTACTTCACCAGGGCCCGCAACGAGTTGCCGTGCGCCGCGATCAGCACGGTCTTACCCGAGCGCAGCTCCGGGATGATGACGTCGGTGTAGTAGGGCAGGAAACGCGCCACCACGTCGGCCAGGCATTCGGTCAGCGGGCCGCCGCCGATGTCGGCGTAGCGGGAGTCGGTGTCCTGGCTGTAGCGGCTGCCGGGCTCGATCGGCGGCGGCGGGGTGTCGTAGCTGCGCCGCCACGTCATGAACTGCTCGTCGCCGTAGCGGGCCTTGGTCGCGGCCTTGTCCAGGCCCTGCAACGCGCCGTAGTGGCGTTCGTTGAGCCGCCAGGTGCGGTGCACGCCGATCCAGTGCCGGTCGGCCGCGTCCAGTGCCAGGTTGGCGGTGGTGATCGCCCGGCGCAATAGCGAGGTGTAGACCACGTCGGGCAGCAGGTCGTGCTCGACGAGCAGGTGACCGGCGCGCACCGCCTCGGTGCGGCCCTTGTCGGTCAGATTGACGTCCATCCAGCCGGTGAACTGGTTGCTGGCGTTCCATTCGCTCTCACCATGGCGCAGCAGCACCAGCGTGGCAGTGTCAGACATGCCGGTCAGTGTCTCACGGGCCCCGGGGTCACTCGTCGTCGTCCTTGTCCTCGTCGTTCTCGTCGTCCGGGTCGTCCTGGTCGATCAAATGCTCGAAGGCCCGCAGGTTCTTCAGCGACTGCCCGGTGGAGACCCGCCACTCCCACTCCTTCTGGATGGAGGAGGCGAATCCCAACTCCAGCAAGGTGTTGAAGTCGAAGTCGACGGCTTCGAGCACCTGGCCGAGCACCCGGTCGATCTCCTCCGGGCTCACCGTGGCCAGCGCCATCCGGCCGACCAGGTAGATGTCGCCGAGGTTGTCCAGCGTGTAGGCCACCCCGTAGAGCCGGCGGTTGCGCTTGAGCAGGAACCGGTAGACCCCGGCATGGTTCTCGTCGGGCTTGCGGCAGACGAACGCCTCGACGCGCACGGAGTGTTCCCCGATGCTGAGGATCGTGTTGGTCTTGAGCTTGCGCTCGCCGGGCAGTTCGACGACCAGCCCGGGCAGCCCGCCATGCGCGCCCGGAACCGGCGAATAGCTCAGCTCGGCCGCGGTCAGGGTCTCTTCGATGAGCCGGCGGACCTTGCCGGGGTTCACGCCGGGGTTCACGCCCGCGCCCCCTTCCGCGCCGGCCAGCGCCTGGGCCGGCGTGCCGCACCGACCACCCGCATGCGCTCGCCGCGCGCCGCGGCGAAGTCTTCGATCGCGTTGGTGTAGCTGGCCAGCTGGGCGTCCACGGTGCGCTCCCAGGAGAACGTCGCCGCGTGGGCGACCGCGGCCCGGCGCATCGCCCAGCCGCGGGGCCCGGAACCCAGCCGCAGCAGGCCGCCGATCGCGCTCGACCACGCCTCGATGCCGTGTCCGGCGACCAGCGTCCCGGTGACGCCGTCGCGCACCGCCACCGGCAACCCGCCGACGGCCGCGGCTACCACCGGCGTCCCGCAGGCCTGCGCTTCCAGGGCGACCAGGCCGAATGATTCGGAGTAGCTCGGCACCGCCACCAGATCGGCCGCCCGGAACAACGCGGCCAGATTCCCCCGGGACTGCGGCGGCAAGAACGTCACGCGATCGCTGATACCCAGGTCGGCGGCCAGCCGAACCAGCCCGCCGGGTGCGGCCAGCCCGCTGCTGCCCGACGGGCCGCCGGCCACCACCACGCGCACCCCGGGCAGCTCGGCCGCCGCCCGCAGCAGAATATCGGGGGCCTTGAGCGGCTGGATGCGGCCGACGAAGGCCACGATCGGCTCGTCGGGCGACAGTCCCAGCGCGGCGCGGGCCTGCCGCTTGTCTCCCGGGCGGAAGACCTCCAGATCGACGCCGGGGTGGGCGACATCGATGCCGGCGGGGTCGGCGCCGTGCAGCGCGACTAGTTGGTCTGCTTCGTCCTCGGTGTTGACGATCAACCGGTCCGCCTCGTCGACGACCTGTTGCTCGCCGACCGAGCGCATCGGCGGTTCCGGGCTGTCCCCGGCGGCCAGGGCCGCGTTCTTCACCCCGGCCAGGGTGTGCGCGGTGTGCACCAGCGGCACCGCCCAGCGGTCGGCGGCCAGCCAGCCGACCTGGCCGGAGAGCCAATAGTGCGAATGCACCACGTCGTAGTAGCCGGGCTCGTGGGCGGCCTCGGCGCGCAGCACCCCCGCGGCGAACGCGCACAACTGGGTGGGCAGGTCGTTCTTGTCCAGGCCTTCGAACGGGCCGGCCACCACGTTGCGCACCAGCACGCCGGGGGCGACATGGGCCACCGGCGGATCGGCCGACGACGTGGCGCGGGTGAAGACCTCCACGTCGACCCCGCGGCGGGCCAGGTGCAGCGCGCTCTGCAACACGTAGACGTTCATCCCGCCGGCATCGCCCGTGCCGGGCTGAGCCAGTGGCGAGGTGTGTACCGACAGCACCGCTACCCGGCGCACATCAGATCCGAATCCACGCCCCACCCCGTCATCTTTACAGTTCTGCTCAGGCGGGCACTTCCGGGACCGCCGGTACGGCGGGTCCACGCGAGCGGCGCATCGCGCCGACCGGATCGGCATACAGCCCGCCCAGCGACACCGTACCGGCGCCGGCTTCCTGGACCCGGTTGCCGAACGCGGTGACGCGGATGGTGCGTCCCGACAGCACCGATCGCTCCGCGACGGCCCGCTCCACCTCGGCGATGCCTTCCGGGTATTCGGTGAAGCCCTGGCCCCCGACCACCAGGTCGTCCGGGTTGAGAACGTCGCGCAGCAACGCCACGGCCTCGCCGAGCGCCCGGGCCCGTTCGGTCAGCAGCGCCCTCGCCCGCTCGTCGCCGGCCCGCGCCTCCCGCACCAGGCCGGTCACCGCGGCCGACGCGGCGCCGGTTCCGCCGGGCAGGATCCGCAGCCGACGGGCCGCGGCCAGCACCGCCTCGTCGCTGACGGTGGATTCCAGCTGCCCGGAGCCACCGAGCAACTCCGAGGACACCGGCAGGCCGGCGATGGTGCCCGGACCACTGGCCGGGCTGTGCACCCGGCCGCCGATCACCAGTGCGTAGCCGACCGTCTCACGCGCGTACACGTAGAGGCTGGTGGAGCTGTCCGCCACCGGGCGCCGCACCCCCAGCAGCAATTCGGCGCCGGCCATCGCGTCGACGTGCGAGGCCACCGACACCGGCAGGCGCAGTTCCTCGGCCAGCACCGGCCCGACCGGTGCGGCCGTCCAGCCCAGCCTCGGGTGATCGACGTAGCCGGTGGCGCGGTCCACCGCCCCACCGGTCGCCACCCCGACCCACAACGGCCGGCGCTTGCCCCAGCGGGTCAGATACCGGCGGGCACTGGCGGCCAGTGACGCCAGCGCCGGCGCCGCGCCGTTGGCCGGGGTGGGGATCTCGACGACGTCGAGGGTGCGGCCCAGCAGGTCGGTGGCCACGATGCTGGTTGTCTTCGCCCCGATGTGCAGGCCCAGCGCCAGGAACGGCTCGTGATTGACCACCACCGGCCGGCGCGGTCGTCCGATCGCCCCGGAGGTCGCCAGGTCGGCGCGCTCAAGCAGCAGCCCGGCCTCCAGCAATGCACTGACCTGGCGATTGACGGTGGCGACGCTCAGTGAGGTGGCACCGGCGATGGCCTCGCGCGCGATCGGGCCGCCCTGGCGGACGGCGGCGAAAACCGCGGCGCCTGCGGTGTCCGGCAAGTGCAGCGACGGAGCCACCACGCGCGGATGCGAGCGGAGGCGGTGATGAGAGACGGAGGTGAGGGAGGTGCGCACGCTGTGGTCCTTGTCTACAAGAGTCCGATGGGGGCTGGCTGCAGCTGAGACCCGGCGAACTCTCTCCTCCAAGGAGCGCTACTCGCAGCAGGTCAAGCGCAGCAACATGCGCGGCGACAACACGCGCCGTGGGCGAGCGAACAGACCGCTGTCAGATAGCGGGCACTGCGGTACATAGCCGGAAAATGTATCACGATCGCCCACGGCGGGCCGACGGCACTGTTATTGACGGATTGGCAAATTCCAAGTGTTCCCGCGCAGCTCCTAAAGTTGGAGCAATGACGGAATCTCATCAGCACGCCGCGCAACGAATCGCCGTGGTCACCGGAGCGAGCTCGGGGATCGGCGAAGCGACAGCGAGAACCCTTGCCGGGCAAGGTTTTCACGTGATCGCCGTGGCCCGGCGGGCCGACCGGATCACCGCGTTGGCGCAGCAGATCGGCGGTACCGCGGTCGTTGCCGACGTCGCCGATCAGGCCGCGGTCGCCGCGCTGGCCGAGGAGTGCGACCGGGTCTGCGACTCACTCTCGGGCTCGATCAACGTGCTGGTCAACAACGCCGGCGGCGCCCTGGGCCTGGCCCCGGTCAGCGAGGCGGACCTCGATCACTGGCGGTGGATGTGGGAGACCAACGTACTGGGCACGCTGCAGGTGACGCGCGCACTGCTACCGAAACTGATCGACTCCGGCGACGGCCTGATCGTCACCGTCACCTCGATCGCGGCATTCGAGATCTACGACGGCGGCGCCGGCTACACCGCCGCCAAACACGCCCAGAGTGCGCTGCACCGCACGCTACGCGGCGAACTGTTGGGAAAACCGGTGCGGCTCACCGAGATCGCCCCCGGCATGGTGGAAACCGAGTTCTCGCTGGTGCGCTTCGACGGTGATCGCGAGCGCGCCGACGCGGTGTATGCGGGCCTGACTCCGCTGACCGCCGCCGACATCGCCGACGTGATCGGATTCGTGGCCTCCCGGCCCCCGCACGTCGACCTGGACCAGATCGTGATCCGCCCGCGCGATCAGGCCTCCGCAACCAGGAAGGTGACACGGGCTAGCCGCCGGGCCGAGTAGTCGGCGCCGTCGTCGTGGGTGTCGTGGGGGTACCCGACAGCGTCGGGGCGTCGGTCGGGGTGGCCGGGGCGGTGCTGGGCAGCGAAGTGCGCGGCGGCCCGGAAGACGACGGGGCCGACAGCTCGGACATTGAGACCCAGGTGTCCCAATCCACCGCCCAGTCCCAGATGTCACCGTCGGCGTAGGACAGCTGGATCGAACTGCCGGTCACCTCGACCGGGTCGCCGTAGATGGCGCTGTGGAAGTACTGCTCGGCGTCCTCGGTCGACAAGTTGATGCACCCGTTGGTGACGTTGGTGTTGCCCTGGGCGCCCGCGCTGGCCGGGTTGGCGTGAATGAACTCGCCGTTGTTGGAGATCCGGACCGCCCACCGCTCATGGATGTTGTGGTAGCCGGCGGCCGGGTTGGACATGTAGAAGTCGGCGTATTTCTCGGTGACCACGTGGATGCCGTTGCGCGTGACGTTGCGGGCCTGGTCGCCTTCGCCGTAGCTGCACGGGAAATCCATGATGACGCCCTCGTCGCGCTCCACCCGGATACGGTGCGAGGAGATTTCGGCCTTCACCACCTGGCGCCGTCCGATCGAGAATTGCAGCGACATGTCCTGGGCGCCGTAGGCGCCGTCGCCGAACGCCAGGCCGTAGAGCTTGGCGTCGACGTTGACCGTGGTGCCGGCCGGGAAGTAGTCGCGGCTGCGCCAGTGCACCCGGGCGCCCTGCACCTCGTCGGGCAGCCAGGCCCAGCTGCCCTCCACCGGCGGCTCGGTGGTGATGGTCAGGGCCCGCTCGACGGCCGCCTTGTCGCTGATCGGCCCGTCGAACTGCAGGATTACCGGCGCCGCGACGCCGACCGTCTGCCCGTCGGCCAACTGGAAGCCGCCGTCGATGATCGCACTCGGGGTCACCGTGGTGACCGTGCCGGCGACCGGCACGGCGTTGCCGTCGTGGCCCACCACCGACCCACTCCAGGTGTAGACGGCGTCATAGCCCAACGGCTCGGTGACGGTGTAGCGGGTGCGGTCCCGGTTGAAGGTTCCGGACAGCACCTTGCCCGCCGGGCTGGTCAGTGCCGCCCGCTGGAACCAGCCGTCGGAGACCGTGACGGTGATCTCGGCCGTCGGCAGCACGTCGGTCTGGCCGACGGGGGGCTCGAAGGACAGGGCGGGCGCCGCCGGCGGCGCGTTATCGGCGCTGTTGCCGGCCCGGCCGAAACAACCCGCCAACGCCTGCGGCGCCAGCACACCGGCCGCCAGCGCAGCCAGAGCCTTCCGCCGGGTCACGTTCACGCCATCCCAAGATACCGGCCGGGACCGCCTGACCACCTGCGATGTTGATTACAGCGCGCAACCCACCAGCACCGGCTCCGGGTGCAAGATGATGCCGAACGTGTCGTGGACCCCGTCGCGCACGGTGCGCGCCAGGCTCAGCACGTCGCCGGTAGTGGCCCCGCCCCGGTTGGTCAGCGCCAGCGCATGCTTGCTGGACAATCGGGCGACCGCGCCCTCGCCCGGATAGCCCTTGCCGAATCCGGCGCGCTCCACCAGCCAGCCGGCCGCCAGCTTCACCCCGCCGGGCGCGTCCCAGTGCGGAACCGGGCCGGCCTGAGATTCAGCGATCTGACGGTAGGAATCATGGGGCACAACGGGGTTGGTGAAGAACGAGCCCACACTCCAGGTGTCGTGGTCAGCCGCGTCAAGCACCATGCCTTTGGCGGACCGCAGCGCAAGCACCGCGGCGCGTACCGCGGCCGGGTCGGCCCGGTCGCCGTCGCCGGCGCCCAACGCGGTGGCCAGCTCGCCGTAGCGCAGCGGCGCGCTGCGCCCGGCGGGATCGAGCTCGAATTCCACCTCCAGCACCACGGCGGCATCCGAGTGCTTCAGCACGCTGGTGCGGTAGCCGAAGTTCAACTCCGCGGGCGGTGTCCAGCGCACGATGCCGGTACTGCGGTCCAGCAACAGCACCCGGGTCAAGGTGTCGGCGACCTCCGCGCCGTAGGCCCCGACGTTCTGCACCGGGGTCGCCCCGGCAGATCCGGGGATACCCGACAGGCACTCCAGGCCTCCCAGCCCGGCGGCGACCGCGGCGGCGACCACGTCGTCCCAGATCGCGCCGGCCTGGGCCCGCAGCAGATTGCCCTCGATCTCGATGCCGTCGCTGGCCAGCAGCACCACGGTCAGGTCGGTCAGGTCGTCGGCGATCACCACATTGGAGCCGCCGGACAGCAGCAGCGGGCGGCCGCCGTCGCGGTCCAGGGCGGCCAAGGTCGCCACGATCTGCTCGGTATCGGCGCAGCTGATGACGCGTCGGGCGACCGGCCCGACTCGCAGGGTGGTCAACGGCGCCAACGGCACCGCCTCGGCGACACGCGCGCCCGCGAACTCGGAACCCGCCACGGCCGGTAACGGTAGCGTGACCAGCTATGCCGCGTACATTCACGCTCTCCGCGCAGTATCCGGCGGGCGTCGAACTGGTGTATGCCGCATTCGCCGAGGAGCGGTACTGGCTGGCCCGACTCGCCGATTCCGGCGCCGACACGGTGGCGCTGGAGTCGATGGCCGTCGACGCCGACGGCGGCGTCGACGTGGTCACCACGCAGGGCATTCACCGGGACAAGCTGCCCGCGCTGGCGGCGCAGTTCCACCCCGGCAACCTGAATGTGACACGCCACGAGATGTGGCGCCCGGTACGTGACGGCAGGGCGCGCGCGGAGGTCACCGGCAAGATCGTCGGCGCGCCGGCCAAACTGTCCGGGGAGGCGGCCCTCGAACCGGCCGGAGGGGGCTGTGAGCTGACGCTGACCGCGACGGTGCAGGTCGACATCCCGCTGGTGGGCGGCAAGATCGAAAGCTTCATCGGCGCCCAGCTGGCCGAGCTGGTGGCCGCCGAGCAACGGTTCACCTCGACGTGGCTGCGCCAGGGCGGCGCGCCCCGGCCGGAATAAGCTGGCGCCATGCGGATTGCGTGTGCGCAGATTCTGAGCGGCACCGACCCGGCCGCCAACCTGGAGCTGGTGGCCGACTACACCGAGCGCGCCGCCGGACAGGGCGCGCAGCTGGTGGTGTTCCCGGAAGCCGCGATGTGCCGGTTCGGAGTGCCGCTGGGCCCGGTCGCCGAACCGCTCGACGGGCTCTGGGCGACCGGGGTGCGCGAGATCGCCGACCGGGCCGGCGTCACCGTCATCGCGGGGATGTTCACCCCGGCCGACGACGGGCGGGTCAGAAACACGCTGCTGGCCACCGGGCCCGGAACCGACTCGCACTATCACAAGGTTCACCTGTACGACGCGTTCGGTTTCACCGAATCACGCACGGTCGCACCGGGGTTCGATCCGGTGGTGATCGATGTCGAGGGCGTGGGCGTCGGCCTGTCCACCTGCTATGACATCCGGTTCCCGGCGCTGTACACCGAACTCGCCGACCGCGGTGCGCAGCTGATCGCGGTGTGCGCGTCGTGGGGCGCGGGGCCGGGGAAGCTACGGCAGTGGGAACTGCTGGCGTGCGCCCGGGCGCTGGACTCGACCAGCTACGTCGCCGCCGTCGGGCAGGCCGACCCCGGCACCGCCGGGCCGGCGACCTCGTCGGGCGCACCGACCGGGGTGGGTCACAGCCTGGTCGCCTCCCCGTGGGGTGAGGCGGTGGCGTCGGCCGAGGCGGCCCCGCAACTGCTGGTCTGCGACATCGACCTCGACGTGGTCACCACGGCGCGCCGAACGCTGGCCGTGCTGAGCAACCGTGCCGACTTCGTTCAGGTCGGTAAGGCAGAATCGCGCGGGTGAGCAATCCGCCCGGACCTCCCCACGGCGACCAGTCACCTTGGGCGCGCCCCAGCGGCCAGCCCGGTCAGCAGCCCGGCCAGGGCAAACCCCCGCCCCCGCCGGAGCCGTCCGCGTCACCGACCCGGCAGATGCCGGTCGGCGGGCAGCGTGACGAACCCACCACCCGGATTCCCAGCGCGCCCGCGGCACCCGCGCCGCCGCCACCGGGCCCGCCGCCGGCCGCGTCGCCGGTCTCACCGCCACCGGCCGGTGAGGCGCCCACCACCGTCATCAAGACGCCGGCCGGCGGTCACCGGCCGGCCCGGTTGCTGCGCGATCCGCTGGCCCTGGTCCTGATCTTCGTGACGGTGATCGCGCTGGCACTGGCCGGTTTGATCGGCGCGGAACTGATCGCCCGCCGGATCGCCGACAACAAGGTCGCCAAGGCCACCGAGTGCGTGGTGCACGACAAGGCCACGGTGTCGTTCGGGGTGACGCCGCCGTTCCTGTGGCAGCACTTCACCGGCAACTACACCAACATCTCCATCCACACCGCGGGCAACCAGGTCAAGGACGCCAAGCAGATGACGGCCGACCTGAACATCTCCGACGTCGACCTGCACGGCACCGGCGACTCCAAGGGCACCATCGGCGCCCTGGACGCCACCCTGACCTGGCCGTCCGCCGGTATCAAGGAGACCGTCCAGTCGATGGTCCCGCTGCTGGGCAACCTGGTCTCGGACCTGAAGACCAACGCCCAGGATGGCACCGTGGAGCTCAAGGGCGCGTTCGGCCTGGCCACCGTCGTGGTCAAGCCCGAGGTGGTCAACGGTGGCCTGTCGCTGAAGGTGCAGAAACTCACCGGCCTGGGCGCGCTGACCCTGCCGCGGGAATCGATCCAGCCGGAGCTGGACCGATTCGCCCGGGAACTGACGAAGCGTTACCCGCTCGGCGTGCGGGCCGACAGCATCCAGGTCACCGACACCGGCGTGGTGGCGCGGTTCTCCAGCCGTGACGCCGCCATCCCGCGGAGCGACGACCCCTGCTTTGCCCACCTGTAACCTGCAGTGATGAGCACATCCGGGGCAGCCAATCCCAAGCATCGGTTCACCGGCCTGCCGGCAGTGCTGCTGGCACTGACAGTGCTGCTGGTACTGGCGGTGGTCGCGCTGTTCGGCGGACAGGCCTATGCGACACACCGGGCCAAGAGCCTGGTCGCAGACGCGGTCCAGTGCGAAGCGGACGACAGCGCCACGGTGTCGTTCGCCTCCGATCCGCCGGTGCTGGCCCAGTACTTGCGGGGCGACTACCCGCACATCTCGGTGCAGACCGCCGGCAACCAGATCCGCAAAGCCAAGGGCATGCAGCTGGACCTGGACATCCGCGACGTCCACGTGCAGAAGAGCGCTGATTCCAAAGGCACCATCGGGTCGCTGGACGGCACCATCACCTGGCCGGCGGACGGCATCAAGCAGTCGATTCAGGATGTGGTCCCGGTGATCGGCAGCATCGTCACCGGCAAGGTCAGCACCGACCCGGCCGCCGGCACCGTCGAGCTCAAGGGCCTGCTCAACCGCGCCACCGTCAAGCCGCAGATCGTCGACAACGGGTTGCACCTGGAGGTGGTGGATCTGGAGGCGCTGGGCAAGGATCTGGACAGCGAGACCGTGCAGCGCAACCTCGATGACCTCACCGGCAAGGTGACCGGCGACCTGCCGCTGGGGATCCACATCGATAGCTCGCAGGTCACCGATTCCGGTGTGGTGGTGAAGTTTTCGACGCGGAACGCCACCATCCCGGCGTCGTCGTCGAGTCAGTGCTTCGCGAGGCTGTAAGCGCTGGCCTGATTACGGCGTCCCGCTGCGCCCGGCCCCGCCGCGCTTGCGAACGCCGTTAGCCCAGCCCGTCGAGCACCGCCCGGGTGCCCGACAGTCCCAGCCGGGTCGCCCCGGCATCCAGCATCGCCAGCGCATCGTCGGCGCTGCGGATGCCCCCGCTGGCCTTGACGCCGAGGCTGCCGCCGACGGTGTCGGCCATCAGCCTCACCGCGCGCACCGACGCCCCGCCGGTCGGGTGAAACCCGGTGGAGGTCTTGACGAAATCCGCGCCGGCGTCTGCGGCGGCACGGCAGGCGGCGACCAGCGTGGCCTCACCGGCCAACTCCAACAGCGCTGCGGACTCCACGATCACCTTGAGCACGGCGTCGGGCGCGGCGGCCCGCACCGTGCCGACGTCGGCGCCCACCGCGGCGAAATCGCCCGCCACCGCCGCGCCGACGTCGATGACCATGTCGATCTCGGCCGCCCCGGCCGCCACGGCCAACGCCGCGTCCTGCGCTTTGACCACCGGCAGATGCTTGCCGGACGGGAAGCCCGCGACCGCGGCGATCCGGACGCCGGCCGGGTTGGCCGCCGCGGCGATGGCCACCATCGACGGCGAGACGCACACCGCGGCGACACCGAGTTCGGCGGCTTCGGCGACGAGGGCGACGACCTGCTGGGTGGTGGCTTCGGGCTTGAGCAGGGTGTGGTCGACCAGTTCGGCCACCCGGGCGCGGTCCCAGCGCTGAGCAGACATCAGAAGGCCTCTTCCTCGGCGCCGGGGTTACAGCCGGATTCGAGCATCGTCACGCCGTCGACGACGGGCCGCCACGGCTCCAGGTTCCAACTGGTCTTGCCGGGCCGGGCGAACTCGGCATAGTTCCAGTGGCAGCGGAATTGGTCGCGCATGCTGGCGGTGTCGGCATCGGGGGCGGCGGCGAGCACTTCGCGCCAGGCCTGCTCCCCCTCGGCGGCGGCGTCCACCCGCGCCGCCGCGGCCCGGCCGGCCGGCGTCGGATACACCCGCAGGCTGGCCAGTCCCGACCCGCTCGAGTAGCTCACCCACTCGGTGCGGTCGACGAAGCCGGCGTCGGCGGCGGCCGGCGCCGCAACGACCAGTGCGGCCGCCAGGGCCGCGAACAGGATCGAACGCAACATCGGCGTTAGTGAGACTTGCCTTGAACCTCGAGCAATCGGGGCCGCACATCGACCAGGTAGACCCCGGCCGCGCAGGCGGCGATCGCCATGCCCATCACCTGCAGCACTAGGGCCAACAGTCCGCACACTCCCAGGATCACCAGCCATACCGGCTTGGTGAGCTTGTCGGCGGCGGTGTAGGCATCGGCACGCTGCATCGCCGCGTGGACGAACGCGTACACCGCGGTCGCGAACACGACAAGCTGCAAAACGCCAAGGACGGTACCCACCAGGCTCATAGCGACCACGCTGCAAGCCTAGGCGGGTACCGTCCGGGACGTCGAACTGCGTTTACTTCTGGGTGACCTTCTTTGCCGGAGCCTTCTTAGCCGGAGCCTTCTTGGCGGCGGTCTTCTTGGCCGGGGCCTTCTTGGCGGGAGCCTTCTTGGCCGGGGAAGCCGTCTTGGCCTCCTCCTTCTGCGGCAGCTCGATGCCGACCAGCTTGGCAGCGCGCTCGCCGACCTCGCGGGTCTGGGTCGCGACGTTGCCCAGCACCTCCTGGGTCAGCTCGACAGCCTGGTCGACGTAACCCTCCACCTGCGCCGAGGCGTCATCGAGGCCGGACTGGTTGCGCAGCCGCACCAGGGCGGCCTCACCGCGCGCCACCAGGTCGCTGTACCGGCCGCTGGCGGCCTCCGCGTAGCCCTCGGCGGCCCTGCGCAGCTCGTCGGCGGTGAAGCGCTCGCGCAGCTCGGCGAACTGCTCGGGCAGCTCCTCCTGCAGCTTGGTCAGCCGGGCACGGCTCTCCTCGACGCGGGTGGTGGCGTCCTCGCGGGCCTCACCGGCGCGCTCGCGCAGGGTGGCGACGAGGTCGGTCACGGTAGCCAGGGCCAGGTCGGCGGCGCCGATCGCGGCGAGCAGCGGGGCCTTCAGTTCGTCGATGTTCGGGTTCTCGGCCATGTCTGTTTCCTTTCGGTTGGGTTTCTGGTTTGTCGGTCAGGAGGACGAAGGATGATCAGGCAGGTGTCGTCTCCTCACCGTCGGCTTGGTTCTGCTGAACGAAGGACTCGTAGGTGTCCAGCAGAAACTGCTTCTGCCGTTCCGTGATCGCGGTATCGGTGATGACCGCGTCCCGGACCTCGCTCTTCTCGCGAGGCTCGAGGATGCCCGCCTGGATGTAGAGCACCTCGGCGGAGACCCGCAGGGCCTTGGCGATCTGATTGAGGACGTCCGCGGACGGCTTGCGCAACCCGCGCTCGATCTGGGACAGATACGGATTGCTGACGCCGGCCTTGTCGGCGAGCTGCCGCATGGAAACCTGGGCGGCTTCGCGCTGCGCCCGGATGAAACTGCCGATATCGGCCGCCGCCGTGGACACCACCGTGGCAAGTTTGTCATCTTGCGACACCGGCGCCCCCTTTCGTGGACTTACGACTGCTGACAAATGCCACGATACGGCCTAGTGCTAACTTTTGCAAGCGTTCGCTAGCACTTGCTAGCGCAGGTCAGAACATAAGTTGGGCTATGGCGTAGATCCCCAGCCCCGCCAGCGCACCCACGACGGTTCCGTTGATCCGGATGAATTGCAGGTCACGCCCGACATGCAGTTCGATGCGCCGGCTCGCCTCCGCGGCATCCCAGCGCTCGATGGTCTCGGTGATGATCGCGGTGATCTCCACCCCGTATTGGGCGACCAGGTGCTGCGCGGCCCGGACGATCCAGTTGTCCACTTTGTCGCGCAACTCGACGTCGTCCCGCAGCGACTCACCGATCTGCACCACCGCGCCGGCGACGCGGGTGCGCAGCGCGCCCGTCGGGTCGTCGACCCCCTCGAGCACGTACCGCTTGAGGGTCGCCCACGCCGTCGCCGCCGCTTTGGCGACCTCTTCGCGCGCCATCACCTGGTCCTTGACCGAGTCCGCTTTGGCGATGGTGGCGGCGTCGTACTGCAGGTCGTTGGCGAACTCGAACAGGAACCGGGTCGCGTTGCGGCGCAGTTCGTGGTCGGGGTTGCGGCGCACCTTGTCGGTGAAGTCCATCAACTCGCGGTGGATCCGGTCGCCGACCAGGTGGTCGATGAACCGCGGCGACCAGGTGGGCGAGTCGCGCTCGACCACCCGCTGGATGACTTCGCCGGCGTTGAGCGACCACTGGAAGGCCCGGTCGGCCAGCAATTGGATCAACGCCTCCTGGCGATGCTCGGCGAGCAGGGTGCCCAGCATCCGGCCGACCGGCGGACCCCACTGCGGCTCGGCGATGCGCCGCACGATCATCCGGTCGATGACGTATGCGACCTCTTCGTCTCGCAGCAGTTCGACGAGCACCCGCAATACGGTCGCGGTCTCGGCGGCCACCCGCTCGGCGTGCGTCTGCTCCGAGAGCCACTTGCCCAGCCGTCCGGCGACCTGGGCGTCGCGCAGCTTGGTCTCCACCACCGGCGGTGACAGGAAGTTCTCCCGCACGAAGGTGCCCAGACCCTCACCGAGTTGGTCCTTCTTGCGTTTGATGATCGCGGTGTGCGGGATCGGAATTCCCAGCGGGTGCTTGAACAGCGCGGTGACCGCGAACCAGTCGGCCAGCGCGCCCACCATGCCAGCCTCGGCGGCGGCACCGACATAACCGACCCACGGCCCGACCCCGCCGTGAGCAGCACTGTCCACCTGCGCCCACCGGCACAGCAGGAAGACGACGGTCGCGCCGAGCAGGAAGCTCAGCGCGACCACCTTCATCCGGCGCAGATCGCGCAGCCGTACCGCGTCGGCGACCGGATCGGCATCTGCGAAGGACTCTGCCAGCGACTGCACGGTCCGTGCAGCACCCGGCCACGTCGGGCGGTTCTCTCGATGCACCACCCCACCATCATCCGCCATCTTTGCCGCTCGGTATATGCGGCAGTTCCAGCTTCGCCTCGCCTCCGGCGAGCCTCGCCAAACCACTCGGTATATGCGGCAGTTCCAGCTTCGCCTCACCTCCGGCGAGCCTCGCCACACCGCTCGGTATATGCGGCAGTTCCAGCTTCGCCTCTCCTCCGGCGAGCCTCGCTAAACCGCCGGTAACTGTTACCGGCCCACGAAGTTTGCTGGACCGCGCCGTATTATCTAATACGTCTAGTGAATGGGAATCCGCGATAGTGGCAGAGCAGCCTAGGGCCGGCACCGCCAAGACCGATGGTCGAAAGCGGCGTTGGCATCAACACAAGGTCGACCGCCGAAACGACCTGATCGACGGCACGATCGAGGCGATCCGGCGCCGGGGCCGGTACGTGAGCATGGACGAGATCGCCGCCGAGATCGGGGTGTCCAAGACGGTGCTCTACCGCTATTTCGTCGACAAGAACGATCTGACCACCGCAGTGATGATGCGCTTCGCGCAGACCACGCTCATCCCCAACATGGCGGCTGCGCTGTCGGCGAATCTCGACGGCTTCGACCTGGTCCGCGAGATCATCCGGGTGTACGTGCAGACCGTGGCCAACGAGCCCGAGCCGTACCGATTCGTGATGGCCAACAGCTCCGCCAGTAAGAGCAAGGTGATCGCCGACTCCGAGCGCATCATCGCCCGGATGCTCGCGGTGATGCTGCGCCGCCGGATGACCGCGGTCGGCATGGAGACCAGCGGCGTCGAGCCGTGGGCGTACATGATCGTCGGCGGGGTGCAGTTGGCCACCCACTCGTGGCTGCTGGATCCGCGGATGAGCGCCGACGACCTGATCGATTATCTGACGATGCTGAGCTGGAATGCGCTGTGCGGCATCGTCGAGGTGGGCGGATCGCTGGAGAAGTTCAACGCCGGGCCGCATCCGTCGCCGATGCTGCCCTGGCGCCGGGCGGCCCGGGCTCAGTAGGTCAGTAGGTGTAGAAGCCCCGGCCGGACTTCTTGCCGAGCTGACCCGCCTCGACCATGCGCAGCAGCAACGGCGGCGCGGCGTAGAGCGGCTCCTTGAACTCCTCGTACATCTTGTCCGCGATCAGCTTGAGGGTGTCCAGGCCGACGAGGTCGGAGAGCCGCAGCGGGCCCATCGGATGCGACAGCCCGGCGACGATGGCCTTGTCGATGTCCTCGACGGTGGCGAATCCGGATTCGAGCATCCGCACCGCCGACAGCAGGTAGGGCACCAGCAGGGCGTTCACCACGAAACCGGAGCGGTCCGAGCAGCGCACCACCTGCTTGCCCAGCACCGCGCTGGCGAACTGCTCGGTGCGGGCGGCGGCGGCGGAGTCGGTGACCAGCGTGCTGACCAGTTCGACCAGCGGCAGCACCGGCACCGGGTTGAAGAAGTGCAGGCCCAGCACCCGCTGCGGGTTCGCCGTCGCCGCGGCGATCTTCATGATCGGAATGGAGGAGGTGTTCGACGCCAGCACCGCGTCCGGGTCGGTGATCACCCGGTCCAGTTCGGCGAAGATCTTGGACTTCACGGTGTCGTCTTCGATGACGGCCTCGATGACCAGCTGCCGGTCGGCGAGCTCGCCCAGGTCGGTGGTGAAGGTCAGGTTGCCGACGGCGTCGTCGCGCTCGCGTTCGGTGATCTTGCCCGCGCTCACCCCGCGCTCCAGCGACTTGACGATCCGGTTGCGGCCGGCGGTGACCAGTGCGTCGGTGGTTTCGAAGACCTTGACGCCGACGCCGGCGCGCGCCGACACCTCGGCGATGCCGGCGCCCATCTGCCCGGCTCCGATGACACCTACTCGTTGGATCGACACAGCACTCCTTGCGTTGGTACGGCGAACAGACACCAAAGCCCCTCGACACGTCGGTGCCAAGGGGCTTTCGTGTCTGCTCGGCAGATTAGTGGAACTGGCCCTCTTCGGTGGAGCCGGCCAGCGCCGTGGTCGACGACGTCGGGTCGACGGTGGTGGCGATCCGGTCGAAGTAGCCGGCACCGACCTCGCGCTGGTGCTTGGTGGCGGTGTAACCCCGCTCCTCGGCGGCGAACTCGCGCTCCTGCAGCTCGACGTAGGCGCTCATCTGGTTGCGGGCGTAGCCGTGGGCCAGGTCGAACATCGAGTAGTTCAGCGCGTGGAAGCCGGCCAGCGTGATGAACTGGAACTTGAAGCCCATCGCACCCAGCTCGTTCTGGAACTTGGCGATGGTGGCGTCGTCGAGGTGCTGCTTCCAGTTGAACGACGGCGAGCAGTTGTAGGCCAGCATCTGGTCGGGGAACTCGGCCTTGACGCCCTCGGCGAACTTGCGCGCCAGCTCCAGGTCCGGTGTGCCGGTCTCCATCCAGATCAGGTCGGCGTACGGCGCGTAGGCCTTGGCCCGGGCGATGCACGGCTCCAGGCCGTTGCGCACCCGGTAGAAGCCCTCGGCGGTCCGGTCACCGGTGATGAACGGCTGATCGCGCTCATCGACGTCGGAGGTGATCAGGGTGGCGGCCTCGGCGTCGGTGCGGGCGATCACCACGGTCGGCACGCCGGCCACGTCGGCGGCCAGCCGGGCCGAGGTCAGGGTGCGGATGTGCTGCTGGGTGGGGATCAGCACCTTGCCGCCCAAATGGCCGCACTTCTTCTCCGAGGCCAGCTGGTCCTCCCAGTGCGAGCCCGCGACGCCCGCGGCGATCATCGCCTTCTGCAGCTCGTAGACGTTGAGCGCGCCACCGAAGCCGGCCTCACCGTCGGCCACGATCGGGGCCAGCCAGTTCTCGACCGAGGTGTCGCCCTCGACCTTGGCGATCTCGTCGGCGCGCAGCAGCGCGTTGTTGATCCGGCGGACCACCTGCGGCACCGAGTTGGCCGGGTAGAGGCTCTGGTCGGGGTAGGTGTGGCCGCTCAGGTTGGCGTCACCGGCGACCTGCCAGCCGGACAGGTAGATGGCCTTCAGGCCGGCCCGGACCTGCTGGACGGCCATGTTGCCGGTCAGCGCACCGAGGGCGTTGATGTAGTCCAGGTCGTGCAGCTGCTCCCAGAGCACCTCGGCGCCGCGGCGGGCCAGGGTGTGCTCCTCGACGACGTGGCCTTGCAGCGCGACGACGTCCGCCGCGGTGTAGGTGCGGGTGACACCCTTCCAGCGCGGGTTGTTGTCCCAGTCGTGCTGGATCTGCTCGGGGCTCTTCGGCGTGCCAACGGTCGACATGGCTACTCCTTCTGGTCGCGATCGTCGGGCGCTTCTCGAATTTGCCAAACACCCCGACGGATTCACTGGTGTGTTAATGCGACCTTGGCACAGCACATCCGCCCAGTTCCACTGGTTTTCGTTGCCAAGTTTGGCAAAACAGTACGGTCGTTATGCGAAGTTTGCGAAGAATCTCTGGGAGGCCCCGTCGTGGTAGCCGTCGAATAAGCTACCGGCGGGTAACATATCCGCACAGGTCAACGAGGGTATTAGCAGTACGCCCGTACTGACTAGAACGTGTTACAGCGGAAAGATCGCCGCGAGCGCTTTGACCTCTTCGCCGACGACGTATGTGAGCGTTCTAACAGCACGATCGGCCAGTGCGGACCCGAAGCGATCGGTCGATCCAGCCGGGTGAATGTGCGAGACGATCTCTAGTTTGTCGCCCAGCGCCACGGCAGCGTCGTGTTCCAGCGTCACCCGCAGCGGCGCCGCGAGCAGTTCGGGGTAGCTCGACAGGTAGTCCTCGACCACGCTCCAGTACACCGAGTTGTTCACGTGGTCGAACAGGTCGATGTCGGTGAACCGGATCGGGTACTCGTGGATCTCGGCCGAGTCCTCACGGTCACCGGCTTTCAGGTAGGCCTTCCAGCGCAACCGGTCCACGCTGGTGGTGCGTCTCAGTCCGGCTAGGAAGTCGTCGGAGATGCGCGACGGGCCCTGCGTCTCGCGGTTGATGTTGATCCAGAACGCCTCGGATTCGATCAGGCCGCCGCTGCGTTTCCCGTCGATGCGGACCCGCATCTCGCACCAGCGGTTGGAGGTGCCCGAACACCAGCGCCGCACCCGCAGCATGTCCTGGAACTCGATCGGGCGAATCACGTCCATCATGGTGCGGCGCACGATCCACAGCGGGTGGGTCTCCTGGTAGCCGCCCTCGCGCAACTGGTCCTGGCCGATGTCCTGGATGTGTCGGGCGGCCGCGTCCATCCGGAGCCGGCCCGCCCGGTCGATGTCGGCGACGCGCAGCGGCCACTGCCGGTCGAAGACATCGGGATGCGGGTCGGGCACCGGCATCAAAACCTTGGCCAAACCGGTCGGCTCGTCTGTCTGCTGCATCGCGATGCTCCCCGTAGATTTCCCCGAGCGATCATGCCATGCCAATAATGCGAACGCGGCCTTCGCAACGGGTAACCTCGGCGGCGTGGCCAAGACCTACGTCGGCGCCAGGGTGCGCCAGCTGCGCAGCGAGCGCGGGTTCAGCCAGGCCGCCCTGGCACAGCTGCTGGAGATCTCACCGAGCTACCTCAACCAGATCGAGCGCGACGTCCGGCCGCTGACGGTGGCGGTGCTGCTGCGCATCACCGAGGTCTTCGGCGTGGACGCCACCTTCTTCGCCTCCCAGGACGACACCCGGCTGGTCGCCGAGTTGCGGGAGGTCACCATGGACCGCGACCTCGACATCGACGTCGATTTGACCGAGGTGGCCGAACTGGTCAGCGTCCACCCCAAACTGGCCCGGGCCATGGTCAACCTGCACCGCCGCTACCGGATCACCACGGCACAGCTGGCCGCGGCCACCGAGGAGCGCTACACCGACGGCAGCGGCACCGGCGCGATCACCATGCCGCACGAAGAGGTCCGCGACTACTTCTACCAGCGACAGAACTACCTGCACGAACTCGACACCGCCGCCGAGGAACTGGCCACCCGGATGCGAAGGCACCAAGGCGAATTGGCCGTCGAACTGGCCAATCGTCTGACCGAGGTGCACGGCGTGCACATCAACCGCCGGATCGACCTGGGCGAGACGGTGCTGCACCGCTACGACGCGCAGACCAAGACGCTGGACATGGGCCACCACCTGTCGTGGGGGCAGCGGGTGTTCAAGATGGCCGCCGAGCTGGCGTACCTGGAGTTCGACGACTTGATCTGCGCCATGGTCGAAGAGGGCAAGTTCACCTCGAAGGACTCCCGCACGCTGGCCAGGCTGGGGCTGGCCAACTACTTCGCGGCGGCGATCGTGCTGCCTTACGGCCAGTTCCACGACAGCGCCGAGACTTTCCGCTACGACATCGAGCGGCTCTCGGCGTTCTACCGGGTCAGCTACGAGACCATCGCGCACCGGCTGTCCACCCTGCAGCGACCGTCGATGCGGGGCGTGCCGTTCTCGTTCGTCCGGGTCGATCGGGCGGGAAACATGTCAAAACGTCAGTCGGCCACCGGTTTTCACTTCTCTTCCAGCGGCGGAACCTGCCCGCTGTGGAACGTCTACGAGACGTTCGGCAACCCGGGCAAGATCGGCGTGCAGATCGCGGAGATGCCCGACGGCCGCAAGTACCTGTGGGTGGCGCGCACCGTCGAGCGCCGAGCGTCGCGCTGGGGCCAGCCGGACAAGACGTTTGCGATCGGGCTGGGCTGCGAACTGCGCCAGGCCCACCGGCTGGTCTACTCCGAAGGGCTCGATCTCAACGGTGATAACGCCACCCCGATCGGGGCCGGCTGCCGGGTCTGCGAACGCGACAATTGCCCGCAACGGGCGTTCCCGGCGCTGGGCCGTGACCTTGATCTCAACGAACACCGCAGCACGGTATCGCCGTATCTGGTAAAGCAACAGCGGTAGTACTGCAGGTCAGAAATGTTTTTTCGAACTCTCGTGCCAGATTTGTGCCATATTCGATCCGAAGACAGGCGCACTATGCCGGGGTGGCTGGGGGCGCCGATAGCTCGCTGGCGACGCGTTGCGTGTTTGACCCCGCAAAGGTGGGGTACCTGACTGTTGCTCCTGATGCCCGGAGTCTGACTTCTATAAATTCATGCCGCCCTGACCGGGCTGGCCTGGAAACACGGTGTCGACGCGGGATGTGGAACGGCGAGCCAGGACTCAAATATTTTGGCCCGTCACAGGGTCTCCCCAAAGAGGGTGTCCTGTTAGAGGCCCGGCGTCTGGCTCACGGTCGTCATGCCGCCCCTGATGGGGTTGGCCCCCATGGACGATGCCGACGCCGGGCACGACTCGAACTGCACATGGCCGGGAAGACAGCATGGACGTAGTGCTGGGCGTTGATGCCCACAAGAGGACCCACACCCTGGTGGCTGTCGATGGCGCGGGGCGGAAGCTGGCGGAGAAGACCGTCCCAACGACCACCGTCGCCCACCAGGCGGCCATACGATGGGCGCGCCAGCGCTTCGGGACAGAGCTGGTATGGGCGGTCGAGGACTGCCGGTCCTTGACTGCCCGCTTGGAGCGGGATCTGCTGGGCGCGGGCCACACAGTGGTACGCGTCCCTCCGCACTTGATGGCCCGCACTCGCTCCTCGGCACGTGAACGGGGCAAGTCCGACGGCATCGATGCCTTGGCCGTGGCACGGGCGTTCCTTCGTGAGCCCGACTTGCCTGTCGCCTACCACGACCCGACGTCAATGCAGCTGCGGGTGCTGGTCGACCGCAGAGACGACCTCGTCGTGCAGCGCACCGGCACGATCAATCGATTGCTGGTCCGAATCCATCATCTCGACCCTGGTCATCACACCCCCAGGAACTGGGTGGTCAAGAAAGCTCGCGCTGAAGTTGCCGCATGGCTCGCCAGCGAGGAGGGATTGATCGCAGAGCTCGCCCGCGACGAACTGGGCGA
This sequence comes from Mycolicibacter algericus DSM 45454, assembly GCF_002086455.1. GTDB lineage: Bacteria > Actinomycetota > Actinomycetes > Mycobacteriales > Mycobacteriaceae > Mycobacterium > Mycobacterium algericum. The sequence continues at coordinate 155,860 of NZ_MVHC01000008.1, forward strand.
CATCGAACGCCTCTTCCACGACGTCCAGATCCTTGACCGCCGCATCGGTGAACGGATTCGGGTCGCAGCACCCGCGCTACTGGACCTGCACGGGTGTGGAGAACTGACAGCTGCCAGGATCGTGGCCGAGGTGGCGCGGGTCGAGCGGTTCAAGAGTGAGGCCGCCTTCGCCCGCTACGTCGGCCTTGCACCCATCCCGCACACCTCTGGGACCTCGAACGTTCGCCTGTTGCCCACCAGGCAGGGCAACCGCCAACTCAACAAGGCCATCCACCGCATCGCCCTGACCCAGATCAACCGGGGCGGGCCAGGCAAAGACTACTTCCAGCGGCGCCTCGACGAGGGAGACAACCGCCACCGCGCACTGCGCTCACTCAAACGACGCCTCGCCCGCGTGGTCTACACCAGGCTCCACACCGACCAGGCAGATGACGCGCCCACACGACTGCAAACGGCATCGACGTCCACCTAGCGCCCCCACCATGGGCCGGGCTCGCACATCGGCTTCCGACCCCACGCGTTGCCATGCATCCGGTCGTGTGCTTGCCTAGCATGCGTAAGCGCCACGGGCCGCGCCCCAGCGGGTTGGCGATGACGGCGTCGAGAACCTGCGGATAGCGCTGGCATGCCCCTCGTATTTCATGCAGCCTCGTCGAGAGTGCGTCGGCGATGGACATCCGCGGCATTGATGATGCGCGCCACCGTGGAGTGATGGACCCCCACACGCTTGGCGATCCTATTCAGCGGATCGCCCGCTTGGCGGGCGGCAAGGATCTGCGTGACGACGTCGACGGGTTGGCTGGTCGCCTTCATGGCGACCAGTTCCGCCGCGAGTTCCGCCGCGAGTCCACGCGCGTATGCATCCGCGCCGACCGCCGCGCCCTGAGCGCGGCGAGTACCCGCGCCAGATCGTTCCATCGCGGCCTTAGATGCAGGCGGCGCGGTTTGATGACCGCGGTTGGGTGACGCCGAACGCGCGGTAGGGGCCGCGGCTATATCCGCGCTACAGGGCGCGTTGCGCCTGCGACGTGCAGGTTGGTCGCCGACCGCGACGAGCGCCAGGGTCGCGACTCCGATCGCGAGGTCGATCACCAGCGGCAGGACGGGCGCGAGTCCGGGTCGGATTCCCGCGATGACCGCAAGGTCACGCAGCGCGACGAACGACAACAGGAACGCACCCAGCGCGAGTGCGGTAGTCGCGGCGAGAGCGACGCGATAGGTATGTCCGAACGTGCTGGCCTTCGCCAAGACGGCAAGGCCGTGCACGCCCAGTAGAAGCACCGTCGGCGGCACGACGGCGACCCCCGTCGCGAGCCACTGGGTGTCCGGCGTCGCCAGAATCCAGGCATGGGCCACATTGCCCACCAGCGAGACACAGGTGGACAGGATGAGCCAGGTCCAGAAGAACCGGACCGCCCGGCGATGGTGGCGGTGCGCGAGGTCCGCAGCGGTGAGCCTGATAGCTGTCATGCCCCCTCTCCCGTCAGGGTGCACTCGAGCGTCTCGCCGTTGACGTCAATCACCAACGTCGCCGATGCCCCCAATGCGGTGAGGTAGGCGCTCAGCGTCGACAACAACATGTCGGATTGGCGCTCGAGTCTGCTGATCTGCCCCTGGCTGGTGTTCAGCGCGGCGGCCAGCTGCACTTGAGTGACCCCAGCGATACGGCGAATCTCCGATAGGTCGATCACACCCCCAATAATACATTAATGCGATATAGCTCTGATGCTATACTGGTGGTGGAGCGAGACGCGTAACCAGCAAGGGAGGCCCCAGTGAATCGAGGAGTCTGCCAGTTACCCCACCCAGTCCAGTCCATACCCTGTACCGATGCGGTCAGCCGCGGGTACTGCCCGTTCTGCGTCACTGCGGCGCGCATCCCCCTCGGGCCGATCAACCGGTCGCTGGGAATGCCTGAGGGCGTCAAGCAGGCGGCGCTGGATCGCCTAGTCCGCATGGTTACTGTCAACATGTTCTGCTCGGTCGAGGATCGCCAGCACCTGGCGATGCTGCTCGACACCGATGGCGCGCTGCGGGCCTTGTCGGCACGCGATGCCATCTGCGCAGTCGGGTCGTCGCGACCCGACATGCGAGACAGTCAGCGGCGGCGTCCGGAAGCGCGCCGGATCTGTCGCGGGCGAACACTATTGACACCGGCCAGGCAAGGTCGCTGACGCTTCCGCGCGCGTCGCGGACCTCCTGGAGGCCTGACGCTTCCACGACCCCCAGAACCCTCCCCCGCCGCACCGGCGGCTGAAAGGACGGCCACAATGCATTGGCTAGTCTCGTCGGCAAATCCCGACGACGTCACCCGCTTCGAAGTGCGGGCGCGCTACACCCAGCGACTCGTACTGACCAGAGCCGTGTGCCGGGAACTGGGACACGCGACACTCGATGACGTCGTCGGCGAACCTGCCCGAGAGGCCCTGCGACTACTCACCACATGGATACATTCGGCCTACGGCCTGCCAGAAGACCGCGGTGTCGACTACCGCCACGGCCTCGACGACCCCCAACTCGATGAATACGGCAGCGACCTAAAGCCCGAACTCGAACTGGGGACCGAAGTGTGCGCGGCCATGTTCATGGTCTTCACCGCCGACAAAGACTGGGAGCTCAAGAGCGACGTTAGACACCTCCAGCGAAAGCTAGAGGCTTACCGAGATGCCTACCCGACCGACAGCGGGAGCAACAGAGAGCCCTAGACACCCCTACGGTAGCTGGCGGGCGAATTACGCCGACGCTCTCGATGGTGTCGCCAAGATTGCGATGCCGATCAAGAGGCCCGTTCCCCTACCGAGTTCACTGCTCTCGGGCACGTCAGTCATCCTCATGCGGAGTCACCGAAGCCGCCTTCTCCCGCAGAGTTCGTCGCAACCACTCGTCAAGCTGGTCCCGCTTACGCTCCTGCTCGTCGTGACGGTGCTGACCGGCACTCTCGGTGAGGTGCAGGTTGCGCAGCTCAGCCTGGCGCATCGCCTCGGCCTGCGGCAACAGCATGTACGGGTTGCCGTACTTGACCCGGGCATACTTCAGCATCTCAGCACCACGAAGCGCCTCAAGATACTGACGGTGCTCAGATGTCACGGCCCTCACGGCGCCCTCCTAGCGATCTGGCCACGCCATTCACTTGCTTCGATATGACACATTTCGGATGCTAGCCAAACCTCCTACCGAAGTTCGACCTCACACTTTCAGGCGGCAGTCCACCCTGGTCACACGCGGTGGCTGCAATTCTGCTGATAGGTGCGCTGTCTGATCACCGCCTCAGGGCGGCGCGACGCGGCGGTCACTCGGTTGGAGACTAGCCTGCGCGTCAACGAGGTGACCGGTCTATGGATCGACGGCGTTGACGTGTAAATGAGTCTGATCGTCGTCCGCCGCGGCGAGGAAGCGGAAGTGCCACGTTCAGCCCAATGGGGGATCTGGACGGGGGGAAGCCTCGAAGGGCAAAAGGAAGGAGGAGCGCAGCCAGCCCGAGACCCACCCGTATAACACCATCCACGTGGGTGCTCTGGGACACTATCTTCACCATCAGGTCGGACGGGAGCCGGGAGCCCGGGAGAGGCGTGGAGGCATGAAAACATGGATATTCCAGGCCAACCCGAGGCGCTACGACATCATGGCCGTGCTGGAGAATCGCGTTCCAATAGAGAGATGGTCGATAACCCAGCATGCTGACGAGATCGCCCCGGGGGACCGCGCCGTGCTGTGGGTAGGCGGCCCGGATGCACCCGGTGTCTACGCCGTCGGGGTGGTCACAGGTGAACCATTTACAACAGTGACTGATGATCCGCATTGGCGGCAGCCCGAGGACCGCCCGGCCCCGAGGTTATGGTGCCCAGTCCATTTCGACACGATCCTGCTCGGCAACCTGATCCCTAGGGCCGACCTGAAATCGGATGCCCGCTTCGTCCGGTCGCGGATCATCACGCAACCTTTCGCCGGGAATCCGTTCCCGGTCACGAACACCGAATGGCAAGCCATCGCCGACCGGCTACCGCCGATAACTCCTGGGCTCAACCCGGTTAGAGATAAGACGAACTGGGCCTGGGATGAGGTTGTCCTGGCTTGCGACCTTGTAGTAGGCAACAATTGGCAGACCATCTCGGAATCTGACCCCGCGGTCCACGAACTCTCGGTATACCTTCGCGCCCAACACCCCGCTCCGGTCCCGGACCAGTTTCGCAGCACAAGTTCCGTCCACCGAAAACTTGAGAACATCCGTACCGCCCATCCCACCTACAAGGGCAAGTCGACTAAAGGTGGGAGAACTACTCGCATGGCCGTAGAGGCGTTCCTGGCCAACCCTGACGGTATGCACCGGGCAGCGGAGGAATTACGGCGGTATGACCGCCTCGCCCGCCCGACGGCGGACGCCAACGCCGATTGGGGAGATGCCGAACCCGACGGTGAAACCGGACCCGATTACGCAGCCTCCGTCGAAGGCCGCGTCGTCCAGCGGCTTGTGAACCTCCGCGAGCGCGATCCCAAGCTGCGGAACGCCAAGATCAAGCAGGCCCGGAGGCTCACCGGAGCCATCGCCTGTGAAGTATGCGGGTTCGACTTTGGGAAGGTCTACGGCGAGTTGGGCGAGGGCTTCATTCATGTCCACCACCGCGTACCCCTGCACTTCACCAAAGAGACGCTGTCCACCTTGGACGATCTAGTGCTGGTGTGCGCGAACTGCCACCAGATGATCCACCGCCGACCCTCCTGGAAGTCGCCGGAGGACCTTAAGGCGATCATCGCTGCCGTAGCGGGTGGGCCCCAACCCGGGTAACCCTTACGAGCATCAAGTCGTCCAGCGAGCCTGTCGATGAAGCGAGAGCCCTGGGAGTTAGGCTCCCAGATGTCGTAGTCGAGCGGTACCGTCCGGCCCATGTTGAAAGGCAGAATGTGACCCTCACCTCGGTCGAGATATGCACCGGAGCGGGCGGGCAAGCTCTTGGGCTCCACAACGCAGGCTTCACCCACCGCGCCGTGGTTGAGGTAGACCCACACGCCTGCGCGACGTTGCGGCTGAACAGGCCCCAGTGGAACGTGTTGGAGATGAACCTGCTTGATGAGTGGGACGCCTCGGTGTATGCCGGGGTTGACCTTCTCGCTGGGGGTGTGCCATGCCCTCCGTTCTCCAAGGCAGGGCGGCAACTCGGGGCCGATGACGAACGCGACCTGTTTCCTCGCGCCCTGGAGCTTGCCGAGGTGCTGCAGCCCAAGGCCGTGATGCTAGAAAACGTACGCGGCCTCCTCGATCCGCAGTTCGACAACTATCGCCACGGCGTCAACGACCGGCTGAAATCGCTCGGCTACGAGCCGTACTGGAAGCTGCTCAACGCCTCCGACTACGGGGTGCCGCAGCTCCGCCCGCGCGTGATCATGGTGGCGATCCGCGACGGGCTGCGCGAGTTCCAGTGGCCTACGCCGAACCGTGAACCGGCGCTGTCGGTCGGCGAAGCGCTCAAAGACCTCATGGGCGCCAACGGCTGGGAGGGCGTTGACGACTGGGCACGCCGCGCCAGCACGATCGCGCCGACGCTGGTCGGCGGCTCCAAGAAGCACGGCGGACCAGATCTCGGTCCCACCCGCGCGCGCAAGGCATGGCTGGCGCTAGGCGTAGACGGCAGAACCATTGCCGAGGAGGCACCCGGTCCCGGCTACGAGGGGGTGCCCCGGCTGACGGTGCGGATGGCGGCGCGGCTCCAGGGCTTCCCAGACTGGTGGGAGTTCGCGGGCCGCAAGACCGCCGCGTACCGTCAGGTAGGAAACGCGTTCCCACCGCCGGTGGCCGAGGCGGTCGGCCTCCAGATCAAGAAGGCCATACGCAAGCCCGCGAAGAAGTCGCTGGCTTCGGTCGCGTGATAGGCGAGATAACAAAGGCACGCAACCGGTTCCACGCGAGCCTGGTCGCCGACTACACGCTGTCGATGTCGCCGGACGGTGTGGCGTCGAACGCCGACGGTAGCCAGAAGACGAGCAGGGCTATCGCCGGGTACATCGCGGAACAGTTGGGGGCGCAGACCCAGGAGAAGCTCAAGGGGCAGCAGGCAGGCACCCAGTTCGAGCGCGCGGTGAAAGTCTTCCTTGACGAGACATTCCCCCACCTTCAGAGCGTGCGACCCGGCGCATGGACGGTCATCAACGTCGGTGGTAAGAGGCGACACGGCAGAAAGAACGTCATCAAGCCCGGCGAGTTCAACAGCAAGAACGAGGATGTCAACCAAATTTCTAAGTATGAGCCCTATACGCACCTCGCCGACCTAGCCATGGCTATCGAGGAAAACCGCAATCTGGAGGCGGTGCTTGGAAACTCGTACGAGATCGGCCCCGACATCCTGGTACTGCGAGACCCGGTAGCCGACGACGAGATCAACCGCGACAAGCAGGGGAACTCCCTATCACTGGTTGATGACCATACCGCCCGCCACACGATCATCCGTAGCGCAAATCAGCCGAAGCAGATCATCCACGCCCTAGTCTCGTGCAAGTGGACTATCCGGTCGGACCGCGCCCAGAACTCGCGATCGGAGGCACTCAACATCATGCGCAACCGCAAGGGCCGCACCCCGCACATCGTCGTCGTGACCGGGGAACCCACCCCGTCGCGCCTAGCGTCGCTCGCGCTCGGTACTGGCGACTTAGACATCGTTTACCATTTCGCACTGCCCGAACTGGTCGAGGGAGTGAAACTGTCCGGGAACGATGAGGCGATCACTATGCTCGACATACTCATCACAGGCCAGCGACTGCGGGACATCACCGATCTCGCTCTTGACCTGGCCGTCTAGCCGCCAGGCTGCCAGCCCGTGGTCTTCATCGCGTTAGTCACCAGTCTCACGCAGCCGTCGAGGTCGTTCTTCACGTCCTGATCCCAGACGCGCACCACGCTCCAGCCCATCTCGCGCAGCGCGGAGTCGGCGGCCCGGTCGCGTTCGATATTGCGGGCAATCTTGGTGCGCCAGTAGTCAGACGAAGCCGTCTCGGGGTTCCAGTGATCGGGGTGGCCGTGCCAGAACACGCCATCGACGAATACCGCCACCTTCCAGCGGATGAAGCTGAGGTCGGGACTGCCGGGGATGTCTTTGCGGTGGAGCCGGTAGCCCGTCGCGCCCGCACGCCGCAGCGCCGCCCGCAGTGCAAGCTCAGGCTTGGTGTCTTTGGCGCGGATCGCCGCCATATTACGTGAGCGCCCCTCGGGGGATATGTGATCGGCCACGGCCTACCAGTCTGCCTGAGGCACCCATTGAGCTGAAACCCCAACAAGACCGACATGGCCTTGCAAGGCTTCACCGGTGGAAAACGTTGAGGAGCCGGAATGGATGATCGACGGGGTGCCGTACTGGAAGCTCAAGACCGTCCCGGGCGGCAAGAGGCGGTTCGGCGGTGAAAGACGGCTTGCGGCTTACCTGTGGTTCAACGTGCCCATCGGAGGCACATTCACCATGCGACAGCTACGCGAGGCGCTTGGCGACGACGGGGTGCCCGAGCCAGCTGAGCAGCTCGACCGTCGTCTCCGCAATCTAAGGAAGCAGGGCTGGAAGTTCAGGTCATACAAAGACCAGTACGGCCAGGCGATGGATGAGTACGTGCTGGAAGAAAAGGGCAACAAACTCTGGCTCGGCGAAGGTACCAAGCACTGAGCCGTCCCGGTAAGTCCGGGGACTGATTTCCTTGAATCACCCCGCCTTCGGTGGGGTGTGCCTGTGATCGTAGT
>NZ_MVHC01000080.1 GCF_002086455.1 Mycolicibacter algericus DSM 45454
GGCTCTTCCCGATCGGGAGTGCGTGGGCGGGCGCGGCTGACCGGGTGAGGTTGGGGATGTAGGCGGGTCCTGGGGTGTGACGATAGGGGTTCTCACACACCAAATCGAACACCCACAGGACCCATGTCTGAGCCTACGTGCCTTGTTGCCGACACCATCTGCCGAACCGTCGAGTTGGGGGTGACGATCACCGGCGCGGCGATCGCCGACGAACTCACCTGGATCGACTGCCGGCCGGTCGCACACGACCCGGCCTGCCCGAAATGCGGCCGCCCTGGCCAGTTGCGTGATCATGTCGAGCGGGTCTTGACCGACTTGCCCGTCGTGGGGCACCCGACCCGACTGCGGGTCCGGGTGCCGAGGTTCACCTGCGGCAACGACGGCTGCGCGGTGACGATCTTCCGGCAACGCATCGACCGGGTCGCCGCACCCAAGGCTGCCACCACGGTGCGGTGTGCCCGCTGGATTCTGCAGCGGTTGGCGATCGACAAGATGTCGGTCTCGGCAGTGGCCAAGGCCCTCGGTCTGGGCTGGAACACCGTGAACTCGGTGGCGGCCGAACTCACCCGTGAACTGGTCTTCGGCTCACCCGTTCACCTCGACGGGGTCCGCTACCTCGGGGTCGATGAGCACAAGTGGAAACACCGCCGCGGCCAGGGCGAACCGGACTTCGTGACGGTCCTGGTCGACCTGACTCCGGTCATCGACGGCACCGGCCCAGCGCGGCTGCTCGACATGGTGGCCGGTCGATCCGCTGAGGTCCTCAAGGGCTGGCTCAACGCCAAGGACGCCAACTTCCGCAGCCGGGTCAAGGTCGTGGCGATGGACGGGTTCGCCGGCTACCGCACCGCCACCGCCGACGTGCTGCCGGCAGCGCGGGCGGTGATGGACCCGTTCCATGTGGTGCATCTGGCCGCCGACAAGCTCACCGGCTGCCGCCAGCGCATTCAGCAGGACACCCGCGGGCATCGGGGACGCACCGGCGACCCGCTGTACGGGATCCGGCGGATCCTGCTGACCCGCACCGAGCTGCTCACCGACAAGCAGAAAGCCAAGCTGGGCAAGGCCATCGCAGCCCATGATGCGCATGCGGCGGTGGAGGTCACCGCTTGCTACTACCAGGACCTGATCGCCGCCTACGCCAACCCGGACCGCAGAGCGGGAAAGTTGGCGATGTTCAAGTGCCTCAAGCGGATTCGATCAGGACTACCTAAGGGCCTCGATGAGCTGGCGCAGCTGGGTCGCAGTCTCTGGAAGCGGCGCCGCGAAATCCTGGCCTACTTCG
>NZ_MVHC01000081.1 GCF_002086455.1 Mycolicibacter algericus DSM 45454
CTGGATCGACTGCCGACCGGTCGAACACGACCCGACCTGCCCGAAGTGTGGCCAGGCCGGTCGGCTGCGTGATCACGTCGAGCGGGTCGTGACCGACCTACCGGTGGTGGGGCACCCGACCCGGTTGCGGGTGTGCCTGCCACGGTTCATCTGCACCGACGATCGATGCACGGTGACAATCTTTCGCCAGCGCATCGGCCGGGTCGCCGCGGCGAAAGCATCGACCACCCGCAGATGTGCTCGCTGGATCTTGCAGCGGTTGGCGATCGACAAGATGTCCGTGTCAGCGATCGCCAAAGCCCTTGGCTTGAGCTGGAACACCGTCAACACCGTGGCTGCCGAACTCACCCGTGAACTGGTGTTCGGCTCCCCTGAGCATCTCGACGGGGTGCGCTACCTCGGTGTCGATGAGCACAAGTGGAAGCACTGCCGCGGCCAAGGTGAGGCCGATTTCGTGACCGTCATCGTCGACTTGACTCCGGTCATCGACGGCACCGGCCCAGCCCGACTGCTCGACATGGTCGCCGGCCGATCAGCCGAAGTACTCAAGGCCTGGCTCAATGACAAAGACGCGAACTTTCGCAGCCGGGTCAAGGTGGTGTCGATGGACGGGTTCGCCGGCTACCGCACTGCCACTGCCGATGCGCTGCCGGCGGCACGGGCGGTCATGGATCCGTTCCATGTGGTGCATCTGGCCGCCGACAAGCTCACCGTGTGCCGCCAGCGCATCCAGCAGGACACCTGCGGGCATCGCGGCCGCACCGGCGATCCGCTGTACGGGATTCGTCGGATCCTGCTCACCCGCACCGCGCTGCTCACCGACAAGCAGAAAGCCAAGCTGGGCAAGGCCATCGCAGCCCATGATGCGCATGCGGCGGTGGAGGTCACCGCTTGCTACTACCAGGACCTGATCGCCGCCTACGCCAACCCGGATCGGCGGGCGGGCAAGCTAACGATGTTCAAGTGCCTCAAACGAATCCGATCGGGACTACCCAAGGGACTCGACGAGTTGGCGCAGCTGGGCCGCAGCCTGTGGAAGCGGCGCGCCGAGATCCTGGCCTACTTCGACGTCGGCGTCTCCAACGGCCCCGTCGAAGCCATCAACGGCCGCCTGGAACACCTACGCGGCATCGCCCTGGGATTCCGCAACCTCAACCACTACATCCTGCGATCCCTGATCCACTCCGGCCAACTTCAAGACCGGATCAACGCACTCTGAAACCGGAAGAGCC
>NZ_MVHC01000082.1 GCF_002086455.1 Mycolicibacter algericus DSM 45454
TCGGGAAGAAATCGTCGAGGCGTTCGACGCTCTTTCGGCCGATCTGGATAAGGCCCTGGAGCTGGACTTCTCGGCACTGACCCCACGCGAATGCCTGGCACTGCTACAGCGCTGCGAGACACTGCGCCGCCGGCTACCGGCGGTGGAGCATCCGATGGTCAACCACGTCGCCGCCACCGACCCCGAGGAACTGGGCGGCAAACCTCGCTGGGTGCTCGCCGACGAACTCGGCATCACCCGCGGGGAGGCCGGGCGCCGCATCGACGAGGCCGCCGACCTGGGACCGCGACGCACCCTGACCGGACAACCCCTGGCTCCGGTGCTGCCCGCGGTGGCCACCGCCCAACGCAAAGGCCGACTCGGGGCCGAGCACATCGCGGTGATCCGCGCCCTGTTCGACTACCTGCCCGACAGCATCGATGCGGGCACACTGGCCCAAGCCGAACAACATCTCGCCGATCTGGCCGCCCACCATCGGCCCGACGAACTTGCCAAACTCGCCCAACGCGTCGCCGACTACCTGCGCCCCGACGGCAACCACACCGACAACGAGCAACGCGCCAAACGACGCGGCATCACCCTGGGCCCCCAAGACCGCGACGGCATGACCGCCATCAAAGGCCACCTCGACCCCCACGCCCGCGCCGCCCTCGATGCCGTGCTGGCCCACTGGGCCGCCCCGGGCAGGTGCAACCCCGCCGATGAGACCCCGTGCCGATCCGGCACCCCCTCACAAGCCCATATCGACAACGACCGCCGCTCAGCGGCGCAACGCAACCACGACGCCCTGGCAGCCATGGCCACCAACCTGCTGGCCTCCGGTGAACTGGGCAGCCACCACGGGCTGCCCGCCACCATCGTCGTGTCGCTGAGCCTGGCCGAACTCGAAGCCGCCGCCGGCAAAGCCACCACCGCCGGCGGCACCTGGCTGCCCCTGCACGACGTGATCGCACTGGCCTCCCACGCGCACCACTACCTCCGCATCTACGACGGCGCCAAACAGATCGCGCTGTTTCACACCAAACGACTCGCCACCCCCGGGCAGCGCTTGGTGCTCTACGACACCGAACGCGGCTGCACGCACCCGGGCTGCACCGTGCCCGCCCAACTCACCGAGGTCCACCACAACCACGACTACGCCCAGCACCCCCGCACCGACATCGACGACCTCACCCTGCGCTGCGGCCCCCACCACCGACTGCTGTCCAACGGCTGGCGCACCCGCAAACG
>NZ_MVHC01000083.1 GCF_002086455.1 Mycolicibacter algericus DSM 45454
GTGTCCTGAGTCATTAATTCGTACGCTCTTGTTAGCATGGGTGATGCCATCGCCGCATGCCGCCAAGATCGTCCTGACCGATGACGAACGTGCCGAGTTGGAGAGCTGGACTCGTCGGCGCAACAGCGCCGCGAGCCTGGCTCTGCGGGCCCGAATAGTTCTGGCGTGCGCCGACGGCGGCAGCAATGTCCAGATTGCCGACCGGCTGGAGCTCGATCGCAGCACGATCCGTAAGTGGCGCAACAGATTCGTCGAGTTGCGGTGCGACGGACTGCTCGATGAGCCGCGGCCCGGCCGGCCCAGGGTGATCGGTGATGACCAGATTGAAGCGTTGATCACTGCGACGCTGGAATCCACCCCGCCGAATGCCACGCACTGGTCGACTCGGTCAATGGCCGATCACCTGGGTTTGAGCCAGTCGATGGTCTCGCGGGTATGGCGGGCGTTCGGATTAGCTCCGCACAAGCAGGATTCATGGAAGCTATCCAAGGACCCGTTGTTCGTCGAGAAGGTCCGCGACGTCGTCGGCCTGTATCTCAATCCACCGGAGCGGGCGGTGGTGCTCTGCGTCGACGAAAAGACCCAGATCCAGGCCCTTAACCGCACCCAACCGGTGTTCCCGATGCTGCCGGGAACCCCGGCGCGAGCCAGCCATGACTACGTCCGCCACGGCACCTCAAGCCTGTATGCCGCACTTGATCTGGCCACCGGCAAAGTCATCGGCTCGCTGCATTCCCGGCACCGCAGCCAGGAGTTCCTCGCGTTCTTGAAGAAGATCGACGCCGAAGTCCCCGCCGACATGGACTGCCACGTCGTTCTCGACAACGCCTCCACACACAAGACCCCCGCGGTAAAGCGTTGGCTGACAAACCATCCCCGCTTCGTGCTGCATTTCACCCCGACCAGCTCAAGCTGGCTCAACCTCGTCGAACGCTGGTTCGCCGAACTGACCACCAAGAAACTACGACGCGGCACCCACACCTCAGTGCGACAACTCAACGCCGATATCCGTGCCTGGATCAACACCTGGAACGACAACCCACGGCCCTACGTCTGGACCAAAACCGCCGACCAAATCCTGGAATCCATCGCCAACTACTGCCGACGAATTAATGACTCAGGACACT
>NZ_MVHC01000084.1 GCF_002086455.1 Mycolicibacter algericus DSM 45454
ACTACGATCACAGGCACACCCCACCGAAGGCGGGGTGATTCAAGGAAATCAGTCCCCGGACTTACCGGGACGGCTCACGCAGCGGCTGGCCGGTGCATCGTGGAAGAACCGGCTGGTCGCTAGGACCGGCCGCGGAACGATTCCAAGTCGCGGTGCCACCGCGGCACGCTGGGCCGTCCCGTCCGCGTCGGGTATCGACGCTGGCTACCCAACTACGATCACGCGGCCACACCGCACTCGGCGGCCAACCAGACAGCGATTCGTCGAGGGCCTCCGGCAGATCGTGCACCGTGTTCAATTACGTCTTGATGAGGAGCCGCTGCGGCAGCGGGGTAGCGGGCCCCTCACGTCAGGGGCATGGGTGCACAGCAGCGAGGTCAACACGTCGGGCGTTTGAGTCGTCGGCAGACCGAGGCGTGATGGGCAGCGCTTGGCGGTTGCAGTCGCCGCAACTCTAATGTGACAGTCGACTGTCGGTTAGCAACGTCGCAGAGACTGTGGGCCAGTTTGTCCCGTTGTAGCAGCTGCAGCGGCGGACTATGCAGCCGTGATGGGACGGAACAGCGGGAGCCACACCCGGCTGTCGTTCTCGCCCGACATCGCGGTCCAATCCTCGAAGAACACCTCAACCGGCATGCCGATGCTGATCTGTTCCGAGGAAACGTTGACCACGTTGGAGATCAGCCGCACGTCGGGCTCCTCGGCAAGTTCGACCACCGCCACGATGTAGGGCGGCTCGAAACCGGGAATCCACGGTTGCTGGTTGATGGTGTAGGCGGCAACCGTGGCCCGTCCGGAGACCGGTTCCGGAGCCACATCGGTGCTCCGGCATCGCCAGCAGGCCGGAGCCGGCGGGTGGAAGAAATGGCCGCAGCTGTGGCATCGGAAGATCAGCAACTCGTCACGTTCGCCGCCGGTCCAGAACGGCCTCGACTCGGCCGTCGGTGTCGGCGCCAAGGCTAAGTCCCCTGGGATGGTGGGGTTTCGGGCCTGCGGCTGACCGGGGCGGTTGGGCTCTTGGTGTGTCGTTGAGG
>NZ_MVHC01000085.1 GCF_002086455.1 Mycolicibacter algericus DSM 45454
CTGAGGTGAGCCCCTCGTAGTGGTCCAGTTGTTGTGCGACTCTGATGCCCGGTGTTCGGGCAGGAAGAATCAGCAACGACATGGCAGCCAAGAAGCGCCGGCGGCATACGCCGGATCAGATCATCCGCAAGCTCGCCGAGGGCAACAAACTGCTCGGCGCCGGGCAGGAACTCAGCGAGGTGTGCCGGCACCTGGAGATCACCGAGTCGACCTGGCATCGCTGGGTCGCCCAGTACGGCGGTATGAAGGCCAGCGACGCCAAACGGCTCAAAGAACTCGAGGCCGAGAACGCCCGCCTGAAGAAGCTGGTCGCCAACCAGGCCCTCGACATCGACATGCTCAAGGAGATTTCGGAGGGAAACTTCTAACCCCGAACCGCAAGCGCAGCGCCGTGGCGGTGCTGCGTGAGCGGTTCGGGGTCTCCGAGCGTCGAGCCTGCACCGTGGTCGGCATCCACCGCTCCACGATGCGCCTGACACCGGCGCCGATTACCGACGAGGAAGCCGAGCTGCGGGCCTGGTTGCGCACGTTCTCCACCGACCGGCCGCGCTGGGGCTGGCGGCGGGCCGCGGTGATGGCCCGGCGGGCCGGCTGGGCGGTGAATAACAAGCGCATCCGCCGCCTGTGGCGTGATGAGGGCCTGCGAGTTCGGCAGCGCCGTAGGAAGAAACGCTTGACCGGCATCGGGACCGCGGTCGGGGCGATGTCGCCGATCGCACCGAACGTGATCTGGGCGATGGACTTCCAGTTCGACACCACCGCCGATGGGCGCACCATCAAGATGCTGAACGTCATCGACGAATTCACCCGCGAAGCCCTGGCGATCCACGTCGACCGCGCCATCAACGCTGATGGCGTCGTCGACATCCTCGATCAATTGGCTCTGACCTACGGGGCTCCGCACTACGTGCGG
>NZ_MVHC01000086.1 GCF_002086455.1 Mycolicibacter algericus DSM 45454
ATCTTCGGTTAGTTGGTTTCGCTTCCCGGCATGCGGTCGGCGAAGGTGATCGCGAAGGCGTTCAGTGCTGGTTTCCAGCGCATGGTCCATCGCTTCTGGCCGGTCCCGGTCGGGTCCAGCGACCGGGTGACCAAGTATAGGCACTTCAGAGCTGCTTGCTCGGTTGGAAAATGACCCCGCACCCGCACGGCGCGGCGGTATCGGGCGTTGAGGGATTCGATGGCGTTTGTCGAACAGATCACCTTCCTTATCTCGGTGTCGTAGTCCAGGAACGGGATGAACTCACTCCAGGCGTTGCGCCACAATCGAATTGCTGCCGGATAACGCTGACCCCATTCAGCGTCGAAGGCATCCAATGCCTCAGCGGCAGCGGCGGCGTTGACCGCGGTGTAGACCGGCTTGAGCGCCTTGGCGATCGCATCGCGATGCTGGCGCCCGGCGTAGCGGAACGTGCCGCGGATCAAGTGGATGATGCAGGTCTGGACCACGGTGTCGGGGAACACCGCGCTGACCGAAGCCGGCAGTCCCTTGAGGCCGTCGCAGACGAGGAAGAAGATGTCTGCCACGCCACGGTTCTTCAGCTCAGTGAGTACGGCCAGCCAGTACTTGGCCGATTCGCCGTCACCTTCGCCGGCCCACATGCCCAGTACGTCACGGTGTCCGGCCAAATCGACGCCGATCGCAGCGTAGATCGGTCGCGGACCGACCTGGCCGTCGCGGATCTTGACGTGCAGGGCGTCGATGAACACCGCGGCATACACGCGCTCCAACGGCCGGGTGTGCCAAGTGGTCATCTCCTCGACGACACGGTCGGTGATCCGGCTGATGGTGTCCTTGGACACCTGGGCGCCATAGATCTGGGCGAAATGAGCGCTGATCTCCCCGGTGGTCAACCCGCGGGC
>NZ_MVHC01000087.1 GCF_002086455.1 Mycolicibacter algericus DSM 45454
GGCAGTGCCCCGTGGGGTGGTGGACTTCGGATCGGCGTGAGTCACGCGTGGTGATCAACGAGTCGTGGTGGATGCTAGGCGATTTGGCGCTGCTCGGCTAGCGGTTCGGCGATGGCGTCGTGTTTGGCGGCGATGACCTTGCGTAGCTCGGCCATGGAGATGTCGGACAGGTAGCGGCGGGTGACCTGCCATTCGTCGTGGGCTTCGATGACCACGGCGGTGGCAAGGCGCAGAAACGCCGCCGGATTCGGGAAGATCTCCACGACATCGGCGCGACGCTTGATCTCCTTGTTGAGCCGTTCGATCGGGTTGTTCGACCAGATCTTCTGCCAGTGCGCCCGCGGGAATGCGGTGAACGCCAGGACATCGGCCTTGGCCTCGGCCATCATCGCCGCCACCTTGGGAAATGTTGGCTCCAAGGTGTCGGCGACCTGGTCCCACTGAGCGGCGACCTCGGCCGGTTCGGTGTGGGCGAAGACCGTCTTGATCGCCGCAGTGACCGCCGGGGCATGCTTGGCGGCCACCACGCCGTGCAGATTGCGCATGAAATGCACCCGGCAGCGTTGCCACGATGATCCGGTGAACTGCTGAGCCACCGCAGCCTTGAGGCCAGCGTGGGCATCAGAGATCACCAGATGCACCCCGGATAGCCCACGGGCCTTCAGTGATGCCAGGAATTCGCGCCAGAACTCAAACGACTCACTGTCGCCGACGGCGGTGCCCAGCACTTCGCGGGTGCCGTCGATGGAGACTCCGGTGGCCACCACCAGGGCCTGAGACACCACGTGCGCGCCGACGCGGACCTTGCAGAAGGTGGCGTCGCAGAACACGTAGGGG
>NZ_MVHC01000088.1 GCF_002086455.1 Mycolicibacter algericus DSM 45454
CGATGAGCATCTACGAGGTGCACCTCGGGTCGTGGCGTCCCGGTCTGAGTTATCGCCAGCTCGCGGTGGAGCTGACCGAATACGTGGTGCAGCACGGTTTCACCCATGTCGAGTTGCTGCCGGTCGCCGAGCATCCGTTCGGCGGGTCCTGGGGGTATCAGGTCACGTCGTACTACGCGCCGACGGCGCGCTTCGGCACACCCGATGATTTCCGGGCGTTGGTCGACGCGCTGCACCGCGCCGGCATCGGCGTCATCGTGGACTGGGTGCCGGCGCACTTCCCCAAAGACGCGTGGGCGCTGGGCCGTTTCGACGGCACCCCGCTCTACGAGCACGCCGACCCGCGCCGCGGTGAACAGCTCGACTGGGGCACCTACGTGTTCGACTTCGGTCGTCCGGAGGTGCGCAACTTCCTGGTGGCCAATGCGCTGTACTGGCTGACCGAGTTCCACGTCGACGGGCTGCGCGTCGATGCCGTGGCGTCGATGCTGTATCTGGATTACTCCCGTCCTGAGGGCGGCTGGACCCCCAACATCCACGGCGGCCGGGAGAACCTGGAGGCGGTGCAGTTCCTGCAGGAGCTCAACGCGACCGCGCACCGGGTGGCGCCCGGAATCGTGACCATCGCCGAGGAATCGACCTCCTGGCCCGGTGTCACCCGCGATACCAGCCTTGGCGGCCTGGGCTTTTCGATGAAGTGGAACATGGGCTGGATGCACGACACGCTGTCCTATCTCGGTCACGACCCGGTGCACCGCTCCTATCACCACCATGAGATGACGTTCTCGATGCTGTATGCCTACAGCGAGAACTTCGTGCTGCCGATCAGCCACGA
>NZ_MVHC01000089.1 GCF_002086455.1 Mycolicibacter algericus DSM 45454
CTGGGAGAATGGCCTGGTGCAGGGTGTGGAGGGGCCGGATCGGGAATTGCTGGACGCGGAGGCTCTGGTTGGGCACTTGGTGCCTGAGGGCAGCATGTTTGCGTTCTTGGCGGCGCATCGTCGCGATTTGTTTGGTGATGAGGAGTTCGAGGACCTGTTTCCCTCGGGTCGGGGTCGGCCATCGATTCCGGCGTCGGTGATGGCCTCGGTGTTGGTGTTGCAGACCTTGCATGATCTGTCTGATCGGGAGACAGCCGAGGCCGCGCGCTGTGACCTGCGGTGGAAGGTGGCGACCGGGATAGCGTTGGACCACAAGGGATTCGATGCAACCACCCTGGTGTATTGGCGCAGCCGGCTGGCTAAGTCGAAGCGGCCGCATCGAATCAACGAGGCGGTGCGCAAAGTGGTCTCCGAGACGGGGATCCTGCGGGGCCGCGGCAAGCGTGCGGTGGATTCGACGATTCTGGCCGATGCCGTCGCCACCCAGGACACCATCACCCAGCTGATCTCAGCGATCCGGCGGGTGGGGCGGGTCGTGCCCGGCGGCGCGGAGGCGATCGCGACGATGTGCACCGGGCATGACTACACCAGTACGGGTAAGCCGGTGATCGACTGGGACGAGCCGGGCGCCAAGGATGCGCTGGTCTCGGCTCTGGTCAACGATGCCAACGCACTACTGGAGGCACTCGCCGGGATTGACCAGGATCACGCCGGCGAGCCGGTGGTCGCGGCCCTGGGGTTGCTGGCACTGATCGCGGGGCAAGATGTCGAACCCGCTGAGGG
>NZ_MVHC01000009.1 GCF_002086455.1 Mycolicibacter algericus DSM 45454
CCCCTGTTGGTGTTTGGGGGCGGCCTCGGGGGGGGGGCCCCCCCCCCCCCCCCCCCACGGCCCGGTGCGGCTGAGTTTTTCCCAGTTGGCCGACCGGGTCCGCTGTGCGGCGGGAGCGTTCGCCGCGGCGGGGGTCGCCAAGGGTGATCGGGTGGCCATCTGGGCGCCCAACTCCGCGGAATGGATCATCGCCGCATTCGGGCTGCTGACCGCCGGCGGAGTGCTCGTTCCGGTCAGCACCCGGTTCAAGGCGGCTGAGGCCGACGACATCATCCGTCGCAGCGGCGCCAAGCTGGTCTTGGTCGAAAAGGGTTTCCTGGGGCTGGATTTCACCGCCCCGCCCGGCATCCCGGTGATCGACCTGAAATCAGACTTCCTGGCGTCAGGTGCGCCGCTGCACCGCGCGGTCGACGGTGGCGACATCGCCGACATCATCTTCACCTCGGGCACTACCGGCCGGCCCAAAGGCGTGATGATGAGCCATCAGCAGAATCTGCGGCTCTACGCCGAGTGGTGCGACCTGGCCGATCTGCGCGAGGGTGACCGCTATCTGATGGTCAACCCGTTCTTCCACACCTTCGGTTACAAGGCGGGCTGCATCGCCGCCTGCATCCGAGGGGCGACCATGGTCCCGGTTCGGGTTTTCGATGTCGACGTGGTGGCCGAACTCATTGAGACCGAACGCATCACGATGCTGCCGGGTCCGCCGACGCTGTATCAGTCGCTGTTGGACGCTGTGTCCGGGCGTGACCTGTCATCGCTGCGCGCCGCGGTCACCGGCGCCGCCGACATCCCGGTGGACCTGATCCGCCGGATCCGCAGCGAATTGCCGTTCCAGTCGATCATGACCGGCTACGGGCTGACCGAGGCCGGTACGGTGACCGCCTCACGCCGCGGCGACTCATTCGAGGACATCGCCACCACGGCGGGCCAGGCCTGTGCGGACATCGAGATCCGCATAGCCGGCGACGCCGAAGCCGGCGAGGTCCTGGTACGCGGCTACAACGTGATGGCCGGCTACCTCGACGACCCGGAAGCGACCGCCGAGGCGATCGACCCGCAGGGCTGGCTGCACACCGGAGACATCGGGACGATCGACGACGCGGGTCGGCTGCGGATCGTGGGACGCAAGAAGGACATGTTCATCGTCGGCGGCTTCAACGCCTACCCGGCCGAGATCGAGGGCTTCCTGCTGGAGCATCCGGCCGTCGCGCAGGCCGCGGTGATCGGTGTCCCCGACGAGCGGCTCGGCCAGGTGGGCAAGGCCTTTGTGGTGAAACGGGATCCGCGGCTCTCGGAATCGGAGCTGATCGCGTGGAGCCGTGACCGGATGGCGGGTTTCAAGGTTCCGCGTTCGGTTCGCTTCGTAGACCGGTTGCCGCTGAACGCCACCGGCAAGGTGGACAAGGGACAACTGGAGACTCAGGCCGGGGCGTGAGACCCCATGTACGTTTGCCTGTGCGCGGGGGTGACCAGTCAGCAGGTGATCGATGCCGTAGCCGCCGGTGCGTCGAACACCAAACAGGTCGGTGAACTCACCGGGGCGGGCACGGTATGCGGGCGCTGCAAGAACAACATCCGCGCCCTGATAGCGGCAGCTCCAACCGGAACGCAGTCACTGACGTAAGTCATCTTCCGGCGGAGGAGTGCCGAGGCGGTACTGTCGTGACCGGCGAATGGTCACAACGCAGTAGGCAGAGGGATCCGGGCATGGCCGTGGTGGACAAGTCAGACAAGATGACGGCGCGTGAAGCCAAGCGCCTGCAGACGCGCGAGCGCCTGCTGGGTGCGGCGACGGCCGAGTTCAAGCGGACCGGGATGGCGCAGGCCGACGTCGGCGCCATCGTCGCCGCCGCCGGCGTCGCGCACGGCACGTTCTTCTTCCACTTCCCCACCAAGGAACATGTGCTGTTAGAGCTCGAGAAGCGTGAAGAGGACCGGATGGCAAAGCAGTTCGGCCGGTACCTGGCCAAGGGGCATGACCTGAAATCCGCCTTGACCGAAGCGGTGCGACTGGTGTTGGGGCTGGAGCGCCGCCTCGGTGAGCTGTTGTTCAAGGATTTCCTGGCGTTGCACTTCTCCCAGACCCGCCCGGCCGCCGAGGACGGTAGTGATCACTCACTGGTCCTGCTGTTGGGCAAGCGCATCGAGCAGGCCCAGGCCGAGGGGGAGGTGGACCCGGAGGTCCGGCCGATCAACAGTGCAGTGTTCTTCTTGCTCGGTCTCTACGCGCTGGCGATCACCACCAACGATCCTATGCGTCACGAGTTGCTCGAAGATTTGGTGAAGCGCACCCTGCACAGCGTGGCCGTGATCGCCTGATCAATCCTTGTCGTCCGCGACATTGAATGACTAGAGTCAGTCGACATGCCCGGTGCACTGTCGGTTGAAGAGCATATGGAAGCGTCGCGCCTGGCCCAGCGTCAGGCGGACAAATGGCTGATCAGCGGAAGCATCCTGATAGGAACTGCGGCACTGGGCATTTTCGGCCTGCCGTTGTTCCTGCGGGGAGTGTGGCTGCTCCGGCAGGCGCAGCGGAACGGAATGTCGGTGCGGCCGATGCTGGTGACCCTGCTGGGATACCTGGTTATCGTCGACGCGGCGATCAACACCGTGGGGTGGGCGCTCGACCTGATCGGTAGTCACACCTTGCTGGCGCGTGTGCTGCTCAGCGGCTGGGGCTACATGTTCGACGCCGGATACTTCTGGCATTTCAACGAACTCTGGGTCGGCGGCGCTGCCGGCCCAGGCGAAAAGGCCATGGAAGCGGGCATGATTCTCACCGTGTTCACCATGCGGATCGCGGCCGGGATCGGGTTCCTGCAGATGAAGCGCTGGGGCCACCAATGGATGGTCGTCACCTGCTGGATGGGCGTGGTGATCTGGGTGTTGTACGTCTTCAACATGACGATGTTCGCCGACGTGCGGTTCGCCGGCGTAATCTTCCCGGTCGTGGGCTGGTGGCTCTACGACATCTTCTACATCACCCCGTTCCTCGCGATCCCGTATCTGCACACGGTGAACCGCGAGATCTTCACCGATTGAACGAGTTCTATTGACTGAAGTCAGTCAATGGGTTAGAAACAGTGCACCATGACCCCACAGCTGCGCCAGGTCCGGCACGACACCCGCCGACGCCAGACACGGGCCGGCGTGGTCTTCGGGAGGCTTCGCGGTGGCGAACGAAACATCATGCGCAACAAGGTGTCCTGCGCCGCGGCGCGTGGCCTGAACCCGTCAACAAGGAGGTCCGACCATGGACTACGTCTGGGAAATTCTGCGTTACGTCGCGGCATGGGGCGGTACCGGTCTGGTCATCTGGTTCTGGTATTGGATGTTCTCCAACATCGGCACGTTCTGAGCCCGGCGCACGCCTGCCCGGGAGGGGCGGTTCATGACTGACCTCGACCAGACGGCCGCCATGGCGTTGGAACGCAGCTGCTCGGTCACCGCGGTCGCGCTGAGCGAGGAGAACCGCGCCGGCGTGCGACTGGTCACCGGCGACCACCGCGGATTCGGCCTCAGCGTGTCGCGCAGTCACGTGCACGTGCCCTACCCGGCATTGCGGACCGACTGGACCCGGCGATCGTTGACCTGCGGGATCGCCCTGCAATGCGCATCGTCGAAGGACCGGCTGGGCCAGTACCGGATCAACGAACTGTCGGCACGCGAACTGGGGGCGCTGACCGTCGTGGAGGCCGGCGTCGCCCTGGGCTGGATCGCGTCGCGGTGGCCGGGCCTGATGCCCGAGTTCGCCCGTCTGCTACCCGAACTCGTACCGGCAGACCCGCAGCTCGAGGCGCGGGACATGATCGGTCGGGCCATCGAGGCGGCCCGCGGACCGGATCAGGCGGAGCTCGACCCGCTGCTGGGCCGGCTGCCGGCGATCTACACCGCGCCCACCGGGCTGACCGACAGACTGCGGCGGCAGTTCGGCAGGATGCCCTGGACCACGACGCAAAAACGGATGCCGCGACCGTACTCGGTGCCCGTCGGCGGTGACGGTGGGGTTCGCAATCCGAACCTGCCTCCCCCGAGCCGGCCGCAGGACAACGACACCGATGTCACCCCTGAGCACCGTCCGGGAATCCCGTATCCGGAGTGGAACTCCTGGACCGAACGCCTGATGCCCGACCACGTGGCCGTTGTGGAGCTCGCGCGTGACCGACGAGTCGGTGCCCCCACCACGACCTCGGCTGACCTGCGCAAGTGGTTTCAGGAGGACACCCACCGCGCGATGGTCAGCCGGCTCGAAGACGGGTCGGATCTCGATATCGACCAGTACGTCCGCCATTACGTCGACCTGCGCACCGGGGAGGCCGGCGAGCCCCGGCTGTTCCGCGACCTGTTGCCGTGTGACCGCGATGTCAACACCGCGCTGCTGCTCGACGGCAGCTCTTCGCTGGGGGTACACGGGGGACGGGTGTTCCGGCTCGAGCTGGCCTGCGCGGATGCGTTGTCCCGCGCCATGACCCACGCGCGTGAGCGGCACGGGATCTTCGTGTTCACCGGCAACACCAGGCATCGGGTGGAAGTCCGTTGCCTGAAGGACTTTCCGGAAGCCCGCTTCGTCCCGCCGAGCGGTATGGGGTTGTCCGCTAGTGGTTACACCCGCCTCGGTGCCTCGATCCGGCATCTGACCAGCCGACTGCTCGACCAGCC
The DNA here is from genome assembly GCF_002086455.1 of Mycolicibacter algericus DSM 45454. Classification (GTDB taxonomy): domain Bacteria; phylum Actinomycetota; class Actinomycetes; order Mycobacteriales; family Mycobacteriaceae; genus Mycobacterium; species Mycobacterium algericum. The sequence goes on from NZ_MVHC01000009.1 coordinate 4,663, forward strand.
CTCGGAGCGCCGACTACTCATCATCATCGGCGACGGGATGATCTCCGACGAAGGCTACGAGGGTAGGTACGCCTGGTCGGACGCCGCACACGCGGTGGAGGAGGCCAACGAGGCCGGTGTGTCGGTCTACTACGTGGGCGTCGGCCCGACACGCGTCGACCCGTTGCCCGAGGTTTTCGGACCCAAACGCTCACAACGGATCAGCCGGGTGGAAGAACTGCCGCGGGTACTGGCACGCGTGCACCGCGAACTGATCAGTACGTAAGGGAGGGAGCCACATGAGCAGCGACATGTATTACTCGAACGGAAACGAGGTCCGACTCTTCGAGCAGGCCTTCACTCGGAGGATCCCGGTGATGCTGACCGGGCCGACCGGTTGCGGTAAGACCCGGTTCGTCGAACATATGGGATCACTGCTGGGTCGGCCCGTCATCACCATCAGCTGCCATGATGACCTGACCAGTTCAGATCTCGTCGGACGCTTCATGGTGACCGGCGGTGATGTCACCTGGACCGACGGACCACTGACCCGGGCGGTCAAAACCGGTGCCATCTGCTACCTCGACGAGGTGGTGGAGGCGCGTCACGACTCACTGGCGATTCTGCACTCGCTCACCGATCATCGCCGCAGCCTGTATCTGGACAGAGCCGACGAAGTGGTCCGGGCGCCGGACGATTTCATGCTGGTGTGCTCCTACAACCCGGCGTACCGGAGTTCGTTAAAGGAGCTCAAACCGTCGTTCCGGCAGCGCTTCGCCACCTTGCCGATGACCTACCTTCCCCCCGAACGCGAGGCGCAGGCCGTCGTCGCGGAGACCGGCATAGAACTTGCCGCCGCGCAGCGACTCGTGCACTGCGCCATCGCCATCCGCACCGCCGACGAGGCGTTCCACTTCGAGCCGCCGTCGACCCGGGTGCTGGTCACCGCAGCACAGCTCATCGCGGCCGGTGCCGGCGAACTGGAAGCGGCCGAAGCGTGCATTCTCGCGCCGCTGAGCACCGATGGTGCCATCAGTGAAGGACTGCGCGAGATCGCGGCCGCAGTTCTGCTCGACGCCGACAAACTCTAGAAGGGAAATCCGAAATGGCCGACCAGCAAGAGCAGAAACGCAAGAGGGCCCTGATCGTCTTCCAGATCGTCATCTACGGCTACCTGCTCACGATGTTCCTGATCCAGCTGTACATGTCGTTCGAACGGGGCTGGTGGTACCTGTGACCGTCACCGGGCCACCGGTCGGTCTGGAAGACCACCAGGAGCAGTCCCGCCTCGCCCAGTGGCAGGCCGACAAATGGATGATCGTCGGGGCTGCGCTGATGGGCATGTGGGCACCCGGTTTGATCGGCTTCCCGATCTTCATGCGCGGGGTGTGGTTGCAGCGCGAGGCTCAGCGGGCGGGCCTGTCGGTGCGGCCCATGATCGTCACCCTGATCGGTTATCTGGTGCTGATCGACGGCATGCTCAACAGCCTGGGCTGGTCGCTGGACCTGGTTGCCAACCACACGCTGATCAACCGGGTGCTGATGATCGGCTGGGGCCACATGTTCGACGCCGGCTATTTCTGGCACTACAACGAACTCTGGGTCGGCGGTGCCGCCGGGCCCGGGGAGAAATCCATGGTCTTCGGCATGATCCTCACGGTGTTCGCGATGCGCTGCGCCGCCGCGATCGGCTTTCTTCAGATGAAGCGCTGGGGCCACCAGTGGATGATCGTCACCTGCTGGATGGGCGTGTTGATCTGGGTGTTGTACGTGTTCAACATGACGATGTTCGCCGACGTGCGGTTCGCCGGGGTGATCTTTCCGGTCATCGGCTGGTGGCTCTACGACATCTTCTACATCACCCCCTTCCTCGCCATCCCGTATCTGCACACGGTGAACCGCGAAATCTTCACCGACTAAAAGGAGCACAACGATGGAAACCACTGCCGCCGAAGATCTCCCGCCGGGCACCACGCCGTACTACGCGCGCATGCACACCTGGATCAAGCGCGCTACATTGGTGTGCCTGGTCGCACTGGTCATCGAAGGCGCTTTCACCTTGCCGTTCATGGCGATCTACTACGGTTACCCGACGCTGAGTCTCACCCAGATCTGCAGCGAGCTGCTCAAGGTGCGCTACTCCGACGACACTCTCGAGTGCAAGTACCCCTACCCGCCGCTCGGGCCGCCCGAGGGCGCCGAGGGTAAGGACACCGCCAAGGACATCTGGGGGATTCAGCCCGTTCCGCAATATGACCGGCTCGGCTTCCGGGAGCTGGTCGAGCGGTACGAGGCCCGGCGGGCCAGACAGCAAGCCGCACAACAGCAGGGTGGCTGAGCGGTCATGACCGACGTGCACGTGGCACCGGCGGTGCCGCACTTCGCTTACACTGACCTGCCGATGGCCCGCGATCGTGGTGAAGGGTGGGCGGCGCTGCGCGATCTCGGGCCCGTGGTGTACGGCGAGGGCGCCTACTACCTCACCCGTCGCGATGATGTGCTTGCCGCGCTGCGTGACTGGGAGGTCTTCTCCTCGAGGATCCCCTACGGCGACATGATCAGCCCGGTTCCGCTGGTGCCATTGGGGTTCGACCCGCCCGACCACACCCGGTACCGGCAGCTGCTACATCGCTACTTCAGCCCCCAGACCCTGATGGCTCTGCTGCCATCGTTGCAGTCGCAGGCCGCCGAGCTCATCGCCGGGATCGCCGAGCACGACTGGTGTGAGGTGATGGCCGAATTGGCCACTCCCTACCCATCGCAGGTGTTCCTCACGCTGTTCGGTCTGCCCCTGGAGGATCGGGACCGCCTGGTCGCCTGGAAGAACGCGATTATCGCGTTGAGTCTGACCGACGACCCCGCCAGCGTGGACCTGACCCCGACAGTGGAGCTGTTCGGCTACCTCACCGAAGCGGTTGCCCGCCAACGCAAGGAACCACGGCCCGGCATTCTCTCGGAAGTCTTGCACGGCGCAGACCCGCTCGACGACGACGAGGCCACCGGACTGTCCCTGGTGTTCGTGCTGGCCGGGCTGGACACCGTCACCGCCATGATCGGCATGACGATGCTGGAACTGGCCCGCCGGCCCGGGTTGCGTGCGGAATTGCGCGCCGACCCCGACGGTGTCGCGGTCTTCGTCGAGGAGATGATCCGCCTCGAACCTGCGGCACCCGTCGTCGGGCGAGCGACCACCCGCCCGGTCACCGTCGCCGGCATTGAGATTCCCGCGGGCGCCCAGGTCCGCCTCTGCCTCGGTGCGATCAATCGAGACGGCAGCGACGAGTTTTCCGGGGGCAAGCTCGTCCTCGACGGAAAGGTGCACAAACACTGGGGATTCGGCGGCGGACCACACCGCTGTCTGGGCTCACACCTCGCTCGGATGGAGCTCAAACTCGTGGTTTCGGAATGGTTGGCCCGCATTCCCGATTTCGGGGTCGCGCCGGGTTTCGTGCCCGAGATCACCTGGCCGTCGGCGACGTGCTCGCTGCCGGCGCTGCCACTCAGGCTCGGGCCGGACTCATGACCGCCGCGTCTCGAACAGCGCCGCGACATCGGCGGGCCGCACTTTGAGCGCGGCATTGCGCGGCAGTTGTTCGACGACGACGATCGCCACCGGCACATGATGGCTGGGAAGCGCGTCGCGCACCAAGGTCTTCAGGTCGTCCTCCGACGGCTTCCCGCCACTGTGCCGCAGCTCGACGGCCGCTACCGGGACTTGACCCAGGCGTGTATCAGGGAGCCCGATCACACAGGCGTCCCGCACCGCCGGATGTGACACCAACACCGCGCGCACCGTTTCCGGCAGGACCTTGAAACCGCCGCGGTTGATCGCGCCATCCGCCCGCCCGTGAATCGTGACGAAACCGTCAGCATCCACCGAGGCGAGATCGGTGGTGCGGATCCACTCCGGTCCGATCACCTGCACTCGGGCTTCGAGAAGGCCGTGCCTACCGGTCGGCAGTACCGTGCCGGTGTCCGCATCCACGAGGCGAACCTGCACGCCCGGCAGTGGCCTGCCCGAGCTGTCCGGCTTGGTGTCGCGGTAGCGCTGGTAGTCCTCCGGGGTCCAGGCACAAACCGAGCCGGCGAATTCCGTTGCGCCGTACGCCCACAGCAGCGGTATGCCGTAGCGGCTCTCGAACTCCTCGCGCAACCGCGGCGTCAGCGGGCCGGACCCGCCGGGCAGGTACTCCAGTGAGGCCAGATCCGCCTTGGCGACGTCGGCGTCGAGCAGCATGCGCAGTATCGCCGGCTGCACACCGGTCCGTTTAATCCGGTAGGTCTTGACTGCCCGCACCCACTCGGCGACGGCGAACTTCTCCAGCAGCACCATCCGCTTGCCGGTGTAGGGGCCGACCAGCAGTTGGCACACACCGATGCTGCCGAACGGCCAGTACACCAGTTCGGGCGGATCGTCGGGGGCGGGGTGCTGCCCCACGGTCATGGTCAGCACCGTGTGCTGCAGTGCCGACGTCGATACCGGCACCCGTTTGGGCGCCCCGGTAGTGCCGCTGGTCAAGATGTGCAGTCCGGGTGCGAGCCTGCCGCCGGGCGCTGCATCGCCGACTTGCCGTCGCGCAGCGATGGTTTCGACACCGATCGGCTCGGGAATGAGCCCGATCCCGGCCGATCCGACATGCGTGACGGCGTTGCGCACCGGTCCGGTCCAGTCCTGCTGATCGGCCAGGATCGCCGGCAGCCGCAGCGCGCCGATATCGCGGGCAATGGAGTCCGGTGATTGGTAGGAGTAGATCATCGCGACCGGACGACCGGCGGCGATGAAGCCCAGGATGACCGCGGCGTGCGGGACCCGGTTGCGCACCACCACGCCCACCGGATCGCCGGGTGCGACACCCGCCCGGTCCAGCTGGTCGTCGACAGCTGCGATGTAGCCGGTGATGTCGTTGCCGGAGTACCACTTCCGTTCGAACTCGATGCATGGTGCCGCGCCGTAGCCGTGCAGGCCCGCGGACAGCGTTGCGCAGAACCGGTCCATGGCCGCCTCAGTACTGGGTGCAGCCCTGATCCACCGGAATCGCGGCGGCGGTGACCAGGTGGGAGTCACCGCTGGCCAGCCAGCACACCGTGCCGGCGATGTCTTCCGGCTCGGCCACCCAAGTGGGCAGGAAAGGCGTGAGCATCTGCGAGAGTTGCGGATTAGTCTCCATCGCCTGCCCCAGTGCGCTGACCATGTCGCCGGTACCCATGTCGGTGTTGACCGGGCCGGGGTGCACGCTGTTGACCCGGATCCCGTGCTTGCCCAGTTCGGCGGCGAACGCGCGGGCCATGCCGGTGACGGCGTGCTTGCTGGCGGTGTAGTGCACCATGAACGGCTGCATCTTGATGCCGGCCGCCGAGCTGATCAAGATGACCGAGCCGCCGCGACCTCCGTCGATGATGTGTTGCGCACCGGCCATCACGGTGTTCCAGGTGCCGGTCACATTGATATCCAGCACATCGCGAAAGTTCTCCGGGGTGATGGCATCCCAGGCCTGCGGGGCTGCGACACCGGCATTGGCGACGATGATGTCCAGCCTTCCCAGCGCGGACACCCCGGCGACGACCACCTCCCGCAGCCCGTCGTAGTCGCGGGTGTCGACCACCGAGGACACGATGCGCCGACCGGTGGCTTCCACCAGTCGTACCGTTTCGGCCAGATCCTCCGGGCTTGCCGGGTCGTAGGGTACGCAGTCCGGGAGTTTGCCCGCCACGTCGATTGCGATGATGTCGGCGCCCTCGCTGGCCATGCGCACCGCGTGCGCGCGCCCCTGCCCGCGTGCGGCTCCGGTGATGAACGCGACCCGGTCGGTCAATCGTCCCGTCATGCCTGATCCCTCCCTTGTCGATTCATGTCTGCCGCTGAGCGGCTTTGACCAGACCCGAGCCGATGATCAGCCGTTGGATCTCGCTGGTGCCCTCATACAGGCGCAGCAGCCGGACATCGCGGTAAATGCGTTCGACCGGTACTCCGCGCATGTAACCGGTGCCGCCGTGGACCTGTACCGCGAGATCGGCGACCTTGCCGGCCATCTCGGTGCAGAACAGCTTCGCCGCCGACGGCGCGATTCGGCGGTCTTCCTCGGTGACCCACTTGCGCGCGGCGTCACGAACCATGGCGCGGCCGGCCAAAACGCCGGTCTGCTGGTCGGCCAGCATCGCCTGCACCAGTTGAAAGCTGCCGATCGGGGTGCCGCCCTGGGTGGCGGTGGCCGCATAACCGACCGACTCGTCGAGAGCGCGCTGGGCGGCGCCGACCGCCAGCGCGGCGATGTGCACCCGGCCGCGCGCCAGCGAGGTCAATGCAGCCCGGTAGCCGAGATCCTCGCTGCCGCCGACCAGCGCCGCATCGGAGACGCGTACGCCGGTGAAGCTCACGTCGGCCGTCCATGCCCCTTCTTGGCCCATCTTGGCGTCCTTGACGCCGACCTCGACCCCGTCGGCGCCGGCGGGCACCAGGAAGACCGCGATACCGGCGCCCTGCTCGTCGGCCGGGCGGGTGCGGGCGAAGACGATGAACAACTCGGCCGTGGGCGCGTTGGTGATGAACCGCTTCTGGCCGGAGATCAGCCAGTCCGAACCGTCGCGGACCGCCTTGGTCAGCAGTCCGGCCGGGTTGGAGCCCGCACCCGGTTCGGTGAGCGCGAAGGAGGCCACGACGTCACCGGTGGCAATGGGGGCCAGCCAGCGGCTCTTCTGTTCCTGCGTGCCGAACCCGACCAGCACCTGACCGGCGATGCCGTTGTTGGTGCCGAACATCGAGCGCACCGCCAGCGACGTGTAGCCCAACTCCATGGCCAACTCGACGTCCTGGGTGAGGTCCAGGCCCAGCCCGCCCCACTGCTGCGGGATGGCGTAGCCGAACAGGCCCATCGCCTTGGCCTGTTCGCGCAGATCGTCGGGAACGCGGTCCTCGGCGAGGATCTCGGCCTCGCGCGGAACCACCGAGCTACGAACGAAATGGCGGGTCTGGGCCAGAATCTCGGCGAAATCCTCGTCGCTGACTTCACTCATCGACGCCGCTTCTCCTCACGTCCGACACTTTGAACGACCCGTTACCGACGACGATCATATATGAAATATGATGCTGCAAACATCTCACAGAAGGCGGGTGATCGAGTGTCCTTGCTGACCGGTCAAACAGCGGTCGTCACCGGCGGCGCCCAGGGGCTGGGCTACGCGATTGCGGAGCGATTCATCGCCGAAGGCGCCCGGGTGGTGCTCGGCGACGTGAATCTGGCGGCCACCGAGGAGGCCGCTGCGCAGTTGGGGGGATTCGAGGTAGCGCGAGCGGTGCGTTGCGATGTCACCAGTTCCGCCGAGGTCGACGCGTTGGTCGCCGCCGCGGTGGAGATGTTCGGCGGGCTGGACATCATGGTGAACAACGCCGGCATCACCCGCGACGCCACCATGCGCAAGATGACCGAGGAGCAGTTCGACCAGGTGATCTCGGTGCACCTCAAGGGCACCTGGAACGGACTGCGGGCGGCCGCTGCGATCATGCGGGAGCAGAAGCGCGGCGCCATTGTCAACATGTCCTCGATCTCGGGCAAGGTCGGCATGGTCGGACAGACGAATTACTCGGCTGCCAAGGCCGGCATCGTCGGCATGACCAAGGCGGCCAGCAAGGAGCTGGCCTACCTGGGGGTGCGGGTGAACGCGATCCAGCCGGGGCTGATCCGATCGGCGATGACCGAGGCGATGCCGCAGCGCATCTGGGACTCCAAGGTGGCCGAGGTGCCACTGGGCCGGGCTGGGGAGCCCGATGAGGTGGCCAACGTCGCGCTGTTCCTGGCCTCCGGGATGTCGTCCTACATGACCGGCACGGTGCTCGAGGTGACCGGCGGCAGGCACCTGTGAGTGGCGCGAGCAGACGTGAAAGCCCCCAAATCGGGCCGAAAATGGGGGCTTTTACGTCTGGTCGGCCGAGGGAGGCGGTGATCTGCGAACCGGTCCGTACCCCGATCGGCCGCTACGGCGGGATGTTCGCCTCGCTGACCGCCGTCGAGCTCGGTGTCGCCGCGCTCAAAGGCCTGCTGGACCGCACCGGGCTGCCCGCCGACGCGATCGATGACGTGGTGCTCGGCCACTGCTATCCCAATAGTGAGGCACCGGCCATCGGACGGGTGGTCGCGCTGGATTCCGGTCTGCCGGTGACGGTTCCGGGCATGCAGGTCGACCGCCGCTGCGGCTCCGGGCTGCAGGCGGTGCTGCAGGCCTGCCTGCAGGTGAGCAGCGGCGACTGCGACGTGGTGATCGCCGGCGGCGCGGAGAGCATGAGCAACGTGGCGTTCTACTCCACCGACATGCGCTGGGGCGGGGCCCGCGGCGGGGTCCGGATACACGACGGCCTGGCACGTGGCCGCACCACCGCCGGCGGCCGGGACTACCCGGTGCCCGGCGGCATGCTGGAGACCGCCGAGAACCTGCGCCGGGAGTACGGCATCTCCCGCGCCGAGCAGGACGAGCTGGCGGTGTCCTCGCACCGGCGCGCGGTGGCGGCCCAGCGGTCCGGCGTGCTGGCCGAGGAGATCATCGGCGTCACCGTGCGCTCCCGCGCGGGCGAGGAGTTCATCGACACCGACGAGCATCCCCGGTCCGAGACCTCGATGGAGTCGCTGGCCAAGCTGAAGCCGGTGCTGGGCAAGAGTGATCCGGACGCCACTGTCACCGCCGGCAACTCCAGCGGCCAGAACGACGCGGCGTCGATGTGCGTGGTGACCACCCGCGAAAAGGCCGAGCAGCTGGGCCTGACCCCGTTGGTGCGCCTGGTGTCGTGGGGTGTCGCGGGAGTCGCGCCCAATGTCATGGGGATCGGGCCGGTGCCCGCCACCGACGTCGCGTTGGGCAAGGCCGGGCTGCGGTTGTCCGACATCGACCTCATCGAGCTCAATGAGGCGTTCGCAGCGCAGGCACTCGCGGTGATGGCCGCATGGGAGTTCGGCGCCGCCGACCGGGAACGAACCAACGTGCACGGTTCGGGAATCTCGCTGGGGCATCCGGTCGGCGCGACCGGTGGGCGAATGCTGGCCACGCTGGCCCGCGAGCTCAACCGGCGCGGCGCCCGCTATGGACTGGAGACCATGTGCATCGGCGGCGGCCAAGGGCTCGCCGCCGTCTTCGAAAGGGTCGGGCCGTGACCAAACTCGCACAAACCTTGGGGCTCACCGAGTTCCAGACCGAGATCCTCGACACCGTGCGCCGATTCGTGGACAAGGAAGTCATCCCGGCGGCCGGCGAGCTGGAGCGCACCGACACCTATCCGCAGGCCATCGTGGACTCGATGCGGGAGATGGGCTTGTTCGGCCTGATGATCCCCGAGGAATACGGCGGCCTCGGCGAATCCCTGCTCACCTACGCGCTGTGCGTCGAGGAGTTGGCCCGCGGCTGGATGAGCGTCTCCGGTGTGCTGAACACCCATTTCATCGTCGCCTACATGTTGCGCCAACACGGCACCCACGAGCAGAAGCAGCGTTTCCTGCCGCGGATGGCCACCGGCGAGACCCGCGGTGCGTTCTCCATGTCCGAGCCCGAACTGGGGTCCGATGTCGCTGCGATCCGCACCCGCGCCACCCGGCAGCCGGACGGCGGGTACGTCATCGACGGGCAGAAGATGTGGCTGACCAACGGCGGTAGCTCCACGTTGATCGCCGTACTGGTGCGCACCGACGAGGGCGCCGACAAGCCGCATCGCAACCTGACCGCTTTTCTGGTGGAGAAGCCGGTCGGCTTCGGCGAAGTCCTTCCCGGGCTGACGATTCCGGGCAAGCTCGATAAGCTCGGCTACAAGGGCATCGACACCACCGAGCTGATCTTCGACGGGTACGCCGCCGCCGCCGACGACGTGCTGGGCGGAGCGCCGGGTCAGGGTTTCTTCCAGATGATGGACGGCATCGAGGTGGGCCGGGTCAACGTCTCTGCGCGGGCCTGCGGGGTCGGTATCCGGGCGTTCGAGCTCGCGGTGCGCTACGCCCAGCAGCGCGAGACCTTCGGGAAACCCATCGCCGAGCACCAGGCGATCGCCTTCGAGCTCGCCGAGATGGCGACCAAAGTCGAAGCGGCGCACCTGATGATGGTCAACGCCGCCCGGCTCAAGGACTCCGGCGAACGTAACGACGTGGCCGCTGGGATGGCCAAATACCTGGCCAGCGAGTTCTGCTCGGAGGTCACCCAGCAGAGCTTCCGGATTCACGGCGGCTACGGCTACTCCAAGGAGTACGAGATCGAACGGCTGATGCGCGACGCGCCGTTCCTGCTGATCGGCGAGGGCACCAGCGAGATCCAGAAACAGATCATCAGCAAGCGACTGCTCGCCGACTACCGGGTCTGAGAAGTGGGCGCCCCCGATTTCCCGGTGCGGTCACAGCTCTCCGACGATGTGGCCCGCTTCGTGCGCAAGCGAATCTTCAACGGGGACTATCTCGCCGGGCAGTATGTGCGGCTGGACCAGCTGGCGGCCGAGCTGGGTGTCAGCGTGACCCCGGTGCGCGAGGCATTGTTCGGCCTGCGCGCCGAGGGCCTGCTCGATCAGCAGCCGCATCGCGGATTCGTCGTGCTCCCGGTGACGCGGCGCGACATCACCGACGTCTCCGACGTCCAGGCGCACATCGGTGGCGAGCTCGCCGCGCGGGCGGCGGCCAACATCACCGACGACCAGCTACGCGAACTCGACGAGATCCAGGATCAGCTCGAAGGCGCCTACACCGCCGATGACGAAGAACGGGCGGTGCGGCTCAACCACGAGTTCCACCGTGCCATCAATGTCGCCGCCGACTCGCCCAAGCTCGCCCAGCTGATGTACCAGATCACCCGGTACGCACCGGAATCGGTGTTTCCCACCGTGTCGGGCTGGCCGGCCAAATCGACCAGGCACCACCGCGCCGTGCTGGCGGCGCTGGCCAAGCGCGACGAAGAACTGGCCCGCGCGGCGATGGCCGAGCATCTGGCTGCCGGTGCGGCCCCACTGATCGATCACCTCGTCGAGCACGGTGTGGTGGAGTCGGCCAGCGGAGCGGGTCGGCGTCGGCGGCAACCAAGCTGAGGGCCGCCGTCAGCTGGCTCAAAGCCGATTTGCTTCGATGGTCTCGGTCAGTTGTTCGCGGAGTCGCCGCTTGTCGACCTTGCCGGTCGGTCCGCGCGGAACGGCGTCGGGACTGGAAAACAGCAGCCACACCGTCGGCACCTTGAAGGGGCTCAACCGCTCGCGGGCATCCTCGCGCAGTCGCTCGACCGTCAGGGCAGCACCGGCCACCGCCGCACCGACCCGATCCCGGCCGTCATCGAACACATTCGTGACGAAGGCGGCCTCGACGCCGTCGATGGCGCGCAGCGCCTTCTCGACCTCGCTGGGATACACGGTGGCGCCGCTGACCTTGAACATGTCGTCGGATCGGCCGTGGTAGAACAGGAACCCGTCGTCGTCGAGGCGCCCCAGGTCACCGGTGGGGTAGAAGCCGTCGGCGGTGAAGGTCTGCTCGCGGCTGCGGCGGCAGATGCCGCGCAGCATGTGCGGCCCGCGCAGCTGGATCATGCCCACCGTCTCGGCCGGTACCGGGACGCCGGTGTCGGGGTCGACGATCCGAACCTCCATGCCCTCGAACGGTTTACCGCAGCTGCCCCAGGCGGACCGGGGCATGTCGGTGTCGGCGGGATAGCCGCAGTACGGTCCGAACGATTCGGTCATCCCGAACAGATTGGCGCGTGCGCCTGGCTGGGCGCGCAGCTGCGGCGGCAGCAGTGCTTCCAGGCTGCCGGGTTGCAGCGCCGACAGGTCGGCGTCGCCGCGATGGCGTGCCAGCGTCTCGGCTTGGTCGGGCCAGCCGCGAAACAACGTGACCCGTTCGGATTCCAGCAGTTTCAGGGTCGTCTCCGGTGTCGGGATCTGCTCGGTGACCAACGTCGCACCCGCCAGCAGCGCCGACAACACGCCGCCGCCGAAGCCACCGACCCAGAAGAACGGCATCGGCAGGTACAGCCGGGTGCCGGCGTGGATGCAGCGGGCGGCCAGACCGGCCCGAACGGCACCCAGTGCGTTGCCGTGCGAGTGCAGCACCCCTTTCGGCGGGCCGCTGCTGCCGGAGGTGAACATGATCACCAGCGGGTCGGAGGGCGTGACGGCCGCGGCGAGTGCGTCGACGATCCGGGCGGGTGCGGCACCCGCGGTGACGGAAGCCAACTGTTCGCCATCCCAAATCTGTTGCAGAGCAGGGAGAGTCGAAGTATTCACTTCCAATCCGTCGAGGTAACGTCGGCCACGGAATTCGTCGACGCTCACCAAAAATTGCACCGCCGCGACGCGAAGCTGGGCGACCAGCTCCGGCGGGGTCAACAGTGTGCTCAGCGGCACCAGCACCGCGCCGATGCGGGTCAGGGCTATCGCCGTGCGCACCCACTCGACGCCGTTGGGCATGATCAGCCCCACTCGGGTGCCCTTCCCGACACCGGCCTGGACGAAGACCGCTGCCAGCTCACGAGACGATGTTTCGAGTTCGGCGTAGCTGAGCCGGGTGCTCGGATCGATCACGGCGGGCTTGTCGGGCTGCGAGCCGGCACGGGAGCAGACCAGGGCGTTGACGGTGGCGGAGTCAGACATCGAAGACCTCGGCCAGCCGGTGCCGGTCGACTTTGCCACTGGTCAGCAGTGGGAGCTCGGCGGCCGGGACCGTGGCAAAGCGGCGCGGGATCTTGTAGGCCGACAGTTCCGGCTTGAGAAGCTCCGGCAGCGATCCCAGATCCAGGTCCTGCTGCACGACGACCGCCGCCACCAGCTGTCCGCGATCGGGATCGGGAATGCCGATCACGTGGGCGACGGCCCCGCCGGTCACCTTGGCGATGGCGCGTTCCACCTCGATCGGTGACACGGTGACGCCGGCGGTCTTGATGACCGCGTCACGTCGGCCCTGGTAGTAGTAGAAGCCGTCGGCGTCGGTGCGCACCAGGTCCCCGGTGGCGAACCAGCCGTCGGCGTCGAAACATTCCTCGCGGCTGCGCTTGTGATAGCGCTGCATCAGGTGGCGTCCGCGCACCATCAGCTCACCGTCGCGGACTCGGCACTCGAACCCGGGCGCGGGCCGGCCGAAACTGCCGCGCCGATGCTCGGGCTGATCGCTGTCGTCTTCGCTGAGCAACACCGGGCCGCCGGTCTCGGTCATACCCAACATCTGGTGTCGCAACTGGGGATCCGCGGGTCGCGCGTCGGGGGCCATGAGCGGATACAGGTTGCCCCGGCGCAGCGTGGACAGGTCACGGCGGGGCAGGCTCGGGTGGCGCGCCAGGGCCGTTATCCCGCTGACGAAACCATTGGTCATCGTGGGCTTTTCGGCCTCGATCAGGTCCAGCGTGGCGCCCGGGTCGGTGGCGTTGGAGCACAGTAGTGTCGATCCTGCCAGCAGGCTGGCCGGCAGCGCGAACGCGAATCCCCCGATCCAGAAGAACGGCGAGTTGCAGAACAGGATGTCGGCGGCGGTCAGTCGCCGGATGTCGTTCAGATTGCGCTGGTGTCCCAATAGGCCGGCGTGGGTATGGATCACGCCTTTGGGCATCCCGGAGGACCCCGAGGTGTAGATGATGCACAGCGGATCGCTGCCGTCGACATCGGTCTCCAGGGCTTCGAGGATGTCCGGAGCCTCGCCACCGGCATCGGCATCGAAGACCACCCGGCGCAGCTGCGGGGCATGGACGCTGAATACGGACTCACCAAAGTCGAGGTCGACCTCCAGCGCCTCGGTGAGCCGCTGCCGGTAGTCATGAGACCGGTAGGACTCGCCGGCCAGCAGGATCTGCACATCGCTGTGGGCCAGTTGGCGGCGCAGCTCCGGGGCGGTGGCGAAGGTGGGGAAGGGGACCACCACCGCTCCGATACGAGCGGCGGCCAGCATGCTCACCAGGAAAGGCACGCCGTTGGGGTGCAGCAGTCCGACGTGACTGCCGCGGCCGGCCCCGAGCTCGAGCAGCCGGCCCGCCAGCTGGGCGGATCGCCGCTCCGCCTCGGTGTAACTGATGCGTTCGGTGTCGCAGATCAGCAGCGGATGAGCCCCGCGCGAACGAGCTTGTGCGCGCAGGATTTCCGGCAGTACATCAGTGGACATGCCGTCCCTGTGCGCCGATCAGCTCCCGCACCGCATTGAGGTCGGCCTTGCCCGACGGGGTCCGCGGCAGGGCGTCGACGATCGTGATGTCGGTGGGGATCTCGTAGCGGGCCAGCCGGGTGCTCAGGAAATTGGCCAGTGTCTCGGCATCGGTGACGGCTCCGGAGTGCAGCTCGACCGCGGCCACCGGTGTCTGACCGAGGCGATCGTCGCTGCGTCCCACCACGGCGGCGCCCTTCACCGCCGGGTGGGCCTCCAGGGCGACCCGCACATCGTCGGGCATCACCTTGAAACCACCGCGGATGATGGCCTGATCCGCCCGGCCGAGGATCCACAAGAATCCGTCGACGTCGATGCGGGCCAGGTCGGTGGTGCGCATCCAGTCCGCGTCTGGGCCGAGTTGGCCCGGCTTGACCTCCAACAAGCCGGGCTTGTCGGGGCCGACTGGGACGCCGTCGTCACCGACCACCCGCAGTTGTGCTCCCTGAGTTGCCCGTCCGACGCTGCCGCGCTTGTCCTGCCAGAACCGCTGGTAGTCGCCCAGGGTCCAGCCGGCTACTCCGCCACCGAATTCGGTTGCCGCATAGGAGGTGAGCACCGGGATGCCGAATTTGGCGGTGAAGGCGTCGGAGTCGTCGGCCGACAGCGGAGCCGTGCCCGAGGTGACAGCACGGATACTGGATAAGTCCTCACGGGTCAGGTCCGAGTGCAGCACCATCCGCAGCGCGGTCGGGACCAGCGACACCGCGCGCGGCCGATACTTGCGCACCGCCTCGGCCCAGCCCGTCAGCTCGAAGCGGTCCAGCAGCACGAATGGCCGTGCCTCGGCGACACACTGCAGTACCCGGAACACGCCGCCGATGTGTACCAGCGGTGAATTGACGATCGCCACACCGCCGCGCAACTGGGTCGGTGCCGGTGCCCGGGCGGGATCGGGGCCGATCACGCTGTGCGCCAGCATGTCGTAGGTCAGGTCGATGCGTTTCGGGGGGCCGGTCGTCCCGCTGGTCAGCATCCACACCGCCACGCCGGGACGGCCCGCATCCGAACCGGCCTCGGTGGCCGCGGTGACCTGTGGCTCACCGGTGAGGTCGGAGACCGACACCGTCGTGGTGCGCGGTGTCGGCGCGACCAGGGCGGTGAGATCCTCGGGTTCGCCGATGAGTACCGGCAGTTCGAGCGCGGCGATGTCCGCGCGGGTGCGTTCGTCGCCGCGGGACGGGTTGATCACCACCACGCAGCCGCCACCGAGCAGCACGCCGAGCAGCGCGGCCAGCTGCGGGGGACGGTTGCGCAGCAGGATTCCGACTCTTCGGCCGGCGGTCAGTGCCGCGATGCGCCGGGCCATGACGGCGACCTGAGACCAGGAGTGCCATTGGCCGGCGTATTCGAACGCGCGCGCGTCGGGCTGCAGGTCGAGGACCGCGGCGATACGTTCGGTGAGCGGATGCGCCATCAGCGGATCCGCGGCGGGGCGGCAGGGTGGGGTGGTTGGGCGTCGAGCTCGGCTTTGCCGAGCGGGTTTCCCAGCCGGGTGTAGATCAGTCCCTGTTCCAGGGCGGCTCGGTAGGGCTTGTCCAGCGATTCCCAGATAGCCTTCACCGTGCCCTGGGTCGCCGACGGCGGCTTGGCCGCGATGGCGGCCGCGATCTCGTGTGCCCGCGCCCAGAGTTGTTCGGGTGCCACGATCTCTGACACCAGGCCGATGCGCAGCGCGGTGTCGGCGCCGACTCGTTCGTCGTTGCCCATCAACGCGATCCGCAACGTTTCGCCCAGACCGATCCGGCGCATCAGTCCGATCGGTTCCAGTGCGCAGACCAGTCCGGCCGACACGTGCGAGTCGAAGAACGTCGCGTCGGCCGAACAGATCACCACGTCGGCTTCGTTGACGAAGTAGAACGCGCCGGCGGTGCACATCCCCTGCACCGCGCAGATCACCGGTTTGAACATCTTCTGCCACTTGGGGCTGAGCGCCTCGCCGGGATCCTCGTGATTCCAGACGTTGTCGGGTTGTCCGTAGGAGGCCTTGATGTCCAGTCCGGCGCTGAAAGCCCGGTCGCCGGCGGCTCGCAGCACGACGGCGTTGACGTCCTCGTCGAGTTTGACGATGCGCCACGCCGCGGCCATCTCCTCGCACATGGTGCGGTTGAAGGCGTTGAGCCGATCCGGCCGGTTCAGCGTGATGGTGGCGACCCGGTCGTCGCGGTCGACATCGAGCAGGATGGTCTCGAAGCTGTCCGGCGTCATCGGCACTGCCATTCCGGTGCCCGCTTCTCCACGAAGGCCTTGGGGCCCTCCAGTGAATCCTCAGTGTGCAGGTTGCGCTCCCGGAAGGCCTCGGCGAGCATTTCGGCTTCGTGGAGCGGCAGGTCGAGGCCTTTGAGGATCGCCAGCCGGGTCCCGCGCACCGCCAGCGGCGCGTTGGAGTTGAGGATGCCGGCGATCTCATGCGCGCGTTCCAGCAACCGGTCGTGCTCCACCACCTCGCTGATCATGCCGAGGTCGTAGGCCCGCTGGGCGTCCATGCGTTCGTGGCGGCCCATCATCGCCATGCGCAGGGCGACCGAGCGGGGCAGCACGCGTGCCAGCCGCACCACTTCACGGCCGGCGACCAGGCCGATCGAGACGTGCGGGTCGAAGAAGGTGGCACGCTCCGAGGCGATGACGATGTCTCCGGTGGTCACCCAGTCAAGGCCCGCGCCGCAACAGATTCCGTTGATCGCGGCCAGGACCGGTTTGGCCATCGTCCGGAACGGCGGGGTCCCCTCCTGCGGGGCCTCCCACTGCTCGTAGGTCGACAGGTAGGGCCGTTCGTTGATCACCTTCCCGTCGCCGGGGATCGCCTTCACGTCGGCGCCGGTGCAGAACGCCCGCCCGGTTCCGGTCACGATCAGCAACCACACCTTCTCGTCGTTCTCGGCCTCGGCGTAGGCGGCCCGCAGTTCGGTGACCATGTGCGGGCTCAGTGCATTGAGTGCCTCGGGACGATTCAGGGTGATCGTCGCGGTATGGCCGTCCAGTTCGTAGGTGATGGTGTCGAATGTCGGCATGGCCGGTCCCTTCTTCTCAGCGTCCGGTGAATCCCGGCGGGCGCCGCTGCGAAAACGCGGCCAGTCCTTCTTTGAAATCCATGGTGCGGCAGGCCAGTTCAAGATTGAACAGCTCCTGGGTCATGGATTGGGGCAACGTTGCGTGCTGCCCGTAGTGCAGCGCCTGCTTGGTCAGGCCGATGGCGACGGTGGGTCCGTCGGCCAACCTGGCCAACAGCTCGTCCGCGGTCGCGTCGACGTCGGTTGGTGCCACCGACTGATGGATCAGCCCCCATTGTTCGGCGGCGGTTCCACTGACCTGCTCGCCGAGCAGCAGCATGCGGCGGGCCCGGGCCAGCCCGACCAGTCGCGGCAGCAACCAGGTGGCTCCAGAGTCGGGGCTGAAGCCGCGGGCCAGGAATGGCTCCCAGAAGACGGCGTCGGCGGCGGCGATGGTGAAGTCGGCGGCCAGCGCCAGATTGCAGCCCAAGCCGACCGCCCAGCCCTGCACACTGCACACCACCGGCAGCTGGATGGTGTGCACCAGTTCGATGATCCGGTGCGCGGCATGCGGGATGCGCCGGACCAGATCGCCGGTGCGGGGCCGCCGGTCGGCCGCATTGGTGGCGACCCAGTCGGCGCCTGCGCAGAAATCGTCGCCGGAACCCCGGATGTGAACGGCTCGCAGCGTGTCGTCGCTCGCCGCCTCGGTCAGGGCGCTGATCAGCGCTTCGGTCATCGCTGGACTCAGCGCGTTCCGGCGATCGGGGCGGACCAGCGTCAGTCGCAGCAGTGCGCCGTCGCGCAGCACCGTCACCGAACCATCAACCGGAGAGTCCGCGGCCCCGGACCCGGAAACGGGGGAGTCGGCCACTGTGCTGCCCACCTTTCAGCGCCATATCGTGAGAGCTACAGTATGCTATACGATTAGCGTGTTTCGCCGCGGATTCGACCGGGAAGGGCCCCATGACGGACGGCTCGGGCAGCTCAGCGGTTTCGGCCGGTAGCAGCCGTTTCGGCGAACAGCCGCTGCAGCAGACCGTGGCGGCGGCCGGCGCCCTGCGGCGGATGACCGGGTTGCTGCTGGCGCTGGAGCATCCGCACCCGGTGGTCGACGACATGCTGGCGCGATTCGCCGACTGGGAGCGACAACTGGGTGGGGTCGTCGGGGCGGACGCGACGCCCCGCCTCGAATCCGACGACCGCGGCCGGGTCTACCTCAACCACGCCTTTGACGTCGGGGCGTTCAACCCGTGCTTTCCGGAGTACCGGTTCGACCTGCTCGACACCGACACGGCGTCGGGACGAGTCACGTTCCCGCTGGTCTACGAAGGGCCTCCGGGGCTGGTGCACGGCGGGTTTCTGGGGGTGTTCTTCGATTGCGTCACCCAGCACCAGAGCTGCGCGGCGGGGTTGGCCGGCCGCACCCGGTCGCTGCTGGTCACCTACCGCCGCCCGACGCCCATCCTCACCGAGTTGGAGTTCGACATCGCGCGAACCGAGACCGGGCGTGGGATCACGTCCACCGCGCGACTGACCCTTGGCGGCGAGCTGCTGTGCACCGGCGAGGTCTCCACCGCGGCGATGCCGCCGGAGAAGGTGAGCGCCAATCGATTCGGCCGCCGGCGGCCGGGCAAGGAGACGCAGCGATGAGCGATGGCAGCGACGACCGGGTGCTCTTCGACGTCGACCCCGACGGGCGGATCGCCACTATCACGTTGAACAACCCCGGCCGGCGCAATTCCTACGATGCCGCGATGCGGGATGCGATCGCCCGCTTCCTGGACCGGGTCGCCGACGACGATGACGTCGTGGTGGTGCTGCTCCGAGGTGCCGACGGCGTGTTCAGTACCGGAGCCGACATGAACAACGCCTACGGCTGGTACGGCGAGCGGGGCGAGCAGCCGCCGGCCAAGAGCCGGCCCAGCCAGCGTCGCCGCCTCGCCGTCGACCGCCGCTCGTTCGGCTTCTACCACAACCTGATGGGCTTTCCGAAGGTCACTGTGGGCGAGATCAGCGGCTACGCGCTGGGGGGCGGTTTCGAGATGGCGCTGATGACCGATATCTCGGTGATCGCGCGCGACACCAAGATCGGCATGCCCGCCACCCGCTTCCTCGGTCCGGCGCTGGGCAGCCTGCACATGTTCTTCCATCGGCTGGGTCCGGTGCTGGCACGGCGACTGTTGTTGACCGGGGACATCATCGAGGCGGGCGCGGTCGAACACCTCGGCGTCTTCACCGAGACCTGTGACCCCTCGGCGGTTTCGGCGCGAGCACGCTATTGGGCGAGCAAGGCGGCCAAGATGCCCGCCGACGGGGTGGTGATCGCGAAGGAGGCCTTCCGGCTGGTCGAGCAGAGCCAGGCCTACCAGGGCGAAGAGGTGGCTAGCTACCTGTTCCACGCCTACGGCACCAACCTGCAGTTCGCACCGGGCGAGTTCAACTTCGTCAAGACCCGGGCGCAGCACGGCACCAAGGAGGCGTTCCGGCTGCGTGATGAGCATTTCCACGTGCCGGAACCGTGATCCGGCCCCGGGCGGCGCCTGCCGCCGCAAACCGGTAGCTTTACAGAAACAATCAACAATGTAAGGTTCGAAGAATGTCCACACCTGTCATCGTCGGCGCCGTTCGCACAGCCATCGGACGCTCATTCAAGGGAACACTGGCCAACACCTCCGCGGAGACGCTGATCACCACGGTGGTGCCCGAGGTGATCCGCCGGGCCGGTATCCCGGTCGCGGATATCGACGACATGATCTTCGCCGAGTCCCACTACGGCGGTGGCGATATGGCGCGCTTCGCGGCCGCCGCCTGCGGGATGGAGTCGGTGCCCGGCCAGGCCGTCAACCGGCACTGCGCGGGCAGCCTGACCGCCATCGGCAACGCCGCCGCACAGATCGGATCCGGGATGGAGCGGGTGCTGATCGCCGGGGGCGTGCAGACCCTGTCGATGCTGCCGGTGATGAAGATGCGCATCCCCGGCCCGGAGCTCAGCTTCGCCGAGCCGTGGATGCCGCCGACCCACCCGGAGACCGTGGATGCGCCCACCCGCGACATGTCCATCACGGTGGGCTGGAACACCGCCCAAGCCGTCGGCATCAGCCGCGAGGAGATGGACGCGTGGGCGGCCCGCTCACACCAGCGGGCGATCGCCGCGATCGACGCCGGCAAGTTCGCCGACGAGATCGTGCCGCTGAAGGTGCAACTGCCCGACGGCTCCGTAACCGAGTTCACCGTGGACGAGCACCCCCGCCGCGACACCACGGCGGAGAAGCTGGCCGGCCTGAAGGTGCTGCACCCCGAGATCGAGGGATTCTCGATCACCGCCGGTAACAGCAGCGGCACCAACGATGCCGCGGCCGCGGTGGCGCTCGTCGACGACGGCTATGCGCAAGCCCAGGGCCTGGACGTCATGGGCACGGTGAAGGCGTGGGCGTCCGCCGGTGTGGCCCCGCGCGACACCGGACTCGGCGCGGTGAAGGTGATCGGCAAGGTGCTGCAGCGGGCGGGCCTGCGGCCCGGCGATGTCGCGCTGTGGGAGATCAACGAGGCGTTCGCCTCGGTGCCGATCGCGGCGTGCCGCGAGTACGGCCTCGACGAGGAACTGGTGAACTTCTCCGGCAGTGGCTGCAGCCTCGGTCACCCGATCGCGGCCTCCGGCGCACGGATGGTGACCACCCTGGCCTACGAGCTGCGCCGGCGCGGCGGCGGTATCGGCGTGGCGGCGATGTGTGCCGGCGGCGGTCAGGGCGGCGCCGTGGTCATCGAGGTCTGACGGCCGCTAGCGGGCTTTAGCCGAAGCCGGCGCGGTGCGACGCCGCGCCGGCTTGCTGTTCTGCTCGATCAATCGCTCGGCCTGGTCAAGGATGCAGTCGAGCCCGTAGTCGAAGTTGGCGTCATCGGCCGCGCCGATCCGGTGCCCTTGCCGGGTGGTCTGCGCCAGCAACGGGGTGGCCTCGGGGTCGATGACCATCGCCTCCTCGAAGTCGGATGGGCCTTCGGCATCCGATGCCCGGTTCTTCTCGTAGAGGCGCCGCAGCACGACCGATCCGCGGATGTGCAGCGAGATCGCCGAGTAGATGTCGAAGGCGTCCTGCGGTGACAGCCCGGCTTCCACCAGCCCGGCGATCGCCCGCTCCACCTCCTGGACGCCGAGCTGCGCGGCTCTGGGGCTCAACGCTGCCCGGATCAGGATGAGGTCGCACAGAATCGGGTTGCCCAGGAACGTCGTCCGCATGGTGTGGGCGTGGTTGCGCAACGTCTGACGCCAATCCTTGGCCTGCACGTACGGGGTGGCGAACACGTACTGGCGCAGCGCCCGACTGGTCATCGCGTTGAGCAGATCGTCCTTTTTGCGGAAGTACCAGTAGATGCTGGTCACCCCGACGCCGAGATGCTTGCCGAGCAACGGCATGCTCAGGTTGTCGACCCCGATCTGTTCGGCGAGCTCGAACGCGCCGTCGATGATGTCGTCGGGATTGATGGATCCGCGTTCGCGCCGCTGCCGCTTCTCGGCGACTGGCTGCTTGGCCACTGCGGGTACCTCCAGTTCTGGTCGACAAGGCCGGATTCTTCGCCGTCAAACCTAGTCGTCAGACCTACCTGTGCCCTCGTCGTCACCGGGCATCGAGCTTCTCTTACCGTAAGAGCATATGGTAAGCATTTTGATATAAATTGTCGCAACGCGTGTAGGGGTGGCCGGTGTCAGAAGCAGTGCTCAGCGAACGTCGTGGACGAACCCTCATCATCACCATCAATCGTCCGGAGGCCCGCAATGCGGCCAACAAGGCGGTCGCCGAAGGCCTGGCCGCCGCCTGCGACGAACTCGACGGCACCCCGGAACTATCGGTGGCGGTGCTGACCGGCGCCGGCGGCAACTTCTGCGCGGGTATGGACCTCAAGGCGTTTGCAGCCGGCGAACTGGCGTATGTACCGGGCCGGGGTCTGGGCTTCACCGAACGCCCGCCCCGCAAGCCGATCATCTCCGCGGTCGAGGGTCACGCGGTGGCCGGTGGCACCGAGCTGGTGCTGGCCACCGACCTGGTGGTGGCCGCCAAGGGGGCGAAATTCGGTATCCCGGAAGTCAAAAGAGGTCTGGTGGCCGCCGGTGGCGGTCTGCTGCGGTTGCCGCACCGCATCCCTTACCAGAAGGCGCTGGAGTTGGCTTTGACCGGGGAGAGTTTTACCGCCGACGAGGGCGCCCAATGGGGTTTCGTCAACGTGCTGACCGAGCCGGGCGAGGCGCTGAACGGGGCGATCGAGTTGGCCGAGCGGATCACCGCGAACGGTCCGCTCGCGGTGGCGGTAACCAAGGAGATCATGGTGAAGGCCGCCGGCTGGTCCCAGGACGAGATGTGGGCCAAGCAGGGCGAGCTGATCGCGCCGGTGTTCGCCTCCAAGGACGCCAAAGAAGGCGCCATCGCGTTCGCCGAGAAGCGCGCCCCCAACTGGACCGGCGCCTGATCCCGGCGGGTAGTCGTGGATCTGGGCTTGCGCGACGCGCGCGCCGTCGTCGTCGGCGGCGGCCGCGGCATGGGGTTGGCCACCGCCCGCTGCTTGGCCGATGACGGCGCGCGCGTCGCTGTCGTGGCGCGCACGGCCGCCGACCTTGACCGCGCGACCGACGACCTGGCCCGGCGCGGCAGCCCGGACGCGCTCGGGTTGGTCGCCGACGCCTGCGACGAACAGCGCATTGAGCAGGTCTTCGCCGAGCTCGGTGAGCGTTGGGGCGGCGAACTCAACATCCTGATCAACACCGCCGGACCCGATGTGCAGGGCAGCTTCGCCGAGCTCACCGACGAGCAGTGACGCCGGGCCATCGACCAGGGCGCGATGGGGATGGTTCACGCCGTGCGGGCGGCATTGCCGTTGCTGCGCAACGCGCAATGGGCCCGGATCGTGAACTTCTCGGCACAATCCACACAGCGCCAAAGCACCGTGCTGGCCGCCTACACCGCGGCTAAGGCAATGGTCAACAGTGTCTCGAAGAACCTGTCGCTGCTGCTGGCCCCCGATGAGATCCTGGTCAACGTGGTCTCCCCGGGCAGTGTCGCCTCCGAGGCGCTGACCGGCTGGGCCCGCTCGATCGGGGTGGACGGTGATGACCCCTACCGGCTGATGGGCGCCATCACCGAGCATTTCGGTCATCCGGCGCACCTGCCACGGGCCGGCCTGCCGGACGAAGTGGGCGCGGTGGCGGCCTTTCTGGCCTCGCGCCGCAACTCGTACATGACCGGGGCCAACGTCAACGTCGACGGCGGCTCGGATTTCCTCTGATCGGAGCGCCCGAATCCAGCCCTGACCTGCTGACATGACAGTTCGCGCCAGGATCGACGTGGGTTGCGGAATGCGCTACCGAAAGGTATACAGTAAGAATCATTCCGAAGGATTCCCAAGGTGCGGAGGTGCGGGATCGATGGCCGCTGCCGACGACGGCACGCTCGTTGACGCAGGCGCCGCGGTTCGCTACGAGGCGCGAGACGGCGTCGCGGTGCTCACCTTCAACCGGCCGCAGCGGCTCAACTCCTGGGGCGCGGACACCGCAGCGGGCCTGTACGCGGCGATCGACCGCGCCGAGGCGGACCCCGACGTGCGGGCGATCGTGCTGACCGGCACCGGCCGCGGGTTCTGTGCCGGCGCGAGCCTGGGTCCCACCACGAGCCTCGAAGAGGGTGGGGGCGACAGCTCAAAGACCGATGTCGCCCAACTGGTCGGGGACCGGCCGGCTTACTTCCTGACCGAACTGCGCAAGCCGGTCATCGCGGCGATCAACGGCGCCTGCGTCGGTATCGGGCTCACCCACGCGCTGATGTGTGATGTCCGATTCGCCGCTGCCGGAGCCAAGTTCGCCACTGCGTTCACCCGACGCGGCCTGATCGCCGAACACGGCATCACCTGGATCCTGCCTCGACTGGCCGGCTGGGGGGCGGCGATGGATCTGCTGCTGAGCGGTCGGACATTTCTCGCCGAGGAGGCCCGCGAACTCGGCCTGGTCAACCACGTCGTCGCGGGCGACCGGCTGCTGGAACGCGCCATGGACTACGCGCGAGACATCGCCGCGAACTGCTCACCGGCATCGCTGGCGGTGATCAAAGCACAGGCCTACCGCGATGCGCTCGACGACGTCGCGGCGGTGAGCGCGCGCGCCGAGACGCTGATGTACGAGTCGCTGCAGCGGCCCGACCTCATCGAGGGCATCACGAGTTTCTTCGAGAAACGCCCGCCGAACTTCCCGCCTCTCATGCAGAAAGGTTGAGTACATGACTGCCACACCTGAACGGCTCCCGTACTTGGCCGTTGACGTCGACAACCACTACTACGAGCCGCTGGACGCCTTCACTCGGCACCTGCCCAAGGAATTCCGCAGCCGCGGTGTCCAGATGGTGCAGGACGGCAATCGCACCCTGGCGGTGTTCGGCGGGGTCGTCAACCACTTCATCCCGAACCCGAGCTTCGACCCGATCATCGAACCCGGCTGCCTCGATCTGCTGTTCCGCGGCGAGATCCCCGAAGGTGTGGACCCGGCGTCGTTGATGAAGCTCGACCGGCTCTCCGAGCATCCCGAATACCAGAACCGCGACGCCCGCGTGCAGGTGCTCGACCGGCAGTGGCTGGAGACGGTGTTCATGCTGCCGACCTTCGCCTGTGGTGTGGAGGAGGGACTCAAGCACGATATCCCCGCCACCATGGCGTCGGTACACGCGTTCAACCTTTGGCTCGACGAGGACTGGGGCTTCGACCGTCCCGACGGCCGTCTGATATCCGCACCGATCATCTCGCTGGCCGACCCCGAGAAGGCCGTCGACGAAGTCGAATTCGTGATCAGCCGCGGTGCCAAGCTGGTGTGTGTGCGTCCGGCGCCGGTGCCCGGCGAGGTTCGGGCCCGGTCCCTCGGTGACCCGGTGCACGACCCGGTGTGGGCGCGCCTTGCCGAGGCGGGCGTCGCAGTCGTCTTCCACCTGTCCGACTCCGGTTACATGGCGATCCCTGCGTTGTGGGGCGGCAGCGGTGTGTTCAAGGGATTCGGCAAGCGCGACCCGCTGGACATGGTGATCATGGACGATCGCGCGATCCACGACACCATCGCCTCGATGATCGTGCACCAGGTGTTCACCCGTCACCCCAAGCTCAAGGTGGCCAGCATCGAGAACGGCTCGTACTTCGTTTACCGGCTGATCAAGCGGTTGAAGAAGTCGGCCAACAATGCGCCGTACCACTACAAGGAAGATCCGATCGAGCAGCTGCGCAACAACGTCTGGATTGCCCCCTACTACGAGGATGACGTGAAGCTGCTAGCCGACACCATCGGCGTCGACAAGATCCTGTTCGGTTCCGACTGGCCGCACGGTGAGGGCCTGGCCGACCCGACCACCTTCACCGCCGACATCCCGCAGTTCCCTGAGTTCAGCGTGGAAGATACCCGAATGGTGATGCGGGACAACGCATTGGCCCTGCTGGGTGATCCGAATCGTACTGCACCAGGCGCCGCCCACCTGGCAGCTTCGGTCTGACGGTGGGCGAATGGACGATCGGCGGCGTCGTTGACGCGATCGCGGAGGTCGTGCCCGATCGTGAGATGACGGTATGCGGCACCCGGCGTAGCACGTTTGCGCAGAGTGCCGAGCGCACCCGCCGGCTGGCCAACTTCTTGGCCGGCCGCGGGCTGGGCGTCCGGCGAGAGCGTGCGGAGCTGGCGAACTGGGAGTGCGGCCAGGACCGGGTCGCGCTGCTCATGCACAACGACCTGTACCCCGACATGGTGGTCGGCTGCCTCAAGGCGCGGACCGTTCCGGTCAACGTCAATCACTACTACACCCCGGTCGAAGCGGGCGAGCTGCTGGACTACTTGCGGCCCCGTGCGGTCATCTTCCATGCGAGCCTGGAGGCGAAATTCGCCGACACGCTGCGGGATTGCGGGGCCGACCTGCTGATCCGCATCGACGACGGCGCGGCCGACGCGCCGATCCTGGACGCGACATCGCTGGATGATGCGCTGGCGCAAGGCGATACCGATCAGCAGATCGCGCCGTCCCCGGACGACGTGCTGATGATCTGCACCGGGGGGACCACCGGCAGCCCGAAAGGTGTGCTGTGGCGCCAAAGCGACATCTACGTCTCGTCGATGGTCGGCGACGACCATGCGTCGGCCGCGGAAATCCACCAGAAAGTGCAGTACGCCGGCCCGCCGTGGTTCGCGCTGTCGCCGCTGATGCACGCCGCGGGTCTGTGGACGGCGTTCTCGGCGATTTTGAGCGGGCAGACGGTGATCCTCAACGACACCCGCACCAAGTTCGACCCCCGTGCGGTATTGGAAACCGTCGAGCGGGAGAAGGTCGGCTTGATGACCATGGTCGGCGACGCCTACGCCGCGCCACTTGTCGCCGAACTGGGCCGCTCGGATTACGACCTATCGTCGCTGCACTCGATCGGAACCGGCGGCGCGGCAACGAATCCGAAATATCAGGTGGCGCTGCTGGAATACCTTCCGCAGATCACCCTGATCAATGGGTACGGGTCATCGGAGACCGGGAACATGGGCTTCGGGCGCAGTCAGCGTGACGCGCGGCGCGACACCTTCGAGTTGCGGACCGGGGGATCGGTGGTTTCGCAGGACCGTACCCGGTTCCTGCAGCCAGGTGATCCCGAGGTCGGCTGGGTGGTGCGGACCGGCCGGATCCCGCTCGGCTACTTCGACGACGCCGACGCGACCCGACGCACCTTCTGCGAGGTCGACGGTCAACGGGTGGTGATCTCCGGAGACCGGGCCTCGATCGAGGAAGACGGAACCCTGCGTTTCCTCGGTCGCGATGCACTGGTGGTCAACACCGGCGGGGAGAAGGTATTCGTCGAGGAGGTCGAAGAAGTGCTGCGCGCCCACCCCGGGGTCGCCGACGCGCTGGTGGTGGGACGTCCCAGCGACCGGTGGGGCGAAGAACTCGTTGCGCTGGTGGCACTGCAGTCGGACGCCGATATTGACCTGCTGGCCGCAGAGTGCAGATCGGTGCTGGCCGGATTCAAGGTGCCCAAGGAGTTCATCGTCGTCGCACAGGTGCGCCGACTGGGTAACGGCAAGGCCGACTACCGCTGGGCGAAACGCCAGGTGAATCAGGAGGCGTCCACCCCGTCATGAGAGAGCCAACATGAGAGCAATCGACTGCCTGGTCAATGTGCACTTCGGCGAAAGCGAACAGCCGGCCTGGATGCGCAAGACGCGCGACGAGTACTTCAAGGGGCCGGCGTCGATGTTCGATCCGGTCGACATGTCGGCGCTGCTCGACGAGATGGACGCCAACGGTGTGGCCAAGGCCATCTTGATGGACAACCTCACCAAGCCATCGGTGACCGCGCGAAAGTTTGTGGCGGACAGGCCGGATCGTTTCGCCCTGGCGATGGGCGGGACGAACCTGTTGCGGCCGGTACCCTCGCTGCGCGAACTCAGTGCCGTGGTCAAGGATCTGCCGGTCGCCTACGCCGTGGTGGGGCCCAGCTTCTGGGGTGATGGCCAATACCCGCCCAGTGACGCTGTCTACTATCCGCTGTACGCCAAGTGCGCAGAACTGGATCTGCCGCTATGCGTCAACACCGGCATTCCCGGCCCGCCGATCCCCGGCGAAGTGCAGCATCCGATTCACCTGGATCGGGTCTGCGTGCGCTTCCCGGAACTGCGGCTGTGCATGATCCACGGCGCCGACCCCTGGTGGGACGTTGCCATCCGCATGCTGATCAAATATCGCAACCTGCGACTGATGACGTCGGCATGGTCGCCGAAGCGGTTGCCGGGGGCGCTGCTGCACTACATGCGCACCCGCGGCGCCGACAAGATCATCTTCGCCTCCGACTGGCCGGTGCTGCGGATGAACCGCGTGGTGCCCGAAGCGTGCGCGCTGGACCTGCCTGACGAGGTGATGGACAAGTACCTGTACCGCAACGCCAACGACTTCTTCTTCACCGACCCGCGCGTCCCCGAACAGGAGAGCTGATATGGACCGTTTCGAGTTGCGCAGGCTGGACTACAGCCTGACCGAGGATCACCAGGCGCTGCAGGCCGCCTACAAGCAGTTCTTCACCACCCACTGCGATATCGAAACCGTACGTGCCGCCGAGGAATCCGGCTTCGACAAGAATCTGTGGGAGCGGCTGTGCGCGATGGGCGCCACCACAATGGCGCTGCCGGAGTCGGCCGGCGGCGACGGCGCCACCCTGGTGGACCTCACCCTGGTCGCCGAGGAGATCGGCCGGGCGCTGGCACCGGTGCCCTGGATCGACCACGTCTGCGCCGCACGGCTACTGGAACGGCTCGGCGCACTGTCGAACGGCGACATCGTCACCGGGACACGCCTGGTCGCGTTCGACCCGCATCAGGACAGCGCGGTGGGCCCGCGGCTGTTGCCCACCGGTTCGATCGCCGACGAGATCATCGTCCGCGACGGTGACCAGATCGTCCGCCTGCTCTTCGATACCCGGCCGGCGACCGTCGACAACATCGGCCGGCTGCCGATGGCCTGGATCGACCCCGACACCGTCGACGCCCGGACCGTGCTGGCCGAAGGTGCCGACGCCGTCGCCGAATACCAGCGGGCGCTGGACGAATGGCGGCTGCTGACCGCCGCCGCGCTGGTCGGGATGGTGGAGCAGACCATGACGATTGCCGCGGAGTTCGCCAAGACCCGCTACACCCTCGGGGTTCCGATCGGGACCCTGCAGGCGATCTCGCACCCGCTGGCCAACATGGCCATCACCGTTGCCAGCGGTCGCAATCTGGCCTACCGCGCCGGCTGGTTCATGGACAACGAGCCCGATGAGCGGCCGGAGCTGGCCGCCTCGGCGTTCGTGTTCATGGCAGAGGAAGCCGCCAAGGCCGCCACCATGGCGGTGCACATCCAAGGTGGTCTCGGGGTCTCGGCGGAGGCCGCGGCCACGGCGTATCTGGTGCGGGCCCGCGGCTGGCCATTGGCCGGCGGCGACCCCGGTTCCAGCGCATGCCGCATCGCCGAGATCGTCGCCGCCCGTGAAACAGCCGCCCGCGAAACCGCCGACCGCGCAGCCGAATAGGACACCGAACATCATGGACTTCTCCCGACCGCAACTGACAGACGACGACCTGGCTTTCCGCGAAGAGGCACGCACCTTCCTCGCCACCCACGTCACCGAGGACGTCAAGCGCCGTGACCGCGAGACCGGTGACAATTTCAACGAAGGTGTGCACCTGGCGCTGGGCGCCGCCGGCTACCTGGAAAAGGAATGGAAGACCGAGGCCGACGGCGGCTTCTCCCGGGTGCGGCGACGCATCTGGGAGCTGGAGAAGCGCCGCGCGCACGTGCCCTGGGTGACCTGGGGGACCACCGCGATGGTGGCCCGCTCGGTGGCGTCGTTCGGTTCGCCGGAGCTGTGCGAGGAGATCCTGCCCGGCGTCTTCAGCGGCAACATCCGGCTCTGCCTGGGTTACACCGAACCCGAAGGCGGCTCCGACGTTGCCACCTGCAAAACCCGGGCTGTCCGGGATGGGTCAAGCTGGATTATCAATGGTTCCAAGATGTTCACCACCGGCGCCCACAACTGCCAGTACGTCTTCCTGATCACCAACACCGACCCGGAAGCGCGAAAGCACAAGAGCCTCACGATGTTCCTGGTGCCACTGAATTCCCCGGGAATCGAGATCCAGGGCCTGCGCACCGTCGACGGCGACCGGACCAACATCGTCTACTACAGCGATGTCCGCGTCGACGACAAATACCGGCTGGGGGAGGTCAACGGCGGCTGGACGGTGCTGCGCGAACCGCTCAACGTCGAACACGGTGCTGTGGACGCCGATCCCGACGGGCTACAGGATGTGTCGATCATGATGCACCAGGCCGGCTTCATGGCCGAGGCCGTCGACAGAGCCGGCGCGGTCGTCGGGCGGTCGGGACGCATCGACGATCGTTCGGTGGCCTACCGACTCGGTCGGGCCGCCGCCCGGGTGGAGGCGTCCCTGTCGGCCCCGTCCATCTTCGGCCGGGTCGCGCTCGCGCAGACGATGCGCGACGTGTCGCCGGATCTGATGGACCTGCTCGGCAGCGCGTCGGCGCTGCCGATCGGCACCGACGGCGCCGTCGACGACGGTGCGTCGGACTACGTCTACCGGTTCGCTCCGCTGGTCGGCATCTACGGCGGCACCCTGGAGGTGTTCCGGAACATGATCGCCCAGTACGTGCTCGGGCTGGGCAAGCCGAATTATTCGCCGCCGCTGGTCAAGTGACGGTGGTTTCGCCGTTGTCGGCCCGCTTGGCGAAGGCCCGTAGGGCCGCCTTCTTCGCCGCGTTGGCCGCGGGGAAGCCGACGTAACCGGTGGTGTGATAGACCACTTCGGCCAGTTCGTCGCGGGTCAGGCCATTCTGCTCGGCGATCCGGAAGTGCGACTCGAGTTCCTCTTCGGCGCCCAGTGCGATCAGCATGCCCAGCGTGAGCAGACTGCGGTCCCGGCGTGCCAGGCCTTCGCGCGACCACAGCCGGCCGAAGACGCCTTCGACGCCGATATCCATGAGTTCCGGCGCGAACCCGTGGTGGAAGTCGACGTCGCCATCGGGCAGCACCCCCGGCAGCATCTCCCGGAAGACTCGAAGACCTTCGGCACGCCAGTCCGTCATACGCTCATCCCTTTGGGCTAGGTGTGGATCAGTTTGATTGCAGGATACGGTGATTCAGTAGGCCTGGTCACTCGGGCGGCCTATTCGCCGTGTCGTCAAAGCGCCGTGCTCATGCGGCGGTTCCAGCTTCGGCTCTCCTGCGTCGAGCCTCGCTAAACCGCCGTGCTCATGCGGCGGTTCCAGCTTCGGCTCTCCTGCGTCGAGCCTCGCTAAACCGCCGTGATCCGGCGGTGGTAGCGCGACGGCGCTTCGCCGGCGAACCTGGTGAACGCCCGAGTAAACGCGGACAGGCTGTCGAATCCGACGGCCGTGGCCGTCTGCTGCACCCCCTGATCGGGTGCCGCCAGCAGCGCCATCGCCTGCAGCATCCGGGCGTGCAGCAGATACGTCCGCCACGACATCCCGGTCACCGCTTCGAACTGCCGGCGCAGCGTGCGCTCGGAGACCGCGACAGCGCGGCTCACCTCGGCCGCGGTCGCCGAGGCGAGATGCGCCTTGGTGTAGACCATTGCCGGTCCCACGATCGGGTGATCGGACACCGGTAGGCTCAGCGGGGCCTCGTGGTCCAGCGCGGCCGAGACCAGATGACCCAGCGTGCGGAAGAAGTCGTCGGAGACCGTGTCGCCGTCGGATCGCTCGATCGGCCAGCGCAGCGAGTACAGCATCATCTCCCGGATCAGCGGCGAGACGGTCAGGATGCGGGCGCGATCACCGGCGTGCGCGACCAGTTCCGGGTCAAACATCGCCGCCACGGTGCGCACCTCCGGGCGCATGACGGCCTGATGCTCCAGCCCGGCCGGAATCCAGGCCGCCTGCTGCGGCGGCAACAGGTAGTGCGCCGCGGCGGTCTCGACCTCCACCACCCCGCCGACGGCGTACTCGATCTGGTGCATCTCATGGGAGTGCCACCCGGTGACCAGATGCTGCCCCTCGTAGAGGTAGCTGCCGGCGCGCGCACGACCGCCCCGACGTAGATCGATGTTGGCCGGTTCTGCAAAGTCTATGGCCGAACGCGCGGAGACGGTCACGATTTTCCAGGGTACTAGTAGAGGTATGAACATCGACGACTTGATCCTGGTCAGCATCGACGATCACGTGGTGGAGCCGCCGGACATGTTCCTGCGCCACGTGCCCGCCAAGTACAAGGACGAGGCACCCATCGTCGTCACCGACGACAAGGGCGTCGACCAGTGGATGTACCAGGGCCGCCCGCAAGGGGTCAGCGGGCTCAACGCGGTGGTGTCGTGGCCGGCCGAGGAGTGGGGCCGAGACCCCGCCGGGTTCGCCGAGATGCGCCCCGGCGTCTACGACGTGCACGAGCGCGTCCGCGACATGAACCGCAACGGCATCCTCGCCTCGATGTGCTTCCCGACCTTCACCGGGTTCTCCGCGCGCCACCTCAACATGACCCGCGAGAACGTCACGCTGGTGATGGTGTCGGCCTACAACGACTGGCACATCGACGAGTGGGCGGGCTCAGCGCCGGGCCGGTTCATCCCGATCGCGATCCTGCCGACCTGGAATCCCGAAGCGATGTGCGCGGAGATCCGCCGGGTGGCGGCCAAGGGCTGCCGGGCGGTCACCATGCCCGAACTGCCGCACCTGGAGGGCCTGCCCAGCTATCACGACGAGGCCTACTGGGGGCCGGTGTTCCGCACGCTGTCGGAGGAAGACGTGGTGATGTGCCTGCACATCGGCACCGGCTTCGGGGCGATCAGCATGGCCCCCAACGCCCCGATCGACAACATGATCATCCTGGCCACCCAGATCTCGGCGATGTGCGCCCAGGACCTGCTGTGGGGCCCGGCGATGCGCAACTACCCGAATCTGAAGTTCGCGTTCTCCGAGGGCGGCATCGGCTGGATCCCGTTCTACCTGGACCGCAGCGACCGGCACTACACCAACCAGAAGTGGCTGCGCCGTGACTTCGGCGACAAGCTGCCCTCGGAGGTGTTCCGGGAGCACTCGCTGGCCTGCTACGTCACCGACAAGACCTCGCTGAAGCTGCGCCACGAGATCGGTATCGACATCATCGCCTGGGAGTGCGACTACCCGCACTCGGACTGCTTCTGGCCGGACGCCCCCGAGCAGGTGCTCGCCGAGTTGGAGGCCGCCGGTGCCGACGACTCCGACATCAACAAGATCACCTGGCAGAACTCCGCGCGGTTCTTCAGCTGGGACCCGTTCGCCCATACCCCGCGCGAGCAGGCGACGGTGGGTGCGCTGCGCGCGAAGGCCACCGATGTCGACGTCTCGATCCGGCCGCGTGCCGAGTGGGCGGCGCGATATGCCCAGAAGCAGCTCGCGAAGGCGTGATGGGGACGCCTGCCGGGTGTCCGCACATTAGTAGGATCAGCGGTAGGATATTTATCATGACTCCGAAGGCTAAGGTCTCAGCGACGCTGCGACCCGAGCTTTTGCGGGAGGCCCAGGCGATTACCGGTACGTCGAATGTCTCGCAGTTGCTCGAGGACGCGCTCGGTGCGCTCATCGAGCGCGAGCTTGAGAAGCGATGGCTGGATGCGAACCACGACGATGACCTCCCCGGCGAGGTCCGGGTCGACCTGAGTTCGGTCCCGTGGGAGGAGTGAGCGGGCCGGTCATCAATCGGGGTGAGGTGTGGTGGGCCGACGTCCCCGGGGACAAGGTTCGGCCCGTCCTCGTCTTGACCCGTCAGCGCTTCACCTCCCGTCTCACCTCGCTGTTGGTGGCGCCGGTGACGACAACGGTCCGAGGCATCCCAACCGAGGTTGCCCTTGATCGCGACGACGGATTGCCGCGTCCATGCGCAGCCAATTTCGACAACGTATTCACGTTGGGCCGGGCCAGGTTCACCAGCCGGATCACCCGACTCCAGGACGAGCGGCTCACCGAAGTCTGCCGCGCCTACCGGTTCGCCACGGGCTGCTGATCTTGTCTACGTCGATTATTCGACGTATCGTTCGAAAATGTGACGGTGGATTTCGGCAAGTACGGGCCGTGGGCGCTGATCGTCGGCGCCTCTGACGGCGTCGGAGCGGCTTTCGCCGAGGCGCTGGCCGAAGGTGGGCTCAACGTCATGCTCGTGGCACGCCGACGGCAGCTGCTCGATGAGGTCGCCGCCGGCATCACGGAACGTCATGGTGTCCAAACCCGAACGCTGGCAGTCGATCTCACCGAGGCCGGCGCGGCACGCACGCTGATCGACGCGACCGAGGGCTTGGGCATCGGTTTTCTGGTGTACTGCGCCGGCGCCGATCCCGACTTCAAACCGTTTCTAGCCAATACCATTTCGGCGGCGGAGTCGATGGTGCAGCGCAACTGCGTCGTGCCGATGCAGCTCTGCCATGCGCTGGCTCCGCCGATGGTGCAGCGTGGCGCGGGCGCCATCGTAATCCTGGGCTCGG
This sequence comes from Mycolicibacter algericus DSM 45454, assembly GCF_002086455.1. GTDB lineage: Bacteria > Actinomycetota > Actinomycetes > Mycobacteriales > Mycobacteriaceae > Mycobacterium > Mycobacterium algericum. The sequence continues at coordinate 38,766 of NZ_MVHC01000009.1, forward strand.
GTGCCGGCTTCGTCGGCGGCCCCAACATGGTGGCCTACGGTGCGTCCAAAGCCTTCGACATGGTGTTCGCCGAGGCACTCTGGTGCGAGTTGCGCAACACCGGTGTCGACGTGATCGGCCTGATCCTGGGCAAGACCGATACCCCGGCGCTGCGGCGGCTCGAGCACGAACGCGGCCAGATCGGGTCGACAGAACAGGTGCCGCCCGGCGCCGCGCCCGTCGAGCGGGCGGTGGCCACGGCGCTGAACAACCTCAGCAACGGGCCCACAGTGTACGTCGGCGACGAGATCACCGGCGCGGCACAGTTATTTGCTTCGATGGGCCGCAACGAGTCGGTCGCGTTCATGGCCCAGGCGATCAGCGCCGCCATGGGGAAGTGAGGGAGTCATGTCGAAGGTATCGGTGATCACCGGCGGTGCAGGAGGCATGGGTGTGGCCACCGCGAAGGTCGTCGGGCGCGATCATGCGGTGGTGCTCTGCGATGTCCGGCAGGACAGGCTGGACGTCGCGGCCGCCGCGCTGAAAGACCTTGATGTCACGGTCATCAACGGTGACGTCACCGACCCCGACGCCGTCGCACGGCTCTTCGACACCGCAGCCGCCGTCGGGCCGATCGCTTCGGTGATCCACGCTGCCGGGGTCAGCCCGAGCATGGGTGAGGCCGATTACGTCATGCGGACCAACGCGATCGGCACGCTGAACATCAACGAGGCGTTCTACGGCGTTGCGCCCGAAGGGGCTGCGATCGTCAACGTGGCGTCGATGGCCGCGCACCTGTTGCCGGAGGAACTGATCCCGGTCGGCAAATTCCCGGCGGCGCTGCGCGAAGCCGACTCCTTCCTCGCCGATATGGCGGCGGTCTGCGAGCCGATGCCGGCGGAGGTGCGCTCGGGTATCGCATATGCCGTGAGCAAGGCGTTCGTGCGCTGGTACAGCAGTGCGCAGGCGGAACGGTTCAACGGCCGCGGACTACGCATCGTCTCCGTCTCGCCGGGTTCGATCGACACCGAGATGGGCCGGTTGGAGGAACAGGCCGGCGCGGGTGCGCTGGTCGCCGACGCCGCGGTCCCGCGCTGGGGCAAGCCCGAAGAGATGGCGGAACTGCTGGCGTTCTGCGCCAGCGCCCAGGCGGGTTACCTCACCGGCACCGATATCCTCAACGACGGTGGAGTGGTCGCCTCGGTGCGCGAGCGCGCGCGTATAGCCGCCGAAAACGCCTGATATGACCGCGAATGTCGGCGAGCCCGGCCGGCCGGTGTCGTCGCCGCCGACCGAGCGGGTGATCAGGATTCTGGAACTGTTGGCCTCGGATCCCGAACGCGGCTTCTCGCTGTCGGAGATCGCCCGGATTCTCCATATCAGTCACGGGACCTGCCACGCGATCGTCACCACGTTGGCGGCTCGGCAGTGGATCGTGCGTGACCGGCACTCCGGCGGTTACTCATGGGGGCCCGCGCTGGCCGCGCTGACCCGGCCGGTCAACAAGGCGGCGTTTCGCCCGGAACTGCAGCGGCTCTCCGACACTGTCGGCATGCAGGTCGTGCTGGGCGCCCGGCAGGGGCCGACCGTGGTGGTGACCGACACCGTCGGCGAATCACTGGCGGCACCGCTGGTCAGTGTCGGGTTCCGGATGCCGATAGTGGCTCCGTTCTGCCGGGAGTTCGTCGCCGAGGCCGGCGACCAGGTCAAGCGAGAGTGGCTGGGCGGATTGGGCGCCCCCTCACCGCGCCTGCGCCGGCGGCTGAGCGCGGTGCTCGACGAAGTGCGCAGCCGCGGGTATGCGATCGAGCGGATGAGCCGCGAATATGTCCGGGTCTATTCGGCGCTGCAGGCGCTGGCCGCCGAGGGTGAGCCCGACGAGATCACCGCCCGGCTGGCCAGCGCCTTCGCCGACCTGACGGTGGTCGACTACCTGCCCGGCGAGCTCGACAGCACTGAGCACCGGGTCGCCAACGTGGCCGCACCGATCCACGACGCGGATGGCACGGTCACCATGTCGGTGGGGGCGTCCCCATTCGCGACGATGACGCCAGCCGAGGTCTGTGACCTCGGTGCCGCTGTGCGGGAGACCGCGGCACGCATCGAATCACTGTGGGCGACAAGGAAGGATCCAGCATGACTGACCAAGAGGCTGCGAAAGCCGACATCACCGATGTCCTGCTGCGGTATGCGACCGCGATCGACACCAAGGATTGGGAGCTGTTTCGGACCTGCTTCACCGACGACGCCGACGCCGACTACGGCGAGATCGGCCAGTGGTCCGACGCGACGTCCCTCACCGAGTTCATGGCGGTGACACACGAGCCGATGAGCGACACCAAGCACATGCTGCACAACATGGTCATCGACCTCGTCGACGACCACCACGCCACCGCCGTGACCTATGTGCACACCGTGCAGGCGCTCGCCGCCGATCCCAAGCAGTGGGTGGATGCGGTCGGCCAATACCGCGACGACCTGGTGTCGACCAGCGAGGGCTGGCGGATCGCGCGCCGTCGTTTCACCTTGACGCGCATGCTCACCAGCTTCGATATAGCGGCTGCGCAATCGAGTTGACCGTCGACACAGGAGAATGACGATGCGCGCTGTGGTGCTCAACGAGGGCGGACTGACCGTCCGCGAGACCGCCGACCCGGTGCCCGGCGAAGGGCACCTGCTGCTGCGGACGCTGTCCTGTGCCATCTGCGCCTCGGACATCCACTTCATGGACCACCCCGAGACCGATGGCGATGATCCGCTCTTCGCCGGTTACGACCGACACGCCGACATCGTGATGGGCCACGAGTTCGTCGGCGAAGTGATCGGTCACGGACCGAACACCGACGCCGAACAGTTTCCGCTCGGCAGCCGGGTCACCAGCATCCCGTTCCTGTTTGCTCAGGGCGGTGGCTACATCATCGGCCAGCATCAGGACGCCCCCGGCGGCTTCGGTGAACAGATGCTGGTCAGTCAGGTGATGGCACGGACGGTCCCCGACGATGTGTCCGACGACGCGGTCGCGCTGGTCGATGCCTTCGCCGTCGGCGAGGGATACGTTCGGCTGTCGGGCATCCGGGACGGTGATGTGCCAGTTGTGGTCGGTGCCGGCGCGATCGGGCTTTCCGCAGTGGCGGCGCTGTCCCGGCGCGGTATCTCACCGATCATCGTCGCCGACTTCAATGCCGACCGTCGGCGATTGGCCGAGCAGTTCGGAGCGCACATTGTCGTAGACCCCGTTGCCGAGTCGCCCTATGCGGTGTGGCGCAAGAATGCACCCAACGGCGGCGCGGATGCGACGTGCTTCATCTACGAATGCGTCGGTGGGCCGGGGATCGTGAACCGGATCGTCGCCGAGTGCCCGCATGGCTCGTTCGTCTCGTGTGCGGGCGGCCACTACACCCAGGACGCCGTCGGGATCGCAACCGCGACACGCAAAGGTATTCGGCTGCAGTTTGGTGGCGCCCCGGAAGCCCCGGACTGGTATGGCGTTTTGGACGCGGTGTGCCGCAAAGAGTTTGACCCGACGCCGTGTATCGGAATGACGATCGGCCTCGACAATGTTGCCGAGGCCCTCGAGCTGGCACGCACGGCCCAGGGGCCGCCGCGCATCATGGTGCACCCGGGCAGGAGCCGAGGGTAGCGACAACATGGTGAAAAAGAAATTGGTGATCGGGGCAAGCGGGTTTCTCGGCTCCCACGTCGCCCGACAACTCGTCGACGCCGGCGAAGACGTTCGGGTCCTGATCCGTGCCACCAGCTCGACACGCGCGATCGACGGCCTCGACGTCGAGATCCGGCGTGGCGACATCTTCGACCAGGACGCCGTGCGCTCGGCGATGAGCGGATGCGATGTCGTCTACTACTGCGTCGTCGATGCGCGGGCGTGGCTGAGCGATCCGGAACCGTTGTACCGCACCAACGTCGAAGGACTGCGCCATGTCCTCGATGTTGCGGCCGGTGCGGAACTGGACCGGTTCGTGTTCACCAGTTCGATCGGAACCATCGGGCGGGTCGATCACGGTCTGGCCGATGAGCGCACCGCGCACAACTGGCTCGACTCCGGTGGGGACTACATCCGCAGCCGGGTGCAGGCGGAGAACCTGGTGCTGGATTACCACCGGGAGAAGGGCCTGCCGGCGGTGGCGATGTGTGTCGCCAACACCTACGGCTCCGGCGATTGGCAGCCCACCCCGCACGGCGGGCTGGTCGCCGCTGCCGTCCGCGGGAAGCTGCCCTTCTACATCTGCGGTGCGCAAGCCGAGGTCGTCGGCGTCGATGATGCGGCGCGCGCCCTGATTTTGGCCGGGCAACGTGGTAGGCCGGGCCAACGCTACATCGTCTCCGAACGGTTCATGAGCGCTCGCGAGATCTACCGGACGGCATGTGCCGCGGTCGATGTCGAGCCACCCAGATGGGGCGTGCCGGTCGCGGTGATGTCGGCACTGGGACATTTCGCCCGGGTCGCGGCGCGGCTGCGGCGGCGCGACACCGCACTCACCCCGCTGTCGATACGACTGATGCACATCATGTCGCCGATGAGTCACGACAAGGCTGTCCGGGAACTCGGCTGGGCGCCCGCGCCGGCCACTGAGGCATTGGCCGAAGCCGCCGGCTTCTTCCGCAGCAGGCGGCGCACCAAGAATCAGGAGGGCTCGTGAGCGTGGCACTCACCGTCGAGCAGCGGGAACTCGGCGAATCACTGCGCCGCTTCGCCGCCCGGCACGCGCCGATCGCCGACGCCCGCAAGGCTTTCGACGCGCTGGCGGCAGGGGAGCTGCCGGGATGGTGGCCGGAGCTGGTGGCCAACGGCTTTCACGCGATCCACCTGCCCGAATCGTGCGGCGGGCAGGGCGGAGGCCTGCTGGACGCCGCCGGTGTACTGGAGGCCGCGGCAAAAGCGTCCCTGCCGGGGCCGCTGCTGGCGACGGTCACCGCGGGAGCGGTCGGGCTGCTCGCCGATGCGACACCCGCGCGCGAGGCGTTTCTGGGCGCCTTGTCATCGGGTGCGCCGGCGACCGTGCTCCTGCCGCAACACGCGAAGCTCACCGCACTTCCGATCGGCGATGGATGGCTCATCGACGGTGCCGCCGAACTGATCTCGGCTGTCTGCTCGGCGCGGCTCGCGCTGGTCTGTGCCGAGCTCACCGACGGTGCGGCGATCTGGCTGGCCGTGGACATGTCCCGGCCGGAAGTGGCGGTCCGGCCGGCCGCGGGCACCGATCTGCTCACCGACGTGGGAACGATCACGTTTACCGGCTACCCCGCGGCGGCGGCAGACGTCATGACCGGTATCGACCCCGGCCGTGCCCAATGGCTCACCGTCGGGCTCGCCGCGGCGGTATCTGCAGGTATCGCCGGTTGGTGCGTCGAGGCGGCCACCCAACATCTGCGCATCCGCGAACAGTTCGGCAAGCCGATCGGGACATTCCAGGCGCTGCAACACCGAGCGGCCATGCTGTTGGTGAACAGTGAGCTGGCCAGCGCCGCCGCCTGGGACGCTGTTCGCGGGGCCTCCGACGATCCCGACCAGCATGAGATGGCGGCCGCCGCTGCCGCGTTGATTGCCATCGCGCCGTGCCCGGATGCCGTGCTGGACACGCTGACGATGTTCGGCGCCATCGGCTTCACCTGGGAACACGACCTGCACCTGTACTGGCGCCGGGCCACCAGCATCGCCGCATCGATCGGCGCCGTCACCGGTTGGGCACGGCGCCTCGGCGAGCTCACCACCACGCAGCAGCGGGATTTCACCGTCGATCTCGGCGGCGCCGAAGCCGAGTTCCGGGCGGAGATCGCCGCGACGCTCGATGCCGCGAGTTTGCTGCGTAACGACGGACCCGGACGCCAAGGCGACTATCCGCACTTCGAGACAGGTCCGCAGCGAACCCTGCTCGCCGAAGCCGGACTCATCGCGCCGCACTGGCCGGTGCCGTGGGGTATCGACGCTACCCCGTTGCAGCAGCTCATCATCATCGAGGAATTCGCCAACCGCCCTGCGCTGGTGCGGCCGTCGCTGGGCATCGCCGAATGGATCCTGCCGTCGCTGCTGCGGGCAGCGCCGGAAGCCCTGCAGCAGCAGCTGATTCCACCTACGCAGCGCGGTGAGCTGGCCTGGTGCCAGCTCTTCAGCGAACCCGCGGCCGGTTCAGACCTGGCGTCCCTGACCACGCGGGCGGTCAAGGTCGACGGCGGCTGGCGCGTCAACGGACACAAGATCTGGACGTCGTGTGCGCAACGCGCCGACTACGGCGCACTGCTGGCCCGTACTGATCCCGACGCGGCCAAACACCGCGGCATCGGCTACTTCATCGTGGACATGCGCTCGGAGGGCATCGAGATCCAGCCGATCGTGCAGGCCACCGGCGACTCCGAGTTCAACGAGGTCTTCCTCACCGACGTCTTCGTCCCCGACGACATGCTGCTCGGCGAGCCCACCGGGGGCTGGCAGCTGGCGCTTGCCACCATGGCCGAGGAACGTTCCGCCATCAGCGGATACGTCCAGTACGACCGGGCTGTCGCATTGCGGCGGCTGGCAGCCGCCCCGGGCGAGCAGCGCGACGACGCGGCCCGGGCGCTGGGCGAGCTCGACGCCTACACCAATGCCATCAAAGCGCTCGGTGTACGCGAGACCATCAGGCTGCTGGACGGGCAGGGTCTGGGGGCGGCATCAAGCATCGCCAAAGTGGCGATGAACGTCCTGCTGCGCCGCACCTTCCGGGCCACCCTGGCCATCGCCGGGCGGCTGGCGATGACAACCGACTCCGACCCGGCCGTCGTCGAACCGTACCTGCTGTCGCCGGCCGAGCTGATCGGCGGCGGCACCAACGAGATCCAGCTGAACGTCATCGCCCAGATGATCCTCGGCCTGCCCCGCAAGTGACCGCACTCAGATAGAGGACAACACATGGGATTACGTGGAGAGGCCGCGATCGTCGGCTACGTCGAGCTGCCGCCCGAGCGGATGAACAAAGCCGCCCCGGCCCCGTTCACACTCGAGCAATGGGCCGAGTTGAGTGCGGATGCGCTTGCCGATGCGGGCATATCGGGCGAACGAGTCAACGGCATCGTCACCTCGCACCTGGGCGAGTCGGAGATCTTCGTCCCCTCCACCATCGCCGAATACCTGGGCGTGCCGGCCCGCTTCGCCGAGATCGTCGACCTGGGTGGTGCCAGTGCGGCCGCCATGGTGTGGCGGGCCGCGGCCGCGATCGAGCTGGGAATCTGCGATGTTGTGCTGTGCGCGTTGCCGGCCCGCTACATCACCCCGATGTCGGAGCGTAAACCTAAGCCACTGGTCGACGCGATGTTCTTCGGCTCGTCGAGCAACCAATACGGTTCTCCCCAGGCGGAGTTCGAGATCCCCTACGGCAACCTCGGCCAGAACGGCCCCTATGGGCAGGTGGCCACCCGCTACGGAGCGGTCTACGGCTACGACGAGCGGGCCATGGCCAAGCTCGTCGTCGACCAGCGGGTCAACGCCAACCACACCGAAGGCGCCATCTGGCGTGACACGCCGCTGACCGTCGAGGACGTATTGGCCAGCCCGATCATCGCCGATCCCCTGCACATGCTGGAGATCGTGATGCCCTGCGTCGGCGGTGCCGCCGTGGTGATCGCGAGCGCCGAGGTCGCCCGGCGAGGCCGCAACCGTCCGGTGTGGGTCAAGGGGTTCGGTGAGCACGTGCCGTTCAAGACCCCGACCTACGCAGCGGACCTGCTGGCCACTCCGATCGCCGAGGCCGCCGACACCGCCTTTGCGATGACCGACCTGACCCGCGCGGACATGGACATGGTCTCCATCTACGACTGCTACACGATCACCGTGCTGCTGTCGCTGGAGGACGCCGGCTTCTGTGAGAAGGGCAAAGGCATGCAGTTCATCACCGACCACGACCTGACCTTCCGCGGCGATTTCCCGCTCAACACCGCCGGCGGCCAACTCGGATTCGGGCAGGCCGGCCTGGCCGGTGGCATGCACCACGTCTGTGACGCCACGCGCCAGATCATGGGCCGGGCCGGTGCCGCCCAGGTGGCCGACTGCAACCGGGCCTTCGTCTCGGGCAACGGCGGCATTCTGAGCGAACAGACCGCTCTCATCCTGGAAGGGGAATGAGCACCGATGACCACCTTCGAACGCCCGATGCCGGTGAAGACGCCCACCAGCGCACCGTTCTGGGACGCGCTGGCGCAGCACCGCATCGTCATCCAGTATTCGCCGTCGACCGACAGCTATGTGTTCTACCCGCGGGTCCGGGCGCCGCGCACCCTGGCCGACGACCTGGAATGGCGCGAGATCTCCGGGATGGGCACGCTGTACTCCTTTACGGTTGCCCGCCGGCCGGTCGGCATCCACTTCGCTGACGCCGTGCCGCAATTGCTCGCGATCGTCGAATGGGATGAAGGGCCACGGTTCTCCACCGAGCTGGTCAACGTCGACCCCGCGGACCTGGTCGTCGGTATGCGGGTGCGGCCGGTGTTCTGCGACTACCCGGAGCATGACGTCACGATGCTGCGCTACGAACCGGCGGCGAACCATGACTGACGACGCGGCCACCGAGATCGAGGCGATCAAACGCCTGAAGTCGCGCTACTGTCGTTACCTGGACACCAAGGACTGGGCGGCCTGGCGTGCCCTGTTCACCGACGACTTCGTCAGCGACACCTCCCGCGCCGGCGGCAAACTCATCAGCGGCGCCGACGAATTCGTCGCCTTCACCCGCAAAAGTCTGCGCGATCAACCCACTGTCCACCAGGTTCATGCACCCGACATCGAGTTGATCTCGCCGACCACCGCCGGCGGGGTATGGGCGCTGGAAGACGTGGTCCGGCTCGGTCCGGGAGTCAACTTGCGCGGTTACGGCCACTACACCGAGACCTACGAGAAGGCCGACGGCCAGTGGCGGATCAAGACCTCGACGCTGACCCGACTGCGCGAGGACATATTCAACGGGTTGTTCGCTGTCTACCTCTCGCCGCGCATGCGCGCGGTGCTGGGCGCACTCGCCGGGCGTGTGATGCGCTGACCCGGTGTCCCGAATGCATTACGGGAAGGCCTATAGTATATGCGCCGGGCCGGGTCCCGGGTTGTCGTATCCGAAAAGGGGAACGTTCGTGGAGATCGAAGGCAAAGGCGCGATCATCGTCGGCGGAGCATCGGGCTTCGGCAAGGCGACAGCAGAGCTGCTGGCCAAGCGCGGGGCCAAGGTGGCGATTCTGGACCGGCCGCAGTCCAAGGGCAAGGAGGTCGCCGACTCGATCGACGGCCACTTCTTCGACGCCGACGTCACAGATTTCGCCGGGATCGAGCAGGTGCTGAACGAGGCGGTCAAGACCCTGGGCGGCGTGCACATCGTCGTCACCACCGCCGGCGGGACCACCGCGGGCGGCGGTATCGGTGAACGCACGATCAAACGCGACGGGCCGCACGATCTGGAGACGTTCCGCAGCACCCAAGATCTCAACGTCGTCGGCACGTTCAACGTGAGTCGACTCGCCGCCTGGCACATGAGCACCAATGAGCCGGAGGACGACGAACGCGGCGTGATCATCAATACGTCCTCGATCGCGGCGTTCGAGGGCCAGATTGGCCAGATCGCCTACACCGCATCCAAGGCCGCCATCGCGGGGATGTGCCTGACGATGGCCCGCGATCTCGGTGGCGTGGGCATCCGGGTGCTGGCGATCGCTCCGAGCCTGTTCGCCACGGGCCTGACCCAGGGGATCCCGGATGAGTTCGCCGCGGTGCTGACCAAGGATGCGGCGTTCCCCAAACGGCTGGGCCGCCCGGAGGAGTACGCCAAGCTGGCAGCGGCGATCGTGGAGAACCCGATGCTCAACGGCCAGTGCATCCGGCTGGACGGCGGCCAGCGCTTCGCGCCGAAGTGACGTTGCGTTGATTTTGCGGTCAGGGTTGCTGAATCACGTTGTGCCGCAGCCCTGACTGCAAAGTCCAGGCCGGTCAGGCACCGGCCAGCGCTGGCGGCTTGGCGGCCGCCGGGTCCGGGTTGGCGATCGGCAGGCCCATGAATCGCCGGGCGTTGTCGCCCATGAAGTCATAGGTGCGCCGCACATCCATGCCCTCGGCGTATTTCCAGAAGCCTTTCGGCTCGGCCAGGCCTTCGGGGTGGGGATAGTCCGACCCGAACAGCACCTTGTCCCAGCCAACCGTGTCCACCACGTCGGAGACGGCGCCCTCCCAGAACGGGCTCACCCAGATGTTGCGCCGGAACACCTCGTGCGGATGCTCGGGGAAGTTCTGCGGCATCTTCTTGTACAGGTCGGCGAAGTCGTGGAACAACGGGGCGATCCACGAGCTGCCGTTCTCGACGCTGGCGATACGCAGCTTGGGGAAGCGGGTCAGGGTGCCGTGACAGATCAGCGCGGTGATCATGTCGGCGATCTCCCGATGGCCCAGCACCATCCAGCGGAATGCGCTTTGCGCCATGAAATTCTGGGTATAGGGCGGCTCCCACTTGCCGACGTAATCGTCAAGCGGCGGGAAGCTGGCGTGCAGCACGATGGGCAGGCCGGCTGCCTCCACATCACGCCAGAAGGGGTTGAACTCCGGCAGTGCCGGCGATCGCCAGCCGTGGACGCCGTTGACCGGACCGGGTTTGATGAGCGCCACCGCGGCGCCGTGATCGAGGATGTACTCCAGTTCGCGCTGGGCGCCGTCGACCTCGGAGAGGTTGATGATCGGCGTGGAGAAGACCCGGCCGTCGTAGTTGTAGGTCCAGTGCTCGGCCATCCACTGATTCAGCGCGTGAATGATGGCCAGCGTGAGCTGCGGGTCATCAGCACTGGAGTGCTCCACCAGGCTGGCCAGCGTCGGATAGTTGAGCGCCTCCACCACACCCTGGCGGTCGAGTTCGGCGACCCGGTCGGCGGGGTTGCGGGTGGCCGCCGGCGCCTCGATGGCGGCTCCCTGCATCTCGCGCAGGGTCAGTCCCTCGGTGTTCTCGCCGGCGAAGAACTTCTCGTGGGCGCCGGGGGCGGCGACCCGTTCGAACGTCGGATTGGGGATGAAGTCGCTGACGCGGTTGTTGATGATGATCCGGGTCTGGCGGCCGATCTGTGCGAATTGAACTGCGCGGGAGTATTTCTCCGGCAGGTACTTGGTCAGTGCCTCGGGGGTTTCGTACATGTGCTGGTCGGCATCGAAGATCGGTGCGTCGCGGAATTGGGTCATGACGGGCTCCTTTCCCACCGCGAGCAGTCGCGAAAGCCCCTAAAATCAGCGTGTTTTGGGGGCTTTCATGTCTGCTCGCGGTAATTACGTCGTCAGGATGGTGGCCGCGGCGGTGCCCGGCGCTCCGTAGAGCTGGGCGAACCCCACCTTGGGCTCGCCCGGCACCTGGCGGTCACCGGCCTCGCCACGCAGTTGGCGCACCAGCTCGTGGAGCTGGCGCAGCCCGGAGGCGCCGATCGGCTCGCCGTTGGCGATCAGCCCGCCGTCGGTGTTGACCGGCAGCGAGCCGCCGATCTCGGTGGCACCGTCGGCGAGTAGCTTCTCCTGGTCGCCGTCGGCGCAGAAACCGCATTCGGCCATGTGGATGACCTCGGCGCCGGCGTCGGTGTCCTGCAACTGGATGACGTCGACGTCCTGGGGCGACACCCCGGCCTTCTCGAACGCGGCGCGAGCGGCGTACACCGTGGGCGCCACATCCTCGATGACCGGGGCGAAGGTGGTGTTGACCTCGTAGGCGCCGTAGCGGCGGGTGCGCACCTCCACCGCGCGTAGGTAGACCGGCTTGTCGGTGTAGCGGTGCGCGATGTCCGCGCGGCACATCACCACCGCCGCCGCACCCTCATCCGGTGCGCAGAACATGTACTGCGTCAGTGGGTAGTTCAGCATCGTCGAGCCCAGGATCTCCTCCTCAGAGATCGGCTTGCGGCGGAACGCATTCGGGTTCAGCGCCCCGTTGCGGAAGTTCTTGGCGGCGACCTTGGCCAATGTCTGTTGGGAGATACCGTGATCATGCAGATACCGGTTGGCTTTCATGCCGAAGAACTGGGTGGTCAGGTACTGGCCGTTCTCGGCGTACCAGCGTGGCATCCCGACCAGCGCTGGGTCCTCGGTGAACGCCCCGCGGGGATGCTTGTCCAGGCCGACGGCGATACCGATGTCGTAGTCGCCCAGCCGGATACCGTCCGCGCAGACCTTGGCGGCGCTGGCCGCCGTGGCGCAGGCGTTGAACACGTTGGTGAACGGGATGCCCGACAGCCCGACCATGCCGACGATCGCATCCGGGTTGGCCACCGTCCAGCTGCCGCCGGTCGCGGCGCCGATGTCCGACCATGCCACGCCCGCGTCGGCGACCGCGGCGAAGATGGCATCCACCCCCATCTGCATCGCGGACTTGCCTTCGAAGCGGCCGAACGGGTGCAGCCCCACCCCGATGATCGCGACGTCGTTCATGCGCCCTGCTCCATCGGCCGGAAGGCGAACGTGATGATCTCGTCGCCGTCGGCGTCGGTGGCGAACGGCACCATGGTCAGCTCCACCGGCATGTCGAACTCCAGCTTCTCGGGGTCGTTCTCGGTGAGCCGGCCTTCCACCCGCACGGCATCCCCGAGCTGCACCAGGCCGACTCCGAACGGGACGAAGTCCTTCCCCGTCGGGCCTAGATACGGTGGGCCGGGCGGGAAGCCCTGGGTGGTCCAGGCCACCAGGGTTCCGTTTCGGGGGAGCAGCTGCTGTGTCATCTGGTCACCGCTGCAGCTCGGGCAGCGCGGCTGCGCCGGAAACACCGTGGCCTCGCAGTCCGCGCAGCGGCTGCCGATCAGCTGCGGGCTCGCGTCCGGCCAGGTCGAGATATCGGGAGCTAGCGCCTTCTGCATGGAACCTCCGCGCAACGGGTTTATTAACTGTAACGCTTACAGTAATGTACGCTAGCGCGAGTTGAACAGCGGGGTTTGAGGCGATGACGGCGAACAACGAATCGGCGAAGCGGCGTCGCGTTCTCGTCATGGGTGCCAGCGGCAATGTCGGCGCCTGCGTCACCCGGCACCTGGTCGCCCGTGGCGACGATGTGCGGGTGCTGCTGCGTCGTTCGAGTTCCACCAAGGGCATCGACGGGCTCGACGTGCAGCGACATTACGGTGACATCTTCGACACTGAGGCCGTCGCCGCCGCCATGGCAGACCGCGAGGTGGTGTATTACTGCGTTGTCGACACCCGCGCGGAACTCCGTGACCCGGCACCGCTGTTTCGCACCAACGTCGAGGGGCTGCGCAACGTGCTGGAGGTGGCTGCGAATGCCGACCTCGACAAGTTCGTCTTCCTGAGCACCATCGGCACCATCGCGGTGGGGCGCAACGGCGAAACGGTCGACGAGGAGACACCGTTCAACTGGGCCGACCACGGCGGCGCCTACATCGCCTCCCGCCGCGAGGCCGAGCGGCTGGTGCTGTCCTACGCCGCCGACCGCGGTCTGCCGGCCGTCGTCACGAACGTGTCCAACCCCTACGGCCCGCCCGACTGGCAGCCGCGCCAGGGCATGCTCGTCCAGCTCGCGGCGCTGGGCAAGATGCCGGCCTACGCGCGGGGGGTGGGATCGGAGGTGGTCGGCATCGACGATGCCGCCAGAGGCCTGATCCTGGCCGCGGAACGGGGGCGGATCGGCCAGCGCTACATCATCTCCGAGCGGTACATGAGTCAGCGCGAGATGCTCACCATCGCCGCTCACGAGGTCGGGGCAACGCCGCCCCGCTTCGGCATACCGATGGCGGTGTTGCATATCGCGGGGCACGTCGTCGGGGCACTGGGCGCGCTGTTGCGCCGCGACTTCGCGTTCACCGCAACGGGTGCCCGGCTCATGGCGTTGACGTCGCCCGCCGATCACAGCAAGGCCACCCGCGAACTGGGCTGGCACCCCGAGCCGACCGAGCGTGCGATTCGCAGTGCCGCACGGTTCTACGTGGAGCGGAGCAAGACATGATCCCGTTCGTGGTCCGGCGTGACGACGGTTTCGTGCCCAACGCCATCGCGCACGGCGGGTGGGGGCCGACGCTGGGCGGTCAGGTGGTCGGCGGGCTGCTGGCCCGCGCTGTGGAGCAACACGTCTCCGACGACGACCTGCAGCCGGCGCGGCTGACCGTCGAGATCCTGCGCCGGGTGGCATGCGAACCACTGCGGGTCACCGCGTCGGTGGTCCGCGCCGGGTCGCGGATGCGCGCGGTAGACGCCGCCATGACGCAGGACGGCGAGCTGGTCGCCCGCGCATCGGCTCTGTATCTGCGGCGCGGCACCCAGCCCGGCGGCGAGTTCTACACCACCGAGGTCACGATGCCCTCGGTGCCCGAGGAGCCGGCGCGCTTCGACGAATCCGTGCCGATGTTCATCCAGACATACGGCAACAACGACGGCGGCCGCTTCCCTTGGCAGCATTCGGGACCGCGGTACGCCTGGATACGCGAGATCCGAGATCTCGTCGACGGCGAAGAACTGACCCCGTTCGTGCGGGCGGCGATGGCCGTTGACGTCACCGCGTCGCTGACGAACTTCAGCACCACGGGGTTGGCGTTCATCAACGCCGACTACACCCTGAGCCTGAGCAGGTTGCCGGTCGGCCCCTACATCGGGCTGGCGGCGCTGACCCACTACAGCGATGCGGGCGTGGCGACCGGAAGCGCCGCCCTGTTGGACAGCTGCGGCCCGATCGGCAACGGTGTATCGACCGCCGTCGCGAACTTCAACTTCGATCCGAGCCGGGAGAGCCCCGCGGCAGGCTAGGCGATAGCGCCGGACTCCTTCAGCTTTTCGATGCGGTCCCAGTCGATCCCGAGTTCCATCAGCACCGTCTCGGTGTGCTCGGATGCCTGCGGGGCGCGAGTGGTCTCCAGCGGCTCGTGGTTGAACTGCACCGGGCCACGGACGACTTTGAACGCCGGCCCGCCATCGCCCGCGTCGACCTCGACGATCATGTCGTTGGCGATCGCCTGCTCGTCGGAGCCCAGGTCCACCAGGCTCTGGAATGGCGCCCACTGGCCCTTCATGGTCTTGAGGTGCTGACGCCAGTATTCGAAAGGCTTCGCGCCGATCGCGGCAACGATCAACTCACTGGCCGCATCGGCGTTCTCCATCAACGGCAGCACGTCGGAGAAACGGGGGTCGTCGGCGGCTTCGGGAATGCCGAGGTGCTCGAAGGTGTCCCGAATGTATCCGGTCGGGCTGACGATGCACAGGTTGATGGTGCCGCCGTCGGAGGTGGTGTAGTTGCCCAGGAACGGATTCGCCGGGGAGCCACCGGATTGCGGCATCAGCGAACGCATGGCTTCGCCCGTCTCCATTCCCTGGGTCACGCTGGCGCCGGCCGCCCACCACGCGGTGGACAGCAGCGAGACGTCGACCTCGAGAGCTTCCCCGGTGCGTTCCCGATGCAGCAGCGCGGCGGCGATACCGCCGGCGATGTTCATGCCGCCGACCGAGTCGCCGAACGCGGGAATCCCCTGGGACAGCGGTGCCCCCAGTTCTTCTGGGCTCAGCGCGTGGCCCACTCCGCTGCGGGTCCAGAATGCGGTGCCGTCGAAGCCGCCGATGTCACGCTCCGGGCCCTTGTCGCCGTACGCGCTGCCGCGCGCGTAGATGATGTTCGGGTTCGCGGCACGAATGTGCTCGACGTCGAACCGGTTCTTCTGCCGCGCCCGGGGAAGGTAGTTGGTCAGGAAGACGTCTGCGGTCGCGGCCAGTTCGTAGAGCACCTGCTGCCCGTCGGGGGTCGAGACATCGATGCCGACGCTGCGCTTGCCGCGGTTGGGATGCTCGATCAGCGGATGCCGGTCGGGGTCGAGTTCGAAACCGCCCATCCGGATGAATCCGCGCTGAGTGTCGCCGCGCACCGGGTGCTCGACCTTGATGACGTCGGCGCCCCAGTCGGCCAGGATCGCCCCGGCTGCCGGGACGAACGTGAACTGCGCGACCTCCAGTACCCGGAAGCCGTCCATGACCTTGATCAACTCGGCACGCTCCTGACATCCGAACCAATTGGAGTATTCTACTGTAATGGTTACGGTTGGGCATCCGAAAGACGCCGGCGTGGTCCGGGCCACGAGTGTCGAGATCGGCAAACGCGCCGCGACAGCCGCCGAGTCGCGGATGCTCATTGACGGTGAGCTGGTCGGGGCGGCCTCAGGCGCGGAGTTCGACAACATCAGCCCCGCCACCGGGCGGGTGCTGGGCACCACCGCGGCCGCCGATGCCGCCGACATGGACAGGGCCGTCGGCGCGGCCCGCCGAGCGTTCGACGACACCGACTGGTCGACCAACAGGGAACTGCGCAAGCGATGCCTGCAGCAGCTGCAGTCCGCACTGGAGTCGGAACAGGAGGAGTTGCGCACCGAGCTGATCGCCGAAGTGGGCTGTCCGGTGATGACGACCCAACTGGCACAGTTGGATTGGCCGCTGGCCGACGCATTGCGCTATCCCGCGCGGCTGATCGATGAGTTCGAGTGGGAGCGGCCGCTGCAGGGTGGCGGGCTGTTCGGCGAGCGCAATATGCGCACCGTGGTCAAGGAGCCGGTCGGAGTGGTGGCGGCCATCACCCCGTCCAACTTCCCGATCGAGGTGATCCTCAACAAGCTGGGGCCGGCACTGGCGGCCGGCAACACCGTCGTGCTCAAGCCCGACCCGAACACGCCGTGGAACGCCACCCGGCTGGGGCGGTTGGTCGCCGAGCACACCGAGACTCCCGCAGGTGTGCTCAACGTGGTGCCCACCGGATCCAACGAGGTGGCCGGTTTGCTCGGAACCGATCCCCGCGTCGACATGATCTCGTTCACCGGATCCACTGCCGTGGGCAAGCTGCTGGTACGCCAGAGCGCCGACACCATGAAGCGCACTTTCCTTGAACTGGGCGGGAAGTCGGCGCTGATCGTGCTCGACGACGCCGACCCGGCCAAGGTGATCCCGGGTGCGGTCGGAGTGTGCGTGCACGCCGGACAGGCCTGCGCGGCAACCACCCGGATGCTGGTGCACACCTCGCTCTACGACGAGGTGGTCGCCGCGGTCACCGCGGCGTTCGCGGCGGTGACGGTCGGTGACCCGGCGCTGCCGCAGACCCTGGTGGGACCGCTGATCAGCGCCGCGCAGCAGCAGCGGGTGCTCGATGCGATTGCACAAGCCCGCCGCGACGGCGCCGAGATCGCCACCGGTGGGGACGTCGCGGATCTGCCGGGTGAACTGGGGGGTGGGTACTACGTGCAGCCGACGGTGATCGTCGGCGTCGACAACAGCGCGGCCATCGCCCAACAGGAGGTGTTCGGTCCGGTGCTGGTGATCCTGCCGTTCGGTGATGACCACGAGGCGGTGCGGATCGCCAACGACAGCGCCTACGGGCTGGCCGGCGCGGTGGTGTCGGCGTCGAGCGAGCGGGCCATGGCCGTGGCCCGCCGGGTGCGGACCGGGGCCATCGGCGTCAACGGCGGCATGTACTACGGCGCCGACGCGCCGTTCGGCGGCTACAAGAGCAGCGGCTGGGGTAGGCAGTGCGGGATCGAGGGGTTCTCGCAGTATCTGGAGACCAAGACCATCGGCTACCGCAGACCGCGGGGGGCGTAAGGAAACCCCGCGGTTGGATCATCGACTGCGCGGTCTGGGTGGCCAGCGTCGGTGTGTCGCGTACCAAACCGCACAGTCGGCGGCTACTTCGGGGTGAACGTCACCGGCAACGCACGCGGGGAGCGGAACGGCTGACCGTAGATGTGCGGGTTGTCGTCGGTCGCCAGGGCGATGTCGCCGAGCCGGTCCAGCAGGCACTCCATCGCAACGCGCATCTCCATGCGGGCCAGATGCAGACCCATGCAGGTGTGCTCGCCGGCGGCGAACGTGATGTGCGGAATCCATTTGCGGAAGATGTCGAACTCCTCCGAGCGCTCCCACCGGGTCTCGTCCCGGTTGGCGGACCCGATGCAGACATCGACGACGGCGCCGGCGGGGATCGCCACTCCGGCGACCTCGGTGTCGCGGATCGCGGTGCGCTGCACGGTGGTCAGTGGGGTTTCGTAGCGCAGCCCTTCCTCGATGGCGGCGCCGATCAGGTCGTGGTCGGCCCGTACGGCGGCGAACTGTTCGGGATGGGTCAGTAGCAGATAGAGCAGGTTGCTGGTGGCCCGGTAGGTGGTCTCCAGCCCGGCTGGCAGCAGTAGCCGCAGGAACGAGTAGATCGCCTCGTCGCTCAACTTCTCGCCGTCGATCTCGGCAGTGACCAGATCGCCGATGATGTCTGCGGTCGGGTGCGATTTGCGCTCGTCCATCTGGTCGAGGAAATAGTCCTTCAACGCCGCCGACGCGCTGAATGCGCGCTCGTGGTCGACGGTGTAGCTGATCAGCTCGATCGCTCGCTGCCGGAACCACGGTAGGTCCGCTTCGGGGAGGCCCAGCAGCTTGGAGATGACCCGGGTGGGGAACTCGAAGGTGAAACCGGCCACCAGATCGGCGGAGCCGGTGTCGATGAACTCATCGATCAGGGCGTTACAGACGGGCCGCACCACGTCCGGTTCCCAGTGCACCAACGATTTCCGCTTGAAGGCCGAGGACACGAGGTTGCGGTGCTTGCGGTGCGGCTCGCCCTCCATCGCCAGGATGGTGGGCCCCAGGAACAGCCCGATCGTCATGTCGTAGATGCGCGAGTTGAACGATTCCGCCTCGCGGAACACCTGGTTGACTGCTTCAAAAGAGACAGCGGCGAACGACATCTTCGGTCGCAGGGATTCCGGGGTCTTGGAGTAGTCCATGACCGTTCCGGGGAAGATGCCCGCCTCGCGGCGCTTGGCCTCGAAGTACGGGTACGGGTCCCGGATGAAGCCGGTCGGCTTGTCGAGTGCGGTGGCGGCGCCGTCAACCTGGCTCTCCACGACTGGTCTCCCGTCTGGCTGAGAAGAATACTGTAAGCATTACAGTAAATGATCACACATACCTGCGCCACCCTCAGGCCAGGCTGACCGGCATCCGCTTGATGCCGTGCACGAAGGTGCTCTGCAGGTACTCCGGCTCGCCGAGCGTGACCTCGGGCAGCCGCGTCAGCAGCTCGTAGAACAGGTGGCGCAACTGCATCCGGGCGACGTGGGTGCCCAGACAGTAGTGCGCGCCGCCGCCGCCGAATCCCAGGTGCGGGTTGGAATCACGGGTGATGTCGAACTCGTGCGGCCGGTCGAACACCGCCTCGTCGCGGTTGGCCGAGCAGTAGAACAGTGCAATCTTCTCGCCGGCCTTGATCTCGGTCCCGGCGACTTCGGTGTCGACCACGGCGTGACGGGCGAACGCGAGCACCGGTGTCGACCAGCGCACGAATTCCTCGACCGCCCCGCCGATCCGGTTGTCGAAGTCGGCCAACAGCCAGGCGCGCTGTTCGGGGTGATCGATCAACGCCTTGAACGCGTGCGTGGTGGTCTGTTTGGTGGTGTCGTTGCCTGCCGATCCGAGCAGCACCATGAAGGAGCCGAGTTCTTCGTCGGTGAGCCGGTGGCCGTCGACCTCGGCGTTGACCAGTTCGGTCATCAGGTCATCGTGCGGCTCGGCGCGACGGCGCTGCGCCAACTCGACGCCGGAACCGGCCAGCACACCCAGCTGCGTCATGACATGCACGGCCCGCTCCTCCAGCGAGGCGTACTCGTCGTCGCTGCCGCTGAACAGACATTCGGCGGCGTAGGCGACCTTCTGCTGATCGGCGGGATCGATACCGATCATGTCGGAGACGGTGCGCATCGGCAGCTGGCCCGAACAGCTTGCGACGAAGTCGATCTGGTTGCCGGTGTGCAGCTGCTCGAGCAGGTCGTCGACGATGCGGCGGGCGTTGGTCTTGATCTGCTCCTCGATGCGGCGGACCTGCCGCGGGGTGAAGCCCGAGCTGATCAGCTTGCGGTAGCGGGTGTGCTCCGGTGGGTCCATCGCCAGGAAGAACGTCATGTTGCGCTGGATCTCGGCCGGCATCGGATCGACGCTGACCCCTTCACTGGAACAGAACAGCTCCTCGTGCTGGCTGACGAACTTGACGTCGGCGTGCCGGGTCGCCGCCCAGTAGCCGGTCTCTTCGTGGGGGAATACGGCCGGTATCGGCCGGTGCCAGCTCAGCCCCGGTTCGCCGCGCAACATCGCGAAACTCTCATCGCGGGAGCGAAAGTCATTGCCCCAGAAGGCTGGATCCGAGATATCGAGCCGGTGGTAGGGGCGCGGCGAAGTGGGCGGGCTGGCAGGTGAACTCAGGGTCATGTCGTCCTCTCGGCTCAGACGGTGATGGGGGTGCCGGCGGTGATCGCGGTGATGAAGCCGCCGTCGACGGCGATGTCCTGACCGGTTATCCAGCCGGCCTGCGGCGAGCCGAGGAAGTCGATCAGCGGCACGATGTCGTCGACGACGCCGTGCCGGCCGACGGTGTCGCGCACGGTGTCGAGCGCTTCCTTGCCCATCGACTGCTCGAAGTCGGCCAGGATCGGGGTCTCGACCGGGCCCGGGCTGACGGTGTTGATCCGCACCCCGTACTTGGCGTGCGCGGTCGCGGCCAATCGCTTGGCGTACAGGATCATCGCCTGCTTGGAGGAGGTGTACACCGGGAACGCCGGGTCCTGGCCGGCCTGCCAGCGCAGCACCGACTCGGCATCGGTCGCGTCGAGCAGCCCGTTGAGCGTCTCGATGCGCTGCTCCCAGCCCAGCGCGGCCGTCGAGGCCACCGCGACCACCGCGCCGCCGGGGCGCAGCCGCGGCAGCATGGCCTCGGTCATCAGGCGCATGCCCAAGTAATTGATGGTCAACACGTCCGCGGCCGATGCCGTCCCGGGTACCCCGGCGACGTGGGCCAGCAGGTCCCAGCCGTCGCCGATCCCGCCGGTGAACTCGGCGATGGCGCCGGCATCGCGTAAGTCGCAGCAGGCGTGCTGCGACGCCGGGGTCTGCTGTGGGCGCACGTCGACGGCGAGCACGAAATCGCCACGCTGGTGAAAGTGCGCGGCCGTCGCCGCGCCGATCCCCGATCCGGCGCCGACGACCACCACCCTGCGCTGAGCGTTGCTCATTCTCGCCAGCTTTCTGGTGAACCCGAAATGTCGACAGTAAGCTCGACTGTAACGAACTCGGGGGCTCCCGACAATGCTACGGTTGGCCCTCCGGACCACCCGCTGAACTCCCGGCAGGGGCGGCGCACGACGCAGGAGGAGCCGAACATGACCGACACCATCGGGTTCATCGGCGCAGGCAAGATGGGCGAGCCGATGGTGCTGCGCCTGCTCGATGCCGGCCACCGCGTGCAGGTGTATGCACGCCGGCCCGATGTGCGCGAGCGCCTGGCGGCCGCCGGTGCGGTGCCGGTGGAATCGGTCGCCGCGGTCGGTCGCGAATCCGACCTCGTGATCAGCTGCCTGTTCTCCGACGCCCAACTGCTCGAGGTCGCCGCTGGTCCTGACGGCCTGCTGGCCAACGTCAAGCCCGGCACCGTGGTGGTGTCGCACACCACCGGCACGGTGAGCACTCTGACCGGACTGCTGGAGCAGTTCCCCGCAGGGCCGGTGCTGGTGGACGCACCGGTCAGCGGCGGCGCCCACGACATCGCCGCCGGGAAGCTGACGGTCCTGCTCGGTGGCCCCGGCGACGCGGTGGCTCGCGCCCAGTCGGTGCTGGCCGCCTACGCCGACCCGGTGATCACCACCGGTGCTCTGGGCACCGCCTTGAACCTCAAACTGATCAACAATGTGCTGTTCGCCTCCAACGCCCAACTCGTCGCGGCCGCCGTCGAGCTGGCGAAGAACCTCGGGGTGCCCGAAACCAGCCTGTTCGCAGCGCTGGAACACTGCAGCGGCGGCAGCCGGGCTGCGGGATACGTGCAGTCGGCCGGGGGCGTGGAGAGCTTCGGCAAAGTCGTTGCGCCCTTTATGCGCAAAGACGTGGCAGCGTGCATCGAGGCCGCCGCGGACCGCGGTGTCGAGCTGGGGCAGCTGCGTACCGTGGCCGAAACCGGGCCGCTGGACCTGTCGTGACCGAACTGGCGAACCTGCTGGAGAAGCAGCGGCGGTCGTTCGTCGCCGACGGGCCGCCCGATGTGGACGTCCGGCATGGCCGCATCGACCGGTTGCTGGCCCTGGTGCTGGACAACACCGACGCCTTCGTCGACGCGATGGCCGCCGATTTCGGGACCCGGTCGCGCGCGGCGTCGCTGTCCACCGAACTGGTCGGCATGATCCCGGTGATCGAGCACACCAGATCCCATGTCAAGCAGTGGATGCGGGCCGGAAAGTTGATGCGGGCCGCACGGCTGGCCGGGCTGCGAGCCGAGGTGCAGCCCAGCCCGCTGGGCGTGGTCGGGATCATCGGCCCGTGGAACTTCCCGCTGCAGCTGGTGGTGCTGCCGGCGGCGGCGGCATTCGCGGCGGGCAACCGGGTGATGATCAAGATGTCCGAAATCACCTCGCGCACCGCCGAGTTGATGAAAGACCTGGCACCGAACTACTTCGATGACCACGAACTCGCCGTCGTCACCGGCAGCGCCGACGTGGCGGCCGCGTTTGCGGGGCTGCCGTTCGACCACCTGTTCTTCACCGGGTCGCCGTCGGTGGGTGCGCTGGTGCAACGCGCCGCGGCCGAGAACCTGGTCCCGGTGACACTGGAACTCGGTGGCAAGAACCCGGTCGTGGTCGCTCCGAACGCCGACGTCCGGCGATCGGCGAAACGGATCGCGTCGGCCCGGATGGTCAACGGCGGTCAGGTCTGCGTATGCCCCGACTATGTGCTGGTGCCCGAACGCGACATCGACTCGTTTGTCGAGGTCGCCCGGCAGACGCTGCGGGAGATGTTCCCGACCATCGTGGCCAACGACGACTATTGCTCGTCGGTCAACGAGGCCAACTTCGACCGGGTGCTGGCCCTGATCGACGACGCCCGCGAACGCGGCGCCAGGGTGGAAACCATCGCGCCGGAAGCGGAATCGCTGCCGGATCGTGGCTCCCGCAAGATCGCCCCGACCATCGTTCGCGACGTCGACGACACGATGCGGATCGCCGAGGAGGAGATCTTCGGGCCGGTGTTGATGGTGCAGGGATACCGCACCGTCGATGAGGCGATCGATCAGATCAATGCGCGTCCCGCGCCGCTGGTCGCCTACTGGTACGGCCCCGACGACGGCAGCTTCCGGGATTTCGTGCGGCGCACCCGTAGCGGTGGTGTGGCCCGCAACGACTTCGCCGCGCAGATGATCCCGTCGGCTGCCCCGTTCGGCGGTGTGGGGCGCAGCGGGATGGGCGCCTATCACGGTAAAGCCGGCTTCGACGCCTTCAGTCACTACCGGACGGTGGTCGGCTCAGACCTGCCGTTCAGCCTGACCGGATCCGCCGCGCCGCCGTTCACACCCGGGATGCGGTTCTATGCCGATGCGATGTTGCGCCGGGCACGCAGCCGGACCCACCGGCGGCTCAAGCGCGGCTAGCCCTGCTCGGCCTGCTCGCGGGCCCACCGGTAGTCGGCCTTGCCTGCCGGGCTGCGTACGATCTGCGGCCGGAAGACGATCGCCTTGGGCAGCTTGTAGCGGGCCAGCGATCCGCCGGCGTGCTCGATGATCTCGGCCGCCGTGGCCGAGGCCTGGTCGGCCAGGGCGACCACGGCCACCACCTCCTGACCCCAGCGTTCGCTGGGCCGGCCGGCGACCACCACGTCGACCACTGCCGGATGCGAGGCGATCGCCGTCTCGACCTCCTCGGCGAAGATCTTCTCCCCGCCGGAGTTGATCGTCACCGAATCCCGGCCGAGCAACTCGACCGAGCCGTCGCCCAGATGACGGGCCCGGTCACCGGGAACGGCGTAGCGCACCCCGTCGATCACCGGGAACGTCGCCGCGGTCTTGGTCGCGTCGCCCTTGTAGCCCAGCGGGACGTAGCCGCGCTGGCCCAGCCAGCCCAGACCGTCGTGGCCGGGTGCCAGCACCGAACCGAGATCCTCGGCCACCACACAGGTGTCCGGCCCGGCGCCGAAGGTCCCGGTCGAGACCGCGCCTGACGTCGACATGTGGCGCATCTGGGCGCCGGTCTCCGAGGAGCCGACCCCGTCGATGACCATCGCCCCGGGCAGCGCCTCGACGATCTGCTGCTTGACGTGCGGCGTCAATAGCGCGCCGCCGTTGGCCACCACCATCAGCGACGACACGTCGGCCTCACCCCGCTGGATCGCCGCGATCAGCGGCCGGGCCATCGCGTCACCGACCACGGTGACCGACAGCACCTTCTCCCGCTCAATGGTGCGCACCACGTCGTCGGCATCGAAATGGTCGACAACCGAAGGGAAGACCAGGGTTTGGCCGGTGTTGATCGCGGTCATCACCGCCCACTGCGCGGCGCCGTGGATCAGCGGCGGCAGGATCATCAACTTCACGCCGGGGTTCTCCCCGGCCGGCCCCACGATGTCGTCGATGGAGCCGACCTCGTCGCCGGTCATCAGGTTGCGGCCGCCGAACGAGCCCATGAAGATGTCGTGCTGTCGCCACAGCACGCCCTTGGGCATCCCGGTGGTGCCACCGGTGTAGAGCACGTAGAGGTCATCGGGGTCCGGCTGCACCGGCGGCGGTTGCGGCGAGCTGTCCGCCAGCACGGTCTCGTAGTCCACGGCGCCGTCGAGCAGGGCGTTGCCGGAGTCGTCGGCGATCTGGATCAGCACCCGCAGTTGCGGCAGCTCGGGAAGCACCTCGGCCAGCGTGGGCGCGAACGCCGCGTGATACACCAACGCGGTGGCGCCGGAGTCGGCCAACAGGTAGGCCAGTTCGTTGCGCACGTAGCGGTAGTTGACGTTGAACGGCGCCACCCTGGCGCGGAAGCTGCCCAGTAGGGTCTCGATGAACTCGTTGCCGTTGTAGGCGTAGATCCCCAACAGGTCCTGGCCGGTCTGGTGTCCGAGCAGGTCTGATCGCGCCGTGTGGCAGCCCAGCCCTTGCGCATGCAGGTACGCCGCCAACCGGTTGGACCGCTCGACGATCTGGGCGTAGCTGAAGCGCCGATCGCCTTGGACCACCAGGTCGCGGTCGGGAATCGCCGCGGCCACCGCGTCGATGACCTCTGGAACGGTGAATTGGGTCAAGGGCGCCACGTGCGCATCAGCTCCTCGGTGGTGGTGATCGTCGCCAGCAGGGACAGGGTGTTCTTGATCATCGCAGCCCCGTACTCGGCCGGCACACCGGCTACCGCATCTCGGGGCAGCACCACCCGGTAAGCGGCGTTGACCGCATCCATCACCAGATTCGGGATGGCCACGTTCAACGAGACGCCGGCCACCACGATGGTCGAAATCCCCAAGTTGCGCAGTACCGCATCCAGATCGGTCCCGCCCATCGGTCCCACACCGTGGCAGCGGCTCAAAACCAGATCCGATGGCTCCGGCCCGAATTCGGGCAGCAGGCTGGCGCCGGGGCTACCCGGATCGATGCTGACGGCGCTGCGCCCCGCGGCGAACAGCCGTGCGTTGTGGCTGGAGCCCCGTCCGTCCGGCCGTCGGTGTACCAGGCAGTGCACCACCTGTACTTCGGCGGCTCTGGCCACCGGCAGCAGCCGTGCGATGTTCGGACACGCTTCGCGGCGGGCCTCATCGGCGAGTACCGGCAGTCCGGCATCGGCTCCGACGACCGCTCCCTGAAGCTCCTGGGTGATGATCGCGGTGTGTGCGGGTGCCACCAGCTCCGCGAGCGTGACACCCATGTCAGCGCGATGACAGGGCCGGCTCGGCCGGCGGCGTGTCGTAGAACTGCGTCGCCCATTTGCGCAGCGTCATAAACGGTTTCGCGTCGACCTTGGACAACGCCGGATGCTCGACGTAGCGCTGGTAGCGCCAGATGCCCAGGTCGTCCTCGACGGTGGACAGGAACTGCTCTTCGACCCGTGCCCGCACGTCCTCCGGGGGCGCCTCCGATTCGTCGCCGGGAACTCGGGGCCACCAGATCGAATAGAACAGGTCCGAGCGGCCCTCGTCGACCGGGGTGCAGGTGAAGATCAGCCGATGCTGCTGCGCGCCTTCGAAGATGCTGATCGCCCCGCCGAGCCCGAACAGGTGGGAGTGGAAACGCAGCGCCATCTGATCGGGGTCGTCGCTGTTCACATCGGGGAAGCCGGCGACGAAGTGCCACTCCCGCTCGGTCATCTTCCACTCCAGCAGCCTCGGTGTCACCGTTGCGTGGTGCACGTACTGGAAATGCGCGCTGTCGGCTGCGTTCTCGGCGACGATCTGCGGATGAACCGGCTCGCCTGACAGTCGGCGGGAGAACTCCGGATACGCCCGGTAGTAACCCTCGGGTCCGGTGGTGAATTGCGGGAACTTGCCGAAGATGTCCGGCATCTGCCATCCGGGCTCAGCGCCGTCGGGATGATGCCAGAGGAACACGCAGCCGTACTGCTCCATCACCGGATAAACGCGAAGGCGCAATGCCTTGTTGGGCCGATCCGGCTGGTACGGGATGAACTTGTTGCAGCCGTCGGGTCCCCACTGCCAGCCGTGGAACGGGCATTCCACCCGGTCTTCGACGACCTTGCCGCCGTGGCCGAGGTGGGCGCCGAGATGCTTGCAGTGCGCCTCCATCACGTGCAGCTCGCCGGACTCGTCTCGGTAGGCGACCAGATCCTCACCGAAATATTGCAGCGCGCGCGTCTTGCCGACCTCGAACTCGGGTGACCAGCCGATCATGAACCAGCCGGTGACCTTCCAGGTGAACGGAACTTTCATGGCGTTTCCTCCCACGTGAGCTAACTGAATACCGTACCGTAGGGCATTCAGTATGGAAACAGCTGATGGGAGGCGCTGACATGTCGCACGTCGGTGAGGCGGAACGTTGCGACGCGCTGGTCATCGGGGCCGGTTTCTCCGGTTTGTACGCCCTGCACAAGCTGCGCGAACTCGGACTGCGCACCCGAGTGCTGGAGATGGCCGAGGGGGTCGGGGGCACGTGGCTGCTCAACCGGTACCCGGGTGCGCGCTGTGACATCGAGAGCATCGAGTACTCCTACAGCTTCTCCGAGGACATTCAGCAGGAGTGGGCCTGGACGGAAACCATGCCGGCCCAACCGGAGATCGAGGCGTACCTGAACTTCGTCGCCGACCGACTCGACTTGCGCCGCGATATCGCGTTCAACACCCTCGTCGTGGCGATGAGTTTCGACGACGAAGCCGCGGTGTGGTCGGTGACCACCGACGCGGGAGAGCGTTTCACCGCGCCGTTCGTGATCGCCGCTACCGGAATCCTTTCGGTGCCACTGGAACCCGCCATCGCCGGCATGAGCGGGTTCGGTGGCGTGTCGCTCTATACCAGCCGCTGGCCCAGAAGCGGTGTGGACCTGGCCGGCAAGCGGGTCGCCGTCATCGGCACCGGATCCACGGGGGTTCAGCTGATCCCGGTCATCGCCCGAGAAGTCGGTCAGCTCTATGTATTCCAGCGCTCCCCGGCCTACACGTTGCCCTGGAAAGTCCGCCCGTTCGCCGCCGGCGAACTGGAAGCACTGAAGGCCGACTACGCCCAGATCCGGGCCGCCCAGCTGGCGCACCCGGTCGGCGCCGCGCGGCTCTCGGCCTTCTCGGTGCTGCTGGACATGCTGGGCCGCCCGCCGGTGAAGTCCGCGTCGCGCGACGAGCAACTCCGCGCGATCGAGGAACACGGCGTGATGGGCGCTCTGAACTGGGGCGACGTCTTCTTCGACATCGACGCCAACCGGATGGCCGCGCAACTTTACGGCGAAGCGATCGCCCGCATCGTGCGCGACCCGGCGACGGCGGCCGCGCTGGTGCCGAGCCACCCGTTCGCCTGCAAGCGCCCGATCATCGACCAGGGCTACTACGAGACGTTCAACCGCGACAACGTGACCCTGGTCGATCTTCGCGCCGAGCCGATCAGCGCGGTGACGCCGACCGGGATACGGACCGAGGGGGACCACTACGACCTCGACGTGATCATCTACGCCACCGGCTTCGACGCCATGACCGGTGCGTTGAGTCGCATCGATATCCGTGGCCGCGACGGGGTGTTGCTCCGTGACGTCTGGGCGAACGAGGGGCCGGTGTCCTACCTGGGGCTGCAAGTCGCCGGGTTTCCGAATCTGTTCACCATCCAAGGCCCCGGTAGTCCCAGCGCGGCCACCAATTTCGTTGCCGCGCTGGAGCAGCACGTGGAGTGGATCGGTGACTGCATCGCCTTCCTGCGGGCCAACGGGTACCGCACCATCGAGGCGTTGCCGACCGCACAGGACGAATGGATCGAGCACACCACCTCCCTGGTCGCGCCGACCGTGCTGGTTCACCCGAGTTGCAATTCCTGGTACAACGGCGGCAACGTCCCCGGCAAGAAGCGGATGTATATGGGATACACCGGAGGCATTCCGGAATACCGCCGCCGCTGCGAGGAGATCGCCGCCGCCGGCTACACCGGATTCACCCTGGGATGACGACGATGGGATCGCCGCAACGGCTACCGCAGATCATCCGGGGACTGGGCGGGGTGCTGCCCCGGTCGGTTCGCTCGCTGCGCGGCGCTCCGGACTGGGCGCCGGGCTCTCGGCGGGGCATGCGCCAGCTGGGGGAGGTGCTGCTCGACGAGCTGACGCTGACCGGTATGACCCTGCTGGCTCCGACCCCCGTGCTGGCGCGACCGCTGTCGGCGTGCGGTCCGGCAGCCCAAGAGCTGGCCGGCCTGGGAATCGACGCCGCGCACACGGCCCCGAACCCGTTGCGGCTGTCGGGAAGTCGCCGGCGCCGACTAGCCGGCCTCACCTTCGAACAGCTGAGCTTCCGGCACGATCCCCGGCTGCCGCCGTCATTGGCGGAGTTCGACGGTCCGGCGACCGCGGCCGTCGTGGTGTGCCGCCACCGCGGTGCTCCGCGGCCCTGGCTGGTCTGGGTGCACGGAGCCGGTCAGGGCAACTGGTCGGATCTGTTGGTGGCGCGCGTGGCACGGCTGCACCGCCTGGGTTTCAACATCGCGCTGCCGGTCCAGCCCGGCCACGGCGTACGTCGCCGCGCCTGGCCGGCCTATCCCGGGCATGATCCGCTCGCCAATATCGCCGGGATGATGCGCGCGATCTCCGAAGTCCGCGCGGTGGTGCGCTGGGTGACTCCGCAGGCCACCGCCGTGACGGTGGCCGGTGTGTCGTTGGGCAGTCCGGTCGCGGGGCTGGTGTCGCACCTGGAGTCCGGCGTCGACGCCGTTGCGGTCTATACCCCGATCGCCGGGCTCAACTCGATGATCGCGCACCATCTGTGGCGGTGGGGACCGGCGGGGCTCTCCGTCGCCGACGCATTGCGCTCCGAGACGGCCGCGGCGTTGATGTCGGTGGTCGATCTCTTGGCCACCAATCCGAGGCCGGCTGCCGATCGCCGGCTGATCGTGGCCGCACGCCACGACCAGATGGCGTATCCCGAACCCGCGGTGGCCCTGCATGATCGGTGGGGCGGGCGGTTGTTCTGGCACGACGGCGGGCACGCCGGACATATCCTCTCGCGGCGGGTGCAGGCGGAGACGGAACGGTTCCTGTCGCAGATCGGAGGTGGCCGATGACGGCGTTGACGATTCCTTCCGGTATCGACGGTGTGACATCGGAGTGGCTGACCACGGCACTGCGTTGTGGCGGCACCATCGCCGACACCGCTGCAATCACCGGCGTCAGTGCCGAGCGGATCGCCGAGGACACCGGGTTCTCGGCTTGGTTGTACCGGCTGCGGATCACCGGAACCGACGGGCTGCCACCGAGCCTGATCGTCAAGCTGCCCGCCCAGTCCGAGGCCCGGGGAGCCATGGACATGCTGGGCGGCTACCAACGTGAGCCGGCGTTCTACCGGTCGGTGGCCGGCAGGGCACCGCTGTTGACGCCCCGGGTCTACGCCGCTCTGATCGACGGCGCGGATTTCGTGCTCGTGATGGAGGACCTGGCCGACTGGGTCAATGCCGACCATCTCGCCGGACTGTCGATGCGACAAGCCCGAGTGGCGCTCCGGCAGTTGGCCGGTTTGCACGCCTGGTCGGTCACTGCCGCCGACTCCGATGCGCTTGACGTCTTTCCCAGCCTCGATACGCCGGTGGTTCGTGAGCTGCTGGTCGCGGCGTTCGGCATCGGATGGCAGATCTACCGCGACAAGTCAGCGGCCCGGGTGCCCGGCCCGGTGGCACGATACGCCGAGCGGTTCACCGAGTTCGCCCCGCAGGCGTTGTCGGCGTTGACCGAACGCCGGATGTTGCTGCACGGAGATATCCGGGCCGACAACATGTTCTTCGACGACGACGTACTGAAGGTCGTCGACTTCCAGTTCGCCTCACTGGGTTGCGGTGTCGCCGACCTCGGATATCTCGTCAGCCAGGGGCTGCCGGTGCGGGCCCGCCGCGGCCACGACGAGGAACTGGTGCGCGACTACCTGGATGCGCTGGTCACGCACGGAGTCACCGACTATGGCTTCGACGAGGCGTGGCGGCACTACCGGATGGCCGCCGCGTATCTGCTGTTGTTTCCCGTCCTCGCCCTGATCGGCTGGGACACGATGCCGCAACGCTCCCGCGACCTGTGTCTGACGCTGACCGACCGGGCGGTGGCGACGATCAACGACATCGATGCGATCGGAGTGTTTGTGTGAGCAGCAGGGTCCGCAGTGCCCGTGAGGTGATGGAGCTGTACAACCTGGTGGTGTGGAACGAGCGGGATTTCGCGCTTGCCGACGAATTGATCGGCGACGTCGTGGTCCGACACGAGGTGGGCGAAGCGCACACGCTGACGCATGACCAGGCTGTTGCGCGGGTGGCGGATCACTGGAAGCTGTTCGACAAGCTGCACTTCGAACTCAACCTCGTCGTCGCCGGCGACGACGGCGAACATGTCGCGATCGTCTACCAATCGCCGATGACCCTCACCGACGGAACCGAGCTGACCGTCAGCAGTATGGAGGTGTTCCGCGTGGTCGATGGGAAGATCACCGAGGTGTGGAACTGCGGCTACAAGCAAGGGGTTTGGGCATGACCGACCGGGTACTCGATGAGTTGGGTTACTACCTGCTGGCCGGTGCCGGTGGCGAGGGTCCGGCCGCGCTGATGGACGAGGCCCGCCGTGGTGAGGAACTCGGGTTCGGTACCGCGTTCATCTCCGAGCGCTGGAACGTCAAGGAGGCGTCATCGCTGGTAGGGGCGGCGTGCGCGGTCACCGGCCGGATGCAGGTCGCCACCGCGGCAACCAATCACAACACCCGTCATCCGCTGATCACGGCGTCGTGGGCGACCACCATGCACCGGCTGTCCGGCGGCCGCTTCACCCTGGGCATCGGCCGTGGCGTGGCGGCCATGTACGCCGCGTTCGGCATCCCCGGCGTCACCACGGCGCAAATGGCCGATTTCGCGCAGGTGATGCGGCGGCTTTGGCACGGTGAGGTGATCTTCAACCACGACGGGCCGATAGGTCGTTATCAGGTGCTGTTTCTGGATCCCGACTTCGACGAAGACATCCGGCTGGCGCTGGTGGCGTTCGGCCCGAAGACCCTCGAGCTGGGCGGCGTGTTGTTCGACGACGTCATCCTGCACACCTACTTCACGCCGGAAACGTTGCAGCGCAGCGTGAAGACGGTCAAGGACGCCGCGGAACGGGCCGGTCGCGATCCCGCCGATGTGCGGGTGTGGTCGTGTTTTGCCACCGTCGGCGATCACCTGCCCGAGGAGTTGCGGCTGAAGAAGACCGTCGCGAGGCTCGCCACCTACCTGCAGGGCTACGGCGATCTGATGGTGCGTACCAACAACTGGGATTCTGCTGTGCTGCAGCGATTCCGGGAGGACCCGGTGGTGACCTCGATCGCAGGCGGCATCGACCACAAGGCCACCGCCGAGCAGATCGAGCACATCGCCACCCTGATCCCCGACGAATGGCTGGAACCGGCGGCCACCGGTTCGGCGCGGCAGTGCGCCGAGCGCATCCGGGCGGAGTTCGGCTACGGGGCCGACGCGGTGATCATGCACGGCGCCACGCCCGACGAGTTGGAGCCGGTGGTGCGCGCCTACCGCGACATCACGCGCTGAGCCGGCCCCTCATCGTGCGCGAGCGTGCGTAAACCCGGTGTCCTGAGCGGTGTGTCGGGCGGGGACACGCACTCTCACGGCAGAAGGGTGTCAGTCCAGACCGCCGCGGATGGTGTCGAACGCCTCGCCCAGGGCCTGCGGCAGCGCCAACTGCTCGTCACCCAGCCAGTGTTCGTAGGCGCTCAGCGCGACGCCGAGCATCGTCCACGCCACCGTCTGCGGCCGCAGGTCGGCCGGCGCCACCCCGGCCCGGCGCGCCACGAACTCGGCGATGACACTGCGCCAACCCGCGTACATCGTCATCGAATACGCCTGTAGTTCGTCGGTCTGCAGGATCACCCGCATTCGGCGGCGATGCCGTGCCGTCTCACCCTCGTCAAAGGTGTTGAACGCCAACAGCGCCGCGCGCAGCGCATCACCGAGTGGGGCGTCGGGCTCGATACCGTCCAGCAGCTCGCGCAGTTGGTGCAGGTGGGCATCGAAGTCGCCCCAGGGGATGGCGTTCTTCGAGGGGTAGTACCGGAACAGCGTGCGGCGGGCGATCCCGGCGGCCTGCGCGACGTCGTCGACACTGACCTCACTGAAGCCGCGGGTGGCGAACAGATCGATCGCCACGTGGGTGATGTGCTCCCGCGTGGTGGAGCGGCGACGGCCGACGCGCGCCTGCGCCTGCGACTCGGTCCCGGCCACTTTTCTCCCGACCCACTTCCATATCGGCACTCGATGCCATATTCTGTCCGGGATTGTGACCGATCCGACAGTGCGCTGTCGACCCCCACCGCAAAGAAAGGCCCGGCCCATGGACGCTCAGCAGCAGACCGAAGCCAGCACCGACACCGACCTCGTCGTCGAGAACCTGGTCGAAGAGGTGTCCATCGACGGCATGTGCGGGGTCTACTGACCGTGGCGGCCGCCGCCGGGGCGGCGCGCGCCACCGACACCTTCGATCCGGACCGTGGCTGGCGTCTGCATCCGCAGGTGTCGGTTCGGCCCGAGACTTTCGGCGCACTGCTGTATCACTTCGGGACGCGCAAGCTGTCGTTCCTGAAGAACCTCACCATGGTCACGCTGGTCACCTCGCTGGCCGAGCACCCCGACGCGCGGTCGGCGTGCCGCGCAGCCGGCATCGATCCCGGCGCGGAGTCGGCTTACCTGCGTGCCCTGGGCGTCCTGGCGGCGTCCGACATCCTGATCCCCGCGGACCCGAAGGAGACACCGTGACCGCTCCAGCCGTAGCCCCGAGCCTGGTCGAGCACTTCGAGCACGGCCTGGAATCGCCGATCTGCCTGACCTGGGAGCTCACCTACGCCTGCAACCTGGCCTGCGTGCACTGCCTGTCGGCGTCCGGGCGGCGCGACCCGCGTGAGCTGTCCACAAGGGCGTGCAAGGACATCATCGACGAGCTGGAACGCATGCAGGTGTTCTACGTCAACATCGGCGGTGGCGAACCCACGGTGCGAGACGACTTCTGGGAACTGGTGGACTACGCCACTGCCCATCACGTCGGGGTGAAGTTCTCCACCAACGGCCTGCGGATCACCCCGGAGGTGGCGGCCAGGCTGGCGGCCAGCGACTACGTCGACGTCCAGATCTCGCTGGACGGCGCCACCGCCGAGGTCAACGACCCGATTCGCGGCAAAGGCTCCTTCGACATGGCGGTCCGTGCGCTGGAGAACCTGTCCGCGGCAGGCTTCGCCGACACCAAGATCTCAGTCGTGGCGACCCGCCACAACATCGACCAGCTCGATGACTTCGCCGCGCTGGCAGCGCGATACGGCGCCACGCTGCGAATCACCCGGCTGCGCCCGTCCGGTCGCGGCGTCGACGTCTGGGATGACTTGCACCCCACCGCCGCCCAACAGCGCCAGCTGTACGACTGGCTCGTCGCCAAGGGCGACGGGGTGCTGACCGGGGACTCCTTCTTCCACCTGGCGCCGCTCGGCGAGTCCGGTGCGCTGGCCGGCCTGAACATGTGCGGAGCCGGACGGGTGGTCTGCCTGATCGACCCGGTCGGTGACGTTTACGCCTGCCCGTTCGCCATCCACGACCAGTTCTTGGCCGGAAATGTGTTGACCGACGGCGGGTTCGATCAGGTGTGGAAGCACTCCAAGCTGTTCAACGAGCTGCGCAGCCCCACGGCGGGCGGCGCCTGTGCCAGCTGCCCGCTGTATGACACCTGCCGGGGCGGCTGCATGGCCGCCAAGTTCTTCACCGGCCTGCCGATGGACGGACCCGACCCCGAATGCGTTCGTGGGTTCGGCGAGCAGGCGCTGGCCGGCGACCGACAGAAGCCGCGTCCGAGCAGCGACCACTCGCGTGGAAAGCGCAGCAGCACAAGACAATCCCTTACCCTGCTCAATCCGGCGAAGCCGCCCAAGCGGCTGTGCGATGAAAGTCCGGTCTGATCGATGGCTCGTGATATCTGGTTCGAAACCGTCGCCATCGCCCAGGAGCGAGCGCGCAAACGCCTCCCGAAGTCCGCGTACTCGTCGCTGATCTCAGCCAGCGAGAAGGGCGTGACCGTCTCCGACAACGTCGAGGCGTTCAGCGAGCTGGGTTTCGCTCCGCACGTGGTCGGCGCGTGCGAGAAACGTGATCTGTCGACTACCGTTATGGGCCAGGAGCTTTCGTTTCCGGTAATGATCTCGCCGACGGGCGTGCAGGCGGTGGACCCGGACGGCGAGGTCGCTGTCGCGCGGGCCGCCGCCGCGCGCGGCACCGCTATGGGCCTGTCGTCGTTCGCCAGCAAGCCGATGGAAGAAGTCATCGCCGCCAACCCCAAGACCTTCTTCCAGATCTACTGGCTCGGGGGCCGCGATGCGATCGCCGAACGCGTCGAGCGCGCCCGGGCCGCCGGTGCGGTGGGCCTGATTGCCACCACCGATTGGTCCTTCTCGCACGGCCGGGACTGGGGAAGCCCCAAGATCCCGGAGCAGATGGATCTCAAGACCATGATCAAGATGATGCCCGAGGCCCTGGGCCGGCCGCGGTGGTTTTTGCAGTGGGCCAAGACCCTGCGCCCGCCGAGCTTGCGGGTGCCCAACCAGGGCCGACGCGGCGAACCGGGTCCGCCGTTCTTCCAGGCCTACGGCGAGTGGATGGGAACACCGCCGCCGACCTGGGAGGACATCGCGTGGCTGCGCGAACTCTGGGGCGGGCCCTTCATGCTCAAGGGTGTCATGCGGGTCGACGATGCGAAAAAGGCTGTAGACGCTGGAGTTTCGGCGATCTCCGTGTCGAACCACGGTGGTAACAACCTGGACGGCACACCGGCGGCGATCCGGGCGCTGCCCGCTGTCGCCGAGGCGGTCGGCGGCCAGATCGATGTTTTGCTGGATGGTGGCATCCGACGGGGCAGCGACGTCGTCAAGGCGGTGGCGCTGGGCGCCCGGGCGGTGATGATCGGCCGCGCCTACCTGTGGGGGCTGGCCGCGGCCGGCCAGCCCGGGGTGGAGAACGTCCTCGACATCCTGCGCGGCGGGATCGACTCGGCCCTGATGGGGCTCGGGCGGGCCTCCGTGCACGATCTGTCGCCGGACGACATCCTGATCCCGCCCGGTTTCGCCCGCGCGCTCGGTGTGCCCTCCGACGGAGGCCGGTAGCCCGCTCAGGCCGTCCACCTGCGAACTCCCGGCCTATCCCTGGTACTGCCGTGGCGGACGGGACGGGCGTGATGTTCGGCGATCGCTCCGGAGTGCCGATGGCCAGGAATTTCTTTGCCTTCCCTGTCAATAACTGGTGTACGGCAGGTGAATTCGCTTACCATCGTCCGATGGCGGTTCGTGGCGACCTCGGTAGTTCGACCTGGGACGAGCTGCAGAACCGGCTACAGCGCCAGCTGCCGGGGCAGTCGCTGACCCTGCTGGTCCCGGTCGGGTCGACCGAACAGCACGGACGGCACCTGCCGCTGGACACCGACACCCGGATCGCGCAGGCGCTCGCGCGGGCGGTGGCCGGGCGGCTGCGCAGAACCGCGTCGGGGCGCGATGAGCACGCCTGGTCGGTGGCGCCCGCGGTGGCCTACGGCGCCAGTGGGGAGCACCAGAGCTTCGCCGGAACCATCTCGATCGGCACCGAGGTGCTGAGTCGAGTGTTGCTGGAGTACGGCCGGTCGGCCTGCTGCTGGGCGCAACGGGTGGTCTTCGTCAACGGTCACGGCGGCAACGTGCCCGCGCTGGCCGAGGCGGTGGGCCGGTTGCGCTTCGAAGCGCGCGATGTCGCCTGGCTGCCGTGTGCCACTGCGGCGGCCGATGCGCACGCGGGTCACACCGAAACCTCTCTGCTGCTGTATCTTTCGCCCGACGACGTGAGATTTGAGCAGGCGCAGCCGGGTAACAGTGCCCCATTGGCGCAGCTGCTGCCGGCGATGCGGCGCGGCGGTGTCGCCGCAGTGAGTGCGGTCGGAGTGCTCGGTGACCCGACGACCGCCACCGCCGCCGAGGGGCAGCGACTGTTCGCCGAAATGCTGGACAGCGGTGTGGCGGCCATCCACGCCTGGGCTCCCGGGCCGGACGGGATGCTGCGATGACCCCGGCCCGACTTCCTGACGGTTTCGCGGTGCAGGTAGACCGGAAGGTGCGGGTGCTGGGCCGTGGGTCGACGTTGTTGGGCGGTTCACCAACCCGGCTGCTGCGGCTGGCGCCTGCCGCCCAGGGGATGCTCTCCGACGGCCGCCTGGAAGTACGCGACGCCGTCAGTGCCCAACTGGCCCGAACCCTGCTCGACGCCACGGTGGCCCATCCGCGGCCGGCGGGCGGGCCGTCACATCGTGATGTGACCGTCGTTATCCCGGTGCGGGACAACGTCATCGGGCTCAAACGGTTGATCGCGTCGCTGCGCGGGTTGCGCGTGGTCGTGGTGGACGACGGATCGCAGGCCCCGGTCTGCAGGGACGACCTGGCAGCGGCGCATTGCTGCGAGGTCGAGGTGCTGCGCCACCCGGAGGCAAGGGGGCCCGCGGCCGCGCGCAATACCGGACTCGGCGCCTGCACGACGGATTTCGTGGCGTTCCTGGACTCCGATGTGGTGCCGCGCCGGGGCTGGCTGGAAGCGCTGCTCGGGCACTTCTGCGATCCCACCGTGGCGCTGGTCGCCCCCCGGATCGTCGGTATGGCCGCTCACGACCACCTGGTGGCGCGGTACGAGGCCATCCGTTCGTCACTGGACCTCGGCGGGTGCGAGGCCCCGGTGGTCCCGTACGGCAAGGTCGCTTATGTGCCCAGCGCGGCGATCATCTGTCGCTGCTCGGCGCTGCGCGAGCTGGGCGGCTTCGACGAGGAGCTGCGTTCCGGCGAGGACGTCGACCTGTGCTGGCGGCTGGTGGACGCCGGCAGCAGGTTGCGCTACGAGCCGATCGCGCTGGTGGCCCACGATCATCGGGTGGCATTACGGGATTGGGTGGCGCGCAAGGCATTTTACGGTGGCTCGGCGGCACCTCTGTCGGCGCGTCACCCGGACAAGACGGCGCCGATGGTGATCTCCGGCTGGGCGCTGGCGGGTTGGGCGGTGATGGCGCTCGGGTCGGCGCTGGGCTACCTGGTGTCGGCGGCGATCACGGCGCTGACCGGCCATCGGGTCGCCAGGTCGATGCGCGGAGCTGACACCGCGCCCGCCGACGTGCTGGCGGTGACGCTGCGTGGCCTGGCGGCGGCCGGGCTCCAGATCGCGTCGGCGCTGTGCCGGCACTACTGGCCGATTGCGCTGCTGGCCGCGTGCGTGTCGCAGCGCTGCCGGCGGGTGGTGCTGCTGGCGGCGGTCAGCGACGGAATAGTGGACTGGTTGCGGCATGCCCGCTGCGACGGCGACGACTCCCGCCCGCTCGGGCTGCCCGCCTACCTGCTGCTCAAGCGGGTCGACGATCTGGCGTACGGGGCCGGCCTGTGGGGCGGGGTGCTGCGGGAGCGCAACTTTGCCGCACTCAAGCCACAGATCCGCAGTTAGGTCGCTTTGACGGTTCCGGTGGTGCACAGTGATGTGCTCGTGGTGGGTGCCGGTAGTGCGGGGTCGATTGTGGCAGAACGCCTCTCGGCAGACCCGGCGTGCACGGTGACAGTGTTGGAGGCCGGCGTCGGGTTGTCCGATCCGGTGCTGGCTGCCAAGGTGGCCGACGCCTCGCTGTTGCCGATCGATACCGCCAGCCCGTTGGTGCGGCGCTATGTCGCGCAGTTGACCGGCCACCCGGGCGCCGCGATGACGATAGTGCGTGGCGCGACCATCGGCGGCTCCGGCGCGGTCAACGGCGGCTACTTCTGCCGGGGGCTGCCCGGCGACCTCGACAGCGACCTGTTCGGCTGGTCGTGGCCCGAGGTGCTGGAATCCTTTCGTGCCATCGAGACCGACCTGGACTTCGGCGGTGACCAACACGGCGACCGCGGTCCGATCCCCGTTCGGCGTACCCGTGAAATGTGCGAAGGCACAGCGCGATTCATTGCCGCGGCGGAGCGAGCGGGTTTCGGCTGGGTCGCGGACCTCAACGACGCCGCTGCCGCAGCCGGGCCCGGAGTGGGCGCGGTGCCGCTGAACGTGGTCGACGGGGTACGCACCGGACCGGGGGCCGCCTATCTGCTCCCGGCATTGCCGCGGACCAACCTGACGCTGCTCACCGGGGTGGCGGCGTTCGGCGTCGACATCGTAGGGGAGCGGGCCGTGGCGGTACGCGCGCTGGGCCCGGACGGTCCGTTGCGCCTGACGGCGGACCGAATCATATTGTGTGCCGGCGCGATAGGGTCGGCGCACCTGTTGATGCTGTCCGGTATCGGTGAGGAGGCGATGTTGCGGCACGTCGGCGTCGCCGTGCGATCGGTGCTGCCGGTCGGGGCGAACTGTGCCGATCACCCGGAATGGCTGGTGACGCCGGACTGGCAGGGAACGCCGGGACGTCCGCCGTTGGAGGCGGTGCTGTACCACGATGATCTCGAAATTCGGCCCTACACCACCGGTTTCGCCGGAATGGTCGGCGACCATGCGCCCGGGGAGCCGCCGCGCGTCGGCGTGGCATTGATGTCGCCGCGGGCGCGGGGGCGCGTGACACTGGTATCGGCGGACCCGCGGGTGGCGCCCCGTATCGAACTCCGCTACGACAGCGAGCCAGCCGACTTGGCGGCGCTCCGGGCCGGGGTGGAGCTCGTCGGGGCCATGCTGGGCGTGAAAGTCGATGCCGCGGCGCCGCACTGGTCGACGTCCCAACACCTGTGCGGCAGTGCCCCGATGGGCCGGGCCGACGACGCGTCCGCGGTGCTCGATGCGCAATGCCGGGTGCGCGGCATCGAGGGGCTGTGGGTGATCGACGGCTCGGCGCTGTCCCGGGTGCCCGGCCGCGGCCCGCACGCGACGATCGCGATGCTGGCGCACCGCGCGTCGGGCTTGATCGGCGGTCAGGCCCGCAGCCGGTAACGGATGGGCAGGTGCTTGACGCCGCCGACGAATGTCGTCGAGATCAGCTGCGGCTCACCGGTCAACTCGATGGCGTCGAGCCGGGGGATGAGTTCACGGAAGAAGCTGTCGATCTCCATTCGGGCCAGCGCGGACGCCACGCAGAAGTGCACGCCGTAGCCGAACGACAGGTGCTTGTTCGGGTCCCGGCCGACGTCGAAGGCGAACGGGTTGTCGAAGACCTCCTCGTCGTGGTTGGCCGAGACATAGGACAGATACACCGATTCGCCCTTGGCGATCGGCACGCCGCGCACCTCGGTGTCGGCCGTCGCGGTACGCATGAACTCCTTGACCGGGGTGACCCAGCGGATGATCTCCTCGACCGCGGTGGGCATCAGCTGCAGGTCTGCGCGGAGCCGCTCGCGCTGGTCGGG
Organism: Mycolicibacter algericus DSM 45454; assembly: GCF_002086455.1. Lineage (GTDB taxonomy): Bacteria > Actinomycetota > Actinomycetes > Mycobacteriales > Mycobacteriaceae > Mycobacterium > Mycobacterium algericum. Next base: position 78,532 of record NZ_MVHC01000009.1, read on the forward strand.
GTGTTCGATGAGCGCGCGCAGCCCGCCGCCGATCGCGGCGCTGGTGGTGTCGTGGCCGGCGGTGGCGATGATGACGTAGTAGGAGACGGTATCGAGATCCGACAGCGGCTCACCGTCGATCCGGGCGTTGGCGATCGTCGACGCGAGGTCTTCGGTGGGGTTCTCCCGGCGGTCGGCGGTCAGGGCGTTGAAGTAGGCGAAGAAGTCCAGCAGCACCGGCAGCTGTTCCTCCGGGGTGATGCCGCGCCGGTACTCGTCGTCGTCGCCGCCGAACAGTTCCTGGGTCAGTCGCAGCATCCGCGGAAAGTCCGATTCCGGCAGACCCAACAGCGACATGATCACGTACAGCGGGTAATTCAGCGCGATGTCCTGGACGAAGTCGCATTCCGGGCCGATCCGCAGCATCTCGTCGACGTAGCGTTTGGCGAGTTCGTCGATGCGGGCCTTCATCGCCCGCATCGCCTTGGGCCGGAACCAGTCGGAGACGATGGCGCGCATCTTGTGGTGGTGCGGGTCGTCCATGTGGATCAGCGTGCGCAGTCCCATTCCGGAGTCCAACAGCGAGCGCTGCAGATCGTCGGCGTCGGCAGGAGCCAGCACCGGACGCGGTTCGTTGATCCACAGCTCGTTGTCGCGTTCGATGTCCATGATGTCGGCGTGCCGGGTGATCGCCCAGAACGGCCGGTAGGGACGATGGTCGACAAGCGACACCGGCGCGTTCGCCCGCAGATGCGTCAGGGCCGCGTGCAGCCGCGGTTCGTCGGCGTAGGCGCTCGGGTCGGTGAACACCCGGGCGGCCTGATCGATTATCGGTGCGCTCATCGCGGCTCCTTGCCCCATTTTCTTGACACGTGTCAGCTTCGTTCCAGTGTCGGCGATATTGGCCCGTCGTGGCGCCGCTTTGCGACGATCGGGCCGGGTTTGATTCGGCGGTCCAGCTTCGCCTCTCCTCCGTCGAGCCTTGCTAACCGCCGGGTTTGATTTGGCGGTCCGGCTTCGCCTCTCCTCGGTCGAGCCTTGCTGACCGCCGATTAGGCTCATCGGTCATGTCGACCGGATCTTGTCGCCGCCGCGGACCGCTGGCCGGCGCCGTCGTGCTGGCGCTGCTTGCCGGGCTGCTCGCCGGGTGCGGGCGATCCGACGGCGCGGCGCTGCAACCGGGCTTCGGGCCACGGGCCGTCGCACTCAACGCCGACGTGGTGCGTACCGCCGCCGGATTGTTGCGGGGCACGGTCGGCCCGGATCATCGGCTTTTCCAAGGGATCCCGTACGCCGCAGCGCCGGTCGGGCCGCTGCGTTGGCAGCCGCCGGCGCCGATGCGGGCGTGGCAGGGAGTGCGCGACGCGGTCAAACGCGGGCCGTGGTGCATCCAGCCGGATGCCGCCGAGGTGGACCCGATCAGCGAGGACTGCCTGACGCTCAACGTGTGGACGCCGACCGGTTCGGCGGCCGAGCCGTTGCCGGTCATGGTGTGGATCCACGGCGGCAGCTTCATGCGGGGCGCCGGTGACATCTACCACGCGCAGCGACTGGCGGTCCGCGGCCGCATCGTCGTCGTCACCGTCAACTACCGGTTGGGCGCGCTGGGCTTCTTGGCCGACCCCGCATTGGGTGAGGCCGGCAACTACGGGCTGGCCGACCAGCAGGCAGCGCTGCGCTGGGTGCGCGACAACGTCGGTGCGTTCGGCGGCGACCCGGCCAAGGTGACGATCGCCGGTGAGTCGGCCGGTGGCATGTCGGTCTGCGACCACCTGGCCGCGCCGGAGTCGGCCGGGTTGTTCCGGGCCGCGATCATCCAGAGCGGACCGTGTCAGGCGCAGGTCGAGGTTCCCGACGCGCGGCGGATCAGTCGCGACTACACCGAATCCGTCGGGTGCGCCGAACGGGGCAAGCGGGCCGCCGCCGAGGATGCGGCTGTGGCCGCCTGCCTACGCGGGCTGTCGGCCGACCGGCTGACCAAACCGTTGTGGTACGTCCGGTTCGGCACCGACCAGCTCAGTGGACCGGTCGTCGGGACTCCGTTGTTGCCGGCCGACCCGGTGCGGGTGTTCCGGGACGGCGGCGCGGCACGGGTGCCGGTGCTGCTGGGCGTCAACCGCGACGAGTTCACCCTGTTCGTCGCACTGCGCTATCTGCGTGTCGGCCGGGAGATCGCCGCCACGGAGTACCTGGACGAGCTGAAGGACACCTTCGGCTCCGGTGAAGGACCCGCGGTGGCCGAGCACTACCCGCCGGCACGATTCGGCGACAGCACCTCGCTGGCCTACGCGGCGGCGGCCACCGACGACATCTTCGCCTGCCTGGCCGATCGGATGGCTCGCGGGCTGGCCGCCGGCGCGCCGGTGTACGGCTATGAATTCGCCGACCCGCACGCGCCGGCGCCCGAGCTCTTCGACCATCTGCCGTTCCCGATCGGCGCCACCCACTCGCTGGAGATGCGCTACCTATTCGACATCGGCGGCGCCCCGCCACTGGACCCCGTGCAACGGCGGCTGTCCGACCAGATGATCGAGTACTGGACCGGTTTCGTGGTCACCGGCGCCCCGGTGGGCGTCGGCCAGCCCGACTGGCCCGCGGCCGCAGCCGGCGCCGACCGGCGGTGGATGTCGCTGCGACCCGACGGCAGCCGGATGATCACCGACTTCGGCGCGGCGCACCGGTGTGACTTCTGGGCAACCGTGCGGAGTTGATTCGCGCCCACCCGCCGAACGTGTGCTCAGTGCGAAAAACCGCGGCAGATTTCGCAGTGGTTGCACGCTCGGCGATAGAGCGGGAGCAGCGGCGATCAGGCCCGAGTCACCCAGGTGGTGATGTCGGCGTGCACCACTTCGACGCCGGATTCATCGGTGACGCTGACCGGCACCGTGACCTCCACGCCGTCGTTGATGGCCTCGAAGTCCGGCAAGTCCGGTGGGTCCAGCCGCGCGGTGGCCCGCAACGACGTCGTCGCCTTGGCCAGGTAGGCCACGTTCATCGACTTGGGGATCCAGCGGTGGCTGCGCGGCACCGTGGCCTCCATCAACATCCCCATCGCCACCTCGGCGGCGTTGCAGGAGGCGATCGCGTGCACGGTGCGCAGGTGGTTGTAGACGAACGGCCACTTCGGCACCAGTACCTCGGCCAGTCCGGGCTCCATCCGGACCACGTGCGGCAGCACCGATGCGAAGTAAGGGACTCTGGCCATGGCCGCGGCCGAGAACAGCCGGGTGCCGCCGGGGAGGCCCGCCAACCGGCGCCAGGCCTGATATGTACTGGTAGGTCCGGTCACGGCGAGCTATCTTACCGGCAAGTAAGATCGCTCGCGGGGTGGCTCCACCGGGTCACGGCCGGAGGGCCGGCGTCGATGTGACCGGGGATTTGGCCGCTGACCCGATCTGGGGCATACTGTTCAGGTTCGCCTGCGCCGGGGTTGCCCTGGTCGGGCATACGACCAGCGCCCAACCGGGCGCGTCCGGTCCCACTCTCGCAGCACGGAGTTTTTTCGCCGTGAACGAGGCCGTGTGCGGGCGACACGCCCGACCGCGGGGACCGGTGGACCAGGACAGGTAAACAGCGGCGGCAGCGCCCAGCGCAATGTCGGCACAGGGCCGATGGCCCTGAAGAGGCAGCAGTGCGCGCGGGCACGAAGGGTTCGAAAGCCGGACCCCTTTGCAGGAGTGAGGTAGCAGAAGCGTGGCGGGACAAAAGATCCGCATCAGGCTCAAGGCCTACGACCATGAGGCTATTGACGCCTCGGCGCGCAAGATCGTCGAGACGGTCACCCGCACCGGTGCGTCCGTGGTGGGCCCGGTGCCGCTGCCGACCGAGAAGAACGTGTATTGCGTCATCCGGTCCCCGCACAAGTACAAGGACTCGCGGGAGCACTTCGAGATGCGCACCCACAAGCGGCTGATCGACATCCTCGATCCCACGCCGAAGACCGTTGACGCCCTGATGCGCATCGATCTGCCGGCCAGCGTCGACGTCAACATCCAGTAGGAGCAGAGGACGATGGCACGACAGGAAAATTCCGGCGCTGCGCGTCGGGGCCTTTTGGGTACCAAGCTGGGCATGACGCAGGTGTTCGACGAGAACAACAAGGTCGTGCCGGTCACGGTCGTCAAGGCCGGGCCCAACGTGGTGACCCGCATCCGCACCCCCGAGCGCGACGGCTATTCGGCCGTGCAGCTCGCCTACGGCGAGATCAGCCCTCGCAAGGTCAACAAGCCGCTGACCGGTCAGTACGCCGCCGCCGGGGTCAACCCGCGCCGGCACCTGGCCGAGTTGCGGCTTGACGACGCCGAGGCCGCCGCGACCTACGAGGTCGGCCAGGAGCTGACCGCCGAGATCTTCGCCGACGGCGCCTACGTCGACGTGACCGGCACCTCCAAGGGCAAGGGCTACGCCGGCACCATGAAGCGGCACGGCTTCGCCGGTCAGGGCGCCGGCCACGGCGCTCAGGCGGTGCATCGCCGGCCGGGTTCGATCGGCGGTTGCTCAACCCCGGGCCGGGTGTTCAAGGGCACCCGGATGTCGGGCCGGATGGGCAACGACCGCGTCACCACCCAGAACCTGGTGGTGCACAAGGTGGACGCCGAGAACGGCGTGCTGCTGATCAAGGGCGCCATTCCGGGACGCAACGGTGGGCTGGTTCTGGTCCGCAGCGCGATCAAAAAGGGTGAGAAGTAATGGCTGCCAAAGAGCAAACGGCACTGAAGATTGACGTCAAGAGCCCGGACGGCAAGAAGAGCGGCTCGGTCGAGCTGCCCGCCGAGCTGTTCGACGCTCCCGCCAACATCGCGCTCATGCACCAGGTGGTGATCGCTCAGTTGGCCGCGGCCCGTCAGGGTACGCACTCGACCAAGACCCGCGGTGAGGTTCGCGGCGGTGGCCGTAAGCCGTACCGGCAGAAGGGCACCGGCCGGGCCCGGCAGGGTTCGACCCGGGCGCCGCAGTTCACCGGTGGTGGCGTGGTGCACGGTCCCAAGCCGCGGGACTACAGCCAGCGCACCCCGAAGAAGATGATCGCCGCCGCACTGCGTGGCGCGTTGTCGGACCGGGCCCGCAACGGCCGCATCCACGCGGTCACCGAGCTGGTGAGCGGACAGACCCCGTCGACCAAGAGCGCCAAGGCGTTCCTGGGCACGATCACCGACCGCAAGCAGGTGCTCGTGGTCATCGGCCGGGCCGATGAGACGGGCGCCCGCAGCGTGCGCAACCTGCCGGGTGTGCACATCCTGGCACCGGACCAGCTCAACACCCACGATGTGCTGCGCGCCGACGACGTGGTGTTCAGCGTCGAGGCCCTCAACGCCTACATCTCCGGCAGCGCGGCGCACACCCAGGAGCAGGAGGTTTCGGTCTGATGGCGACCGTCAGCGACCCCCGCGACATCATCGTCGCGCCGGTCATCTCCGAGAAGTCCTACGGGCTGATCGAGGAGAACACCTACACCTTTATCGTGCACCCCGACTCGAACAAGACGCAGATCAAGATCGCGATCGAGAAGATCTTCGCCGTCAAGGTCGCGTCGGTGAACACCGCGAACCGGCCGGGTAAGCGCAAGCGGTCCCGGGCCGGCTTCGGCAAGCGCAAGGACACCAAGCGCGCCATCGTGACCCTGGCGCCCGGCAGCAAGCCGATCGACCTGTTCGCCGCACCGGCCTGACCGGAGTGAAAGAGAGACCTAACTGACATGGGAATCCGCAAGTACAAGCCGACGACACCGGGTCGTCGCGGTGCCAGCGTCTCCGATTTCGCCGAGCTCACCCGCTCTCACCCGGAGAAATCGCTGGTCCGGCCGCTGCACGGCCGTGGCGGGCGTAATGCCCACGGCCGGATCACCACCCGGCACAAGGGCGGTGGCCACAAGCGTGCCTACCGGGTGATCGACTTCCGTCGCCACGACAAGGACGGCGTCAACGCCAAGGTCGCGCACATCGAGTACGACCCGAACCGCACCGCCCGGATCGCGCTGCTGCACTACCTGGACGGCGAGAAGCGCTACATCCTCGCCCCGCAGGGCCTGTCGCAGGGCGACGTGGTGGAGTCGGGCGCCAACGCCGACATCAAGCCGGGCAACAGTCTGCCGCTGCGCAACATCCCGGCAGGCACCCTGGTGCACGCCGTCGAGCTGCGCCCGGGAGGCGGCGCCAAGCTGGCCCGCTCGGCCGGATCCAGCATTCAGCTGCTGGGCAAGGAAGGCGCCTACGCCTCGCTGCGGATGCCCTCCGGTGAGATCCGCCGGGTCGACGTACGCTGCCGCGCCACCGTCGGCGAGGTGGGCAACGCCGAACAGGCCAACATCAACTGGGGCAAGGCCGGCCGGATGCGGTGGAAGGGCAAGCGCCCCTCCGTCCGTGGTGTGGTCATGAACCCGGTGGACCACCCGCACGGTGGTGGTGAGGGCAAGACCTCCGGTGGCCGGCACCCGGTCAGCCCGTGGGGCAAGCCGGAGGGTCGCACCCGCCGGCCGAACAAGCCCAGCGACAAGCTCATCGTCCGACGCCGGCGCACCGGCAAGAAGCGCTAGGAAGCGGAGGGAAAGCGATGCCACGCAGCCTCAAGAAGGGTCCGTTCGTCGACGACCATCTGCTCAAGAAGGTCGACGTCCAGAACGAGAAGAACACCAAGCAGGTCATCAAGACCTGGTCGCGTCGGTCGACGATCATCCCCGACTTCATCGGGCACACGTTCGCCGTTCACGACGGCCGCAAGCACGTCCCGGTATTCGTCACCGAGTCGATGGTCGGGCACAAGCTCGGCGAATTCGCCCCGACGCGCACCTTCAAGGGACACATCAAGGACGATCGGAAGGCTAAGCGCCGGTGACCGTAACGACTGAATTTCCGTCCGCTGTCGCCAAGGCCCGCTTCGTGCGGGTCTCGGCCAGCAAGGCGCGCCGGGTGATCGACCTGGTGCGCGGCAAGTCGGTGTCCGAGGCACTGGACATCCTGCGCTGGGCGCCGCAGCAGGCCAGCCTGCCGGTGGCCAAGGTGATCGCCAGCGCGGCGGCCAACGCCGAGAACAACAACGGCCTGGACCCGTCCACCCTGGTGGTGGCGACCGTCTACGCCGACGAGGGCCCGACCGCCAAGCGGATCAAGCCGCGCGCCCAGGGGCGTGCCTACCGGATCCGCCGGCGCACCAGCCACATCACGGTCGTGGTGGAGAGCCGGCCGTCCAAGGGCGGTCCGGCGCGGTCCGCCGGTGCCGCCCGGGCGCGTCGTGCGCAGGCCAGCAAGGCCGCCTCGGAGAAGGGCGCGGCGCCGGCCAAGAAGGCACCGGCCACGAAGGCTTCCGCGGCCAAGGCTGCCGAGAAGACGACTGAGAAAGCGGCGGCGAAGAAGGCGCCCGCCAAGAAGGCGGCAGCAAAGAAGGCGCCTGAGACGTCCGACGCGAAGGAGGGCTCGCAGTAATGGGCCAGAAGATCAACCCGCACGGCTTCCGGCTGGGTATCACCACCGACTGGAAGTCGCGGTGGTACGCCGACAAGCAGTACGCGGACTACGTCAAGGAGGACGTGGCGATCCGCCGGCTGCTGTCGACCGGGCTGGAGCGCGCCGGTATCGCCGACGTCGAGATCGAGCGCACCCGTGATCGGGTCCGCGTGGACATCCACACCGCCCGGCCGGGCATCGTCATCGGCCGCCGCGGCACCGAGGCCGACCGGATCCGCGCCGACCTGGAGAAGCTGACCGGCAAGCAGGTGCAGCTCAACATCCTCGAGGTGAAGAACCCCGAGTCGCAGGCGCAGCTGGTGGCCCAGGGCGTCGCCGAGCAGCTGAGCAACCGCGTGGCGTTCCGCCGCGCGATGCGCAAGGCGATCCAGTCGGCGATGCGCCAGCCCAACGTCAAGGGCATCCGGGTGCAGTGCTCGGGCCGGCTCGGTGGTGCTGAGATGAGCCGCTCGGAGTTCTACCGTGAGGGTCGGGTGCCGCTGCACACGCTGCGCGCCGACATCGACTACGGCCTCTACGAGGCCAAGACCACCTTCGGCCGGATCGGTGTGAAGGTCTGGATCTACAAGGGCGACATCGTCGGTGGCAAGCGCGAGCTGGCCGCTGCCGCACCGTCCGCCGACCGCCCCCGCCGGGAGCGGCCGTCGGGCACCCGCCCGCGCCGCAGCGGCGCCTCGGGCACCACCGCCACCAGCACCGATGCCGGGCGGGCCGCCGAGACCATCGAGAGCACCGCTGCTGCCGAACCGGCCGTCGAGGGCCAGGGAAGCGCTGCGGCCGCGGAGCCGCAGGCAACGCAGAGCACGGAGAGCTGAATCATGTTGATTCCCCGCAAGGTCAAGCACCGCAAGCAGCATCACCCGAAACAGCGCGGTCTCGCCAGTGGCGGCACCGCGGTGACCTTCGGTGACTACGGCATCCAGGCACTGGAGCACGCCTACGTCACCAACCGGCAGATCGAGTCGGCGCGTATCGCCATCAACCGGCACATCAAGCGTGGCGGCAAGGTGTGGATCAACATCTTCCCGGACCGTCCGCTGACCAAGAAGCCCGCCGAGACCCGCATGGGTTCGGGTAAGGGCTCGCCGGAGTGGTGGGTCGCCAACGTCAAGCCGGGCCGGGTGCTTTTCGAGCTGAGCTACCCCAACGAGGCCATCGCCCGCGCCGCACTGACCCGGGCGATCCACAAGCTGCCGATCAAGGCGCGCATCGTCACCCGAGAGGAGCAGTTCTGATGGCAGTGGGAGTTACCGCCGGCGAACTGCGCGAGCTCAATGCCGACGAGCTCGTCGAGCGGCTGCGCGAGTCCAAAGAGGAGCTGTTCAACCTGCGTTTCCAGATGGCGACCGGGCAGCTCAGCAACAACCGTCGGCTCCGCACGGTGCGCCACCAGATCGCGCGCATCTACACCGTGTTGCGCGAACGGGAACTGGGCCTGGCGTCCGGTCCCGATGGTTCTGAAGGCGAGGCATCGTAATGGCACAGGCTGCAAAGGCTAACGCCACGGAGAAGGGCCCCAAGCACACTCCGCGCACGGAGAAGCCGCGGGGCCGCCGCAAGACCCAGATCGGTTACGTGGTCAGCGACAAGATGGAGAAGACCATCGTCGTCGAGCTGGAAGACCGGGTGAAGCACCCGCTCTACGGCAAGATCATCCGGACCACCAAGAAGGTCAAGGCGCACGACGAGAACAACACGGCCGGCATCGGCGACCGGGTGTCGCTGATGGAGACCCGCCCGCTGTCGGCCACGAAGCGCTGGCGGCTGGTCGAGATCCTCGAGAAGGCCAAGTAACAGCCGGTCTTCCGGTCAAGCCGGGAGTTTGACCCGCGCGAGCGGTTGCTGCGCGGTGGGCCCGAGCGGCACCTGCAGCGGTTCGTGGTCGTCCAACTGCCGGGCGGGCACGGCCAGCGTCCGGCGCAGCGGCGTCGGCAGGCTGGTCCGCAGCGCCGTCAATTGCCGGCCGTTGAGGCGGTTCAATCCGGCCCACATGTTGCGGCGCAGCCGGCGACCGGTGTGGTAACGCACCAGCACCGACACGTCGGTGTGGTTGTTTCGTGCTGTGAGCCGGACGGTGACGGCCGTGGTGTCGGCGGCGCGCTGCCAGAGCTGTTCCAGATTCGCCGTGGTGATGTCGTGCGGCGACATCCAGAAGGTGGCCCCGTACTGTCTGGGACCCTCGCGTTGCTTCTGCTTCAGCCGGCGTCGGCGCCGACGGATCCGGGTGGGCTGCAGGCCGGCCAGCACCGTCGCGTCGACCCGGCCGAACTCCTCGGCCGGTAGTACCCGGGTGACGATGTGTCGCTCCTGAAGGGTCTGCGCCAGCCGTTCGGTGGCCGCCGCCAGCGTCGCCGCCACCGAGTCGCGTACCGCCACCGCTTCGGCGTTGCGCATCGGATCCATCCGCAGGACCAGCCAGGTGTCGCGGGGGCAGGCGACGTCGGGGACGGCCGGTGCCTGCTCGTCCTCGGCCGGGCCGGTGTCGGTGTCGCCGTCGGAGGTGGTGTCGCACGTTCGCACCGAGACGATGTCGATGCCGTCGAGGCGGACGTCGAACTGCCGCAGGGCGGCGGCGGCCACACCGGCCGGTAGCGCGCCCAGCGGCTGGTGTCGGCGGGCATCGCGGCCCGAGGTGGCTACCGGTCGCGGCGCCACGGCGATCACGGTGACCAACTGCCCCCGGTGTTCGCGCATGCCGACGACGTTGTGGCCGTAGCGGCGGCGGTGATCGAAGCCGGGTGTGCAGCCTTCGTTGAGAAACCTCGCGGGGTTGGCGAACCGGTCCAGTAGCCGTGCCAGCACTATCGAGGTCAGCGGGACCCGGCGGTGGGTGATCAGCGCGGCCGCCGTCACCACTGCCGCGACCCCGACGCCCGGCCACCAGGCGCGGGCCGGCGATCCCAGCTCGGTGGGCCAATGGCCGGCGAGTCGCAGAATCGCGAGATCGATGAGGAACACCGTCGTCACGCGCAACCAGGACAGGTTCAGTCCAAAGCTATGCTGCGCTTTCACCGTTGCGCCTGCTTCATGACCCCCCCGGGAGATTGTCCAGAATTTGCGCGCTGACCGGGTTTCCCGGTCGTGTCGGGACCCAAACATCCCAGGCCCCGGCTGCTGGAGGCCTGGGATGCCGGGCCGGCCGAGCGCTCCGGCGGCAATGGGCGCTTGCTCAGAGGCCCAGGAAGCTCAGCGGATCGAACATGCTCGCGATGTCGGTGGCGCCGCCGGCCGCGTCGGCTGCGCCCGTGGCGGCGTCCGCCGCGCCGCTCGCAGCCGCATCGGCGGCGCCGCCGGCCGCATCGGCTGCCGCGCTGCCGGCTGCGTCGGCGGCATCGGCTCCCAACGCGGACACCCCGCTGAACGCGTCACCCGGATCGAGCAGTCCGGCCGCATCGAAATCGGTCGGGATGTTGAAGTCGCCAAACGGGGTTACCAGGGTGTCGGTGATGGAGTTGGCGGCGCCCTCCGCGCCCGGGATATCGGTGTAGATATTCGCGAATCCGTTGCCGAAGTTCATGACGTCATAGACCGTGCCGACGGTGGGAAGGTCCGATGTGGTGGCGTCACTGGCCGGATCAACGTCGGTGATCGTGAACTGTGTGTTGTGGATACCGCCGAACAGGTTCGTGACGTTCTCGCTGGCGGTGACGCTGCCGAGGTCAGTGGCGTCGGTCCCGCTGCCGCTGGTGATATCGAACGACTGATCGCCCTCGGCCACCTGGAACAGTGGCGGGGCGCTGAACAGCGGGCTGAGCGGGGTGAAGCCCTCCGAACCGTCGGCCTGGACGGGGGTGAAGGTGGTGTCACCGATGGTGAAGCTGTCACCGGCGCCGGGCGTCGCAGCAGTGGACGTCAAGTCACCGGAAGTGATGTCAGGTGTGCCACCGGGAGTGGCGTCCGGCGCACCGGTGACCGGCAGGCCACCGGTATCACCGATCGGCTGCGGGCTGGTCGCGTCCGGTGCGGATGTCAGCGCGCCGAGGCCGCCGAGCTCGGGTGCGTTCGCGTCCGGGCTGAGCGTGCCGATGTCGCCGAGCGGCGCCGTGCCGCCCGTTCCCGCCGTGCTGCTCGTCAGGCCGACCGGCATCGCGGTGCTGCCGATGTCGCCCGCCGCGCCGACACCGTTGTCGGCAGAAGCGATCGTTGCGGGCAGGATTGTGGTCGTGAGTAGTCCGGCGGTGGCGCCACCGACCGATAATATGATCCGACGATTCATTTCGGTGCGTTCCTTCCGTCTTTGATGTTCCCGGGCATGAGCTCACCTTTGAACTCGCCCGGGCGCCGGTGAACATCGCCAATCACCCGGCGTCCGCGCGCAGTAGACCGCGACGCGAACGCGGCGCATCAATAATGTTGGGCGACAACGTATGTCCGGACACCCGGGACGCTGGCTGAGCCCCCCTCGGCATCCTCGTCCAGACGCTAACGGGTCCCGACCGCGGCCACCACCCCTGTCAGCGGATCTTTCAACAGTTAATCTCAATGTAGAGAATCGCTGCCATCGATTGACGCACGTAAGGCTGGCGATGTAAGTCCTTGGGACAGTTAACTTGTGGGTAGAATGAGTATTTGGCCTAGTTTGGTCTCAGCGGAATCAAAGTAATCCTGTTGGCGGAATGGCACTTTCGGTTTGACCGATCCGAGGCGAGCTGCACACTGATCGCTATGGAACTGCGCCAGCTGAAACACTTCGTCGCCGTGGCCGAAGAGTTGCACTTCACCCGGGCGGCAGCGAAAGTCCACGTGGTGCAGTCCACCTTGTCGGCCTCGATCAGCGGTTTGGAAGCCGAGCTCGGTACCGCGCTGCTGGTGCGAAACAATCGTCGCGTCGACCTGACCACCGCCGGGCAGGCATTGTTGCCGGACGCGCAGCATGCGCTGGCCGCCGCAGAGCGGGCGCGTGCCGCCGTCGACGCGGTCCGGGGGTTGTTGTCCGGGCAGTTGCGCATCGGGGTGATCCAGGGGCTGGGAACCGTCGATCTGCCCGCGCTGCTGACGCGGTATCACCGGAGCTTCCCGCGCATCGAGATCACGCTGCGTCACGATCCCATCGACACGCTGGTGCAGGCGACCGCCGACGGCGGGCTGGACCTCGCCTTCGTCAGCCGACCCTTCGACGGCAGTCGCGTCAAGGAACTGTCACTGGGCGCCGAGCACCTGGTGCTGGCGGTACGACACGACGACCCGCTCGCCGGCACCGGCACCGTCGCCCTGACCGACCTGCAGCAGCGCGAGTTCGTCGAACGCCGGGCCGAGCTGCGGACACGAATGCACATCGACAGCAGCTGCGCCGAACTCGGCTTCGAGCGGAACATCTGCGCGGAATCCAACACGCCCGACGATCTGGTCGACCTGGTCGCAGCCGGCCTGGGTATCGCACTGCTGCCGCCGGCGCTGGTGGCGAAGTCCGAGCACATCGTCGCGGTGGCGACCGACCCGGTGATCCCGCGCGAATTGGCGCTGATCACCCCGGGGGAGCGGGCCCCCTCACCGGCGGCTGCGGCATTCCTCGGCGAGCTGCTGTCGACCGGTGCCGGGCAGCCCGAGATGTCCGGCCGGCGGGAGCGCTCTGCGGTGTGAAAGCCCGTTGCGGCCTCACCGGGTCGGTAGGCTCTCACCCGATCCGGGGGGCTGACAACGGAGTGAGCGATAGTGGATTTTCAGGGCAAGATCGATCTCGACATCCGAGATTCCGAACCGGACTGGGGGCCGTTCGCCGCGCCGACCGCCCCCGAGGGCGCGCCCAATGTGCTCTACCTGGTCTGGGATGACACCGGCATTGCCACCTGGGACTGCTTCGGTGGGCTGGTGGAGATGCCGGCGATGAGCCGGATCGCCGAGCGCGGCGTCCGGCTTTCTCAGTTCCACACCACCGCGCTGTGCTCCCCGACCCGAGCGGCGCTGCTCACCGGCCGCAACGCCACCAGTGTCGGCATGGCCACCATCGAGGAGTTCACTGACGGATTCCCGAACTGCAGCGGGCGCATCCCCTTCGAAACCGCGCTGCTGAGTGAGGTTCTCACCGAACGCGGCTGGAACACCTTCTGCGTCGGCAAGTGGCACCTGACCCCGCTGGAAGAGTCCAACATGGCCAGCACCAGACGGCATTGGCCCACCCAGCGCGGATTCGAACGGTTCTACGGGTTCATGGGCGGTGAGACAAACCAGTGGTACCCGGACCTGATCCACGACAACCACCCCGTCGCGCCACCGGCGACACCCGAAGACGGCTACCACCTGTCCAAGGACATCGCCGACAAGACAATCCAATTCATCCGCGACGCCCAGACGATCGCGCCGGGCAAGCCCTGGTTCGGCTACGTCTGCCCGGGCGCCGGTCACGCCCCGCACCACGTCTTCACCGAATGGGCTGATCGCTACGCCGGCCGGTTCGACATGGGTTACGAGCAGTACCGGGAGATTGTGCTGGCCAACCAGAAAAAGCTGGGCCTGGTGCCACCGGACACCGAGCTCTCCGAGGTCAACCCCTACGCCGATGCCACCGGTGTCGACGGCCAGCCGTGGCCCGCGCTGGACACCGTGCGCCCGTGGGAGAGCCTCGACGACGACGAGAAGCGACTCTTCGCCCGGATGGCAGAGGTGTTCGCCGGGTTCCAGAGCTACACCGACGCCCAGATCGGCCGGATCCTGGACTACCTCGAGGAATCCGGACAACTCGACAACACCATCGTGGTGGTGATCTCCGACAACGGGGCCAGCGGCGAAGGCGGGCCCAACGGGTCGCCGAATGAGAACAAGTTCTTCAACGGCTACATGGACACCGTCGAGGAGGCGATGAAACTCTTCGACGAGCTGGGCACGCCGGAGACCTACAACCACTACCCGGTCGGGTGGGCGATGGCGTTCAACACGCCCTACAAGCTCTACAAGCGCTACGCATCACACGAGGGCGGTATCGCCGATCCCGCGATCGTGAGCTGGCCCAAGGGAATCGCTGCTCGCGGTGAGGTGCGCGACAGCTACGTCAACGTGTGCGATGTGACGCCGACGGTCTATGACCTGATCGGTATCACCCCGCCCGACACCGTCCGCGGCATCACCCAGCGGCCACTGGAAGGTGTCAGTTTCAAAGCTGCGCTGCAAGATCCGAACGCCGACACTGGAAAACACACCCAGTTCTACACGATGCTCGGCACTCGCGGGATCTGGCACCGGGGCTGGTTCGCCAATACCGTGCACGCCGCGACCCCGTCCGGCTGGGGCCACTTCGACGCCGACCGCTGGGAGCTCTACAACCTCGCCGAGGATCGCAGTCAATGCCGTGACCTGGCCGCTGAACATCCAGAGAAACTCGAGGAACTCCAGGCGATGTGGTTCGCCGAGGCGGAGAAATACAACGGGCTGCCGCTGGCCGACCTCAACATCTTCGAGATGACGAGCCGGCAGCGGCCGTACCTGTCCCGTGACCGCACCAGCTACACCTACTATCCGCACACCGCCGAGGTGCCGATGGGGGCATGCGTGGAACTGCGCGGCCGCTCGTTCTCGGTGCTGGCCCGCGTCGTGGTGGAATCCGCCGATGCCGAGGGTGTGTTGTTCAAGCACGGAGCACGCCACGGCGGCCATGCGCTGTTCGTCCAGGGTGGTCGACTGCACTACGTCTACAACTTCCTGGGTGAGCGCGAACAGTGGTTGTCATCGTCTGACCCGATTCCGTTGGGGCAGCATGTTTTCGGGATACGTTTTGATCGGCGCGGCACCGTCGAGGGTAGTCACACGCCGGTCGGGGAGGCTGCGCTCTACATCGACGACACGGTGGTCGCGACGCTGCCCGACATGATCACCCAGCCGGCAGCGTTCGCGCTGGCGGGTGGCGGGGTGAGCGTCGGGCGCAATACCGGCCAGGCGGTGTCCTCGGCGTACCGGGCGCCGTTCGGCTTCACCGGCGGGACCATCGCCGAGGTCGCTGTCGACGTCAGCGGTGAACCCTACCTCGATGTGAAAGCGAGTCTGGCAGCGGCTTTCTCGCGGGACTGAGTGGCCGCGGGATTGATGCGATGCTGACAGAACTCGTCGGTATCCCCGGCGGTGTCTTCCGGATGGGGTCGACGAGCTTCTATCCCGAAGAGGCGCCGATCCACACCGTGGCTGTGGCCGCGTTCGCAATCGAGCGGCATCCGGTGACCAATGCCCAGTTCGCCGAATTCGTCGCCGCAACCGGGTATGTGACCGTCGCCGAGCAGGAACCCGACCCGGTGTATGCCGTCGAGCCGGGCGCCCTGGTCTTCACCCCGACCGCCGGGCCGGTTGATCTGCGCGACTGGCGGCAGTGGTGGCGGTGGGTGCCCGGCGCGAGTTGGCGGCATCCGCTCGGTCCGCACAGCACCATCGAGCACAAGCCGGATCACCCGGTGGTCCAGGTCGCCTACCCCGATGCGGCCGGCTACGCCCGCTGGGCCGGGCGGCGGCTGCTCGCCGAAGCCGAATGGGAGTACGCCGCCCGCGCCGGCACGTCCAGCACCTACCCCTGGGGTGAGGAGGAGAAGCCGGGCGGGGAACTGATGGCCAACACCTGGCAGGGCGCCTTTCCCTACCGCAACGACGGCGCGCTCGGCTGGTCCGGAACCTCCTCGGTGGGCAGTTTCCCGCCCAACGACTGGGGGCTGCTGGACATGATCGGCAACGTCTGGGAGTGGACCACCACCGAGTTCTGCGGCCATCACCGCCTGGACGCAGCGCCCAAGTCCTGTTGCGCGCCGGACGGCCCCGCCGACCCGGGCGTCAGCCAGACCCTCAAGGGCGGCTCGCACCTGTGCGCGCCGGCGTACTGCCACCGCTACCGGGCCGCGGCACGCTCCCCGCAGTCACAGGACACCGCAACCAGCCACATCGGGTTTCGCTGCGCGGCCGACTGACCAGTGGAGTAACCCCTGCGCGAGTGGGCGCGTCCCCGGTCCGACATGCCGCGCGCGGACCGGGGACACATTGCTCGCTCGCGGAGCAAGGGGCGACGGATTTGGTGCAGGGCGGTCCGTCACCTAAGCTCTAGGGGTTGCCGAGGGCAGACCTCGGCCAGCGCAAGCTGGCCCCGCGTGCCCTTCGGCGATAAGAAGACCATGCACGACCGGGGAGATTCCGGCATGCGACTCGTCATGCCGCGCGTCGTCCCGATTATTGAGGAGATCTGGTGATTCAGCAGGAATCGCGGTTGAAGGTCGCCGACAACACCGGCGCCAAGGAGATCTTGTGCATCCGGGTGCTCGGCGGCTCGTCGCGGCGCTACGCCGGCATCGGTGATGTCATCGTCGCGACCGTCAAGGACGCCATCCCCGGCGGCAACGTCAAGCGGGGTGACATCGTCAAGGCCGTCGTGGTGCGCACCGTCAAGGAGCGTCGCCGCGCCGACGGCAGCTACATCAAGTTCGACGAGAACGCGGCCGTGATCATCAAGGCCGACAACGACCCGCGCGGAACCCGCATCTTCGGGCCGGTCGGCCGCGAGCTGCGGGAGAAGCGGTTCATGAAGATCGTCTCGCTGGCCCCGGAGGTGCTGTAGATGAAGGTCCACAAGGGCGACACCGTGCTGGTCATCGCCGGCAAGGACAAGGGCGCCAAGGGCAAGGTCCTGCAGGCCTACCCGGCCCGCAACCGGGTGCTGGTCCAGGGCGTCAACCGGATCAAGAAGCACGTCGCGAACTCGGCCAACCAGGCCGGCGCCTCCTCGGGCGGGATCGTCACGCAGGAAGCCCCGATCCACGTCTCGAACGTGATGGTCGTCGACTCCGACGGCAAGCCCACCCGGGTCGGCTACCGGGTGGACGAGGAGTCCGGCAAGAAGGTTCGCGTCTCCAAGCGCAACGGCAAGGACATCTAGAGATGACGACGGCAGAGAAGATTCAGCCCCGGCTGAAGGTGAAATACCGCGAAGAGATCCGCGACGCGCTGCACAACGAGTTCAACTACGCCAACGTGATGCAGATCCCGGGCGTGGTGAAGGTCGTGGTGAACATGGGCGTCGGCGAAGCCGCCCGCGACGCCAAACTGATCAACAACGCGGTCAGTGACCTGGCGCTGATCACCGGCCAGCGTCCGGAGATCCGCAAGGCCCGGCTGTCGATCGCTCAGTTCAAGCTGCGCGAGGGCATGCCGATCGGTGCCCGGGTGACGCTGCGCGGTGACCGGATGTGGGAGTTCCTCGACCGGCTCACCTCGATCGCGCTGCCGCGTATCCGCGACTTCCGGGGGCTGTCGCCCAAGCAGTTCGACGGCTCCGGCAACTACACCTTCGGGCTGGCCGAGCAGTCGATGTTCCACGAGATCGACGTCGACTCCATCGACCGCCCGCGTGGAATGAACATCACCGTCGTCACCTCGGCGACGAACGACGACGAAGGACGAGCGCTGCTGCGGGCACTCGGCTTTCCGTTCAAGGAGAAGTGACCTGATGGCGAAGAAGGCGTTGATTAACAAGGCGGCCCGCAAGCCCAAGTTCGCGGTGCGCGCCTACACCCGCTGCAACAAGTGCGGCCGTCCGCGCGCGGTGCTCCGGAAGTTCGGCCTGTGCCGAATCTGCCTGCGCGAAATGGCGCACGCCGGCGAGCTGCCCGGTGTGCAGAAGAGCAGCTGGTGAGGGTGGAGGAGCAGCCTAAATGACCATGACGGACCCGATCGCGGACTTCTTGACCCGTCTGCGCAACGCCAACTCGGCGTATCACGACGAGGTGACCCTGCCGCACTCGAAGATCAAGGCCAACATCGCCGAGATCCTCAAGCGCGAGGGTTACATCACCGACTACCACGTCGAAGACGCCCGGGTGGGCAAGGCGCTGGTGGTCAACCTGAAGTACGGCCCGAACCGGGAGCGCAGCCTCGCCGGTCTGCGCCGGGTGTCCAAGCCCGGTCTGCGGGTCTACGCGAAGTCGACCAACCTGCCGCGGGTGCTCGGCGGCCTGGGCGTGGCGATCATCTCCACGTCTTCGGGTCTGCTCACCGACCGTCAGGCGGCCAGGCAGGGCGTGGGCGGCGAAGTCCTCGCGTACGTGTGGTGAGGGAGTAGCAGACATGTCGCGTATTGGTAAGCAGCCGGTCCCGGTTCCCGCCGGGGTCGACGTGACCATCGATGGTCAGAACGTGTCGGTCAAGGGGCCCAAGGGCACCCTGGAGCTCACGGTGGCCGAGCCGATCAACGTCGCCCGCAACGACGACGGCGCCATCGTGGTGACCCGGCCCGACGACGACCGGCGTAACCGGTCGCTGCACGGCCTGAGCCGCACCCTGGTGGCGAACCTGATCACCGGCGTCTCCGAGGGCTACGTCCGCAAGATGGAGATCTTCGGCGTCGGTTACCGTGTGGCACTCAAGGGCTCCGACCTCGAGTTCGCCCTGGGCTACAGCCACCCGGTGCTGATCAAGGCCCCGGAGGGCATCACCTTCGCGGTGGAGACGCCCACCAAGTTCTCGATCTCGGGCATCGACAAGCAGAAGGTCGGTCAGATCTCGGCGAACATCCGCCGCCTGCGCCGTCCCGACCCCTACAAGGGCAAGGGCGTGCGCTACGAGGGTGAGCAGGTTCGCCGCAAGGTCGGAAAGACAGGTAAGTAGTCATGGCGCAATCAGAAGCAGGCACCGGGGCGCGCAAGCCCATCGGGCAGAGCGTCTCGGAGGCCCGGCGCACGCACCGGGTGCGTCGGCACGCGCGGCTGCGCAAGAAGATCGCCGGCACCCCCGAGCGTCCCCGCCTGGTGGTGCACCGCTCGTCGCGGCACATTCACGTCCAGTTGGTCGACGACCTGGCCGGTCACACGCTGGCCGCGGCGTCCTCGATCGAGGCCGACGTGCGCGGTGTGGACGGCGACAAGAAGGCACACAGTGTGCGGGTCGGCCAGCTGATCGCCGAGCGCGCCAAGGCCGCCGGCGTGCAGACCGTGGTGTTCGACCGCGGCGGCTACACCTACGGTGGACGGATCGCGGCATTGGCCGACGCGGCGCGCGAGGGCGGGTTGAAGTTCTGATGCGCCGGATGACTGACTTGATGAACATGACTGGAAGGACCGCATGATGGCGGAGCAGCCGACAGGGGCCTCCTCGGCAGGTCCCGACACGGGCAGCGCCCCCCGTACCGACGGGCGTGACAATCGTGACAACCGAGGCGGACGTGGTGGCCGCGACGGCGGCCGCGGCGGCCGGGACGGCCGGGACGGCGACAAGAGCAACTACCTCGAGCGCGTCGTCGCGATCAACCGGGTGTCCAAGGTTGTCAAGGGTGGCCGCCGGTTCAGCTTCACCGCGCTGGTGATCGTCGGTGACGGCAAGGGCATGGTCGGGGTCGGCTACGGCAAGGCCAAGGAGGTCCCGGCCGCGATCGCCAAGGGTGTCGAGGAGGCCCGCAAGAGCTTCTTCCGGGTGCCGTTGATCCGCGGCACCATCACCCACCCCGTCCAGGGCGAGGCGGCCGCCGGTGTGGTGTTACTGCGCCCGGCCAGCCCCGGTACCGGTGTGATCGCCGGCGGTGCGGTGCGTGCGGTGCTGGAATGCGCCGGGGTGCACGACATCCTGTCCAAGTCGCTGGGCAGCGACAACGCGATCAACGTGGTGCACGCCACCGTGGCCGCGCTGAAGATGCTGCAGCGTCCCGAAGAGGTGGCGGCCCGGCGCGGTCTGCCCATCGAAGACGTGGCGCCGGCCGCGATGCTCAAGGCCCGGCGGGAGAGCGAGTCGCTCGCCGCCAGCGCCGCCCGGGAAGGCACGGCATAACCATGGCAAATCTGAAGATCACCCAGGTCCGCGGCACCATCGGTGCCCGCTGGAATCAGCGCGAGAGCCTGCGCACGCTGGGCCTGCGCAAGATCCGCCAGTCGGTGGTGCGTGAGGACAACCCCCAGACCCGTGGTCTGATCCGGGTTGTCCACCACCTCGTAGAAGTTGAACAGGCCGGGGAGGAATGATGACGCCTATCAAGCTGCACGACCTGCGCCCCGCGCCCGGGTCGAAGACCAAGCGCACCCGCGTCGGTCGCGGTGAGGGCTCCAAGGGTAAGACCGCCGGCCGCGGCACCAAGGGCACCAAGGCCCGCAAGAACGTGCCGGTCCGGTTCGAGGGCGGGCAGATGCCGATCCACATGCGGCTGCCCAAGCTGAAGGGCTTCCGCAACCGGTTCCGCACCGAGTACGAGGTCGTCAACGTCGGCGACATCAACCGGTTGTTCCCGGACGGCGGCGCCATCGGCGTCGACGAACTGGTGGCCAAGGGTGCGGTCCGCAAGAACACGCTGGTCAAGGTGCTCGGCGACGGCAAGCTGACCGTCAAGGCCGACGTCACCGCGCACAAGTTCAGCGGTAGCGCCCGCGACAAGATCACCGCGGCCGGGGGCACAGCCACCGAACTGTAAGGTTTTTCAGGAAAAGACGCTACCCCGATCGCACCCCATCTCACCAGATGGGGTGCGATTTTTTGTCCGGGGCACGGGGATTTGACGCAGGCGTAAATTGAGTGCTTGCTATGCATCTCACAGCCTTATATAACGTAATGTGAGTGACGGGACTCACTCGTCCGGGGTCGGTCTGCTGGGAAGGCGTTGGGCATATGAGGCGTCGGCTGCGTTCAGGTTCTACCGGGGGGCGCGCCGGCGCCTCTCGCCGTGCCGTGGGAGCGGGCAGCGCCGTGGCGGCGTTCCTGGCATTCGGGATGACTCCACTGGCGGCCGCGCCGGAGGCCCGTGCGGACTTCGAGTTCGACGATTTTCTGGGCTGGTTCGGTCTGGAACCCGACTCTCAAGCACTGACGTCCGAGTGGATCGGCTCGGCCTGGGATCTGCCCGATTCGGCTGATGCGACTGGGATGGAGATCGCCCAGCTGTGGGACACCTACTTCTACATGCCGCTGCATGCACTTTTGCAGGACTGGATCAACTCTGACTTCGGGTCGCAGGTCAATGGCGTGATCAACCAGATCTTCGCGCCGTTCACCGAGAACTTCTGCGGGATGATCTGCAACGGCGCCGACGGCACCGAGAGCAGCGTGAACGGCCAGGCCGGTGGGCTCTGGTTCGGCGACGGCGGTAACGGCTGGACCTCGGACATCGAGGGTGTAGCCGGCGGTAACGGCGGCCACGCCGGCGGTATCGGCAACGGTGGTGATGGTGGCGCCGGCGGTCTGGGTGCCGATGGTGGTAACGGCGGTCACGGTGGCGAGATGTGGGGCCACGGCGGCGATGGCGGAGCCGGTGGCGCTGCGACGGCGACGCTGGTGGCTGGGGACGGTGGCAACGGCGGGTCCTCGGGTCAGGCCCAAGACTTCTTCGGCATGGGTGCGTGGGGCAACGGGGGCAACGGCGGCAAGGGTGGCGCGGGTCTGAACGGCGCCGACGGTGCGGACTCCTCGGCCGCCGGGGTGGCTGGTGGCGACGGCGGTACGGGCACGGCGGGCGGTAAAGGCGGCGACGGCGGGGCCGGTTCGACGTGGCTCGGCATCGGCGGTAACGGCGGCGCCGGCGGTGCCGGTGGCGGGGGCGGCGCGGGCGGCAGCGGCTTCGACGGTGCCGAGGGCTCCTTCGCCGGCGGCGGAGACGGCAATGGCGGCAACGGAAGTAACGGCGGCGCCGGTGGCAACGGCGGCGCCGGTGGACAGGCCGGCGCTGGCGGGGCGGGCGCGTGGTTGTTCGGTGGATCCGGTGCCGCGGGTACGAACGGCACGGCCGGGGCCGGCGGTGTCGGCGGAGACGGCAAGGACGGCGGTGATGGCGCCGACGGCGCGGCTGGGACCGACGGGACGGCTGTCGACCCGAATGGCGCCGCCGGAATCAGCGGCGGCAACGGCGGGAATGCCGGGCGCGGTGGCGCCGGTGGTGTGGGCGGCGACGGGGTGGTTGCCGCCGACGGCGCCGACGGCCACGCCGGGGCCGGCGGCAACGGGGGCAACGGCGGCGACGGCATCGACGGCATCGACGGCACCGCCACCAACCCGAACGGAACCGCCGGGGGCAACGGCGGCGCCGGCGGCAACGGCGGTCAGGGCGGATTGGAAGCCGACGGCACCACCCGCGCAGCCGACGGCACCGGTGGCGCCGGAGGTATCGGCGGCAATGGCGGAGCCGGATATGACGCGCTCGCCGCCGGTGCGGCGCCGGGCACGTCCGGCGGCAGCGGCGGTGCCGGTGGCAGCGGTGGCGCGGGCGGTACCGGTGCGACCGGAGGAGACGGCGGTAATGCCGGCGATGGCGGGCGGGGCGGTGATGGGGTCGCCGGACTGGCCGGAGCCGACGGCGCCAACGCCGGCGACGCGGGCACCGACGGACAAGCCGGAGGAAACGGGGGGACCGGCGGCGCCGGTGGTGCCGGGGGTAACGGAGGCGCGGCGACCTCGCCGGCCGGGGCGGCCGGCAGCAATGGCAACGGCGGCGACGGCGGCGCGGGAGGCAACGCCGCAGCCGGTGGTGCCGGCGGTGATGGCGCCGACGGCGACGCGAACCATGTGGATGGCGGCGCCGGCGGTAACGCCGGCGATGCCGGCACCGCCGGAGCGGGCGGTGCCGGCGGCGCAGCCGGCACCGGCGGATCCACGGGCACCGGAGTCGCGGGCAGCGGCGGGGCCGACGGATCCGGTCCGGCACCCACCGAAACCCACGGCGGTAACGGCGGCGACGGCTTCACCTCGACAACACCCGGAGTGTCCGGCGGCGCCGGCGGAGCCGGTGGCAGCGGCGGAACCATCGGCAACGGCGGGGCCGGCGGCCACGGCGGAGGCGGTGGTGACGATGCCGACGGCGGAAACGGCGGCGCCGGCGGTGACGGTGGCACCCAGGTCGGTAACGGTGGGGCCGGCGGAAACGGCGGCGCCGGGCAGGGCACCGGCACCGGCGGTGACGGCGGTGACGGCGGGGATGGCGGCGCCGTGCAGGGCGACGGCGCCGACGGCGGCGACGGAGGCGCCAACGGCGGCAGTGGCGGCAATGGCGGTGACGCCATCGGCAGCGGCAACGGCGGCGATGGCGGCGACGGCACCGCAGGGTTCAGCGGCGCCAACGGCGGCTCGGGTACCCAGCCGGGCGAGGCCGGCGGCGACGGCGTCGCCGGCCAGTCGGGTGGCACCGGCGGCAACGGCGGTACCGGCTCGGGCGCCGGTCATCACGGCGGCCAGGGCGGTGCCGGAGCCAACGGCGGCAACGGCGGCAACGGCGGTGACGGTGTGCAGGGTGCGGTCGGCACGTTCGACAACGCGGGCACCGGCAACGGCGGGAACGGTGGCGCGGGCGGAAGCGGCGCCGCCGGCGGTCAGGGCGGCGACGGCGGTGCCGGCGGCGCGGGCATCAACGGCGCAACCGCCGGCAGCCAGGGCGCCGGTGGCAGCGGCGGCAACGGCGGCGACGCCGGGGTGGCCGCCGACGGCGGCCGTGGCGCCGACGGGATCGCCACGCATCCCGATGCCGGCAACGGCGGCGATGGCGGTGCGGTCGGTCACGCCGGCGCAGCCGGTAGCGGTGGATCCGGCTCGACACCCGGTTCGGACGGCACGGCCGGCAACGGCCCGTCCGGTCAACAGGGCAACGGCGGTGACGGGGGCGACGGCTACGACGCCGCCAGTGATCCGAACGCGGCGCCGGGCACCGCCGGCGGCAACGGCGGCCTTGGCGGGGACGGCAGCCTGTTGGGCACCGGCGGCGTAGGCGGTTCCGGTGGCAATGGCGCCGCCGGTGCAACCGGTGAGGCCGGTATGACCGCGGGTGCTGATGGCCAGACCGGCGGAGCCGGCGGGAACGGCGGCAATGCCGGGAAGGGCGGCACCGGAGGCGCCGGTGACGGTGTTGATGGTGTCGCTGGTTCTGGTGGTGCTGGTGGTCGGGGTGGGGATGGTGCCACGGGTGCTGATGGTGAGGATTCGACGCAGGCTGGGGTGGCTGGTGGTGTTGGTCAGGATGGTGGTGCTGGTGGTGATGGGGGTGCTGGGGGCACGGGTGGTTTGACGGCCTCGGGTGCCGCTAGTGGTTTTGATGGTGTTCAGGGTGCTGGCGGTGATGGTGGCGATGGTGGTGTGGGTGGTCGCGGGTTTGATGGGGTTGCCGGTGGAGTCGGCACGGACGGTGAGGACGGCGTCGATGGGACGGCGACGTCGGTGGCGACTGCTGGGGGTGCTGGGGGCACGGGTCAGGCTGGTGGTGCCGGCAGTGATGGTGGTGCTGGGGGCAATGGTGGTGCGGCCGGTCATGGTTCCACCGATGGCACCCAGGGTGTTGGTGGTGTAGGTGGTGCTGGGGGCAATGGTGGTACCGGTGGTACCGGTGGTCGTGGTGGTGATGGTGGTGATGGGTATGACGCTGCGGCTGATGTGAGTGCGGTGGCGGGTACTTCTGGTGGTGATGGTGCGGTTGGTGGTTCCGGTGGTGCCGGGGGTGCTGGGGGTGCGGCCGGCCACGGTGGTGCCGGGGGTAGTGGCCTCAATGGTCAGGCGAGTTCGGGTGCTGATGGTGTCGCCGGCGACCTGGGTGCCGGTGGTGTTGGTGGCAATGGTGGTTCCGGTGGTGACGGGTCGACGGGTGCTCGGGGTGTTGATGGGGTGAACGCCGGTGAGGCCGGTGGCACCGGTGGCACGGGTGGCAATGGGGGTAATGCCGCCGCCGGTGGTGCCGGTGGTGTCGGGGCTGGTGGCGTGCAGGCGGCCAGTGGTGTTGATGGTGTCGCTGGTTCTGGTGGTGCTGGTGGTCGGGGTGGGGATGGTGCCACGGGTGCTGATGGTGAGGATTCGACGCAGGCTGGGGTGGCTGGTGGTGTTGGTCAGGATGGTGGTGCTGGTGGTGATGGGGGTGCTGGGGGCACGGGTGGTTTGACGGCCTCGGGTGCCGCTAGTGGTTTTGATGGTGTTCAGGGTGCTGGCGGTGATGGTGGCGATGGTGGTGTGGGTGGTCGCGGGTTTGATGGGGTTGCCGGTGGAGTCGGCACCGACGGTGAGGACGGCGTCGATGGGACGGCGACGTCGGTGGCGACTGCTGGGGGTGCTGGGGGCACGGGTCAGGCTGGTGGTGCCGGCAGTGATGGTGGTGCTGGGGGCAATGGTGGTGCGGCCGGTCATGGTTCCACCGATGGCACCCAGGGTGTTGGTGGTGTAGGTGGTGCTGGGGGCAATGGTGGTACCGGTGGTACCGGTGGTCGTGGTGGTGATGGTGGTGATGGGTATGACGCTGCGGCTGATGTGAGTGCGGTGGCGGGTACTTCTGGTGGTGATGGTGCGGTTGGTGGTTCCGGTGGTGCCGGGGGTGCTGGGGGTGCGGCCGGCCACGGTGGTGCCGGGGGTAGTGGCCTCAATGGTCAGGCGAGTTCGGGTGCTGATGGTGTCGCCGGCGACCTGGGTGCCGGTGGTAACGGCGGCGTGGGCGGCAACGGCGGCAACGGCGCGGCCGGTGGGATCGGGGAGACCGGTGCTGACGGTGGCGTGGGCACGGCAGGAACCAGCGAGGCACCCGACGGTGGCACCGGCGAGACCGGGCACACCGGCGGACAGGGTCTAGCTGGCGGCAACGGCGGGGCCGGCGGCCAGGGCGGCGCGGCAGGCACGGGTTCCACAGACGGCGCGGTGGGCGCCGGCGGTATCGGTGGCAACGGTGGCATCGGCGGCCAGGGCGGAACCGGCGGCAACGGCGGCACCGGCGGCGCCGGCTACGACCAACCCGGCACCACCGGGCTGTCAGGCGGCAACGGCGGCACCGGTGGCGCCGGCGGAACCGGCGGGCAGGGCGGCGAAGGCGGTACCGCGGGCCTCGGCGGCCTGAACGGGGCCGGTGTCGACCGGGCCGACTCCGGAACAGACGGCACCACCGGTCTGCAAGGTGTCGGCGGCAACGGCGGCGAGGGCGGTGCCGGCGGCGACGGTGCGACCGGCACCACTGGCGGCAACGGCAGCACCGGCAACACCGGGACGACGGGAACGGTGGGCAGCCCCACCGGCGGCACCGGCGGTACCGGTGGCGATGGCATCGACGGCGGGGTCGGCGGCAACGGCGGCACCGGTGGCCAGGGCGGCGCCGCGGGTACCGGCAGCACCAACGGCAACGTCGGTGCCGGCGGGAAGGGCGGTGACGCCGGCGACGGCGGTCAGGGCGGCGACGGCGGTGCGGGCGGAACCGGCGGCACCGGGTACACCTCGCCCACGGCGAATGGTGTCGATGGCGGTAATGGCGGGACGGGTGGCACCGGCGGCAACGCCGGCCACGGCGGCACGTCCGGCACCGCCGGCGCCGGCGGCCTCGACGGGGCCGGAAACAACCCGGCGAACGCCGGTAGCGCCGGCAGCACCGGGGCAGACGGTCACGCGGGCGTCGGTGGCGACGGTGGCGTCGGCGGCAACGGTGCGCAAGGCACGGCTGGCACCACGACCCTGGCCGCTGGTACCGGCGGCAAGGGCGGAACCGGCGGCAATGGCGGCCAGGGCGGCCTGGAAACCGACGGCGCCACCCACGCTCAGCAGGGCGACGGCGGGGACGGCGGAACCGGCGGCAAGGGCGGTACCGGGTTCGCCGGAGCAAACGGTCAGGACAGCTTCGTACTTACCCCCGCCACCGATGGCAAAGCTGGTGGTGCGGCCGGGAGCGGTGGAACCGGCGGTACCGGCGGTAGCGGCTACAACGCCGGCAACGGCGGAACCGGTGGTGTCGGCGGGGACGGCGGCACCGGCGGCAACGGCGGCAACGCGACATTGGCAATCGGGGACCTTGTCACCCCGGGCGACGGCGCTTCCGGCGGCACCGGCGGCACCGGCGGCGTCGGCGGCCTCGCCGGTACCGCCGATGGCGGAGCTGCCGGTGCCAATGGAGCCGGTGGCGACGGCGGGGTCGGCGGCACGGGCGGCAATGCCGGCTCGGCCCTGGTCGGGATCGGATCGACCGGTACCGCCGGAACCGGTGGAACCGGCGGCGTCGCCGGCGTGGGCGGCGGCAGCGGCGCCGATCAAGGTGCCGCGGGCGTCGGCGGTACCGGCGGCCAGGGCGGTCAGGGTTCGGTCGGCGCCGTTGCCAACGCTCTCGGCGGCGTCGGCGGCAACGGCGGAACCGGTGGTGCCGCGGCAGACCAGAGCGGCAGCATCGGCGGCGTCGGCGGGCAGGGCGGTACCGGTGGCGGCGGGCTGGTCGCAGGTGTTGTCGGCGGTGCCGGCGGCCAGGGCGGCGCCGGTGGTGCCGCGGCCGATCAAACCGACAGCATCGGTGGTGCCGGTGGCCAGGGCGGACAAGGTGCGACCGCTGTCGTCGGCGCACTCGGCGGGACCGGAGGCACCGGTGGCACCGGTGGGGCGGCCGGTGACGCTGCCGGCAGCAACGGCGGTGCCGGCGGGCAGGGCGGTATCGGGGGCAGCGCGGTGGTCGGTGCCCTCGGGGCTGGCGACGGCGGCGACGGTGGCACCGGGGGTGCCGCCGGGAACATCGCGGGAAGCACCGGTGGCACCGGCGGTCAGGGCGGCGACGGTGGCGCGGGCCTGGCGAACGTGTTGGCCGGCGGGGACGGTGGTGACGGCGGTACCGGCGGCTCCGGCACCGCACCCGGCACGATCGGCGGTGACGGCGGACTGGGTGGTACCGCTGGTCCCGGCGTGCTCAACCTCATCGGTGGCGCCGGCGGGGACGGCGGCGACGGCGGCAACGGTGGCGCGATCGGCGGCACTGGCGGCGACGGCGGAACCAACAGCAATGGTGCCGCTGGTGAGCCGGGTGAAGGGCCGAGCGGTCAAACGGGTGGCGCCGGTGGCGCCGGGGCGCCCGGGGGTCTGCTGTAGCAGAACATCACCCGATGAACGCCCGCAGCCAACACCGCGGTCGGTGACCGCGACGCCGGTAGGCTCAAATCCATGTTCTCCCTGCTGCCCGGGGTACCCGGCCTGGACGACCTGCGCGGCGTAGCCCGTCGTATCGACACCGCTCGCCATCACGGCGTGCCCGACGGTGTGGTGCTCGAACTCGACCTGCAGTCGTTGCCACACGAAACCGGTGGGTTCGATCCGCTGGCGCTGATCCGTTCGGGGAGCCAGCCCCCGGTGCTGCGCGACGTGGTGGCTGCGATCCACCGCGCGGCCGAAGACCCCAGGGTCGCCGGACTCATTGCGCGGGTGCAGCTTTCTTCGGCGGCTGCCGGCCCGGTCCAAGAGCTTCGCGCCGCCATCGCCGACTTCACCGCGGTCAAGCCGTCGCTTGCCTGGGCCGAGACCTACCCGGGCACGCTGTCCTACTACCTGGCGTCGGCGTTCGGCGAAATCTGGATGCAACCGTCCGGGACGGTGGGCCTCATCGGCTTCGCCACCAATGCGACGTTCTTACGCACCGCGCTGGACAAGGCCGGAATCGAAGCGCAATTCATTGCTCGCGGCGAATACAAGTCGGCGGCCAATCTGTTCACCCAGGATTCCTACACCGACGCACACCGGGAGGCCGACACCGCTCTGGTGGAGAGCCTGCACGCGCAGGTGCGCCAGGCCGTCGCCGAATCCCGGAATCTGAACGCCGCCGTCGTCGACGAGCTGGCCGACCGGGCGCCGTTGCTGCGTGACGACGCCGTGCAGGCGGGCTTGGTCGACCGGATCGGCTTCCGCGACGAGGCCTACGGCCGGATCGCTGAACTCGCTGGCGGCCCAGGGGATTCGGCAGCTGATCCCGATGGCCCCGACGCCCCGCCGAGGCTGTACCTGACGCGGTACGCGCACGCGACCGCCGGGCGTCCGGTGTCGACTACGCCCCTGCCGTCCCTCCCGGGCCGCAAGAACAAACCGGCCGTCGCGGTGGTGACCGTGGCCGGGCCCATCGTCAGCGGGTCCGGTGGCCCCCAGCTGTCACCGTTCGGCAACCGCAGTGTCGGCGGCGACACGATCGCCGCGGCCCTGCGCGAGGCCGCCTCCGACGACGATGTCGCCGCCATCGTGCTGCGGGTGGACAGCCCGGGCGGGTCGGTCACCGGGTCGGAGACCATCTGGCGGGCGGTGCAGCAGGCCCGCGTGGCCGGCAAACCGGTGGTGGCGTCGATGGGCGCGGTCGCCGCCTCCGGCGGCTACTACATCTCCGCGGGCACCGACGCCATCGTCGCCAACCCCGGCACCATCACCGGATCCATCGGGGTGGTGACCGGCAAGCTGGTCGCCCGCGGGCTCAAGGACCGCCTCGGAGTCGGCACCGACACCGTGCGCACCGGCGCCAACGCCGACGCCTGGTCGATCAACGCCCCGTTCACCGCCGAACAGCAGGGGCAAGTCGAGACCGAAACCGACCTGTTCTACAACGACTTCGTGGTGCGGGTCGCTTAAGGCCGCAACCTGTCCACCGAGGCGGTCGACGCGGTGGCGCGCGGACGGGTCTGGACCGGCGCCGACGCCGCCGAACGCGGCCTGGTCGACGAGCTGGGCGGCCTGCGCACCGCAGTGCGGCGCGCCAAGGTACTGGCCGGGCTCGACCCCGACGCGCAGGTCCGCACCGTGTCCTATCCCGGCTCGTCGCTGTGGGAATTCATCCGGCCCCGCCAGTCGTCGCAGCCGGCGGCGGCGTTCTCCGATGCGGTCGGGGCCCTGCTGGTCCGCTCGCTGACCGGGATCGCCGAACAGGCGGGGCGATCGATCAGCGGGGCACGGGTGCTCTGGCTCGGGGAATCCCGCTGGATGTAAGACAGATTCAACAAACGCTTGCGCGACAGAAAAAGCTTAGTAACGCCCGCGTAACGCGTGCCGCCCATGCTGATGAGCATGAAACGGTTACTGCTGTTGGCGGGTCTGAGCGCGATGATCGGCCTCGCTGCCCCCGCCCTCGCCGCACCCACGGGCGTTGACGGGCAGTTCCTGGCCACCCTGACCGGCGCCGGGCTGAGCCACACCGGAAATGACCAGGCCGCCGTCTCCGCCGGCCGCGCCGTATGCCAACTGATGGACGCGGGACTGTCCCCGATGGACACCGTCGTCGCGGTGCAGGCCACCAACCCGGCTCTTCCGAGTTAGCAGGGGCGTAGCCGCCTGGCTCTGAGTGGCGCTCGCCGTGATTGGCGGGTGCAGGCCCACCGTACTCGGCGGCGTTGGTTGGTGGGGTTACGGAAGCCGAAGGCGGTCCGGCCGACGTGCTTGACGATCCGGTTGTAGCCTTCACTGCGGGCATTTGTCAGGCCTATCGTTGGACAAGGCTCGCGCCCTTCTTGTGTTGGATGCGTGAAGAACACCCAGTTCACAAGGGCGCGAGCCCTCAATCAGTCACCGACACGATCCGAATCGGTCACCCCAGTACCCCCATCAAGTCGGAAGAGCTGAGCATTGGCTGTGTCTGCCGAACGCGTCTCTAGTACAGTCTTCCAAACGGGTGTACACGGAACTGGTGTGAGGGCGAGGCAGCGAGGGCATGGATTTCGGGTTGGTTCCGCCGGAGATCCAATCCGCCCTGATGTACGCCGGACCGGGACCCGGGCCGATTTCGGCGACTGCCGCGGCATGGGATGGGCTGGCCGCCGAACTCGACGCCGCGTCGGCCTCCTACGCCTCGCTGGTCACCGATCTGACCAGCACCGGATGGCTGGGCTCCACAGCGGCGCTGATGGCCGCGGCGGTATCGCCATATCTGGCCTGGATGCACACCACCGCCGTGCAGTGCGCTGAGACCGCCGCCCAGGTCAGGGCGGGCGTGGCGGCTTATGAGGAGGCGTTCGCGGCCACCGTGCCGCCGCCGGTGATCGCGACGAACCGCGCCGAGCTGCTCACGTTGCTCGCCACCAACATCTTCGGCCAGAACACCGCGGCCATCGCGGCCAACCAGGCCGAATACGCCGAGATGTGGGCGCAGGACGCCGCGGCGATGTTCGGCTACGCGTCCGCGGCGTCGACGGCCACGCAACTGACGCCGTTCACCGCGCCGCCGAAGGCCGCCAACTCCGACGGATCCGACAACACCACCGCGGCGGCGGCGCAGGCGGCCGGCAGTGCCACGGCGACCCAGACCCAAAACGCACTGGCGGGTGTGCCCCAGACGCTGCAACAGCTGGCATTGCCGATGGCGGCGCCCGCGGCGGCCGACCCGGTCGTGGGACAGGCCACCGCGGCCGGTGTTTCGGGGATCAGCGCGAGTTCGGCGTACCACACCATCATCGGGAGTGCCAATTTCTTCCAGCGCATCTACAGCCAGTTCCAAAGCTCGTTCGCGGCCAGCAACGAACCCTCAACCACGGACATCATGGAACGGCTCAACCGGATCGGCCTGGTTACCGGCGCGGTCGACTCCGATGAGGTGGGGAGGGCCGCGGACGGCGGCCCACTGGGCACCCTCGGGCTCGGCGGGTTCGGGGATTGGCACAACTGGGCGCGTTTCTTCAAGGGGTTCCCCCTGCTGAAGCTCTCGGCGGCGGGGAGTATGGGCGAGTCGGGCCTGGTCGGCGGGTTGTCGGTGCCGCCGACGTGGGCCGAGGCGCTCCCGGACGTCCGGCTGGCCGCTGCGGAGACCACCGGCACCGGCGTCAATGCCGCCCCGAGCGCTGCGGGTGGCGGTTTCGGCATGCTGGGCGCGCAAGCGGCACTGACGGGGATGGCCGGGCGCGCCCTGGCCGGCGCTGTGCTCCCCGCCCGGGAGAACACCCGGTCGACCGCCCCCGCCCAGGAGAGGCCGTCGAGTACCGCGGCCAAAGAGATCGCTGAAGCGTTACGCGAGTACGCCTCGCTGCGCGATTCCGGAATCATCACCGAAGTGGAGTTCAACAAACACAAAGAGCGCCTGATGAGCCTGGATCCGCTGTCCGGCCGGTGAGGCCGCGGCGCGGGCGATCACGCTCCCCGTCACCGTGTGACGTCGGTAGGCTCAATCCATGTTCTCGTTGCTGCCCGGGGTCCCCGGCCTGGACGACCTGCGCGGCGTCGCCCGCCGTATCGACACCGCCCGGCACCGCGGTGTGCCCAACGGCGTCGTCCTCGAACTCGACCTGCAGACCATGCCGCACGAGACCGGCGGCTTCGACCCGCTGGCACTGATCCGTTTCGGTGCCCAACCGCCGGTACTGCGCGACCTGGTGGACGCGATTCACCGGGCGGCCGACGACCCTAGAGTCGCCGGATTGATTGCGCGGGTGCAGCTTTCGGCGGCAGCGGCCGGCCCGGTCCAGGAGCTGCGGGCCGCGATCGCCGAGTTCACCGCCGTCAAACCGTCGCTGGCATGGGCCGAAACCTACCCGGGGACGCTGTCCTACTATCTGGCATCGGCCTTCGGGGAGGTATGGCTGCAACCCTCGGGCATGGTCGGGCTGATCGGCTTCGCCACGAACGCGACGTTCCTGCGCACCGCGCTCGGCAAGGCCGGTATCGAGGCGCAGTTCGTCGCGCGCGGCGAATACAAATCGGCGGCCAACTTGTTCACCCAGGATTCCTACACCGATGCCCATCGAGAGGCCGACACCGCGCTGGTGGAGAGCCTGCACACCCAGGTGCGCGCCGCCGTCGCCGAATCCCGGAACCTGGACGCCGGCGCAGTCGATGCCCTGGCCGACCGCGCGCCACTGCTGCGTGACGACGCGGTCGGGGGCGGCCTGATCGACCGGATCGGCTTCCGTGACGAGGCCTACGACAGGATCGCCGAGCTGGTCGCCGGCGGCGGATCGCCGGTCGACGCCGATGACCGTGAGGCGCCGCCCCGGCTGTACCTGACGCGTTACGTGAACGCGACCGCCGGGAATCCGCTGGTACCCGCACCGAGCCTGCCGGCCCTGCCAGGCCGCAAGAATAAGCCGGCGATCGCCGTGGTGACGGTGGCCGGCGCCATCGTCAGCGGCGCCGGCGGGCCGCAGCTGCCGCCGTTCGGCAACCGCAGCGTCGGCGGCGACACGATTTCGGCGGCGCTGCGTGAGGCGGCCGCCGACGACGACGTCGCCGCGATCGTGCTCCGGGTCGACAGTTCCGGCGGCTCGGTCACCGGGTCCGAAACCATCTGGCGGGCGGTGCAGCAGGCCCGGGAGGCCGGCAAGCCGGTGGTGGCGTCGATGGGCGCGGTCGCCGCGTCCGGCGGGTATTACATCGCGACGGGTGCGGACACCATCGTCGCCAACCCCGGCACCATCACCGGATCGATCGGGGTGGTGACCGGCAAGCTGGTCGCCCGCGAGCTCAAGGACCGCCTCGGGGTCGGCACCGACACGGTGCGCACCGGCGCCAACGCCGACGCCTGGTCGATCAACGCCCCGTTCACCGCCGAACAGCAGGGCCAGGTCGAGAACGTAGCCGACCTGTTCTACAACGATTTCGTGAGGCGGGTCGCGCAAGGCCGCAACCTGTCCACCGAGGCGGTCGACGCGGTCGCGCGCGGGCGGGTGTGGACCGGTGCCGACGCCGCCGAACGCGGCCTGGTCGACGAGCTTGGCGGACTGCGCGCCGCGGTGCGACGCGCCAAGGTGCTGGCCGGGCTGGACGAGGACGCGCAGGTCCGCACCGTGTCCTACCCGGGGTCGTCGCTGTGGGACTTCGTCCGGCCGCGGCAGTCCTCGCAGCCGGCGGCGTCGCTGCCCGACGCCGTCGGCGGCCTGCTGATGCGATCGCTGGCCGGGATCCTCGACCAGGCGGAACGGTCGGTCAAGGGCGCCCACGTGCTGTGGCTGGGGGAATCGCGCTGGTGAGCGTGTAACACAGATTCAACAAAGCGCTTCGCCGCAGTAAAAGCTCGGTAACGCCTGCTTAACGAGCGCCGGCCACGCTTACGGGCATGAAACGGTTACTGCTGTTGGCGGGTCTGAGCGCGATGGTCGGCTTGGCCGCTCCCGCCCACGCCGCGCCCTCCGGCGTCGACGGGCAGTTCCTGGCCACCCTGTCGGGGGCGGGACTGAGCCACCGGGCCAGTGACCAGGCCACCGTCTCTGCCGGCCGCGCGGTGTGCCAGCTGATGGACGCGGGACTGTCCCCGATGGACACCGTCGTTGCGGTGCAGGCCACCAACCCCGGTTTCACCATTCAGACGGCCGGCCAGTTCGCCGCCATCTCCACCGCGCACTACTGCCCGGAGCACATGTAGCCGTCGCGGCACGAGCTGGGTTGTGCCGGGGCGCCGCGGGCGGCGGCCGCCTAGGTCTGCGGCCGGGCGCCCAGCACGTCGCCGAACAACGCCTGGCGCAGCGCGAGCTCCCGAGGATCGCTGTAGAGGTGAAAACCCAGACGGTTCATCACGTACGAATAGCCGACACCGGTGTCGGGGTCGGCGAATCCAAACGAGCCGCCGAAACCTGGTGTGCCGTAAGCCTTGTCGGTGGAGCCGAACACCGCGCCGAACGCCGGTTTGGACAGCCCCAACGAGAACACCACCTCGACGCCCAGCACCTTGTCACGCTCGCCGCGGGATGGCGGCGCCGGCAGCGCGGTGAGCGCATCACGCACCCCGGCGCCCAGGGCCAGTAACGGATCTGCGGTTGCCGCGGCACCGTAGAGTCGCGCGATCGCCGACGCGGCGCCGATCCCGTTGGCCGACGGGATCTCGACGGCGCGCACGTCGTCGCGGTTGTAGTCGCCGTCCCAGGGTTTGATGTCGCGCGGCAAGGAACTCGCCCGCGCCAGCAGACCGAACGGGTTGAACGACGCGGCCACCAGTGCCGCGGGCATCACGCCCAGATGCCGCAGCGACTCGGCCCGTTTCCACTGGTGCAGCAGCGCCACCCGGTCGCGTGGCACCGAAGCCGGTAGACCGATGTGCAGGTCGAGTCCCAGGGGGTTGGCGATCTCGTCGGCGAAGAAGCGGCCGAGGGTGCGCCCGGCGGGGTCGGTGCGGCGGATCAGCTCGGACTCGTACCAGCCCAGTGTGATCGCGTGATACCCGTGCCGGGTGCCCGGAGCCCAGAGCGGTTTCTGGGCGGCGAGTATCGGCGCCAGCCGATCCGGGTCGGCGATGTCGGCCAGGGTGGGCGCGGGTTTCAGCGCGCAGAGCCCGGCCCGATGGCCGAGCAGGTCGCGAATCGTGACGGCGCCCTTGCCGGCCTGGGCGAACTCGGCCCAGTGGTCGGCGACCTTGTCGTCGTAGCCGAACATGCCCCGTGACACCGCCAGCGCCACGGCAAGGGCCGCCACCCCCTTGGTGGACGAGAAGACGTTGACCATGGTGTCCCGGTGCCACGGTTGCCGGGTGAAGCCGTCGCGGTAGCCGCCCCACAGGTCCACGACCTTGACGCCGTCGCGGTACACCGTCACGGCGGCACCCACCTCGTGGCCGCCGGCGAAATTCGCGCGAAACGCGTCCGCTACCTTGCCGTAGCCCTCGTCGACGTCGCCGCCGATCAGGTGCTGCGGAACATCGACCTTGAGCACCATTGGTGTGGTTATACCGTGGCCGGCGGTCAGGGATGGGCCGAATGGGGCAGCTAGCTGCGAAGCGCTTCGATCGCCACCGAACTGCGCAGCCGGGCCACGATGTCGCCGTCGGGGAAGCTGCGGCCGTAGCAGCCGAAGACCTCATCTCGGGTGCGTTCGTTCACCTGCCACCCCCGCTCGTTCAGATAGGGCCCGACCGGGTGTCGCTCGCCGGCGTAGACCAGGTTGGCCATGTCGAGATCCAGGCCCTGATCGGCGAACCGCTGACCCAGCGACTGGTTCGAGTCGCCGAGCGCGGCGGCGCCGTCAGGGTGATACTCGGTGGCCAGCCGGCTGCCCGGCGCGCTGAGCGCGGTGATGTTGTCGAACAGCCGGTCCTGCGCCTGCGGGGGCAGATAGATGAGCAGGCCCTCCGCGCTCCA
This sequence comes from Mycolicibacter algericus DSM 45454, assembly GCF_002086455.1. Lineage (GTDB taxonomy): Bacteria > Actinomycetota > Actinomycetes > Mycobacteriales > Mycobacteriaceae > Mycobacterium > Mycobacterium algericum. The sequence goes on from NZ_MVHC01000009.1 coordinate 114,611, forward strand.
CGCGGTCGGTTTGGTCTCGTCGAACCCGTTGCGGCGCAAGGCGGCCGGCCAATCGTCGCGCAGATCGACGGCAACCGTCCGGCGGTCGGCGGTGGGTTGGGCGCCCAGTTCGGCCAGGGTGCTGGTCTTGAACTCGATCACATCGGGCTGGTCGATCTCGTAGACCGCGCTACCCGGCGGCCACGCCAGGCGGTAGGCCCGCGAATCCAATCCGGCGGCCAGGATGACGGCCTGCCGGGTCCCGGCCTCGGTCGCCTGCAGAAAGAAGTCGTCGAAGAACCGGGTGCGGACCGCCATCACGGCGGTCATGGGTTCGGCAGCGGCGCGGGCCTCGGCGGCCACCGCCGGTTCCAGCGTCCCGTCGAGCATCCCGGTGAAGAAATCGATGCCCACGGCGCGCACCAGCGGTGCGGCGAACGGGTCGGAAATGAGCGGGTCGGCTTCGGCGGTGGCCAGGGCGCGGGCGACGGCGACCATGGTGGCGGTGGTACCCACGCTGGACGTCAGATCCCAGCTGTCGTTCTCGGTGCGCGCCATGCCGGTCAGCCCCGGATCGCGCTGATGTAGGACAGCCCGCCGAACCCGGGACCGTCACCCTCCTGCAGCGGCGGCAGTCCGTGCGCGGCGAACAACTCGCCGACGCCGCGACTGCTGACCTGCCAGCGGTGGTCGGCGAGATAGGAACCGGCCTCGTTGCGGTCGCCGAAGTAGAGCAGTTCGGTCATGTCGAGGTTGAGGCCGTGGCTGCGCATCCGGTCAGCGGCCTCGCGCATCTGCCGCCGAGCCTGCTCCTCGGTGTCGCCGTCCAGGCCCGGCATGCTCTCGGTGGCCACCCGACTGCCCGGCGCGCTCAGTGCGGTGATGGTGTCCAACAGTCGGTCCTGCGCTTCCGGCGGCAGGTAACCCAGCAATCCCTCGGCGCTCCAGGCGGTCGGCCGACCCGGCTCGAAGCCCGCCGCTCGCAGCGCCGCCGGCCAGTTCTCGCGCAGGTCGATCGAGACCGTGCGGCGCTGAGCGGTCGGCGCCGCGCCGTGCTCGGACAGCACTCGGGTCTTGAACTCGATCACCTCGGGCTGGTCGACCTCGTAGACGACGGTGCCGGCGGGCCAGGGGAGTCGGTAGGCGCGGGAGTCCAGACCCGAGGCCAGGATGACCGCCTGCCGGATCCCGGCCTCGGTCGCCTGCAGAAAGAAGTCGTCGAAGAACCGGGTGCGCACCGCCATGTTGTCGGCCATCCGCATCATGCCCATCGGGCTGTCGTCGCCCAGGTCGGCGGGGTCGATCTCGCCGCTGGCCAGTCCGGTGAACAGGTCCAGCCCGACGGCGCGCACCAAGGGCTCGGCGAACGGGTCGTCGATCAGGGGGTGTTCGGCCCGGCCGGCCATCGCGCGGGCCGCGGCCACGCCGGTTGCGGTGACGCCCACGCTGGAGGCCAGGTCCCAGGTGTCGCCAGGAAATCGGCCGGTTTGTGCCATCGCGCATACTCCTTATCTGGACCGGCGGCCGGCCCGAAAGTTAGTTAGCGTATTTAATGAGCTATCGACGACTGTACGCCGGTTCGCTGATCTTCCGCTGGCAGGCGGGTGTCCCTGCGGCTGCCCGGCCCGCGGCGCTGAGCTGTTAGTCTCGTAGACTGCTGACGCGCCTGAAGACACGTGTGGCCGCATCATGACCGGTCGGCGCGTCGACGCGAAAGCGCAGGACCACCCAGGACTAACACGGGCCGGAAGAAACCAGCCCAATGGCACGCCGCGACCGGACCTCGGCTGCGCAGGAGGAGAAGAGTGTTCTCGGCTTTCATCTCATCACTGCGGACGGTCGACCTACGGCGCAAGATCCTGTTCGCGCTGGGCATCATCATCATTTACCGGCTCGGGGCGGCCATCCCGTCGCCCGGCGTCGACTACCAGAACGTGCAGCAGTGCATCAAGGAGGTCAGCGGCGGCGACGCGGCGCAGGTCTATTCGCTGATCAACCTGTTCTCCGGCGGCGCGCTGCTGCAACTGACGGTGTTCGCCATCGGCGTGATGCCCTACATCACCGCCAGCATCATCGTGCAGCTGTTGACGGTGGTCATCCCGCGCTTCGAGGAGCTGCGCAAAGAAGGCCAGTCCGGCCAGAACAAGATGACGCAGTACACCCGTTATCTGACGGTCGCACTGGCCGTGCTGCAGGCGACGTCCATCGTGGCGCTGGCCGCCAATGGCGGGCTGCTGCAGACCTGCAGCCTGCGCCACGACATCATCGCCGACCACAGCATCTTCACCCTGGTCGTCATCGTGATGGTGATGACCGCCGGCGCGGTGCTGGTGATGTGGCTCGGTGAGTTGATCACCGAGCGCGGCATCGGCAACGGCATGTCGCTGCTGATCTTCGTCGGTATCGCCGCTCGTATCCCGATCGAGGGCAAGACCATCCTGGACTCCCGGGGCGGCCTGGTCTTCACCATGGTCTGCCTGGCCGCGCTGGTCATCGTCGTCGGTGTGGTCTTCGTCGAGCAAGGGCAGCGCCGCATCCCGGTGCAGTACGCCAAGCGGATGGTCGGCCGGCGCATGTACGGCGGCACCTCGACGTACCTGCCGCTCAAGGTCAACCAGGCCGGCGTCATCCCGGTCATCTTCGCCTCCTCGCTGATCTATATTCCGCAGCTGGTCACCCAGCTGGTCCGCAGCGGCAGTGGCGGTGTCGGCAACAGCTGGTGGGACAAGGCCGTCAGCACCTACCTGTCGGATCCGTCCAACCTGGTCTACATCGCCGTGTACTTCGGGCTGATCATCTTCTTCACGTACTTCTACGTGTCGATCACGTTCAACCCCGACGAGCGCGCCGACGAGATGAAGAAGTTCGGCGGGTTCATTCCGGGGATCCGGCCGGGACGCCCGACCGCGGACTACCTGCGTTTCGTGCTCAACCGGATCACGCTGCCGGGTTCGATCTACCTGGGCGTGATCTCCGTGCTGCCCAACCTGTTCCTGCAGATGGGCAACTCCGGGACGGTGCAGAACCTGCCGTTCGGCGGAACCGCGGTGCTGATCATGATCGGTGTCGGCCTTGACACGGTCAAGCAGATCGAGAGCCAGCTCATGCAGCGCAACTACGAAGGGTTCCTCAAGTGAGAGTCATCCTGCTGGGACCGCCCGGGGCGGGCAAGGGCACGCAGGCCGTCAAACTGGCCCAGGAGCTGGGTGTCCCGCAGATCTCCACCGGCGATCTGTTCCGCAACAATATTGCCCAGGGCACCGAGCTGGGCCGCAAGGCCAAGGCGTACCTGGACGCCGGTGACCTGGTGCCCTCCGAGCTGACCAACGCGCTGGTCGCCGACCGCATCGACGGAGAGGACGCCGCCAAGGGTTTCATCCTCGACGGCTTTCCCCGGTCGGTGGAACAGGCCCAGGCGCTGCACGACATGCTCGAGGAGCGCAACACCAAGCTGGACGCGGTGCTGGAGCTGCGGGTCAGCGAGGACGAGTTGCTCGCCCGGTTGCGGGAGCGGGGCCGCGCCGACGACACCGCCGAGGTCATCCACAACCGGATGATCGTCTACCGCGAGGAGACCGCGCCGCTGCTGGACTTCTACCAGCACGAACACGAGCTGCACGTCGTGGATGCGCTCGGCACCGTCGACGAGGTCTTCGGCCGGCTGCTGAAGGCGCTGGGACGCTAAGTGATCGGACTGCCGAAGCGGCGGGTGCCGCATCGCAGCCCGGGGGAGCTCGACGCGATGGCCGCGGCAGGCGCCGTCGTGGCGGCGGCACTGGCCGCGGTGCGCGAGGCCGCTGTGGCGGGTACCTCGACCCTGCAGTTGGACGACATCGCCGAATCGGTGATTCGGGACGCGGGTGCGACGCCGTCGTTCCTGGGCTATCACGGCTTTCCCGCCTCGATCTGCAGCTCGGTGAACGATCGGGTGGTGCACGGCATCCCGTCGTCGACCGAGGTGCTCGAGCTCGGTGACCTGGTATCCATCGACTGCGGTGCGATTCTGGACGGCTGGCACGGCGATGCGGCGATCACCCTCGGTGTCGGGAAGCTGGCGCAGGCCGACGAGGACCTGTCGGCGGCGACCCGGCAGGCGCTGGGGGCCGGGATCGCCGCGATGGTCCCCGGCAACCGGCTCAGCGATGTCTCGCATGCCATCGAGACCGGGGCGCGCGCCGCGTCGGCCGAGTTCCGTCGCTCGTTCGGCATCGTCGCCGGTTACGGCGGACACGGCATCGGCCGCCAGATGCACATGGACCCGTTCCTGCCCAACGAAGGGTCGCCGGGCCGCGGACCGCTGTTGGTGGCCGGGTCGGTGCTGGCGATCGAGCCGATGCTGACGTTGGGCACCGACCAGACCGTGGTGCTCGACGACGAGTGGACGGTCGTCACCGCCGACAGTTCCCGCGCGGCGCACTGGGAACACACCGTGGCGGTCACCGATGACGGGCCGCGAATCCTGACCGTGGCCTAGCGGTTCGAACACTTCAGTTCCCACGCGGTCGCAGCCAAAAGTGATAAGAACGGGCGTGGACTTCCACCCTCCCGACGACGCCGACCCGATCGCGCTGGCCCGCGCCAACTGGGAACGGGCCGGCTGGGGCGACGTCGCCGACGGGATGGTGGCGGTGACGTCGGTGATGCGGGCGCATCAGATTCTGCTGGCGCGGGTGGAGGCGACGCTGCGGCCCTACGACCTGAGTTTCTCCCGGTTCGAGTTGCTGCGGCTGCTGGCGTTCAGCCGGTCCGGGGCACTGCCGATCACCAAGGCCTCCGACCGGCTGCAGGTCCACGTCACCAGCGTCACGCACGCGATTCGGCGATTGGAGGCCGCCGGCTTGGTGGAGCGGCTGCCGCACCCCACCGACGGCCGCACCACGCTGGTGTCGATCACCGACGCGGGCCGCTCGACGGTGGCCGACGCGACGGCCAGCCTCAACAGCGAGGTCTTCTCCGACATCGGGATGTCGGGGCAGGAGTCGCGCATGCTGTCGTCGGCGATCGAGACGCTGCGGCGCAACGCCGGGGATTTCTGACGGGCCGGTCCGGGGCGTCTCGGGGATGCGTTTTTCGGGCGCGAGGGTGCCTAATCCCGGTGATCAGTCCGGTGTGTCGGCCGGGGACGCGCACGCTCGCGCGGAGGGGGACGGCACCGGGATGGTGGCGGTGACGGCGGTGCCCGCCCCCGGCCGCGAGCGGATGTTGAGCCGGCCGCCCACCAGCTCGGCGCGCTCGGCCATCGACAGCACCCCGTAGCCGCCCATGTCGTCGCCGCCCACCGGGTGCTCGAAGGTGTCGAAACCCACCCCGTCGTCAACGATCTCCAGCCGCGCGACGTCGGGGTCGGCGGTCACCGTGAATCCCAGCCGGACCGTCGTCGCGGCGGCGTGCTTGACGACGTTCTGCAGGCCCTCCTGCGCGATCCGGTACAGCGCCAACTCGATGTGCTCGGGCAGCCGGATCTCGGCCAGGTCCAGCTCGATCTTGAGTTGCGGTATCGACTGAGCCAGGCTGGCCAGCCCGCCGGACAGGCCCAGGTCGTCGAGCACCGGCGGCCGCAGCCCGCTGATCGCCACCCGGGTCTCCTGCAGTGTCAGCCCGGCCAGCTCCCGGGCGGCCTCCAGTTGCTGCGACGCCTCGTCCGGGTCGTTGCCGACCGCCCGGGCGGCGGCATCCAGCCGGTAGGACAGTGTCACCAGCCGCTGCGAGATGCCGTCGTGGATATCGCCGGCCAGCCGGCGCCGCTCGATCTCCTGGGCCTCGATCACCTGCTCGACGAAGAGTTCGTGGGCGCGTTCGCGCGCCACCAGCTGCCGGTGCAGCCGGGCCTGGTGCATGGCGCCGGCGATGAGCCGGCCGATCACCCGCAGCAGCTCGATGTCGCCGGGGGCGAAGTCGCGGCGCTCCACGGTGTGCACGTTGAGCACCCCCACCAGGCCGCCCGGATCTGTCTCCATCGGCACCGACACCATCGAGGTGAAATCGCGCCCGCGCAGCGACTCGATCGGCACGTAACGCGGGTCGGCCTCCTTGTCGTCGCTGATCACCACGGGCTCGCGGTGCCGGGCGACCCAGCCCGACACCCCCGACTCCAGCGGCAGCCGGATCTTGCCCACCTCGGTGTCGAACGGCGGGGTGGCGCCGGTCAGCGTCAGCGAGCGTTCGGTGTCATCGAGGACGTGCACGAAGCAGACGTCGGTGCCGGTCGCCGCGGTGATCATCCGGGCCGCCGCGGCGGCCAGCGGCTCCACCCCGGGCCCGCTGGAGGCGGCCTGGATCAGTTCCCGCAGCAGCGCCAGCTCGTGGTTGGGGTCGACGAAATCACCGAAATCGCGTACCGCGCCCCGTTTGCGGGCGCGGGACCGGTTGTTGCCGGAGGTACTCACCGGTAGATGCCCTCGCGCAATGCGGTGGCCACCGCACCGGTGCGGTCGGACACCCCCAGCTTGCGGTAGATCGAGCGGAGGTGGCTCTTGACGGTCTCGTCGCCGATCACCAGTTTGGTGGCGATGCCGCGGTTGGACAGCCCGCTGACCATGCAGGCCAGGATCTCGCTCTCCCGCTGGGTCAGGCCCTGGCGAGCGCCCGGCCAGAACTCGTCGCGTTGCAGTCGTGCCGCGGTGCCGGCCGCCCGGGCCGCCAGGCCGGGATCGATCACCGTCTCGCCGCGGTGGGCCAACTCGATCTGGTGCACCAGGTCGTCGCTGCTGATGCTCTTGAGCAGGTAGCCGCTCGCGCCGACCCGCAGCGCTTCGAACAGGTACTGCTCGTCGTCGTAGACCGACAGCATCACGACCTTGCGTTCCGGATCGCGTTCCCGCAGCGCCAGGCACAGGTCCAGGCCGCTCTCACCGCGCATCCGCACGTCGCACAACACCACGTCGGGGTCGGTGTCGGCGACCACGGCGAGGGCCTGTTCGGCGCTGATCGCCTGCCCCACGACCTCGATGCGGTCGGCGAATGCGGTGAGCATGGCACGCAGGCCCTCGATCACCATCTCGTGATCGTCGACGAGGACCAGTCGCACGGGCATAGCAAGACAATAAAGCCCCACCGGTTCGATGCCTCCGCCCAGATCTCCCGGCGATTACCCGGACGGTTCCCCCGGATGGGGGAGGACGTCCGGCCCGATCTTCGGCATCCTGCTGTTATGCAGATCACAACTGAGCTCGCGACATGGACCAGTGCCGGCCGCCCGTTCTGGTGGGACCAGGTGCAACCCGACGCCGAGGTGTACCCCCTGCAAGCGGTGATCTTCGACATCGACGCCCTTTCCGATGCCGACGGCGAGCCCCGCTCCGGCCTGGTGGACCTGGTGCTGAGCCTGTTCGCCACCGGTCTCTGGGTGGCCGTGGTCGGCGCCGGACCCCGCGACGTGGTGCAGGCCCGGGTGCGGGAGTTGATCGGGGACGGTATGACCGAGACCATCGTCACCGCCGAGGACCTGACCGGTCCCGCCGGTGACGCCGAGCTCTACCGGCTGGCGCTGTGGGAACTGGGCATCGTCGCAGGCGAGTCGCTGGTGATCGCCGGATCCGAGGCCGGCGCCCGGACCGCCGCGGCTATCGGCCTGCCGGCGATCTTCGCCGACCGGGACGGCTACGACGGGTTGTCGGCCAACGGGTGCCGGGAGCTGCAGGCGCAGCGGGTGGTGGCGCGGTTCAGCTGCCGCGAAGCAGGTTGATGACGGCGCTTGTTGCTTGACGCGCAGCGCGGTCATCATTTGACGTTGCCGCCACCGGCCATCGACCATGACGTGGTGCGTCAACTGGTGCTTCTGCTGTGCGCAGTGCTGTGCGCGATGAGTGTGACGGCGGTGACCGCGCCACCGACCGCGGCGGTTGTCGATCCGTGGTTCGCGAATGCGGTCGGCTTCCCAGTTGCGGCCACCCAGGTGGTTTCGGTTGTCGGAGTGGGTCATTCGACCGCGAAGATCGATGTCTATCAGCGGACTCCCGCGGGCTGGGAACCGGTTGCTGCCGGGATTCCGGCGCATGTCGGTTCGGCGGGCATCACCCCGCGAACCAAAGAAGGTGAGCCGTCGACTCCGATGGGGTTCTACACGCTCGATTCCGCATTCGGCACCGCTCCGAGTCCCGGTGGCGGCCTGCCGTACGTGCAGGTCGGATCCGACCACTGGTGGGACAGCGACTCCAAGAGCCCGACCTACAACACCATGCAGATCTGCAAGAAAGCCCAGTGCCCGTTCGACACGACGGCCAGCGAGAACCTCAACATCCCGCAGTACCGGCACGCGGTGGTCATCGGCGTCAATAAGTCTCGTACACCCGGTGACGGTTCCGCCTACTTTTTTCACACCACCGACGGCGGGCCGACGGCGGGCTGCGTGGCGATCGATGACGCCACGCTGGTGAAGATCATCGGCTGGCTGAGGCCGGGCGCGGTGATGGCCATCGCGAAATAGTCGCTCAACTGCCGCGCAGCATCTCGATCACGGCGCTGAAGTCCTTGCCGCCGTGTTCGGCGGCGAACTCGGCGTAGATCGCCGCGGCATGGCTGCCCAGTGGGGCGTTGGCGCCGGTCGAGCCCACCGCGTCCATCGCCAGGTGCAGATCCTTGTTCATCAGCGCGGCGGCGAATCCCGGCTCGAAGTTCCGGTTCGCCGGCGAGGTGGGCACCGGGCCGGGAACCGGGCAGTTGGTGTGCAGTGCCCAGCAGTTTCCGGTGGCACCGGTCATCACGTCGAACAGCGCCTGGTCGGCCAGGCCGAGCTTGTCGGCCAGTACGAACGCCTCGGCGACGGCCACCTGCTGGACGGCCAGCACCATGTTGTTGCAGATCTTGGCGGCCTGGCCGGCGCCCGCCGCGCCGCAGTGGGTGACCTTGGCTGCCATCGGCTCCAGCACCGGTGTCGCGCGCTGTACCGCGTCCTGCTCTCCGCCGACCATGAAGGCCAACCGCCCCGCGACCGCGCCGGTGACCCCGCCGGACACCGGCGCGTCGAGTTGGGCGAACCCGTGCGAGCCGGCCAGCGCGTGGACCTCACGTGCGTCGGCGACCGAGATGGTGGAGCTGTCGATGAACAGGGCGCCCGGTTGGGCCGCCGGCAGGATGTCGGCGTAGCAGCGTTTCACCGCGTCGCCGTGCGGCAGCATGGTGATCACCACGTCGGCGCCGGCGACCGCTTCGGAGGCCGACGGCTGGACGCTCACGCCGCGCTGCTCGGCGGCCGTGGCCGCCGCCGGCACCGGGTCGAAGCCGCGCACGGTGTGCCCGGCGGCCACCAGGTTCGCCGACATCGGCCCGCCCATGTGTCCCAGTCCCAGAAATGCGACTGTCTGCATCGAAGCTCCTAGCTGCCGGTCCGGACCCGAGCGGCCTCGGCTCGGCCGACGACCATCCGCATGATCTCGTTGGTGCCCTCCAGGATGCGGTGCACCCGCAGGTCCCGGACGATTTTCTCCAGACCGTATTCGCGCAGATATCCGTAGCCGCCGTGCAGCTGCAGTGCCTGATCGGCCACGGTGAAGCAGGCGTCGGTGACGTAGCGCTTGGCCATCGCGCACAGCTCCACCTTGTCCTCGGCGCCGTCGTCGAGGGCGGTCGCCGCCCGCCACAGCAGCAGCCGGGAGGTCTCCAGTGCGGTGGCCATGTCGGCCAGCGTGAACCGGATCGTCGGCTCGTCGAGCAGCGCCTTGCCGAACGCCGACCGGTCGGCCAGGTAGCCGCCGGTCTTGTCGAACGCGGCCTGGCCGCCGCCTAGCGAGCAGGCCGCGATGTTGATCCGGCCACCGTTGAGGCCGTTCATCGCGATGTTAAAGCCGTTGCCTTCGCCGTCTTCGCCGCCGAGCATCGCTTCGGCGGGCACCCGCACCCCCTCCAGGATGACCTGTGCGGTCGGTTGGGCGTTCCAGCCCATCTTCTGCTCGGCGGCTCCGAAACTCAGTCCGGGAGTGTCCTTTTCGATGATGAACGCCGAGATGCCGCGAGGGCCGTCGGCGCCGGTGCGCGCCATCACCACATACACATCCGAGACGCCCGCGCCGGAGATGAACTGCTTGACGCCGTCGAGCACGTAGTCTGCGTTCTGTCCGGGCCCGGACCGCACCGCGCGGGTGCTCAACGCGCTGGCATCGGATCCCGCCCCCGGCTCGGTGAGGCAGTAGCTGGCGACCGCGGTCATCGGCGCCAGTCGCGGCACCCAGTTCTTGCGCTGCTCTTCGGTGCCGTAGCTGTCGATCATCCAGGCGCACATGTTGTGGATCGACAGGTAGGCGGCGATCACCGGGTCGGCGATCGCCAACTGCTCGAAGATGCGCACCCCGTCCAGCCGGCGCAGCCCGGACCCGCCGACGTCGTCGCGGCAGTAGATCGCCGCCATTCCCAGTTCGGCCGCCTCCCGCATCACATCGACCGGAAAGTGGTGGGACTCATCCCATTCCAGGGCGTGCGGAGCGAGGCGCTTCTCGGCGAACGCCGCTGCGGTCTCGACGATCACCCGTTCTTCGTCATCCATCACGGTTTTCATGTGCCCAAACCCCTATTGCATGGTGGGGATGTGGAATTCGGCACCGTCCTTGATCCCCGAGGGCCAGCGCTGAGTCACCGTCTTGACCTTGGTGTAGAAGGTGATCGACGCCGTGCCGTGCTGGTTGAGGTCGCCGAAGCCGGACCGCTTCCAGCCGCCGAAGGTGTGGTAGGCCACCGGAACCGGGATCGGCACGTTCACGCCGACCATGCCGACCTGCACCCGGGAGGTGAAGTCGCGGGCGGTGTCGCCGTCGCGGGTGAAGATCGCCACCCCGTTGCCGTATTCGTGTTCGCTCGGCAGCCGCAATGCCTCTTCGTAGTCCGCTGCGCGCACCATGCACAGCACCGGCCCGAAGATCTCGTCGGTGTAGATCGACATCTCGGTAGTGACGTGGTCGAACAGCGTCGGCCCGGCGAAGAAGCCGCCGGACAGGTCCGCGTCGCCGAACTGGGTGTCGTCGCTGGCCCGTTCCCGGCCGTCGATCACCAGTTCGGCGCCGGCGGCCACGCCCTGGCCGATGTAGTCGTTGACCCGCTCGAGGGCCGCGCGGGTGACCAGCGGGCCGTAGTCGGCCTTGGGGTCGAGGCTGTGGCCCACCCGCAGGTTGTTGATCCGCTCCACCAGCCGGCCGCGTAACCGCTCGGCGGTCTGCTCGCCGACCGGCACCGCCACCGAGATCGCCATGCAGCGCTCGCCGGCGCTGCCGTAGCCGGCGCCGATCAGCGCGTCGACGGCCTGGTCCAGGTCGGCGTCGGGCATCACGATCATGTGGTTCTTCGCCCCGCCGAAGCACTGGGCGCGCTTGCCGTTGGCGGTGGCCGTGGAGTAGATGTACTGCGCGATGTCGGAGCTGCCGACGAAGCCGATCGCGGCGACGTCGCGGTGGTGCAGCAGCGCGTCGACGGCCTCCTTGTCGCCGTGCACCACCTGCAGCACCCCCGGCGGCAGGCCGGCCTCGACGAACAGCTCGGCGAGCCGCACCGGGACCGAGGGGTCCCGCTCGGACGGCTTGAGGATGAAAGCGTTACCGCAGGCCAGCGCCGGCCCGGCCTGCCACAGCGGGATCATCGCCGGGAAGTTGAACGGGGTGATCCCGGCGACCACGCCCAGCGGCTGGCGCAGCGAGAAGACGTCGATTCCCGGCCCGGCACCCTCGGTGTGCTCGCCCTTGAGCAGGTGCGGGATGCCGACGCAGAACTCGATCACCTCGATACCGCGCTGGATGTCGCCGCGGGCGTCGTCGAGGGTCTTGCCGTGCTCGCGGGAGAGCAACTCGGCCAGCTCGTCGGCATTGGCGTTGACCAGGTCGATGAAGCGCATCATCACTCGGGCCCGGCGTTGCGGGTTCTGGGCGGCCCAGCCGCGCTGGGCGGCCGCGGCCGAGGCGACCGCGCCGTCGACGTCGGCGGTGTTGGCCAGTGGCAGCGTCGCCTGGACCTCGCCGGTGTTGGGGTCGAAGACGTCGGTGCTGCGTTGCGAACCGCCGGCGGTGCGGCGACCGTCGATGAAGTGTGGAATCTGAGTGCTCATGCGCCATCCCCGTGAAGTCGTGGTGAGCCGGATCGGCCCTACCCGAAGAATACTAGGACATCCTAGTAAATGCGAGGGGGTCCCCTGCCCGCGTGCGCGGTTATGACCTGACGCGCGCCGCCCGCGGGGTGAAGCAGCCGTGGAATGTCAGCGGCAGGTGGTGTCGGAGCCGCCCGGTGAAAACCGGCCCGGCGGCCACGTCCTTGGCGTCGAACACCAGCAGGCCGGCGATGTTGTTGATGCCGTCTTGGCACGGCACCAGCAGCCAGCCGTCATCCTCGTCGGTGCCGCCGGGCCGCGCCGCGAAGACGCCCTCGTGCGGCAGATGGCCCGGCGGCAGCGCGTAGGTGAGCTGCGTCCCCGTACTGTGGTCGATGCGGGCGACCGCATTCGGATAGGCCCCGGCGCCGGTGTTCGCCGACAGGTAGGTGTAGCGCTGCGGGGAGCCGGTGCGGGTCAGGTTGAAGGTCGGGAATTCGCCGTAGCTCTCGGTGAGCCGTTCGGACGTCACGCTGCCCGACGGCGTGATCCGCATCCGCGTCAGATGCCCCCCGTAGGGCATGGTGCCGCTCTGGGCCAGCGTCTGCACCGAGGAGAGCTGGCCGTTGAGGTCTTCCCAGCTGGCGTCGTAGTCGACCAGTTCGACGACGGTGTCGCCGCGGTCCTCATAGGCGTTGGCCAGGTGCAGGTGCAGCGTCGGATCTGTGTGCCGCACAAGGGGTTTGCCGCCGTCCCGCGGCACCAGTGCGACCATGGTGCCGCGGGACGCCTCGTAGTCGATGGCATCGATGAAGTTGCGCATCCCCAGGCCCGCGGCGAGCATCTTGGCGGGCGGGAACATCAGCGGGGGGATCACGAACACCATGTGGCGTGCGGTCAGGCCGACATCATGGTTGAACATCGGCGCCGGCAGCTTGAGCTGCCCCAACCGGTGCAGCGTTCCGGCACGGTCCACCCGGTGGCAGATCAGTTTCGGGACGGGCAGCATCGCCATGCCGAAGTTGAACATCTCGCCTGTCGCGGGGTCCCACTTCGGGTGGGCGGAGAACGCGCCCAGCCACTTCAACTTGCCGCCGAATCGGTGAATACCGATAGTGCCCAGGGTGTCCGGGTCGACCTCGGTGGGCGGGCCGCCCTCCCATAGTGCCAGCAGCTTTCCGGCATGCGTGACCACGCCGGTGTTGGCGACGTTGGCCGGGAAGCGCAGCGCGTTGCGGAGGATCCCGCCGGGGCGCATCGTTCCCAGCGCGCGGTAGGGAGCGCCCTTGGAGGCTAGGGATTTCCGGTAGTGCTTGGTGTCGACGTAGCGGTTGCGGTAGTGCAGCCTGCCGTCCGCGAAGGTGAACATCGACAGCATGCCGTCGCCGTCGAAGAGGTGGCCGAGCTGCTGGCCCCCGGCATCGAGCTTCCCGGGTCCGTTGCGGTACAGCGTGCCATGCAGATCGGCGGGGAGTTCACCGTCGTAGTCGTCGATGACGTAGTCGAATTCGTCATACAGTGGGGCGTAGGCGGTGACCCTTGGGCTGGCCATGGCTGCTCCTGGTGGTTGACGGGCCAGCTGGTGACCGGCCCCTGACCTGACCGCATCTTGCGGGCTGAGCGGTGCCGAATGTGCGGCTTTGCATGTTTCGGGGCCGTTTTGCCTGCCAAACCGCACAGTCGGTGAGAGCCAACCTCGGTTACGCCTGATCCCAGACCGGCAGCAGCCCGGCGGCCCGCACCTCGGCCAGCGTCGGTGCCTCGCGGTCGCGCTCGGAGACCACCAGCGGGTGACCGGCGGGCCAGTCGATGCCGATCGCGGGGTCGGTGGCGCTGATGGTGTGCTCGCGCTGTGGGTCGTATTCGGCGGAGCACAGATACATCACTGTCGAATCATCTTGTAGCGCAAGGAATCCGTGTGCCAGGCCGGCGGCGATGTACACCGATCGGCGGTCGCGGGCGTCCAGCAGCACCGCATCCCAGCGGCCGTAGGTCGGCGAACCGGCCCGGACGTCGACGACGACGTCGAAGACCGACCCCGTCACGCAGGTGACGTACTTGGCCTGCCCGGGCGGCGGCTGGGCGAAATGCAGGCCGCGCAGCACGCCGGCGCGCGACACCGAGCAGTTGGCCTGCCGCAGGTCGAACCGGTGACCGGCGAACCCAGTGAACTCGCGGTCGGTGAACCATTCGAAGAACACGCCGCGCGCGTCGGCGTGTTGGATCGGGGTGAGCTCCCAGGCCCCCGGGACGGCCAGTTCGCGGAACGCCACCTCAGCGTCCCAGCTCGGCGTAGCGGGCTTCGGCGGCGTCTTTCAGCGGCGCCCACCAGGATTCGTTGGCGCGGTACCACTCGATCGTCGCGCGCAGCCCGGCCTCGAAGTCGGTGTGCTCGGGTTTCCAGCCCAGCTCGTCGCGCAGCGCAGACGGGTCGATCGCATACCGCAGGTCATGGCCGGGCCGGTCGGCGACGTGGTCGAAGTCGTCGGGGTCGTGGTCCATCAGCCGCAGGATGGCCTGCAGCACGCTGCGGTTGTCGCGTTCCCCGTCGGCGCCGATCAGGTAGGTGCGCCCGGGATGCCCGCCGGCCATGATGGCCCAGACCGCGCTGTTGTGGTCGTCGACGTGGATCCAGTCCCGCACGTTGGCACCGCTGCCGTACAGCTTGGCTCGGCGCCCGGTCAGCAGGTTGGTGATCTGGCGCGGGATGAACTTCTCCACGTGCTGGTAAGGCCCGTAGTTGTTGGAGCAGTTCGAGATCGTCGCGTGGGTGCCGTAGGAGCGCACCCAGGACCGCACCAGCAGGTCGGCGGCGGCCTTGGTCGACGAGTAGGGGCTCGACGGGTGATACGGCGTCGTCTCGGTGAACCGGCGGGGATCGTCGAGGGCCAGCTCGCCGTAGACCTCGTCGGTGGAGACGTGATGCAGCCGCACCCGGTGGGCGCGTACCGCCTCCAGCACGGTGAAGGTGCCGACCACGTTGGAGCGCAGGAACGGCTCGGGGTCGGCCAGCGCGTTGTCCACGTGGGTTTCGGCGGCGAAGTGCACCACCGCGTCGGATTCGGCGACCAGCTGCGACACCAGCGTGGCGTCGGTGATGTCGCCCTCCACCAGCCGGATATCGGCGGTGATGTCGCCCAGTGACTCGCGGCTGCCGGCGTAGGTCAGGGCGTCGAGCACCGTGATCTCGGCGCCGGGCCGCTGCGCCAGCGTGCTGTGCACGAAGTTGGCGCCGATGAACCCGGCGCCGCCGGTGACCAGCAGACGCATGGGGCAACCCTAACGGGGGCGGGGCGCCCCCTTGGCGCGAGCGGGAAATCCACGACGCCGCGCCCGCGCGTCGCGTCGCCAGATTCCCACTCGCGGTCAGTCCCGCGGTGTCAACCCCAGCGGGCCGGCCAGCTCCGTCAGTGTCGGCAGCAGGGCCTTCCAGCCGCCCAGCACCTGGATCGTCACCTGATCCGCGCCGGCGTCCAGGTGCTCACCCAACCGGGCGGCGACCTTCTCGGCGGTGCCGTGGGCCACCACCGCGTCGATCAGCCGGTCGCTGCCGGGTGGGCGTACGTCGCGCTCGGTGAAGCCCAGCCTGCGCCAGTTGTTGACGTAGTTCGACAGCCGCAGATAGAAGCCGACCGCCTCGCGCCCGGCCTCGCGGGCGGCGGCGGCATCGGTGGTGAGCACCACCTTGTGCTCGGGCGCCAGGAACACCGACGGCCCGATCAGTCCGCGCGCGGTCGCGGTGTGCTCGGGAGTGGTCAGGTAGGGATGGGCCCCGGCGCTGCGCTCCGCCGCCAATCGCAGCACCTTGGGGCCCAGCGCGGCCAGCACCCGGCGGCTGGTGGGCACGCCGGCCGCGTCCAGGCTGTCGAGATAATCGACCAGGGCCTGATACGGACTGCGGTACTCGGCGGTGGCCTCGCTGTGACCGACGCCGATGCCCAGCAGGAACCGGCCGGGATGAGCGGCCTCGATGCGGTTATACGACTCCGCGACCTGCGGCGCCGGCGCCGACCAGATGTTGACGATCCCGGTTGCCACCTGCAGCGTCGTCGTCGCCGCCAGCAGCGGCTCGACGAAGGAGAGTTCTGCGGCCGGCGAGCCACCCACCCAGATCGCGCCGTAACCCAGCCGCTCGATCTCGGCGGCCTGCTCGGGAGACGGGGATCCGAAGGTCCAAACCGCGTAGCGGCCCAGCTCGGGTTTGAGTGACAGTGCCTCGGTCATGTGCATCCCATCGCTGCGTGGCGGCGGCTGGTGCCGTTTGGGATCAGTCTCTCATCACCGACGATTTTGGCGCCCGGCTCTCCACCGGGTATCGTGGGACGACGGTGCGGCGTTCGCGTCGACTCTTGCGTGCCCAGTCTGAGATTCTTGGCTTTCTACCTGGAATTTCCTGCCACCGGCCCACGTTCTGTAGTCGTAGTCGATGCTGCGCCATGGCGGGCGCATGCATATACAACAGGAAAGCCAGACACGGAGGATCGCCGGAGAGTAATGGCCAAGAAAGACGGTGCCATCGAGGTCGAGGGCCGCGTGGTCGAGCCCCTGCCCAATGCGATGTTTCGCATTGAGCTGGAGAACGGTCACAAGGTGCTCGCTCACATCAGCGGCAAGATGCGGCAGCACTACATCCGAATCCTGCCGGAGGACCGGGTGGTCGTGGAGTTGTCTCCTTACGACCTGTCCCGGGGACGCATCGTCTACCGGTACAAGTAGCGCCGGGCCGCCCAGCCAGCAGACCTTTAGTAACCAGCGAATGAGAACAGGACCACAGCAGCCGTGAAGGTGAACCCCAGCGTCAAGCCGATCTGCGACAAGTGCAGGGTGATCCGTCGGCACGGCCGGGTCATGGTGATCTGCTCAGACCCGCGCCACAAGCAGCGTCAGGGCTAGTCAGGGCTTCCGCCAGGACTCGGCCGCACCACAACTGAATGCAGACCTCCCAGTACCACTGAACGGATTGGCCGTTCGGCAACGCCCGGATCGGAGGCCGGGCCCCGGAGCTATTTCGGCCGGGAACGGGCTGGGACCGACACCTCCGCTACGAAAGAGGGAATGCCACCCATGGCACGACTTGTGGGCGTCGACCTGCCGCGCGATAAGCGCATGGAGATCGCGCTGACCTACATCTACGGCATCGGCCGTACCCGCGCAGGCGAAATTCTCGCCGCGACTGGTATCGACAAGGACCAGCGCAGCAAGGACCTCACCGACGAACAGCTGACCGCGCTGCGCGACTACATCGAGGGCAACCTCAAGGTCGAGGGTGACCTGCGCCGCGAGGTGCAGGCCGACATCCGTCGCAAGATCGAGATCGGCTGCTACCAGGGCCTGCGGCACCGCCGCGGGCTGCCGGTGCGCGGCCAGCGGACCAAGACCAACGCGCGTACCCGCAAGGGCCCCAAGCGCACCATCGCCGGTAAGAAGAAGGCCAGGTAAGACCCATGGCAACCAAGAAAGCGACCGGGCCCAAGAAGGGCCAGAAGACCCGGCGGCGGGAAAAGAAGAACGTCCCGCATGGTGCCGCGCACATCAAGAGCACCTTCAACAACACGATCGTGACGATCACCGACCCGCAGGGCAACGTCATCGCCTGGGCGTCGTCGGGTCACGTCGGGTTCAAGGGCTCGCGTAAGTCCACCCCGTTCGCCGCACAGCTGGCCGCCGAGAACGCCGCCCGCAAGGCGCAGGAGCACGGTGTGAAGAAGGTCGACGTGTTCGTCAAGGGCCCGGGTTCTGGCCGCGAGACCGCGATCCGCTCGCTGCAGGCTGCCGGCTTGGAGGTCGGTGCGATTTCCGATGTCACCCCGCAGCCCCACAACGGTTGCCGTCCGCCCAAGCGTCGCCGGGTCTAGTCGGGTTCGAGGAGGAGAAACAACATGGCTCGTTACACCGGACCCGCAACCCGCAAGTCCCGCCGGCTGGGCGTCGACCTCGTCGGCGGAGACCAGGCATTCGAGAAGCGGCCCTACCCGCCCGGCCAGCACGGCCGCGCGCGGATCAAGGAAAGCGAATACCGGCTGCAGCTGCAGGAGAAGCAGAAGGCTCGCTTCACCTACGGCGTGATGGAGAAGCAGTTCCGCCGCTACTACGAGGAAGCCGTCCGTCGTGGCGGCAAGACCGGCGAGGAACTGCTGCGCATCCTGGAGAGCCGGCTGGACAACGTGGTCTACCGCGCGGGCCTGGCCCGCACTCGTCGGATGGCCCGTCAGTTGGTCAGCCACGGCCACTTCACCGTCAACGGTGTGAAGGTCGACGTGCCCAGCTACCAGGTCGCGCAGTACGACATCATCGACGTCAAGGACAAGTCGATCAACACGGTGCCGTTCCAGATCTCCCGGGAGACCGCGGGCGACCGCCCCATCCCGGGCTGGCTGCAGGTGGTCGGGGAGCGGCAGCGAATCCTGGTCCACCAGCTGCCCGAGCGCGCACAGATCGACGTCCCGCTCGCCGAGCAGCTGATCGTCGAGTTCTACTCGAAGTAACACCACACTCGGGGAACGCCCCCGAGTACCCCGCGGGGATCGCAAGCGCGGCGTAGCCGGGCGAAGCGGATCGCCGCGAGACAACCGAGCGGCATCAAATAGCGGGTGCCAGAAGGAGAAAGAACACCAATGCTGATCTCGCAGCGTCCCACCCTGTCCGAAGAGGTAGTGGCCGACAACCGCTCCCAGTTCGTCATCGAACCGCTGGAGCCGGGATTCGGTTACACCCTGGGCAACTCGCTTCGCCGCACGCTGCTGTCGTCGATCCCCGGCGCGGCGGTCACCAGCATCCGCATCGACGGCGTGCTGCACGAGTTCACGACGGTCCCCGGCGTCAAAGAGGATGTCACCGACATCATCTTGAACCTCAAGGGCCTGGTGGTCTCCTCCGACGAGGACGAGCCGGTCACCATGTACCTGCGCAAGCAGGGCCCGGGTGCCGTCACCGCCGGTGACATCGTGCCGCCGGCGGGCGTGACGGTGCACAACCCCGACATGCACATCGCGACCCTCAACGACAAGGGCAAGCTCGAGGTCGAGTTGATCGTCGAGCGGGGCCGCGGTTACGTCCCGGCCGTGCAGAACAAGGTCTCCGGCGCCGAGATCGGCCGCATCCCGGTCGACTCGATCTACTCGCCGGTGCTCAAGGTGACCTACAAGGTCGAGGCCACCCGTGTCGAGCAGCGCACCGACTTCGACAAGCTGGTGCTGGATGTGGAGACCAAGAACTCCATCAGCCCGCGGGACGCGCTGGCCTCGGCCGGCAAGACCCTGGTCGAATTGTTCGGCCTGGCACGCGAACTCAACGTCGAGGCCGAGGGAATCGAGATCGGGCCGTCGCCGGCCGAAGCGGACCACATCGCGTCGTTCGCGCTGCCGATCGACGACCTGGATCTGACGGTGCGGTCCTACAACTGCCTCAAGCGCGAGGGCGTGCACACGGTCGGGGAGCTGGTCGCCCGCACCGAGTCCGACCTGCTCGACATCCGCAACTTCGGGCAGAAGTCCATCGACGAGGTCAAGGTGAAGCTGCACCAGCTCGGTCTGTCGCTCAAGGACAGCCCGGCCAGCTTCGACCCGTCGCAGGTGGCGGGTTACGACGCCGCCACCGGCACCTGGTCGGCCGACACCGGTTACGACGAGCAGGACTACGCCGAAACCGAACAGCTGTAGCAGAATTCCGTCCCGGCCCTACCTGATACGGGGGCCGGCCCCATTTAGGAGAAGCCCCAATGCCCAAGCCCACCAAGGGTCGCCGTCTCGGCGGGTCGTCCTCGCACCAGAAGGCGCTGCTGGCCAACCTGGCCACCTCGCTGTTCACCCACGGCCGGATCAAGACCACCGAGTCCAAGGCGCGGGCATTGCGGCCGTACGCCGAGAAGCTGATCACCCACGCCAAGAAGGGCACGCTGCACAACCGGCGTGAGGTGCTCAAGAAGATCCGCGACAAGGACGTGGTGCACTCGCTGTTCGCCGAGATCGCCCCGCACTTCGCGGACCGTAACGGCGGCTACACCCGCATCATCAAGGTCGAGGCGCGTCAGGGCGACAACGCCCCGATGGCCGTGATCGAGCTGGTCCGGGAGAAGACGGTGACCTCCGAGGCCGACAAGGCGCGCCGCGCCGGGGCCAAGAAGGCCGCTGCCAAGGCGGAGAAGCCGGCCGAGGAGCCCGCCGAGAAGCCGGCCGCGACCGAGACGGTCGAGGAGCCGGCTGCCGAAGCCGCTGAGGCGACCGAGGCCGCCGACGCCGCCGAGACCACCGAGGGCACCGACGAGTCCTGACAGTAACGCCGAGGCTGTCCGGCTTCGGCTCGACATCGCCTACGACGGCACGGAGTTCGCCGGCTGGGCGGTTCAGGCCGGGCAGCGCACGGTCGCCGGTGTCCTCGATGAGGCGCTGACGACGGTGTTCCGCACCCCGGTGCGGTTGTTCGCGGCGGGGCGCACCGATACCGGCGTACATGCCACCGGGCAGGTGGCCCACGTCGATGTTCCCGAGTCTGCGTTGCGGTATGCCTATTCGCGTGCCCGGCGGGACGGCGAGCCGGAATTCCTGGCGCTGACACGGCGATTGGCGCGTTTCCTGCCGGCCGACGTCCGGGCGCTGCGGGTGGAACGGGCTGCTCCGGGCTTTGACGCCCGGTTCTCGGCGCTGCGGCGCCATTACGTCTACCGACTCTCCACGGCGCGCTACGGGGTGATGCCGCAGTCGGCTCGCTATGTCACCGCGTGGCCGCGCCCGCTGGACGTCGAGGCGATGTCTGAAGCGTCCCAGCAGCTGTTGGGACTCAACGACTTCGCAGCGTTCTGTCGTCATCGCGAGGGCGCCACCACCATCCGTGACCTGCAGCGCCTCGACTGGGTGCGCGACGGCGACCTGGTCACCGCGCACGTCAGCGCCGACGCGTTCTGCTGGTCGATGGTGCGCTCCCTGGTCGGAGCCGTGCTGGCCGTCGGCGAGCACCGGCGCGATGCGGCCTGGTGCGCGGGGTTGCTGAATGCCAGCCGCCGCTCCAGCGACTTCACCGCCGCGCCGGCGCGCGGGCTGACCCTGGTCGGGGTCGACTACCCGCCGGACGACCAGCTGGGCGCGCGCACCGCAATCACCCGGGAGCTACGCACCCGCTGATTGCCTTGGACGTAAGCGTGCACGGTTGTACGGCAGTAGCGGCGTGTCGCTGTACAAACGCGCCCGTTCGCCGAACGTAGGGAGCGCTACAGCAGGCCGGCGACGAACGAGGCGGCCTGATTGGTCATGCCGGGGGTGTAGCCCGAGTGCGCGGAGAACATCCGCCCGGGGGAACAGACCGGATCGCCGTCGGTGCACAAGTCGATCGTCTTGAACCCGTAGACCGGACTGTTCGTCAAGGGCTGGCCGATCTTGTTGGAGGGGTTGCCGAACACCGCGATGGCAGCGACGTGGTCGGCGGCCTCGGGCGGCAGCGGCGCGGTGAAACCGAAACCGGGCACCGGTGCCGCTGCGATGATGTCGATGACCGCCGCGCCCTGCGAGTACCCCCCGAGCACCAGGCGGGTGCCGGGGCAGTTCTCCATCATCCACATGATGTGACCGCTGGCGTCGTTGGCACCGTCGGCGGCCCGGCCGAAGTCGTAGCTGGCCGGATAGTTCACCGCGTAGCTGCCGATCGACCGGGAGGTCTGGTTCCGCAGCGCGCCGACGAGCGCGTTACCGACCCGGCCCAGGCCCGGTGGCTCGCCGGTGCCGCGGGCGAAGATCACCTCAGCGTCCGGGCACCCGTCGGCGAAAGCCGGCGACGACGGGACGGGGCTGATCAGCAGCGCGGCAGCGACGGCGCACGCGGCCAGGATGCGGAATGCCTTCACAGCGAGAGATAGTAGCGAAATAAAGTCTTGATTAGCTAACTAACCACGTCCCCGCAGGTCAGGCCTGGTCAGCGAACCAGCGGCTCGACATCGGGTACGGGACCGGGCGCTCGCAGCCGGCCGGCGATGAAGTTGGCGGCCTGGCTCGTCAGCGCCGGGATGTAGCCGTCGGTGTGGTCGGTCCACTCGTTACCCGGGCCCTCGTGACAGATCGGGTCACCCGGGTTGCACAGGTCGAGGGCCTTGGCGCCGAACAGGGCGCTCTGCGCGCTGATCGGCCCGCCGGTGCGCACCGCGGGATTGCCGAACGCCACCACGGCCACCACCTGGTCGGCGTACTCGGCGGGCAGCTGGCTGCCCCAGCTGATACCGCCCACCTGGGTGCCGGTGACGATGTCGATCACCGAGGCGCCCTGCGAATACCCGCCGAGCACCAACTGGGTGTCCGGGCACACGTCGGCCGCCGCTTTGACTCGCTTGATCACGTCGTTGGCGCCGTCGCCACCACCGAGCTGCAGCCGGCCGGCGGGGTAGTTGACGCCGTACTCGTCGACCTTTTTGGAGGTTTGCTGGCGCAACGAGTCGATCATCGCCCGGCCGACCCGGCCGACGCCGGGGGGCTCACTGGTGCCGCGGGCGAAGATGACCTCGACATCCGGGCAGTCATAGGCGGCCGCCGATGGGAGGGCGGTCGGGGCCACGGCCGGGACGGTCAGCAGTGCGGCTGCCATCAACAACACCGAAAAGACGCTGTTGAACTGAGAAAAGCGCATAACGGGATGGTACCGAAGCCGGTTGTGGGCGCCGACAACCCTGTGCATGGCTGACGACGGCCCGGCCGGGTCCGCGGTTAGCCTCGGCCACACGCGAGGGAGTGGTGGATGGCGGGGCGATCGACGACACAACTGCAGCTCAGTGCGCACCGATTCCAGGCCCGCCGGTTGGAACGTGCACTGCGCTGCGGGCAGGTGGCGGGCGGTCCCGCGCCGGGCCGCGCCGGGCTGGGCCTGGGCTGCCTGCTCACCGTGATCGCGGTGGCCGCCGCCGCGGTGGTGGCGGTGGCGCGGCCGCAACCGGGCCTCGGCGACGCAGCCATCGTGCTGGATCGCTCATCCGGTGCGCTCTATGTCCGGGTCGGCGACGTGGTGCATCCGGTGCTCAACCTCGCGTCGGCTCGCCTGATCGCCGGAGCCGCCGACCCGCGGCCGGTGGCCGGGGACGCGATCGGCCGGGCGCGGCGCGGCCCGCCGGTGGGCATCCCGGGTGCCCCCGGAGTGCTCGGCGAGGCCTTGGCGGCGACAGCGACCTGGTCGTTGTGCGACGACTCGGCCGGCACCGTACTGGTCGCCGGCGTCGACCCGGCGCACATTGCCGGCCTCGGCGCCGACGAGGCGATAGCCGTCAGCTCCGAGTCGGCGATCACCTACCTGGTGCTACGGGGACGGCGGATGCCGATCAACCCCGCCGACCCGATGCTGGGTCCCGCTGGGCCGCGGCGAGTCTCGGGACTGTGGCTCAACGCGATCCCGGAGGCGCCGTCGGCCACGCCGTCGGATCCCGTCGGTCGCCTCGCCGAGCTGCCCGCCGCGGAGACCCTCTGCGCCCATTGGCGCCTCGGCGACCCGGCCGGCATCATGCTGTCGGCCGGTGTGGGCCTGCCGCTACCCGCCGAAGCGGCGCCGACACCGTTGGCCCAGGCCGACGGGCCAGGCCCGGCACTGGACGCCGTCTATCTCCCGCCGGGCCGCAGTGCCTATGTGCGGGCCTCGGACGCCTCCGGCCGCGGCGCCGGCGCCGGCTACCTGATCACCGAGACCGGGGTGCGGTTCACCGTGAGCGACGACGCCGCGGCCCGCAGCCTCGGGCTGCCGCCAATGGCCGCCGGCGTGCCCTGGCCGATGCTGGCCGGGTTGCCGGCCGGCCCGCGGCTCAGTCGGGACCAGGCGCTGCTGGCCCACGACGTCGTGCTGCCGCAGCCCGGGCGATGACCACCGCCAGCAGCAAAGCCAGCAGCACACCGGTGCCGGTGCCCGCGGCGCGCAGCCCGTCTGGCTCGGTGGCCGGTTCGGCGTCGGGCGCGACCGGCGGTCCCGGTGGCGCCGGTCGGGGGACCGGCCGGCCGGCGGCCGGCCGAGTTGTGTCGGCACTGATCGCCGCCAGCGGATCGATCACCCCGGCGCCGACGACGTCGTCGCGTCCACCGGGCGGGTGGCGGGCGGTGGCCTTGATCCGGTCCATCACCTGCCGCGGTGTCCAATCCGGGAAGCGGGCCCGGATCAGCGCCGCCAGACCACTGACCACCGGCGCGGCGAAACTGGTGCCGTGAACCGGCGATCCGGCAACGGTGTTGGCCATCGCGTCGGCGATGGTGCTCAGCGACAGCACGCCCTCGCCGGGCGCGGCCACGTCGACCCAGGGGCCCGCCAAGGTGAACGCCGACGGCGCGCCGTGGGCGTCCACCGATCCGACGGTCAGCACGTAGTCGTCATACCAGGCCGGCGTGACGATCATCGGCCCGCCGGCACCACAGCCGTCGTCGGTGTTGCCTGCCGCGGCGACCACCACGGCGTTTCTCACCTCGACCGCATAAGCCAGCGCGGCGCCGAGCGCCCGGTCGTCCAGACCGGAGCCGGCCGGCAGGCAGGCCACCGCCGAGATGTTGATCACCGACGCCCCCAGGTCGGCGGCGGTGCGCACCGCCTTCGCCAGTGTGTCGACATCGCCGACGCCCGGGGCGTCCCCGGCGGCGGCGAACTTGGCGCTGGACTGGCGGATACCGATCACGGTGGCCAGCGGCGCCAGGCCGGCGAACCGGTCGGTCGCCGGATCGGCTGCGGCCCCGATGATTCCGGCGACCAGCGTGCCGTGCCCGTCGCAGTCCTGGGCGCCGTCGCCGCTGGACACATAATCACCACCGCCCACCAGCCCGGGCAGCCGCCGGTGCGGCGCAACCCCGGTGTCGATCACCGCCACCCGCTGGCCGGCACCGCGGGTCAGCGCCCACACCGCGGGCAGGTCCAGCCCGTCGAGCTGGGTGACCGGCGCATCCGGCTGCAGCGTCGGGACCCCGCACACCTCGCGTTGCACCGTTGCGCGTGCCGGTGCGGCCGGCCCGGCGGCAGGCAGCAGCGCACTGTCGATCGGCGGCGGCGTGACCGCGCTTGCCTGCGGTACATACTGGGTGGTCCCGGCGATCAGCGCCGCCGCGAAGACTCGGGCGATCCGAACGACCTTGGCGCCGCGCATCACTCAGCCCAGATTCAGTCCGCGAACGGCGCCGTAGAGCCCGCAGAGCCAGCAGGCCAGCGGCACCAGCGCGCCCAATGCCATACTCTCGAGCACTTCGGCGCCGCGGCGGGCCAACGGGGACCGGATCGGCGCCGTGAAACCGAGAACGACCGCGGCGCCGGATGCCGCCACCGCCACCACCGCCGGCCAGGGCCGGTGCGGCGCCTCATCGAGCGCGGCTGACAATACGGCGATGCCCATCGCGGCTGCACCGCCGGCCAGCAGGGTTGCGATCTGCGCGCCGTCGGTATGGGAGCGGGCCCGCAGCAGCAGCGCCGTGCCGGCTGCCGCCGCGAACGCGACACCGACCAGGCTGGGCACACCGGCGACCGGCTCCCCGGCGGCAACCCCGGCGGCCCCCAGCACCACCGCCGCCGTCGCCCCGGCGATCAGGCCGCACAGCAGATCGTGGGCCGCGACGGTGTGGCTCGCCGTCGGCCGTTGCGACGACCCTGCGCCCAGCATCGCGATCCGGCCCGCCACCCGGATCAGGCCGAGCCCGCCGGCCGCCGCCACTGCGCCGAGCGCCTGCACCGAAACACCGGTTGCCGCACAGACCGTTCCGGCGACAGCGGCCAGGATCACCAGCCCGGCCAGGCAGCACAGGAGCGCGCGCGTCGTCCCGCCGCAGCCGCTCGACGGCACTGCCATGGCGGCCACCGTCCCGGCAGCGGCCATGGCGAGCAACACATTCGGAGCGCCGGGCCCACCGGGGACCGCCACGAAACCGGCGACCCCGGCCAGGCCGGATGCCGCGAGCGCGCCGGTGAGTCGCCGGGCGGCCGGGCGCCACGGGTGCATCGCCGCCCGCGCGCTGGCCGCCACCTGCTCGGCGGGGTCGTCGAAGCGCGGTTCCGGTGCGGCGTCGTCGGCGCGGGTCAGCACCAGCACGGCACCGTCGCAGATCCCCTGTTGCCCTAGAGTTTTCGAGCCGTCCAATGGCGGGCGGCCGGGTTGCGCGAGCCGGTAGGGGCGCGGTGGAAGAGGACCGGCGGGGCCCGATGCCGGCTGCGGGCCGTCCCTGCCCGAGACGAGGTCGACGACGGCGCCGACCAGCAGCGCCACCGGGACGGCGGCCGGCAGCGCCAGATCGGCGTGACCGGTGTCGGCGTAGACCGCGACCCGCCGCAGACCCGAATCCGCACCTGCCACCGCCGCCTCCTTGCGCTCGCGTTGCGCGAACGCTACCGCGATGGCAGACCGCGTGTTTTCGGTGTTCCACAGCTGACTTGCCGAGTGATTCCGCGGCTGTTTACGGTGTGGCCGATGACCGAGCTGGGACGCGTCGCGAGCCCGCCGCCGGCGCCGCCATCCGGTGAAATCACCGTCGCGGCACCGCCCCCCGTGCAGCGCCAGAACTCCCCGGTGGCGCTGACCCGGCTGCTGCCGCTTGTCATGTCGGTGGGGATGCTCGCCATGACCGCGGTGCTCTACCGCTCGGGCTCCCCGGTCGCGCGCAGCCCGGTGTTCGCGCTGCTGCCGCTGTTGATGCTGGCCTCCGCGGCGGCGGCGGTACTGGCCGGCCGAAACCGCGACGATCTCGACGGGAACCGGGAGGACTACCTGGGTTATCTTGCCGCGCTGCGGGAGTCGGCGACCGCGACCGCCGCAGCTCAACGTTCGTTTCTGGTGTGGGAGCACCCGGACCCCGAAGCCTTGTGGACGTTGGCCGGCAGCGACCGGATGTGGCAGCGCCGGCCCGGTGACGACGACGGCGGCCGGGTCCGGGTGGGCCTCGGCCCGGTGGTTCTGGCGACCCGGCTGATACCGCCGCCCGACGAGCCGGCCGGCCGCGCCGACCCCGTCACCGCGACCGCGCTGCGCCGCTTCCTGCACACCCACGCGACGGTGCCCGAGCTGCCCATCACGATGCCGGTGCTGGGGTCGGCGCCGTTGCAGTTGCACGGCGACCGCGACCGGGCGCGCGGCCTGCTACGGGCGATGATCTGCCAGCTCGCGATCCGGCACGGCCCCGAAGCGCTGCTGATCGCAGCAGTCGCCGCCGACCCGCCCGGCCACTGGGACTGGCTGAAATGGCTGCCCCACCATCAGCATCCGTCGGCCGTCGACACCACCGGACCGCTACGGCTGACCTACCCCGATCTACCCGCCGCCCAAGCCGCGTTGACCGGCCGCCCGGCGGTGGTGGTCATCGACGACCCGGTCACCGGACTGGTGCTGACCGAGGCAGCGGCCTGGGACGCCGGCCGGGCCCGGCGGCTGCGGGTGAGCACGACCGCGCTGGGCGATTGCGACGGCGCCCGGCCGGATTTCCTCGATGCCGCGGACGCGCTGGCGTGCGCCCAGCGACTGGCCGGCCACCGGGCGGTGCAACCGGGCGGCCCGAGGAGTTGGGCGCAGCTGGTGGGCATCGGCGCCGTCGACGGGTTCGACCCGTCCGCGGCGTGGCCGGGCGCACCGGCGCAGCGGCTGTGCGTCCCGATCGGCACCGACCCGCAGGGCGATCCGGTGCGGTTGGACATCAAGGAGGCCGCCGAGAAGGGCAGCGGCCCGCACGGGCTGTGCATCGGCGCCACCGGTTCGGGGAAATCGGAGTTCCTGCGCACGCTGGTGCTCGGCATGACGGTTCGGCATTCGCCGGCGGACCTGAACCTGGTGTTGATCGACTTCAAGGGCGGCGCAACCTTTCTCGGATTCGAGGAAACCGGCCACGTCGCTGCGGTGATCACCAACCTGGCCGATGAAGCACCGCTGGTGGAACGGATGCGCGAGGCGCTGACCGGCGAGATGCAGCGGCGCCAGGAACTGCTGCGCGCCGCCGGGGTGGCCGGGGTCAGCGACTACCGGCAGGCCCGGCGGGCTGCCGCAGCGGCGCTGCCCGCGCTGCCCGCACTGCTCGTCATCGTCGACGAATTCTCCGAACTGCTCGATCAGCAACCGGATTTCATCGACATGTTCGTCGGGATCGCCCGGTTGGGGCGGTCCCTGGGGATTCACCTACTGCTGGCCAGTCAGCGGCTCGAGGAGGGCAGGCTGCGCGGCCTGGAGTCGCACCTGTCCTACCGGGTGTGCCTCAAGACGGTGTCGGCCGCCGAATCCCGGCTGGTGCTGGGCACCGCGGACGCCTACGAGCTGCCCAACACGCCCGGATCGGGATTCCTGCGCACCGCCGACGGCGAGTTGCGGCGATTCCAGACGGCCTACGTCTCGGGAGCATGCCCCGCCCCGCTGCCGGTGCCGAGCGAAGTCCGGTTGTTCACCGCCGCACCGATCGGCCCGGCCGGGCCGGAGCCGCGAGCTGGCGGGCGTACCGTGCTGCAGGCGGTCCTGCAGCGATTGTCCGGCCACGGCCCGGCAGCCCGGCAGGTGTGGCTGCCGCCGCTGGGCGACTCGCCGGCATTGGGGGAACTGCTCGACGACGGCTATCCCGCTCTGAGCGTGCCGATCGGGATCGTTGACCGCCCTTTCGAGCAGCGGCGCACCCCGCTGGTGATCCGGCTGGACGGGGCCGCCGGGCACGTCGCCGTCGTCGGCGCGCCGCAGTCGGGTAAGTCGACGACGCTGTCCACGCTGATCGCCGCGCTGAGCGCCGCCCACGACGCCAGGCGGGTGGCGTTGTACTGTCTGGACTTCGGTGGCGGCGGCCTCGCCGCGCTGGGTTCGCTGCCACAGGTGGGAACGGTAGCCGGCCGTGGCCAGCCGGAACTGGTGCGGCGCACCGTCGCCGAGCTGGCGGCGATCTTGGAACGGCGGGAGGCGCGGTGCGAGGCGGCCGGCGGTGGACCGGCCGGCGACGTGTTTCTGGTGATCGACGGGTGGGCCGCGCTGTGCCGCGAATTCGATGTCGAGGCAACGATCACCGCCGTGGCCGCGCGCGGCTTGTCTCACGGCGTCCACCTGGTGTTGTCGGCGTCGCGGTGGGCCGAGATCCGGCCCGCGTTGCGCGATCTGATCGGCACCCGGATCGAACTGCGGCTGGGCGATCCGGCCGAATCCGAGCTGGACCGGCGGCAGGCGCAGCGGGTGCCCGGCGACCGGCCCGGACGGGGCCTGACGCCCGAGGGCCTGCACATGCTGGTGGCGCGCCCGCAGGCCTGGGAGCCGTTGCGGCGCGACGACTACACGGTAGCGCCCATACCGCTGCTGCCGACGGTGGTGGACCGGGCGGCGGTGGCCGTCGACAATGACCACCCGGTGCTGGGTATCGACGAGCGGGGCGCTGTAACAGTCGATTTCGGCCGGGAGCCGCACCTGCTGATCCTCGGCGACAACGAGTGCGGCAAGACCGCCGTGTTGCGCACGCTGTGCCGGGAACTGCTGCGGACCCGTGGCCCGCAGCAGGCGCAGCTGCTGGTGGTCGATTATCGACGCGGTCTGTTCGGGGTCGTCGAGAACGAGTACCAGGCCGGCTATGCGATGTCGGCCGCCGCATGCGCGACCCTGGTAGCGGCGCTGTTCGACCGATTGGCCCGGCGGATGCCCGGACCGGACGTCGACGCTCAGCAACTGCGTGACCGGTCCTGGTGGTCGGGGCCGGACCTGTATGTAGTGGTCGACGACTACGACCTGGTCGCCACCGCCGGCGGCAACCCGCTGACTCCGCTGTTGGAATATCTGCCGCACGCAAGCGATCTCGGTTTGCACCTGGTGATTGCGCGCCGCAGCGGCGGGGCGGCGCGCTCGATGTACGAGCCGCTGCTGGCCGCACTGCACGACTTGGGTGCCATGGGGCTGATGATGAGCGGCGACGCGACTGACACCCCGCTGATCGGTTCGGTAAGGCCGCGCCGGTTGCCGCCAGGGCGCGGCACCCTGATCACCCGCGGCGGTGGGGAGCGGTTGATCCAGGTGGCGTGGGAGCCGTGACGCACCGCGCCATCATCGAGGCCGGCCCTGCGACTGTGCGCCGACTGTGTTGCGGCACTGCCGAATCTGCCGACGCTACGGCAGCGATGGAGTGGATCGACGAGCGGTTCGCACTGGTCGACGGCCGTCCGGTCGAGGTGCCCGAGCTGCTGCGCAGCGTGCTGACCTGTCCGGCGACCGTCGAATCGATGGTGATCGTGCACCCGTCATGGTGGCCGGTCCGGAGGGTCGAACTGCTCACCACCGCAGCGCGCGGTCTGACCGAGGACATCGTGACCGTGGCGCGCTCCCGGCTGCTGTTCGACACCTTCGCGGCCGCGGCGGTCGTCGAGATCGCCGCCGCGCTGGTCGCGGTCACCGCCGCCGAGATCACCGCCGAGCCGCGGATCGGCGCTCCCGACGAGGTGGCCGCGGCGGTGGCTCGCCGAGTGCTGGCGGCTTGTCGCGACCCGGATACCGCGGTGGTGATCGACGCGCCGGCGGGAATCGGCGGCGCCGCGGCATTGGCGACGATGATCGCCGACCGGTTACGAAGCTCGATGCAGGTGATAGTGGTCCACGAGTTGCCTAACGACGGCATCGCCGAGCCCGCGCCCAGGCCGCGGCCGTGCCCGGCCCCGGCCCGTCGCGTCGGGCGACGACGGCTGCCGGCGGCCGTGGCGGCGGCGTTGTGCGTCGTCGCCTGGGGCGTGCACGCCCACCACGACCGGTCGCCCGGCCCGGGTATGCCCGCGGCGTATCTGGTGGAGGGCCGGGTGACGGTGCAGGTTCCGGCGGGCTGGCCGGTGCGCCGCGTCGCCGCCGGCCCCGGCTCGGCCCGGGTGGAGGTGATGTCGCCGAGCGACCCGCGGCTGGTGCTGCACGTCACCCAGGCGCCGGCCACCGGTGACACCCTGGCGGCGGTCGCCGAACCGCTGCAGCGGGGCCTGCAACTTGCCGACACCGAAACGCCCGGGGTGTTCGTCGGTTTCGACCCCGCCGGCAGTAGCGCGGGACGGCCCGCGGTGACCTATCGGGAGGTTCGCGATGACCATCACGTCGACTGGGCGGTCTGGGTCGACCGCTCGGTGCGGATCGGCATCGGGTGTCAGAGCGGGCCCGGCGGGGACGACGCCCTGCGCCCGGCGTGCGAGCAGGCGGTGCGCTCCGCACATGCGCTGGACGTGAGGCCTCCGAGCTAATCGGCGGGAACCGAAATGAGCCCATCGCCGTCGAACTACATATCAGCCAACAACCGATACGGGGGAGACGTGAGCCCATCCCACACACTCAGTGCCGACTTCGACCTGATGCGTGCCGTCGCGGCGGCAACCGACGCCCGTAATGAAGACATCCGCGGGATGCTGCAATCCTTCGTCGCGCGGATGCGGGCCGTGCCGCCGTCGGTGTGGTCGGGCATGGCCGCGGCCCGATTCCAGGACGTGCTGGACCGCTGGAACACCGAATCGCTGAGGCTGCACCAGGCCCTGGCGCGCATCGCCGAGACCATCCGCCAGAACGAGCGCGCACTGCGGGAGGTGGCCGAGAGCCACTCGCATCACATCGTTGCCGCCGGCGACGGAATCTGAGGAGCAGCAGTGGACGCGACACTGTCCTACAACTTCGATGAGATCGAATATGCCGTCCGCCAGGAGATCCACTCCACGGCCAGTCGGCTCAACGGCGCGCTGGAACAACTCCGGTCGCAGATCGCGCCCCTGCAGCAGGTGTGGACCCGGGAAGCGGCCGGCGCCTACCACGCCGAGCAGCTGCGATGGCAGCAAGCCGTCAGCGCGCTCAACCAGATTCTGTTCGACTTGGGCCGCGCGGTGCGCGACGGTGCCGCCGACGTCGCCGACGCCGATCGCCGCGCGGCAGGGGCTTGGGGGAGGTAAGGAGAGACCACCCCCGGACACGGTGTGGCCCCGATCGGTGGATAGCCGTCGGGGCCACACCGCCATGTCCACCGGCCGTGCGGGCGCCATCGAGCTGTCGCCCGTTTTGACCTGCTCGGATCGCCACCGGTAAGCTGCTCCGTTGGCGTGCGGTGCCTAGTTGGCGCAGCGGGTTCTCGGGTCACTGTCGGTCGCCGAGAATCACCCCCGCCGTCCACGCCGGACCGGCACCCGGCTCGTACCGGGATCCGCAGAACCGGGTAGCAACCCGAATAACGAGAGGTAAGCGCTGTGCCCACCTATACGCCGAAGGCGGGTGACACCACGCGGTCGTGGTATGTCATCGACGCCACCGACGTGGTGCTCGGCCGGCTCGCCGTCGCGGCAGCAACGCTGCTGCGCGGCAAGCACAAGCCGACGTTCACGCCGAATGTCGACGGCGGTGACTTCGTCATCGTCATCAACGCCGACAAGGTCGCCATCAGCGGCGACAAGCTGCAGAAGAAGATGGCTTACCGCCATTCGGGCTACCCGGGCGGGCTGCGTAAGCGCAGCCTCGGCGAGTTGATGGAACGCAATCCCGACCGGGTCGTGGAGAAGGCGATCATCGGCATGTTGCCCAAGACCAAGCTCGGCCGTCAGATCAAGCGCAAGCTGCGCGTCTACGCCGGTCCCGAGCATCCGCACACCGCCCAGCAGCCGGTCCCGTACGAAATCAAGCAGGTGACGCAATGACCGAGACCGCCATCGAAGAAACCCCTGAGACCCCTGAGGTCACCGAGGCTGTTGAGGCCGACGAGACCGTGGCGGTGCAGGCGGACGCCGCACCGGCCTACGAGCCGCACGACCTGGGCCGCCCCATCCAGACCGTCGGCCGCCGCAAGGAGGCCGTGGTGCGTGTCCGGCTGGTGCCGGGCACCGGCAAGTTCAACCTGGACGGGCGCACCCTGGAGGCCTACTTCCCCAACAAGGTGCACCAGCAGCTGATCAAGGCTCCGCTGGTCACCGTGGACCGGTTGGACAGCTTCGACGTCTACGCCCACCTCGACGGCGGCGGCCCCTCCGGGCAGGCCGGCGCGTTGCGGCTGGCGCTGGCCCGCGCGCTGATCCTGGTGCAGCCCGAGGACCGGCCGGTGCTGAAGAAGGCAGGCTTCTTGACCCGCGACCCGCGGGCCACCGAGCGCAAGAAGTACGGCCTGAAGAAGGCCCGCAAGGCACCTCAGTACAGCAAGCGCTGATCTGCGGTTGCATTTTGGCAGCGAGTTGGGGGTACCTTCCGCACGGGGAAGGTGCCCCCGGCTTGCTTTCGAGAGTGCGGGTTTCCGGTCCCACACCGGCGTGTCGAACCGGGAACACGCACACTCGCGGCGATAAAGGATAGTTATGGGTCGTCTTTTCGGCACCGACGGTGTTCGCGGGGTCGCCAACCGCGAACTGACCGCAGAACTCGCCGTTGCCCTGGGCAGTGCGGCCGCACAGCGGCTGTCCACCGGCACCGAGCGCCGGGTGGCCGTCGTCGGTCGTGACCCGCGGGCCAGTGGCGAGATGCTGGAGGCCGCGGTCATCGCCGGGCTGACCAGCCAGGGGGTCGACGCGCTGCGGGCCGGCGTGCTGCCCACGCCGGCGGTGGCCTATCTGACCGGCGCTTATGAAGCCGACTTCGGGGTGATGATCTCGGCGTCGCACAATCCGATGCCCGACAACGGCATCAAGTTCTTCGGCCCGGGCGGCCACAAACTCGACGACGCCACCGAGGACCAGATCGAGGATCTGGTCGCCGCCGGGCCGG
Organism: Mycolicibacter algericus DSM 45454; assembly: GCF_002086455.1. GTDB lineage: Bacteria > Actinomycetota > Actinomycetes > Mycobacteriales > Mycobacteriaceae > Mycobacterium > Mycobacterium algericum. Next base: position 148,201 of record NZ_MVHC01000009.1, read on the forward strand.
GGTTGCGACCGGTCGGCGCCGGGCTGGGCCGGGTGGTGGACGCCAAGGACGCCTTGGACTGCTACCTGCGCCACCTCGGCGAATCCAACCGGGCCCGGCTCGACGGACTGACCGTCGTGGTGGACTGCGCCCACGGCGCGGCGTTCCAGGCGGGACCGCGGGCCTACCGGGCCGCCGGTGCCACCGTGATCGCCATCAACGCCGATCCCGACGGGCTCAACATCAACGAGGACTGCGGTTCGACGCACCTGGAACCGCTGCGTGCCGCGGTGCTCGCCCACGGCGCCGACCTGGGCCTGGCCCATGACGGCGACGCCGACCGGTGCCTGGCCGTCGACGCGGCCGGCAATGTGGTCGACGGTGACGCCATCATGGTGGTGCTGGCGCTGGCCATGCGGGATGCCGGCGAACTGGCCGGCGACACCCTGGTGGCCACCGTCATGAGCAACCTCGGGTTGCATCTGGCGATGCGCGAGGCGGGCATCGACGTGCAGACCACCGACGTCGGCGACCGCTACGTGCTCGAGCAACTACGGGCCGGCGGCTTCACCCTCGGCGGTGAGCAGTCCGGCCACATCGTGCTTCCGCAGCTGGCCACCACCGGCGACGGCATCATCACCGGCCTGCGCCTGATGGCGCGGATGGCCCAGACCGGCACCCCGCTGGCCGGATTGGCCTCGGCGATGCGCACGCTGCCGCAGGTGCTGATCAACGTCGAGGTCGCCGACAAAGCCGATGCGGTGAGCCGCCTGGCGGTGCGCACCGCGGTGCAGCGCGCCGAGCAGGAGCTCGGCGTCACCGGCCGAATCCTGTTGCGGCCCTCCGGAACCGAGCAGCTCGTCCGGGTGATGGTGGAAGCCGCCGATGAGGAGACCGCGCACCAGATCGCGGTCAGCGTCGCCGAAACGGTCCGCGCCGGACACTGAATCCCGCGCTGAGGGAACCGGGCGAGCTTCGGCGCCGTCATATCCCTTATGGGACGACAACAGCTGTATCTCGATGCCGCCGCGCTGCGCTGCGTGGCGGACTGCTTGGACGACACGGCGGCAGCGATCGACGTTGCCGTCCGAATCCGGTTGGGCGGGCTGGTATTCGACGGTAGCGCCGCCGGACGTGATCATGTCGGCGCGGGGGAGGCGCTGCGGCGTGCGCTAGACGCCTGGGTGCCGGAGATGACGCGCTGGTCGCGCGCGGGCGCCGAGATCGCCGCGGCATTGCGAGCCGGGCTGGCGCGTTACGGGGCCGCCGAATCGTTTGCGGCCGATCGGATCGGTTGAGGTGGCGCCGCGATACGACGTGGCCGCGCGGCTGGCCGAGGGCCGAGAAGCGGTGGCCCACACGCAGGCCTACGTGTCGGCGTGTCATCGGCGCGGTTATGGCCATCCCGATCTCACCGGCTACGACGGGCAGCTCGCCGACCGCTACGACAGCGAGGCCGGCCTGGATCTGTGGCGCCTGGACGCCGACTGCGCCGCACTGGCGGCGTTGGCCGGCGCTGCCGAGGACGCCCTGCGCCGGCAGCGCGGGCAACTCGATGCCCTGGCGGCGGCCTGGCGGGGCCCCGGTGCCGACGCGGCCGTCGAGTTTGTACGCCGGCACTGTGAGTCCGGGGCGCAGCTGACGGCGCGGTTGCGCGCGGCCGCCACCGGATGCGAGGTATTGCGTGACGAGCTGTGGCGGCTGGTCGACACCAAGGTGGCGGCGGTGACCGCCGTCGACGACCGAGCGGGCGCGCACCGGCCGACCTGGCTGGCGGCAGCACACGCGGTGAACGCCGGCTCTGGCGATGAGCACGCCGCCGAAGTCATCGACAAACAGGTGATCCCCTACGTGGACAACGACGTTCGGGGTGAGTGGGCGACGGCCGTGCAGTCGGCGCGCGACGGGGTGGCGGGCGCCTACCGGGCGGCGGCGGGGTCGGCCGACCCGGCGCCGGGGACGGTTTTCGCGGTACCCGGTGATCTCGGTCCGGTCGTGTCACCCGATCACCCGACCGGTGCTGCGCCGGTCGCCGCGGCGACCGCGGCCCCCGTCGCAGCGGAGATCGTGCCGGCGGCGGATGTCGCACCGGCGGGTGTCCCGGCGGCCCCGGGCGCGAGGCAGGACGCCGCCGTCCCGGAACCCGCCGCGGCACCCGATGACCTGCCTGCCGATCCAGGACTGCCGGCCGGTCTCGGCCTACCCGGTGATCTGGGGTTGCCGACCGGCGGGCTGCCCACCGGCGGTGGCGGTGGTCTCGGCGGGCTCGGCGGGTTGGGCGGATTGATTCCCCGGCTGGCCGACGCGTTCGGTGACCCCGGATCCGCCGACGGGTTCGGCGATCCGTTCGAGGACCCCGCAGCAACCGACGACCGCGACCCTGATGACCACGATGACCCCGAGCCCGCTGACTCCGAAGGTGAGCCGCCGGACGAGCCCGGCGACGAGGCCGCTGTCGAGGAGGCCGCCGCCGAGGATGCTGTTGCACCGACCGAATCGGAATCCGCGCCGTCGGACCCGGAAATTCAGGCCGGCGCTCAAGCCGAGCCCGCGGCCGAAACCACCGAAGCCGACGACTCCGGTCAGGCTCCCGGGCCCTTTGCCGACGGCACACCGAAGACGCCGTGCGAGGTCGCCGCCGAGGAATTGCCCCAGGTCGGACAGTGACCGGCCACACCGCATCAGCATGCTTCACTGGTCGCATCTTGATGCGCCTGTGCGTATGATCGGGTCGTGCGGACCACCGTGGTGATCGACAGCGATGTGGCAGCCGAGGTGACACGGCTCCGCGGGCAAGGCATGGGTGTCAGCGAGGCGCTGAATCTGCTCGCCCGTCGCGGCATGGCCGCGCAGACCAGTGCGCCCGGAACCCGGTACCGGCATCGCACGGCGCACATCGGCCTGAAGGTCGACGTCTCCAACGTGGCCGACGTACTGGATCTCCTTGACGACGACCGGTGAGCTGCGGTGCTCCTAGACGCGAATCTGCTGCTGTACGCCGTCGACGCAGACAGCAAGCACAACCCGGTGGCTGCGGCGTGGCTGGAGGAAACACTCAACGGTGACAACCGGATTGGCCTGCCGTGGCAGACGATCGGCGCATTCCTGCGGATCATCACCCACCCGAGGGTCACCGAGAATCCACTGCCACCGTCCGAGGCCTGGAGCTACGTCGCGGACTGGCTGGCCGTTCCCGTGGTGTGGATCCCGCCCGCCACCGAGGCCACCGCCCGGGTCTACGCCGGAATCTGTGCCCAGGCCGATGTGGCGGGCAACCTGGTGCCCGATGCGCAACTGGCCGCCTTGGCGATCGAGCACGGTGTCGAGCTCGCCTCGGCCGATTCGGACTTTCAGCGATTCCCGGGATTGCGCTGGTTCAACCCGCTGACCTCGCAGTAGGGCCGACCCCCGCACCTCACCCCTGGCGCGAGCCCCAGGTCTGCAGCGCCGAAACGATCTTGGCCGCGGCCTCCAGTTGCTCCAGCGACAGCTCCTCGGTCGGGGTGCGCCACTGCGCGACTACCGCGAGTGCGCCGTCGATGAACAGCTGGCGGGTCTGGCCGCGCTGGATCTTGCCGCTGGAGGTGGTGGGCATCGACACGTGGTGCACCAGGACCACGGCGTCGGCCGCGATGCCGTGGTGGGTGGCGACGGCGGTGCGGATCTTGTCGATGACGGCGTCGAAGTCGGTTTCACCGATCTGGCCGCTGTCCACCTCGTGCACCACGACCAGTTGCTCGATGCCTCCCGGGGGCGCGTCGGTGGCGAACGCCGCGCCCCGGCCGGACACCAGTACCGGGTCGCATTGCTGCACGGTGAACTCGATGTCGTTGGGGTAGTACCGGTGCCCGTCGACGACGATCAGATCCTTGCAGCGTCCGGTGGTGAAAAGTTCACCGGCGCAGAGGAACCCGTAGTCCCCGGTGCGCAGGAACGGTCCGCGGGCCGGGTCGCCCGGCGCGGCCAGCCGTGCTCCGAACGTCGCGGCGGTCTCCTCGGGACGCTGCCAGTAACCGAGAGCGACATTGGGGCCGGCGACCCAGATCTCGCCGACCTCGTCGGGGCCGCACGGCTGGTGGGTCACCGGGTCGACGATGGCGACGTCGGTTTGGCGCGGCTGACCGCAACCCACGAACGTTGCGGCGGCAGGGTCGTCGGGTGCGATGTCGACGATGCGGTCCTGCTCCAACGCGACACGGTCGAGGTAGCGCACTCCCGGCATCCCGGTGGCGGATCCGGCCGACACGCACAGGGTGGCCTCGGCCAGCCCGTACACCGGGTAACACGACGAAATCTGGAAACCTGCCGGTGCGAAGGCATCGGCGAACGCCGCCAGCGAGGTGGCGCGCACCGCTTCGGCGCCGTTCATGGCCACCGTCATGCAGGAAAGATCAAGGGCGGCACGCTCTTCGGGCGTGCTGGTCTCCACGCACCGGTCGTAGGCGAAGTTGGGTGCCGCGGTGATCACGCCGCGATGCGCCGACACCAGTTCCAGCCAGCGCATCGGGCGTTTGATGAACGCGGTCGGCGACATCAGCGCGGTGCTGGCCCCGATGTAGACCATGGACAGGATCCCGCCGATCAACCCCAGGTCGTGGTGCGGCGGCAGCCAGAACACGCCCCTGTCGTTCTCGTCGCCGTTCCACGCCTGCCGGATGGCGTCGACGTTGTGCAGGACGTTGCCGTGGCTGAGCAGCACACCCTTGGGTGAGCGGGTCGAGCCGGAGGTGTACTGGATGGCGGCCGGCGAGTCGGTGCCGATGGCCGGGGGCACCCAGGCGCCCGGGTCGGCGCCGGCATCGGTGAAGAACCAGTGTTCCGGTTCGCCCGGGATCCCGGCGACCGCGGACCGGGTGGCCTGCTGAGTCTCACCGGCGGTGAGGGCGAACCGGGCCTGGGCGTCTGGAACCACCACCTGCAGGCGCGGCGCAAGCTTCTGATGCACCGGCACGGCCACCGCCCCGGCGTAGAGGCAGCCGAAGAATCCGGCGATGAAGTCCAGACCGGGTCGCACCAGTACCAGGACCCGCTCCCCGGCGACATCATGGCGCTGCAGGTTGGCCGCGATCGCGCGGGCGCGCAGGTCCAGTTCGCGGAAGCTCAGCTCACTGCGGCCCTCGTCGTCGCCGTTGTAGGAGAAGCTGAACGCCACCTTGTCGCCGAATCGTTCGGCTTGGCGTTGCAGCAGCTCAACCAGGGTTTCTGCGATGGGTGTCGTGACCGTGGGCGTGAAGTCCATGGCCCCATCTTGGCCCGCGAGGTGGTCTGCGCCACATTCGGCCCCCTATGAGGCCCTGGAATCGGCGCGCAGCAGCCTTCGATCCGGTTGCTGGCGCGTGCTGCGTCACGGGCTGGTCGGTGCAAGGCGGCCCTGGCGGCGCCGCTCATTTCACCGTGCGAAAAGTCAGCGTATCTAGCACATTCCCAGGTATCAACTCGGTTTGAGCAGCAGTGATCAGGGCGTATAAGACGACAAGTTTGGAAAAGGTGCTTGAATTTAAGTGTACTCACAGGTAGGGTCCTGCATCACAACGGCATAACAGTGAGAAATCAGCAATATCACGGGACCGGTGACTGCTGGTCATGATGGTTGCTGAGGGCAGTACCGACACAAAGGAGACGGCTGTGCAGCAAGCCCTTCGCCCCTACGTCACCGCGGGGATCGCCCTGGTGGGTTCCGGGCTGATTTCGGTCACCCCCGCAGTGGCACCGATGCCCGGCATCTCCACCATCCGGGATGTGGCGCTCACCGGTGCGTTTGACGATTTCCTCCAGCCGTGGATCGACCAGTACAACACCGCGGCCGCCAACGCCCAGTTGTTGATCAACAACTTCGCCTTGGCCCCGTTCGTCGGCTATCAGCAACAGATCGCCAACCAGGGCGATCTGTGGAGTCAGGCGATCAACGACCCGTCGACCATCCCCGATGTGACCAACCAGCTGCAGGAGGACGCCAAATCCGCCGCGGATGCGTACTCGTTGTGGAATGCGGGTCCCCTCGGCTTCCTGACCCCCGGTGACCCGGTCACCGAAATGGTCACCGACCACACTCTCAGCGGCGAAGCGAACCTCGACCTGACCGGTGAGACCATCAGCACCCTGGGCCACAAGCTGCTGATGGGCTTCCTGCCGGCGATGCTGCCCGCCGACCTCGACCCCGAGACGGTCACGCCGATCCTGAACTTCCTGGCCTCCCCGCTGAGCGGTCTCATCATGGGCGCGCTGGGCCCGTCGTTGAGTCCGTGGGTCGCGCTGATGAACAGCATCTCCGACGGCGACGGCCTCAACGAGATCATGGCCAACATGGTCGGCGCCTACTTCAACGGCGCCACCCTCAACCTGGACTTCTTGATCCCGATCGTCGAGCAGACCGGCCTGCTGCCGGAAGGCACCAACATTTACCACATCGATCTGGCGCTGGGCGGGTTGTTCACACCCGGGGTGGTGGCCTCGGCGCCCAACCTGGTGCCGGGCACCGGGGTGGAGTTGGCCGCTCCGGGCGGCTCGATCTTCAACAGCATTGGCCTGGACCTCGACGCCAATGTGCTGGGGGCGTCGCTGCCCGCGGTGGTCCCCGCCCACGCGGTCGGCCCGATCGGAGCCTGGGAAGGCTGGATGCAGGCGATGGGAGCGGTGCTCGGATCGGGCTGGAGCGGCAAGAGCAATCCCCAGGATGCGGTAGCTCCGCTGACTGGTTTCCAGCTCCCGCAGATTCCCGACGACCTCTTCGACGACGGTGGCGCAGCCGCCGGCGCGTCGGACGCCGCCTCACCCGACATGCTGCAAGACCTGCTGGACCTGTTCATCGGAGCCGGAGGCTGACGCCGGCGCGCCCGCTTTACCGGTAATCGCCCAGACAACTTTCACCACAGCTCGACAGAGCCGCTTCACAGGAGAGGTGTTCGCAAATGAGTCGTCGTCACAGCAGCCAGGCTGGTAACACCGGATCGCGCTACCGCAAGCGGGTGGCAGGCGCCACCAGTTCGGTGGGTGCGTTCCTGGCTTTCGGGATGGCCCCGTTGGCTGCGGCACCGGCCGCCCACGCCGATGTCGATTTCCTCGGTGATCTGCTCGGTGATCTGGCGTCCTCATGGTCGGTCGCCGATCCCGGTGACGCCGCGGCAACGTGGGACCTCGACGCATTGTTCGGCGCCGCCGATCCGGGCAGCGCAGCCGACGACCCGTTCTCGTGGACGGCGATCATGGACCAGTGGTTCTACGAGCCACTGCACGCCGGCGTCCAGGCCTGGATCACCAGCGACTTCGGCGAGATGGTCAACAACTCGATCAACTCGATGTTCGGGCTTTACCTGATCGGCAATGGTGTCGACGGAACCGCCCTGAACCCCGACGGTGGGGACGGTGGCTTGCTGTTCGGCGACGGCGGCGCCGGCTGGAACAGCGATGCGGCCGGCGTCGACGGTGGCGATGGCGGCGACGCCCTCGGCATCCTCGGCAACGGTGGCGCCGGCGGCGCCGGCGGTGCCGGCGCGGACGGCGGCGCAGGCGGCACCGGCTCCTGGTGGATGGGCCATGGTGGCGCCGGTGGTGCCGGTGGCGCCGCCCTGGCGCCCGGGCTCAGCGGCGGTGACGGCGGCGACGGCGGTGCGTCGGTCGCTTGGTTCTTTGGCAATGGTGGCGCGGGCGGAGCCGGCGGGGCCGGCGGCAACGGCGTCGCGGGCACCTTCGCCAACGGCGGCACCGGCAACGGCGGTGCGGGTGGTTCCGGCGGCGACGGCGGAACCGGTGGCCGCAGTGGTTACGCCTGGGGTAACGGCGGCGCCGGCGGCCAGGCCGGTGTGGGCGGCAACGGCGGCGCGGGCGCCACCGGCACTGCCGCCAACCCGAATGGCGGCAACGGTGGTAGCGCCGGCTCGGGCGGCAGCGGCGGCGTGGGCGGTATCAAGTTCGACGGCTCCCTCGGCGCCGCCGGTCAGGACGCCGACGGCGGCAACGGCGGCGCCGGCGGCACCGGTGGCGACGCATACCAGGACGCCAGCGGCTTCCTTGGCAATGGCGGCAGGGGTGGTACCGGCGGTGCCGGCGGGTCCGGGGTCGATGGCGGTGATGGCGGCGCCGGCGGAAACGGTGGGGCCGGTATCAACGGCGGTGCGGGCGGCAACGGCGCGCTTGGCGGTGCCGGGGTACTGACTGGCGGGAACGGCGGCGCGGGCGGTACCGGCGGCGACGCCGCGGGTAGCGCGACCAGCGCGGGAGTTGCCGGTAACGGCGGCACCGGCGGTCAGGGCGGAGCAAGCGACACCGGAACCGCCGGCAACGGTGGGGCCGGCGGGCACGGCGGCAACGGGGCCACCGGCGACGACACCATCCAGACCACCGGCGGTAACGGCGGCACCGGTGGCCGGGCTGGCAACGCCACGAGCGGAAGCGGTGGCGAAGCCGGTAACGGTGGCGATGGTGGCACCGGCACCTTCAAGGGCGGCAACGGCGGAACCGGCGGCGTCGGCTCCGCGGGGCCCCTCGGCGGCGGTGACGGCGGCGACGGCGGTGCCGGTGGCGACGCGACCGGCTGGGTCGATGCCACCGGCAGCACCGGGGTGGCGCCCGGAACCGTCTACAGCCAGGGCGGCAACGGTGGTACCGGCGGGGCCAGCGCCGGCCCGAGCGCCTCACTCACCGGTGACAGCTCCGATACTCCCACCGGCGGCAATGGCGGCGACGGCGGTAACGGCGCCGAGGACGGCATCAGTATCGGCGGCAACGGTGGTGCCGGCGGTCAGGGCGCCCGCGGAGCCGGTGCGGCGCCCGGCGGCAATGGCGGCAATGGCGGCAACGGCGGCAACGGCACCTACATCGGCGGCAACGGCGGTGCGGGTGGTAACGCCAACAGCGGCGGTAGCACACCCGGCGGTGACGGCGGCGACGGCGGCAATGGCGGTGCCAGCGCCGGCGCCACCAGTGGCACCCTCACCAACACCCACGCCGGCGACGGCGGCAGGGGCGGTAATGGCGGCAACGGCACGGCCGACGCCGCCCCGGGCAACGCCGGCAACGGCGGCAACGGCGGAGCCGGGCACGGTATCGCCGACGGCGGTAACGGCGGTAACGGCGGTAACGGCGGCAGCGGCGATCAGAGCTTCGGCGCCAATGGCGTCTCCGGTGTTGCCAGGGGTGTGGCCGGTGCTGACGGCGGCAACGGCTCGACCGGCGGAATCGGCGGTAACGGCGGTAACGGCGGCTCGGCCGAGAACGGAAATGCCGGGAATGCCGGCAACGGTGGCAACGGAGGTAACGGTGGCATCGGCGGCACCGGAGGAGCCGGCGGCACCGACCCGACCACTGGTCTCGGGCAGGCCGGTGGAAACGGCGGCGATGGCGGCGCGGGCGGTGCCGGGGGCACGGCCGGGCAGGCTGGCGAGGCCACCGGCAGCGGCAACGACGGTTCGGCCGGCGCCGACGGGAGCCAGGGCAACGGCGGCAAGGGCGGCAACGGCGGCGCCGGCGGTGCCGGGGCGGCCGGCACCGACGGCTCGAGCTCTGCGACCGGCACCGGCGGTGACGGCACCGGCGGTGGTAAGGGCGGCGTCGGCGGCAACGCCGGCAACGGCGGCACGGGCTACGTCGGAGGCGTCGGGGGCACCGGCGGCGCCGGCGGCGTCGGCGGGGCCGGCGGGGCCGGAGGTGATGGCGGAACCAACGCGAGCGGTGTCGGCCAGGCGGCCGGCGACGGTGGCGACGGAGGCGTCGGCGGCGCGGCCGGCAGCGGAGGCACCGGCGGTGCGAGCACCGGCGGCGGCCCAGACGGTGCGGATGGTTCGGACGGCACCGGTGGAGCCGGGGGCGTCGGTGGAGCCGGCGGCACCGGCGGTGCCGGGGTCGACGGCACCAGCCCCGCTAACGCGGCGGGTGGCGACGGCAGTGCAGGTGGAGCCGGCGGCGACGGCGGTAAGGGCGGGGCCGGCGGCACCTCGGCTGGCGGCACCGGCGGCGTCGGCGGCACCGGTGGAGCGGGCGGCAGTGGCGGTGCCGGTGGTGACGGCGGCGACGGCGGGATCGACAGCACCGGCAATGGCTTCGACGGGGGCGACGGCGCCGACGGTGGGGCCGGCGGCAACGGTGGCGACGGCGGGACCGGCGGCACCAGCACCGGCGGCAGTGACGGCTCCGCAGGCGGCGGCGGTGCACTCGGCTCCGGCGGCGCCGGTGGTGCTGCCGGGCAGGGCAACCCGGGGCAGGGCGGCGGTACTCCTGGAGCGGACGGCACCGCGGGTAATAACGGCAGCGACGGCAACCCCGGTAGCTAACCGGCTGATGACGAACGTCGCCGGGTCCTGGCGGACCCGGCGACGTTCGTCATGTCGGAGGACTAGAGTCGGCCGGCGCGTCAGGCCGGCGCCAGCTCACGCAATTCGGCCACGAAGCGCACCGCTTCACCCGGGTCCTTCGCCAGTGGCCCGGCAAGCAACGTCGTCACACCCGCTTCGGCGTAGGCGGCGATCCGATCGGCGACCAGCCCGCGGGGCCCGATCAACGAGGTGTGCCGCACCAACTCGTCGGGGACGGCGTTGATCGCCTCGGTCTTGCGTCCGGACAGGTACAGCTCTTGGATGCGATCGGCCACCTCGCCGAAGCCGTAGCGGGTGGCCAGGTTGTGGTAGAAGTTGCGGGTTCTGGCCCCCATGCCGCCGATGTACAGGGCCAACTGAGGTTTTGCCCACGCCAGCCGGTCCTCGACATCGTCGCCGATGGCCAGTGACGCTCCGGCCATGATGTCGAGCGGCCCGAGTGTCGGATTCCGCTTGGCCGCACCGGCTTTCAAGGCGTCGCCCCACACTTCGGCGGCACGCTCCGGATAAAAGAACACCGGCTGCCAGCCGTCGGCGATCTCAGCGGTCAGCTCGACGTTCTTGGGGCCCAATGACGCAATGGAGATCGGAATCGCCTCCCGTACCGGGTGGTTGATCAACTGCAAGGGCTTGCCCAGCCCGGTGCCGCGGTCAGCCGGCAACGGCAGCTGATAGTGCTTGCCGTCGTAGCACACCCGTTCGCGCCGCCACACCGCTCGGCAGATCTCCACCACCTCTCGGGTGCGCCCCAGCGGGGCGTCGAAGGGCACCCCGTGGAACCCCTCCACCACCTGTGGTCCGGAGGTGCCGATACCGAGCCGAAACCGGCCATCGGAGACGAAGTCCAGGCCGGCGGCCGTCATGGCCAGCAGGGCGGGGGTGCGGGTATAGATCGGCACGACGCCGGAGACGAGCTCCACACGTGAGGTCTTGGCCGCCAGGTAGCCGAGCTGACTGACCGCGTCGAACGAGTAGGCCTCGGCCACTGCCACCACGTCGATCCCGACCCGCTCGAAATCGACGACCTGTTCGGCAGCCTCTTTGAAGCCACTCGCATAGGACAGCTGTACACCGATTCGCATCTTCGACTAATACCAGGCCGTTCCGGTCGTCGGGTTATCGATGTCGATCTGCGTGGGCTGGCGCATGCCGGCCCGCTCGCGGCTGGTCGCGCCCCGTGGGGTGGTGTAAGTAGGGCCAGCGTTTTCGCGTGAGGCTCTGTGGTTTTCACTATGCCGTGAGAGCCGCTGTGGGGGCAACGCTTTCGGTGGGTTTGTTGCCGGGGCCGTTGGTTTTGAGCAGGGCCAGGGTGGCTTCGGATAGGTACCGCTTGTCGGCGACCTGCCATTCGTCGTGGGCTTCGACGAGCACCGAGCCGGCCAGCCGCAGCAGCGCGGCCGGATTCGGGAAGACCCCGACGACGTCGGTCCTGCGTTTGATCTCCCGGTTGAGCCGCTCCAGCGGATTGGTCGACCAGATCTTCTTCCAGTGCGCCACCGGGAAGTCGGCGAACGCGGTGATGTCCTCGGCGGCATTGCGCAGCATGGTCTCGACCTTGGGGAACTGACGGCCCAGCATGGTGGCGATGGTGTCGAGCTGCTCGCGCACATGATCGGCGTCGGGCTGGGCGAAGATGGTGCGAATCGCCGCGGCCACCATCTCCGCGGAGCCCTTGGGCACCTGGGCCGGCACGTTGCGCACGAAATGCACCCGGCAGCGCTGCCAGGCAGACCCGATCAGCACCGCCTCGATCGCGGCCCGCAGCCCGGCGTGGGCATCGGAGATGACCAGCTGCACCCCCGCAAGGCCGCGTGATTTCAGCGAACGCAGAAACGCCGTCCAAAATGCGCCGTCCTCGGAATCGCCGACCTCGAACCCGAGTACTTCGCGGCGGCCATCGGCGGCCACGCCGGTGGCGATGACCACCGCCTGGGAGACGACCCGGTGGTTGACCCGGGCCTTGCAGTAGGTGGCATCGAGGAACACGTACGGGAATGCCTGCTCCGAGAGCGGGCGGTCGCGGAAGGCGGCCACTTCGGTGTCTAGGTCCGCGCAGATCCGCGAGACCTCGCTTTTGGAGATCCCCGAATCGGCCCCGAGGGCTTTGACCAGATCATCGACCTTGCGGGTGGAAGTGCCGTGCAGGTAGGCCTCCATCACCACCCCGAACAGGCACTGATCGACTCGGCGGCGGCGCTCGAGCAGGGCAGGGAAAAACGAACCCGACCGCAGCTTGGGGATACGCAGCTCCAGGTCGCCGGCCACGGTGGTCAAGGTGCGCGGCCGTGACCCGTTGCGGTGATTGGTTCTGGACTCGCAGCGCTCATGGGCGGCGGCGCCGATCAGCGCGGTCAACTCCGCCTCGATCAGGGCCTGGTAGATGGTTTCGGCGGCTTGGGTGATTCGCTCACCGGGCGTGTCATTCCATCTGTGTAAGTCCGAGGTGGTCCATCATCGGACCGCCGTTGGGGCGGACAGAAGGAGTGTTTTGTGACCAAGACCACGAAGGCGTCGGCTGAGGACAAGACGGCGGCCCGACGGTTGGCGGAGGCGTTCAGCGCCGACACACTGGATTCGCTGATCGACGATGCAGTGAAATCGGGGACCCCGATCGACGGCGCGGACGGTTTGCTCAACGAGCTGACCAAGGCCGTGCTCGAGCGCGCCCTGAATATGGAGCTGTCCCATCACCTGGGCTACGAGGCCGGCGATCCGGCCGGGCGCGGATCGGGTAATTCCCGCAACGGCACCACACCGAAAACAGTGACCACCGTCAACGGTCCGGTGCGCATCGACACACCGCGCGATCGCAACGGTTCGTTCGAGCCGGCGATCGTGCCGAAGAAAACCCGTCGACTCAACAACATCAATTCGGTCGTGCTGTCGCTGTATTCGCGCGGGATGACGACCCGCGATATCGAGGCCCACCTTGCGGAGGTGTACGGGGCGTCGGTGTCGCGGGAGCTGATCTCCAACATCACCGACGTGGTTGTCGATGAGATCAAGGCCTGGCAGTCTCGGCCCCTGGATGAGGTCTATCCGATCCTCTATATCGACGGTCTGCGGCTGCGGATCGGCGACAACGGGGTCATCACCACCAAGGTGGCCTATCTGGCCATTGGCGTGGATCTCGACGGTCGCAAACACGCCCTGGGCTGCTGGATCCAAGACAGCGAGGGCGCAAAGTTCTGGCAGAAGGTCGTCATCGACCTACGCAACCGCGGCGTGCGTGACATCCTCATCGCCTGCTGCGACGGCCTGACTGGTCTGCCCGATGCGATCCGCTCGATCTACCCCGACACGGTCGTGCAGACGTGTGTGGTGCACGTGATCCGCAATGCGATGCGGTTCGTGTCCTACAAAGACCGCAAAAAGGTCGCCACCGCGATGCGGACGATCTACACCGCGCCCA
>NZ_MVHC01000090.1 GCF_002086455.1 Mycolicibacter algericus DSM 45454
CTAGGAGGCCGCTGAATAAGGCGGTGTTGGGGGCTGGTTGCTGGGTGTTGGTTCGAGGGCTGGTGAGCGGACGGCGGGGAAAGGCGGTCTTGGACTCGTAGGAAGCGTCTCGGCGGCGGGTCGGGCTGGGCATTTGGGTGCTGGTGAGTGCGGTCGATCTCGTGTGAGGACCCACTTCAGGCGGTTTGCGGCGTCAGCGCCCAGACGCCGGCCGTGTGGGTGAGACCGCGGTCGATGAGGTTACGCAGATTGAGCCCGGCAGTACGGCGGGCCAGCCACGCATGGTTCTTCTCGGAGCCGCGGTACCGCAGTTTCAAACGGCGACCGCCGCGGCTGGCGATCTGGGAGACCGCTCGTTCGACGTTGGGCCGGTTCAAGCGGTATTTCTTGCGCAGGTCGGGCTTGTCGGTCCAGTCGCGACGGGCTTGGCGGAGCAGGTTGTCATGCTCATGCAGCTCAAGGGTGCGGCCGCTCTTTGCCGTGGTGCAGCGCGCAGCGAGCGGACAGTCGCGACACAGCGCCCCAAAGATCACACGGCGAGACTTGGTGATCGGGCGGGTATTGCCTGCTGGGCAGGTCACGGTGGCGGCAGCCTCATCGACGGTGAAGTCGTCCACGCTGAACCCGCCGTCGACGGCCACGGTCAACGGCTTGGGTTTGATCACCGCTTTGTGACCGGCATCGGCGATCGCACCGCGCAGATC
>NZ_MVHC01000091.1 GCF_002086455.1 Mycolicibacter algericus DSM 45454
CCGTCGACGGCCACGGTCAACGGCTTGGGTTTGATCACCGCTTTGTGACCGGCATCGGCGATCGCACCGCGCAGATCCCCTGTGCCGTAAGCGGAATCGCCGTACCACTCCCGAACTTCGCCGGCGTCGGCGTCGGCGGCCACGAACTGCTCGGCCACCCCGGGATCGGAGTTTTGCGTCCCGGCGGCCTGGGTCAGCGCCTCGGCGGTGATGATCCCTGTTTCGGGCTCGGCCGCCACGTGCGCCCGGTACCCATCGCGGCGAGCCTCCGGCGATTTGCGGGTGTGCCGGGCCTCGGGGTCCACCGTCGATATCACCCGGTCGGGGGCGACCTTGCGGGCGATGCGCCAGCGGCCATCGGTGCCATCAGAGCCCTCAGCGGGCGTGTCATTCCATCTGTGTAAGTCCGAGGTGGTCCATCATCGGACCGCCGTTGGGGCGGACAGAAGGAGTGTTTTGTGACCAAGTCCACGAAGGCGCCGGCTCAGGACAAGACGGCGGCCCGACGGTTGGCGGAGGCGTTCAGCGCCGACACACTGGATTCGCTGATCGCCGATGCAGTGAAATCGGGGACCCCGATCGACGGCGCGGACGGTTTGCTCAACGAGCTGACCAAGGCCGTGCTCGAGCGTGCCCTGAATTCGGAGTTGACCCATCACCTGGGTTACG
>NZ_MVHC01000092.1 GCF_002086455.1 Mycolicibacter algericus DSM 45454
GCGTGGAGCCTCCGGATCGGCCTTGGTGGTGCGTACCTTCCGGCGGCGGTGCACACCGGCGATGCCGGCGGCCTTCATCAGCCGGGCGACCTGATCCCGGCCGATGTCGTGACCGGCCCGGCGAGCAGCCTTGGCCAGCTTGCGGGCCCCGTAGACCGAGTAGTTGTCTTCCCAAAGCTTGACCAGCACCGGGATCATCACTGCATCGCGGACTGCGCGCGCCGACGCCGGCCGGGACTTGGCCGCGTAGTAGGTGCTCGGGGCCACCTGCACGCCTGCGTTGCGCAGGACGGTGCAGATGGGCTCGACCCCGAGATCGGCGCGGTTGGCGTCGATGAAGGCCACTATTTCGTGTGTTGGCGGTCGAGCTCCGCCCCGAAGAAAGTCGCTGCTCGTTTCAGTATTTCGTTGGCACGCTTGAGTTCTCGATTCTCCTGCTCAAGGTCCTTGATCCGTCGCGCCTCCGCGGTCGACACCCCGGGGGTCTGGCCGTCGTCGATGTCGGCCTGGCGGACCCACTGACGCACCGATTCCACCCCGTAACCGAGCTGGTTGGCCACGCGCTGCACGGTGCCGTGCTCGGTACCCAGCTCCGCGCGCAGGGTGCGCACCATCCGCACCGCGGAGGCCTTCTCCTCCGGACTGTAACGACGACTCGTCGGTTTACC
>NZ_MVHC01000093.1 GCF_002086455.1 Mycolicibacter algericus DSM 45454
ACTACGATCACAGGCACACCCCACCGAAGGCGGGGTGATTCAAGGAAATCAGTCCCCGGACTTACCGGGACGGCTCAGGGGGAGTACACCGGCGTGCATCTGCGCGTAGGACGAACGCAAGCTAAATCGGCCAAGGGTGATGCACCACTTTTGAAGGGGCTGCTCGCAGCGAAACTCTGGATTCCCGCCTACGGGCTGAGGCCCGGTGACGGCGCGTCGATAGGCCGACATAGTGAGCACACTCTGGTCCTCAGGAACGGCGAAGGCACTTGGCCTTCCCGCAGCTTCTACCTGTCGGCGACGGCGCCCAGGGGCAGCCACATGCCGACATTGTGGAACGGGTCGTAGTGGGTGAAGAGCACGTCTCGGGGGCGTGTCATTCCATCTGTGTAAGTCCGAGGTGGTCCATCATCGGACCGCCGTTGGGGCGGACAGAAGGAGTGTTTTGTGACCAAGTCCACGAAGGCGCCGGCTCAGGACAAGACGGCGGCCCGACGGTTGGCGGAGGCGTTCAGCGCCGACACACTGGATTCGCTGATCGCCGATGCAGTGAAATCGGGGACCCCGATCGACGGCGCGGACGGTTTGCTCAACGAGCTGACCAAGGCCGTGCTCGAGCGTGCCCTGAATTCGGAGTTGACCCATCACCTGGGTTACG
>NZ_MVHC01000094.1 GCF_002086455.1 Mycolicibacter algericus DSM 45454
CATCCAGGGGCCGAGACTGCCAGGCCTTGATCTCATCGACAACCACCTCGGTGATATTCGAGATCAGCTCCCGCGACACCGATGCCCCGTACACCTCGGCCAGATGGGCTTCGATATCGCGGGTGGTCATGCCGCGTGAATACAGCGACAGCACCACCGAATTAATGTTGTTGAGTCGCCGGGTTTTCTTCGGCACGATCGCCGGCTCGAACGAGCCGTTGCGATCGCGCGGCGCCTCGATACGCACCGGGCCGTTGACGGTGGCTACCGTTTTCGGTGTGGTGCCGTTGCGGGAATTGCCCGATCCGCGCCCGGCCGGATCGCCGGCCTCGTAACCCAGGTGATGGGTCAACTCCGAATTCAGGGCACGCTCGAGCACGGCCTTGGTCAGCTCGTTGAGCAAACCGGCTCTTCCGGTTTCAGAGTGCGTTGATCCGGTCTTGAAGTTGGCCGGAGTGGATCAGGGATCGCAGGATGTAGTGGTTGAGGTTGCGAAATCCCAGGGCGATGCCGCGTAGGTGTTCCAGGCGGCCGTTGATGGCTTCGACGGGGCCGTTGGAGATGCCGACGTCGAAGTAGGCCAGGATTTCGCGGCGCCGCTTCCAGAGACTGCGACCCAGCTGCGCCAGCTCATCGAGGCCCTTAGGT
>NZ_MVHC01000095.1 GCF_002086455.1 Mycolicibacter algericus DSM 45454
TCAGATCATCCTCGGGAAGGTGCGCCCTTTCCTACGCCGCCTCACCGAGGCTCATCCACAGGTATTGATCATTGCTCTCCGGAGACTTACGGGGTTGAGAACTCGGCGGTGTGCGGAGTTCGGTGGTGACGGTAGTACAGGGCTTCGCACTCGGCCGGTGGCATGTCTGCGCAGTATTCGTAGAGTCGGCGGTGGTTGAACCAGTCGACCCATTCCAGGGTGGCGACTTCGACCTGGTCAACGGTGCGCCACGGGCCCTGGGCCTTGATCAGCTCGGTCTTGTAGAGCCCGTTGATCGTCTCTGCCAGGGCGTTGTCGTAGGAGTTGCCGGTGGCCCCGATGGAGGCGTCAATGCCGGCTTCGATGAGTCGGTCGGTGAACGCCACCGAGGTGTATTGGCTGCCGCGGTCATGGTGGTGGATCAGCCCGGTTAGATCCTCGATGCCGTCGCGGCTACGGGTCCAAATGGCGTGCTCGATGGCATCGAGCACCAGTTGGGAGGTCATCGTGGGGGCGGTGCGCCATCCGACGATCCGCCGGGCGTAGGCGTCGATCACGAAGGCCGGGCGTGTCATTCCATCTGTGTAAGTCCGGGGTGGTCCACCATCGGACCGCCGTTGGGGCGGACAGAAGGAGTGTTT
>NZ_MVHC01000096.1 GCF_002086455.1 Mycolicibacter algericus DSM 45454
GGCTAAGTCCCCTGGGATGGTGGGGTTTCGGGCCTGCGGCTGACCGGGGCGGTTGGGCTCTTGGTGTGTCGTTGAGGGCTTTGGGGTGGGTCATCGCGTAGTGGTCATTGAGTTACCGACCAAAGTGACTCAAGCAAAGGACACACAACGCGATGACCCACGACCATTCTGCCCTGCTCGCTCAGCTCGATGCGCTCAAGTCCGCTGACGCCGGGGCGGTGTTTGCCGAGTTGATCCGGGCCGGGCTGCAGGCGCTGATCGAGGCCGAAGCCACCGATGCGATCGGTGCCGGCCGCTACGAGCGAGTCCAGGGCCGGACCACTCAGCGCAACGGGCACCGCCCCAAAACGGTGTCGACCACCGCCGGGGATGTCGAGGTACAGATCCCCAAACTGCGTGCCGGGTCGTTCTTCCCGTCCCTGCTGGAGCGGCGCCGCCGCATCGACAAGGCGTTGCACGCGGTGATCATGGAGGCCTACGTGCACGGGGTATCGACGCGCAGCGTCGATGACTTGGTCGCCGCGATGGGAGTGGGCTCGGGGGTGTCCAAATCAGAGGTGTCGCGCATCTGCGCTGGCCTGGATCGTGAAATCGACGCCTTCCGCACTCGCGGCCTGACCCACACCGAGTTCCCCTACG
>NZ_MVHC01000097.1 GCF_002086455.1 Mycolicibacter algericus DSM 45454
AAGACCCCGACGACGTCGGTTCGGCGCTTGATCTCGCGGTTGAGACGCTCCAACGGGTTGGTCGACCAGATCTTTTTCCAGTGCGCCACCGGGAAGTCGGCGAACGCGGTGATGTCCTCGGCGGCATCACGCAGCATGGTCTCGACCTTGGGCAATTGCCGGCCCAGCATGGTGGCGATGGTGTCGAGTTGTTCGCGCACGTGCTCGGCGTCGGGTTGGGCGAAAATGGTGCGGATCGCCGCGGCGACCATCTCCGCGGAACCCTTGGGCACCTGCGCGAGAACGTTGCGCACGAAATGCACCCGGCACCGTTGCCAGGCCGCTCCGATCAGCACGGCTTCGATGGCGGCCCGCAGCCCGGCATGGGCATCGGAGATGACCAGCTGCACCCCGGCCAGCCCACGCGATTTCAGCGACCGCAGAAACGCCGTCCAAAATGCGCCGTCCTCGGAGTCTCCGACGTCGAAGCCGAGCACTTCGCGGCGGCCGTCGGCGGCCACGCCGGTGGCGATGACCACCGCCTGGGAGACGACCCGGTGGTTGACCCGGGCCTTGCAGTAGGTGGCATCGAGGAACACGTACGGGAATGCCTGCTCCGAGAGCGGGCGGTCGCGGAAGGCGGCCACTTCGGTGTC
>NZ_MVHC01000098.1 GCF_002086455.1 Mycolicibacter algericus DSM 45454
CGTTTTATGACCGACCCGGATGCGATGCGGGCGATGGCGGGGCGTTTCGACGTTCACGCGCAGACGGTGGAGGATGAGGCGCGCCGGATGTGGGCGTCGTCGACCAACATCTCCGGTGCGGGGTGGGGTGGTCTGGCGGAGCGGACCTCGATGGACACCATGGGTCAGATGCAGACGGCGTTTCGCAACATCGTGAACATGCTGCACGGGGTGCGCGATGGGTTGATCCGTGACGCCAACCACTACGAGCAGCAGGAAGCTGCTTCCCAGCAGATCCTGTCGAGCTAGAAGGAGCTTTGACCGATGTCGATTAACTACCAGTTCGGTGATGTGAATGCCCACGGTGCGTTGATCCGTGCTCAGGCTGCCTCGTTGGAGGCCGAGCACCAGGCGATCGTGCATGACGTGTTGGCGGCCGGGGATTTCTGGGGTGGCGCCGGTTCGGTGGCCTGCCAGGAGTTCGTGGCGCAGTTGGGCCGCAACTTCGCGGTGATCTACGAGCAGGCCAACGCCCACGGTCAGAAGGTGCAGACCGCCGGCAACAACATGGCCAACACCGACGCCTCGGTGGGCTCCAGCTGGGCCTGA
>NZ_MVHC01000099.1 GCF_002086455.1 Mycolicibacter algericus DSM 45454
AGCAGCGGTTGTTGATGGAGGTGGCCTGGGAGGCGTTGGAGCATGCCGGGATCACCAAGGAGGCGATTCGGGGCACCGCGACCGGCGTTTTCGTCGGCATGACCACCAGCGACTACGCCCTCAGCATGATCGGCAATATCCAGGCCGCCGATATCGATCCCTACGTTCCCTTCGGCAACGCCGCCAATTTCGCGGCCGGCCGGTTGGCTTATTTCCTGGGTGTGCACGGTCCGGCGATCATGCTCGACACGGCGTGTTCGTCGTCGTTGGTGACGATTCATCTGGCGTGTGCGAGTCTGCGGCGCCGGGAGTCCGATCAGGCGCTGGCGGCCGGGGTGAACCTGATGTTGTCGCCGCAGAACAGTATTGCCACCTCGCGGTGGGGGATGTTGGCCCCCGACGGGCAGTGCAAGACGTTCGACGCCGGCGCCGATGGCTATGTCCGCAGCGAGGGTGCCGGGGTGGTGGTGCTCAAGCGGCTCTCGGATGCCCAGCGTGATGGTGATCGGGTGTTGGCGGTGGTG